>NZ_JPVR01000081.1 GCF_000772935.1 Lysinibacillus boronitolerans JCM 21713 = 10a = NBRC 103108
TTCTGGTTTATCCTTCACTTTCAGATTTCTATCCAATTATTTGAGGGCTTTCCCCTTAATTTGCGGGGCTTTCCTCCACTTTGAGCATTCTATCCGCTACTTTTTCTGGTTTATCCTCCACTTTCAGATTTCTATCCAATTATTTGAGAGCTATCCCTCTAATTTGCGGGGCTTTCCTCCACTTTAAGCATTCTATCCGCTACTTTTTCTGGTCTATCCTTCACTTTCAGATTTCTATCCAATTATTTGAGGGCTATCCCTCTAATTTGCGGGGCTTTCCTTCACTTTGAGCATTCTATCCGCTACTTTTTCTGGTTTATCCTTCACTTTCAGATTTCTATCCAATTATTTGAGGGCTATCCCCCTAATTTGCGGGGCTTTCCTTCACTTTGAGCATTCTATCCGCTACTTTTTCTGGTTTATCCTTCACTTTCAGATTTCTATCCAATTATTTGAGGGCTATCCCCCTAATTTGCGGGGCTTTCCTTCACTTTGAGCATTCTATCCGCTACTTTTTCTGGTTTATCCTTCACTTTCAGATTTCTATCCAATTATTTGAGGGCTATCCCTCTAATTTGCGGGGCTATCCTTCACTTTGAGCATTCTATCCGCTACTTTTTCTGGTTTATCCTTCACTTTCAGATTTCTATCCAATTATTTGAGGGCTATCCCTCTAATTTGCGGGGCTTTCCTTCACTTTAAGCATTCTATCCGCTACTTTTTCTGGTTTATCCTTCACTTTCAGATTTCTATCCAATTATTTGAGGGCTATCCCTCTAATTTGCGGGGCTATCCTTCACTTTGAGCATTCTATCCGCTACTTTTTCTGGTTTATCCTTCACTTTCAGATTTCTATCCAATTATTTGAGGGCTATCCCTCTAATTTGCGGGGCTATCCTTCACTTTGAGCATTCTATCCGCTACTTTTTCTGGTTTATCCTTCACTTTCAGATTTCTATCCAATTATTTGAGGGCTATCCCTCTAATTTGCGGGGCTATCCTTCACTTTGAGCATTCTATCCGCTACTTTTTCTGGTTTATCCTTCACTTTCAGATTTCTATCCAATTATTTGAGGGCTATCCCTCTAATTTGCGGGGCTATCCTTCACTTTGAGCATTCTATCCGCTACTTTTTCTGGTTTATCCTTCACTTTCAGATTTCTATCCAATTATTTGAGGGCTATCCCTCTAATTTGCGGGGCTATCCTCCACTTTGAACATTTTATCCGCTACTTTTTCTGGTTTATCCTTCACTTTCAGATTTCTATCCAATTATTTGAGAGCTATCCCCCTAATTTGCAGGGCTATCCTCCACTTTGAGCATTCTATCCGCTACTTTTTCTGGTTTATCCCTCACTTTTAGATTTCTATTCAATTATTTGAGGGCTATCCCCTTAATTTGCGGGCTTTCCTCCACTTTGAGCATTCTATCCGCTACTTTTTCTGGTTTATCCTTCACTTTCAGATTTCTATCCAATTATTTGAGAGCTATCCCTCTAATTTGCGGGGCTTTCCTTCACTTTAAGCATTCTATCCGCTACTTTTTCTGGTTTATCCTTCACTTTCAGATTTCTATCCAATTATTTGAGGGCTATCCCTCTAATTTGCTAGGCTATCCTCCACTTTGAACATTTTATCCGCTACTTTTTCTGGTTTATCCTTCACTTTCAGATTTCTATCCAATTATTTGAGAGCTATCCCTCTAATTTGCGGGGCTTTCCTTCACTTTAAGCATTCTATCCGCTACTTTTTCTGGTTTATCCTTCACTTTCAGATTTCTATCCAATTATTTGAGGGCTATCCCTCTAATTTGCGGGGCTATCCTTCACTTTGAGCATTCTATCCGCTACTTTTTCAATTTTATCCTCCACTTTCGGATTTCTATCCTTCTAATCTCCAGTGTCTCATAACCACAAAAAAACCTAGCACTATTTAAATAGTGCTAGGTATTCGCCATAGCCTTCTTTTTCTAAATCCTCTTTTGCGATAAATCGAAGCGCTGCTGAGTTGATGCAGTAGCGTAAGCCGCCTTGCTCACTTGGGCCGTCTGGGAAGACATGTCCTAGATGCGAATCCGCTTCTTTACTGCGTACTTCCACACGACGCATACCGTGAGATGTATCGAAATGCTCGGTCACCTGTTCTTTTTCAATCGGCTTTGTGAAGGCTGGCCAGCCACAACCAGAGTTGTATTTATCGAGTGAGCTAAATAAAGGCTTGCCAGAAACAATATCTACGTAGATGCCTTCTGCAAAATGGTCATCGTACTCATTACGGAATGGTGGCTCTGTGCCATTTTCCTGTGTCACATAGTATTGCATCTCTGTTAATTCTTTTAAACGTTGTTCTTTATTCATGTTTGTTCCCCCAGTGTTGCTCCTGAAACGCTCGACGACCTGATCCAATCGAATAGCGCTCATAGTGCATTGGATTTTTCTTATAATACTGCTGATGATAATCCTCAGCCGGATAAAACGTAGTGGCTGGTAAGATTTTTACCATAATTGGTTTATCAAACTTGCCAGATGCTTGTAAATCCGCCTTTGAACGTTCAGCAAGCTCACGCTGTTCTTCGTCATGATAAAAAATGGCCGTTGTGTAGGATTCTCCACGGTCATAAAATTGTCCCCCTGCATCTGTTGGGTCAATCAATGTCCAATAAATCGCAAGTAGCTGCTCGTAGCTATATAATTCATCATCAAATGTAATTTGTACAGCTTCTACATGCCCTGTTGTTTCCGAGCAAACCTGTTCATAGGTAGGATTCACAACATGTCCACCTGTATAGCCTGAAATCACAGAATCAATGCCTGGTGTTTCGTCAAAGGGCTTGACCATACACCAAAAACAGCCTCCCGCAAATGTTGCATATTGCTTTGCCATTCATTTCACTCCTTATTCACCAGGAACAATAATTTCCAATAAAATTTTATCCTTTGGTAAGTCCAACTCTTTAGCACGTACACGTGATCCAGAAGCAATGTTAATGCGCGATAAATCAATATAAATTTCAGCTTTATTCGGATTCACGGTAATCCATGAGGGAAATTCCACCGAATCGCGCATGATTTTCATCGTCGTCTCCGGTGGAATGTTTAATAAACCTACATTCATGCCCGTCTGTTTTAAAATAATATTCCCCTTGTCATCCACAATGGGGTCAAAATTCATGGAAATGGGGATTTCCGTATAAAATACCGTGAGTGTGCTACGTAATTGAATATCATCCCCAATTGTAAAATCAAGTGGTAAAGGTGAACCTTTCGCTGCATCCTTTAAGTATTTTTTTGATATCGATTCTAATTCCTTTGTTGTGGTTTGTACCACGAGTACATTTCCTTTGCTTTCACTTTCACCTGCTGAACTCTTCGCAACATGGCCGCCATCCACTGGTCTAGTTGCTAAAAAAACGACGAGGAGGATTGCAAAAAGCACTGTGCCTGCTAAGGCGAAAAACGCGACTTTCCATTTATTCATTTTGTCACTCCTCGAAGCCTATTGCCTTGTTAATCTTTTTTTCCATACCACACTGCTCCATTGCTGCAAGTATACGCTCTGTCATTTTTTCATACCCCTTTGCATTTGGGTGGAAAAAGTCTGTATGATAGACGAGCTCTTCATTAGAATCAAATAAATCTTCTACTGATACGTAACAAGCATTGGAATCCTTGCTGGCTACATCCTCAATCACATTATTCCATTCTGTGATAATGGTATCAAATTCATTCGCCTCATTGGTCACAATTGAAAATGGATTATAAAAACCAATGAGTAATAAGGGCACTGTCGGATTTTTTGCGCGAATGCCTTCTACGATTTTGCTGTAACGTTCTTTATAAGCCAGCAGTTCCTTATCAAAAGCGTCACGCTTTAAGTTAAATAAATCCTGCCTGACGACCTTCATGACATCATTGCCACCCATTGTTAAGGAAATTAACTGTGCTTCCTGCAGCTCTTCATCATAATGCCCTTTTTTCACTAATTTTAGTAGCTGATCGCTGCGTCTACCACGTTTGCCCCGATTATCGACCTCTACATCCGATATCGAAGGCCATGCGAGCAATGAATCTGCTAATCTTCCAACATAACCGTCTTGACTATACTCATCACCGACACCATCTGTCAACGAATCTCCCAGTGCCAAGTAATGTAGTTGCTTTGCTTGTTCTTCATCAATTTGCGATAAATCCTCTGCTGATGGCTCAAAAAAATGTTCAAAAATTTGCGTCAACATATTCTTAGATGCTTTTTCCTCATCTTCTGTTTGTTGCTCATCCTGCGGCATATCTTGCTCCGTTCCTGCTTGCTCACCTTCTGGCTCTGCTTGCGGATTCGGTTCATCGATTGATATTGCACAACCACTTAGTACTAAGACGGTCAAACATGACAACATAAATCGCCAAATGTCCATTTGACCACCTTCCATCCCTTTCTATTACTTCTATTATAGAATAGTTCATGCTTCAATGAAAAGTGACTTACCCTTAGTTCTCCATAATTTTGTGCTCTTGCCAAATTTCTTCACAAATTTTTGATGAATGTATGGTTTTATGCAGAAGTGATGATAATTAGAGGATTTCTGATTATTTTTGGTGGTAAAGCATCACTATTTGATTGAAGCTATTCTTACTTGCTGACAAAACGCTCACTATTTATTTGAAGCCGCTCATACTTAATGGTTAACCGCTCTTCTTTGGATTAAACTCGCTCAATTCATGTGAGAAAGCGATCACACTCTGATTGAAGCCGCTCATACTTTGTGGGAAAACGCTCACAATTTGATTGGAGCCGCTCTTGCTTGGCGGCAAAGTAGTCACCATATAATCGAAGTCGCTCTTTCTTAGGAGCAAATTGATCGTTGTTTGATTAAAACGCTCATTCATGTCTTCAAAGTGTTACAGTATAAAAAAGCCACTACAATTACTTATGTAGTAGCTCCTTCCTGTTATTCTGCAAAATAAATAAAACCGATTGCTCCTGGACCTGTGTGTGTCGAGATGATTGGAGATGTAAAGGCAATTTCAACATCGTTAAAGCCAGTTTCTTCGATTAACGCTTTTAATGGATTGCCCATCGTTACTAGGCCATCTGCATGGGAAATGCCGACTGCCTTAACTGTTTTTCCAGCTGTATCTGCTTGGAATTGTTTAAATAAAAAATTAACTACTTGTTTATGACTACGTACCTTTGACACTGGGTTGTATACGCCACCTTCAAGGTTGGCAATCACTTTGATGTTTAGAAGGGAACCGATAAAGCCTGTTCCTTTACCGATTCGACCGCCTTTAATTAAGTTTTCGAGCGTGTCTACAATCACATATAAATGCGTATTGTCTCGTACCTTTTCCAAACGTGCTACGATGTCCTCTACTGTTGCCCCTTCATCACGCATGCGGATTGCCTCACGTAGTTGGATAGCCAAGCCAATCGCGATAAACCGAGAGTCAATGACTGTCACATCGGCATCTGTCATTTGTGCCGCTTGGCGTGCTGATTCTACTGTTCCACTCATACCGCCTGTCATGTGGATGGAGATAATTTGATCGCCATCTTTACCGAGCTCATCATATAATTCCTTAAATTTCCCTGGAGCTGGTTGCGAACTTTTCGGTAAATTTTTCGCATTTTTCATTAAGCCTAAAAATGACTGTGGCTCCAAGTCCACACCATCCGTATATGTTTGACCATCAATTTGAATCGTTAAAGGCACGATATGTATGCCATGTTGTGCTACTTCTTCTTTTGTTAAATCACAAGTTGAGTCCGTTACTATATGAATTCGTCTCACTTCGACACATCCTTTTACTTCATTAAAATTTATTATATAGACTAATGAATCATTATGTAAACATGACATTTGTCATTAGGCAAAACCTTGTCCTAGCTTGCATGTAAACGCTACCTTGGATACTATAGCGTTTTCGCCTACCTCTTGTCTATCAATGCCCCTCAAAGAATATGACAGGCTTATGACATTTTTGATATGAACTATATGACAAATGTAAATGTTCATCTCTAAATTATTGGGGTATAGTAAATGTATGAACGAAAGGAGTGTTTCAAATGGTTGATTCATTTGACTATAAATCATGGAGGGAAGAGCTGTGGAATGCCATTACACATGGTATTGGTTTCATCGCAAGTATTCCAGCACTGGTTGTTCTACTGTTAGCAGCCGTCCAAACAGGAAATGCACTACATATTACAACTTTCAGCATTTTCGGTGCGTCTGTCATCATTCTGTTTTTAATGTCTACATTACTGCACAGTATGCCAGAAAAATATAAACACTTTTTCGCTATTTTGGACCATTCGTCCATTTATATTTTAATTGCCGGCACCTATACGCCGTTTTTATTAATTGCCGTTGGTGGTACGCTAGGATTGACGCTATTATGTATTATTTGGTCACTGGCTGTGCTTGGTGTGTTGTTTAAATGTTTCTTTATTAATCGCTTTGAAGTACTTTCATTGATTTTTTATATCGGCATGGGCTGGTTAATTATATTTGCCATTAAGCCCGTTTATCTCTATTTAGGTTTACATGGCTTTGCTTTACTGCTAGCAGGTGGGCTGTTCTATACGATTGGGGCCATCTTTTATGCATGGCGCTCACTGCCCTTTAACCATGCAATCTGGCATCTCTTTGTATTAGCTGGCTGTGCCTCTATGTATGCTTGTGTTTATTTTTATCTATAATAAAAGCAATCGCTCCCTTCACAATGAGCGATTGCTTTTTTCGTTTATTTACGTTCAAAAATTTGATATTGAAATGTATAGCCTTCTGGTGCTGTTTCAGGCGTTTCTGAAGAGACTTGAACAAAATCCTGCTCATAGCTCGGGAAATAAGTATCTCCCTGAAAGGCGTGATTAATTTTTGTGATATACAAGCGATCAGCCATCTCCATCACTAAGCGGAAAATCTGCTCGCCACCAATAATCATCACCTCAGGTACATCTCCAGCTAGCGCTAATGCCTCTTCCAAACTTGTCACAGTTTCAATGCCCTCTGCCTGATAGTTTTCATCACGCGTAATGACAATGTTGCGTCGCCCTGGAAGTGGTCGACCGATGGATTCAAATGTTTTACGTCCCATAACCATAGGCTTGCCCATTGTTTTTTGTTTAAAATACTGCAAATCCCCAGGTAAATGCCAAGGCATCCCATTGTTATAACCGATGACGTGATTGTCATCATGTGCCACAATTAAAGAAATCATACTGTCCCTCCAAATACTTTCGTCCCTTTTATTATAAACATAATGTGCTTATTTCACCTCATTTATAAATAAAAAAGCTTATGCGACAATTAAATCCTAGTAAAATTATATGAATAGTTTATAATAAGGATAACAAACTCACAATAAAGGAATGATGAAGATGACAACTTTAAGAAAAGAAGCTGTTCATTATCTAGAAGCTCAGCGTACTGCTACACCTTATTACAAAGTTACACCGCAGGAAGCGAGAGCCATGCGGACGGTTACGCAATGGCAATCCGTGCACAAACCGAAGCTAGCATCGATTGAGAATTACAACATTACGGTGCGAGATGGAGCGCAAATTACAGTACGGCTTTATACGCCCGTCCTCGGCAAAACTTTACCTGTTATTGTTTATTACCATGGTGGAGGCTGGGTTTATGGCAATTTAGAATCTGTCGATGCAGGCTGTCAGCTATTAGCAGATCAGGCACAGGCAATTGTGGTATCAGTGGATTACCGCTTAGCACCTGAATATCCCTTCCCAACGCCCTTATATGATGCCTACGATAGCCTAGTGTGGGTACATGACCATATTGAAGCCTTGGGTGGAGATGCAAGTCGATTGTCGGTTGCTGGGGATAGTGCAGGTGGAAATTTGGCTACAGTCGTTGCGCACTTAGCTACTATACTGGAGGGTCCAACGCTACAAGCTCAAGCACTGATCTATCCCGTTACAAATGTTGATTTTTCAACAGTATCTTATCTAGCATATGGTGAAAATTATGGCTTAGATACACAAGCCATGCAGTGGTTCTTTCATCATTATACAGAGGAAGCAAACTTCACCAATCCGCTTGTATCCCCCCTTCAGCTAGAGGATGTCCGTAAAATGCCAAAAACACTCATTTTAGCAGCAGAGGCAGATGTTCTCTTTGATGAGGGACTAAGTTATGCACAAAAGTTATCGGCTACAGGTGTGACAGTCGAACATATCACAATGCCAGGATTAATCCATAGCTATTTCAGTAAAATGAATTATTTTGAAGACGCAACGATTGAAACCGTGACAAAAATTGCGCAATTCCTGAAATAAGTTTGGCTATCCCGCTCAAACAGTGCGATAATAGAGCAAAACGTTTTTAAAGGATGACACTATGACACAAACAATGGCACTACAAATACAACAGCCCTTTTCTGATCAATTAAAAAAAGGCTACCCACTTATTTCAAAGGATGCAGTTGATGCACGACATTTACCTGCTGAGCAAGGAACGCTCCTAAAGCTCTTGGATCACCATAATCGTTTTATCGGAACAGGTTACTACGGAATCCAAAATAAAGGGATTGGCTGGGTGCTAACGACCGATGCGAATGAAACCATCGATCAAACTTTTTTTACGAAGAAATTCAAAAAGGCCATCGACAATCGTGCTGCATTCTTCAGCGATGAAAACACAACAGCCTTTCGTGTGTTTAACGGTGAGGGAGATGGCATCGGCGGTCTCACAATTGACTTTTTTAACGGCTATTACATGGTGAGCTGGTATAGTGAGGGCATTTACTCATTTAAAGAAGTCGTTTATGAGGCGCTTGCTGAGACAGTGAACTACCAAGTGATTTATGAGAAAAAACGTTTTGATAGCAAAGGACAGTATATCGAGCAGGATGATTTTGTGATGGGCACACCAGGTGAATTTCCTATCATGGTAAAAGAAAATGGCATGACCTTTGCGGTGCATTTAAACGATGGTGCCATGACAGGCATTTTCCTCGATCAACGTGAGGTGCGATTGGCTATTCGTGAGCGTTATGCAAACAATACTGACATGCTAAATACGTTCTCCTATACAGGAGCATTTTCTGTGGCAGCTGCTCTAGGAGGTGCCATCAAAACAACGAGTGTAGATGTAGCCAAGCGCAGTCTAGCCAAAACAATTGAGCAATTTAGTGTCAATCATATTGATTATGAGGCACAGGATATAAAAGTCATGGATGTCTTTCATTATTTTAAATATGCGCAGCGCCATGCTTTACAGTTTGACCTTGTTGTATTAGACCCACCTAGCTTTGCACGTACAAAGCAAATGACCTTTTCAACGGCAAAGGACTACCCAAAATTACTGAAGGATACGATTGCCATTACCGCTAAAAACGGCATTATTGTGGCTTCCACAAATAATGCCAGCTTCGGCATGAAAAAGTTCAAAGGCTTTATCGACCAAGCCTTTAAAGAGACCCGTACACGCTATAAAATCGTCGAGGAATATGGTTTACCAAAGGATTTCCGTGTACCACGTGAATACCCTGAATTTAATTATCTGAAGGTCGTGTTCATCCAGAAAATCGACTAAGCAATGTAGAATCACACCTGTGGTGATTCTTTTTTATGGGGCGGAGAGGCTTCCACCAAATAATGAACATAAGGTAGATAAACCTGAAAAAAGGTTTATTCCTGAGGGCGCACTTAAAAATTGCTTTAGTTGGTACTATTCCTACATTAAATAACGAAAAAAATGCATTTCGAAACCATTTCATTCGATGATTTCAGTAAAGATTTCCGCAAATTTTGATGCTGTCAGGATACACCAAAGAGCTTTTTCAAAAGACGTCCTATATAGTAAAAGTGACCTAAGAAGAAATCCTCTTCTTAGGCCACCCGATTATAGATATTTCACAAACCAATCTCGAATATATTCAAGTCGATTAATTCGCAATGTGGGCTTGCCGCTTCTTGACAGTTCATGATTCGCCTCAGGGAAACGCACGAATTTTGTTTCTTTTTTACGATACTTTAAGGCGATAAACAATTGCTCTGCCTGCTCAATTGGACATCGATAGTCTTTTTCACCATGTAAAATCAATAATGGTGTCTCCACTTTGTCTACATACTTCAGCGGTGAATGATGCCATAGCTTCTCAATATCATCGAGTCCTGCTTGAATTTGCCAGTCTGTAAAGTAATAGCCGATATCACTGACACCAGCAAAGCTAATCCAGTTCGAAATGGAGCGCTGCGTCACAGCTGCTTTAAAGCGATTTGTATGGCCCACAATCCAGTTGGTCATAAAACCACCGTAGCTTCCACCTGTTACACCTAGACGATCTTGATCAATAAAATCATAGTGCTCCAGAGCGTAGTCTATTGCTGCCATTAAGTCCGCATAATCATTACCACCGTAATCGCCACGTACTGCATCCACAAATTTTTGACCATAGCCATGACTACCACGCGGATTAGTATAAAGCACTGCAAAGCCTTGTGCAGCAAGGATTTGGAATTCATTAAAGTAGGTATTGCCATACATTGCATGCGGACCACCATGGATTTCAAGAATGAGAGGATACTTCTTCCCTGCTTCATAGCCAACTGGCTTCATGATCCAGCCATTGACCTGCCAGCCTTCTGCACCTTCAAATTCAATACTTTCTGGGACAGCTAATGTTTTGGTCTTTAGAAATTCTTCATTAATTGACGTCAACTGTTCTTTGTCACCCGTTTTTAGGTTCACATAAAACAGATCGCCTGGATTGGTCGTTGTGCTAATAGCCGCAATAGCCTGATCATTTTGCGGATCAAGCGAGAAGCCATAGACATATTGATCATCATGGATAGCTGGGTAAATTTCGCTATCTACATTTCCGTAATAAATCGCCGCATTGCCGTGATCTGTGACTTGGAAGTAGAAGCTATGGTTATCATTCATCCATTGCACACGTGGTGACGCTACACCTTGCAGGAAATCACCGATGACAAAATCACCAACAGGCGCATCAAATTCACTTGTTACACAGTTTAGTAGTTTTTGCTCCATGTCATAAATCCATAGCTTCGCTTGTGTGGCATTTTCAAATTCACGTTCTCCGCCTACAAAAGAAAGGTAGCGACTATTCGGAGACCAAGCCGTTTGGTAATATGCACCCGAACCTTCTGTTAGCTTGTGACTCTGTTTAGATTCTAAATCCAATAAATAGATATCCACATTAAATGAGAAATCTAAATCCTCCGCCTTATCTGCTAAGTACGTAAGGTATTTGCCATCTGGCGACCAAGTACTCAGATGGAAGTACTCTTTGCCTTCTGTCACTTGCTCTAGCTCTCCTGATTCCACATTGACAATGGCAATATGGGTAAACTGCTCCATATCAATAAATCCACCAGCATCCGATTTGTGTTTCATTTTCTCGATTTCTAGTGGCTTTAGCTCTTTATCCTTTTTCTTCTCATCCTCCGCTTTATCTAGGATGGTTTCATCTTTCCCTAGCACGACTGAAAAAGCAATTTTCTTGCCGCATGGTGACCAGACAGGGGATGTCGCTCCATTTTTACAATGTGTCACCTGTTTTGCCTCTCCACCTGCTTTCGAAAGAACATAAATTTGCGACTTACCTGTTCTCGTTGACAAAAATGCAATTTGACTGCCATCTGGTGACCAAACAGGGGAACTCGTTCTATCTTCACCAAATGTCCATTGCTGTGGTGTTTTGTCCTTCAAGTTTATGTAAAACAAATTCGATATATAGTCGTTTTTCTTCTCGTCCATACGTGTCTCTACATAAACTACCTCTGTCCCATCTGGTGAAAGCTGTGGATCTGCTACTGATTTTAAGTGATAAAGATCTTCTGGTTGAATCCCTTGTTTCGATGTCATGTTCTTGCTCCTTTGTATTGTAATATTCTGTGCCTTACTACAATACTTCGACACCCTAAGTAATATTCCTGCTATTTAATCGAATTTTTTACTAGTTCCCAATATTCTGCGGACTTTGTTCTGCGGTAAAATTTATAGAAGGGTTCATTTGGGCGAGCATGCTCCTTATAAAGGTTTATCAGGTGCAGTAAAACATCTTCAATTTGTGTGACGTCTACCCTCTTAGCGAATAAATTGCCAGCCTGTGCCTTTGCTCCCATCGGTACTGCCCCTAAATAGACATCAAAGCTTTCTTGTTGGTAAACGAGCCCAATATCATCATAGACTGCATTGTAGCAAGCTGATGCACAGCCATTAATATTGACACGGACTCTTGCAGGTACCGTCATCCCCACCATGGCATGATAGAGCTGTTCGGTTATCGGGGCAGCCTCCATTTTCTCACCATCACAAAAATCACAGGCCCTCATGGCAATGATAGGACCTGAGGGCACAACATAAAGACCCGCTTCCTGTAAGGCTTGTACCGCTTCTGACGCATCACTTATTGGAATGGATACGAGAATACTGTAGGAGGCCGAATACTTTATCGCTCCCTTTTCGCCTGCAATTTCGGCTATTTTTTGAAATTGTGCAGGCGTATAATGCTTATTGATAATGCCAGGGCTGACTGCAAGACGTGTGAATTCACCATGACGGTTTAATGTTTCAAAAGTTTGATCTGGTACATTTTTTTGAAATGCGTTCATTTTTATCGCTCCTTATAAAAAAGGAGATAGCAAAACGCTAGCTCGAATGGATTAAAAGTTTTCAGGATAGAAACCCTTTGCTAAAATTTCAATCGCCTCTGCCGCACGAACCCCTTCAGACGCTGCTGAAAGTGGTAGAATAACAAAGCGCTCATTTTTAACAGCTTCCATCTCCTTCAATGCTGGATCATTTTTTAAGAATTGGATCTTTTGTTCTGCTGTTGTTTCACCGTAATCAATTACGACAACTACCTCTGGATTGCGGTCCACTGCATCTTCCTTCGACACAGTTGTCCAGCCTGATTCCACATCACCAAAGATATTTTGTCCACCCGCGATTGTCACTAGCTCATTCATAAAGTTTTGACCCGCTGTAAATACATCCTTTTCACCGCTATCAAACACAAGAATCCGTAATTTTTCGCTATCTTTTGGTAATTTAGCTTGTACTGCCTCTACATCTTTCGTCATCTGCTCAATTAAAGCTTCACCACGATCCTCAATACGGAAAATCTTCGCGATATTACGAATATCGGTAAAAATATCCTCTAATGTTGGCTTTGTCATGTTGGAAGCCGTATGTAAATACGTATGAATGCCTAATTCTTCAAGCTCTTCTGGTGTGCCAACACCCTTTTCCCCGAAGCCACTTTTCCAGCCCGCATATAGGAAATCTGCCTCGGCATCAATGACTTGCTCCTTCGTTGGGTATTGATCGGAAAGGACAGGGACTTTATCGTATGCCTCTTGCAGTGGCTCGTAAATTTTATCATCCAAGTAAGCCGTCCCTACCATAGAATCCTCTAAGCCAAGCGCTAGCATGATTTCTGTTACATGTTGATTTAAGCTAATCGCTTTTGTCGGTGCTTCCTTATATGTTTGTGTTGTGTCATTATTTTCAATGGTTACTTCTGCTGCTGCCTCGGATGGCTCAACCTTTTCACCTTGTGCTGCTGATTCTGTTTTGTCCTTTGCGTTACAAGCCCCTAAAACAGCGACCAAGGCAATGATTATCATCAGCCAGATACTTTTCCATTTCTTCATGTCCTTTTCTCCTTTGTTGTTAAAATATAGAAAGAAATCAGAGACTTCTTTACTACCCAGGTGGTTGGAAGGGCATAAAAAAACCCTCTTGTCGCCAAGAGAGTAGCATAGTGAAATAACGGTATCATTACCTATATCACTATCCCCATCCTCGTGGTTCTTAGTCAAAAAATACATATTGGCAGGTATCCTGGCTTAGGTTCATCATCTATACGCCTTCCCATAGTTTCACTACAGTGGCATGCTGTATAGACTCCCCATTTACAGTTGCGGGACAGCATCGGAATTGCACCGATTTCCCTTTTAAGCAAATGACAAATGCCATTTGCACCAATACGTTCTATAAAGTTCAATACTATTGATAGACTAGCAGAAGAAAATTTATCGCGCAATCAGTAGTATGATGCTAATAGTATAATCATCATTATATTAACACTATTTCGACATAAAGACGAACTATTTTACAAGAAATAAAGGAGCTAGTATTCTGTTACAATAAAAAGATAGCAATCTATAGAAACGAGGATTTCCTATGTACAAAACAATCGGTGTACTTGCGCATGTGGATGCAGGGAAAACGACCTTCTCTGAGCAAGTACTTTTTCATACAAATAGTATTCAAGCCCGTGGTCGAGTCGATCATCAGGATACCTTTCTTGATCATCATGAGCTAGAGCGCAGACGAGGCATTACAATATTTGCTGAGCAGGGGCGCATGAGCATTGGCGACGATACATACACATTGATTGATACGCCAGGGCATGTCGATTTCTCCCCTGAGATGGAGCGTGCCATTCGAGTAATGGATTATGCCATTATTATCATTAGCGCTGTCGAAGGGATACAAGGCCATACAGAAACAGTGTGGCAACTTTTACGTCAATACCATGTTCCTACCTTTTTCTTTATTAATAAGATTGATCGTGAAGGTGCCAATGTGGAGGCTGTCATGAGTCAGCTTCACAAAGATTGCTCTCAGCAAGTATTGTTCGTCGATGAGCCGCTGCGAGCAGATTATGTATCAAATAGCATCATGGAATGGCTGGCGGAGCGCGACGAAGAATTGCTTGATGCCTTTCTGAATGAGTCATTGGAGCATGAACAGTGTCTTGCTCAGTTACAGGAAATGATTAAACATGAATGTGCCTTCCCCTGCTTTGCTGGCTCAGCCTTAAAGGATGAGGGCATTCAGGAATTTCTTGACCAGCTCCCACTGTTAACATGTACCCATTTTGACAAGGATGCACCGTTTGAGGGCGAGGTTTTTAAAATTCGTCATGATGGGCACCAACGTTTAACCTTTATGAAGGCGATCAAGGGCTCGTTGCATGTGCGGGATGAATTTTCATTTGGCGAAATAACAGAAAAAGTGACCGAAATTCGCCTTTATAATGGCAGTCGCTTTGAAACCATTCAACAGGTTGAGGCAGGAGAGATTTTCGCTGTCAAAGGGCTGAGTCAGGCAAATATTGGAGATCGAATCGGTACAACGATGCTATCCCAGCCCTATGAGCTTGTCCCAACCTTACAGGCAAAGGTTCAATATGAGGGCGATCAGCATATCAAGGAAGTGCTACAGATTTTCCGTTTACTCGAAGCAGAAGAGCCGTCCTTGCGTGTGGTCTGGCAGGAAAAATTTCAGGAAATCCATGTGCATATTATGGGTGTCATTCAATTGGAGGTCCTGACAGAGGTATTAATGACGCGTTTTTCAATAGCTGTCTCCTTTGGTGAGCCGCAAATTTTATATATGGAAACCATTGCGACAACCGTAACGGGCTATGGTCATTTCGAGCCCCTCAAGCATTATGCAGAAGTGCATTTATTAATGGAGCCAAATCCACGTGGAACAGGTAATACCTTCAGCAATGCCTGTCATGCAGATCATTTATCCATAGGCAATCAGCGCCTTGTTGAAAAGCACCTGTTTGAGCGTGACCATCATGGGCTACTGACAGGCTTCCCTGTAACAGATATTCATTTTACACTTCTAACAGGTCGCGGGCACAACGAGCATACATCAGGGGGAGATTTCCGTGAAGCCAGTTTCCGTGCCCTGCGCCAGGGGCTGGAGCAGGCACAAAATGTACTACTAGAACCCTATTATCGCTTTAAAATGAAGGCTTCAAACGACTATATTGGCCGTATGATGACTGATATTCAGCAAGCAGCAGGCACATTCGATGACCCGATTTTATCTGAAGCGGATGTTATCCTAACAGGTCGTGCGCCTGTTGCCACTTTAATGAGCTACAGTGCAACCTTTGCCGCCTATACAAATGGGAAAGGTGCACTCACACTCCAATTTGATGGCTATGATGTGTGCCATAATACAGAGGAGGTGATTGCACAGATTGGCTATGATAAAAATGCCGACCCTGAGTATAGTTCCTCCAGTATCTTTTGTGCAAAGGGCAAAGGATATACGGTTCCGTGGCAAGAAGCACAGGCAGCCATGCACTGCCTGTAAAATGGGGTGATTTTGTTCGCGTGAAGGCTTTGCTTGCTTCCGCGAGTATTCGTCGCTCGAGCGCGGGTATTTCACTTGCTTCCGCGGGTATTCATCGCTCTAGCGCGGGTATTTCACTTACTTCCGCGGGTATTCGTCGCTCTAGCGCGGGTATTTCTTGCTTGGGCGTAAATATATCTCTACCCTGCAATAAAATGATTACAAGCCCTCCAGAAATGGAGGGCTTGTTTTTTATAGTGCACCGACTGCTTTCTTTGTTGGTTTGTCCATCAAATAAGCGGGTTCCACTACCACGTAGTCATGCTTGTTCGTAAAATCAATCAGTACCTTACCTGGTCGACTTTTTAATAGTTGGAGATGGTCAATTAATTGCAGCAAAAGCTCGTGACCGTTGCCACGTGGATGCCAGTTGAAATGATAATCATTTAACGCTTGCACTGCTTCAATAAATTGGGCATATTCCTGCTGCACAAATGCGATGAGTTTATCATGGTGAGGTGCTAAATCTTGTAAATATGTTTCATAAAAGCGCATGACAATCGAGCATAATAAGTCATTGACACGCGCAGCACTTAAAACAGGCTTTGGCTCCAATGATAGACGGTCAAGTTTGGGCTTTGCGCGTGTAGAATCAATGCGCGTAATTAAGTGATACGCTTCTCCGTTGACCTCATAAACAATCGGATTGGTCGGCATGTACATCATAAAACTATTGGTCTTTGTTTTGAGTTCATCTGCTATGGCTGCTTTCGCTAAAAGATGACCGTCCACATCCCCATTTTGTATCCAAATAATTTCTTTATTATATAAGATTTGCTCAAAGAAGCGATCGTTGCGTATCAGCTTCGTTGCTAATAATTGATCGATTAGCGATTCGACCACCATTCTTGTTTTTGCTTTCTTGGCAACTTCTGTGCGTGGTTGCTTACAAATGTTCAGATCTTCATAAGGCGTTTCCAGCGTTGTCGTTCCATGAATATTTGTCATACGTGCATCCCCTTTGCGTACATATTTTCAAAACAAAAAGGACTCCCTACTTTTGAGGAAATCCTTCATTTTATCTTCTTTCATCACACAATGCCAAACAAACCCTAAGTATGTGTGAACGAGTTCGATTGTGAACCCTTTCATTTACTATGGGCGTTTGACGTACTGTGACGAACAGAGCATTCTGTTTTGTCAACATGCCACCTCCTATTCCTCGTAGGTTTATGGTGTGTACTCGTAACAGGCAGGTATCCTGACTCATGGTCATCGCTTCTTTTCTCCTTCCCGTCCAAAGACAGTGGATACTGAAAAGTCGCTCACATTTACAGTTGCGGGACAGTGTCGGATTCTCACCGACTTCCCTTTTAAGCAAATTGCACGCAATTTACACCTATTACTACACGCTATTCAATTGTCATAGGAATGGAGTGTACTCCACATTCCTTTAAACTATTAAAATCAATTGTAAATCCTTGTGAATTAAAAGTCAATTTTCGCAATATTTTACAAACTATCATTTACCTATGAAACCTCTACCCGCAACCCTTTTAAATCGATAACTTTATTGAATAACCGCACCTGTCAATTAAGATAAAGGTTCTACTGTTATATAAGTATTGCTATAAAGAGGCATCGTAATGTTTTTTACATTCCACAATTTTTTAAATTCATTAATAGCCACTTTTCGATTATAGCTATAGTTAGCATCATTACAATTCACCAGTTGCCTTAATGACTCTGAAAGGTAGACATACTGCTCGTCATATCCAACAACAGGGACAAAATGCAAATTAGGATAATCCTTATGTACTTTAATGAAAACAATTACGGGCGTCCCTTTACTAACCTCATACTTTAATGTATTTATTGTTCCTTTATAATAGCTTGTTTTCAATCCCTTTTTCCTTAGCACAGTCCGGATTCCCTTTGGATACACATTACCTGAACTCATCTTACTAGGGAAATTTGAATATAACGATTCTCCATCGGCCTCTATTCCAAAATGTCGCAACACATACGCTGTTGAAAATCCTGCACATTCCCTGTTGTTTTGTATATCGATCCTATTATTTCGTTTAATTTGATACTTAGCCGGATACTCTCTTTTTCGAAAATTTGGTATAGGGAATGTCATTAAATATCCATTAATGATTGTTGATATAACTATCCATAAAATAGCGGTTTTAACGATAAACATATTATCCCCCCATGCTTTTGTCCAATTACAACAATATTCAAAATCCTTTTACTTGCATCGTTCGCACAAGAAGCTCCTGCTCTTATTAAACAAACGGACCTGTTAAAGAGATCTTCATTCTTTATTATTGTAATCAGTATTATCTAAAGTACCTACGATCTTCGCATTAGAGTTAATTAACTCTTCTTGAAGTTCCTCTTGATTTTTTGTCATAAAGTAAGCATCGTACCTAAAGCCATATCGTTCCCTATTCAGCATTACATTTTGTCTGTTAGATCATTTGCATCCAAATAGTACAGCCTTAACGTTCATAAAAATGTTTTCACTATGTCTGAATTTTGAAAAATGTAGTGTGACTCCAATTAAAGGTTCTTCCTATTGCTTTCTCCTCTAAACTACTCTTTCTTTCGCTAATATCCTCCATCTGTTTAACCTCCTATCAAAGCAATTATCTTCGCCAACTCCAATGGTTTATTTTACCATAATAACTAAAAACCATCCATTATTCAGGAAAACTCCTGAGTAATTGTTACAGGATATTCTTGGCAGCCTAGTTTCTCTCATAAAAATAACTACTCAAAATCCTTCCACGTATAATCTAACGATAGGATACCTATAGGCTTTGCTATTGTCGAAGTATCCATCGTTTTAGTTGCGACTGCTGGTTTTCGAAAACAAACTAGCTCCTTATAATAGCCAAACATCCTACAAATTTCTGGTCGTACGGCATGGATGCCACATCGATCCTTTTGTAAATCGTAAAAAATACAAGTGCCCATAAAACGTTGTTGATTTTTAAGCTCTAAACGCATTTTAGTTGGCATTGATTTGAGCTTCTTTTTAATGTTCCTTAATTCCTTCTCTGTGATTGGAACTGGACCACAGCATAACCCCTTACACCCTTCACATGGTAAATTCCCCATCTTTATTCTCCTTTTATTACACAACAAAAAAAGCCTCGCATACATGCGGGCTTTAGAAGATGTGTTTTGTAAATGTTACTATTATTATAGCATACATTACGTCCCCAATACATACTGCGCTAAGACACTTTGCACCTTATAAATATTTGTCGCCTTATTGAAGTTTTTTTGAATCGGTAATGGACTACCAGACACCCATATTTTGAGCTCTGCATCTAAATCAAATGTCCCAGCTGTCTCTACTGAAAAATGAACGATATTTTTATAGGGAATGGAATGATACTCCGTTTTCTTGCCAGTCACTCCTTGCTTATCAATGAGGATCAATCGCTTATTGGTAAAAATAAACGTATCTCTAATAATTTTATAGGCATTCTTGACTGTCTCGTTTGGAATTAATAAATCCTTTACTTCCTGCTGTAATTTTTCTAAATTCACCTCACTTGCATTGCCGATCAATCCATCAAATAAGCCCACTATCTGTCCCCTTTCGCTCTCGTTTATTTAATGTATTACAAAGAAGTGAGAGCTACGACAGGAAATGGTGGTATTATTTAACTTATTGAGGGGGTGAGAGGTTGCGAATATTTAAAGTTGCTTTATTGTCGCTATTAGCCGTTGTTTTATTAGGATGTAATGAAAAGACAGATGCATTAGCTAAGGTCAGCATTTCCATTGGCGCTGAATTTGGCAAGATAAACCCTGATTTTATTAAAAAATATCAGGATGAAGAATCACTTACATTATTCCAACAGGCCATTGTAACAGCTGTCAAAAACGAGGGGATTGTCAATATGGCTTCACCTGAATATGATGTACAAATAATAGACAAGGCAGGAAACAACTATGGCTATCATCTTTGGCTAGGGGATAAAGGACAAAACAGTAGTTTGATGCATGTCAAGGATACGCATACGATCTATACCATCTCTGAGGAGTTCACTGAAAAATTAGCTGCGCTCGTTCACCCATAAAAAAACACTTCCATTCAAAGGAAGTGTTTTGCCAAATCAATTATCCATTGCCTGAAACAGCATTTTTGCATAGCTGTCCGTGAAGGTAAAGCCATCATTCTCTTTGTTGCTCTCATCAACAATGGTTCCAGCCTTCATCACATAAATGCGGTCGCATAAATAGGAAACAGCCTTTAAGTCATGGGAGATAAAGAGAATGGCCATAGCCCTTTCTTTATTCAATGTCTTTAATAAATCGACGATCTCTCGTTGAATCAAGCGATCTAGGCTTGAAATAATTTCATCACATACGATTAATTGTGGCTCGACTAAAATGGATCGTAATAAATTGACTCGCTGTTTTTCTCCGCCACTTAGCTCAGAGGGCAAGGCATGTAATAGATCTGTTGGTAACTTGACCTTCTCCAGCATGGTCTGTAAATAGCTGTCCGTTACAGGTTGCTTATGCTGAAGTGGCTCTCTTAATAGGTCCCTTACAGTCCACATGGGATTTAAAGCGGCTGTAGCATTTTGAAAAATGATCTGGCAGTTGTCATAAAAGTTGGGGCGATGATGCTTGGTAATTGGTTGCTGTTGAAAATATACTGCCCCTTTATCAGGAGCTTCTAGCTGCATAATCACCTTGGCCAATGTGCTTTTGCCACTGCCACTTTCTCCTACTAAGCCGACTATTTCACCTTTTCCTACAGTAAGATGAATTTGATTTAATATTGGGCGTCCCTTTCGGTAGCTTTTACAGATATTGTGTACCTGAAGTAACAAAGCCAACACCTCCTCCTAAAAATGATGCGCAACTAGCTGCCTAGTGTATGGATGCTTCGGCTGCTCAAAAATTTCTGTTACTTGCCCTCGCTCCACAATTTCTCCATTTTTCATGACGAGTATAAAATCTGCGATGGAAGCAGCTACATCTAAATCATGGATAATTAAGAGTACGGTTGTTTCTAGCTGGCTATGAAGCCTTTTCAATTGTTGAATAAATTCCTGTTGATGCAGCATATCTAAGGAAGAGGTAGGTTCATCCGCTAACAAAACAGCTGGCTCCAGATAGAGAGCACAGGCAAGCATACAGCGCTGTAGCATCCCTCCTGAAAGCTCGAAGGGATAGCGCTCCAACACATCATCTGGTAAATGTAAGTCTTGTACAATACGCTTCATTTTAGCGAGAAATACTGCCATTGTCTGCCCCATCCGTAAAGCCGTTAATCCATACAATTGCTGTTTCATTTTTTGCGTTGGCGAAAAGCTATTAGCAGCATCCTGAAAAATCGTAAAAAAGTGCCTTTGGCGTAGCGCGGCTTGATCCTGTTTCGCTAACGCCACTAAATTTCTTCCATTAAAAAAGATTGAGCCTTCAACAGTTGCTAGCGCTGGAAGTATGCCAAGGATGGCAGAGAGCGTGGTGCTTTTTCCACTACCGCTTTCTCCAATAATTACGGAAATCTGTCCTTTTGGCACCGTAAACGAGAGATTGTTCAATATGAATTTTTCATTTATTTGTACAGTAACATTTTCCATCTTAAACATGTGTCTGTCCTCCTACCTGCTTAACTCTACTACCAATGGCTTGCACGCATAAAATCGTTACGAAGATGAACACCCCAGGAAAAAGGCCCATCCACCATGCACCGACGAGTAAATCATTTTGTGCTGTATAGAGCATCGTCCCCCATGATGGAATGGATGGTGGAACACCAATACCTAAAAAGCTTAAGGATACTTCCGTGAAAATAGCCCCAGCAAAATTAAATATCGTCACGACAAAAATGGCGGGAAGACTATTGCGCAATAAGTGATGAAAAAGAATTTTCCACAACGGAGTGCGGAACATCTTCGCCATGTGGATAAACTCGATTTCCTTCAAACGGATAAATTCAGAGCGCACGATACGGGCAGTGACAAACCAACCGGTGCACCCCATAATTATTGCCATGCGCCATACACTCCCTTGCATAATCGCTTGAAGAGCAAGCACAATCACTAAAGAGGGAATGGTTAAAAATGCCTCTAGTATACGCATCATCACTGCATCAATAGCTCCACCGAAATAGCCACTTATACCGCCATAGATAATGCCCATTATGCTGGATAGAACAACTGATAACGTAGCGATAAAAAGGGTCACTCTACCACCTATTAGTAGGCGGGAAAGAACATCTCTACCTAGCTGATCTGTACCAAGGAGGTGTGTACCATTAGGAGCTTCATAAATATGATTCATATCCATCGCGTTTGGCTCAAAAGGCACTAGCCATGAGGAAAATAGGGTCAAGCCCACTAGAATACCAAGAATCACTAGCCAAAAGATGGGCATTTTTCGCTCTTTTCTCATACAATTCCCCCTCTTCTTAAGCGGGGATTGAGAAAAATCATAAGGACATCAATCACAAATAAACAGAAAACGACTACTACGCCAATGATTAAAATGGCGCCCATCAGCACAGGAAAGTCCTTTACCATCACTGCTTTCACCAAAAGCTGACCTAAGCCAGACCAGCCAAATAATGTTTCAACCACGATGGACCCTCCAAAAAATGATGGGATGGTCACACCGACATAATTGATATATGGAATAATGGCATTGCGTAAAACCATCTTACGAATGGCTCGTTCAGGTACTCCGTTGGCACGTGCCACCTGTACATAATAACGATGATTCTCTGCCTTCACATTTTCCTGTAAAAAACGTGCGAATACCCCGACATGCGACAGTACAAGAACCGATAAAGGAAGAACCATATGGTATAGTCGGTCCACAAGGCCGCCATCTCCTCGTACATCCTTCATCCCTGATGTAGGAAACCAGCCTAGCTGTACGGAGAACACCATGATAAATAAAATGCCAAGCCAAAATGGAGGGATGGCTGAGCTAGCAATACTTACAAAGGAAAGTCCGCGATCTAATAACGAACCCTCCTTCATGCCTGCCTGGATACCAAGCCATGTTGAGGCAATGGCTACGATGCCTAATGTTAGGACAACGAGCTGTAGTGTATTTGGTAAACGTTCTTGTATAATTGTCGCTACAGGTCTGCCCTCTTTTGCTGAGTAGCCTAAATTTCCTTGCAGCGCTTCCTGGAGCCACACACCATATTGATAGAGTATCGGTTGATCCAGACCAAAAGCTGTTTCAATACGTTCTTTTTCGGCAGTTGATAATGTTTGGGCATTGCCACCATAATACGCTGCGGCTGGATTACCAGGAGCAGCATGCATCATGAAAAAAGAGAGGAAGCTCACGATAATGAGGACAATTGTCCCCATTATCACGCGCTTCCCGATCCATTTAGCGATCATGCCATTTCCACTCCTCGACATTCCAGAGGAAGCCTGCCCCGTGATGACCTAAAATGCGCTCTTTGACACCACTAATCTGCTGATTAATACCATAGACAGCATCCACATAGGCAAAGTATGCGAACGGTGGATCTTGTGCTAGCTCCTCCTGTAATGCCCTATAGATTTCCTTACGTTTTTCAGGATCGACAGCTGTACGCCCCTCTTCTAGTAACGCATCTACCTTCGGATTGCTGTAGCTACCGTAATTGTAGCCAGCACTTGTGAGACTGGATTCACCAGAATGGAAGAGGCTATACGTATGATGATCTGCATCATACGGGCTTCCCCAGCCAACCATAAAGGCTTCTGTGTCTTCAATGACAATATTGCTCCAATCGAGTGCAGCTACTTGCACATCTGCCCCAATTTCTTTATAGCCCTCAGCCACATAGTTAGCCATGTTCACACGCACTGTGTCAGTAATGGGTGCCGTAATAGTAAACGCTAATTTTTGACCATCCTTATAGCGGAAACCATCATCAGCTATTTGCCAGCCCGCTTGGTCAAGTAGCTCGTTTGCCTTATCAAGGTCATACGTATAATGCTCGATGTTGGTGTTCGCAAAGGCATGCTTTTGTAGTGGTGAGTATGCTTCTGTACCGTATCCATGTAAAATGCCTTTGACAATACCTGCACGATCTGTTCCATAGCTAATGGCCTTTCGAACAGCAACGTCCTGCCAAATTGGATACTTCATATTAAAGAGCACACCGCGATAATCTGCTGATTCCACCTCGTATAGCTTTAAATGCTCAACCTTCGATAGCTCCTCCACCTGATTGGGGTCTAGTAACGCTATATCAACCTCACCCGACTTTAGCTGGAGCGCCCTCACATTACTATCGGGGATAAATTTAAAAATTACTTTCTCAATAGAAGCTTTTGTGCCAAAGAAAGATGGATATGCCTTTAGTGTCAGGCTTGTCCCTTTGTCCCATTGCTCAAACATATATGGACCAGCACCGATTGGCTGTTGGTTAAATGTAGCGGTTCTCAGCTCTTGCCCCTCAAAGGCATGCTTTGGTAAAATCGGTACCGTTAATTTGTCCAAAAGTGGTGTAAACGGCTCATCTAATTGGATAGTCATCGTCGTGTCATTGACCTTTTCCATTGACGCAACATGGATAAAATCAGACTTTAAATAAGAACCATTTGCATCATCCAAAATACTGTTAATGGTAAACATAATATCGTCCACCGTTAATGGATGCCCATCATGAAAAGTCACATCATTGTGAATTGAAATGGTATAAGTCATCTGGTCATCAGATATTTTAATACTTTGAGCAATATCGTTAATGGGTATATTATGCTCATCAAAGCGCATCAGACCTCTAAATAAAAAGGCATCTAAATTGGTTTCCTCCAAAAGAGGGTTTAAGCCCGCAAACTCAGACTCTGAGGCAAAGATAAGCTCATTTGCTTGGGCAGATGATGTAGCTATCGGCTGTTTTTCTCCTCCTTGATTGGACGCGCAGCCCACAAGAACTACCGCTAGCACCATCAAAAGCATCAATACGGAAAACTTTTTCAATTTACTATCTCCTTTATCACAACAGAAATTACAGCATAGCTGAGATGTACTCGAACATGCGGTTTATTTCCTTGTGAAGTGTTCGTTGCTCCTTGGCAAGCCATCTACAATGAATGGCTTGATCTGTCAATTTTGTCACACTTGCCTGAAGGGACTGCTCCTGTTGGATTTGATTCTGTAAATCCCTTATTTGCAGATTGCGCACCAATGGAGAGACAATCCACAAAGAACCAATATAGCGTGCCTTTTCAAGCAAGCCGATTTTGGTAAAGCTCAACTCCTGCGGCTTGAATTGCAAGGAATCAAAAGCAATCAAAGTATCCTCTACATAGAGCTTGTATTTGGATTGAAATGCTTGATAGTCAAAGATTTCCCCTCGCATTTCTCTCCCTGGAGCGACAATCTCTCCCCAGATCAATGTTGAGCTTTCCTTCATACGTATGGTCGTATTCACCTGAAATTGTGCTCGTTCAAATGGGATAATCACCTCAGGAAGCCATTCTAATCTCGCCTGCTCTGCAAGTTCCACCGTTATGGCTTGTGTACAGAACTCACCATTGTGTGAAGGGTAAATTTTTAATGCTGATTGTTGCTTGAGCTTTACCTGACTATCTGGTGCAAGTGTAATCGTCATTTCATTGCGATCGCCTGCAACCATGCCCCCTGAGGATTCCATGATAAAAATGGTAGCTGCTGGATGATTGCCCTCGTATAGCTCACGACTAGCCTTTAATGGGGGCTGCTGGTACACATGGACAAGTCGTGTATAGCCCCGTCTTGGTTCAAAGACCATCTCTAATTTGCCAAAATGATTAACTTTGCTGGGGTTAAACATCTTTTTCAACTGCTTCGGCACCTTCAAGTAGCAAATGGTGCTGAATCCATTCAACCACCTTATCTACATTCGTTTGAGAGCGAACATCCGCAAAAATATATGGACGTCCAGCACGCATTTTTTTCACGTCCTGATCCATTAGCTCAAGATCAACCCCAACATGAGGAGCTAGTGATGTTTTATTAATAAGCAATAAATCTGAACGTGTTAGCGCTGGACCACCCTTACGTGGGATGTCCTGTCCCTCTGCCACATCAATGACATAAATATAGCCATGCACGAGCTCAGGACTAAATGTTGCCGATAGATTATCGCCACCGCTTTCAATAAAAATAATATCTAAATCTGGAAAGCTTTTATTCAAATCATCAATCGCAGCAAAATTCATCGAGGCATCCTCTCGAATGGCTGTATGTGGACAACCACCTGTTTCTACCCCAATAATTCGCTCCTCTGCTAACACGCCGTTTGTGATTAAATACTGTGCATCTTCTCTTGTATAAATATCGTTGGTAATCACGGCTACGTTGTAGTGTTCATGCATTACCCGTGTTAATTGATCGACTAAAGATGTTTTGCCTGAACCAACAGGTCCACCGATACCAATGCGTACTGGTTTCATATAGATCCTCTCGCTTTCTATGAAATAAATAATCTCGAAAATAAAAACTCATGCTTCATGGAAGCTAGTTCAATACCTAATGCATTATTCGCTAGATCATCCATTGTTAATGTCATCACTGTTGTAGCTGCTTCCTCCACAGAGGGTAGTAAGGTATGTAATGCTTGCACACCTGTATTTTGACCAAACGGTACAGCACGGACAGCATTTTGTACTAAACCACTAATTGATGCGTACATAAAGGTCATGACTGCGTGAAAAACATTCACACCTAGTGCTTCACAATAAAGCCCATAGAGAATTGCATAATGGCCTTTTACTTCTTCACGGTCAATCTGCTCTTTCCATTGCAATAAAAAAGGACTCTCCATTAGAGGGGCTACCGTTCGCATAAATTGCTTCCCTACATTGACACTAGCGTCTCTAGATTCTTTCGCTAGCTTCATTGCCCCACAGATTTCGTCGAGCTCCATAAGATGGGCAACATCTCTCCTTTTAGCTGCATGGAACGCCTCTTGAATGAGGATGGCGTCCCCATAGACTAGATTTTGAAATAAATAGACCTGACAAAATTCAACTAATTGTTCCTTTGTGCGAATGATATCTTCCTGAATATACGTTTCCATACCATAGGAATGCGTATAGGAACCAATTGGAAATGCGGAGTCATGGATTTGCAATAATTGTAATAAGGATAAATTAGTGAGCGTGTCCGCGGTATTTGAACGGTTGCTTGAAGCGTCGTTCAGTCGTTTCATAGTGCACCCCAATTTCATCTAATAATGGATTAATCGTATGATCTGCTCGTACGATGATTTCATTGTTTTCAATTAAGCAAGGAGTATGGCGATTGCCTAATTCAAAGGCAGCTTTCCCCATTTCGTACATATCTTTTGGTGTAATCACAAGAACTGGCTCCAATTTTGTACGGATTGCAATTCGTCGTTGCTCATCCTCGAATAATAGGTCACCATATTGTAGAGGCTCTTCACCCTCTATACGTAAAGCGATATCTGTTCCTTGATCCGTTGCTGTGCGAAGAATGCGTTTGCTTAATTCCTCCCACTCTAGCTCAATCCATTCCGTTGCCTTTTGTGGATGTTCTTCTTCATTCGCTATGTTGCCAATTATTTTTTCTATTAACATATGGTTTAGCTCCTCGTTTTCTTTGTATTCGCTGTTACACTCATATAATGTGCTTAGAATAAGAAATAGCGTTGTGCCATTGGAAGTACATCCACTGGTTCACATGTTGCTAGCTCCCCATCAATTTTCACTTCATAGGTTTCTGGATTGACATCAATCTGCGGCGTGGCATTGTTAAGCTTCATGTCAGCTTTACGAATATTTCGGCAATTTGAAACCGTGCCAATCATTCGTTTTAAGCCTAATTTTTCTGGCAAGCCTTCTTCCACAGCGATTTTCGGTAAAAATGTCATGCCACAATGCTGGGGTCCTTGACCGTAGAAGCCATATGTCCGACGACCTTTCATTGGCTGTGGTGTAGGAATCGATGCATTTGGATCGCCTGTTATACCATACACGGCAATTCCAGCCTTAATGACAACCTCCGCCTTCACCCCAAAGAACGCTGGGTCCCATAAGACGATATCTGCTAATTTACCTTCTTCCAGCGAGCCTACTTCATGGCTTATGCCATGGGCAATAGCTGGGTTAATATTTAGTTTTGCTATATAACGCTTAACGCGATAATTATCGTGATCCTTGCCTTCATCCTGTGGTAATGGACCACGCTGTTTTTTCATTTTGTCTGCTGTTTGGAACGTTCGTATTGTGACCTCACCAACACGTCCCATCGCTTGTGAATCGGAAGACATGATGCTCAAAATCCCTAAATCCTGCATAATATCTTCCGCTGCAATTGTTTCTGGGCGTATGCGTGAATCTGCAAATGCCACATCCTCTGGTACATCATGCTTTAGATGGTGACAAACCATCAGCATATCTAAATGCTCATCAATCGTGTTTGTCGTAAACGGTTTGGTAGGATTCGTCGATGCTGGCAAAATATTAGGTAAGGATGCCATCACTAATTGGTCTGGTGCATGACCGCCACCCGCCCCTTCCGTATGAAAAATATGAATGACACGGCCATCAATCGCATTGATTGTATCTTCTACAAATCCTGCTTCATTCAATGTATCGGAGTGTAGGGCAACTTGAATATCATATTCATCTGCCACCGATAGACTTTGATCGAGTGCAGCTGGTGTTGCACCCCAGTCCTCATGGATTTTTAAACCGATTGCGCCTGCACGAACCTGCTCAATAATAGGCGCAGGATCAGATGCACTACCCTTTCCAAGCAAACCAACATTGATGGGGAATCCCTCTACAGCCTGTAGCATGCGATGCAGATGCCATTCACCTGCCGTTAAGCTTGTCGCCTTTGAGCCTGCTGCAGGACCTGTTCCACCGCCAATAAATGTCGTTGTCCCTGCTAATAATGCTGTTTCCACCTGATCGGGACTGATGAAATGGATATGCGTGTCAATTGCTCCTGCCGTTGCAATAAGCCCTTCGCCTGCATAAACCTCTGTTCCAACACCAATGATCATGTCCTGATCGACACCATCCATGCTGTTTGGATTACCTGCTTTCCCTATACCGATAATGCGACCATCTTTGATACCAATATCTGCTTTCACAATGCCTGTATAGTCGATAATCATCACATTGGTAATAACGGTATCCAGGACACCTTCATTGCGTGTGTTTTTACCATTTTGCCCCATTGAGACACGTAGTGATTTACCACCACCAAAGACCCCCTCATCACCGTATGAAGTATAGTCCTTCTCAATTTCAATCCATAAATCCGTATCGGCTAAACGGACTTTATCGCCCACAGTGGGGCCAAACATTTTCGCGTAAGCTTCATGTGTTACCTTCATTTTTCTTCCGCTCCTTTAAAGCCACCTTCAATTGCCTTGTCTAAAATTTCGTCCTTATGGTGGGTAGAGCCCTCTGTTAACATATTTAAGCCAAAGACATGTTGTTTACCACCAAATTCGACAAGCTCCACCTCTTTTTCTTCCCCAGGTTCAAAACGCACGGCTGTTCCTGATGGAATATTGAGATGCATACCAATCGCATCTTGTCGATTAAACGCTAGAAATCTATTAACCTCAATAAAATGAAAATGGGAACCTACTTGTATCGGGCGGTCACCTGTATTCGCCACCAATACCTTTTTCGTTGCTCGTCCCACATTGATTTCAATCACTTCGTTTTTCGGTCGAATTTCTCCAGGAATCATCCACAAACACTCCTTTTACTGAATTGGACGGTGAACTGTGACAAGTTTCGTCCCATCTGGGAATGTACATTCAACCTGCACATCTGAAATCATGTCCCCGACACCTTCCATCACATCTTCCGCTGTCAGTACATGCTTGGCATCACTCATAAGCTGTGCTACCGTTTTACCATCTCGAGCACCTTCCATAATAAAACTGCTAATTAGAGCGACAGCTTCTGGATAATTTAGCTTTAAGCCACGAGCTTTTCTTTTCAGCGCAAGTTCTCCTGCCACATGGAGGAGTAATTTTTCTTGTTCAACTGGTGATAGCTTCAATCCAATCTCTCTCTTTCTTTTATTCAGAATTATCTTTCAATAATATTTTTTCGAGGCATGACTTCCTTTCAGTTTTTTGTAATGGTCTTACGATTCAGTTTTAGTTACATTTAGTTGTTGTCTTACAAATTATGATTTCGCAAGGGATATGCGAAGAGAAATAGAAATGACTTGTTGACCCGGCGAGTGCGGGTTGCAATAGTTGAAGTGAGTAATAGAGGTAACAGCTAGTCCATTATAAGAAACTCGATTAGAAAATTCAACATTTTTATTTATCTGTTAATTTACAAGTTTATGAAATAAATAATAAAAAAAGAGGCATATTTTACAGAAAATTGGTCGTCTGTAAAAAAGCCTCTTCTCGATTGTCTGAAAGGAAGATAAAAATTATACTAAAAAACTTGTAAAATTATTAATATGTGATAGTTATTTCAGGGCTAAAAAATCTTGAAAATATCAATTTCTTACCTAGACATGAAATTGATTTGTTAACTTTTGTAAGTTATCCGCTTGGACACTTAAATCCTGTGTGACATGATTAACTGCTTGCATTGAGGCTGTTTGCTCATCCATTGAATGTAAAACAGCTTCTGTATAATTCGATAGCTTGTCCATACCAGCAGCGATGGTTGTTACAGTGGATGCCACTTCATTGGCGCTACTTGAAAGCTGCTCTGCTGTCGTCGAAATATCCTCAAGCTGACTCGTCATTTGACTAACATGCTGTGAAATCGTGCCAAAGGATTTTGTCGCCTCGTCAATGACATAAACGCCTTGTTGAACATTTTTTAAATCATCTTCTACTGATGAAGCTACTTGTTTTGTATCACTTTCTATTCCTACAACTAAATCCACAATTTGCGTTGCAGAGTGCTTTGATTGCTCTGCTAATTGACGCACTTCCTCAGCTACAACGGCGAAGCCTTTACCATGCTCTCCAGCGCGAGCTGCTTCTATGGCCGCATTTAATGCTAATAGATTTGTTTGATCTGTAATAGCTGTAATCATATCTGTCATTGATTTAATATCTGACATTTTAAGGGATAATTGCTGCATCAATCCACTTGTTTTTTCTGTTGAAGAGGAAATAAATTGCATTTGTTCCTTTGCCACATGTAAAATATTTGCACCATTTCCTGCTATCTCGCTAGCATCTTTCGCATGCACAAACACATCTTGTGTGGCTACTGTAATTCGCTCAATGCCATCAACGGTTTCTTGCATAGATTTAGCACTATCATTAGCCGATTGCGCTGCTTGCTTCAAGCCCTCGGACGTCTTCTCCATTTGTTGATCTACTTCTTCCACAGCAAGCGTAATTTCATTCGTACTCGCAGATAGTTCCTCTATGCTTGCTGATAAATTCGTAGAACTGTGCGCAATTTTTTGTGTCATTGTTCGTAATTGTTCCTGCATCTCTAAAAAGGATTGTGCTAGTTGAGAAATTTCACCATTGTCACGAACCTCAATGACAACTGTATCTAATTGGCCTGCCGTAATTCCTTGCGCAGCCTCTGTTAATTGTTTGATGGGCTGTATCACTTTGTAGTGGACATACACTGTGTAAGATAATGTAATAGCAATTCCTACAATCGTTAACACGGTAGAAAACCAATCTAATGTCGTTACATTGGCTAAATCGATGAATAAAATAATGATCATTAAGACGTTTAAAACGGAAAAGCCAAGTAAACTCTTTTTTCGTAAACTCATTACAAATTCCCCCAACTAAAATATGTCTTCTATACCATTATTATAGTTGAATTATCCTAAAACGCATAAGGATACGCTCTATTTTTATATGAGGAAAGGTCTACAAAAAAAAGACTGGAGACAGCCTCCTAGGGCATGTCTACAGTCCATTAGTGCTCGTTTTATTTTAATTTCATAATACTAGAACCCGCAATACCTGGGTGTGTCATTTCATATGGATCTAAAATTAAGTCAAGTTGTTCTTTTGTTAGGACACCTTCTTCAAGGCAAAGCTCACGAATAGAACGACCTGTTAAAATGGCTTCACGTGCTAGACGAGCAGCTACTTCATAACCAATGTGAGGGTTAACTGCTGTTAGCACTCCTACACTTTTTTCTACATATTCTTTCATGCGCTCTTCATTTGCTTCAATATCTTTTAAGCAGTTTTCAGTAAACGCGCGGAAGACATTATTCATAATACTAATGGATTGGATTAGGTTAAACACTAATACAGGCTCCATTACGTTTAATTCTAATTGACCAGCTTCTGATGCTAGAGAAATCGTATGGTCATTCCCAATTACTTGGAAGGCTACTTGGTTCAGTACCTCTGGCATTACTGGGTTGACTTTACCTGGCATAATTGAAGAACCTGGTTGACGAGCTGGTAACAGGATTTCTCCTAAGCCTGCGCGTGGACCAGAGGCCATTAAGCGCAAGTCATTAGCAATTTTAGACATATTAATCATACAGATTTTTAAAGCGCCTGATACTTCTGTGTAGGCATCTGTATTTTGTGTAGCATCCACTAAATGCGTTGCCCCTTTTAATGGTAAACCAGAAATTTCAGCAAGATGCTCATCAACAGATTTAATGTAGTCTGGGAAGGCATTTAATCCTGTTCCGACAGCCGTTGCACCCATGTTCACATCATATAAATTTGGACGTGTTTGACGAATGCGTACGATGTCACGGTTGATCACGCGGCAATAAGCTTCAAACTCTTGTCCTAAGCGGATTGGCACGGCATCCTGTAAATGCGTACGTCCCATTTTAATGACATGAGCAAATTGCTCTGCTTTTTGATGGAAAACCGATTGCATATAATCCATCGTAATTAATAATTCATCTATTAAATTTAACACAGCGATATGAATAGCTGTTGGGAAAGCATCATTTGTTGATTGTGACATATTGACATGACTGTTTGGGCTTACTGTGTGATAGTCACCCTTTTCTTTCCCTAAAATTTCTAGGGCACGGTTAGCGATGACTTCATTGGCATTCATATTGATGGATGTACCTGCTCCACCTTGAATTGGGTCTACGATAAATTCAGCATCCCATTTGCCATCAATCACTTCTTGTGCTGCTTCGACAATTGCCTCACCAATTTCTTTTGATAATAGGTGTACTTCCATATTACTTAATGCAGCTGCCTTCTTCACAATCCCCATTGCTTTAATAAGGGAAGAGTGAATTGTGTAGCCTGTAATTGGGAAGTTTTCCGTAGCACGTAGTGTTTGAATTCCGTAATACGCCTCTGCTGGTAATACGCGCTCACCTAAAAAATCTTTTTCTATTCGTTGTGTTGACATTATTGTCGTCTCCTTTTATGTAATACTCACACTTGATAGTAGCTAATAAAAGTCGTATTGTAAACAGTCATTTTTCTGTAAACGAAAAAAATCCTTCAAAAAAGCAAAAAAAACACAAAAAACCGAGCGCATTTTATCTTGATTCAGCAAATGTTTTGTGCAATGAACGCCAATGTAAGGTATTTATGACTCGCTCATACTATTTGCTCAAAATTCCACTGAAATAATAGAAGAACACCGTCAAAAGCGCCACGTCCTGTGGCATTGACGGTGTGACCAACTTCGTGTTGCCCCAAATCTGGACGCAATTACGCCGAGGCGAAATTGATAGAAACGCTCGGTTGCATTTATTATTTATTCGACGTTACTGTGAAACGGCTATTAACGTGCTGTGGGTTTTCTAATTCATCGACGACAGCCACTGCGTAATCGGCATAGCTGACATAGCTTTCCCCCGCATCATTTACTAATAAGTGGTCGACTCCTGCTGTATAGTGACCTGTACGTGGACCTTCTGGATCGAAAAATGCAGATGGACTAATAAATGTCCAAGTAATGGATGATTGTTGTAAATCCTGTAGGTTTTGTCCTTGATTTTGCGCTGTTGCTAAATACATGGCTGGGAAATCTGGTGTATCCATCACACGTACTTTTTTCTCTGGGTCCACAAATAGACTGCCCGCTCCCCCTACAACCACTAATTTTGTGGAAATACCTTGGAAAATCGAGATCAAATGACGACCCGCTTTGACGTGTAAATCTTCTTGTCCAGCTGGAGCACCAAATGCATTGACAACGACATCGAAGCCTTTTACATCCTCTTGCGTCACATCAAACACATCTTTTTCAATTACTGGAATAGCTGCTGTCACTTTTGCTGCTGAACGAACGATGGCTGTGACCTCATGCCCACGTTGTACCGCTTCCTCTACTATTTTTTGTCCAGCTTTTCCTGTTGCACCAATTACGGCAATTTTCATGATTTATTCCTCCTAAGGTTTAGTTGTAACCATTTTAGTTACAGGTTAGATACAAGAAGACCATCTCCGTCTAAGCACGAAGCTGATCTAGCACATCCTGTAGCGTCTGTGCCTGTAATTGCTCTTCCATTGCCAGCCAAACAGATGTATAGACTCCCTCCAATGTATGCTGGATTTTTTGACCTACTGCACACGCTGGATTTGGCTCATCATGAATGGCAAATAGCTGCTCTGGCCCATCAATTGCCTGATAAATAGCTAACAGTGTTAAATCCTTTGGCTCTACTAATAGCTCATAGCCCGCCATGCCAGTATGAGAAGAAAGTAACCCTGCTTTTTTTAGCACACCAATCATTCTTCTTACGACTACTGGATTGGTATTCACACTTCCAGCTATAAAATCGGACGTAAGGAGACTTTTATCAGATGTTGTAGCAATGAGCGAAAGAATATGGATCGCCACCGAAAATCGACTGTTCACCATATGTATCACCACCTGTTGTAACTATTATAGTTACAGGTGCAGAAAAAAGTCAAGCACTGTCACCTGTATGTATTGTTCCCGTTATGCTGTTGCTAATGTATCACTTATATTTTTTTTACGTAAATGACTAATTCCTGACGTATTTGACCGTTGTCCTCATAAAAATCTAAATTATGAAATTCATATTTAAAGTGACCTACTGGAAATGTCACACTTTCTCCTTGTGCTGCTGCCAAAATACCTGCTACATCTTGTGACACCATATGTAGCAGCTCTTCCCCAGAATAAGAATCGATAAAAATAACATTCATAAAAAAAACACCTCCACAGCCATTATAGCTTAGAAGGCGCTTACATTTATAGTGTATCTTTATAACCTTTCAAACGAATCTTTTCGATGATTTGCATCATTTCTTGAATTTGCTGCTGCGACAATTCGATCTTGTTACAAGAATATGCATGTTGATCAGAACCCATGCTTTGTTCTGGCTCACTTTGCTGTCGATCATATTCTTCTACTAGAAGTACCATTGTATTTTTCACAACTATCACCCCTACAATATAATGGACTATTCCTATTATACCAAATAATGCTAATTATACCATAATAACTATAATCAATTTCTTTTCATCCAGTCATCCATCTACTTACCTATTTAGCAAAATAAATAGGTAGACCTAGCTATTCGTTTAAAAAAACAGCAACCAAAATGGCTGCTGTTAGCATTATACGGCAATCGGTGCTTTAATCGCAGGATGTGGATCATATCCTTCAATCGATAAATCCTCAAGCTCTATATCAAAGATGGATGCTTTATTTGGATTGATGTGCAATGTTGGTAGGTTTCTTGGCTCACGTGATAGCTGTTCTTTTACTTGCTCCACATGGTTTGCATAAATATGGGCATCCCCAATGCTATGAATAAATTCGCCAACCTCTAGGCCACACTCATGTGCGATCAAATGTGTTAATAAGGCGTAAGATGCAATATTGAATGGACAGCCTAATAATGTATCTAGGCTACGTTGCATTAACTGGCAGCTTAATTGACCATTTGCTACATAAAATTGGAACATCACATGGCACGGTGGTAATGCAGCCTTACTGCCCTTTGCGCCCGCATTAATGACATCCTCAGGATTCCATGCATTGACAATGATACGGCGTGAATCAGGCTGATGCTTAATCTGATGAATGACATCCTGTAGCTGATCAAGGCTTTCGCCATCAGAGGTTGTCCAATGGCGCCATTGTTTGCCATAGACATTTCCGAGATCTCCATATTGCTGTGCAAAGTCATCATCTGTTAAGACACGTTCACAAAATGAAGCAAGCTCTTTTTGATACAATGCATTAAATGACTCGTCAACTAAACAGCGTCGACCAAAATCTGTCATATCAGGGCCTGTATACTCATCAGATTCTACCCATTTTTTAAATGCCCATTCATCCCAGATGTGGTTATTATGCTGCAATAGGTAACGGATATTGGTATCCCCTTTAATGAACCATAGTAATTCACTTGCTACAAGCTTAAAGGGCACACGCTTTGTCGTTAGAAGAGGGAAACCTTTGCTTAAATCAAAACGCATTTGATACCCAAAGACACTGTATGTACCTGTCCCTGTTCGATCCTCTTTCTTTGTGCCATTTTCTAATATATGTTGTAGTAAATTTAAGTACGCGAATTCTGGATGCGTCATTTTTCTTCAACAGCTCCTTCAAGTTTGCTGTTGACCATTATACCATTTCACAACGAATTATTGTTGAGCTCCCTTGAAATTTCACTCTCCGTTGTGACGAAAAAAGTGGGCAGCAAGATGATATTTAATAAAACAGGTCCAACGATCACTAATAAATCAATACCAGGACTAAAATATAATCCAAATGCTGTAATTAGACCCGATAATACAAGGAACACGATTTGTGCGACAATGATTAAAATTGGCACCAATTGATACAGGTAATTGAGTTTACGGAACTGATGCAGATTGTCTGGGTTTTTAATGACTTTCCTTTTTAACCGTCTGGATAAAATAAGACAAGCAAGCAGTTGAATAGCCATAAAGCTAAAATAGATAACACTGTATACAAGCAGCTGACTTTTTTGAATGGTGCCATCAAAATGACCCACTCTTTGGTTTAATAACTCTTGGACTGCTCCCTCATAGACATATTCACGTTCACTTAAAAAAGTAAATGGCTCCATAAAGCCAAGCGCTGTCCAATCCTTTGTATTAACAGTCCACTTGGACAATTTACTTGCTAAAATACGCAATTGAATAGGATCTTGCTCGCCAAACATCCCTACTAGATGACGATAGGGAATGGCTACCTTTAGCTGACCATCCTGCTTTTCTTGAAATAAATCCTGAATATAGAAGGTATAGGCAACATCGGATTTATTGGCCTCGTAACGAGTCTCTCCAATTTTCCAATGATTAGCTAAGGAGGCTTGAATGCCATTTTTCATTTCTGTATAGGGCATATCCTTATGTAAATGCTTCGGAATCTTATAAACAAAATGATGATCGCTCCCAATGAGACCGATTTCTACCTCAACTTTATCCTGATTCACCGTTTTGGCCTTCGTGGTCAATGGAATGGTGATCATAGCGATGAGAAAAAAAAGAATAAGTGTTAAAATGCCTTTTTTCACGCAAAAGTCCCCCTATTCGTCACTAATGATTAAATTTACCCTATCATAGCCATGTCCGAAAACACTATTTCGTTATTCCGAAAAAACAATAGTGGTTTTCCGAAACCCGTTATTTCGGTATTCCAAATTTATCAATTATTAGCGATAATATATAGGAGATTAAGATCATAAGCAAATTCGAGGTTTCACAATGAAAAAATGGACATATTGTATTTTTCTTACTTATTTAATACTTGGAATTTATGTATTAGGTATTACCATCAAAACACCCTTTATTAGTCTCACTCTTAATACGACAAACGGTCAGCCTGTTATTATGGACAGCTATTACCTGCAATGGGCAGAGCAAAAAAATATTGAAAAAGGAGATGTGATTGTGGCTATCGATGGGCAGCCAGCCATGGAGAATCGCTACGTTCAGCTACAAATGGTCGTTAGAAGTGCTAATTCATTAACGATTCAAAAGGCCGATAAAAGCATCCATACCATTGCTGTCAAGCATCGAGATATGCCAGAAGAATTATATTTGCAAATTTTGTTCCCAATCTTTTATTTTCTCCTAGCTTTTGGTGTCGCACTTTATGTGTGTCGACGCAATCAAAATAATCTTTCAATGTTTTTATTGATCCTATTTTTATTAACCTGCTCGATGGCCTATATCAGTACTGGCGCATCAGCAAGAGGAAATATGATCGGAATGTTTGTCATTGGCATTTGTATTATTTTATGTCTGGTTCTCTTTATTCACTTTTTACAACACTTTTTCAAGTACCTACAAATTAAGTGGACCTACCCTCACAGCAAATGGCTGTACTTATTAATACTGTTCATCCCTGGCTGTTATGTAATGGAGGAAGTTGAGCCATCATTACGTGAGTTCACACCTATATTGAACCTAAGTTTATTTGCTGTCCTGGTAGTCTATGCAATTTATATTTTATTAACGAGTTATTTACGCACAAAATTGGCGAAAATTCGTTTAATTGCGCTTGCCTTTATCGTGCCGTTTTTACCCTTTTTATTATTCTTCGTTACACCTGAAATATTAGGACATAAGCCGATATTACACGCTGAAATTGCCGCATTGTTTTTATTATTTATTCCGTTCTCTTTTCTGTTCATTCAGGTGAACGAACGATTATTCGATATTGAATATCAATTATCACGATTACGCTATTATTCAACATTAGCCTTTTTTAGTGCGCTTCTATTAACAGCAGGAATTGCCCTGTTATTTATGGGGCAGCTATCCATCGTCCATGTCACAAGTATTTTTTTACTTGTCTTTATGGTGATCATTGCGAGCTTCTATATAAAAGAACGCATTGATTTTAAGTATCGGAAAATTATCTTCTCCTCTACTGGAAATTATGTACATAATTTATATGCAGCCGTTCAGCGCATGGGCAAAGCAAAAAACCAACAAGAATTATTGGATCGTTTTAAATATGAAATCACCGAGAAGCTTGGAACAACTGCGTTTCATATCCGTACAATAACAGACGAATCTCCAAAGCATGTAAGCCACTATCCCCAATTATTGCTACATGATGCTGGAGAGGAAAAGATCATGTTAGAAATACGCCATGCGCTTCAAAAGGAAGAACTACTTTGGTTAGAATTGCTTGCTCTGTATGTGTCGATGTTTATCAATAACTTACGGCAAATTGAGGATTTAGTACGTGAAATTCAGCATATAAAAAATACCAGTGATACACCGCTTCCTTGGCTCGATAAATTGCTATGGAACATTATTGAGAAAGAAAAGAGCATTTTAGCACAGGAATTACATGATACCATTTTGCAGGAGCAGCTTCATTTAGCCAGAGAGCTTGATGTTCTTGCAGGCTCTCCTACTATTCAAAAGGAAACCGTGCTAGCTATACGCGAGCAGCTATTAAATGCAACGAAGGACTTACGAGAATATTGTGAGAACTTAAGTCCCCCACTATTGGATACCTTTGGTTTACAAATGGCATTAAAAAAACTCATTCAAAAGGTAAAAATAAGGGCTGATTTTTTATTAAGCGCACAAATTGATCGTGTAGAATTTCAGGATGTCACCCTGCATCTCGTTGTCTATCGTCTCGTTCAGGAGCTGTTAAATAATGCAATCAAGCATGCCGAAGCAACTGAGGTTTCGCTTCAATTACAAGCAATCCCTCAAGGCTTTATCCTTCGATACGATGATAACGGCATAGGCTGCGATATTGACGATTTAATACAGTCCTCTGCATCAATGGGCATTAATGGCATTCGTGAACGTGTCCGTGCTTTTAATGGTGACATTACCATTCAATCGAGCCTTAACGAGGGCATGCATATTTATATACAAATACAAGAGGACGGGGATTCATATGATGAACATACTTATTATAGATGACCATCCTGTCGTTTTAGATGGTACGAAAACATTGTTACAAGATTTAGCCAATGTTCACATCGAAACAGAGCAGGATAGCGCGGCCGTTTTATCAAGAATGGATACAGATACCTTTCAGTTATTTCTCATTGATATCAATATGAAGCCAATCAACGGCATTCAACTATCAGAGATGATTAAGAAAAAACAACCAGATGCACTAATCATTCTTTATACAGGCTACGAACTTTCCGATTATTATGAGCTATTGATTGAGAAAAAAATTGACGGCCTATTATCGAAGCTTGCGACAAAGGAGCAAGTGATCCAAACCATTCAAGCAGCCATAAGAGGTGAGATTTTACTTGCAGCCGATTTCTTAGACTTTGTTCAGCAACGCACTAATCTGCCGAATGTGCAACAGGAGGTTCTACTGAGCGACAAGGAACAGGAAATTCTACAGCTCGTTGCCCAAGGCTGTACAAATAAAGCGATCGCCTCTGCAATAGGGGTCACCCAGCGTACGGTGGAGAACTATTTATCCAAGCTATTCGTCAAGCTGAATGTAGAATCGCGAGCAGAGGCTGTCATCGTTGCTAAGGAAAAAGCATGGATTAATTAATGAGGAAATAGCGTTTCTTTACTATTAGATTACAAATGTAAATTTTTCCTTACTAAAAACGGAATTTACTGGATATACAAACAATTCTGTACTATAATAAGGGTAATAATTACATTACTTCATTGCTATGATTAAAACGCGTATTCAAAAGTAATACGAGCTTTTGAATACGTTTTTTATATGTGATAGAAGCAATTGATTGTTGAATTTTTTTGGGAGGGTGTTTACATGACACAAGGTACAGTAAAATGGTTTAACGCAGAAAAAGGTTTTGGCTTCATCGCAGTTGAAGGTGGCAATGATGTATTCGTACATTTCTCAGCTATCCAATCTGATGGCTTCAAAACTTTAGAAGAGGGCCAAAAAGTTGAATTCGGCGTAGAAGAAGGCAGCCGCGGACCTCAAGCAACGAATGTAGTGAAACTATAATCTTCACTTAACATAGACGTGCATAGAAAAAGAGACATCCATTTACGGATGTCTCTTTTTCCTGTTGCGTAGGTAGTCCCCCGTATTATCCATCACATTTTAACTAATATAAATGAATTTGATAATACTTTTTAGGGCGTCCACGCGTGGTAGACGTGTTGCTTGGTAATTCGTGTGCTAAATTTTTTTCATGGAGCTGCTTTAAAATGCGATTTGCAGAGCGTACAGTAATGCCGAGATGTGTGCTGAGCAGTTCCCCACTGACGATGGTTGTCGTTAGTTTTTCCAGCATCGCTTCAATTTTTTGTAATTGTAATAAGGGAATATCATATGTCGTACTTAAATTTTTTAAGTGCTGTTGTTTTTCATCGTCAAACTGTAGCATCGTTCCATATAATAAAGGCCCGATTTCTCGTGTATTTTCAATAATGTATCCCTGTGTTTCCTTTGAAGAGCAGAGGGTTGCGGCTTTTTTAGCAAACTCCTGACTTTCAATTAGAGAGTCACCTATTCCCCACCCTATTCTGACAGGAAACGATAGCTTCTCATTTAAAAAATCAACTAGGTGACAATGTGAATAACGATTCGTTGTACTTAAAAATTGCTTATAGGTCGTGATAATTGCAATAAAGGATGCCTCACGATGGACGATAAATGAGCTAGCATACAGTTGTTTAAAGTCTAATATAGTTTTATATAAGGCAATTTGCCGATATTCTAGGTCTTCTATATTCGATTTATCTATCGGAATTAAAATATGCACTACCACTACTTTATTTTGGTTAAGCTGTTGAATTTGCAGTTGATTGAGAAAATGATCTAATGTTAATTGCATGGCATATTGAGACGGGTAAAAAGCGATAAACGGTATATTTTGATCAGCTAAGCGCTCACGTATTTCTGCAATGCGGGTAAAGCTTAAATCAACCTTGTTTTCGTTATGCAATTGTATGTGCCATTCAGCAGCTTTGTCGATAATATCACTACTTGCATACTCGCTCATCGTTTGGCTAAAAAGATAAGGTTTTTTTCCAATCGACCATTCATGAATACCCAAATAGCCGTTTTCTTCATAGCAAAAGTCGATGGCAATGCGATTCATAGCCATCTTTTTCTCATAAAAAAGCTCTGTAACGGTACGGTAAAAATCCCGCTCTGAAATATCAAAATAATGCATGGGTACCGTTGCTTCTTGAAAATGCTTTTGCGCATAGAAATAGGGAATTTGCCCGCTAAAAAGCGCCCCATCTCCCCCTTCCAGATACTTTTCCAAAAGCTCATTTAAATGTTCAAAATCAGTATAAGCATAGTAATGAAATTCGCAAAAAGAGGGTTTAATTTTTTCAAGCTGCTGAACCCATGAAAGTGAGCGTTTTGCGGTAAAAACATTAATTTTATACATACAGATAGCTCCTTAATAAAAAATAAATATTGAAAATAGTCAGAAAATATGGTTTCTTTGTATAAAGGACATAGATTTTCAATGTCTTAAAATAGAGACATTGGATTTTTAAAGGTTAAGTCTAATAAAGTATAAAAGGAGATGAAATTTATGCAAGGGAATTCACAAACAATTAAGAAAAAATCTTGGATTGACAATATGTTAGATAAAATCGAGCGTGCAGGTAATAAGCTACCAGACCCTATCACGTTATTTATTATTCTAGCAGGTGTAGTACTAGTTTTATCATGGGTTTTATCCATGCTCGGTATTTCAGCAGTTCAACCTGGGACAGAAGATGTCATTCAGGTAAAAAATCTGCTAAGTCAAGAAGGGCTTATCTTAATTTTAACGCAGATGGTTTCAACATTTACAGGCTTCGCTCCATTAGGGCTAGTAATCGTGACAATGATTGGTATTGGTTTAGCTGAGCAAACAGGCTTAATTTCAGCTGTCATGAAGAAAATTGTGATGTCAGCTCCTACAAAATTAATTGTACCTTTTATCATTTTTACAGGTTTAGTTGGTAACTTAGCTGCTGATGCGGCATTTATCATTTTACCACCAATTGCAGCCATGATTTTTATGAGTATTGGTCGAAATCCATTAGCAGGCTTAATTATTACATATGCAGCTGTAGCTGGAGGCTTCAGTGCGAACATATTAATTAGCTCTCTAGATGTATTATTATTAGGGATTACAGAATCAGCAGCACAAATAGCTGACCCCGCGTACACTGGTCGCGCAACGATGAACTATTATTTCTTAATTGCTTCGACGTTTTTATTAGTCATTATAGGTACATGGGTTGCAAAGAAGTTTACAGAACCTCGCTTTGGTTCGTTTCATGGTGAAATTGAAAAGCTAGAGCCATTGACAGCTTTAGAGAAGAGAGGTTTAAAGTGGGCTGGAATCGTAACGCTTGTTTATATTCTTGTCATTGCTTTTACAGTCATACCGTCGAACGGTCTTTTACGTGATCCTGCCACAGGTGGCTTTTTAAACTCACCTTTCATGGCAGGCATTGTACCCATCATGCTATTCTTCTTCCTCTTACCTGGTCTTGCCTATGGTATTGCAGCCAAGGAGGTTAAAAACGATAAGGAAGTTGCAGAGAAAATTTTTAAATCCATTGCAGATATGGCGCCATTTATTGTATTAGCGTTTGCCGCTTCACAAATGATTGCCTTTTTCAACTGGAGCAATATTGGTTCTATTTTAGCCATTAAAGGTGCAGAGCTTTTACAAGCATTGAATTTTACAGGTTTACCAATGATGATAGGATTTGTTTTAATTTGTGCCTTTGTCAACCTATTAATCGCCAGTGCTTCTGCAAAATGGGCTTTACTTGCACCAATTTTCGTACCAATGTTCCTCTATTTAGGCTATTCCCCAGCGGTTACACAAATGGCCTATCGTGTAGGTGATTCGATTACAAATCCAATTACCCCTATGTTACCGTATTTCGCGATTTTACTGTCGTTTGCAAAGCGCTATGATAAAAATATCGGTATTGGGACGCTTATCTCTTCTTTATTACCGTTCTCGGTGTTTTTCGCAATCGGTTGGATTATCCTCTTCGCCATTTGGTTCCTACTAGGTTTACCGCTTGGTCCTGGAGATTATATTTACTTAAAATAAGGAGTGTTATTGAATGACAACATTACAACAACAGTTAGCAGATTTATTAAAGCACTATGAAGAAGAGACGATACAGCTTCGTCGTCATTTCCATGAAAATCCTGAGCTTTCCTTTGAGGAAGTAGAAACGCCGAAGACAATTGCTGCCTTTCATCGCGCATTAGGTCATGAGGTTCGTGAAGGTGTAGGTGGCAATGGAGTTGTGGCAAAGCTCGTTGGTGGGAAACCAGGTAAAACAGTAGCGTTACGTGCAGATTTTGACGCTTTAGCCATTACAGAAGAAACCGGCTTACCTTTCCAGTCGAAAATTAAAGGGCGTATGCATGCTTGCGGCCATGATGGACACACAGCTTCCCTCTTAATTTTAGCGAAGGCATTCAACCAAATGAAGGATGACCTAGAAGGAACAATTGTCTTTATCCATCAACATGCTGAGGAGCTTGCCCCAGGTGGAGCTATTTCGATGATTAGGGATGGCTGCTTAGAAGGTGTAGATGTGATTTTCGGTACACATTTATGGGCACCCACTGATCTTGGCAAAGTGCAAACAGCTAAAGGACCCTTAATGGCTGCAGCAGATGGTATCTATATTACAATCAAAGGTAAAGGTGGTCACGGTTCAAACCCAAGTGACACCAAGGATTCCATTGTCCTTGCAGCACAATTTATTACGAACTTACAGCAGCTCGTCGCACGTCGCATCAACCCATTACGTCCAGCAGTAGTATCAATTGGGCATATTGAGGCATTAAATCCATTCAACGTCATTGCTGATCAAGTGTACATGAAGGGTACGGTGCGCACTTTTCACGAGGAGGAGCGTAGTTTGTTAGAGCATGAAATCGAAGAGCTCTTAAAGGCAACTTGTTATTTGACAAAAGCAGACTATGAGTATGAGTACGTGCGAGGCTATCCACCTGTTGTGAACCATGAAGCAGAGACCGAGCATATAATGGCGTCCGCAGAGAAAATTGCAGATGTTGAGACTGTTGAAATAGTTGATCCGAATATGGGCGGCGAGGACTTTGCCTATTTCTTAGAGGAAATCCCCGGTGCGTTTTTCTTCACAGGGGCGAAAAACCCTGATTGGGAGGAAGTCTATCCACACCATCATCCGAAATTCGACATCGACGAGCGCTCATTACGAATCGCTGCCAACGTTTTAGGCCAAGCAACGCTAGACTATTTCGCAAAGAATAATTAAAAAAGAGCATTACGAAGTGCTAAATGCATTTCGTAATGCTTTTTTCGGTTGATTAGTTAATAAGAAGAAAAGGCTAAGAGGTTCTCTCACTCGTTGGTGCGATTCATCAGTCACTTTTCACTTATTTTAGAGCGGCTTCCTTGCTGGATTGAGCACATTCCTCTCACTTTGGAGCGGGTTCCTGACTAGTTTGAGCGCTCTCTCCTCACTTTAGAGCGGCTCCCTCACTCAGGATCATTTTGGAGTCACGAATCCCCCACCTTTAGCTAGGCATAGGAATGTAAGCCCGCAATAACTAGATTGACAAATACTTGGTTGAACACAATAATGCCGAAGCCGATAATGGCCAACCAGGCTGTTTTTTCTCCTTCCCAGCCTTTGGATAGTCGGAAATGGAGGAAGGCTGCGTAGAATAAAAAGGTAATTAATGCCCAAACCTCTTTCGGGTCCCAGCCCCAATAGCGACTCCAGGCAATTTGCGCCCAAATCATGGCGAATAGTAGGCCACCTAATGCAAATAATGGAAATCCAATAACAACAGCACGATAGGATATTTCATCCATTAATTGTGGCTGTACACGGCTTGTCCATGGCTTTAACAAGGCACTGATTGATTTTCTTGTAATGAATCGAATGACACCATATAAAATAGTACCTACGATAAATGCCCAGACAATCGAATTTAATTTCTTGGCATCTATTTTATTTGTGATTTCGACTACACCGATTGCGTCACCCTTCTCAGTGACTGCTCCTTTACTTACAATCAGGGGCATCATGGCGTAAGTGGCTTTTTCTTGCTGTCCCTGTGCATTATCGAATTGTACCTGCACCTCTTCTGTGGCAAGGCTGAAAAAAGTCGATACGCCAATAAAGCCAATGACAACCACCAAACAATACAACACAAACTCAAGCCCGTATGTACTGATAGATTTTTTTGAAACATCCAGCGTTCTTAATAAATATATTAAGCCTGTGGCAAAGGACACGGATAAAATGGCACTAGAAAAGGCCACTGTCATGACATGAATCGTTAACCAGTGACTTTGCAGTGATGGAACAAGCGGCGATACTTCCTTTGCGAAAACGCTTCCATAACCAAGGATAATTAAGGACACAGGAATAGTAAATAAGCCAACCACGATTTGCTTATATAAGAAATGTATAATTAAGTAACTTCCTGTAAGCATGATGCCAAAGAACGTCATAAACTCATACATATTACTGACAGGTGCATGGTCAACCGCCACCCATCTGACAACAAAGTACACGAGCTGTAAAGCAAAGGCTATATAAGTGAAGAGTAATCCTAGCTTACCGAATATTTTCCTCTTCGATTTGACTGCTAGCCCTAATGGCACAATCGCAATCAGTAGTAGAATAAAGGCAATAAATAAGGCATTGCTACTAATGGATAATAAACTTTCTTGATTCAATAGAATCCCTCCAACGTCTCTTTTTCGGAATAAGCTTCCAAATACTAAGAACGTTATAGCGGGTAAGAAGTGCCATGTTTTCCCTTTAAATATTTTTATTTATTCGAATTGTTACATTTTTATGACATGGAAATGATGATGGGGATAAGGAAGTGCTAATCATGATGTAGAAGAATATAAAAAAACCATTAAGTGGAAAATTACTTTATCTAAAAATGGTATGCCTCTATCTACATCTTACAAAAAATTGTAATAAAAGTCTATTTCTTTTTATCTCTACATGGGACAATAATGATGCGCACAAATGACATAACGTTATGTTTCATAAACTGGAGGCTTTTAATGAAACAAAATATTTATGATAATCCGATATTTTTTCATCACTACAAGACATTGAGACAAAAAGCATCTAATTATAACCATCTTTTGGAGCAGCCCACGATGAAGGCTTTACTTCCACCTTTGACAAATTTACAGATACTCGATATTGGCTGTGGTATGGGGGATTTCGCCAAGTATTGTATCGACCATCAAGCCAAGCATGTAACCGCATTAGATGTTTCGAAGAATATGCTGTCCATCGCCAAACAGGAGCATGCCCACCAACAAATTGACTATCAGCTACAGGCAATCGAGGATTATGAAGCCCCTACGGATAGCTTTGATTGTATAACCAGCTCCCTATCTCTTCATTATGTCAAAGATTTCGATGCGGTCATTGGTCAAATTGCTCGTATGCTACGTCCTAATGGTGTATTTATTTTCTCTGTGGAGCATCCTATTGCTACAGCTCGTCATACAACGGATGGTAATTGGGTATATGATGACAATCATCACCGTTTGCACTATGCTGTGGATCATTATCAGGATGAAGGCTCGCGTAAGCAAACATGGTTGGTGGAGGGTGTTGTCAAATACCATCGCACCATAGCGACGCTGGTCAATACATTGATTGCCCATGGGTTAACGATTGAGAAAATCGTAGAACCAATTCCAACCCAAGAAGCCATTCAACAGCTTCCTTCTATTGAAAAGGAACTACGCAGGCCATCCTTTATATTCATCAAAGCAAAAAAATAAACGAAAGCCTCACCCTACTTCTGTGGTGAGGCTTGTTTCATATAAATAATTTCTGGGTCTCCCTCATCCAAGTTGTCAATAAAACCGCTTTTGACAAAGCCTAGGTTATGAAAAAGCTGGTGCATACGCCTATTGGATTGATTTGTAGAGGAGAAAACCTTTGCTGTTTGAGCCCTTTGGATATAAGTGGTCATTAAGGCAGATGCAATCCCCTTTCTGCGCTCGGACGGCCTGACAATGACTAAGGAAATAAAGCTATAGCCAAAAAAGTCATTGCTAAATAGCAGAAACCCTAAAATGGTATCGGCGGATTGGTAGAGCAAACAGCGTTTCTCTTTGATAGCTTGCTGAATTTCTTCCGCTCTGGATGAATCTCCAATCACTTCTTGATCGATTGTACAAAGTGCTTGTAAATGCTCCATTCTTGCTTCGATTATATGATGGCTCAATTTTCAACCTCCTTCATATAATAGCTCATCACCTTTAGCTCCTCTCGAAGTCCCATTGCCTGTCTGCCTTCATCGACAAAGCCACATCGCTTATAAAGTTCTTGAGCCGCTCTATTTGGCACATTGACCCCAAGCACCAGCTCATTGATGTGTGGGAAATGCTTGCGCACAAAGTCAAGCAATAATTGGAGCGCTGTCTTGGCATAGCCTTTGCCCTGCTCATAAAAATCAGTGGAAAAGGAACGGATTAATAGCGCCTGTTCATTGGAGGAGTAAGGCGTCACCCCTTCTTTTTCATGTAAGACAAAGAAAGTGACTAGCTTGTTGCCGTCCATTGCTAAAATGGCGTGCCTACTATTATCCTGCTTAGCAAGTGCAATGCTTTCCTTTGGAGACTTTGTATAGCGTAGCTGCTCTTCTGTTAACGTGTATTGTTCTACTAAATTTTGTGCTTTGTCCTCATAGAACACCAGTAGCATCGTCACTCAAATTCCTCCTCGTATATAGCGGTAAATTCATAGTCTCCCTCTATAAGTTGCTGTAAATAATCCTCAAACGAAGCGGCAATCACCTCAAAGCTATCAGGATCATGCACATAACGAACCACCTGACCAACTTGCCCCGCTTCATTTGGCGTAAAATCAATATATAGGCTTGATGTGCCACCATTATTCATACAATCCGCAAAGCATAGCCGGTCATTTAACGGGACATGCATATTAATCTTTTCATCTACTTCAACATACGCTAAAAATTCCTGATAGCGTTCATAAATCGTTTCACGTTGGTCATGGTAATCTTTCACGATTTGCTCCACCGATTTAAGATAATACGGGTAATCCCCTAAATCAGAGCCCAGCACTAGAACACATATCGTTTCTTGCCCATGCTGACAATAATATGTACCATTGACATCCTGTAATAGCTCAATCAAAGCTTGCGGGCACTTCGGAAATACTTCTAACAAGGCCTGAATTTGTGCATCTGAAGCACCAAAAGCCTGTTGTAATTGTTGCTGCTCTTCTTGTGGTAAGTATTGTAATAAATTCGCGAAGTAAGGTGTGCGCATCTTAATCCCTCTCTCTCTTTAACTATGACATATTTTAACATAATTTCTTCCATTCTCTTCGTCCTTCATGCTACTATGGTAGTATTCACAAAAAAGGGGTGGGTTTATGAGTGTGAAAGATGCAGTAGACGTGAAAGTATTACGAACAATCGTAGGGTTGTAACGCTACTTGCAGCCCTTAAACAAGGGAGAATACAATAATGGAACACTATTTGAAAACATTTTTAACAGGTCAATCGATCACTTTACAGCAAATGACTGCTACTGACCTAGAGGCTTTTATAGCAATCGAAAGCGAAATCACCTCTTTGCTACTTGCTAATGATGAAATTCCCTTTCCACAAACTATAGAGGATCACACCGCATTCTTTAACAGTATCAGTGGGAAGAAGGAGGAATACTTTTTTGGCATCTATGAAAAAACGTCACATCAGTTAATAGGCTCCTGTGGTGTTTATGCAGTGAATTGGCAAAATAGCACTTGCTCTGTGGGCATATCAATTGGGAAAGAGTGGCACGGCAAGGGCTATGGCACGGATGCAATGAAAACGCTCATTGATTTTATCTTCCAATATATCGCTGTTCAGAAAATCAAGCTTCAGGTTTTTAGCTTTAACCCAGCAGCTATCCGCTCCTATGAAAAATGTGGTTTCACAAAAGAAGGCATTTTACGCCAAGAAATTTTCCGCTTCGGTACATTCCATGACGTGGTATTATTTGGCCTCTTACGCTCCGAATGGGAGAGGAAATAACTGAATAGCACAACAGAGATACTATGATTACTGTAGTATCTCTTTTCTTTTGTTCAGTCCTCTTGCCACACGCGTACTACTTCCTGTAAGGATAGCCCTTGAAAGGTTAATCGATAGATATCTGGCATACTTAACGTTTGCCAAAATGCATAATCATACTGGGCATCAAAATAGTGCATCATCAATGCCATGATATTGCCATGTGTACCGATAACGACAGACTCCTCTGGATGAGCAAGAAGGATGTTGCGCAAACTTGGAATAGCGCGAGCCGTCGCCTGTTGATTGGACTCTCCACCCGCCCATGCAAAGCTTGGCTCATGCCACACCCGTAGAACTGCTGCATGAAAATCCTCCAGCTTCCCAGTAGAAAGCTGTCGCTCTTTTAAGCCATCTATCGTTTGGACGGGTAAGTGACGAGCCTGTGCAATCCCCTCCACTGTTTGAATGGCTCTTCGATAGGGGCTAGCATAAACCGCATCGATTCGTTGATGCTTCAAAAGATTTGTGACACGCTCTGTATCCCTTTGTCCCTGAGCAGATAGTGGACGATGATATTCATCCTCTGAATAATGGGCATGTGCATGTCTAACAAAATAAATTTCAGTCATCTGCTTCTCCTCTTTAATGTTTAGCTAAATGAACCTTCCAAATTGCAGGGCATATGTTTTGATATAGCGCTGACTCCCAATGGAAATTTCCAGTTGAACGCCCTGTAAATCAGAGATGCTCGATTCATTAATAGAGCTATTCGATCAAAAAATCTATAATGAAATACGTAAGTGAATTCGCTCAAACAATTCTTTTCTGGGGAATGCATCATGGCTATCAGTCATTGCATATCATGCATCCATACGAGGTTCCCACTAACTCAATCAGAATGAGCAGCATTTCCTCTGGCGAAAAAATCTGCAAATGATGAATCTCTCCATCGTTTAAAAAAGCTTGATCGTCCTCTCTTTTTTCCAAAGATAAATTCGCTACATGGCTAAGTTCAGTTGATGTCGTCTCAAGCAATGATCGAATCAATTATTTTCACCTTTTGCTTCATCCCCTCTTATCCATTATTCCATTAATTTCAAAAATTCTCAACATTTCACCATAGACAATGAAATGTCCCCATTTCTAAACAACAAAAAAGGGAATTTGCTAAAATGTGACAAGATATGAATGCCATGCTTAATTATCGAAAAATTCAATCTATAATCACAACTTTTTTCTTAGTATAAAAGACTTAACACTTCTCTTTTTTCCCCTTAATATTTTCTAAAACTAAGAAAGTGAATAACCCTATCCAGCGCATGAATAGGGTTTTAAGTCATGTATTAAATTCAATAAAAGGGAAATTTAACAGTATTTTTTATCTATAATCATCAAATATTTTTAATCAAGCTTATTAGGATGAAGTACCTTATCTATGACTAAATTACGAATTTGAGAAACGATACACAATATGACATTTTTTTTAATATAAGTGATATACAATGAAAAAGTTGAATCGAGGTCATAGAAATTTATTTCAAGAATATGGATAAAAAATTAGGAGGAAAATATCTTGGTTAACTTATTACTTAAACAATTCTTGAAGGCGGAAATTGAGATCAAACGAAGAATTATGTATAAAAAAGCAAAGGATCTTGGTTTCACCCACCCTATTGTAGTAGATTACAGTCAAGAATTGGATGTCTTACTTAATAGATATTTAAAGCAAGCACAAGCTTCCTAATCATAACGAGGCATATAATAGAAGAAAGAATAGATATGATAAAGCCAGGCCATGTTTTATTGGCTGGTTTTATCGGGGATGATACATGCATTCACCTAGCCATTTCTCAAAATGTATAGAGAATGAAAAAGTAGGCGATGTTTTTGATAAGAAAACATTTGGAGGTTGAATGATGCACGTATTCATCTTAACTTTTATGGTTGTTTCCAAAATATTATTGCCACCTCAACATTCAGTAGACCATACAACACCCACACTTTGCACACCAACTGAAATAAATACACTATATCAATACCCAAACAACCAATTTCAATCGTTTCGTGATGAGGACAAATTTTATCAGCAGCTTAATCGTGCGATTTATGAGGAATATGCCAATGCTTCATTGAATATTCGTCAAAAGATGGCTTTTAAAGATGTAGCAAATGCGACAAAACGTTTTTATTTACAAACAGATGGTAAACAGGAAACAATAGACCTCTCTCAACATACTTTTATTCATCCCAATCGACAAGTTTATTTTTTAGCATCCTTTCAGCACAATACCGATGAATCCTATCGCAAATTTCTTGTCATCGACGCTGAAACAGAAGAAGTAATACTGGGACATTCGCTTTTTCAAGAAAGTTCCAAGCACCTTTAATTCATTGTATGCACACCATGTAGATTCTAGTAGTCATTTCAAAAAAATAGAAGTAAAAATTTTTTAACAATTGAAAAGCTTGCGATGAATGACGAATATTCATCGCAAGCTTTCTTTACTTGAATTAAGTTAAACTTTTTTGTTGAATGGCTGCTGTGACTTCTTCTATTAATTGCTGTAGTGACTTATCAATAGAGTTTTGCTGACCATGTCTGCGAACAGCTACAGTTTGGCTGGCAACCTCACGATCCCCGATAACCACAATATAGGGTATTTTTTGCAATTGGGCTTCCCGTATCTTTTTACCGAGCTTTTCTTCGCGATCATCTAATTGCACACGGATTTGTGCCTGTTGTAAAGCTTCAACAACTTGCTTGGCATAGCCTTGATGTGCCTCTGCTACCCCAATAACTTGCACTTGCTGTGGTGCCAGCCAAGTTGGGAATGCACCGCCAAAATGCTCGATTAAAATACCTAAGAAGCGATCAATTGAGCCAAACACTGCACGATGAATGACAACAGGTCTCACCCTTTCGTTGTGTTCATTAATATATGTTAAATCAAATTTCTCTGGTAGCTGGAAATCAAGCTGAACCGTTGCACATTGATGACTGCGCTGAATTGCATCTTTAATATGGATGTCAATTTTCGGTCCATAGAAAGCTCCGTCCCCTGCATTAATTGTATAGGCAATACCTAAATTGTTTAGGACATTTTCAAGTGCTGCTTCTGCTTGATCCCACAGTGCCAAATCACCCATATAATCATCTGGTCGTGTCGATAATTCAATCGTATAAGCAAATCCAAAGACGTTGTACACTTCATCTATAATCTTTAAGGCCAACGCAATTTCATCCTCAATTTGCTGTGGTGTTGCAAAAATATGGGCATCATCCTGACAAAAAGTTCGTACACGTAATAGACCATTCAAGGCACCACTAAATTCATGTCGATGCACTTGCCCAAATTCCGCCATACGTATTGGTAAATCTCGATAGGAATGTAAGGCATTTTTGAAAATCAGCATATGCCCTGGACAGTTCATCGGCTTTAAGGCAAAGCTTTGGTCATCCACCTGTGTGAAATACATATTGTCCTTATAATGATCCCAGTGGCCCGATTGCTCCCATAGGCGTTGGTTCATCATGAGTGGTGTCCGTACTTCTCTATAGTCATATTTCGCTTGTAAATGTCGCAAATACGATTCCAGTTCATTACGTAAAATTTGACCGTTTGCTAAATAGAAGGGCATGCCAGGTGCTTCCTCTGAAAACATAAATAAAGACAGCTCTTTTCCCAGCTTGCGATGATTCCGCTTTTCTGCTTCCTCCAAAAAGACAAAATGATCGTGAAGTTCTTCCTTTGTCGCAAAGGCAACGCCATAAATACGTTGAAGCATTTGATTATTGCTATCACCTCGCCAGTAAGCGCCCGACACATGCATTAATTTAAAATGCTGTAATTTGCCTGTAGACGGGACATGTGGGCCACGACATAAATCGTAAAACTCCCCCTGCTCATATATCGTAACAAGCTCATTAGCAGGTATGGCCTCTAACAGCTCTAGCTTTAACGCATCATGGGCGAATAATTGCTTCGCTGCTTCACGTGAAACCTCACGTCTATGAATTGGAATATTTGCCTGTACAATTTGTTTCATTTTCTTTTCAATTTCCTGCAAATCACTCGGTGTCAGTGTATCAGCAATATCTATATCATAATAAAAGCCATTTTCAATGACTGGTCCTACTCCAAATTGTGCATGTGGATAAAGTCGTTTAATTGCCTGAGCTAATAAATGGGCTGTAGAATGGCGAATGACCTCGATGCCTTCCTTTGAGCTTGCATCGTACAATGTAATTTGTGCATCTTCCATAATCGGGCGCGTCAAATCAATGATGGTTCCGTTAACACTCCCTGCGACTGCCTTTTTACGAAGCGCTGGACGAATCGCTTGTGCAATATCGGTTAGTGTCACACCTTTTGGAAATGCTTGCTGTTGACCATCTGGAAATTGAATGTGAATACGTTGATTTGACATGTTCTCTACTCCTTTTTTAGTAATAAAATCAATTACACCTCAGCATAATTGTGTAGATAAAAAAACACATATCCGTCCCTACTAAGGGACGAGTATGTGTTGTTTACCCGTGGTTCCACCCAAATTCCCACTAGTTTATTAGCTAGTGGCTCATTGATTTTGCTATAACGTCGCAAAAAAACGGTGCAAGTTTCCAAGCACGGCTCCAAGGTAGTAAGATAGGATTACGACATTAGGAAGCTTGCAGCCAAGGCCTCCCTCTCTAAAAATGGTTAATCGAATCTATTGTCCTTATCATTGCCCATTTCATTTTTGTATGAAATTGTTAATTACTATAACGAATAGCGAATTCTTTGTCAAACCCTAAAATAAGAAAGAATTTAGCGATGGATTGGCAATGGGCGTTCTGGACGATGTACACAGTAGTGACAATGCGGGTCATCACATGCCGCCTCTTGCCACTCATTACACATCGCACAAAAATAACTATCGAACGTGTCATCATAGATGATGGCATTTTGACAACTCGAGCATTGTTGATTTTTTTGAATCGTTCCGCTGATTTCAAGGCCATCAATTACCACTATATCCTCGGGCTGTTCAATTCGCATTTTATTATTACCTCCTAATGATTTTTCACCTCTAAGGTCTCATCTCCAGCTTGCCATTCTACATGGATCAAAGGCTTTGTTTCTCGTTTAAAGATTTTCTCACTTTCTTTTTTTGTGAAGGAATAATAGCCATCTTTATTTAACTGAACATCACTTAAATTTTTGGATTCTTTTGTCCCCTCAATCGTAATTTCTAAAGGCCCTAAATCATCATCATCTCCCAGATAAAATAAGCGCAAGCCCACCTCGCCATTACTATGATAGATGGCTTTCCAATGCTCACTTTTAGCGATATAATGTATCTCCTGCTCAGGGCTTTGACAAGCCGTCAATAGGATGACGAGGACAAGTGGAAGCATCCATTTTTTCATTCAACATCCCCCTAACCTTGTATGGTAACAGCCCATCCTGTAGGCTTTTCTTCAAAGACATCTTCGTATTCTGTAAAAACAAAATGCAGTCCCCTTAAATCATCTGGCAAGGGTGGTGTCACCACGTACGTACTGCTTTCATGACCATTTGAGCCGCCTGTACCTTTACTTCGACATTCATAGGACTCATCGATGTATAGGCCAAAATGATTTCGTTGTAATTTTTGCTGAATCGTTAGCTGTGGTTCTTGCTGCTCATCCCAATCGATTAATAATTGCACTACACTTGCATTGTCATATTGACGAACATAAGAAACCGTATACAAACGCTCTCCCCCTTCTACCGTTTTCAACACAGGGATATAGTGACGGAAGCCTGTTGGTTCTACGTTTGATGTATAGTATTTTTCTGATTTAATCAATTGGAAGAACATCGCTAAAAAAGTGTCATCAAATCCATATTGCTTTGCCCATTTTGAAATGGTATCATCCGATGGAAAGCCTGGAGTATGAGCTGATTGCTCTTTTCGTTGCTGCAAAAGTGCACATATTTGCTCATCTAGTGTGACGAGCCTTGAATCATAGTTTTTGCTATGTTGTTCGGACATCTACATCCTCCTTCCTCCTGCAAGTCCTTCTTCTTTCTATACGTTATTTTCCCCAATTGGTTCCATATACAACCTATTTTTACTTGTAAATACAAAAAAGCTATCCAATCCATTGGATAGCTAGTTCGCTAGCATATCATTGTGCCAGCTTGTCGAGTCTGATAATTGATATGTAACCATATTGGCTGTCACAGCGAGAATAACACCCGCTCGGGACATATGAGAGGTATTTGGCTTTTCCAATACAAGGACCACGTAGCCCTCTCCCCGTCCTTGCTCATCAAGCGCATTCGTCGCATTGATTTCAAAGGTGGAATACGTTTGCTCATTCGTTGCATACAGAAGTCGTTCTTCATCATACACGCCATGTTCTTTTAAATTATAGCTGACAGGCATCCATCCTTCAGACCATTCAATACTGCCTATCATTTCTCTTTTCCTTCTTGCAAGACGTCCAATGGAATACCTAAAATATATCTTCATAATCGCTTGATTGTCTTCATTTTTCCCTTCACAAGTGGCTGTCACTTCAAGCATAATATCATTTTTCGAAAGCTTTTTCATAAACCCTAAAGCCACAGTGATAACACAGATAATTAGTACTATACACAAGATGATAAATGCCATTAGGTCCCTCCTAGTATCACAATTGCTGTTATTACAATATTACCATGTTCTAGGAGGGATAGGAGCTTTTCACCAAACAATCTTAGAAAATGACACAGGCATAAAGGATAAGACAAAAAGTGATTATTTGTTGGCTTGAAGCTCAACTGTTAGTGTAAAAGGTATTTTTAAATATTCATAGTAAATTGTTACTTTTTGGTTGTTAGATGCTTGAACTTGAACAGCATAATGCTGTGGCTGCTCGCCAATAGCTTGTTGATTTATGTATCTTCGAGGTACGATCGTCCGCTGTGCTAAGTTATGAAAAGATAGTTGGTCATTTCCCTCTAGCTTTGTTTCCGCCTCAAAAGGTTCTGCCTTACTTATTATAAGTTTAGCGTTATTAGATCGCTGCTCATTCACCAGTATTTGCTTCAGCTTTATTTCACGCAGCCCAGTATTTTCAAGTGCGATGATTTTAACTGCTTCATTGCCTTGTTTGCTGGTATAGCTTTGAATAACAAGTGGTGGATTGCTTTTGAGATAAATCATAAAGATTGCTCCGACCAAAAGCACACTCAGCATTAAAATAAATAGTATTTTTTTCATACTTTCCCTCTCTTTCCTTCACCAGTATAACAAAAAACAACCTGACTTATTGACAGTCAAGTTGTTTTTGTAAACGTATTTCATCTCGTATTGGAATACCGTCATCGCCGATGAGTGGGATAGAAGGCTTATAGGCTCTCGCTTTTTCAACTGCATTACGCAGTATTTCTATTAAACAATAGCCACGTTTTTGATAGAATTTCAATGCATGTAAATTATCGTTTGTTGTAATGAGTGATATGCTTGTACAACCCTGCTCCAGTGCTACTTGTTCTACCGCTTTCACAAGCGCAGAACCAATACCTCTTCCCTCGACCGTACTATCTAACGAAATGATTTCACAGTCCTCTTCCCGCACGATATAGGTGATTAAACCGATCATCATTTCTTGCTCATTCATAAAAGCAAAGCCTGCTAAATTACTACAGTCATAAATGCCACTGGAGATGACCATTTCCGTTGAACCCCAATGCTCCTGAAAAAAATCATGTACAGTTTGTTTTGGTACTTGATGTATGGTAATAATCGTCATTCTCTAAACTCCTTCTTAAATGGAAATATGAAAAACCCCTGCAATCGCCTTTTGTATGCCTAAAAATACAGCCCAGGACAGCACACCAAGACCAATAGCTAGTACAATATGCACGGAGGATTTCATCGCCATGTAAATCACAAATAGCATGCACATCGTTGCGGGCAAGCCAACGATAACGCCCACCGTAAAGCGCTGAATATGCTCACTCGACTCACTTTGCACTGTCAGCCAGATAATGCTTAAAATACTCACCAAGGGCAACGCAGCAATAATGCCTCCATAGGTAGGAAATCGTCGTGCAACCTCCGTCACAACGCCAATGATAGCTGCTGAACTCAAAATTTTAAAGAATGTATACATTATTTTGCCACCTCACTTAGACGTCGAAACGCCTGTAGAATGGCTTGCTGCTCCTGCTCAGTTAGCTGATTAAGGGCATGCTGTAGCTTATCATCATCTAGCTCCGAGTTTTTCTTCAGCACTTGTAGCCCCTCTTCTGTTAAATGCAACATGACCTTACGCTGATCGTCACTTGCTCGCTCCTTCATCACCCAGCCATGGCGCTCTAGCTTTTTCACATGCTCTGACGCCGTATTAGGAGAAATGTTTAATAACCCTGCAATATCACGCACCGTCACTTCGGCTTCCTTTTGAATCATTTGCAAAATACGCACGCTTTGATGGGAAATAACATCTTCATGGGTTGTATGTAGATGATAGAATATCGTTGTAAAATAATCATTTATATCTTTAATCATTGTAATAACTCCTTTAATATATCGTTCAAAACGATTATATCGTATATAACGATATATTAAAAGCGACCTCGTTAAAGTTTTTATTTTCAGATATTTTTCTTCAGTAAGCTTAGCATCTGATAGCCATCTGATGGTAATCCTGCATAGGGTTTATACCAGTTTGGATAAATTAGCGGTACTGCTGTTGCAAGAAATTGAAAAGTATTCAAATAAAAAAGGCCATTGAAAAAATAGTGTATCCCTGCATAAGCAGCAAAATATCGGGCTAGATAGCTGGCTATAAGCAACAGCAATAAAGTCATAATAGGTCCACCCGCCATAAATACAAGCGACTGCTTGCGGGTTAAGCTACTTCCGTTTTGCGGCGTACACGAAAGCTTTCAGGAAGATTTTTTGCTCCTAAATAAACATGGGCTCGTTCCTTTGAACAAACTATAACGCTTATTGCATGCCCTATTTCATGCAACAGCGTGGAGATTGGTATGCCAACTGCATATAAAAGCAGAAAGGATAAAATGGACATCACCACTTACCCCCTCCCAAATATTCTATCTATTTTTCATAAACATCTATCTTTCTGCACATCTTGCTAACTATTATCAATGGGTACTTGTGGACACTTATTTTCTACAGTATTATTACTCTATTCTGAATTTAATTGAGGGCATCCCATGTTATACTTTCTCTATTTTTTAGTAGGTGGCACAATCATGGTGCTAGCACTACTACTTAGCCAATCGAAGTATTTATTTTTATCAGGCATCATTACAGCCTTACCGATTTTGACGCTCATTAATATGGGCATGCAAATGAAAAATATGAAAGAAGATACCTTTCATACGGTCCTACAAAACACGGTATTTGGAGCGGTTGGCATGCTGTTATTTACCGTGCTCGCGTTCCTCCTAACAAGCTGGTTTAAACCAGGCATTTCCGTTATGAGTGCGCTCGCTGTCTATGCCGTATTTATGCTTTCTGGCAAATATATTTTATCCATGTTTGCCTAAAGAAAAGGAGCTGCCCTATGACAGCTCCTCATTGATTATTTTCACGTAAACACCCTGCTCAAACCTTTCCAAAGCAGAGACATTCATTGCTTTGACATGGTTAGATATCTCGCTCGCCTTCCATAGTCGCTGTTGATGATAGATAGCTGGGTCGATGAGTCGCACTTTATTGCGAAAATGAATGTCATAATTCTCTTGTTCCTCTCTTGCCTCTACATTTTCATGTAATTGTTGTAAAAGAGCAAGAACGTCTTGATCATGTGAAGCCTTCATTTGCTGCAATACCTCATGATCAGTTTTTAGGAAATCTTCAAGCGTTAGAATTTGTTTTGCTAGCGACAGTTTTAATACATTTGCTAACGAACTAGTCGCATAGATATTTAAAGGGTGCAAGAAAAAATCTAACACTTCCTGATAATAAATTTTTACAAACCATTCTGCACGCTCAATCGTTTTAACACACAGTTTCCCCTGAAAAACGAATAAGTCCTGTAAAAATTTTTGGATATCTTCCAAGGCTAAATTTCCATAAAAATACCTATCTCTTAATGTATAATCGATTCGGTCCGCACACAATGCTGGAGCAGGTTGTTCAAGTAACGACCATCCGGATGTATCAAGTATGTTCTCTACCTCGTAGCCATATTTTTCAAGAATCGCAGGTATCGAAGACTGTTTGATAACATCCATGAATATCGCTTCATGGTAATCTTCCACCTCATTTTCAAGGACAACATCCACCACATGAGAAAAAGCGGTATGGGACACATCATGTAATAAGCCTGCCACCTGCTCCTGCAAGGAACCACCAAGCTGTCTAATAAGCAGCATAACACCTACAGAATGCTCAAATCTTGAAATAGTCCACCTGCTATTTACTAGAAAGCCTGCCCCAGCCTGATGAATTTTTTTTAAGCGTTGAACTGGCTTACTTACAATCAATTCCTCTAACAAACCATCTATTTCAAACTCTCCATATAAGGGGTCACTAATCAGCATTTATATTCTTCCGACTAATCACAAAGACTCCACCACAATGCGATAGTGGGTAAAATGCTAACTCACATATTTCCTGTAAGGCGACCTTTAGCTCCTCATGGACAAAGTAAAATTCATCCTCATCCCAGTATCCCTTGCTATCTTGACGACATTGCTCCAGCTGCTCTCTTGTCTGGAAAGCTACATCGCCAATTAAAATTTTCCCTGTTGGTGATAGGTGCTGTAATAATTGTGTGATATACAAAGCCTTTTGCTCATCTGTAAAATGATGGAGCGCATACGTACTAATAATCGCATCATAGGGCTGCTGTAATAGCTCCTGTGGCAAGCCATTCATTAAATCCCACTCCATTAGGTGAGCCTCTGGCATTTTTTCCTTTGCAATGGCAATCATGTTCGCTGAAAAATCAAAGCCATAAATCGAATGCCCCTGTTCATAAAGCTTTGCCGTTAATACCCCTGTTCCAAAGCCAATATCTAAAACAGTGGAAGCGGGAACAGCCATCACTTCATTGAAAATTTTATTTAAAATCGCTTTATAGCCTGCAAATGGGTACTGATACTTTTCCTCACTGTGTTGTACCGTTTGGTCGTATCCATCGGCCCATAAATCAAAACCTTGTTTATTTAATAGCATAGTGCCTCCTACAATGTATAAATTCTCCAAGCATTCATTAATTTACGTTCAGTCATCTGTTTCATCATAAATCCCCCTTCATTAACCAATTCAGTCCATTATACCAATTTATTACCTTTCCAACAATTCAGAAAATAAACAGTGCTTTATCATTTATCAAATTGTAAAAAGCTGTAATAATAATGATGATCGCATTCACTTGTAATGCTCATTAGTGGTTTCTTGAAGGTATTAAAACTATTTAGGCTGATTATTTCAGCATAAATTTGTGTTCTTTTTTAAAATCGTATAATTCTTTTTGGTTGCTCTCATTTTTTGTCGCTAAATATAAGGCATCAAACATAAATCGAAATATTAAGTAAACCCAAAATTGATTTTCAAATTTGCTAAATTTATAACAATATAACCGGTCTCATTGTTATATCTGCTAGTTGCAGTTTAATTTCTTTCATTTTTATCTCATATAGATAACTAACTCTTGTACTCATAGAAAAAGCACCTCCTAACTGAAGTTTAGGTTTCTAAACCCGATTTCAATCGAAGATGCTTTTGTATCTGTCTATACTATTTGGGTCAGTCCCGAGGGTCTGGGCTTTTTATTGAATAAATTTCTAAAATTTATGATAAATCATAAGTTCTCTTAATAGTGCCTGGTAATTTCGCTCCAATAGTAAATCCATTTAAAGATACACCTAAAGTGTAGAATCCGTCTGTTTCTATTGTCGCAGAAGATGCACTTGGCGTGTTACTTATTTTTGATTTTCCTTTTCCTGATTGAGTCCATGTCCAAGCACTTACTCCATAAATCTCAGATACAATATTAGTTATACTATCTGCTTTAAATCGTTTTACTTTACCAGCATAATAATACTTATAATCAAAAGTTATGCGTTTAAACTGTAGCAAAGATGTAGCACCCCACCCTGTGAAAGGCGAATACCAATCCATTTTAGCAGAATCGTCATAATATTTAGTGGCAGCCGCAGCAGCTAAAGAATTAACAAATTGATCTTGAGAAATTGTTGAAAAATTAGAAGGATTAACAACTTCTTCGCTCTCTACTAGCTGCAATTCTTTAATAAAAACTTCTAAGTCTTCTACAGAATCGAACTTAATAATATGCTCTTCAGGAATTTTATTTATATCCACTTCTTCAATATTATACTTTTGTTGAATTTCTCTTAGCTCTTGTTCAGCTGTAGACACTTCTTCTTCCTGTGTTATTAGCTCCTGTGCATTAACGCTCTGTGTGGAAGCAAAACTTAATACTGAAAATGAAGCTACTGCTACTAATAGTGATTTTTTCATATGGCAAAAAATTCTCCTTTTTACTTATATTTACTCAAATTACATATACAACAATAAACCATATTGGATAATATTTCAATATTAATATCCAAAATATTACCATTTTTTTTTTTTATGATATAATTATATTGGGTTAATAAAATATAAAAGGAGATGACTTAATGCAAGTTATAAACAAAAAGGGGTTATTATGGATTAGCATTCTAGTGACTTTATTGTCCATTTTCTTTGTATCTTATGGTACTAACAAATTTGGTGCCCCTTTTCATTTTATAAGTTACATCGGAGATATTGAGTTATCATCCGCATTTGCTTTATTTACCAAAAACGGTATTACTCAAATTCAATTTAATATACTTTATTTCTTTATAAATGTTACAATTATTTACTTTATTCTTTTGTATGGTAGAAAAATAATAAGTTCATTAAAATTAAGCAAACAATCCTAATTTTTCTCTTCAGACGCTCCGATATCGCTTGGCTAAAACATGATTCTTTAAATTATGAGTTAAATAAAATTTATATTAATACAATTGCACTTAAATGATAAATCTAAAATTTAGCCACTAAAAAATAAAAATTTGAGAAACTATCATTTTGCTTGAATTGTTTATGTATGAAATGAAAGAATACGAGATACCCAATAGATTACCAAAATTAGCCTAACAAAAGAAAAATGCATAGTGTCCTACATATAATGAAGATGGAAATGTTGATCATGACCTTCGCATTGCATCTTATTGTAAAGGGAGTAAATTTCAAAACAATTCAAGAGCAATTAAGGCAATCACATGTTAATATATCTATAGACACTTATAATTTTTAACAAATTAATGTAAATTGGTTGCCTGTTTAATTCAACCTATTATAAAACCTCATGTAAAACCCATATAAATCAACGTTTCCTTTAAAGGAGGGATCTAAATGATAGCATTCACTTGTAATGCATGCTCTAGAACGACTTCTTTAGGTCAAAGAGGTCAAGATTAAGTTATAAACTAACAGAAATTGAATGATCTCTTTAGGCCAAAAAGTAATCAAATAGCCTAATAAACAGGAGAGATTTCAAATGGAACAACAAACAATTCAGCCGTTTTTAACGGTTGCCAACTATCATTTACTAGAACAGCAATTAAATAAAATTTTACATGCACTGACAACAACAAAGGATAAAAACGTTATCCTAGCAGTACGTGGCCTTGTTGATACGGAGGTAACGACAAAATTAGCATTATCAGCAGCAGAAACAAAGCTGATTGACCAGCTTTTTACTGTCACAGATCGTGCACAAGGTGATGCATTTTTAGAGCAATTAAAACCATATGTCATCCCGTTCAAGCCGGTGACCGCTAGTACGCTTAAAGCCTTATTTAAAAAGGAAAAGAAGCTCAAGCTACCAAATCTAGAAGCACTCGATTTTCAGCAAATTTGTTATCTTGCCTGGGATGATGCTGGCACACATCGAAAATATGTTGTCCTTGAGCAAAATGGGCAGCTAAAAGGGATCAAAGGGATATTTGCCAATAACACGGTTCGCGGCATTTGCGCTATCTGTAATCGCCATTCAGATGTAGGCTTATTTACTACGTCTATTAAAGGACAGGTGGTTGGCACGTTTACCAACCACAGTAATTACATTTGTGCAGATAGTCAAACATGCAATGAACATGTTACGGATATGAACAGAACACTGGAATTTTTCGAGCGTATTACACAAAAATAAATGAACGAAGGCAGAAATGTTGTGCAAGCAACATTTCTGCCTTTTAACTTTAAAAGATTAACTTTTCGGGTTTAGAAAAATGTTATCGGTTGGGATTACGATCAATAAATTCCTCTATTTCATCCGCTAATCCGTACACAAGATGGAAATAGTGTTTTTCCGTCATGACACCCTTTTTTCGCCATTTTTGCATCTCTTCATAATGAAATTGATAAAAATAGCCTTCTACATCTCTTCTAGCAATTCCTTTTTTCTCCGCCATCTCTGCAATCGAAAGACCTTTCCCCCACTCTTGGTCGTATTCCTGCATTGTCATGTCCAAAAATTTACTTATAGCTTCATAATCATATTTCACATGGTATACAAGAATACCCTCTTTATTTTCTTCTGCATATACGGTTGTAGAAAATGAGAAGACTACGATAAATAAAAGCACATACACTCTATTGGCATTTTTCATTTAGGAACCTCCATACTTTTTGAGGTTAATGTGTGAGGTTCTCCTCATTACTATGTATGAAGGAAAACGTGGAAGTCATGAAGAATGCCAACGAAGAAGAGAAGATTTTTTATTCTTCCTTTATGAATGATTTAGTCCAAAATACCAGGGCTTGTCATTAGTCATGTAATACAAAATGAAGCATGATACTATTCACGCAAATTTTCAATTCTACGTTTTTATCCATCAATAAGGCTTGTCTAAAATCATTTAAGTCCTTTTCCTCTACATGAATCATTTTCGCGACACTAGCCGTTGAAAACATGTAATCCTTAATGAGGTCATTCAAAAGCAATGCGGCTCTTTCCCTTGCATCAATGCCTTCAAAGCCAGCAAATAACATCGCTATTTTTCGTTCAATCTTATCCAGCTGCTCCGTCGTGATACTGGCCTTGTTATTCAATAAACCATCTAGCTCAGTCATTGGTAAATCAAATATTTTCGCAAGTTGCTGATGATTGAAACTAAACTTTTCAGCCACTTCTTGAATTTGCTGTTTCAGGTAATCGAATCGGGAAATATTCGTGACAAAAGATACTTCTGCCCTATCCTTCCATTCTTTCACAGTAGTAACCCTCTTTTCATTCTTTTTTATGTATCAAATGAAACTCTATTAAAAATCAGGACGCCAAAAAAGTGGCAGTAGTAATAAAAAAAAGGAAATCGTAATAAAAGTGGTAGTGCTTTTAGGGGATAATTTTTGGCGATATGGACCATTATAAAATCCCGAAAATTGCAGTTTATTACGATAGAGGACAAACAATAAACTATATATTGCGATTCCGCCCAGCCATCCAGCGTATGAACCATCAACATTTATTCCTAAAGAGGTATAAATTAACTTGACGCATCCCCACATTACGCATCCAATAATGAAAAAAAGGATAATAATTCTTATTAATTCTAAAAATATTTTAAATGTAGTCATCCATAGTACTCTTATTTCCTTCACAAGCTCCACCTCTACAATCTGTAAAATTATTATAACACTTCCTGAATTAGCAATTCACCTGAACCGAGAGAGTATTGTCTTCTATAGTGAGCTTATGGGTTTCACCATGAATCGAGTAAAAGCGGAAATTATAGATCAAAGTATAATTGGGAGAGACTTTTATTATTTCCGCTTTATGAAAAATGACACGTTACAATACAACGTAATGTCGATGGGATTACCAATACGCAATTTCCCGAGATTCCAAAATTCACTGACAGAAGAAGGAAAAGATTCAATGCCCTCACTAGAATTGTTAGACAACGAATTCAAAAGAAAAAACCAACTTTATGATAAAAAGCTGGTCTCGTCATTCAATCATTTATTTATGCCTTGCTGTTTGTTTTGCATCTTTATAAAGAGCCAGAAAAGGTTGGCTATTTCTTCAGCTTCATATTTATAAATCGTTTCAGCGAAAGAAGCACGAAATGGCTGTAGCATGATCTCTAAAACACTCATGCGGGGTGTTTCTCTCTTTATTTCATCCAAAAGCAAGCTAGAAAGTTCGAGTGATTTTTGTGGAAGTTCGATTGTCGAGATTTTTTTACAAAATTTCTCTAATTTCTCTTGTATTTGCTTGCTGGTGATGGACTTATAGGCTAAATCCTTTTCTAACAAAAACATTTCCTGTGGTTCTAATAAAATTTCTCCACTCTTAATCATTTCTGGCAGAAAACTTTCTACATATTTCAATGACCGAGTAACCACTTTTTTTAGATCTATCGTCATATTAGTAGCCAGATTCCAATAAAAAGACAAATATTGGAATGTGCCAAAAAAGACGACCGCACACTCATAATAATAGGGCTTTCCTTCTTCTCCATAAATATCATAGAATCTGTTTTTTAACCATGTGATTTCATGAAAGCGATGTTCCGCAAGAATTTCTTGCAGCTCTTCATCATGCAAGAAGGAGATTTCTCGAAATAAAGGCATTAAATTATATTTTTCTTTAATTTTTAATGTGGCGATTAATTGTTCAATCAAAACATTTACATCATCTTTTTTCTTACCAACTAAAATTTCCTCTTTTAAAACATTTCGTTCTAGGCGATTTTGCTCTAATACGGCTTTCAGACATTCATTTTTAGATGAAAAATAATTATAAAATGTACCCTTGGAAATATTCGCCTTATCTAAAATATCCTGAACAGATGTATGCTGATATCCTTTTTCTGTAAATAATTGCAATGTGGATTCGATAACGATTTGTTTACGATCTTTCATACATTTCTCCAATCTCTAAGCACAAGTACGAACTTACTACAATTATACAGGAAAACAAGATTTCTTAAACTATGTAATTGGAAAGCTAGATGTCTCTTCAACACAAATCGGTTAGTTTTTTCAAAAATGTATGGATAGTAAAAAACCTTCTGTACAAACTACTTTTCAGGAGGTGATTTTTAATGGCGAATAAAAACAACAATCAAAATTTCAACTCAAAAATTCCTAATGCAGCTCCAAACGCAATGAATTCAATGAATGTTGAATTCGGGAATGAGACTGACGTAAATCAAATCAGACAACAAATTCAACAAGCTGAAGCTAAAAAGCAACAGGCTTCTGGTACTATGAACGCAATGAAGTCAACGAACGTTGAATTCGGGAATGAAACTGATGTGAACCAAATCAGACAACAAATTCAACAAGCTGAAGCTAAAAAGCAACAGGCTTCTGGTTCTATGAATGCAATGAGATCAACGAACGTTGAATTTGGAAATGAAACTTATGTGAACCAAATCAGACAACAAATTCAACAAGCTGAAGCAAACAAAAAATTTGCTTCTGGTAAATTTGCTAACGAAAACAATCAAAAATAGCTTTCCTTCAACATCCGCAGCCGGCATCCTTGCCGGTTTTTTTGTTTCTCACAATAACAGCAAATTTTTTAGGATTCCTTCAGGATAAAATCTTCGCTTTAGCTTTTAATTCTGGCAGGTAGCTATTTTTCTTATATCTGTTTGAAATCAATTTGAGTCGTACTTTCATATCCCCTTATTTCCCTTTAACAAATTCAAATGTAAGTTGAGGAAATAAAAAAATTTCCCGGGTAAGCGCAAGAAAAGACAAATTTAATCCTACATTCCTCCATCAAGCGACTGATTTCTTCATTTTCCTTGCCTATTGAAATATTGGCAGAAGGCATTTTGGGATGGGACTATAATTATTTCCTGTTGATTTTGAATACCTTCAATACCAAGTAAGCCTTGATATTTCCCCATCATCTCGAAATTTCGGCTTTCAGAATTGCGTTTTCGCACCAAAAAACACTCGTCATGTAAACGAGTGTATCGTACTTATTATGACAACCACTTAGGTGGTGTGTTTTTTCCCAGAGTCTAAGTGGGTTGGTATCTTATAGTTTTTATTTTTTAGATTACTTTAATATCAAGTATTCATAGCTTATCGTGCTTTTTAGATTATAATATTTTTGTATATTTTTTAATATTCCTTTGGGGAACTTAACTTAAATTCATTTTACTGAATGCAGTTTTTTCCTCTGGCTTGAATCCAAATTCTACATTTGCGAGTGGTTGATACTTATCGTTACTTAATTGTTTGCCCACCAGCATAGTAAACGGGTTTTCTTTTAACCTTAGATAACTGCATCTGTGATTTTAAAGTGCTTATATTTATCCAATAATTCGATTTATCAAGATCTAATTTTAATAAAGATAGAAAGTTAAAGGGTTCTACATATTAGATATGACTAATATGTAGAACCTTTTCTTCATTTACTAAAGCATCTGTTAGTTAAAAAACTGAACAATCCGTTGTTTGGTATAGTGTAACATGTTTACAAATGTTGGTGTAGAGAAGTGTAAGCTTATAAAAAAGTTATGATGAGATTGTGGTAGCACATCATTAGTTGGTGTGCTTGTTCTCTTGTCTACCTTCTCAGAACAGCCCTCAGACGAATCGAGTATTAGATAGACGTACTACTTGGTTACATGGACTCCTCTAAGGTCGGTTCTCAGACCAAATACATCTTCCGCATATGCGGCGTAGATATAGATTTGGCTTGGGCTTGTTTCAATGAACTCACTATTTACAACCCTTTCACCAAATCAATATATGTTAGGGCTATCATTTATCACTCTCCCCTGTTAAATGAAAGAAACATTGAATATTACCCCTATCCCAAATATTGGGTTTATGATAACATATATCTGAATCTTTTAACTTTGGAAAATATGAAAGGAAGTGTAATAACCAGATATGAAAAAGATATTGAAACCATTGATTAGTGGTATTGTCATTGGTGCCCTCTCTCTAACTATAAATATAGATAAAAATGTATTAGCTAATGATATTGCAAATACATGTAAGTATGATTCGGCATCGAAGGTCAACCCTGATTATTCCACAATGAACTGTTTGTTAACCGAAACAGCACTGCGTTATAATGTTCCTCCTGAAATTGTGAAGGCAATAGCGGAAGGTGAAAGTGGAAATTGGCGCCATTTTGATATGAATGGTAAAGCGATTGTGACAGCTGATAATGGAATTGGCATTATGCAAATTACAAATCAAGCTGGCTACAATCAAGATAGACTAAAAAGCGATATTGTCTATAATATTCGAGCTGGTGTGGAGACTCTAGATGATATGTTTAAGCGGAAGGATTTGCCTAGCATCAACAGTGGGGAAAGAGATATATTGGAACATTGGTACTTCGCTATCATGGCTTATAACGGTACTAAGCCAGTAAATAGTCCATTTGTCCAAGCAACTGGTGAAAGAAATGCAAATGCCTATCAAGAAAGAATTCTCCGAATTATTGAGAAATTAGAATTAATAGACTTAACAAAGCTGCCTTTTACACGCGAACATTTTCAATATGACTCTAACAGCAGGGAAAATATTAAATTTTCAGCGATGAACTATGATTTTGATTTACCATTAACAAAATCAAAGTACTTTTTTAAAACAAATCAAAAAGTTAGTGCAACAACTAATGTAACAGTTAGGACAAGACCTACTACGGATAGTCCTTCTATGGGTACTTTACGTACAGGCGAAATTGTTACCATTACGGGCCCTTTTGAATATGAAGCCGTATCAACGAAGAAAAACCATTTTGTTTGGTATCCTGTGAAAAGAAATGACGGGACAGAGGGGTATGTAGCATCAAGTTATTTAAACTACTCAGCTTCAACACCTACAACTCCAGTAGGTAGTATAGATGTATCAAAGTTCGCTGATTACAAGGCAGACCAGTACTGGGCAGAGGATTTTCAATGGGCAGTAAACAAAGGACTTATCAGCGGTTATCCAAACGTATACAACCCTGCAACAAAGAAATACGAAAACTTACTGAAACCAAACACGAATTTAACAGAAAATCAGATGTTAACTGTTCTTTTCCGTTACTTTAAGTCTGATGAATTAGCTTCAACAAAACCTAGTTCTTCATGGAGTGCAGATGTAAACTATCAACTAGCTAGTAAGTACGCTCTACCAACGCTTGGTGGTATATCAGCGTCTAAACAGGTATATGCAGTCAAAGACATCACACGTGGTAATTTTGCTCGTATCCTAGCATCTATGCATTATGGAAAAACAGTATCTCAGCCAGAAGCCATCCAGTTTCTACGTGACTTCGACTTAACAACTACTAAAACGGATGCAGAGTTTAAACCAAATGATTCTCTAACAAGAGCGCACGCAGTGGCATTCTTCCACCGTTATGAGCAAATATTCAATAAATAAATGGCTATATAAGTGAAAAGGTGACTATAAAAGTCACCTTTCTTTTATATTGTTGTCTAAATGGTGCTATAAAGCCCTATGTGTAGTTAAGGGAGAGGCTATGAAAGTATAACAAAAGGACTTGCATATAGGATAATTAATCATAAACACAAGTCCTGTTCATCTTGATGGAAAGCACCTTCAATCGAGAGTGCTCAATGTAGCTATTGATATCAGCTATCGCTACAATTCAATTGATAAATCTAAGAAAATCAAAAAATTAAGAATTTGGGGTACTTTTTAGGGTACATGCTTTCCCCTACCTCCCCCACTCTGAAAAATTAAAAGTTATAACTCAATGACTTTTTACAAACGCTGAGATATTCACAAAAAAACACTCGTCATGTAAACGAGTGTATCGTACTTATTATGACAACCACTTAGGTGGTGTGTTTTTTTCCCAATAGATATCGCCAAGGTTGTTGTGTGCCATGAAGTTGTCCTCGACACTGTGGTAATGGAAGTTGTAGTAGTAGCCTTCCTGCGGTCTTTTTTCTGTGCGCACATGGAAACGAATTAAATCTGTGCCTGTTTCATTGTTGATGACATTGAAAATTTTCTCACCGTAATTACCACTTGGCCTTTCAGAGATGGTTAAAGATGCAGCAGTTTGATCATCAAGATTAGCCACTGTCATTGCAATGGCTTCCTCCATTTTCGGGAAGATGATGCTGTCAAATTCATTGCTAATTTTCGGACCAATTTTTGTGCCAAATTTTATGTACGATTGTTCTCTAGCCGCATCCACAAGTAAGGCATTATAATCAATCGCTTCCTCTTGTATCTGTAGCTGCTCGTCACTGCTATCATCATGCTCAGCAGCTAAAGCAGTGCTTGTCCCTGATGAAGGGCCGATGGATGCACGGTTCGAAGGATTTTGATCAAATGCTTCCCAAATCTCATGTGTAGGCGTTATTAAACCAAATGTTAAAAACGCAACCATGATGACTATACTTTTCTTAACCCACGTTTTCATTTATTGTCACCTACTCTTTATGTACAAATTGGTAATTCTCCTATTATTATATACGTTCTCGCCATTAAAAGGTTTCATATTTCTATAATTCATTGTACAATATTTATGAATAATGTGTCGTTTTTTTAAAGGAGGTACAAAGCATGAGCATCGCAATGGGTATTGGTCTTTTATTAATGTTAGGTTACTTATCATCTTTATGTTTCACGGACTAATTTTTATATTTTGTAATATGTACCCTACAAAGCCCTAAAAGCCTGTTATATGCAGCTTTTGGGGTTTTTTATTTTTCTTTACATTACATAGTAACGCAAAATAATGCACAAAGTTGGGGCTAGTTTTGGGGCTTGTTGTGGCCACTATAATATTATTAATTCTTGGTGGCGTGTAAGCAAAATTTCAAATTTAGTAATAAATATTAACTCAATTTGATAATTTAAAATTATGCTGTTTATTATTGTGCCTGTAATAAAATACATTCATGCGAATGACTATTAGTTTACTGGTTGCAAATAATTGTCATAAGATTAATAGCTGCATACAGTAGCAGATGCACGGTAGTAAAAAACAAAGTTTGATCAAAACAGTTGGTACTTGATTTATCTAGTTTGAATTTTATAATAAAGATTGATTATTGTTTAGGAGATAATTGGGTATTTCATCTAGTAAGGGAACTGTTCAACTTGGTAATTCTAATGCAAGTGATAGAGTACAATTCTCTATTTTAGTTGATAAGGGAGTTTATATTAAGTTTTTATTTTTTCTTTATTCTTATTATAAATGTATATTTTCACGGTACTTTCTTTTAAAAGTTTATTAGAGGCTAACTTTTTCTCTAATGTAGTATATATTGTCCTTTCTATTTCCCTACCAAGAGCTTCTTGTTTTTCCCCATCTAACAATGTACTTACTTCCACAATTAGTTCTTGGGGAGCTTCCGGTGGAGGAATTCTCAAATCTACTCCTCCATCAATTTTGTTTGGATAAGCATTAGATAATTCGTTATTAATTTTTTTGGCGATCTCAACCAATAAATTATTTCTTTCCAACTCTTCTTCTGTTATCCTTTGACGAATTTCACCTTTTTTTACATTAACATTATATTCTTCAAATTTAGTTGACTTAATCAAATTTCTCACAACATCTTTGATTTCATGTTTTACTGAATCATAATACTCTTGGCTTCCAAGAACATCAATATCTATATCCTGTGAATTGTTATCAACATGAGTATTAATACTATAGGTACCTATTTTATATTTCCCCACTAATTTTACTTCTATCTTTTCTAACATTTGAATTTCAGCACTTTTTGGTGGTGCACTAATGTTTTTTTCAGCACAACCATTTAAAGAAGCTAATCCGAAGCTTAATAATAGTACCCCTATGATGCTTAAGACTACAATAAGGAATTTCTTTCTAATAAATCCCATCTCCTCTTATTTTACGATATGAGCAGATATTATAATGTATTCGACCTTTTTCGTCTTAATCAACTTTTTAAAGTAAAATCATGAAACACTAAATTTTAAGAATAAAGCCGCCTTCTTACTCCTTATATTGAAAAAGATTTGACTAACTATTATTATCCAAAGATTTTAAAGGATTTTTCGCCTCAGGTTACTCCATGGAAAATTGAAGTTATTGAAACTAAAAGAGTAAATGATTTTCGGGGCTTTATATTGCAAATTACTTTTGAAATTGAACCTACAGGCATTCAGTATAATCCCGTAGGAAAGGATAGAATGACCTATGAAATAGTATAAAAAATAAGGACCTGCCAGCTATAGAGACTGAAGGTCCTTTTTTTATATCCAATTTTATATAAATTTATCTAGAAAAAGTGTTGCTCCCTTCTTCCATTAAATGACCCATTTATGAAAAAAGAAGCTTCCCTTATTTCAGAAAAGCGCACTTTAGGATACATCCCGCATTTTCTTTAGACAAAGAAAAAAATTAACCTACGCTTTGCAAATGACATTCCACACTCGTCTTGAATTTTGGTATTACGATTTTCACATAGTTAATATGGAGGAAATTCAATTTTAAATAAGATTCCAGCTATCAATATAGTTTTAGATTTAATCCAAGGCGAATTTGCATAAATAGACTTGCTACAGGGAAGACTTTTTAAAGAAAATTATGGAGGTGCGAATTACGTGTTTGAGAAAAAATTAGCACTTCATGAAACAATGGAATTTCATGAAGTCATTAACTTTATGACAACTAGTTTACTTAAATCGAAGCTGAGTCAAGGTGTGGTCTTTGATGATGATTTAAGAGCATTGTTGGATAAAAATGTAAAATTATCTACCCCAGCACTCATTGCTATGGTTAAGCTCTACTCGAAATCAGAATTAGAATATTAGGAGGAAAATTGTATGAAAGACTATTTAGATCCTATAAATTCAGTTGGAATGCCTGAACTAACTGATTCGGGGCTTGCTCTTGAGTTTTTACTTACAACCAAAACAGGTATTCGGAATCTTTCAATTGCCCTAACAGAAACAGCTTCTCCTGCTCTTCAGAAAATCTTGAGAACTCAGCTGGATGTCATGTTCGATTTATATTTCGAAATTTCTGAACTGATGGTAAAAAAAGAATGGCTGAAACCTTATGATCTTGCAGGTCAAAAGGAACTGGATATTAAATCTGCAGAAAATGCGATTAGTATTGCCCAGTTGGATTTATTCCCTAAAGATATGAATCGAAAAGGAATGTTCCCTACCCCACCGAAAAAATAAACGAAAATGAGGGATTTTTTTAATGAAAGCTGTCACTTTTCAAGGTGTAAAAAATGTTGAGGTTAAAGAAGTACAAGATCCTAAAATAAAAAAAGCCGATGATATTATTGTTCGTTTAACCACTACTGCCATTTGCGGATCCGACTTGCATTTGATTCATGGTATGATTCCGAATATTGGACAAGATTATGTCATTGGTCACGAACCAATGGGTATCGTAGAAGAGGTTGGAAAAGATGTGACGAAGGTTAAAAAGGGCGACCGGATTGTCATTCCTTTTAATATTGCATGCGGGGAATGCTGGTACTGCAATCATGATCTGGAAAGTCAATGTGATAATGCAAACGATAATGGCGAAATGGGTGCCTACTTTGGTTATTCAGACACAACAGGCGGTTTTCCTGGAGGACAGGCAGAGTTTATGCGCGTGCCCTATGGCAATTTTATCCCTTTTAAAATTCCAGAAAAATCAGAAGTTCCTGATGAAAGTCTTGTTCTCCTTGCCGATGCCGCCTCTACTGCTTTTTGGAGTGTAGATAATGCAGGTGTAAAGAAAGGAGATACTGTTATTATTCTTGGCTGCGGACCTGTTGGACTGCTAGCACAAAAATTTGCTTGGTTGAAAGGAGCAGAAAGAGTAATCGCAGTTGACTACATCGGCTATCGTCTTAAACATGCAAAGAAGACAAATAACGTTGAAATCGTTAATTTTGAAGACCATGAAAATTGTGGTGAATACTTGAAAGAGATTACCAAGGGCGGTGCAGACGTTGTCATTGATTGTGTAGGGATGAGCGGAAAAATGACGCCTCTAGAATTTCTTGCAAGTGGCGTAAAACTTCAAGGTGGTGCTATGGGAGCCCTTGTCATTGCTAGTCAAGCTGTACGTAAAGGAGGAACAATCCAAATTACCGGTGTATACGGCGGTCGATACAACGCCTTCCCACTCGGAGATATATTCCAGCGCAATGTAGCGATTCGTACTGGACAAGCCCCAGTTGTTCATATCATGCCTCATGTCTATAACCTAATGGCTGAAGGAAAAGTGAATGTCGGTGATATCATTACACATGTCCTCCCTCTTGAAAAAGCAAAACATGCATATGAAATATTCGATACAAAGCAAGAAGATTGCATTAAAGTGGTTTTAAAACCCTAAAATAGAAGTGTTTAGGTACTTGCAAAAGTACCTTTTTCCATTGACTCTAGGGGTACTAGTTACTTCTAACTTTTAATAATATATTTCTGTTCTATATGCAAGTACATCCTTAGTACCTGCTTACATATTCAAGCCTCTTCGACTGGCGAGTTTCTTTCCTTTTCTGATCATCCTTTGATATTGTTATAAATATATACTTTTTGCAAGTGTAGCATTTTAATAAACTCTACAAGTTTCACTTTATTTACAACACTAAAATACGATTAAGAAAAGACTGTCCTCATCATCTCTTGGCCAGTCCTTTGTTTAATACGCTATTAAGTGCTTTATTACATATAAAATATAGATAAACTCATGAAAAATATTCCTAATCCCATCAATAATATTTTAAATGTATACCAGGGTGAAATCGATAGAATCAATCCTAATAAGAAATAAAGAGCTGCCCCCATTATATTTTCATTTACGCTGGCCGAACTTGATTCGTATCCTATTAAAAACTTCTCATGATCTCGCTTCGAAAAAAGTATACCAACAATAATAATTACTATACTCTTTGTATTGGTTGTTGTAATGATTTTTCTATTGGGTAATAAAATATTCTGTAAATAAAGAAAGCATTCTCTCTTACTATGATCTTAGAAATAGTGAATTGGAATTGTATGGAAAGCTAAAAAAGCGGAGTAGTTAATTATTCAGCTGAGAACTTTTGATAAAAAAAGCCCCTTAATTGGGAATAAATTTTATTTTTTTTAATTGATACATATTATCTTTAAAGGTATAAGTAATAAAAAAACTACCGATGTCACCACCAACTGGTGCTATTTGAGCTCCTATAATTGCAGTCAATTCATCATCCAATACTTTGTATTCAATTAAATTCCCTATAAATATTTCTGAAAATAACTGTTTGGGATTAATACCCGTTTTCCCAATTTTAATAACAGTTTTTTCATTGCCTATCGTTATAGTGGCTTCTGATTCATTTAAAGTTGTTTCAACGTTTTTTTGAATAATAGCTATTGGATTGTCTGCAAGAACTTCCTTAAAAGCTTCTTCAGTATTTGTTTTATTGTTATGAAATACGTGCACATTTTGTTCTAAAATACCAGTCCCATAATCAGTTGTTAAAACAATAATTATTTCTTTACTTCCATCTGAATTTATATCTTTATAATACATTTTCGGATTATATGCTGGATTTGATACGTTTCTCCAATTAGGAAAGTTCCAAACGTTACCGTTTGATTCTAATCTGAATTTTGTTAAATTCCCTCCTTTTTGGATAGCATATAAAGTGATTTTAGCTTCTGGCAAATTTCCTACAACTTGCTCCTTTTCACTATTAATAGGAATTAAATCCTGATTCTCATTAAGAGCATTTGCATCTAACGGAATTACTGATATAGCAGCCATTAATACGAATTTAATTAATAGCCAATTCATAAGATTCACCTTCTCTTTTTATATAGTATGTAAAATTAATACGTATATATCAGTAAAAGGTGATTATTAAATCTTACATTCTTATTATCGGAACTTGGGCTGGTACGCAATCACAATCGCGCCCTATAATGGAATAACTAAAACATGACATCCATTTAAAAAGGACAGCAAGATTGAAACCATGGTACCTAATCCAGTGTTGGTTATTCTGATGGTGGAAGTTTTATGGTAGACGTATCTCAAATAGATTACGGTCTAGTTTTTTATCAACTAAAAGAATATGATGAAACAAATACTGATGATAGTATAGGAAGCCCAATCAGTGTTTCTGGTAAAAAATCTATTAATTTAACATATAGAGACCTTTCACGTTATTGCGATGGAGATAATGGCCTAGCTGAATTCTATATGGAAAAGCTAGCTCATACTAGTAGTGGCTACCTAGTGGCTTTCTACGATTAATTAATATTCAAGTGACTAAAAGCTAAGCTACAGTTAGCTAATAAGGAATGAAGCTGACTCGTTAGATTTAAGATACTCTCCTGTAGATGCATAAAATCCATTTGGTTTTTTTAGACACATATAGTTATACCTTTCTAAGCTCTCATTCATATGAAAGCTTCAGACTGTAGAGATTCCTTTAGAAAAATAAACTAATAAGTGCTAGAATAGCAGGTCCGCCTTGTTTTAATAGAATCGATTTAGAGCTTGTTAAGCTACCATACAAAGCGACAATGATTACAAGGATTAAAAAAATGGCGACCATTTCAGTTTGCTGAGGTGACAAAAATAATCCATATAATAAGGCGATCGCAATCAGACCATTATAAACGCCTTGATTTTTGAAAAGAACTTGAACATTTGCATTTTCTAATGCTTCCTCAGACAGATTAAATGTTTTTGCTGTTCTTTTAGAAGTAGTTGCAAACGTTTCTAAATACATAATATACAAATGCTCAGCAGCTACGACTAAGCACAAAATAAAAGTTAATGAAGACATCCTATTCACTCCTAAAAAATCTTTAAAAAAGCAATGTCCTCACGTGAATCAAGGACATTGCTTGAAACTATTTATTAAAACGAACAATGCGGTCTATTGGTAGGCGTGAAGAACCATATGCTGGGGCTACCGCTTCACCAATGGCTAATAATAAAATAGGAATTTCATTTGCTGGTAATTCCATATATTCAGCGAATTTTGCCTTATCAAACCCACCCATCGGAACAGTATCATAGCCCATTTCCTTCGCTAATAGCATGATTTGCATCGATACTAAGCCAGCATCAAAGTGTACGATATTTTCTAATGTTTCTGTTGGTGCTGAACCGTACATTGTCAGCGCATCTTGTGCAAGCTTATTGGCAATTGGTTCTGGCATATAGCCTAGCTCCACATTTTTTGCATAGATTTCCTCAGCATTTACATACATCTCTATATCACCAATGACTGCAATAATGGCAGAGGCTGTTTCGATTTGCTCTTGATTAAATGAAAAGAAGTTGATATTCTTCTGAATTTCCTTATCATCAATGACAAGAAAGCGCCATGGCTGCATATTACTTGAAGAAGGTGCTGTAGTAGCATCCTGCAACAGCTGCATGATTGTTTCACGCGGAATTTTAGTCTCTGGATTGTATTTACGAACAGATTTACGCATTTGCATAATTTGTTTTAATGGTGTAGTGGATAACATGTACTTTCCCTCTTTTCGTAATTTAAACTGCTTTTATTGTTACATTAATATTGCCCATTGTGGCTTTTGAATATGGGCACACCGTATGTGTGACCTCTAATAATTCCTGTGCTTCCTCCACTGCTAGTCCTTCAATATGCCCTTCGATTTCCACTGCAAGCACATAGTCAAAAGAAGCTTGCTCCATTAATTTCACTGTTACTTTAATGGTTGATGCATTTTTTAGTTTCTTTTGGCGTTTGATTAAATCTAATGCACTATTAAAGCAAGCACTATAGCCAGCCGCAAATAATTGCTCTGGGTTTGTAACATCCGCTAATTTGGAGCCTGGTGGTGCAATTTTTAACGATAAAGATTGATCTTCTGCATAGGATGTGCCACTACGGCCACCTTCATTAATCATTGTAGTTGCGTATAATTCTTTCATAACTAAAAACCCCTTATCTTTTGTTATTAATTAAATTGTATACAATCTAATTTTTACAAATTGAATTGTACACAATTTAATTGTGTTTGACAAGTAGGAACTTTATTTTTAATATAAATGGTAGTAGAAGAACTTTAAGAGGGGATTTTTATGCCTAATCATTTAGATAATCAGCTGTGCTTTCTTTTGTATGCAACATCAAAGGAAATCACTCGGCAATATACATTATTATTGAAGCCTTACGATCTTACTTATACAGGCTATATCACTTTATTAGCTTTAGAGGAAAACGAACAGATAACGGTGAAAGAATTGGGCCAACGTTTATTTTTAGATTCAGGAACATTAACACCGTTGTTAAAAAAATTAGAGGCAAAGAATTACATTTGTCGTGAACGTTCTAAGGAGGACGAACGATTAATGAAAATATATTTAACCAAGGAAGGCGTAAATGTAAGAAGGAAACTACCTGAAGTGTCCCGCCAAGTGATGAAGCAATCTAATATCTCAGAGCAGCAATTTGTACAACTGAAAAATGTACTGCAAGATATCGTATTCAATGACTGGAAAATAAAAGATGAAATTAACGTATAGCTATTTTATTAATAGGATGAATATGTCAATAAGAAGGATTGGAGCTACATAGGCTTCGATCTTTTTGTTTTTCCCTACCTCCTTTATGACTCTTCAAATGTTAAAACATCATCAAATCATCATGTGACTACACTTAAAATATATTTTTTTATTAGTTTCATTTACAGTATAGATAAGTAATTGAAAGTAGAGGTGTTTGGATGAAAACATGGACAAAGACTATAAACATAAGTGCCCCCATCGAAAATGTTTGGAAATTACTTGATGGCTCTTTAGCTGATATGCAGAAGATTATGCCACAGGTAATTGAAAACAAGCCTGTAAAAGTAACGGAAGAAGGGGTTGGCAGTATTTATCGCCAAAAATATAAAGAAGGAAAACGTATCGAAGCGTATGATGTAGAAACATTGGAATATTCGAATACACCTGATAAAAAAATATTGAAAGTAGGCTTTGTACTCGCTCATATGTTTGCAATTACGGCTTACTATGAATTAAATAAAATAAATGAAACAGAGACCTCCTTTACTTATTCCGTAACAAATAATGCGTTAAAATGGTTCGTCAAATTATTTTTATTGTTTGCTTCGGACAAAGTAGTCGTTGAATTTTTAGAACGGGTCAAGACAGTTGCTGAAGCGCAAGACTAGCACCTAAAAAAATAAACCGTAGAACTTCCCATGAGGTGAGCTTCTACGGTTTATTTATTACTAAAAGTCTGAACCTGTAATTTCTTTTAACTTACCGTTTTCTTTAATCTTTTTAAGGCCTTCATTTAACTTATCTAAAAGCTCTTTGTTCCCCTTTTGAACCATGAAACCATAGTATTCTTTTTCGAAGGAATCATCTTTAATTACTTTGATTTTGTCATTTGGATGTGCCTTGATATATTCATACACAACTGAATTATCACCAATCGCCGCTTCTACGTTGCCATTTAGCATCTCTTGAATAGCAATTGGTTGATTTTCGAAAGCAAAAATGTTGGGACTAGATTCACCCTGTAGCTTTTTGGCAGCCATATGACCAGTAGCATTAATTTGTACAGAAATCTTTTTATCTTTTAATTCATCCAATGATTGGATCTTTGAATCTTCTTTCACTACGATTAATAATTGAGATTCGTAATACGGCTCAGTAAAATCAAATGTTTCCTTACGCTCGTCCGTAATTGTAATCCCTGCCCCACCAATATCTGTTTCGCCATTTTTAATTGTTTGGAATACAGGCTCCCATCCAATACTTTCCCACTTCACTTCAAAATCCATTTCATCTGCGATTGCTTGTAGCACATCCACATCAATCCCTACAATTTTCCCTTTATCATCGAGTGATACGATAGGGGCAAATGTAGCCTCAGTACCTACCTTATAAACTTTTTTACTATCTCCATCACCTGATGATGTATTGTCTTTCGAGCCGCAACCCGCTAAAACTAGCGTGAAAGCTGCCATAATTGTAAGCAACACCATTAAATTTCGTTTCATAGCCCATCCCCCTAGTATGATATTTTTTCCATAATGCGTATTATTTTTCGCAATTCGGAAATGTAAGACTATTACGTAAATTATAGTGACAATATTCTCTTTAGACAATACTTTTTTGTATAAAAATAATCATTTCTTTATAAATAGTATTATTCAATCTCGTTTTTAGGATAAAAAGGAATAAATAGTTAACCGGAAGCTATACAAAAAAAGAATCTCCCTTAGGAAATTCTTTTTTGAGCATCTAATCTTTATCGTATTGGATTTTCAAAATTCCAATTTGTATAAATGGCAGCAGCCTGAACTGGGTGTGAGGAGGTATCTTCTGTATAGCCACCAATTAAATTACCTACTCTAAAAGTAGGCTCAAATAGCTGTTCCTCCTTAGGTGGTGCTGTCGGTCCATCTATTCCTATTTTGGTTTTGTCTGTCACGACTACTTCCATACCGTTATCCAATGTAAAGCTCAGCCCATCTTCTCCGACTTCTGTAATGGTCCCTTCGATATTTACTAGCGCACTTGCCGCAGGAGCTGAATGGTCCGCAACAATTCTCTCCGTCAAATCAATTGGTGTATCATGATTTATATTTACCATAGCAAGGATAGCAATCACTGCACAGGCTATTAAGCTTCCCACACTAATTCTTATTTTTTTCATAAAGGACCTCTTTTTATATTCCATCATCTCTTCCTGTATCTTACGCTTAAATTCCTCAGAAGCATGAATCTGCTTCATCACATTTTTATAAGCATTCATCATCCTTTGCTCCCCTCTTCTAGAATCGTTTTCAGCTTCATTCGTGCCCTTCTGAGCTTTGAGCCTACTGTATTGACGTTGATCTCTAATAAATCAGCCATTTCTGCCGTTGTATAGCCCTCGTAATAATGTAAATAAACAATGACTCTCTCTTCTGAAGGAAGCTCAAAAATTTCAGTAAGAACCATCTGCTCCTCTTTTGCAATAAAGGCCATTTCTTCTGTAATGGGCACTGTCTTCTTCACACGTGAAGACTTAAAATAATCCTTGCACTTATTAAATGTCACCTTTATGAGCCAAGCCTTTAAATGAGCTTCATGAGCGAAGGGCTTGTTCTGCCTCATCAGTGTCATATAAACCTCCTGCACAATGTCCTCCGCCTCAGCCATATTTTTGGTCTGTTGCACAGCAATTCGTATGAGGGTGTCACTATATGTTTGAACAATTTCTTGCACACTTAAGCCAGCAAACTTTATCATATTTTTCACCTAACCTCCTTCATGACATAATACGATTCAACTTCAGCTATTCGTGCAACAGATACACTTTAGCTTACATTTTAATAAAAAAAGAGACCCTTTTTAGCTGCAAATAGACATGCAAAAACCCGCAAACCGTAGATGATTTGCGGGTCCCTCTCTTCATTGCCAAGCTCGATTGTTCCATTGCTTGAAAAATTCGTCCTCAGCCAAAATAGCTTCATATATAGGGATAAAGAATTGCTTCAGAATCCCTGTCATCTCGAGTGTAGAAGTTAGCTCGATTGTAAAATGATGGCGATCAAATAATTCCACAATATACGCCTGCAATCTTCGTCCTTCAATAGTTTGCGTTTGTAGCAATTGTTGTACTTCATTTATTGTTTTTTCTGTCTTTTCTAATGCTGGATATTGGTAAATTTCGATAAATTTTTGTGCAAGCACGAATTCTGTTGGATATGTATAAACCACCGCCACCTTATTGTCTAGCAAGCTAGGAAAATTAATAGTCTTTGGTGTTATTCGCATGTTTTCTTTAAAGGTAATCCTTACTTCTATGTATACTGTCATTTTACCCAATGTAGCGGGAATGCTTAGTTGAATATTATCATTCGATACGGACGATTCGATCTTCTGTGCATCCCATTCAATGCCATCCGCTGGTATTGCTAGTGAGCAAATTTCTTTAAAGGCCTGTTTCACTATATCATGTTGATGAACGCTTGCTTGCGCTGTCAGCGTGACTTCTTTGGAAGGCTTCACCAATCCATTTGTTAAAGCAAATAATAGTAGATCCCCATCTAGATAAAATTGATCTTCATAGGAGGATACGGATAGACGATAAAGCAGTCTTTCTTGGCAATAGCGTGATACTAGCTGCTCCATATTGTCTTGCCGTGTAGCCATTTCTTCTAGTTGTGTCACTACATTCGTAGATAGCGTGTCGATATTTCCCATTGACATCCCTCACCTTTTTGATTTTTCTGATTTTTTAATGTAGAATTTAGATTTTTACTAAAATTCATGCTTTTATTATCACTTATTTATGGAAGAGAGTAAACGGTAATGTATACCAAAAAGGCCTGTCATGGTTGGACCTGACAGGCTTTAAAATTAGACAAGGGGCAGCCTCGCTATTGCGAAACTACCCCTTTAGTATTTATAGGTAACATTCTCGTAAATTGTAAAAGTCTCAACCCAATCGTCTGGGGAATATTATCTTGAAACCAAATTCGTTTCATCACCGCGGTAAAATTCCACTGTGTGCCTTCTAACTTAAGCAACGCAAACCCTACCATCTTTTGCGTCCTTGCAGCCCCAAAGCATGCGCCAGTGTGAATAAGTATCTACAAAAACAAAAAGCAGAATGCCAGATTACGGAAATATGCCACCTAAAATAGCACGTGTTCTATTATAGCACCTTATACTATAAAAGTAAAGGTCTATAAAAAATCACCAAGGAATCTCCTCAAAACATTTAATCTGATAGCCCTTTTCAGCTGTCCATTGGAGAAGTGTTTGCCAAAAGTTTTCACAGGCCGCTATGATTTGCTGAGAATTCGTAAGATTGCCCGTCATGACCATTTCAGCTAATGCTTTTAACCCGTGTGGCTGATCATCCATCGCTAAAGCCTCAGGTAATACTTGTGCAGATGTTGTATAGCACTGCTTATGGTGTAATCCTACTATCATAGCACCTGTCATCGCTATTTTCATTGCCAATATCGGCAAAAATGTGGTCGGCCCCTGAACAGTTATGTTCCTTAATTTCCCCATGTATTCATACATTTCTTCTACAATGGTTTTGCAAATTGCTTCCTTAAATCGGGCATTCTCCACAGTGGCCGCTTTGTCTTTGAGTTCTAGAAAAAAGCCAGAAGGATCGTAAAGTGGCTGTAAATCGAAAAACTTCCCATTGGTTAATGGCCAATCTTCCTCAACTGTTATCGCCTCTTGAATAATCACTTCTGCCTGATCGAAATTGACCTCTGCCTTCCAATCTCCTGCTGTCCATTCATAGCTATAGCTGTGCTCTAATTGATGACAGACACACTTAAGCTCAATGTCGGAAAACGGACCATCCGTTTTTCTAGCCAACGAGCCATAAATACCAATTGCTCGAACATTTGCCCCATATTTTGCGATTACTTGTTGCGCAATCGAATGGGCAATCTGCATACGTTCATCACTTGTCTTTTTTCTTGGTCCAATCATTTACATCGCTCCTTTTATCATAAGATCGTTGTTATTGAACCAAGGTGGACCACGGGCTTAACGAGGAATTTTTGCTGGTAACATTATCAAAATCTCCTTTCATCACATTTCCTGCAATTTAATAGAGCATACAAAATCGATATGAAATGCTTCATGGCTTACAGATTGAATGTGACCCTTATATTTCATGTCATATAGTAAAATCATTGTATTATAAGCTTTCTGTAGTTCATTCCCCATTTTGGCTAGCACTTGATGTTTAAATTGCTGCGAATAGGAGAATTCATCACAAAGTAGTTGCTTAAGTTGGTTTGAAGCTGCTTCGTAAAATAGCGCTTCACAAAAATCCTCGTCGAAGGTTAAGCCGAAATCGTATTCAAATTGATTGTAGAATTCATCATAAAGTGCTTTAAACTCTTCCTCATAAGTACGGTGCTGATTTTCTGGTAAAAAAAGCTTTGCTAATTTTTGTGAAAAGGCTTCGTCCGTTTCATCTTCTCCCTGATAGACAGTGGCAAGATATGTATGTAACTGTTCTTCGCTTGTAAAATTACCAGCCCATATGGAAACATAGCCATTCTGTTCATCATCCATGACCTCATCCCTTTCTCGAATAAATCAATGCACCGCCTGAGCCCATTATTATTAAATGCTTGCCAGATGGAGAAAATCCACATTTAATCATGCCATCCAATCGCTGTAAATCAATAGCTGTCGCATTTTTTAAATAAGTATAATTAGTTATATAAAGATAATCGAGTACTACTGTTGCACGTGGCCACCAAGGATAAATAACTTCAACCTGCCAACCATCTGCTGTCATATGAATCCCATCCCCAGCTTCAAAGCCGAAAATAGATATTGTCCGCTGAGGCAATTGAAATGTTAAACGGTCATCACTCATTCTGTCGTAGGTTTCATCCGCATCTCGTTCTCGATGAAGACGACGACCTGTTATAGGCTCAGTGACACTATAGCCAGAGCCACTAATTAGCACGATGTTTTCCTCATCATCCCAACCGCAAGCCAAAACACCATTGGCAGTAATGATCGTTTCATACGCCCATGGAATAGGAGGTTTTGTGCAGATCAACGATTGTGCATTCGCCAGCAACTCTAGCTCAAAGGGAGTTCGTCTATCATTGTTCACCATATTATTCCACCCCTCCTCTTTTATTACCATATACTAAAAAAAGGCTTGTCTCAAGAACAAGCCTCTATACCTCTAACACACCATAATGAAATTTTGCAGTTATCCGTTCATGCTGCTGAAAGCCATAGGTCGCAAACCACTCTGAGCGAAAATGTGCCTTTAACACCACACGCTTTTTCGCTACACGCTTGGCTTCATAAACCCATTCATCGGTTAATGTGACATGCTCCCCTGCTAGCCGTAGTGCCTGAAAATTATTGGCCTCTTCAATAACCTTCTCAAACATCGGGTCCATATAGACTACATCAAATGCATTGTCTGGTAGGGTTTTCAAATAGCGAACAGCCTCAGACTGTATTATTTCGATGTGTCGCATACAGGCAGTTAACGGTAGCTCGGATGTATCATAGGCTTGCATCCCCTGTCTAACAATAAACGCTACATTTGGATTCGCTTCCAGTCCCACAACACGACCTGCTTCACCCACTGTATAAGCCGCTAACATGGCATCTGCAGCTAAACCTAATGTACAATCCAACACCGAATCCCCCAGTTGAAGCTGTGCCGCTTCCAAAAAAGGCTCTGCCTCACCTCGGGCCACACGCTTTAATCGAAACGCCGCAGAATTGGGGTGAAAGAAAAACGGCTCCTGCGCCCCATAGGCATAATACTCGAAGCGATTCTTGCCCGCCACGATCACATGTGCTTGTAACTCCTGTGAAATCTTGCGAACAGAGCGCTTGTTTCGTGGCTCAAACGCAGCACCTAATTCTTGACACGCAAAAGCAGCGAGCGCCATCGATACATCGTCTGGTCTCCCCGCTGTCGTCACAATCGTTTTTAATTCTCGCATGTTTGCTCTAACACGCCAGTTAAATGAGAGACAATCTGCTCCACAGGGAATCCCTCAATTTGTTCACGTGGGATAAAGTAAGCCAACTCCCCATCCTTTAAAATTGCCATAGATGGTGAGCTAGGTGGCACATCCTCAAAATAACCACGCATCGCCGCAGTCGCCTCTGGATCCTGCCCCGCAAACACCGTCACAAGATGATCTGGCTTCACCGCTGCAATCGCCTCACGCGCCGCTGGACGAGCAAGCCCTGCCGCACAACCACAAACCGAGTTAATCACCACTAACGATGTTCCCTTCGTCTCCGCCATAAATTCATTCACCGCATCCGCAGTCGTTAGCTCCGTAAAACCAGCCTCCACAAGCTCCTCACGCATCGGCTTCACAACCTGCTTCATATATTCATCATAAGCGTTCATGCTTTTACCCTCTTTCGTATGTATTCGCAAACCTTATTATAGCAAGGTTTTGTGTGAATGTACAAAGACATGCTTTTTGCTTGATTTCGTGGGTTTTTGGGGGGAATGTGACTTTTTTGTGATTTTGGTGACTTTAATCCTGCCTAAAGCCTCTCGAATTTCTTTGATATTTGATTTAGCAACTGCCAGACATGTTTTACATCTATCATTTTCTAATCTTTCAACTCGTTGCTCCATAGGAATCACCTCACAAATAAAAATAGCACTGCCAGGGACAGTGCGTTGCTTAGGTCTTGTAGTATAATAAAAACCCTCCACGAAAGTGAAAGGCAAAAAGGAACCCCACCCAAAAGGTGAGGTTACTCGAATTATGAATTTTTTATATTAGATATCATAAACAGTATGCAATTCATACCCTATTGAAATAACGCTACTTACTCCATCTGAGACTTCTATAAAATAATAGTAAGTGGTATTAGAGCTTACGTTATTGTCAGTAAAAGTTTGAATTCCACTAGCTATATCACTTGCAATTGTAGTGGCAGTAGTACTATCGTTAACCGTATTTCGTTTTACAGCATATGTGAATGTACCGTTATCTGACACACTATCATTCCACGTAAGAAAAGCCTTCAAACCAACTCCTGGGAAAGTTGGTAACACATCCATACTTGAACCCGCTATATTTGTAACAGTTTGTAAGTTATTGCTATTCTCGTTTTATACCTCTTTATCTCTAAGTTTTATAACGAGCCTTCACCATACAGGCGACTTTCATCGCATACGGCGATCCGTCAGCGATAGATCTTAATACTTATTTCCCCTACCGTCATCATAATTACAAATTTAAAGTTAATCAATAGAATCAGGGCAAGGTAAAGAAATCTTAACCCTAATTTATTAGCATTTATTTTTTCCTCTAACATATTGTGTACAGTAAAACTTACACATGACCATCTTATCATCACCAATCCTTTATCCTAAAGTAAAATGCCAAAGCAGCATATATAGCGTTGCACATCTCGATTTCACCCCCAGTTCATAAAAAGCACCTGCGAGTTACAGTACATAAAGAAACCCCACCAAAAAGGTGAGGTTAAATTATATTTTTAGTTCCAATCTGCTACAATATCAATAACTAGATCTTGGTATCCAGTCGATTTAAACGTAACTGAATGAGTTCCAGGTAATGACAATTGGTTTTGTACTTTAGTTCCTTTAAATTTATAGAAGTACATATTATACCCTATATTTCTTACCTCAAGATCAAAGTCAGTACCCTCTACCATTGTTATACCATCCAAAGTAATTGATGTAATTGAACTTTGATAACTAGTACTATAGTTGTTGTAAGAGTAATATAAAGTCGGTGTTTGGAAAGATAAATTTTGCCCTTTAATTGTAGGCCCAGGTGCTAAAGTTGGTTCACTATTCTCGTCTTATCCTTCTTAAAGTATTATAACGAGCCTTCACCGCACAGGCGACTTTCATCGCATACGGCGATCCGTCAGCGATAGATCTTAATACTTATTTCCCCTATTGTCATCATAATTCCAGATAGAAGGTTAAGCAATAGGATTATAGCAAGGTAAAGAAATCTTAACCTTTTGCATTAAAAATAGCACTGGTTGGCACAGTGTATATACTTAGATCTGTTGTGTAAAATGGTCATTCAACAAATATTTCGGGAATACATGTAAAAAAGAAGACCTCACCTAAAAAGGTGAGGTATAAATAACTACTGATTTAATTTAATTGTATATTGCTTGACATTTCCATTTTCAGCAGTCACTTCTAACACATCATTGTCTGTTAATGTTTCAGTTCCTGTTTTAGGAGTATCTCCTCCAGTTGAACTTTTACCTGCTCTGAATATTTTTAATGTTTGAGCCTGATGACCTTTTACTATGTTTCCTAAAAAATCCTGAACTGTCATAGTGTCCGTAATATTCACAAACTCACTTAATATTATCCCATTTTCTTGATCAATATCATATGCTGATAAATCCAAAGGTGGTATTATAACTCCTGATGATACTGTAACTGTGCTATCTAACGTTACGCTATTCTCGTCTTATACCATATATATCTCAGTTTTATAACGAGCCTTCACCGTACAAGCGACTTTCATCGCATACGGCGATCCGTCAGCAATAGATCTTTGTACTTACTCCCCCTAACATCATCTTAATTCCAGTAATAAAGAATATCAATATGTTTCAGACAAGGTTAAGAAAACTTAACATCTTATTATAACGTTAAACCTATGTTTGCATTTATTGTGCGTTCATATTTGTTAATGACTGCGTATATTCTTCATCAGATAAGTCCAGTTAATACAAATGCGGACACCACTATAAAAGGACACGTCGCTAGACGCATCCTTTAACTTTTAAAATTTGTTTATTTAAAAAAACATGTCCAGAAGGATTTGGACCCGTAATCGTTGCAGTGGCAATATTGTCATCATTACTTCTCGGATTACTGAAAATGACAGTTGAATTGTTTTCCCTATTATGGCAACTGTCAAATTTACATTAGTTGACATGAAATATGGTCCACCAATTGTCCCACCATCAACATAAGGTACTGACATATTCACTCTTGGTGTATCTGGAATTGTCACTGGTATGGGAGCGGACTTGTAAGCTACTACCTTAGTATTATTATCCACTATTTTATAGTTTACTGCTACATCACCAGCTGGAACACCTCTTAAAGCCCCAGTACTTGGATGATTCGTAGCGGATCCAGTACCATTCGTTAAAGTCCCGATGATGTATTGACCAACTCCTGGAGGCGTAAAACCACTTTGCCCCAGCCAATAACTGAAAAGGGTGTTGACACTGTCGGTATTGCTGCTACTGCTGCTTGTGGATGAACCGTCACAGTTGTCGTACCTCTTTCAATTACTACGCCATTAGCATCCATTCCTACATAAATAATAATAGAGCTACCGACACTTATAGCTGTTATTTGACCAGTTGTAGCATTTACTGTCGCTACATTTGTTGTTTCAGGTGTAAAGCTTTTGTTTGTTGCTGTTGCAGATAAGCCTGCTCCTATTGAAGCTGTTATCACTTCGTCTATCTGCAGTACTTGCGAATATGATGGGCTTTTTGCTGTTGCCTCATCATATACAGTGAGACTCACAGAATTCATTTTACCATTTTTTACCCTGATACCAAATATTTGTTATTCCTGTACTAGAACTAACTGTTGCAACGCTAGTATTGCCTGACTCAGTTGTTCCTACTGTTCTACTAGTAGTTTCTCCAATTTGTAATACAGATGATGGAGTTCCTACACCTGTAATTGCCGCACCCAAAATACTACATATCGGCAAAAATGCTGTCAACTACTCTATCTATTGCAAGGTGAACCAACAATAAATTTTGAAAATAGCACATTATTTAATAGGCTGCATAGCAATAATGTAGTAAATAAATTCTTGCCCATGCGAAAGGAACTTGATTAATAATTTGGATGAATCCTAGAGAAATTTTACCTCAGTTTTGACAACTCTAAGATTTCATCATTAAGTTAACTAAGCCCGATCTCGAATTACTAAAAAAAGTAAATATACTAAATCTTTTCAAGTTCAGTACGATAACAACTATAGAACCAAAAAATGTGAATAGGAAGGTGATAATGTATCATGATGACGACGAAATTTTCTACTATGCAATATTTAATGTCACGAAAGTCCTCGTCTAAGTATTATGGGTTGACGCGACAAATGAGCAAGGAAGTAAAAGCTACATCAAAAGAAGATCAAGAAAAAATAAATAATGTAAATAAAATTCTTGAAGAAAGTAAAACTTCTAAACTATCTAGCAAACAAATTGAAACGTTAAAAAGTGCTGTAAAGCAAGGGTTATTAGGATCTAGCTCGAATCATTTAAGCCCATTAGGTATGTATAACTATAAAAAATCAATCTCAAGTTCGAATTCAAACTTACATTCAACTTTGAGAGCTTATCGAAATTCTATCTAGTTTTTAAACACCCTTTAACCTATTAGAGGGTGTTTTGTCTTGTAAGACAGGTTTCATATCATGGTATTCAAATAACCAAAGTCGAGCATCATGTATGCTTTTAAATCCTTATCCCCTTTTAAACTTCCAATAAAAAGGATCACTTCATAACAGTGACCCTTTCAACGATTATTTAAAATTCTGTGGTTTTACCACTTTAAATGAAGCAACTTCCCCGCAGTTTTTACAAAAAGTCATTTGGAGTGGTGACCCTACTGCCATAATCGCTCCAATAGGTCGTATATTGCCTTGGCTTGTAGTACCACCCACCTGTCCAATCGTAAATTTATCTCGACCACAAGCCTTGCAAACTATTTTTTCATTCTCCATCATATCACCTCATTTTATGTAATTTATGTAAATTATAACATATAAATATCTGGTATGAGCGATGAGCGGGTCTCCCCATCAAATCTATAAAATATCTAGGAAAATAATGAAGAAGAAGAAGAAGATATTCTTATTATTCATTTTGTTATTGCTTATAGGGTGTAATGAAACGGAGGAAAAAACATTTGCATTTCCTGATGAAATCCAAAAAATAATTGTGATGGGACAAGGGGCATATCGTGAGGTAAAGTGACGAACAATTGAACATGCTGAGGACATTGACAGAATAAAAAATGCCATGCAAATTTTAACTGAATCCCTTACAGATGAAGGTCCATTCTATTAGTTGGAAGTGATTTATTACACAAGCTCAAATAGAGGGCGATTTTATCTAAATGATATGTATTCTTTGAACAAAGAAGCGCTTCCAGCTTTCATTAAACTGATTGACAACAATTAACAGACTTCACTTCCTTTAAATCAAGACAAAGCTTTGAACGGACACATAGATTGAAAATATAGATACCCCCATTAGAAACCAACCATAAACTGTTTGCTGTTTTTGAAATTCTTGAATACCTAGCGTGAACATGAAGAAGCCTAAGAACAATATCATGAGGTAATTCAATTGGAAATCTCTTGTGATTAGTCCGTAAACTGCGAGAGATATGCCTGTGATGGAAAAAATAATTTTTAAACAATTTAACATAACTTTCCACCTCCACTTTTAGTTTATCATACACTAACTCAAGGTTATAGCTACCTAGAAAGACATTGGCATAACTACATTTCCATAGAAAAAGGCATATGCTCATCCGCAGATCGGACATATGCCTTTATTTTTTAAACTCTTAACGATCCACGGAAGCCTCTTGCCGCGTAGTAGGATTCTGCCCCATTGTGGTACATAAAGACCATGTCATAGCGACGATCGCAGAAGATGGCACCGCCGAGTTTGCGAATGTTGTCAGGTGTTTGTACCCAACTTGATGTTTTTAAATCGAACTTGCCAAGCTCCTGTAGTTGGCGATATTGCTCCTCTGTTAACAGCTCTATGCCCATTTCCTTGGCAACGTCCATAGCCGTATTTTCAGGCTTGTGATTTTTTCTAGCTTCCCACGCTTCACGGTCATAACATAAACTTCTGCGACCTTTAGGACTTTCCGCAGAACAATCGTAGAAAATGAACTCGTCCGTGTTTGCATCATAGCCAACTACATCTGGTTCACCGCCTGTTGCTTCCATTTCGTGGAGCGACCATAGTTTCTCCTTATTAGCCTCTAGCCTAGCTTGGACATTTGCCCAGTCAAGCCCTTCATGACGAGATGTATTTTTCTCGAAGCGAACTTGCAAAGTATTAATTAGTTCCTCGCGTTGCTCTTGTGATAATTCCTTCGTTGTCATTGTCTATCCCTCTCTTATTTAAATGATAAGCCTTCTTCTTCCAATGATGATCTCATAATCGGTAAGGAGGCTGGTCCAATACCATGCATTTTTAAGATGTCCTTTTCCGTGTACATAGCTAGTTTTTCCAACGTATCAATACCGGCGTGCACTAATGCATTTCTTGCAGGTGAACTCAGTTTGGAAAGGAAGCCACTACTAGGTTTATTTTCCTGATCACAGGTAGGGCAACTTGGACAATCTGTGCTTTTGTAAAATGTATGTCCTTTTTCACAAACTTTTAACCTTTTTTCTGCCAATATCATCCCTCCAAACCTTATGCTTTTGTTCATTTTACCATATTTCCTCAAAGGCATTGAAAAGGGACACTTGAATTTTTCATCAATTCACGCTCTTTGGAAGTTGGTGCCATATTTACTGACTTAGCAACTTCTTGTTTCTATCATTTAATGTTCTCCAGCGCCTCAAACAAGTCAGCTATATCTTTGCCCTCTTGTATTTCTTCATAACAAAATAAGGAATTTTGACAGTATGGACTTGATTCTTTTTTCCTCTTCCACAGTAAAAAAATGTTCATATATACAACAAGCTCAGCCATTTTCTGAGCAAGTTGACCCTCAGATTGTGATGTTTCCTTAATCAATCTCATTCGATTTGTCACATACCAATGTCTTGCTTTTTGAGAATTAAGGCTTAAACCCTCTTGCTTCATAGCCTTGTTCAGTGTCTATACCAAGAGCTATGTGTAAGAGCAAGAAGAATCCCTTTTGAAAAAAGTTTGATCAAAAGGGATTCTTCTTTAGCAGTTTTAAATTAGGTTATTATAAAAACGTTTGATTATTTTCTACCTGTGTTGCTCCACAATCGCGTCCGATTATTGAATATCCTTATTCGTCACAAAAAGCCGCTAACATCTTACAGTACAGCGTTTTCTAAAATAGTAAAAGAGCTTTTATTACAATTAATTTCTGCTAATGCACCAAGAGGTAAAATGAATTTTGGTTCGGTATGTCCAAAGTTCATATTGTATAGAACTGGTGTATCCTCCAAGTTAAATTCTTTCAACACTTTTAAAATCTCTTCTTTATATTCTTCGCAATACTTTTCATCTTGTGGTTTACCAAATATAATTCCGTTTGCTTTTTGTAAAATACCTTGTACACCGTAGTTTCTCAACCAATATCTAAGTAGGTTAGGCTCCGGTTGATCTTCAGATGTTTCAAAGAAAAGGATGCAATTTTCCCAGTATTTTTCTTCAGGCCATAGCACGGTACCTTTAGCAAACTCTAATACTTCAATGCACCCTCCTATTAAACGTCCCTGTACTATACCTTTACCTTGCAGCAATTCGTATCCTTTATTAGGTTGCATTGTGCGTTTTTGATTTTTATTTGATTCTATCCATTCTAAATGCTCACTTGTCCATTCTACAGAAGGAACAATTTCACCTATTACTTCATTAGAAAATAGCGTTTTCTGAATAGATTGAACGGTATATGAGTGCATTTCAACGTTTTCTGCAAAATCGGTTAAAATTGCTGGTCCATAAAATGAAGATATACCCGCCTTCAAACAAAATAAATGAGCAATCGTTACATCTGAGTAACCCATTAAAATTTTAGGATTTTTAGTTATAACCTCAAAATCAATGTATGGGAGTAAACGAACACTATCATCTCCACCAATATTTGCAATAATAGCTTTAATCTTGGGGTCCTTAAAAGCCATCATTAAGTCCTCTGCACGTGCTTTTGGATTTTTGTCTAAATAATCTGCACCTTTCAAGCTATTTGGCATTGCTATAACTTTCAGTCCAAAAACCTCTTCAAGTCTTTTTACGCCTAGTTCATAACGCCATTTTAATTCTGGTTCTCCAGCACCTCCCCAAGAAGGACTAATTGTGGCGATATAATCTCCTTGCTGGAGTTTATTTGGCTTTAATAACATATAAATACACCTCAAATTAGATTTAATTTCATTTAAAAATAACATATTAATGGAAATTTTTAAATAGTCTATCATTTATGTGAAATAAGCTATTAAATCCTTGTTTGGTAACATTGCACAAAATGATTTTATTCCACAATCGCACCCGATTGTGGAATAGAGGATATTTATCTATGCTAATTGTGGGTAGTCAAGAGGCAACCGAAGCAATACGCTACATGTCTTTTGCTCCTCTTATTGCCGGCATGCGGGAGCTAACGACAACGATCCTTTGGGCGGCTGATCAAAAAAAGGCTCCCCTAGTCGGTTTACTAGTAGGCCTTATTTGTTCTGCCATCGCCGCTTATCATTTAACGGCAATACCGGGATTCGGTTATGCAGGTGTTGCGATTAGCGCTTTTATCTTGGAAATAACATCCCTCCTCTGGAATGCGCTCATTATACAAAAAAGATGCAAAGGCGCGTTTCCTGTAATGACGTTATTGGCATATTTAACTTTTCTTGCGTCAATAGGCTTTCTTAACGTTCCGTTCGAAAACTTTCTGTTTTACATCGGTATAGAATCAAGAACCATGCAATCGCTCGGCAGCATGCTATTTTTTATAGGATGCATTGCCTTATTCTTGCTGCTACGATTTTGGGGAAGGGGGAGCTTTAGAAGGTATCGCTAACTAAATGGAAATTATATGAACCAACGTTCGCCTCAGACCTCCTTACACTCTTTTTATTAAGATGATAGGTACGTAGCACATAGCAAAATCCGAGATATAATGGGCCTCTTTGGAAAGAATGATTTAATCAAAGGAGGAGAATCTCACTCTTACCCATACGGTTTCAAAGTCAAAGCAGCGCTTGCTTCATTCACTGCTCAAGCTTGTAATTGGAGGAATGCTTGTCGGTGTGCTGTTGTTCAGTCTATTCGTCAGTGCCAACGTAAAAGCTTTTAATTGTTCCAGAGCAAGTTCCTTTAATTGAGCCAAATTTTGTAAGGTTTCTTTTGCATATAAATCTGTTGACATATCAAGACGCTTTCCTTATTTCAGAAAAGCGCCCTTTAATGGAATAACTAAACCCTCTTAAGTGTGTATCCTATCCAAACTTTCATTGGGAACGTTATTAAAATTATTAGTGAATTATTTATACATTCATTTTTAGAGCAATAAATAGGGTTTATTCATTGGTTATTATGTCCTTATCTTCAAGATTTACTATACCTGGTGTCGCATTCTTTGTTTTTCCAACAGAGCCTATGATTTCTCCATTATACTCGTATAAGATAGCTTGAATATTATCGCCTTCAATATCTTTCTCATTTAATACATAAGTAGTTACATCTAACTCTTTGCCTACATATTTTTCAAGAAAAGAAAACTGATAAGAGTCATTAAACGCTAAAGAATCCTTAGATATTTCGCGTGTTTCCTTTGTGTCAAAGGATTTAATTGACCAACCTAACTCTTCTAAATATAATCTATGTTTTTCGTTAATACTTTCATTGTTACAAGCTGTTAAAATAAACAGAATGCACAGAATCATCGTTATTTTTTTCATAATTCCCTCCTATTCACTTTTAACTACTAAAGTATTTCGATAAAACAGACTTTTATTCCTCTAAAAAGCTACCAAAGCGAAGTTTGGCAAAACTTTTCTACAATATGGAAAAAATTCTGCATATAACAGAAAAAAAGTACACCACTATTATTTTAGTGATGTACTGATTTGATACTACATTGTTCAACATTATATACCAATTCACTATTTTCCTAATTCTAACTATCATTAATAGGAATAATCTTTACAAATAGCTGTCTCTCTTATTTACTTGAATGATTCAGTTTGGAAAAAGCCTTCAGAACGGGTTTAGCTACATACGCACTAGCCCTTTTACGCTACTTATCATTTCCTTCTAATTTTCTGCGTTTTAGCAAATACATAACCTGATCATCCAAATGACGCACTAATAACATAGAAAGGTCTCGTAAATTCCGTTATTTATATTTATTTAAAATTTCTACGGGAATATGACAATAATCATTTGGGCATCTGGTTAATCTATCTTGATGCTCCTCTGCACTTCTGACATAGTTTGTAAGGGGCAGCACTTCAACCATTATAAGCTCGTAATCACTTCTCTCTCTAAGAAATGCCTTCGCCTCTTTTAAATGCTCAGGATTTTCACTATATACGCCCGTTCTATATTTCTCGCCAACATCCTGTCCTTGTTTATTCAAACTGTAAGGATCAATGATTTCGAATAAATAGCCCATTAAATCTCGAATGGTTACAACTGTTGGATCAAACCCTGTTTTTACACATTCAGCGTACCCGTCATAATCACCCTCAAGCGTACGACTAGTCCCATTAGCTCTACCTGCTTCTGTAAACGTAACTCCTGGTAGCGTTTTTATAAAAGCTTGTACGCCCCATAAACATCCACCTGCCAAATATACTACTTCCATCATGACCCTCCTTTTTTTGTCTAAATACAGATCAATTTTATTATGAACCTATTCATAAAGGAAGGCGATAAGTGTAACGAATCGAGTATACCAAAAGGATTTTTTAACAAACTATCTGCGCTGTAGAAGTTAGTTAAATGAATTGATGTAACTACTTTTTAACATGTATTACTTTGTAGCCAATAAATAAGATGAAAAACCAAACAGGTGCGACATATAGCGCAACACGCATATCTGGAATAAAGGCCATTAACACAATAACCATTAGTAAGAATGCAATCGCAATATACGTAGAAAGTGGATAAAGCGGTATTTTGAATTTCAGCTTGGCTACTTCCTCTTTCGTTTTTGACTTCCTAAATTTCAATTGTGCTAATAAAATAATCATCCAGCTTGTAATTACTGCAACCGTCGCAACAGCAGAAATATAGATGAACACTTTTTCAGGTACTATATAGTTTAAGACAACCGCGATTAATAGCATAGCTGAAGAAAATAAAATCCCTCGACTTGGACTACCGTTTTTGCTTACTGCTTTAAAATACGCTGGACCATTTTTTTGTACCGATAAGTTGTGTAGCATACGTCCTGAACCGTATAAGCCACTATTAAATGCAGACATTGCTGCAGTAATGACGACAAAGTTAATAATGTGAGCCGCAGCTGGGATACCAACGTAATCAAAAATTTGAACGAACGGGCTACCTTCTGAGCCAACTTCGTTCCAAGGATAAATAACCATCATAACGCCTAATGCCCCAATGTAGAAAATTAAAATACGCCAAACGATGTTGTTAATCGCTGAAGGAATGGACTTGCTAGGATTTTTTGCTTCCCCTGCAGAAATACCCACTAATTCAACCCCACCGAATGAGAACATAACTAATACGAGTGACATTAAAATACCATGGAAACCGTTTGGCATGAAGCCACCGTGTGCCCATAAATTATCAAAGCCAATTGCTTCACCGTGGTTACCGACACCGAAGAAAATAATCGCTAGTCCTAGAACGATCATACCGATAATTGCCACAACTTTAATCATCGCAAACCAGAATTCGAATTCTCCATATGCTTTTACATTTGCTAAGTTTACAAGCGTCATCATAACAAGTACGACAAGGGCCGTTACCCATTGTGGAATATCTGGAAACCAGTAGTTAATATAGACACCGACCACTGTTAATTCTGCCATGCCCACGACAATCCACATGAACCAATATGTCCAACCAGATAAGAATCCAGCAAAGCGTCCTAAATATTTATTCGCGTACATACTGAATGAGCCTGATACAGGTTCCGCTATTGCCATTTCGCCTAATGCACGCATAATGGTGAAAATTACTAACCCGCCAATTAAATAAGCTAGTAAAATAGATGGTCCCGCCATTTGAATGGTTGAACTAGAACCATAAAATAAACCGACCCCAATGGACCCGCCAAGTGCAATTAATTGCATGTGACGCGTACTTAATTCCCGCTTTAGTTGTGAATCTTGATGATTATCTTTCATAATGCTTACTCCTCATACGTTTAGATTTTCAAATACTTGTTCAAAAAAGGAATAAAAAAAAACGCCCTTTTGGATTAACCAAAAGGACGATTCAACTCGTGTTACCACCTTTAATTTATAAGCAATTCACATTACTTACCTTAAGAAGTACGGTCATTTGACGATACTCTCGCACATGATTACGGGTGCTTACCGGCGTAGCCTACTTGGAATAATCCTTTCGGTACACAGCTCCAAGATGAATTCTCAATTGTTTTACATGCACCTCTCATCGACCGGTAACTTTCTGTTCGTAAAAATAATTGATACTACTTCTTTTCATAGCCTTTGTTCTATACAAATATTTTTGAATTGTTTTTCATTTTACAGAAAAAAAATAGTTTGTCAATATAGTTTTAAAAAATTCTTCATAAACCGCATAAATTATTTCTAAACAGCTCCCTGTTCCTCAAGTAAAATCCCTGTTACTTTAAGAACTATAAATCTGTGTTATTCTTTTCCACTTAACTCACATATATTTAAACCCTCGGAAGCTTCTGGTGCTTCAAAAAATTTAGTGACTTGAATAAACGTCGCTTCCGTGTCAAAAGCTGCTCTTTCGGGTTGTTCGTTACGCCTTTGCGCAATTTGACGTAAGCATTGCTGGTTACTTAAATTAAGGAAAATTAGTTGATGGTTTGCATTGACCTCTGACGTTAAATCTAAAAACCACTTTCGCTGTTTTTGAGTGTTACCTGGAAAATCCATTACTACATTCGTACCAACACTCAATATGTTTTGGACATGCTTTTTCACCATCGGCTTGAGCTGTGCTGAAAATTTTAGATAGTCCTCAAATGATGTGATCTGATTGGGATAAAGAGAGGCGAGCCATTCATCCTCAGATAAAAGTACCGCATTTTTTTCTTTCGCCATTTGTTTTGATTTTGTTGATTTGCCTGCTCCCATTTTTCCACAGAAAAAGTAGAGCGTCCCCACTTGCTTCATATTTTTAATCCTCCGAGCTTTTTTATTGGTTGTTACCCCACCTTGTAAAACTATACTATACAATCAGGTTATTCGTATTTGGTTGCTAGGAAAGCTGTGCCTTTATAACAAGAAAAAACGGATTCTACAATCAAAATCCGTTCTTCGTCATTTCTTATAGTAACACTAACACAATGTTTGCAGTAGATGTGAGAACACATTAGCTGATGTGTTTTAGCTAAGATTCTATTCCAAGTGTTATGGCGTCATCAAAAGCGTTCCATCGTTAAATCAGTATTTACTGAAACAGCAGCTTTATTACCTTTAGCCGCTGAAATCATTAAAGAGGATGGTTTGGATCTTTCGGTTTCTCCTGCAATATAGACATTTTTTTGAGTTGTTCTACCAACACCATCTGTTATCACTTTTCCATCTTCATCAATAGCACAGCCAAGCTTCTCAGCAAACTGATTGGGACGATAATAAGATGGGGCAACAAATCCACCCGACCTTAAAATGGTTGCTCCTGATTCAAACTCTATTTTTTGTAAGTACCCATCATTACCTATGAGGTCTTTTATCTTTTCTAATATTATTCTGATATTGTGTTTTTGCAACTCCATTTTACCTTCGTTAGATAAGGGAGCTCCATTCGTTAAGACAACCAAATCCTGCGACCAATTATAAATTAATTTGGTCAAATGCAGTACATGCTCTTCTTTTTCTGCCATAACCACTAATGGCTTATCCTTTTGCTCCCAGCCATCACAATAAGGACAACTAAATAGACTTTTCCCATAAAACTTTCTTATACTTGGTATAGTAAATATTTCTTGAACACCAGTGGCGAGTATGATTTTTTCTGAAACAAATTCCTGACCAGTAGATGTTTTGACAGTAAATCGCTCATTACCTATACCCTTTATAATTTCAGTAACTGTCGCATTAAGATAGGAGACGGACGGGTAATTCCCCAACTCTTTTAACGCTATTTCTTTAAACGCTTGTGGTTCTATCCCATCACGCGTAATAAATCCATGTGACGCCTGTGTCACTCTATTCCTATTTGTCCCATCATCCATTAATGCAATATTTCTCCTAGCTCTTCCTAAAGTTAAGCCAGCACTTAACCCTGAAGGACCTCCGCCTATAATGATACAATCAAGAACAGTCATTTTTACCTCCGTATTGATTTGGTTTTCTTTTGAATTGTAATTTGCATTAGAGAACTACATTATTTCCTACATCATGAATTTCCATTCTTTACACACTCATGACGCAGAGTTTTTGTTTATTCCATTAATGTCCTTAAATAAAAAAAACGCATTTCTTTTTAAAGAAATGCGCACGATTGTGGAAGATAATAAGCACATGTCTTCTTTAACTAACTTATCATTAGTGGAAGAAGATTCTTAAATTTGGGAAATAATTATTTAATCCATATAATTAAATATATGATTGGACTTTGTGTTAATTCACTATTATGCGCCTTTCCTGTCTCAAGCTTTTCTCGATATAAGTAAATATGAGGAAATTTATTACTAAGAGGGGTAGCACCATGTGTATTTTTAATCCATTCCAATTAAGTACTTCAACCTAAAATTCTATTTTATATTTTTTGCAGCTGCGTAATCACCATAGTAGTAAGTTCTATCTAAATCATCATATTTAGGAGTAGCAATTATGGTATATTTACCATTTTCATCGACTTCAAACAAAGCTACATTATTATATTCCCATCCCACAAAATGATCTGGATTTGAATCATCTACTAACATATCTATGTTGTATATCCCTTTTGTTAATACCCCACTTTTTTGAAAGTCCTCAATTAGATCTTTGGCCTTTGGAATAGGAAGTTTATTTTTATTCATGTCATATTCAAATAGAAAATTCACCACACCTACATACCTGCTATTATAATTTTCACGTCGGGGGTCACTTGGTATTAATGTAGGTAAAAGCCCAGTAGTATCAATCTTTTGAGTCTTTTTAAAATCATCTAGTAGCTCTTGAGAATTATTTATATTTAACTCCATGTTATCGTAAGGAAATATACGAATAGGCTTATGCCCTTCTAGGACAACTTTATCAGGATATTTCACTAGCCCATATTTTTTAATGATCTGTTTCATTACTTGAACTACTTCTTGGTGTTGTTCAATATATGCACCCTTGAATTGTTCGAGATAGATATCGCCACTTTCCTCTTTTAAAATTTCCAAAGTATCTCTATCAATCATTAGGAACGGATAAGCACGATATGGCTTTTTCATTTCTATATAAGTTTGATGGTCAATCCCTTCAAACCAATTATTACTTGTCTGAATAACAGAAAACTCACCTTGTATTCCATAGTTTGTTTCTAAATATTCTTGTATTGGTTGATTCAGATCCTCTTTAGAGAAACATCCACTAAGAATTAGGATTGATGTACTTGCTAAGATGACTTGAATCAATCTTTTAATACGCTTCATTTTCCAAACTCCATTTCTTGAATTTTAATAATATTTTTAACAATTTTTATTCAACTAAACTGCCATGTTGGCTTCACAATCTTAACGAAACAATTAATAAGTCACTCCATAATCTGGCCCATTCCATGAATAAAGACGCTTTCCCTATTACAGAAAAGATAGTTTTCTAACTAAATTCAAAGGAGAACCTAAAAAATACTGTGAAAACAACATTTTTGGGGTTTTTATGTCTTCTCTAACTTTCATTTGGGAACGTTATTAGGTTTGTTTATGCTTTAAAAAAACCTTGTTTCACTAATGCTACAGTTAGTTGAACAAGGTTTTGAGTTTTCACCTTAAAAACCAAATTAGTTAACGAAGCATCTCTACCTTTACCTTTAGTTTTATATCCGTAGCAAACCCTTCTTCTTCTATTACAGAAGATATGACATAAGTGCCTTCAGGGAAGCCGTCAAATATCTTCTCATAACATTCATTACTTTTTAAAATACCATTTACTATTTTTGTTTCTTTATCAAGATTTTGGATTTTGTATAAAAAACTTTTAGTACCAATATTTAATAAGGTTATTTTAAATGGACTATCACCAGAATGAGTAAAAGAAGATTTAATTTCACCTATAGGAGAGGTTATCTCTGCATCAATCGCAATAGGATAAAAACTTCTTATTGGTGCTACTTTCTCTATATCCGTGACATCTAAGATAAAAGGTTCCTTTTTTACAACTTCTTTTACTTCTTCTGTTTTTTTAGTATGATCATCTTTGTGAATTGTTTTGGAACGTTCAGTAGCCAACGATTCTGCTGTAGCTTCTGTGTTATCAGCTTCATCATTAATACAACCTGATAAAGCCAATGAACCTAATAAAATGCTTATGTAAAAATACCTTTTCAACATTTCCACCCCATATCAAAAAAAGTTACTTTAATAATACCACAAATGGATTTTATTGGTTTTTATCGGTTTTAAGTTCCCAAAGCTTCGTTTGGAACCTTTCGTTAAAGAATGTTATTCAATAATATGGCCCTTTAATGAAAACGAGCGCTGATTCTTATTAGAGAATCGCGCCCAATAATGGAATAACTAAATATGATTTCAATCAGATTATTTCTCCCAAATTAATACAGCACGTTCTAAAACTGAATCCCAAGAATCCTTTCCTCCAGGAATCATCTCTTCTGAATCAAATTCCACATAATATACTGCATCGTTATTTCCACTTTCAGGTAGGACGAAGGTATCTTCTTGTCCAAGCCTCTTTTCATCACCAATCAGGTTTCTCGAAGGCGAATCAGCCATTGTTTTTGTATAATAAATAAAACTCACAATCTTTTTCTCTCCATCAATTTCAAGTCCCATAGGAAACGTTCCATGAACACCTGCACGGCTTTTGCCATAATATCGGGAAACCAACTGATGATCATTTTGACTTTCGATTTTGATCAAATCTTCCGAATAAGGAATAACCGTTTCAAAATAGAAAACAGACAAATAGGTCCCTAATAAAATGAGTGCCGTTATGAAAACGGAAGTAATGGAAATGATCACTTTTTTCTTACGCCATTTTTTACTGATCTCTTTAAATTGAAAAGCCTTATTTTCTGCCGGGATATAAAGTTCTTGTTTCATGGCGTCATATTCTTTTTGACATTTTTCACAATGCAGTAAATGTTCGTCTACCATTTCTTTTGTATCTGGACTAACTACCTCATCAACATACAGAGGTAAAACATCTTGAATAATTGTGCATTTAATCTCTTTCATAATTCATCGCCTCCATATACTCGATAATTTGTTTTCTCGCTCTGTAAAAGGTAACCCTTGCCCACCCTGCACTTTTTCCAAAAAGACGACCTATCTTTTCAAAAGGTAATTCTCCAAAAGTACGTAATGAAAAGACCTCCTTATATGGCTCATTCATCGAGTGAAGAAACTGATGAACCATGAAGGCATCTTCTTCATTCATCAAATGCTTTACAATTTGCACTTCCATACTTGATTCTTCTATTGCACCTGAGTCTACTTGTCGTTTCTTTCTTTTGTAGTGTGAGAAATATGTATTTTTCGCAATTGTAAAAAGCCATGCTCGAATATCCTTAGATCCGTCAAATTTTTCAATTGCTTTTAATGCCTTAAAAAATGCTTCTTGTGTTATTTCCTCGGCGATGCGCTCATCGTGACTTAATGATAGGATAAATAAATAAACTTCTTTAAAGTATTTGTGATAGATTTCCTCAAAGTCCACCTATTTTCACCCCTTTCACTTATATAACTCTTAGAATTTAATTACGTTACAAAAATATATTATTTTCGATTACCAATCTATAAATGATTCAGGGGCAATATTGTGATTTTCACAAAAATAACAATTGGCATATTCAAAAGAATATACCTCATCCTTCTTTAACTTCTTCTATCATTTAAGCACAATATCATTATAAGAATTAGTTAATTTCTTTTAATATTCTTCCTCTATTAAATGGGCCTTTTATGAAGAAAGACGCCTTCCTTATTTCAGAAAAGCGCCAGATTCTGGATTACTAGAAAATCCCCCGTATGCATTTTATCTTTATACCTAATTTCTTTGAACAAGAAATGGATTGAAGAATTATCTTATAAATTGTGTTAGTATCACAATAATGAATACTAACGTCAATCCTATTACACTGATTAATGATGCAACTTTTATATAACGGATTGCATCATCCGATATGTCAGGTTCTTCTTTGTACATCCACCGTTTTCCCCATAATAAGCTCTCTTGTGGGTAGAAATAACTCCATATTAATACCGCATATAATGGAATAGTTAAAAAAATTATTAAAATTGTTTCTAACATTTTTAACATCTCCCCAGAAAAATTAATATTTAATATACGATTGAGTTTTCCATTGATTTCAGATTGCTTCATGCAATAATATAAAAAAACTAGCCTTTCAAAGTAGGGTGTTATTCCATAATCTGGCCCGTTTGTTGAACACAAGTCAAACAAAGCTCTTCAACTCAAGACAGGGGATGACTTTATTAATTTTTCTCCTGTTAAAATTTCATTGAGATATTCTGAATCTTGCTTTGTTAATTTCACATATTTATCGCTATCCGTAACAATTTCTAAATTTTCACCATTTTGGCTAACCCAAAGCGTATAAGAGGCTATTTTGTTTTCGCTACTGTTCTTAAATGGAAATTGAAATTGGTAGTCAGCATAGCGTGCCATTTCTACTTTTTTAGCATTTTTCACTATATCAATCGCTTTTTCCACTTTTTTTGATTAACTTCTTTAAAGTCTTCAAAAATATTTACTTCACCAGTTCGTTTCTGTTTTTTGCCCAAATATTATTTTTTTCAGCATGTGGCCACCTCATATATTATAGTACTGAACTACACCGTTAGTTTAATAAAGAAAAAAAGAGCTGCATTTGCAACACACTACTAGTTACCCCTTACATAATTGCTAGTAACGATGTAAACTTTCTATAAACGCCTCTGATTCCTCGGCTATTCGCTCATAGTCAATACTATGAACATAGTGAGATGAATCTAACTCTATCAATTTACCTTTATCACTCCTAGTAATAAAGTCATTTTGCATTCCATTCCACTTTTGATTGTCAAAACCCGTCCCCTCACCATTCGATGAAAACAAAAGTATAGGAATGTTCGGGATTCCTGCTTGTTTGACTTTTTGCGCATTTGCTTTTATATGATCTATTTCATTAACCATATCTTTAGTCAATGTTCTTCGATAAAAAATTACTTTATACAACTCTTTCTCTTCATCTGTTAAATTCCCATACTTTATTGCGTCACTTTCCGATAGATTTGGAATCCATCTGATCAAACCAGTCTTAGCAGTAAAAGCACCTAATCGAACGAGGAACATATTGATAGCTAATTCTTCATATACAGCAGGAACAGCCATATCTAATCCAATAATAGCTTTTATTTCATCAGGGTAGTCTTTCGCCCATCTCAAGGCCTCAATGCCAGACATCGAATGAGGGAATAAAATATATGGACCTTCAATTTCTGATTTAAAAAGTGCCTCTTTTGTTTCAGCTAGAATTGTATCAATATCTCGGTCAATATCAGTGACTTCGCTAAATCCATAACCTGCCTTTTCAACAACAACAATTTTATATTTATCGCTTAACAAAGTATAAAGTGATTTAAAATCTAATGCAGGTGAGCTCGTACCGCCGCCAGACATAAAAACAAGGGTATCTTCTCCTTTTCCTTCTGTATAAACGTGCATTTGATGACCATTTACTTCTACAAGTTGCCCAGTTGGAACAAATCATACCTCTTCTTTTGATAATTGTATTTTATGATTAATAAAGCTCAAAGTAAGAATCAACACAAATAATGAAAAGATAATTGTAAATATAATTACCATAATGCGTTTAAATCCTCTTTTCATATTTCTCACCTCTATTCTTCATTTTATAGCAAATTTGCTCACTCCTTTTTTTAAAATTTAACAGATGAATTCACACATATACTTTGAATATTTCACTACCATCAATCGTTCCTGCATTTTATACACAATCAAGTGTCGGTCATTTTACACACGTAATATTTCATAACTGCCTGAATGGTTAAAACGAGACTAATCAAAGTCGACAATAAAAGCACCTTTGCTTCATACTGATTCCATATAAGCCCAAATCGCATGAACAAATAAAAACCGCTTGCCAATGCATGGCAGGCAAATAGACTTCCCCAGATCACTGCCTTTGACCTTTTATAAGCATTACTCCCCCTTAAATACTTCATATAGTAGAAACAAACAACACCTATTCCTATAATGAACAGTGAGGTCTGAACAAAGGGTGTTGTCACAATCATCGGTTCTTCGTGCGGCATATCCACATAGAGAAGGTTCCCAAGGTGAATTATGTTAAAGCTCAATAGACAAATAAACACATATAAAAAGAATAGCCATTCGGCAATTATCATGAACCATTTCATTATTGCCTCTACCATCCTAGTCTAATAATCTTGTATTCTCTTTATTTTCTATATATCTACAAAAGGGACAATAATGATCTCTCGCTATGAAAATCGCACGGTACATTTCTGACCAGGGAATGGTATCTTCACAGCGATCACATTCTACATAAAAATCAGGTAGTAACCCCTTATCTAACAAGACATTCCACTGCGAGTTTGTTAATTGATCAGGTCCATTTTTTATAACATCTATAATGATTGCCAATACTTCCCCATCATAAATTCGATTTGAATTCACTAATTCTGTTAAATAAGCAATACATTCAGTCGATTCACTGATGATTTTTTGCTTTAGCTCTTCCCTTAGCATGTAACCCCCGCTTTCTTTTCTCACTTTCTTTGTAAAAATAAAATACCAATCTCAAAAAACCTTCTCCCTAAAAATAAAATACAAGAATGTTTTCAGCATTTTTTAGAACCATAGGGTAAATACCATTTCTCCTTTCTGCAAGCAGACATATTATAGGTTGTAGAAAGGAGGGATTTTCAGTGGGATACAGTGGAAACGTAGGTAACATGAACAACAGCTGCTATTATGGCGGCAACTCTGGCGGTGGCGGCTATTACGGTTCAACATTCGTATTAATCGTTGTTCTATTCATTCTTTTAATTATTGTTGGCGCTTCTTTCATGTACTAATCATCCCAATAGCACCTAACCTTTTACAGACTGTTAAAGCCATGTAAGGTCATTCTAGCTATTTTATAAGGGTCGCTTTTACCAGCCTAGTGACCCTTTTCCTTTTCAGACAATCGTGCGATAATCAAATCTGACATGGGAAATTGAGGTGATTTCTACATGGCATTGCTTGGCATCGCATTGATTATGGTTGGTCCTATGTTGATTGTCATTACGGTTGACGATACAGTATTTTTCAAAAATATATTTTTAAGAATCATTGGTGGTCTTTGCCTTTTACTGGGCGTGCAATTATTACATAGACAGTTTCATCCGAAGAGAAATATTATTCCTTAGCAAAATATTTTGGATCTATTTGTAGAAGAATCGTATTCATATCATAAAAATTTCCCGATTTAAATTTCTCCTCATAAGTAAGTCCTTGTTGCTTTTGAATAAATGCTAACCATTCCTTTTCTAACTCACTACTACTCTTTCCGTATACTTCCTCTAATTTTTTTGCTAGTTCTTTCTCGTTGTAGATCTGTTCAAACTTTTCGAGTCCATAGGTATTAATTAGGTATGTAACAAATGAAGCCGCATGCGTGTAGCTCATCTCCATCAGGACTTGATTCTCTTCTTCACTTGAAAGTGCTGGGCGAAAATAGACATCATCTTGATTTGGATCAATTAACTTACTAATGGGAATTATCTTATCTGAATCCAAATAATGCTTCATGTATTTTTCAAAGTATAATTTATTTTTTCCATATTGACCCTCCATATAACTCGCAAAACCCTCTTGCGTAAAATAGCCATGGTCTGATCCAAAATTGTTGCCATAGCCAAGTAAAGAATGGGTCATTTCATGGACAAGTGGATAGGTATCATCTTGAACGCCAACTAGTTCGATTTTCGATGCAAACCCCCAGGATAGACCGTCTTCCTTAAACCATATATTTATGTGCTCGGATGGCGTGTAGGAAGTATGTATAGAATCCTTTATGTGGTCGTATGCTGTCACAATTTCATCCTTTATAGCCTCTACTTTTTCTTGTGGAACACCAATCTCATTCTTAATCTCAAAGGTTACTTTGCCATCCTTTGTTACCACAATATTTTCATCGTTTTTCTCTTCCTGTATTTGTTCTTTAGGTTGAGCGGTTTCTGCTGTACAGGCTGTTAACAGTAATGTACATAGAAGGATTGTGCCTCTCCATTTAGCCATAATTACCTCCTAAAAAGTATTTTCCAGTTTATACGAAACTTAAAATCCAAAAGTTTCATTTTTAAAAGAAAAATAAGGAAAATTAGACAAAATTATTTATAATGTTATTAGACTAGGAAAAAAGGAGGTCGCAATGAACAAAAGTACATGTATTCATTACAACCCACGCTATGGCTGGGATTTAAATAATGATGCAAATTTAGAAATGCGGTTATTCGCCAAAGCACAGCGTAGACAAGTAACTATTCTGAGCTATGGGTGTGACTTAGATCATCACACCATTAAAAAAATTGCTCGGCACTACCTCACTAGGAAAAAATCGGACGAAGCAGAAGAAACATTAGAAATAAGATATGATACATATGATGCTAATTCAACGCTTCATACAGAGAATCAATACTATTTTGAAACCTATTTCATCAGTGCAAACACATTAGCTGCTTTTATCGAAGCGCTACATCGATTACCTGGGACACATATTCGCTGTGAATTTAATGTGCGGGGACATTTTGAAGTAAACCTAAATGGTGTGGAATTTTCTACACGTGTATTAAAAGCCCTCGATTATCCATCTATGTATAAGAAAGATTTAATCGGACGCTATCTTTTATTTATCGATACAGAATCACCTGACAATGAAATGATACGCCATAAAATACACTTGCTTCCCAAAGAGCTGCAAAGTCTTTCACTTCCCTTAGATAGCTCACCACTACAATGGGAACTATTAGTAAAAGATTGGATAACAGCCATTCTTCGTTACGAAGTATAAATTTTAGCATATTCAAGATGATGGTCTATAAAACCAAGTAATCTTATCATATAAATAGTAATGTTAAGCGAATTCGTTTAACAAGGCACCTCCCGATTTGTTACTAAGGGGCACTTCCATCGGTGCCCTTCTATATTTTTATCGCCCTCCATTACGATCAAATTTTATTATGATGGGACATAGATTTATGTTAGAAGTTATTTTAAATTTTTTATCCAATAGCTATGTTGGTCAACCGACTTTACATACAAGAAAAATTAAGCTTATTTTTTGCCAATCGTCAATCATACATACTTCATTCCATAAAGGTAACAATACAATGCATTAGGAAAGATCACAAAGAGGTGTTTGGAAGAAAATGAAAAAGATGTTACTCGTTTTTATATTTTCCCTTGTACTAGTTCCTGTATTTCAAACAATATCCGCTTCAACAGCCGAACCAACAGAGGATTCTAACGAGCTGAGATTACAGGATATGCTCATGCTATTGCTTACTCCTTATATTGAAGAAGAGTTGACCAATTATTATTCAAAGATTATAAAGGATGTTTCCCCACATGTTACGCCTTGGAAAATTGAAGTGATTGAAACAAAAAGAAATCATTTCCGAGGCTTTAAAATGCAAATTACATTTGAAATTGAACCTACGGATGGTGGACAGTGGATTCCTATTGGAAAGGATCGAATGACCTATGAAATTTCTGTCGGACCTGAGGTTAAATTGATTCATCACACGCACCTCAAAACGTATAAATATCCGCCTGAATAATATGCTGTCCCTTTATTGAATAATTTTTGTCATCTGTAGTAGATTTAATCATAAAAATACCCCGTCAAAGCTAGATTTACTTTGATGGGGTATTGATCGTTATACTAAACTTCGCTGTTCGTGGACTATCTATTTATTTTTATCTCTTATTTCTTCTAGTATTTCTATTATGCGATTGTTTTGCCTTTCAATCGATTTTAACTTTCTCTCTATTATGTTTGAAGAGAAAAACACAATTAGTACAATCGCTATTCCAATTAGTAAATCCATTTTAATTCCCCCGCTGCTTATTTATGTAATTTCACTTTATACTATATACGTTTCAAAAGTATGAAAGTTACAAAACTCCATTAGTTGAAAAAAAGATGGCTCACTATGGAGGCCATCTTGAAGTAAAGTGTGTTGATAATGAATTAACGGATTCTTGCCTTACGGAAGCCGTCGAATATACTGATTGCCGCAGATACAACAAATATAATGATTATGCCGCCAATTAGCCATATTTCAAATTGCTTAGCAGAGGTGGTAAATAAATCACTCATGTACGTGATACTTTCTTGGTTTATTAAATTCGGATTACTTACTATCACAATGAATACAACGGTTGCGAAAAGCTCCACAATTGTATTAAAGATTGCCACTTTTTTCGTCCATTGTCCTTTCAGTAATTTGTAGAGAGCTAACCCTATTTCGAGAGCAATGACAACGATTACAATGGGCCAATAATGAAGTAAAACATCCTGATTTAAAGCTGGCATTACGAACTTGAGACCCTCTCCACCATCTTCATATATACCTAAAAGATGATTTGCATAAAAATAAAAAGTTGCCCAAATGGCCGTCCACATTAAATAGCCAAATACTTCAAGCTTCGTAATTGCTTTTTTCTTAGGAATATAAATGACGGTTTTCAGATCTTCGGGAGTCCATTTTTTTAGGCTTGCTGATAATGGATGCTGCTCTTTTCCTTTATCAGTACGTTCCAAAATGACGAATACGACCGTTAGCCAGAAGAAGACATGTATGCCTACTTCGATGATTCTCCATATTCCTTCACCCATCATATTGAGGACAGCATTCATAACCGCTTCTTCCCCACCAAAACTAATAAAATATTCAGCAATCATTGAGATTACCGCAATGACAGCGGCAATTGGTATAATCATTTTTAGTAACGAGAGGTATACATCAAAATAGCGAGGGCCGATTAAATGCATTGGTTGATCACGATAACCGCTCGCTAACGCTGCTGGGTTCCCTAACTTTTCCAGCACTTCCTTTACATCATGCTCATTGTAATCATCAGGCAGCATATCCCCAATGGTTGATCGTAACTCAAGTGCGATATCCTCACGATTTTTTTCAGGCAGCCTCCGCGTGACTTCTTGAATATAAATTTCAGTCAGATTCATCTTTATCCTCATCTCCTTTTAGTAGCTCATAGAGTTCTTTTGAATTATTAATCCATTCTCGTTTCAATTGTAAAAAGACGTCTAATCCATATTCACTTAATACATAGTATTTGCGGGGTCTACTCTCAGAGGTTTCCCAGCTACTTGTCACTAACTCTTGTTTTTCTAAACGGCGAAGCAATGGATATAAGGTACTTTGATCGATGTTAATGCCCGAATCTTCTAATAATTGAACAAGTGAATATCCATACTGCGGTGTTCGTAATTGACTTAAAACGGCTAATGTCAGTGTTCCTCTCCTAAGTTCAGTCATTAATGAATTCAGTAACGTACTCATTCGTTCACCTCTATTTCGCTTACTATATGATATACACTGTATAACTTATACTATGTATCATACACTATTGTTGTTACAACAACAAGCAATTTTATTTTCCTCTAGTCAAGCTTGTGTCCCATCCCTATTTCACGAAATTATGCTAGGTGCTTGGTTTCAAGCAGTTAAATCGGAAAGGCAAAATTGATAGCAACAATGTTCGGTTAATTAAAGGTCCAATCACTGTATTAGCGTCAAATTTCCAATACATAACATTTCAGACATTCGTCTGAAGACAATCTTTGACGTCACACGGTATATTGTATGTATACTTTTTAACGATAAAAGTAGAGGAAAAATCCTAGACAACCATTACGTATAGAAAAAAATGACTACGAAACGTTCAAGTATCTTAATTTATAAAACTATACGTAATGTGTTTGTTAGATTTGTACTTGAAAAATTACCAACAGGTATAACAGCTTGTACAACGTAGCGTACAGTGATGTTTTTTATGCGATTTTTGCTAGGAGCAAAACTGTATGTTCAGACCATTGTTTTGATTCAATTATTGTTGATTATAAAAAAGTACATCGGTATAAAAAGCCTAGAGGTGACTTCTATGAAAGAGAAAATGCATTTTACAATTTTAAGTAACGATTCAACTGACGGGGATGGCGGTTACGGAGTAGGTACCCTTGATCTAAATAATGTAACGTCAATTATTATAGATTGTGAAAAAGAGCACGTGTTTATAGATTTAGAAGCCTTACACGGACGAAGTAAAATTGAAAAAAAAGTTCGTTTTTCTCCTGACCTAGCTCATGCTAGCAATGATTATTATCGTTACTGGATAGTTTGGGTAGCGATTCAGGTTAATCAAAATGGCCCCTATTATGCGGGATGTACCGCTAGTGAAGTACGGGTATCAAAAGAAGAACGCCGTATTAAACTTGGCTATAAATCTTTGCCAGAACAGGTAAATTATTTAGATAAGGCACTGAAAGGGAAATTTCTCTTGCAGCATATAGATAGTCATTCAAAAAAGCTACTTTATCAGTTTTTATCTGAATTTGATGAAGCGTATTGGAAACACTCACCCGAAGAATTAAAACACCAGTTGTCTGTATAGGAGGATTTAGCATGGCATTTGTCATTACAGAATTATGTAGGGATGAAAAAGCGGCTGTCTGTTTGGATGTCTGTCCAGTAAATTGCATTGTTATGACAGATACCCAATATGTAATTGATCCAGATCTTTGCATTGATTGTGGAGCTTGTGAATTAGTTTGTCCAGTAGAAGCGATTTATTTTGAGGATGAGTTGCCATCTGAATATCAGTCAGCAACCCTTCTAGTACGAAATCATTTTCGAAATTAGCATTGTCTTTATCCATATAAATTGAATAGAAGCGAGAACAAGTCGATTTCCTATACAATAAGAAATCGACTTGTTCGTATTAGCCTAACTGGCGTTTAAATTGTTTAATGGCGAAAAAATAAGCGATGACCATGATGCCGATGCACCACATAAGAGCGAGCCAGATATCATTACTAACAGAGCCTTCATATAAGAGAGCACGAATCGCATTGACGATTGAGGTAACGGGCTGGTTCTCAGCAAACGCTCGAATAATTTTAGGCATGGTTTCCGTGGGAACAAAGGCTGAACTGATAAAAGGTAAAAAAATCAGTGGGTATGAGTAGGCTGTTGCCCCCTCCATCGTGCCTGCTGCCAATCCAGGAATGACTGCCAACCATGTCAATGCTAGCGTAAACAGCCCTAGTATGCCAGCTACCGCGAACCAATCCAAGAGATCCGTGCTAGAACGGAAACCCATCAAGAACGCAACAAGGATAACGACTACAACAGTAAGCGCGTTGGAAATAAGCGAGGCCAACACATGAGCCCACAATACAGACGAACGCTTGATGGGCATGGTGATAAAACGCGCCATCAGCCCACTCTTTCTATCTGTAAACAGCCGCGCGGAAGTGTAAGCGCAGCCCGATGCAATGGCCATCAATAAGATTCCTGGCAATAAATAATTGACGTAGTTGTCTGTGCCTGTCTCTATTGCACCACCAAATACGTAGACAAATAGAAGCATCATCATAATTGGTGTAATCGCCACCGTGATTATTGTATCTGGGCTGCGCATAATGTTACGCATTAAACGACCTAGCAATACCCATGTTTGACTCTTCATTTATATCTCCTCCTTTTTGCCAATGATGGCGAGGAAAATGTCCTCAAGTGTTGGCTGCTTCTCGATGTACTCTACTTTCGCTGGTGGAAACATCTCTTTAAGTTCTAGAAGGGTGCCAGTCGTTATAATTTTTCCTTCATGTAGGATGGCAATACGATCCGCCAGTTGTTCGGCTTCCTCCAGGTACTGGGTCGTTAGCAAGATGGTCGTGCCACCATCCGCAAGCTCCTTGACTGTTTCCCAGACTTCCATTCGTGCTTCAGGATCAAGCCCTGTCGTTGGTTCGTCTAGAAAAATAACCGCTGGCGACCCAATCATGCTCATGGCAATGTCAAGTCGGCGCCGCATCCCGCCAGAAAAATTGTCTGCCCGACGATTGCCTGCATCTGTCAGGCTGAATCTTGCGAGTAGATTGTCTGCGGTTTGAGCGGGATTGGAAACTCCTCGCAATTTAGCAATCATGATCAGATTTTCCCGCCCTGTGAGCATACCGTCTAAAGTGGCGAACTGCCCTGTTAGGCTGATGCTCTGACGAACATAATCTGGTTGGTGCTGGACATCAAAACCGCAAATCCCTACTTTGCCACCATCAGATTTCATCAATGTGGAGAGAATATTGATTATCGTCGTTTTCCCTGCTCCATTTGAGCCTAACAAACCGAAAATTTCACCACGCCGCACCTCAAAATCCACGCCCTTTAAAACTTCCTTTTCTTTAAAAGATTTTTTTAACCCTTTTACAGAAATCGTATCTTTGCTCATCCTATTTCCTCCCTTTTTTCGCAGAGTAGATTGCCCTTCCTTAACTACTCAGTCTGACTGATAATCTGTATAACTTAGTACCATTTGAAATTAAAACTGAATAGCGAAGGCAACAATGAACAAGTAGCTATTCAGTCGGTATTACTGACCCATTTATTTTTTTCCTAATCGATTCAAAATGCTTTGGTTTAAATCTTCACGATACTTGGCGATATAGGTTTTTGCGTTTGCCACTAGCTCATCAGCAAAAGACGCTACATCTTCGCCAGTGATTTCCAGCACTTTCCTGCCTTCTGCTGCCCCAGCCTCGAACAACTCGATCAATTCATATTGCATATGCAGCATATCCATCCCATTACCCACTGTGAAATTCCACATGTAGTTTTGAATTTTTTTAAACACAAATTGGTAATCCTCTGGTAGTTGTTCGACCCGTGCCATCATCATCTTGTACTCTTTTTTATCACCCATCATTTTTTTGAACAATTCGATCACGTTATTTTCCTCCTTTGTATTATCAAGCTAAAGATCAGACGCATTATCATATGAAACTAAAAAGACTTTAGAGCATTGATTTTTGACGAGATAAAATCCCACTTTTCCCAAAATAATTTTAGTTCGTCACGTCCAGCCTCATTAAGTGAGTAAAACTTGCGGGGCGGTCCCATATCTGATGGTTTCTTTTGAATATTCACCAGTTTTTTTTTCTCTAAACGCACGAGGATGGTGTAGACCGTCCCTTCCACGACCTCAGTGAACCCTAACTCGTTCAGGCGTCGGGTAATTTCGTATCCATAGGTTTCATGACGGCTAATGATTTCCATTACGCAGCCTTCCAGGGACCCCTTCAGCATCTCTGTTAAATTTTCCATATGCAGAACCACCTCTATTTGCTTTACTATTCTGTACAACTTAGTACTTAGGTAAAATTTTTTCGCTTTCGAGAAGCTATTAAGTATTACTTATTACAACTATATAGTAACACCGAGTAGTTAGGGTGTCAATTACTTTCTTATAAATTTTTTGATGCCACTATTCAAGAAAGAAAAAAGAGCTGCTTATGCAACTCCATGTTCTTTCATTAAGTTTTCACATTCTTATGAAGCGACTGTACTTATCCATATCAGGTGAGCCATTTATTTACGTTCAATATCCTATCCCATGTGAGTGTAGATTTAAGGAATTTGACTGTCTTAACCTTTTTAACTATTTACCTTCTCATAGGCAAAGATGGTGTGAAATCTAGGACACCATCTTCTGTTTTTCATGCTACTTAACAATTGTTAAAATATCCTTTGGCTCATAGAAAACGTAATCTGCCTCCTCAAAGCCAATGGTGGATTTGGCTCCCCAATGGGCAAGGGCAAATTTGGTGCCTGCTTGCTTTGCGCATTGGAAATCATAGATAGAATCACCAATATAGATGGCCTCTTCTGGTGCTATCTGTAATGCGTCCAGACATTTTAACAGTGGCTCTGGATGTGGTTTATGCTTTGCCGTATCACTGGCACTTACAATATGGTGGAAATACTCACTTAACCCAAACGGCTCAAACTCATCCACTACCTCTTGCGCTGTTTTAGAAGTGACAATACCTAATTGTAGCGGCTTTGCTGCAAGGTGCTGAATAACTTCCTCTAGACTTTCGAAAACAGCCACTTCATGTGAAAAATCCAGCACAGCCGCAGACCATTTCTGATGCACAGCCTCTATGTCATCCACGTTGAGCCTCTGCAACGCATCTTTTCCTGGGATGCCTAAAGCAAATCGTAGCGTCTCAAACGGATAGTCTATTTTTGTTTCTTCTCGTAAGGTTCTTTGCAAAGACTGTAAAATCGCTTTCTCCGTATCCAAAATCGTTCCATCTACATCAAATATAATCGCTTTTAACATGTATACCCTCCTAGTTAAAGCACGTTATTTACATATGTGCATAATTGCTGATACATTTCCTCTTCATAATCCTTCTGGCCTCTTATAAATTTCTCCTTTAAATTATAAAAACATATTTCAAGATATTCCTGATTATGATGCTGTTGAAAGGGTTTCCTATCCTTTACTGGACCTAAATCCTTAAAGTAGTGATTCTTTTTTTCGTAGGTTCGAATTTGATAGCCCCGCTTCTTCATTTCAGCCATGACTTTTTCTGTATACAAATATAAGTCTTCTTTCGGGTATTCGTATATATAATTAATCAAAATATGCTGATCCTCTTTCGCAAATATGCTATTTAGCTCTCTCCACTGTGACAGTAGTTGTCCTTTTGGTAGATACGCTATTACATCTATGTGCCATAACCTCATGTGCCTTCCCCTTTCTATTCATCAACCATTAATGTAAAATATTACTTACTATGATGCTATAACTGACGGAGGGATAGTATGGAAATCAAAACTGCAACGCTCGATGAAATTCCACAAATTGAGCGTTTATACCAAGAGCTTTTTTTAGAGATGTCGATTCTTCAACCTAAATATATCAAACCTGCCAAACAAGATGCCAACTTTATCAGGTTTACGATTATTGAAGAGGATTCAGATATTTTAATCGCAACATTCGAGAACGAAGTAGTAGGCTTTTTGCTTATTAAAGAAACGACGACCCCACCCTATACTTGCTTGGTTGAGCACAAATATGCTTTTATTGTGGATGTAATCGTTGGTAAACATTATCAAAATAAAGGAATTGGTTCTGCTTTATTAGATGAAGCGAAAAAATGGGCAGCCTATCGTCACTTGGACTATTTGGAGTTAAATGTATTGACTGAAAATAAAGGTGCTAAATCCTTATATGAAAAACACGGGTTCAAGGATACGAACCAGACAATGCGCTTAGAATTTTAAGTATGTGATGAGAAAGAAGGGATTTCAATGGAAGAAATGAAAACCGTACAAAAGAAAGCAAACCTCGTAGTGCCTGTCTTTATTGGCATGGGATTAGGTGCGTTTATTGGATTACTTGCCTATGTAAAAGATTGGCTATAAAGAAAAGTAGACAAAGCCCCTCAAACTGCTTTGTCTATTTTTCAACACTATATTAATTTACTTTCTTTCAGTAAATCATAAATGATTGTATCCTTTGTTTTATGAATACCCAATTTACCGATTTGCTTTAAAATAAATGGTGCATCAATATCTGTTAGTTTTTTACCATCCAGTAAACGAGCCGTTGATGCTAATAATGTGCGAACATCAAAGGCAGATGCAAATACCTCTGGCACGCCTCGGTCAATATTTAATAGTTGATAGACTGCCTCCATCGCCGTTCTTACGGAATATTCCGTAGTAAAGACAGTATCTCTTGCTGTTTCACTGAAGTTGCCAATAAAGGCTAAATTAGTAGACCCTTCTGGCACAACAAGTGGACGATCCCCTATTGCTCTTGGCATGAAATAAGAGGTGATGTATGGCATATAGCATGGAATCGTATTGCAAGAATTTTGGGCAATGTCTGGAATTTCATCCACTGGTACACCCATATGGTATAACCACTCTTGGGCAATCTCAATGCCTGTACATTCCGTAATACTTTTCTTAATAAAATCACCTGGCTTGTTTGATAGTAAGCCATAAATCCAAACAACTAATTGGTCCTTTGGTTGATTTTTAAAGTGAGGTTGTCGGTTCAATGTATAGCTTAGCATCCAATTAGAATCGGTAGCTGTGACAATCCCTCCTGTTACGACCTTACCAGCGTATGGGTCCCTTTTACTGATTTTTTCAATATATGGAGCCACTCGATCATCTAATGTTGTAAGGGTAGCTGAAACAAACCAGCTTTCCTCTGGCAGATTATCGCAGAACTTTTCTGGTCGACCAAACTCTTCACCTTGGGCAGCGATATTTTTCCACAGGGACCAGCTGCCACCTAAATCTTTATTGATAGGGGCTGGCGTATTATTATCCCCGTATGTTGTACTTTCTGTAATACTACCATTTGTCACAAACACTAACTCATTTTCTGTTAGTTCAATATTCTTTTTCACACCATCTTTTCGTAACACCAATGTATGAGCTACTTTTTTGTCTCCTACCCTATCAACTAAAACATTTTCGACAACCGTATTATATTGGAAATCAACATCATGACCTTCTAAGTATTTAATCATTGGCAGCACGAGCGATTCATACTGATTATACTTTGTAAATTTCAAGGCCGATAAATCTGGTAATCCGCCAATATGATGAATGAAGCGCATAATATAACGACGCATTTCCATCGCAGAATGCCATTTTTCAAACGCAAACATCGTGGACCAATAGAGCCAAAAGTTCGATTCAAAAAATTCATCTGAGAAAACATCTGTGATTTTTTTATCCTCTAATTTTTCCTCAGGCGTAAAGAATAATTTAATCATTTCTTCTGAGGATTGATCTGATAAGGTAAACTTGCCATCATCCTCTAGTCTTTGGCCTCTATCCTTCATTAATCGACATTTTGAATAATTAGGATCCTCTTTATTGAGCCAGTAAAATTCATCTAAAACCGATGCATTGTCTACTTCTAATGAAGGAATGGAACGGAATAAATCCCATAAGCATTCAAAATGATCTTCCATTTCTCGTCCGCCGCGAATAATAAACCCTCTCGTCGGATTAAGTATGCCATCAAGACTTCCTCCTGAAATATCTAGCTCTTCAAGAATATGAATGTTCTCACCTTTCATTTGGCCATCACGAATTAAAAAACATGCTGCTGAAAGCGAGGCTAGACCCGAGCCAATCAGATAAGCAGATTTTCCATCGACTCCCTCAGGTTTTTTCGGACGTGCAAAAGCTTCATAGTTACCATTGCTGTAATACATATTACCGCCTCCTGATTTATTATTCTAATATAGAATAACATAGACTATCGACAAAATGGTAAAATGAACTAATAATTAACAAAAAATTCAAACCCCATAATTGTTCATTAATTTATCCAGCCTTCTCATTGGACATAGCAAGTATTTGTATTTTTATAAAAGAGAATCAAACAGTAAATAATTGTAACACCCCCTTGAATTCTGCCTTAAAAAGGAAAAATAGATCCAGTATGTCGTTACTAGATTTGCATAATTATTATCTTAATAAATCTTTTTTACCTTTATTCAATATGTTATTATTAACATATATTATATAAATATGGTATTTTTAGTAACACTTCCAGCATAGTGATAAGGAGAGAGGTATTCATATGGAATGGTTGAATGTTCAAACACTTATTTGGTTGTTTCCTATTTTATTTATTATCCATGATTTTGAAGAAATTATTATGATAGAGAAATGGTTACATCATAATCGTCATAAGCTGTATGAAAGATTACCCCAAAAAATAGCTGATAAAGTGGTAAAACAATTTTCAATGACCACAGCCCAATTTGCTGTTGCCGTATTATTTATCTTTTTGTTTGTCAGTCTCTCTACCATTCTGGCTAACTACTATTTCCTAAACGGAGTCGCTTTTACTCTCTATTTTTTCACATCTGTCACACTTGTTTTCTTTATCCATGCTTTTACCCATATTGGACAATCGCTATTATTTCGTTCTATCACACCAGGTGCTATCACATCAGCCATCATCATTATCCCTTATAGTATTATTTTATTTAAATCTTTGTTTTCTAGTGGCATCCTTACTTGGCATATCGTGTTGATAAGCCTCCCTTTTGGCATACTATTTTTCCCCATTGTCTTTACTGCGCATTGGCTAGGAAAAAGAGTGATATAGCTACATGTTCATGAAAAGATAGAAAGGAGGCAGGAGAGTGGCAAAAACTCCGATTTATTTAAAGTTGATGATTGCTATTGGGATGGTTATTATCCTAGCTTCGTTGTACTTTTTAAAAGACCATCCTTATTATTTATGGATTAGGTGGACAGGTAATATTTTATTGATCGTAGGCATTGTAGGGATTCCGTTTACTAAAGAAACCGATAAAAAACATGTAAATTCTTAGCAGGAGTAAATCTTCTGCTTTTTTTTGCGGTAGATTTACCTACGATTATAATAAAAGTGATAAAATCAGATAAAAAAAGAAGGTCTTTGTATGTTAGAAAAACTGAATGTATTTCTCCAAAAATACATTGCAATCCTGACACCATTAAGTTTAATTGTAGGTGTATTCTTAGAAAGCATTGGACATCATTTATTATTCCTTGTCTCCTGGCTATTTGCCTTCATGACATTCTCAGGAAGCTTAAATATGAAATTTAAAGATGTAAAAATTTTCATGAAGCATCCAGTTCTCATTTTATTCTCCATCCTTTTTCTTCATCTTTTGATGCCTTTATGGGCTTATTTCTTATCCACCGTTTTGTTCGATGACCATTTGTTGACTATTGGTTTTGTCTTAGCGGTTGCACTTCCAACAGGCGTAACGAGTGTTATTTGGATCAATATTTGCAAAGGGAACTTACCATTAGGCTTATCGATTATTTTAATTGATACGCTCCTTTCTCCCATCATCCTCCCCTTCATCCTCTATATCGTTTCGGGTGAAAAAATTGAGTTGGATGTGGCATCCCTGATTCTGAATTTACTATGGATGATTGTCTTACCCACGATTTTAGGTATCTTAGTGAATGAACTTTCGAAAGGAGCCCTCCCCCAAAAAATCGGTAAAAAACTTGCTCCTTTTTCAAAGCTATGTTTATTTGCGGTCATATTGATTAATAGTAGTGCCATTGCTCCCTACTTAAAGGATATCAACATGCATCTCTTCTTCGTGGTGCTTTTAGTGTTCTTACTTGCAGTCTCAGGCTATCTATTTGCTTACCTCATTGGTCGATATCTGTTAAAAGACGGTCCACAAATGGCAACCTTTGTTTTTACTGGTGGCATGAGAAATATTGCTGTCGGTGTCATCGTGGCCACAACGTACTTTCCAGGTAAAGTCGCCATGCCTGTTGTGTTCGGTATGCTGTTTCAACAGGTACTAGCCTCCGTTTTTAGTAAGATGGTGAATCCGTTGTATAAACCAGATAAGAGCACCGTATAGACGGTGTTCTTATTTTAGGTTTGCACTTATACTAAATAGGAGAAGCTTTTATTTATATTTGAAGGGTGTGCTAATATGTCATACAATTTCCAACTTACCTCACCAAAAATACCTCCAAATCTTGACAAGGCAAATTTTCAGGATATTTTTTATGAGGAGGAACCCTATTTAACAAATTGCATGATTACGGATACGGTCATTGCTCACGAGGATATTGAACGATTAATCGTTTCGAATGTTATCTTTAAAAATGTCACATTCATCGATTGTACCTTTCCAAAAATTGATTTAACGGACGTTATTTTTGAAAACTGCGATTTATCTAACGCTAACTTAAGAGAAGGGATCATTCATCGAGTGGCCTTTAAAAATTGTAAATTATTAGGGTTGAATTTAACTGAAGCAAACCTCGGTAATGTTTCATTTGAACATTGTCTTGCAAACTTATGCAATTTCCCGGAAGTGCGCTTTAAACAAGTGCTATTTGATAGCACCTCCCTGCAAGGTGCGAATTTTTATGATTGTTTACTTAATAAGGTGGCGTTTCAGGAAAGCGATCTAAATGATGTGGATTTCTCCCAAACCTCCTTAAAAGGAATAGACATCAGTACATGTAAATTTAAAAGACTTCAAGTAACCCCAGAAAGTTTAAATGGGTGTGAAGTCTCTACTGAACAAGCCATAGGTTTTGCTTCATTACTAGGATTGAAGGTTAAATACTAGTTTAAGGTTTAAAAGTTCAAGAAAAATATGAAGCGCTTATCCATATTCACGGATAGCGCTCAATTGTTGCAATTTATAAATCTTCTATTATATCGTCTTTTAGAATTCTATCCTCCTATTTGAGGCTTATCCGCTACTTTGAGCGTTCTATCCGCTACTTTTTCAGTTTTATCCTGCACTTTTAGCATTCTATCCTTCTATTTGAGGGCTATCCTCCACTTTGAGCGTTCTATCCGCTACTTTTTCAGTTCTATCCTCCACTTTTAGCATTCTATCCTTCTATTTGAGGGGTATCCTCCACTTTGAGCGTTCTATCCGCTACTTTTTCAGTTCTATCCTGCACTTTTAGCATTCTATCCTCCTATTTGAGGGGTATCCTCCACTTTGAGCGTTCTATCCGCCACTTTTTCAGTTTTATCCTGCACTTTTAGCATTCTATCCTGCTATTTGAGGGGTATCCTCCACTTTGAGCGTTCTATCCGCTACTTTTTCAGTTTTATCCTCCACTTTTAGAATTCTATCCTGCTATTTGAGGCTTATCCTCCACTTTGAACGTTCTATCCGCTACTTTTTCAGTTCTATCCTGCACTTTTAGCATTCTATCCTTCTATTTGAGGGCTATCCTCTACTTTGAGCGTTCTATCCGCTACTTTTTCAGGCTTATCCTGCACTTTTAGCATTCTATCCTTCTATTTGAGGCTTATCCTCCACTTTGAGCGTTCTATTCGCTACTTTTTCAGTTTTATCCTCCACTTTGAGCGTTCTATCCGCTACTTTTTCAGTTTTATCCTCCACTTTTAGCATTCTATCCTTCTATTTGAGGGGTATCCGCTACTTTAAGCGTTCTATCCGCAACTTTTAGAATTCTATCCTTCTATTCGAGGCTTATCCTCCACTTTGAGCGTTCTATCCGCCACTTTTTCAGCTCTATCCCTCCTTTTATACAGCATTTCTATATGTTCTATTCCATCTTCTAAATAAACAGCTGATGTCGTTTTGAATCCAAAGCCCTCATAGAATTTTAGCAAATATGCCTGCGCAGAAATGCGGATTGCGTCTTCTCCAATATCATCTTGAATAAAATCAATTGCTCTTTTAACCATTTCCAGAGACAATCCCCTTCTTCTGTATGCTTGCTTTGTTAACACTCTTCCGATTGCTGCTTCTTGATATGCTATTCCTTTGGGTAGGATCCTTAAATACCCAACTACCTCTCCTTGGTCTTCACCAAATAAATGATAAGCATTTTCGTCTTTTGAATCTAGATCCTGATAGACACATTCTTGCTCTACCACAAAAACTTCCGCACGAACCTTCAGTATCTCATATAGTTCTTTTACGGTTAACTCATCAAATTTTTTTATCTTCCAATCCACTTTTATAGCCTCCTTATACTATTCAATTTAATAAAGTATAGCAAAAGTAGAATAAAAGTGGATCAGCTCCTTTTAATGTAAAAAATTAAACTACATAACAATCTAGAAATTTACTTGCGTCACTATTAAACTTCCATAGGATTCCGAATTCTCATTTCTTCTATGATCAGTTTTCGTTTGGCTAGGATCACCATGTTATCCATCTCAGACCGTCAAATCATTTTCTAATTTTATATTCGTCACTTCTTGTAGAAGCCGCTGGAGGACAGCAGCAAAAATGGCGATAACCAGTGAAACAAAAATAATGAGGAGTCCCACTATTCCAAAAGGAGGATCCATTTTGTTTGTTATAAAATGAAAAAGGGGTGCACCTAATACATGCAAGCCACTGATTATTATTGCACACCACTTTATGTACTTTAACGCTTTTACAGATAATTCCGAGAACGCTGTATTCGCATCAATGTACCTTAAAAGTTTAAAAGCCTGATAGAGAGCAATGTAAAAAGGTACAGCCGATCCATACATCACAATGAAAATCAGAGAATTCATTGGGTAAAAATTCGGATACAAACTCGATGCGAAATGAGCCATAGGAGGTACAAAAAATATACATAGGGCAAGAATGGCAATGCCAGCCAGAAGAATCATTCCCTTTAAGAAAGTTGTTAAACCTCGTTTACCATTCATAGAAAGCACCTCACTTAATTAATGACACTATAAATCTAACACAAAATTTATCGATTAACAATAAATAATAATTGTTTTTAACTATATTATTATTGTTATTTATATATTTGACATTCATTGAAATAATCACAAGCGCCTTACTACATTAGATTGTAGTAAGGAAGTTCTTTAAAAAGCACTTGACCTTCCCCTGCACAGGAAACTGTATACTTGCATTAAGTTATTAGATTGGAGGTGATCGTTTGTTTAAAATCAGTGAATTTTCTAGGCTAAGCAAAGTATCCTTGAAAACATTGCGCTATTATGATCAGATTGGCATATTAAAGCCGAGAAAGGTGGACCATGATACTTGCTACCGATACTATTCAGCAGACCAGCTACTAGAGCTCAATCGGATCTTTCTCTATAAGGAATTGGGGTTTACCTTGCCACAAATTATACGTTTGCTCCACGAAGATATTTCGTTAAAAGATATACAAGGGATGTTTAAGCTGAAAAAAAGTGAGATTCAACATATTATCCAGACGGAGCAGGCCAAGCTTGCACGAATTGAAGAACGTATGCAACTTTTAGAACGAGAGGGTCAGGTGGAATCAGATCAAGAAATCCGCATCAAGGCAGTGGATGCTCAGCAATTCCTTTCTTTAAAAGCACGCGGGAGAGAAGAAGATATTCCAGACCTGTTTTGTACATTTAATCAATTACTCACAAAGGAAATGCGCCAATTAGCTCAAAGTCCTCAGGTCGTTTTATGGAAAGAAATAGAGGAGAAAGAAGACGAGTTTGAATTTGAAGTCGGTTATTTTTTAACCAAGGAGCTTTCATCATTCCCTGATACATTTCAACTACGGACTCTTCCTCCTGAGCCAATGATGGCCACAATGACCTTTCGTTCGGATTCTAACTTTGCTTGTACAGCCTGTGTTGATTTAGCTAAATGGATTGTAGAAAATAACTATCAATTCAAGGAAAACGAACCAGGTAGAGAAATATATTTACCATTATCTACAACCCAAAACGTCCAATTAATGGAGATACAAATACCTATTATAAATTGCTGAAGGAAGCGTGAATTGAGTTGAAAAATAAGCTGATTATCTATGTTTTATCACTCATTGTTTTTCTAATCGGAACCGTTGAGTACATTATTACAGGCGTTATTGAAATGATTGCCGTAGACTTTGGAGTAACGATTTCAGAAGCTGGGTTATTAGTGACTTTATTTGCCCTAGCAGCAGCCATTTTCGCTCCAATTCTCATTGCACTCACGATCAATATGGATCGCAAAAAGTTGCTTATGGCTACCGTTAGTGTGTTCATTATTAGCAACGGATTAATGTTTATCAGCTCTTCTTTTGAATACGCACTAGGGATACGAATTATTCAAGGGGTTAGCGGAGGAATTACTACAGTGGTAGCCATGGCAGTAGCTACTCGACTAGTTGAAAAAGAACGAAGAGGCCGTGCTATCGGCATAATTTTGATGGGCTTAAGCAGTTCGCTCGTGCTGGGTGTTCCAATTGGCACATTTTTTAGCGAAATATTTGGATGGAGAGTTTTATTTATGTTAATCGGTTTATTGACCATTCTTCCACTGCTTATCATCTATAAAAAAATTCCAGTTATCAAGGAGGAAGAAGCTGTTACACTCAGATCGCAGCTTTCGATTTTAAAAGATTCAAAAATTCTAACTGCCCTGGCTATTACTTTATTTTATGTCGGTGGTTACGCTACCCTATTTACTTATATTACGCCTTTCTTACAAGCCACATCCACTCTTTCTATGACCGAAATTAGTGGTATTCTATTTTTAGCTGGCATCTGTAGCTTTCTTGGCTCAAGAGTGGGCGGGCAATTGGCTGATGCAAAGGGTTCTCGATTCACCATTTGTTTTGGATTGCTGTTACAAGCAGTAACGCTCCTCCTATTCGCACTAGCTGGTATCAATCTCTTTGTATTGATCTTGGTTTTAATGATTTTTATGGTAGCAACTTGGAGTATTTCTCCTGCCCAGCAGCTCCTTCTTGTCACGCTGGTACCTCGTAATCCAGATATTGCCCTAAGCATAAATACCTCCTTTATCCAATTCGGTTTTGCACAAGGGTCTGCATTAGGCGGGTTTGTCATCGGTCATACCTCTGTCCTAAATTTGAATTGGGTTGGTTTTGGTACTGTAAGCATGGCTTTATTCCTTGCCATCCTGCTATTCCAAAAATTGAATAGTAGAGTTGAAACCCCTATGATTACTAAAGTCAAATATTAATTTTTTATCCTACCTTTATATTGAAAATGGCCTATTCAATATAAAGGTAGCTTTTTTTAATCCATTTCCAATTTCCGCTCTCTATCATTCCTTCCTTTGTATTAGCATAGTCATGCCCAACGAATAGGAAGTAAATCGCTTATCGTCAAGATCGTATTCTCTCTTACCATTACTTCCCATCGATAGTGATCATCATAATTTGACAAATAAACTCTCTACATCTTCCGCACGGTGGTATGATTGTACCATCTTTATCAACTGCAATGATTCTTTTTACTTTAGTCATCAGTAATCATAGCTGCTATTGCTGCGTGTTCTGCACAAAATCCCATAGAGCAAGGCGTATCAATACACACCCCTTTATATATCTGACATTCTCACATAAAATGGCAGCAGTAACGGATCCTGCATAAGAATTCTTTGAAATTTGTTTTGGATTTAAGGCACCCTTTGCTTTCTTATATAATTCTTCAAATCCCATTATTTCCATCCCCTTTTTAAGTTTGATTCCTATAAACCAACTATTTTTTTAACTAAATGATAGCGCTTACTTTTATATCTAACTCAATCATGTACTCAAGTTAAAAAATAGGAGGCTAGAAAATGAAACATATTCCTTTACACCTATGGCAAGAAGAACAGCATAAACAGGTAATAGATTTCCATAAAAATCACGCGTTAGTAAAAGAACGAGAATGGCAATGGATTGCTAGCTAGGTGTGTAAGATTTCTCTACATGAAGGATTGTTCAGTAAATCTCCATGCCTATCCGATATTTATAAATCAATCTCACCCTATTATTAGTCTCTAATGACTTTAGACCAGAAACTATTCTTTATTCACCCCTCCCTATTGTCCAAACAACTGCATTTGATATGAATAAAATATTTATAGAAAAGGAGGTGAATATTAAATGGCATCATTTGAAATTGGAGCAAGAAGTCTTTTCAATTTTCGCAACGAACGCTTTTTCCTATTAGTTGAAGATGAAATTACTATTCCAGAAAAAGGTGTAGAGATTGATCCAGTTAACATCTATGAGATTGACCAGCAAACTTTCAATTTTATCAGAGATGAAGGAGATACACCTGTAGTTGTACCACGTTTTAACCTTCCTCCTGTACCACCTGGATTTAAGTTAGAACGAAAATGTATTTTTTCAGTCAATAATTCTTACTTTGTCATCTATGATTTAGAAAATGGCACTGATAATAATGTTTTATTAAGAATTAGTGCTGCTTTATTTAACTCATTAAGAAATTCTGGTGTTCATGAATGTGTTCCTCAAGATTTCATTAATTAATAAAAATCCATCCTTCAGGTAATGTTCAGCAAGGTTCCCCCTGCCTTGCTGAACATTTTGTTTCTTTGTCTTCATGAATTTTTGCGGTCAGTCATTGGACAGCAGACAGTTTCGTTCAACTCCTATTTTTCTTTAGTATGATATTCGCGGTTTTCAGTGTTGGTATAGAGACAGAGAAAAAACTAAAAAACAGAAGCTGATTGGACATGCTAATCGACTTTTTATGTTCAATCTTTTCAATAATTCCATTTCAAATCATCTATGGTAAAAATAGAATATAACTGGTATATTATAGGTTATATCCTATTTATTTCATGAAAGATGGTGCGTTGATGGATAAAACACTGGTAGATTTACAAAAGGAAATAATCGTTGAAGTAAAGAAGGGATTTCCGATTTTACTTTCTGGTGCTGTTGTCTTTTTACTTTTTACTCTCATGCCCTTAGTTTTGCCAATAGAAGCGGTTCGTTTAAGTTGGATATTTGGCTTAGGTGCCATTTTCCCTATCGGTTTAGGCATTAGTAAAATTCTTGGGATTAATTTAAACGCTACTGGCAACCCTTTAGGGACGTTAGGAGGGATCGTTGCCGCTCCTCAAGCTTTTTACATACCTGTATTTATCATTGTGTATATGAACATACCTGAATACCTCCCCTTTACAATTGGTTTACTTGCAGGCTCTCATTTTCTGCCATACATATGGATTTATAAAAGTAAGGCTTATTTATTTGTGACGTTAGGTGTCTGCTTTTCCGCTCTGATTTTAGGTGGCTTCTTTGTGGAACAAGCCTTCACACTTGTACCTTTAGCCATTTCTATCGTGTATGGAATGGGCGTTCTTTTAATTCTAAGAGAACTTAAAGTCAATCCGATTTAATCACCTTCCTCAAGGTGATTTTTTTAATATTTCAGACCTCCTTCAACCTGAGAAATAAAGGATTCATTTCCTATCCTGTGCTTGTTCCTTTACAATAAATCTATTCATAAATGAAAGGATGTATAGATGTGCTATTTCCATATCGTAATGATCTTAGGAAAACGTTAATACCTTATCTAAGCACACTTGATGAGGCATTTTGGTTTAAGACATCTGATTTTTATCCAAATAATGTAGCGTGGATTATATCTCATTTATCAAGTAGCGAGGACTATTGGGTGAATGAAATTGGCCTTAAAAAACCTTGTCTATTAAACCTGCACGATAATTGTTCGCCTAAGGAAATACTAGATAGCTATATTCAAATTAGAAATTATACGGATGACATTCTACATACATTAGACGAATCGCAGCTCAATGAAATAGTCGAGGTGCCGAAGTTTTCTGATGGTTGGACGCCACCTTCCGTACCTACACTAAACTGGTTGTTTCATCATGTTTACGCACATGAAGCTTACCATGTTGGGCAAATCGCCGTTATCGCGCATCTTAATGGATTGCCAAAGCCATTATTTTAATATAAGGCAAAGCAATGAAAGGAATAGTTTTTTAAATGGAGGAACAGTAATTTGAAGAAATTTCGTGGGAAAAGGCGCTATTTCCGTAACCTATGGCGAGAAACAACGGCTGAGCCATATAATTTAGACTTTGATAAAGAAGGATGGTTTAATTTATGGCACACTCACCTTGATTTTTATGGGTATGGCAATGATGGGTTGAAGATACGAAGAGAGCACATAAAAGCACATATAGCCTTATATAATCGTTTATCAGAAAAGCTCTCGACATTCGGAAAACCTTATCAATTATGGATGGAGTTTGTAGAGGAGGATGCTAGTTTGGATTCAGTTACTATCCATTCGCCTAACCCAGCTGAGGATAATTTCCCACTAACAATAGTAAATGTAGATTGGAATTGCCCTGTCCCTAAATTCCTTAAGGATTTAATCAACCTGAATGAGTGGAATGTAGGGCACTATAAGCGAGTATCAACTAACAGCTATTTCATCCAGTCTAAAAATAATGGAGTAAAATTGTAGGGTCGGAAACCATTGGTTGGTTTCCGACCATTCCCTTTAATCCAAATATATTCTTGAGCTAGTTGCTGATTTTTATAGATGGCCATACCCGTTTTCAATTTTCTAAAGCCCATTTTTGCATAAAACGGTTCATTCCCTGTTGTGGCGATTAGCTGAATGCAGGATACCTCCCTTAACTGTGCGATCATATCCTCCAGGAGTAAACGAGCAATCCCTGTGCCTTGATAGGGTTGATGCACAACCACATCATAAATGGCGGCATTAAATACGCCATCTGACAAAGCTCTGACAAATCCACTATTTTTCCATCTACCACGGCGAATACTTGATGTGTGCTTGCATTGAAAACTTGTTTGATCATCTGTTCATCATGTTTCATCCACCCAACAGATTGAAAAATCTCCTTTACTATTGTGAAGTACTAGCATTTGCCTCCCCTTCTTTTTGCTTTCATGAAAACTCCCTATGAAAACGATGTGTATTTTATTATACTTATAAAAAATGACTTGAGAATGGTGGGATTATGATGATGTTTGCTCCATTATTTGAACAGGACGTACCAGCACTTCTTCTTCCTTAACGGTAGAAGCGCTTTTTCTCCGTTAAGGGCATAGGTATCTATGAAAACGGAGGAAAAAACATGAGAAATCTAGTAATCGGCGCCATCTTTTTATCGCTTGCTGCGAGCATTTGGGGTGCCATGTATGTAGTCGTTAAAGTAGTGGTGGAGGTTGTGCCACCATTAGAGCTTGTTTGGATGCGCTATTTGATTGCGGTGATTGCACTCGGGATCATTGGGATCATGATGAGGCAATCCTGGAAAATAGCAAAAAAAGATTGGCTGATCCTTTTTCTTGTTGGCCTTATTGGGAACACGATTTCCATTGTGACACAGGAAATGGGCACAATGCTATCCACCGCGCAGATGGGGGCAATTATTACGGCGACAACCCCTGCTTTTATGGTTGTCTTCGCCCGTTTGATTTTAAAAGAAAGCATTACGCTGAAAAAGTGCTTGTCTATCGCTCTTGCCACGATTGGCGTGGGGATCATTGTAGGCAACGGAAAAATCGACGTGACACAGCAATTAGGCGGACTCTATTTACTGCTTGCTGCCTTAACGTGGGCATTGATGTCGGTATTAGTCAAAAAGGTACCAAGCCATTACTCACAAATTGTTGTCACAACCTATACATCTCTGATTGCCGTGATGTTATTGACCCCTTTTGTCCTTCCAAGGCTAAAGAATTTAGATCTGGCAAGTGTTTTACAACCGACTATTTCAGGGGGCTTGCTTTACTTAGGCATTATCTCAACAGCTGGTGGTTTTTTATTGTGGAATAAAGGACTTCAACTAATGAATGCGTCTAGTGGCGGCTTGTTTTTCTTCTTTCAACCGATTGTTGGCACATTTTTAGGCTGGCTCTTATTGGGAGAGACGATTGGACTTTCCTTTTGGATAGGCTCCCTATTAATTTTTAGCGGCGTTTTTATTGTCATTCGAGACGAATAAATCGAAGTGCGTTTCTATGTTAGATAGAGACGCACTTTTTATGTTGGCTCAGCTTATGGTCATTGAACGTCATGTTTGCACATATATTGCAAATGCCTAAAGGAGCTGATATTCTGAACATCTTTTTAGTGAACTTAAAGGATTTTACTTTATTAATTTTTTTACTTGCTAGTATGGTCTATTGTCGACAGCTAAAATTAACGAGGTGGCAACGAAGATTATCGATTGGTGAATGGAGCATGTACATCCTGCTCTCTATTGCCCTTCCCCTTTATGCAGTGCTTTATCTTGCTTTTCTTTTAGGAGCATAGGAAAATAAGACATCATAGGCTATTTTTGGAGGGATTTCATGTTTCAAACAATCGATCATTTTTTACAGTCTTGGGCATATGAAGCTGCTGCTACGCAAAAATTACTTAATCACCTTACAGATGAATCGCTACATCAGGCAATCACTCCCGAGAACTGGACTTTAGGACGCGTTGCTTGGCACACGGTTACTGCAATTCGAATTATTACCTCGAATACGAATTTAGCGTTTGAAGCCCCAGCAAAGGATTTTCCAGTTCCTACTTCTGCTCGGTTCATTGCAGACGGCTATCACCAAGCGAGTGAAGCCTTTGTGGAAGCGATACAATCGCAATGGACTGACAAGACAATGACTGAAACAATTGAATTTATTGGTCAACAAATGCCGAATGGTTCCCTGTTATTATTTTTGCTACAGCATCAAAGTCATCATCGCGGTCAAATGACGGTTCTGATGCGTCAGGCTGGTTTAAGTGTTCCAGGTATTTATGGTCCAGCGAAAGAGGAATGGGCTCAGTTTGGGTTGGAAGCTCCTCAAATGTAGCTAAGCCTGTACCAAATATAAAGAGGCTGTCCATTTTAAGACAACCTCTTTTATTTATTGACTATAAAGATGCTAGCCAGTTATTAGTATCAGCGATGGTTGGGTTAGCGAGATAATGTCCGCCTTCAATTTGCAGTGTTTGGCCCGTCATAAATTTTGATTCGTCAGAGGCTAAAAATACAACTGCATGGCCAATATCATCCGCTTCCCCATGATAGGGTAGCGCATTAAATTTCGCATAAATGGCCAGCATTTCTTCTGGCATATTGTTTTTCGCGGCTGGTGTTAAAATAAGACCTGGTGCAACCGCATTACAACGAATATGATCCTTCCCAAATTGTGTGGCAATATTTCTTGTCATATTCACCACACCTGCTTTTGTTGCCCCATAGGCTGTACGAATTTGGTCACTGGCGAATGCAGCCATAGAAGCCGTATTAATAATTGAGCCCCCGCCCGCTTTTTGCATATGTGGAATGGCAAAACGACTACCCAGTAGAATCGATTTTAAATTCACATTGACTAAACGGTCCCATTCATCTAAATCAATATTTAATACATCTAAATCTTTCTTCAGGTTAGTTAGACCAACATTATTAAAGAGCACCGTTAATGAGCCGTATTGTTCTACAGTGAAGTTCACGGCCGCTTCAATGGAGGAAGCATCCCCTGCATCAAGGAAAACCGCTGCCGCCTCATACCCATCATTGACTAAAGTTGCTGCTGCTTCTTTCGCACCCTCTACATTAAAATCAGCAATGACTACTTTTGCACCCTCTTTTGCTAACAAGCTAGCTGCCGATAAACCAATACCAGAAGCCCCACCTGTTACTAATGCCACTTTATTTTTTACTCGATCCATTTTCAATTCCTCCTTCAAATCACACGAAAAAGAGCAAATTAGCTCTCCTAACGTAAAATAGTTTAACATTAAACTATTTAATTTTAAACTAATAACCTTTAGCATTTTATAGCTCCACTGTGAACTTGTTGATTTTACCAAGATCATGAAGATGGCATAAATGATTCACTAAACATTCTCTATGTTTATAACGCAGTTAATTTCAGGAATAAAGATATCACCAATCAGGAAACATCCAATCTTTTCGTTCAAATAGCCAATTCGATCAAGTCAAATGGAGTCGCAACATCTAGTTATGTTCCTTCATCTATACAATGAATAAGTTGTTATGCTATAATACTTTAGAAAACCTCAAAGGGTATCAACCAATTCTGAGCTACAGTGATGCATATCGCTGTAGTTTTTTCTATGCTATCATTTCCTTAAACTTACATTATGATGTGAGAATATGGAAACAAATACATATCGTTGTAAAGCCTGTGGCGGTCAACCTTTTTCTGAAGGAAAATTAGATGGCTATGCTGCTTTAAGACCCGTGAATACCAGCTTTTCCTCAGGCTCACCCCTTATTTTCACTGTCTGTACGCAATGTGGAGAAATTGCCTCTATTAAAGCCACAAAACCTGAAAAGTTTAAGTAAAAAACAAGAGAGCATCATTTCAATAATGAAATTTGCTCTCTTGCTTTATGTTTCTTTCTTATTCTTCTTTCCCCATTGATACGGCTTTTTGGACCAATTCCACATCCAAACAAAGAAATAGATGATGACCATTGTGATGACCATCATTGTCACATTTTCTCCCCATGCAATCGGCTCATGCTTCCTCCATTGATTCATCGTTCTAACAATGAAGTACAGTAAAGGATAAATAAAATAACCTACTTGATCCCGTCGCATCTAAGAACGCCCCCCTTTTAGAAAAGATGATTTTCCCTATTCATCAATCATTGTCGCAAGCTTCATCATCGTTTTCCAATTGCGAACTGTAGCAGGCACCTCTAGCTTAGGCAGTTGTTGACTAAGCTTGGCATTGCGAATGCTATCGTAAAATAAAAGATAGACATCTCTCCCCTTGATAATGCAGCGCTCTTTTTCACTTACATATTGTAATAACTTAGCACCGTTCTCTTCAATTGGAACAGTTGAAAGTAGTGCAACATGGAGACTTTCCCCTGTAGCTGTAGCCCGTGCATCTGCTAAGTCTTGTTCTGAGAAAGGACAATTGTTCACAATAGAACGGAATTCTTCAGCTGTACGGATGATTACTGTACTCGTGATAGTGAAAGTAGTTTGAATGGTCTCTTGAATTTGCTGTTGCAAAAGTGCTTCTGATTCACTCGATTCAAACAGGATATTGCCACTTTGTATATAGGTCCGAATGTTTTGGAGACCTAGTGGTTGCAGCGCGTCTCTCAATTCAGCCATTTTTAATTTATTGTGCCCACCTACATTAATCCCTCTTAAAAGTGCTACGTATTTAGTCATTGAATTCCACCTTTCCTTTTATCTATAGTATAGCAATAATTAGGGAATAATAGGAAAAAACTGCACCCTTTCATGCAGGGCGCAGCTTGATTAGCTATACTAATTGGTGGATGTCGTCTATTAAACGATCCACATTTTCTTTGGTCGTAGCCCAGCTTGTGCAAAAGCGCACAACCGTATGAGTATCATCGTATGCTTCCCAAATGGAGAAGGAATATTTTTCTTCCAGCGACCGAAGTAGATGGTTTGGTAAAATCGGAAATTGCTGATTCGTTTTCGAATCATAGCGCATTGCAAAGCCTTTATCGAGAAATGCCTGTCGTATCAGCATCGCCATATCTACCGCGTGATGGGAAATATCCATATAGAGCGTATCTTCAAATAGCGTTTCGAACTGAATGCCTAATAATCGGCCTTTGGCAAGCAGCCCTCCTCTTTGCTTGATCATGTAGCGGAAATCCTTTTGGTACGCAGGATTCACGATCACAACTGCTTCCCCAAATAATGCCCCCATTTTAGTGCCACCAATATAAAATACATCACAAAGCTTAGCGATGTCAGCAAGTGATAAATCACTGTCCTGTGCCACGAGACCATAGCCTAAACGAGCACCATCGATAAACAGTGGTAAGTCACAGTCTCGGCAAACTTCACGTAAGGCGGTTAATTCTGCCTTACTATAGGTCGTACCATTTTCTGTAGGATGAGATATGTACACTAAGCCTGGCTGCACCATATGCTCATGTGTGCTATCCTGCCAGTGTGCATCATAGCAGGCTTTCACCTGTGCCGCAGTTAGTTTGCCATCATCGCTAGATAATGTCAGCACCTTATGACCCGTTGCCTCAATAGCTCCTGTTTCATGCACCGCAATATGCCCTGTACTCGCTGCAATGACGCCCTGATGAGGACGCAAAATAGATGCTATCACGGTTGTATTCGTTTGTGTACCTCCAACTAAAAAGTGAATGTCTGCCTGCTCCGCTGCAATCGCTTTTTTTATATAGGCTCTTGCTTTTTCGGAATGCTCATCCATACCATACCCTGGAGATTGTTCTTCATTTGTTGCTACTAACCGCTGCAAAATTTGTGGATGGGCACCTTCTGCATAATCATTTTCGAATCGAATCATATCTACTGCTACCTCCAAATTCTCTCTATCTATTCCTCATTTTCATTTACAACCTTATTAACATAATATTTTATGATTTGTTGGTCTGGTGGACTCATTTTCTCAGGTAAATGGTGCAGTGGAAAGAATTTTATAGCAGTTGCCTCGTCTTGATCATAGTTTATCAAACCTGTAAAACTACGACATTCATAGGCAGCAATAACATTAAATACCTCATCCCCATGAGGATATTGATAATAAAATTCTTGACCAGAAAACATTTTTAGAAACATTAAGGATTCAGGCATCAATCCACTTTCCTCATACATTTCACGCAAGGCCACCTCTTCCAGAGACTCGCCTAATTCCATCGAACCACCGATCAGCCCCCAACATTTATTATCCTTTCGTAGCTGAAGGAGTAGCTCATTGTTTTCATTGATTATAAGTATACTCGCACCCACCATAATGAGGGGCTGAGTTCCAATTTTTTGTCGTAAATCCATTATATAACCCATCTTTCTCCTCCCCAATTATCCATTTCTTAATTTCTTGTATTCATATATTACGGTATTTTGTCCCTTTTACGCTATTTGTTTATCTAAAAATACTGTCATTGCCTTTTATCTAAAATAACAGTTCATCTCTCCTCATACAATATGCTGAAATTGTTCTTCAAAAGTAAGAGGCATCATAGTTTAGTCGAGGATGCTTTATTAAAGCTGTTCGGTTTTCTCTACAACGGAAGAGATCAGAGAGAAGCTGATCTCCTATTCTTTAATAACGCTATAAAAATTTCCTCTCAGTTCGATTACTTTGAAGTCTCTTTAGGGGAGGTTCATCTACAGGTGTATCGCTTGGAGCTTACTATGGAGCGGCTTCTCCTTAGTTTGGATCACCTCAACCAAATTTCCTAGCAAGTTCTCCATAATTAGAAGGTTGACCTTCATTCCCCGCCGGAGCCACAGGATGAGTCACTCGAAGTAGCACTAGTATCAGCACACTGTTGGCTGTCTTGGGAGGAAAGATGGGCATCATTTGTTGAAAAATCGTTTGTGGAATGGATATGGTGGTTATGCTCGTTTGATTTGCTGTGAATTTTATTTGCATTACTGATGATGCCTATGACAACGACAACCCCAACAAACACGATAAATATAATCATTTATTCCAGCTCCTTTCAGTCATTCTATAAATTGTAACATTAAATCAACGCTCGGTAGTACAGTTCTATGTAAAATGGCAATAGATAAAATAACACCACAATCGAAAATGATTGTGGTGTTCACATTATGATTGCGATTTGCGTGTGGCAGATTTTTTTGAACGATTTCCTTCGTTCGAGTTTTTCTTTTGCTCTTGTGTTAAAGCATTTTCTTCGCGCACATCTAAATCATCTGGACTTAAATCTGTCGCTAATTCCGCCAACTCTGACTGACGTTTATATTGCTTGCCCTTTGTCAAAATGATCACCTCCAAGTAGTATTACATTGCCCTATTTGGTTTGATCTATTCCTGCAACAGTATGAAATGATTATTTCTAGCTAAACTAATTGCACCATCTGCTGGTTCAAAAGATGGTGATATGCTTGTAAATCTTGCTCATATAATTTCTGATAGGTCGCTAGGCTATGCTGTTTGATATAGTCAAAGTCCTCTTCAGGAACTAGGGGATGTGTACGGTTAAGCATCCATGCATTTTCCCAAGCCGTTTGCTCAAATTGAATATTCATTTCATGTTCTTCAATCAGCATGGCTAAGAGTTGTTCCTGATGATATATTTCTTTTAAGGTATGTTGCTTTTTCATCGTAAAGATTTCAATTGTACGTGGAAGTGATGCCTGTAATGCTTCTCGATCTACTGCATGACCTAGCTCATGTAGGGTCATTGTTTTTACATAAATTTCAAGTGAAGTTGGAAGCATTAGTTCATTTCTTGCCTCTACTAATCGTTTCGCATCAAATCCTACATAGTCCCCAATAAAGTTATAACTCATATTAATACCTGAATCATCTTGTTTTATCTTGACCGTCATGTTCACAGCCTGCACGACGGATTGAATTACCTGAAATAGTTCTTTTTCTTTAATTTGCGTCATTCTCTCGATCCTCATTTCCTCTAAAAACAAATAGAAGCGGATTAAATATATACTACAATTAGGAGAAATTCAACAAATTTATCCTGTGGATTGAGAGGAACTTAACAACAAAAAAGGCGCTTGTAGTTTAAAACTACAAACGCCCTGTGTGTGAAGGGTTTCGACCTATTTAAAAGTGATTAGTTATTATTGTTATTTCGACGATTTTGGTTGCCGTTGGAGTTGTTACTACGCTGTTTACTGCGTGCTTCTCCACCTTTACGTCCTATTTCTTCATAAAAATCGTCATCGTGCTTTTCAGCGGTAGCTTCTCCGCCTTTGCGACCAATTTCTTCATAAAATTCTTCGCCGTGGTTTTCAGCCGTAGCTTCTCCACCTTTTCGCCCGATTTCTTGATAAAATTCATGTCCATGATTTTTAGACGTAGCCTCGCCGCCTTTACGTCCAATTTCTTCATAAAAATCACGGTCATGATTTCTGGAGGTAGCTTCTCCGCCTTTACGTCCCGCTTCTTCGACAGTCATGTTTTCATTGTTGTTTCTGTTGCGATTGTTTTGCTTGTTAGCCATTTCTATTCCTCCTAAATATTTTTTTGAGCTTTTTACTAGCTCGCTATTTATATTCCCAGTCAAAACACATCTAAACATATTTTTTTAAAAAATTGATTTTCTTATTGTAATAGAACACTGAGAGGAGCAGATTGCTAACAAGCCCATCAATCATATACATGTACCCTTTCCAATATAATACTAATCTATAGTATGTCATCGAGGATGAAAGAAGGGTGATGGAAAAATGACGACTCTCACAAAGCCATCTATTGGTTTAACACAATTTACAGACTTCACAATGAAGGGAAGTGCAGCTAAAACAAAGTTTGTGAAGGATATAAAATATCAGGGAGATTATCATCCAATAAAAGATTATTGGAAAGCCTTGCGTGATGGGTTAAAAAAATACCATGAGCATCGTTTGAATGATACCTATTTACTCGATATCGTGGATAATGCCCTTCCTGCACGCCAGAAAAATTACCAGGAAGCTGTTAAAGCCTATATAAAATTCTTAAAAAATAAAAACGTTCAGTGGTTTGATCCAGGTAAGGCGAATTGGTACTGTGACGATTTAATTGTTCGGTCCAATCCTGAGCTTGGTTTAATCATTGACGATGTACCCTATCTAATCAAGCTGTATTTTAAAGGAAAAAATGAGCGCATCGATAAACATAAATGTCGATCTGCCCTCACACTTCTAAAAGACTCCCACTATACGATTGAACATCCAGACTCTGTTCAACATGCCATTTTAAACGTGCAAAAAGGTCGCTTGATTACAGATGATGATTCAACGGACTATCATCAAATTGCCCTCGAATCGGATGCAGCTCAATTTATGTTTATTTGGAATAGACTCTAGCTAAAAATGTGGATTTGGAAAATACCAAATCCACATTTTCAATTCCTATAATAGTATTTTTTCTATTCTTAAAAAATAAATGAACGTTACTGATTTTTTTCTTTCCTGTTTGCTAGGAGAAGCTTTATTTTGTCAGCAAACCCAAACCAAGCTGGAATAAAGATCGACATCATCATAAACGTCAAGATTACTAATCCAATAATCACTGCCATTGCTACCTGAATCAGCGTAATAACGCCAGATGGCATTAATGCAGCAAATGTGCCACCTAAAATAACAGCCGCAGCTAAAATAACGCTTCCCATCTGTAGGCTTGTCGGAATAATTTCCTTCAGTCCTCCTTGTGCTGTTTCGTTATAGCGCATCATCAAGAAAATGGAGTAGTCCACACCAAGTGAGACAATCATAATGTACGTAAAGAACGGTACATTCCAGCTAAGCATGTCATAATCTAACAGCTGCTTCGCTATCATTTCCGTTAAACCAAGGCTGGCAAATGTCGCGATTAATAAGCTGGCATTAATAATAAGCGTTTGTAAAAATGACCGTGTGATCAACCATAAAATCACGCTAATGCCAGCAAGCATCAGTACTGCACTACGTATAAAGTCAGCTGAAGAAATTTCTTGTAAATCGATATTACTCATTGTTTTGCCTGTTAAATAGACCTCTGCATTTTGCAACAGCGAACTTTCCACATAGCTGTTTACACGATGCCTGATGTCGCGCATAATCGTCATGGCTTCTTCCTTATAGGGATTGACATCCAAAATAATCATCAATGTCGTGGCATGACGATCATCGGTCATATAGGCATTTAAGCTTTCTTGGAACTCACCCTGTAACACCTCTGTTGGTACAAAGAATGTCCCTGTTTCTTTGTCTGACAGTTCATGTAAATAGCCATTTGCATCATCTAAGCCTGCGTAAATGTCTTCTAGCCCCTCTGCTCCTTCGCCTAATCCATTGCGCAGTTCCACCATGCTATCCTGTAGGCTGATTAATTGTTGTTGTAATTGCTGTTGACCTGCTTTTACCTCAGCTAATCCTTCGGTTAAATTGTGAGAACCAGTCGTTATTTGATTGGCCCCCTGTGCTGCTGTCCCAATTCCTTGCGATAAATCACTGACACCACTTTTTAGGGTACGAGCGCCTGCTTTTAAAGTCACAATGGCTGATTGGGCATTACCTAAGGAAGTATTGGCTTGCCCAAAAGCCTGTGTTAATTGATTAAATTGGGCTGAAAGTGATACAACATCTAATGCATTTAACGAACTTAGTCCCTGCTGGGCAGTCTTTATAGTTGCTTGGATGTTGTCATCTTCTGCTGCTTCAGAGTTTGCTTGGACATACGCATGCATGGCCCCTAAAATACCTTCGAACGCTTGTTTAGAGGACGTGATTAGCTGCTCGATTTGAGAAAAAACGGAACGATATTGTTGAAAGCCCGTATCAATTTGTTGATAGGAGGTTTGTAATTGATTGAGCCCTTGCTGAAGCTCCCCAAGTCCCGCTTCTAAGGCTGCTGTCCCGCTTATTAAATCTGTAGAGCCGTTTGCTGCATTGTCTAAGCCATTCGTTAATCCTTGTAGCGCGTTGGTTAAATCACTAGCCCCATCCTGTAATTGTATAGTGCCATTAATTAAATTTTGGACACCACTGACATCTTGTTCTTCCGATAATTGCTTGGTGGCATCCTGTAGTCCTTTTTGAATGGAACCGACACCCTCCTGTGCTTCTCCTAAGCCCCCCTTTAGAGTATTTGCTTGTTCATTCACATAAAGATCAGCAATACGCTCCCCCTCTGGACGGGTCGGAGAATAGACTTTTGCTACACCAGGTGTATTCGCAATAATGCCTGTTAATTCATCTAATGCACGTAAATAATCAGTGCTTGCGAGCGATTCCTTTTGTTGGATAACAAGTGTTGCAGGTGCACTCATACCAGGCTCATAATGTTTTTCAATCAAGCTAATTGCCTGCTTCGATTCATATTTGTCATCGATTTCTACTAAATCATTATAATTAAGCTCTCCTGAATAGTGATAAATAAATGGCACAGTGAGAATACAGGCAAAGATAATGCCAACGATAGGCCTTGCAAAGGCGTTTTTCGCTAAAAAACCCCACAGCTTATTTTCCGTATGCCCTGATATAGCCTTACTTGGCCAAAACAGCTTAAAGCCAAGCAATGCCATAAAGAATGGGTTTAATGTCATCAAAACCCCTAATAAGACGCAAATGCCAATCGCGATTCCACTAACACTTTGATATAAGGTGAATTTTGAAAAATACAGCACCGTAAAGCCTATTAACACAGATGAACTGCTCAGTAATACGGTTTTGCCTGCGGTTCTGTAGGTGTTTTGTATCGCCTTTAAGACATGATTCGTTTTAGCCAATTCCTCTTTAAAGCGAGTAAACAAAAGAATATTGTAGTCTGTACCAATCCCAAATAATATGACGACTAAAAATACTTGTGTAAAATTAGAAAACGGAAAATTCCAGTAATTAGCAAGTAAGGCGATGATGGATAATGATACAGCATAAGCCACCCCTACTGTTAAAAGCGAGATCAATGGAATAATCGGTGAACGGAAAATCATCACTAATATGGCAATGATAAAGACAACTGCAATAATTTCAGTCTTTTTCACACCCTCTTGTGTTGTGGAAGAGAAATCATCCATCACAATATCGGCACCTGTTACATATGTATCCATTGGTAAATCTTTTACTTCCGCCTTTAATAGCGTTGCCGCTTCACTCGCTGTACCGATCTTTCTATCGATTGACAATTGTGCCATGACGGTTGTATGGTCTTTACTAACCAATTGATTCGCCGCCTGCTCACTGTCTGTATGGAAGAGCGCATTTGTTATCTGAAGCTTTTTTGTGTTTAAATGATGAAGGACCCCTTCGATTGCCGAATAATCAGCAGCTGTTAAACCCTTTTCTTGATGAAATACATAGACAAACGAATAGGTATCCTTCCCTTCGTTTTGAATATCATTTAACAGCTCTGTGCCAATGACGCTCTCTAAATCACTAGGCAATGTGATTTGCCCTTTATCTAGTACAAGTTTTTCAAGATTAGGCATTACCATCAGCATCACGATAACTGTTATCACCCAAAAAACAGGACTCAATATCCATGACTTTTTCATGCTTTTCTTCCTTTCCAATTTGAACTGACTATACTGTATATCAAGAAAGGAAGAGCAAGATATAGACAGATGATGTGATCTGTAAAAATTCAGACAAAAATGCAAAATTGTAAAAAAGGTGATCCGTATGAAAAAAAGTGAAAAAACAAAAAGGCAATTAGCCAGTGTCTTAAAAGACTTAATGGTGCTCAAGCCATTAGAAAAGATATCCATCCAGGAAGTCATGGAGAAAGCACAATTGAATCGACAGACGTTTTACTATCACTTTGAGGATATATATGATTTATTGAAGTGGACATTAGAGCGAGAGGCAATTGAGTTATTGGATGATTATAAGGATGAAAGCCTTTGGCAAGAAGGCTATCGAGATATAATATTATACTTAGAGAAAAATCGAGCGTTTGCGCTTAATGCTATTAACTCCATGGGCCATGAGCATTTTAACCGCTTTTTCCATCAAGAAATATATAGCATTATTGAAGATTTCGTGAAACAAATTGCGGAAATGTGTCAAGAGATGGAGAAAAAATATTTGAGTTTTGTGACGCATTTTTTCACCGTATCCATTACGGCTGTGACCATTAGCTGGCTACAGGGAGAACTTGATTTTTCCGTCGAAGAGCTTATTCAAATGGTGGATCGGTTCTTAAGTGACCACTTAGAAGGAACGAAAACACTATATGGCGTAAATAATACTAGCTGTCTCAAGGCAATTGATTAAAGAAAAGGAAGTGCTACTATGAATGCTGAATTGGTGATGCAGGAGCTAGAGGCTCTGGGCAAGGAACGAACGAAAAAAATGTATATGTCAAATGGCGCTCACGAGCCGTTGTTCGGTGTGGCAACAGGTGCAATGAAGCCTATTGCGAAGAAAATTAAAATCGATCAGGCTCTAGCAGAAGAGCTTTATGCTACCGGTAACTATGATGCCATGTACTTTGCTGGCGTCATAGCAGATCCAAAAGCCATGACTGTGGAAGATTTTAATCGATGGATCGAGGCAGCTTATTTTTATATGCTGTCGGATTATGTAGTAGCGGTCACTTTAGCGGAGGCACCGATTGCTCAGGAAGTGGCGGATGCGTGGATTGCCAGTGGTGAGGAATTGAAAATGTCTGCGGGCTGGAGCTGCTATTGCTGGCTATTAGGGAATCGCAAGGATAGCGAATTTTCCGAGAGTAAGCTAGCTCAAATGCTGGAAATCGTGAAAAATACCATTCACGATGCACCCGAACGCACAAAATCGGCCATGAATAATTTTTTATACACGGTAGCTATTTCCTATGTGCTGCTCCACGAACAAGCAGTGGCAACCGCACAGGCGATAGGTCCTGTGGAAATGAAACGAGACAACAAAAAAAGCACGCAGCTCAATGCGTATGAAATGATTCAAAAGGAAGTAGAACGAGGCAGAATTGGCTTTAAGCGTAAATATGTGAGATGTTAATCATCGCACTTAAAGGCATCGATCCTATAAGGATGGATGTCTTTTTTTTACTCGAAAAAACAATGAATTATAATATATTTTTATTGAAAAACGATAAATTTTATTTTAAAATCAATATACTACTACCAGTGAGGTGTTTTTAAATGAAACATAAAAAGGGGTCAACCATTTTCCTAAAGAGCGTCATTATTCTGCTTGGTATACCAGTTTTAGCTTTAGGTCTGTTTTGGCTACCTGAGATGGCCAGCCGGGATGTTGCTGCACATCCAGAATCGTCCTATTTGTCCTATCTTTTTTTAATCTATGTGTATGTTTTATGCATTCCCTATTATGCTGCATTGTATCAAGCTTATCGCCTCTTAACGAACATCGACCAGCATAAAGCGTTCTCTAAATCATCTGTACGGGCTTTGAGAACGATCAAAAATTGTGCTCTCACTATTTTGCTCGGCCTTGTGCTAGGCATTGCAACAATTATGATGATGTTTACTGGCAAGGAAGATATTACAGGAATTATTGCGCTGACACTCATCAGCATCTTTGTAACCAGTACGATTGCAACCTTTGCAGCCGTTCTGCATCGACTGCTCCAAAAGGCCATTGATCTCCAAAGCGAAAATCAATTAACCGTATAACAAAATGGCACTAACCAATCTGGACGGTTAGCGCCTTTTTTTGTTTCAAAAATATCCGCTAAAACTAATTTCCTATAAAAACATGTCATAATTCTCTTTTTAACAGTATAATAATTACATATTTTATGAATAGGAGGATTTATATGAAGAAATTGGTTTTATTAATGGCAATGCTTACATTATTTTTCACCACAGCCTCTATTGCGAGCGCACATCCAGGGCGTTTAGATAGCAATGGTGGTCACAATTGTTCTGACAAATCAAAGGCTAAAGGGCTTTGTTCAGGCTATCATTATCATAATGGCAATGGTGGCAATAATGCAGGGTCTTCTTCAGGCGGTCAAAGTTATTCTGCGCCAACACCTAAAGCAACTGTAGCACCTGTATTAACAAAGGTTGCTGTCTATTTAAATGACGTGAAGCAAAATTATACGCCTGGCGCTTATATGAAAAATGGCACAACCTTAGTGCCGATGAAGGCGATTTTTGAATCTCTAGGGGCAACGGTTAGCTATGATAATGCAACGAAAAAAGTAACGGCAACAAAGGACAGTAAAAAAATTGTGATTGGTGTGGGGAATAAAACGGCTTATGTTGATACAAACGGTTCTGCATCAACGATCACACTCAGCCATCCTGCTGAAATATATCAAGGTACAACAATGGTGCCTTTACGCTTTGTCAGTCAAGCACTTGGCGCAAATGTAACATTTGATGAGGCAGCACTTGTTGTTTATATCTCAACTAAATAATGGACAAGCCTTAAGCAGTATGCTCCTACAAGGTGCTGCTTTTTTTATTGTTACTTAAAGTTAAAATCATACTTCTTGTTGATTTTACCAGCAATCGTTTCTAGAAATAAAGCCACGGTCATATTCTCGACTTCATTTGTATACCATGCTAGTTTAGCGCCATAGTTCTTTTTATTATAATTTACTTCTAATGGCCAGAAATTTTTTGTTTTATACGTATAATCAAATTTTACATAGAGTTGCTTACCATCTGGACATTCCATCACCACCTGGTATAATGGATTTTTTCTTTCTTGTTCAAACTTTACTTTTCTTATTTTGGTCAACATCAAAAACCCCTCCTCTCTTCTACTACATTCGACAAAAGTTTGAAAAAACCTTTATTCAACGAAAAAGGATAAAGCTCATGATGACATAGGAGCTTTATCCTGCACAATTAGTTGGCTATAAATTTGTCGTAATAGCGTTTCAGCATAGTCGCCATTTGCTCTCTTGTTAAGGCGCCTGCTGGATTCATGTTTTTACTTCCATCGCCTCGGATAATGCCTTCGCTAATAGCCCACTCCCAAGCCTCTTTATGGGCTGCTCCCACTTCTCTGCTTGTTTGTAAACTAGCTTTTTCAGCTAGTAAGCTTTTCAACGTCTCTATTTCTTGTTTTAGCTCATTATATTGTGACACTGTTAATCCCTCCTCAAGCGCATTTTTAATATCTTGCTGGAACTGTGCTTCTGTAATCCCCATACTTTTTAAATAGTCAAAAGGATCTTTGTGCGAAGTGCCTCCTAGATTTTCCGCAATCCATCGATGTGACTTAATGCCGTTGCCGCTACCATCTAAAACAGCGGGAATCCCTGCCTCTAGAGCAAGCTTACGTAACAGCCAAATATAAGCCGCATAGTCCTTTTTAAATTGTTCCTTATCAGCCGTCCTTGCCAATTCCACCTGGGCATAGCTATACGGATTTCCCTTTGGTCCACAGCCATATTGCACGCGATTGACTGGGGCTACTTGTACGATTCTTCCGCCACCGCCTACCCAGTGAGAGACAAAGGCATTGGCTTTATTTCGATTCATGTAGGCAATTTCGTTTTCCAATGCATTTGGACCTGTATTGCTGCCATTACCTGATTCATGCGCTACAACGTATTTTACTGCCGTGAGTTCCTGATTTGGTAGCCCTGACATGATCTGTTTTTCAATAACATAACTCATGTTGCACCGTCCTTTCCTATTATTTTTTAGCGATTGACGCTATGTTATTCTTTTCTTCTTTAGGTTTTTTTAGGGTAAACAACAGATGATTTGAGGTTCCTTTCGAGGCTTATCAGCTTCTGTTCGTGCTTAAGGCTACTGCGATCGTTTCACCTCTCTTTCCTCGAAGCTATGAAGTGTGAATGTCACAAAGACATCCACTTACTATTAGTAAATGCTCACACAAAAGTGTTTTCTAGTTAGTTGTGCTCTTTTACTATTTTTTCATTATGATTTTATAACCTCTTTTCTCGATTCCAAGCATTGACAAAGTATTGTTACCTATAGTATTTTAGATCTTCTAAAATATTGAAAGCGAGGAAAGAAAGTGTGCAGGCACTAGAGATTATTCGTCAATTACCAAGCTTACATGGCTTTACACAGCTAGTGAAAATTAACAAAGGCTATTCACCTGATAGCAAGTATGTCGTAACAGTTGGTGAAACGCGCTATTTGGTGCGCCTGTCAGATCTAGCACATCATGACAAACGTGCAGTAGAGTTTTCCTTGCTCCAAGAGTTAGCAAAGCAGGGTGTAAGAACACATAAAGCAGTTGACTATAACTTGTTTCAGGAAGCCAACGTCTCCGCAATGGTCGTTAGCTTTTTAGAAGGCTCGCCTGCCGATGAAATCATTCAGGAACATTCTGACTCTGAGCAATACCACCTCGGTCTTGCGGCGGGAAAGGAATTGAGAAAAATACATCAAGTGAGCCCTCCACAAAAAATTCATTGGGAGACAACGCAGCTCAAAAAGTTTTCTACCTATTTGAAGGCATACCAACAAGATGCCTATCAACTGCCACAAGAGGCTAAACTATTGCGCTTTATTCATGCAAACTTACCACTGTTAAAGCAACGCCCCATCACCCTGCTTCATGATGATTTCCATCTCGGTCACATTATTTGTAAGGGACATACTTACAATGGGGTGATTGATTTTAATGGCTATGATGTGGGTGATCCTTATCATGACTTTTATAATCTTGCCTTGTTTAGTAGACGACAAAGTATCCCCTTTTGTATTGGGCAGATTGATGGCTATTTTTCATCTGCACCAGACGATCTGTTTTGGCGGTTATATGCTCTCTATGCAGCCATGACTGTCTTTTCAACCATTGTTTGGACTCGTCACTATGATCCACGCTCCTTTGACGATGCGTTGGAAAGAATTCACATGATTTTACTGGATCATGATGACTTTTCATCGATTAAACCATCATGGTATGCGAAGAATTTATTCACTCCGTAAGAGGGCTAATATTTTTTGCCGCTCTGCTGCAAAATCAATTGTTGGCTGAGATTTTGGTTCCTCCTCACCACGCTGCTGCAACCACTTCGGAATGATTTCCAGTCGTCTGGCTTTAGAAGGTGGTGACGCTTGCTGCTTGCGGGCTTGAAAACGCTGCTGCTCGATAGCAATATCTGCAAAACTCTTTATGTTCTGATCGCACCAATTTTGTAAGATGCTCTCTACATACCGCCAGCGTAAAACATTATGCTCCACCGCTAGCTTCATCGCATAGATGACCATGTCCTCTGAGAAAATAGTGAGCCAATGACGAATTTTACTAGCAATGTAGGCTGTTAGCGTGCCAAAGCCTTGTTGTGCATAAAAGTGGTAGGCAGTGCTAGTAGACTCCTTATCATCATTATCTTTTAGTAATTGATTATTTAGTAAATTATTATTTAGTAGTGTGGGCTTTTCCGTCGATGGTACGACCGTTGACGAATTTCCCGTTGACGGTATAGCAGCACGTTTTGATGCTTCATAGACGAAAAATTCTACCCTACCGAATTTGCCGTCTTTTCCTCGTTCCTGCACTTTTTGAAGATAGCCCGCCTCTATGAGTTCGTCCAAAATTTTGGCTGTCGCTTCCCGTCCACATTTACTACGTATTGCTAAATCTGCAAGACTAAATGACCAATCATCTGGTAAAGACAGCATATAGGCAAGCAGCCCCTTTGCTTTCCAGCTTAATTGCTCATCATTTAAAAATGCTTTATCCAAAACAACAAAATTCTCCTTTTTGGCTACTCGATAAATCATGATGATCCCTCTTTCCATCTAATGTCCTTTCTAACTATATAAAGAAAATTTTTAAAAAAGGGACATAAAAAGAAAAAAAAGAACATGCCATGAAGCATGCCCTTTTCAGCAGGTGAAAAGAATTTTTTAGCGAATTCCTACAATATTTAGATGGAAATATAATCATGATCTGTAATGGGTAATGCAAGCAGAAGCGAACAATTGCTTCTGCTGTTTTATTTATAAAGCTCTTTATAGACGATGACTTTTAAAGCTGCAATCTCTTCATCAGATAATTTGCCCTCCACCATTTGCAGAGCTTCTTCCTGCGTCATCGAGCCATCCTGCAATTTCACACGCATGTCGTTCAAATCGGTAATGCCCACTTTTTGAATTAAGACTTTCGTTGCCTCTTCTTTTGTCGTAAACGGTAATGTACTGCTATCGACCGTTTTCGCCTCTTCCATATAGGCTTTTAATTGTGGGTCATTTTCAATGGTATTTTTGATTTCTTCCTTTTGTCCGCTATTTTCCAATTCTGTCGACAAGGTATCTACAATTTTTTCAGAGGCAAATTTTGTGCCGAAATGTAGCACACCATACCCTACTACACCAACGAATATAACAATTACCACTAAAAATTTAATCAATCTCAACTATGCTCACTCCTTTATACACGTTCATCATACTATATGGAGCGGGTGTTGAGAAACAATTCTCCCTAGAAGTTATGTAAAAAAACCCCATCTATGAAGATGAGGCTTATTTAACGTATTTCAAGTACTTCCGCACAAATTCTACAATGTAGAGAACTTCTTCTTCTGTCATCGCTAACAGCTTGCAAACACGTTGTAGTCTAGCAGGCAATGCTAATTGCTGGCGTACCTGATGAATATACATATATTTGCATTTCCGTGGATTTACTTTGTCTCGTATTTGCTTATATCGTAGGTAAGCATAGCGGGCAAAGGCGTTGAGCATCTCCCGCTCCTGCTCATCACGCTCCCTCTTTTTAGCAGCCTCATCAATGATATCCGTGTCAAATATCTGTGTACCATCTGTTAATTGCATAGTACCACCTCTCTATTGCAAATGTACTCCCTTCTATTAAATGCAACAAAAAAAGCCACACCTAGGGTAGATGTGACACATTTTATGATTTTTATATGTAACGCTTGGTGGATAGCCTGTAAAATGTGGTGGATGATGGATAGAAACGCTTAGATTGGATTGCTCTTTCAAATCGATGGATAGAATGCTAATTTTGACGGATACAATATCTAATCTGACGGATACATTGCTTATTTTGATGGATAGAAACGCTTAGCTTGGATTGCTCTTTCAAATCGATGGATAGAATGCTAATTTTGACGGATACAATATCTAATCTGACGGATACATCGCTTCTTTTGATGGATAGAACCGCTTAGATCGGATTGCTCTTTCAAATCGATGGATAGAATGCTTATTTTGACGGATACAATGTCTAATCTGACGGATACATCGCTTCTTTTGATGGATAGAAATGCTTAAATTGGATTGCTCTTTCAAATCGATGGATAGAATGCTTATTTTGACGGATAAAATATCTAATCTGACGGATACATCGCTCATTTTGATGGTTAGAAACGCTTAGATCGGATTGCTCTTTCAAATCGATGGATAGAATGCTTATTTTGACGGATACAATGTCTAATCTGGCGGATACATCGCTCATTTTGATGGATAGAAACGCTTAGATTGGATTGCTCTTTCAAATCGATGGATAGAATGCTATACCTGACGGATACATCGCTTATTCTGATTGATGGCTGCTATTAGCTTCATAGATAATACGCAAAGATTGCTACAATAATATTTGGTATTGCTAATAGTAACGCGTTATTCATGAGGAGATTGCGTTCGTTTCTGTCTTCATTTGTTTCTGTTGCGAAATTGGCGCGCATTCTATCGCCGCTTGCCATGGCTCCTGACATTAACATGGCAGAAATGAGGAAAATTCCACCGAGTAGCCCTGAAATCAAATGGGCTTCCTCTTTACCCCATATGAGAATGGAGCCTATAACACCTAGAATGGACAATATGGTGCCAATGCCTATATACTTCATTTTCAGCCCCCCTTAGTTTATTATACGGCTAACGGCTCTTTTTCGTTTCAATAAACCCCTATTTACCTATACAAAATTTTTCCTTTTCCAGTAAAATAACTAGGTGGAGGGAGGCTATGCAAATGAAAGACAAGATAAGAGCATTAACGAAAATGACCTTAGATGATTTGGTACATAATAGATATGAGAAACTTCAACAAGAGAAGATATTAACAGAGGACACTGCTATTTTTCTGCAGGAGGTTTTCGCCTTGCAAGGTACCTTAACATGGCCACTGGATGAAGCTTCCGTAGATATTGATGTGTATGAAATGGATGACCAAAATTGCTTTATAACAGAAATTCGCTATTTATGGTTTGATGATGAAGAAAGTGCTGTGGTTCTTTTTTGTAAGGCCTATACAAATGCAGATCAAACAGAGATCACCGCTTTTATGATTGATACGGTTGATGCCTAGTATAGTATCCTCGCCAAACGTTCATAGTAAGTATGGTGTGAAACTCACGCCGAATCATACGACGGAGGGATCAATTTATGAATGGAATTCGTGAAGGTTTAATCCCCACTATACTCGGGTCAGCTGTTACGGCGGCAGGCTATGCAATGAAGCAAAAACATGGTTCTAACAAAATGGTGGCCAATACGATTTTTGGCTTTGGCTTAGCGCACATTGTGTTAGGCGCGATTGACCTGGTAGAGCATCGTCGTTAACAAGAGAAGGGCACGCAATGTGCTCTTCTTTTTTTGTATTTTTTTCTATTAAATGCTAACATTGTCATAAAAGCTTAAGGAGTACAGTGATGGCGACAATAGAAGATTTTATAGCACTTGATATACGAATCGGCACGGTACTAGAGGCGGAGGAACTACCAAAGGCTCGGGTTCCTGCGATTAAAATGAAAATTGATTTTGGTGAAGAGCTGGGCATTAAACAGTCTTCCGCACAAATTACGAAGCGTTATACACCCGAAGTCATTATTGGGAAGCAAGTAGTGGCGATTGTTAATTTCCCACCACGTCGCGTTGCGGGTTTTAAGTCAGAGGTACTAGTCATTGGGGGTGTACCTGTGGAGGGCGATGTAATTCTGTTAACGCCCGATCAGCAGCTACCCAATGGAACGAAAATACAGTAAAGCCTCTCGCATTACGCAAGAGGCTTCTTTTTCTGAAGCGGTATCCAGATTTCACTTGTAAAGGTTGGTGAGGAAAAATCCGTGCTTGAATGGCGCACAATTTCTGGACCAGCAACCTGTTCATAGCCAGATGATGGGAACCACTCCGCATAAATGCGCGCCCATGTTTCCTGCAGTGTTTGGGGGAATGGTCCAACAGCTTCAAAGACAGCCCATGTACAAGCGGGTACATCCAGCTGTGAAAAATGGGGAGACGTTTCGGTTGTGGCTACGCCGATATAATGATCAAGCTCGCCCTTTTCCTCCATTCTGCCCTCGGAAAAGTGAGTGGAGGCTTGGATGATTCCTGTTGGTTCTACATTCGATAGCTTTTTTAGGTGCCCAATATCCTCCATTGTTAATGAACGTGCCATTTCAGTTATCGCTTGATTTTCTCCTTGAAAAACGATGGGTACTCTTTTCATAAGACCAACGATGTGAAACGCTTCTTTTTGTTCGAGTCGGTAATTCATTTCACAACCTCCTTGTATGGTAAGTTGGAAGGTCATTCGTGGAAAAGCTTTTAGGTGCTGACCATTTTGCCTCGCCTCTGATGGTGTGATGCCATGCATTTGCTGAAAGGCTCTTGTAAATGCATCTGCAGAGCGATAGCCATAACGAATCGCGATATCGAGAATTCTCATAGATGAATCTGATAGTTCCAGTGCAGCAAGCGTCAGACGCCTGCGACGAATATACTCGGACAGCGGGATGCCTGCTAGAAAGGAAAACATACGTTTAAAATGATATTCCGAGCAATAAGCTAATCTCGCAGCCTCTTGCACATCAATTTCCTCCGTTAGATTGGCCTCGATATATGCAATCGCCTCATTCAACCTTGTTAAAGAATCCACTTCTATCACCTTCCTTATCTTTACTTTAGCAGGAATAGTAGCCCTCCATCCGACAATTGGTGCCCCATTTAGTCGCCTTCCAAAAAATAATCTATCGAACAGGCAGATAACTAGTTTTTGAAGCTACTTTCACATACATATAATAGTGTAAAGCTAATTTTAGCCTTACACCTCCTGACTTGATACTTAGGGTCACTGCTCGCACAGTGGCCCTATGAAAATAAAAGATCATTGTGTCGCATCATAATTTCCGTTACAATATTTGTAAAAATAGTCTATTGAGCTGGAGGCAGCAACATGGATCGTCTTTTCCAGTGGTACAAGTATTTAAAATACATACTCCTTCCTATAATTATTTTAAAATACTTACAAGGTGAGGGTGTACAGAATGTGCATCCTCTCATCATTCTTGAATATGCTCTCCTATTTGGGGTGAGCTTTTTACTCATTATTCTACAGGACTTTTTCGCTATTAGTAAAAAAACAAAATTCCTACTGCGACTCATCATACTGATTATTTTACTGTTTTTGGCTATAACTGCCATTGTCTATCAAGCGATAATGTCTATTATTTTTTCAACCCTACTACTAGGCGTGTTAGGTATGATACTTTATTTTCAAAGAAAAGATGAAGGAGGACAATAAAATAAATGGTCAATAGTAAGCGATTACTTTTAATCATCGGTTGGGTCAATGTGGTAGCTGCCCTTCTCCTATTCCAAGCATTTTGTGGGCTGATGGCGATCTGCATGGGCATCGTACTTAAAAAGGATTATCAAGCACCAACCCATGGGCTAGTCTTGATAGGAGTTGGTATCGTAAGTACGGTTATAGGTTGGATGCTCAATCATTTCTATATGTAAAAATGACCAAGAACCTAGATTCTTGGTCATTTTATAATTAGCGATAACTATGATGTGTTGGTTCAAATAATGCTTCATCGGCGTTTCGCACAAGTGAGAAATGATCCACATTATAATGGCCATGCAGGATGTCGTTATGGTGTGCAACTGTATCTTCTGGTGATAAGTATTGGGAACCATTTGTTGAATGGCCATCTCCCACCAATGTGACATCAAAGCCCTGAATAGTTGCTGCTCTAACTGCTGTATCCACGCAATGCTCGGTTTTGCAGCCCATCATCACCAAATGCTCTACCTCATTGGCCTGTAAATAATCGAGTAAGCCTGTCTTATAAAAAGCGTTCGTAGCCAGTTTATCAAAATAAACAGCGGTAGTAGGTCCTTGGATCGCTTGATGTACCTGAAAGCCTTTCCCTTCTCCACCAGCTACATCCCGATCACGCACAAAGATAATATGTGCCTCTGCCTCAGTAGCTTTTTGAATAACGGCATTGATTGTTTTAAGCAATTCATCCTTGCGATAGACGGCTTGTTCATCCTGATTCCCCTCGATTAATTCTTGCTGTGCATCAATGATCACTAGTGCTTGCTTCAAAAGCATCTCTCCCTTATCGTTTGCTAACAATATTTTACCATTAATCGTTATTGTCTGATATGCATTATTTTTTAACTTTTGAAACCGTCATGCCATCCCCAATTGGTAAAAGAACCGATTCCAGTTGGGGATGATTAGCCACTGTAACATTGAATTTTTTCATGATGGCTGTATAACGCTTGGGTGCTGCCTTGGGGTCTGCTACACTGCCTCCCGCTAGGACATTATCTGTCACAATGAATGCACCAGGGCTTGCTAGCTGAATACAATAGGCTAAATAATTTTCATAGTTATCCTTATCTGCATCAATGAAGAAGAAATCAAAACGCTGTCCTTCTGCTACAAGCTTTTCAAGGCTTTCCAATGCAGGACCTGTCATATACGTAACTTGCTCGGCAAAGCCTGCCTTCGCAAGATTGTTGGCAGCCAGTTGTGCATATTTTTCCTCTAACTCCAGGGACGTCAATGTGCCCTTCTTTTCCATTCCTCTCGCCAGACAAATACCACTATAGCCGCCAAGAGCGCCAATTTCTAAAATAGCCTTAGCCCCAGTCATCGACGCAAGCATCGTCAACAGCTTTCCTGATGATCGAGACACAGAAATAGCAGGCATACCATTTTCGGCAATAGAGGACAGGACATCCTCTAATGTGGCATCATACTGATAAAATACCTCATCCATATAGTTATTTATTTGTTTCATGTGCGTTATCTTCCTCTTGTAGACTGTCGTTGGTTTCATCTTCTTGAATATCAAACAACTGACTAAATTCTTGAATAACCATATCGATGGCTTTTAATTCACCTACTAAAATTTGCTGAATGGATTGAAACTCTGGCTGTTCTAATTGCTGTTTAATGGTAGCTCGCTTCACATGCAGCATCTCTAAAAATGAAATCGCTTTGCCGCGGCGGAACGTTTTCGCTCCTCGCTGTGGTGCGCCTTCCATGCCTCTGTGGCGTCCTCCACGGTGGTGTCCCTCTCTCATATGCTCTCTAAATCCAGATCCTCTCATTTCAAAAACACTCCTTTTGTATACGTTTGTATACATTAATTTAAATACATTGTATACAAACGTATACAAGTTGTCAATTAAACATAATGCTTTCATGCTCCAACATATGTTAGACAATAGGGTAGATGTATCGAAATGGAGGTAAGACAAGTGAAAAGGGTTATAAAATATGTGTTGGGCATCGGGACATTATTGATACTGTCAGGCATATTTTTGATTGGGGCACAATCTCACTATAATCAGAAGGAAATTAAAATTGCCAGTAAGCTATGTCTCGAAAATGGCGGACAGCCCACTATCATACGCGATTATTTGGCTTTGAATTACTCCTTTTCATGTCAGAAGAACTGAGGTAGTACATATATGGATGGTGACCTGCGGTAAATGTCATGCTAGAAGATCGAGTAAATTTCATCTATCTTTCAGGCAAATGGCTAGCTAACAACACTACTTTTACATATAAATAGTAGTGTTGTTAGCTAGCCTTTCCACAGCTCTCCTGTTTTGAGGCCACTTTCCCTTGGAAGATGGCCTTTTTTGGCATGAAAAAAGACGTCATGTCGACGTCTTTAATGTTTGATCGATATCCTCAATCAACCTATCCACTTGTTCCTTTGTTATCTTGATGACATATAATTCTGTCGTTTCGATTCCATCAAGGCTTGTTAGGTGTTTAGGATATTGATAGTTATTTGATATCTCCTTGTCCATACAATCACCTCTTCAATAGATATATTCGACATAAAGTATAGCAAACCTTCTATAAAAAGGAAAATAACAGTATATTTTTTCACTAAAATAGCTATCATTTGGACGATTTAGGGTAAAAAAAGGTTAAAACGATAAGTCCATTTAGACTATCCTTGTGTAAAAGTGATTATTGCTTACCAAATTTCGCAATTTTTTTGAGGTAGAATGATCCGATGAAAACAATGATACCTCCATAGACTTTCAGCATCACATTTCTAACAGGCGCCTCCTCTATGGTTGTACTGAGAAAGGCATATCCTACGACAATGATCACCATCCCGATGATGGCATGAATATATTTCACCGTATCTCCCCTTTTCTAGTAGGCAAGTCCGACGCGTGTTCTCAAAAATTCCTCACTGAAGATTTGTTGGTAGGCAAAATCTGCTGTATCCGCTACGGAAATTTGGCTGCCTCCCTCTGGCAAGAAGTTGCGTTCAACGCGGTAGTTTCCTGTCCAAGCCCCGTCTGGTAAATAGGTAGGACAAACAATCGTCCAATCCATAGCAGATTGCTGTAATTGTTCGAATACACGTTGGTGCTCCTGTGCAGCAAAGGTCGATTTTCGTTTCGATTCAGTCGATTGGTAGCGAAGAAGAGTCGGTGTTACACGACTTTGTAAGATCCCTGCTGTTCCAATCGTAATGATTCTTGTCACCTGATGCTTTGTCATCGCTTCAAGAATCAATGGTAAGCTAGCCGATAATGTAGTGCCTCCATCTGTATTTAATGCACTCACCACCACATCCACATGATGCATTGCTTGCTCGACATCTTGCTTGTTTAACACATCGCCTTTCATTACACACAGCTGTTGATGCTGTTGCGGTAATTTATCAGGATTACGGACCAATAGCGTGACCTCATGCTGATCCTTTATTGCTCGTTCTACCAAATGGCTGCCGACACGTCCACTTGCGCCTAATATTAATATTTTCATTTCTCTCACCTCTTTTATCATTATATTACAATTCCCTTTATATGAAAAAAAGACACCGATCACGGTGCCTCTCCTTCACTATTCATGCTCTAGTAGCTGAACATTGACCATAAATAAATGCAAATTATTCTTTTCGGCTAGCTCATCGATAATCGATTGAATTTCACTTTCTGTACTTACATCAATTTCTTCCCCATCGTGTAATTGAATAGTGATGACCTGGTGCGCTGGAGAGTCTATTAGATAACCGACTGTACTATCAGGCGAGTAGCCTGCCGCCCGTATGGCCTGTAACACTTGTTTTGTAAAATTCGTAGCTTGTAATTTTTCGCCAAGCTCCTCTGCATAGGGCGTCGCTCTTTCGGTGCTCGGGGCTATAGCTGAAGGCTCCCTTTGTACCATCCACAATGAAATCACAACCAGTAAGCACATGAATAAAAAGAAGAATTGCAGGACGCTTTTCATACACTCGCTCCATTTCTCCATGAAATTTACAGGCGGAAGTCTAGCAATCTATTGCCCTGAAACTGTTATTATTCTCACAGCTATGTATGGCTATTTCTCTATTTAATTTTAAAAAAATAATTTTCTTCTTGTACAGAGGGCAAATTACCAAGAAGTTTTGTTTGTGGCTTCATAGATTAGAAATGTAAAGGTTAGCGCTACCATTACTAAAAAACTAACAAAAAGGGAGATTAAAAGATGCAAGATAGTAGATTTAGTCAATATATGAATTGGAATCATAAAAAAGAAAAGTGCTGTGAACAATATGTAAAATGCTATTGTCATTTAGAAAAAAAATGTGAGCACAAACAAGAGGGTTGCAAATGCAAACACAAGCATGAGCATGAGCATGAACATTGTCAATGGGAACATAAACATGAGCAATGTAAATGCAAGCATAAGGATGACCATTGTAAATGGGAAAAGGAGGATTCTTGCTCTTGCAAAAAAGAGGAGGAAGAGTGCCACTACGAGATGGATTATTCCAAGGATCACAAGTGTAAAGGCTGTATTTGTCATCTATTAAGATGCTTATCTCCTGGCACTTTGGTAGATGTTATTTTAGCAGGTGGCGGTAGCTTTGCAGGAATTTTCTTCATCAGCTTAGATCCTAAAACTTGCTGTGCTACATTCTTAGAGGTAGATGCAGCAGCAACACCACTTATCATTGATTGCCAGCAAATTATTGCCATTAGAAGGGCGTAAATGTTCCACTATCCTATTTGACACCAATTCATATACCATAAAACCTACCATTATAAGCACATTTGATCTTCTGCCAGGTTTGTGAATATCCCTGGCAGAATTTATATTTTTTCCATTATTCATTGACAATGACTTTGACAATGGGCTCTAATTTCCCTATATTCACATCGCCAAGATAATCAACATCCACTACGACAGCTCGTGGCTCAAAACGTTGGATACATTCAATGAGGCGTTTTGTGTTTATTTTCTTCATACGTTGGAAGGGTTTACGAATATCAGACCTTGTCACATATTCTCGAAGCGGACAAGGAATCGTAAACGTCGATAAAATAAATGCTACATTTTGTAATATACTTTCCACTCCTGTAGCATTACCATTTACATTACTTAAAGCCGTTACTTGATGTGTCATTCTATCAACCTTTCTTCTACGTTCATACAATTCGTACTTTGAAAAAAGAGCACTTTGTTATTTATGCTTGCTCATTAAAAATTATGAACGCTTTGTTTTTATGTACCCAATGTTATTTTTATTCAAACAACATCTTAGTTGATAGACTGACCTACAAGCTTAGCGCATGATGGCGTAGTAAATAACATACAGCCAGCTAAAACAGCCATGGATGATTGCCCAAATGATGGAGTGATGCACACTCCATGAAATCGTAATCGCTAAAACCGATCCAAAACCAATGCCATTTTTGACTACCGTTTTATGCTCCACTTTTTTCACCTTCCTTGTTCTTTTTAACGCTCCTTCTTGCCATCGCAATAGGTTTCCCTCCTATCGTTTTCTATGTTTATTCATGTACGGACAAGGGCAATCTGAAAGAAAGGATGTGATGTTATGACAGTTTTCATGCTGGCTGCCACGATCGGCATCCCCAGCCTTATGGTGTATCTTCAGCACAAATGGGCTAGCTTTCGCCTTCTTTTCAACATACTAGGCGTCATTGCTGCGATCCTGTTTAGCACGATTGCCGCTACATCTATAACGAACATTATTCTTGAGGATGCGGTCTTTATGACAACGATTCATGCCGTTTTCTTAAACCCTATATTTCTGATTACAGGGGCATATCTCGGCTTATATTTGATTTACCGCTTAATTATTCAAACAATTGATGATAGAGACAAGCCCTCCTACCTTTAGTAGAAATCACAATAAACGTGCCACGTCTGTGTTGTTAGATTGTAGAAAAAATAAAAATTGCCATGATCTACAATGTTCAAACGCGCTTTTGCATCCGAGGCAATTTGGAAGACAAATGGTGCATCGTCCCCAAAATCAACGCCACTTTGACAAAAGCTTGGATAGCCACCGATTTTATGGAGCGGAAAAAGGTCTTCAACGATATCCTCAAAATATTCGATTTGCTCTTCATGCTCCAGCATCAAAATCTCTTCCTCCAATTGAGCTGGAATACCGCCCCCATCCCATGTTGGATAGTCATTCGAGATATGCTGGGGTATGAGTGGAAACGCGCGCATTTGCTCATGCTGCCATTCACGCTTTACTAAGCCTTCCAAAGTGGTGTACGTTCTAATCTCAAAATAAGAACTAAGATCATCCTCCATGAGGTGATCCAATAGACGTTCATCGACAAAGACTGTGATTAATTGAAAAGGCTGTAATGCCATCGGTACATAGGATAGGCCTTGAAGAAAGAACGTAGCGAGCGGCTGATAGCCAGACGGTGGCTGCTCCTCTGGTAAGGACCAGCCGACATAGCCAATCCAGCTTTCCAATAAATCATGTGTGGGTCGAATACCACCTGTTTGAAAAATTGTGGCCTGCTTAGTTAGTTGAGCCCGTATTTGTTCAATTGCCATCTGCTAGCTCCTTCTGGCGACAGCAGCAATCCGTTGTATGATCGTTTACCATCCCCACTGCCTGCATAAAGGAATAGCAAATGGTACTACCAATAAATTTAAAGCCATCCTTCTTCAATTGCTTGCTCATACGATCACTAATTTCCGTCGTCACAGGCACCTCTTTAATGGAAGCCCACTCATTAATAAGTGGTTTATGATCTACAAAGCTCCAAAGATAATGTGAGAATGAGCCATGCTTTTCCTGTATTTGGAGATATGCTTTAGCATTTGTCACCACGCTAGCTATTTTTAATTTATTGCGTACAATCCGTGTGTCTTGCTTTAATTCCTCTAGCTTGTCCGCTGTATAATGGATAATTTTTTCCACATCGAATTGATCAAATGCCTCACGATAGCCTTCACGCTTTTGGAGAATCGTCCACCAGCTCAAGCCAGCCTGTGCCCCCTCCAAGCAAAGCATCTCGAATAAATGCTGATCATCATAGACCGGTACACCCCACTCCTTGTCATGGTATTCCACATACAAAGGCTCATCTAGCTTAACCCAATCACATCTTTTCATTTCTAAACCCTCCATTTTATGTATCCCTTACTTAATAGCTGTAATGCAAAGCCAACCTTTACTTGACTTTTCCGTGACATACACGGTTTGAAATCCAATTTGTTCCAATAATTGCTTCGTCGCCTCAGGTGTTTGATAGGCTTTCATATGATAGTTCATTTTGTAGAGCTCTGCTATGATAATAAATTTCCCCCCGTTTTTCAGAACTCGCCAAACCTCCGCTACATCTTGCTCCAAGGATGGCCAAAAATAATGCGTTTGAAAGGCTGTAATTGCATCAAAAAACTGATCATCGTATGGAATATTTGAAACGCTTGCCTCTTTCACAATGACACTACCACTGGTAACACTTGCTTCATTCAATTTGATCGATTCCTTCACTGCCTGTGCGGAAAAATCTATCCCATAGATTATACCATTTGGATTCAATTTGGATAAAATTTGGAGCGTTTTCCCACCACCACAACCGATGTCTAACACACGATCACCATCATTGATAGCTCCTTGCCTGATGAACCATGCATTCATACCACGATGGGCGAAATTCATGATCCGTAGCATCGTTGAGCCAATCCATCCATTTGGCTTTTTCGCTTGTTCAATTAATGTTTGTAAGAGTGACATGATTGGATTCCCCCCTTCAAGTACGAATGTTAAAATAGAAAATAGATCTTTAAACTTAAAACGCTTACTAGTTTGTACGTGCTTCAAAACGATTTGTTTCATTTTTTACAAAGGAGGAAGATTTTATGATTCAACAAGCAACACAGAAGGATGCTCATGCTGCAGCCTCATTAGCCTTACTGCTCTGGCCCAATCATACACTAGAGGAATTTACAGAAGAGATGACACAGCTGCTAAAGGAAGAAAACGCAGCTATTTTCCTTGCCTATGACGATGACAGAGCAGTTGGATTTGCCCAATGTCAGTTGCGAACGGATTATGTAGAAGGCACCGACTCGAGTCCAGTCGGCTATTTAGAAGGCCTTTTCGTGATGGAGGAATATCGCCAGCAGGGCTGTGCAAGACAACTTGTGGAGCAATGTGAACAATGGGCAAAGCTTAGGGGCTGTCTAGAGTTTGCTAGTGACTGTGAATGGGACAATGAAGAAAGTCTAAGGGTTCATCTTCAGCTCGGTTTTACAGAAGCCAATCGCATCATTTGCTTCACAAAAAAATTATAAAAATGGCTAACAAAAAAATCACAGGCGTTGCAAACAATAGCACCTGTGATTTTTCAACATTTTTTTAGTTTAGATATGTATTGTTGGAAATATTTCGTTCGCGCTCATCTATGATTAAATGGATCATTAATGCGAGTTGTTGTTCGATTCGCATATTGTTTAGATGAATGATATCAGCAATCAAATTCTTTTGCTTCTCTGCTAATTCAATCTCCTCTAGCATTAACATAATTTCTTCTTTTGTCAGCCCAAACATACTCATATCACCCCAATACTCTCTCTATTTATTATTGTAAAATCATTATTCCCATTTCATAATTATCGAATATTTATCGTGTTTAATGAACCATTTTTACTAATTATAGGTTAAAACATGGAAAATAATCAATCTATTATCCACATTTATTTAATATTTTTTTTACATTAAGAAAAAACTTTATTATGATTGTTATAACTTATACAAAGATTGTATAAGTTTTCCTGTGGAATATTTCAAAATATTTCAGTAATTGCAACAAGACATCTATACCATTATAAAAATATTCTTGCATTTTGTCGAATTATAGAGTTTTTTTATACAAATTAAAATGAATTTATAGCCCAAACATTTCCTTTTTCCCATTTTCCACATGCATAAAACCTCAATATACGAATCCATAAAAAAAGTAATTTCAAAATTGAAACTACTTGTCTTATTTGTATAATCGGCTTTTATATTATTTTTTTAATATCATGTTTCACTATTTCTATTTGCATGTCCTCTATTTGAGAAACCTTTGATGCTGTATCCTTCTGCCATGTCGCTGACTGCACATGCCCTTGCACAAATAATTGGCTGTTTTCCTGTATCACCGCTGGAGCCTTTACTGCAGCTATATCCGTATGGCGCATTTCCAATAAGGATTTATTGGACAGTGCTACAAACGGTCTAGCTGCCTCATCCACCCTACAATTTTCAATACGGCCCATTGATTGATCTGACCAGATCATGGCATAAGAGCTTTCTTGCCCATCTTTAAAATAGCTATTAGCTACTTCAAAAATCGCATCAATGCAAGTAATTCCGTTTCCTTCCATTTGTTCAAACGTGCAATACTGTGTAAATAATCGGGCATTGTTGATATAGACATGATGGCTTTGCAGCTCTCGAATCGTTGTCTGATGCATCATGATTTTGGCATGGTCGTTACCATAAACACCACCTGATTGCCCAAATTGAATAATTGATTGATGTAGCTTTAAGCCACTAGCATCGACAATAATATGAAATTGCTGGTGGTTTTGAATTTTACATTGGTTCACCGAAACATCTGCTTCATCTACAATAGTAAGCCCTACGGCCATACCATTTCGAACATGACATGTATGAAGCTCCACCTTGCTATTTTCTATCAACACCTGTGCCTTGACATGCCGAGAAACTTGGCAATCATAGAACTTGGCTATCGTTTTTTCGCCAAGATACAACCCATGACTTTGACCATCTGAAAAAATAGAATCAGCTACCATTAGCTCACTGCGATGAACCACCATATTTGTATCGAGATGCTCTTTTATTTCACAGCCATCCATTCTGAAAGTCGTGCTGTCAAACAATTGAATACCTACCCCTTGCCCTTGATGAACTAAACAATTGGTCATCGCAATCTCACTTGACGCAGCTATTACTTGTGCCTTGTCATGCCCATGAATTTCACAGTCCTCCATTGTCAGCTTGACATGACGAATCGCAAAAACACCATGCTTCTTCCCTTCCAGCAGCATACAATTCGTCAAGCTCAGCTCACAGTTTTGAGCAATAATCTGCGCCTTCACATGATGCTCAAATGTTGTATCGACTAGAATAACACTGGACCCATTCGCCACTCGCAAACCAAAATGATTCAACGGTGTCGCAAGCACTGCACAATTTTTCATCAGCAAACTACCATAGCTCACCATCATCTGCGTTCGAATCAATTGCTCCTCAATGACACAATTCTCTAGCTGTAAATCACCTTTCACATACAGCCCCTGACCTTGCCGAAACCGTAAATTACGCATCGCCACATGTGTTTGATAACGAATAAAAACGCCACCCTTGATGGTCACATTGCCAACCCCATACAACGTCAGCCTCTTGGCAATATCCAAGCTTTCCTCATAAATCCCATCCCGAATTTCAATCATATCCCCAGGCGCCGCCTCTTCAATCGCCTGCCCAATACTTTGATAACGATGCATAATACTCCTCTTCACCACAAGTACAGCCATTTACACACTCCTAACCAAAAAATGTTCGTACCCTATTTATATACCGAACATGCTTGTGCTTATTCAATTTTGTGTAAAATTGCTGGAATATGCAGACGTTTATTTGGAATGTTTGACGGTTTCATGAAAGTGGCATGGTTTTAGGCAATAAAAATGAACAGCGGTTAAGGGTACGCTGTTCGTTTTTTTGGTTGGTATCGGGGTTTTAGATTTTAATGAACTGCCTTTTTTAAGCATAATCTCTATGCAGAGAGTGACGCGTTTCAGATGTTTAAAATGCAATAATCGATATATTTCAATCCACACTCTCTATACAGAGAGTGACGAGTTTGACCATAGCAACAAAATCCCAGGGCAATATTTCAATCCACACTCTCTATACAGAGAGTGACGGGAAGGGGATACCTTCCTCTTTTTGCGTTTCGATTTCAATCCACACTCTCTATACAGAGAGTGACCACAGCCGACATAGTTTGTAAAAATAGTGATACTTGTATTTCAATCCACACTCTCTATACAGAGAGTGACGCATTATGAGCGAAAAAATATCATGGACATGATCATTTCAATCCACACTCTCTATACAGAGAGTGACACTCGCTTCATTATTTTGAAACGATCACGTTCACATTTCAATCCACACTCTCTATACAGAGAGTGACATACAACACGTCATGCTAAAGCTCAAGAAGCTATATTTCAATCCACACTCTCTATACAGAGAGTGACTTCGCTGTACAAAAACACGATATTTTGTTTTAGATTTCAATCCACACTCTCTATACAGAGAGTGACCTGTTCCCGGCGAAGATGGTGAAGATGGTGAGGGAATTTCAATCCACACTCTCTATACAGAGAGTGACACAATCGCTATGTGATTAATTTCAACATTACGCTATTTCAATCCACACTCTCTATACAGAGAGTGACCTTGTCTGTAACTGTCAACGAAATATAGAGTTTATTTCAATCCACACTCTCTATACAGAGAGTGACTCAGCATCCCAAACAACATTTCGTAGTCTAATACAGTTTATTTCAATCCACACTCTCTATACAGAGAGTGACCAGCTTTTACAAACTCATTAAATTCATTGCCCCAATTTCAATCCACACTCTCTATACAGAGAGTGACCGTACCCCATGAGTCTAAAAGATACAAACCAAAAAATTTCAATCCACACTCTCTATACAGAGAGTGACGATTCGATTTGTCAAATACATATGTGACCTTTCTATTTCAATCCACACTCTCTATACAGAGAGTGACACCTATGCAGCTGATGAAAAAGATTCAACTACTATTTCAATCCACACTCTCTATACAGAGAGTGACTGTATTCAACTACATTAAAGATAATCGAGAATAATTTCAATCCACACTCTCTATACAGAGAGTGACCGTATGGCTCAATCTGCTACAGATTCAACAGTTTTAATTTCAATCCACACTCTCTATACAGAGAGTGACGTATTTTCAGTTTCAGCTTCTCCATTCACAAAAATTTCAATCCACACTCTCTATACAGAGAGTGACTAGGCAGAATAGTAGTAGGCGACGTAGGATTTGCATTTCAATCCACACTCTCTATACAGAGAGTGACGCGCGGCAAGCCGAATTAGTATACAACGGTGAGATTCCGATTTCAATCCACACTCTCTATACAGAGAGTGACTCTCGTCAGATTTACGTTTACATTCTGCAGCTTGCGATTTCAATCCACACTCTCTATACAGAGAGTGACTATCGTAAGCGTAAATATATCATCATCATATCGATTTCAATCCACACTCTCTATACAGAGAGTGACGGGTATTGAGATACAACAAAGACGGTTGTAAAAATTTCAATCCACACTCTCTATACAGAGAGTGACGGTATTATGGGCGTAGATACTCCGGATAAAGTCATTTCAATCCACACTCTCTATACAGAGAGTGACGCGGGTGTTGGTGCTGTACGTGTATACCCGACATGATTTCAATCCACACTCTCTATACAGAGAGTGACAGTCGACTTGAATACCATCTAATTCAGATTCGTAATTTCAATCCACACTCTCTATACAGAGAGTGACGGACGTCTATATCCAATCCGCTAATTCTGCGTCAATTTCAATCCACACTCTCTATACAGAGAGTGACTTGATTTAACGTTGTTGTATGCAGCGTCCGTATATTTCAATCCACACTCTCTATACAGAGAGTGACTGCAAAATTATACTAATAGAGATCATTTTCAATATAATTTTACCAATTAATTTATTTTTATCTTTACTTTTTACCCAATTAACTATATTTCCCCAATGAAATCTTGGCAATAATCGGTGCGAATCTTTTAGGGATTTTATGTGTGCTTTGCATCCGCACCGAATGTTGTTTATAAAATTATCGTATCTTCTACATTGAATGTTTCTTTAGCACCGACGTGGATGACTTTGGATTTATAGTTGTTGCCTAGCTGATAAAACCTCAAGCTATCCTCTTTTTCATCAATACTATCTTGAAGAGCAAGTTGAAGTTGTTTAAATTGCGTAGCATCGACAACACATTCAAAAACGGAATTTTGGACACGTAGCCCATAATTTTCACAGATTTTTGCTACTTTTCGTAGTCGCTTTTGACCAGCAGCCGTTTTCGTGACGACATCGTACGTGACTAATACTAGCATATCAAAACCTCACTTCCATAAAAAAGGTGGATATTCTTCTAAATCACCTCGTAGATATCGAGCAAGTAAGATTGCTTGAGCATGTGGTACAAGACCCCAATTTATTTTTTCATTTAGGTAGGGATGTGTTAAACTTTCTTGCTTTCGTTCTTGCCAAGCTTTAATGAATTTTTTGCGACCTTCATCGGTTAACAAGACAGCACCATTTTCTTTTTGCACAAAATCAATCGGCTGTATAATTTTCTTATTGATAAGTTTTAGTACAAAGCGATCTGCCATAACACCCCGTAATTCCTCTATCACATCAAGGGCAAGTGAAGCACGACCTGGACGATCACGATGTAAATACCCTACATATGCATCTAAGCCTACCGTTTCTAAAGCTGCAGCTACATCTGAAGTAAGTAATGTATAGGCTAGTGATAATAATGCATTAACATGGTCTGTTGGAGGACGTCGGTTACGATTTTTAAAGACAAATGTTTCTTTTTGTTGTAATATCATTTGATCAAAAAGCTTAAAGTAAGCTGTCGCGGCTTGTCCTTCCAGTCCACGTAATCTCTCTAAATCTTCTGTCCGCAACACATCCTTCATCGTAGCAGTTAAATCTATAGAAACCTGTTTAAAAACAGGAACATCTAATCGAAGTGGATAATCACGCGCCATACGCTCTAATATCCATTTTTGGTTAGATATTTTAGCAAAAATAAAATTTCGGGCAATTTTAGCACTTTCCATTTCACTTTCTGACAACCGATATTGCGTTTTACGTAGGATAACATTCCCTTTGCTTTCTCCAACGATTCGAGCTAAAAATTTTCCAGACCTTGATAAAAAAGTTAAATTAATATTCCTTTCTGCACACGCATGCATTAGTTTTGGACTTGCACCTGCGTATCCAAATGTACAGATGGCTTCAAAATTGTGTAAAGGAAATCTTCCTAGCTGCTGTTCTTCATGTGTGATGATTACATTTTCTCCTTTTAAGGATAAATAAATATCAGGAGTCGTAATAAATAACGTATTTAATAATTTTCTCATTATAAATACCTCTCCATATAACGACGCACTGTCGTTGATGTCATTAGCTCTGGTAGACATAGATTCTGAAGAGAACAATTCATACAATGTTTACCCGTTTTAACTTTTGGTGTATATTTTCTTTCGAAATAGCGGTGCATGTCTTGAAACTTCGTCATAACTTCTTCTTTCATCTCATTTGTAATTTCGACTTTTACACGACGTTTTATTTCATTATAAAATAAATAGGCATATGGAATCTCACAAACTAACATTTCCTCTAAACAAATAACTTGTGCTACAAGTTGAACAATATCTTCCTGTCCTTTTTTTGGTTTACCGCGTTTATATTCAATAGGGATAGGCAAATAGAAGCCTTCCTCACCTTGGATAGGGACTCCATCTTGATGTTCGTGAAATTCCACCACATCACATATGCCATTTGCTTTTAAAGAATGCGAGCGAATAGGCATCGCTCGCACAATTAATTTATTTCCACGCTTCTCACGTAAAAAAGGCTGATCTGCTTTCTCATGGACATGTTGCCCCTCAATAGTTAAAACATTTTCTGCCCACTGTTGTTCAATATGAATTAACGCCCATTGTCTTTGACAAAATTGAAAATGCTGAATACCCGATAGCATTAAATAGTCAACATCATTATTTTCCATCCAGCTCATAAACTGCTAACCCTTCTAACGGTTCTATTGCAATTGTTAAATCATTTAATGAGTGCCCTTCTACATGCAATGAGCGATGTACTTTAGCAGAAGAATATTGGCCAAGCTTAGAGTTATGCTCCCACCAAATCACCTTATGTACTTCCAATGAACCCTCTGGTCTTGCAGAAGATGCATCATTTTCAAATAAAGAAATCAATGCTTCTTTTAGTTTTTCGGCGTCTTCATTTGTAAAACCAGTTTTCTCAGCTAATTGTGTATTGATGCTACCAAAGAATTTATAAATTCCAAAATCAACTCTGTGCTTCATCCCCATAGTATCAGAGCCTTTTTTATCACCAGTTACGGAGTTAACACTTTTTGTAATCTGTATACTTGTAATATCAATAGGTGCAAGACTTTTTGCTGGATGGATGGAGACAGGTCCACGTACGCCAACAGAGAGCGAATCACCTTTAAAAGCAAAAACTTGTCCAAATGCCCTTACGTCAAACCATGTTTGACTTGCAATCGTAGCATACACCTCTGCATTTCCTTTTTTGTCTGCCTTAATTTTTTTCAACTCTGGAATGGCATCTACACGATCATTTAAACTTTTAAAACCATCGTTATTACGATCGTCAGATTGGACAAATATAGCCTCTCCCATATCTTGGAGCCGATTGCGCAATTTCCGCTTAATACAGACATCTGATACTTCACCGTAGCCATCATAATTTTGTCGTGGTCGATTCCCGTTTAGGGGATCTCCGTTAGGATTAGCATTTTGTACTGAAAACACTACTGCAAAATCAATTTTATGATCTAATGTTGTCATGAATTATTCCTCCTCATTCTTCTCTTTCTTCGAATACAATGCCTGTCGTTGACTATAGTAACCAAGTAAATATTCACCAGTAAGTGGTGTATCAGTGAAGTCTTGAATATCCATTTGAGCACCAATTTCATCAATAAGCTTTGTATAATAAATGCCCTTTTCTCTTAGTTTCATTTGATAGGGTTGTAGGTTACGCTGAATTGTAGCCCACGTTCTTGCAGGATGTCGAGAGAATGCGTTCATATAGCGTAAGGCATTTGTTGGTCGATTTTCTTCCTTACCTAATGCATTACGCTCTAATACATCTGCAACTGCAAGTAAGCGACCAAATAAATAATCACGATTCGAATTTGTCGTATCAAGTGCCACTGTGTAAACCTCCTTATCTTTGTCATAGTAATGTTTTTTCACAACGGAACAGGCGACACCAAGTGCTTGCTCCCATTCCCATGATTGATCATAAAACTGCGGATTTGAAGCTCGTACTACGGCACTCCGCACAATATCCATCGGAATTTTTCGCCCATCGAGCACACATGGCAACATCCGCTCCATAACTCCTTTAACAACCTTATCACTTGGTCTTGGTCCATATGCAGCATGTGCAATCGTATAAAAAGAAGGTGCTCCGAAATATCGTACCCACTCATTATTCTTTTTCCTTGTATGTTGCCAACTACAATTCTCATGCCATTTTAATAGCCTAGTAAAATAGTCTTTGATATCTAAATCTCGATAATATAGGACTGCTAAACGTCCAGGCGTTGCTGCATCTAGCGTTAAAATATATACTTTTTCATCCTCATATTCGTGGATATTCATGTTCTTTTTTATACCACTAATGATTTGACTATGTTGATCTGCCAGTATTTTTTTAGAATCTTCACTTTGGATAAGCATTGTATCACGTTGCTCTAACAAAAAATTTAGGCCTTGAAAAACGTCACTCGATAAATCATTCGAGACCTCTGGCATATCTGGGTTTTTTGATCCCCAAACAAGGAAGATACGACCGTCTACTTGCTTACCTTGTCGTTCAATCAACCATTTTAAGGCATTATGTGCTTTTTGCGAGACTTCATAGCTAATATTAGCCGCTTCAAAGCTATCCTTAAATCGTCCACGATAAGTAAAACCTGTGCTATCATTTGCGGAAATTAACTTAGCTTTATCGCCTGAATTTCGCAATTTGTTAGGATGGCGAACAGTAAAAGGCTTGTATTCACCTGTTACATAGCATAGGTCGTTATCTTGTAATTTCGTTTGATAGAAATGGCTGTATGCATCGAGGATTTCCTTATTTCTCCAAACTGGAACTATGTCTTTCTCAGGCACATGTATATTGAAACGAACAAAGGCACTTTCTTGAGCCCCTGCTAACATTTGAAATATCGGTGGTTTATCTCCATCTTGCTTCGTATCCCATTTTGAACGCAATAACCCAGATTCTGTGATATGTAGTATTGAGCGTTCCACAAGATCTTGAATAAGTGTCCCCTTTTTTACATATTCATAAATGGCTTGTACATGCGGATGACTATAAGGAGAGGTACACCATTCACCAAGCTGCTCTAAATAGAATAAATGGGCATCACGCTTATCCTCTTCTTGAGTGTAAGTGACATAATCACCTGCAACATACATCAACTTATCTTGCAACATATGCGATACATAGTTTTTCCCCGAACGACTACCAGAACTCTCCGTAAACGGTAGGATTGTATTAATTTTTTCAATGACCTGAGCATCGTATAATGTCCCATCTAAGGTAATTAACATTTCAATATGTGCGGTTTGCGTTGTATGGGAAATGGGTAGTAACGTGTATTCAATTTCTTTCTTGTCTTTTGTTTCTTTTGTAAAAACTTCTCCTGCTTTTGCTTCATGTTCCTCATATGTTTTATACAAAGCACGTAAATAACTCATTTATTCACCTCCAGTTCCGCGTATTCATCATCCACCGCTGTCATTGATTCACCTAATTTAAATGATTTTGCTTGCATTTCTTTGATTGGACGAACAAGTGAACATGCTTCTGGGCGAATGAAAGTAATATAGCCCTTTATCATTCGAGGTTGCCAAAGTCTTGTTTCTAGCAAATTACGTCCTGTTTCATCAGGATAATTTAAACCATGCACCATCGTACCAAAATGTACTTCATCATAGTCATCATAATACCCTTCCCCAGTTCCGTATTCACATGGCTCGACATATGCCTGACATTCCCTTGCCCCTAAAAAAACATCACGGCGCCCCCCTTTTTCAACACAACGCTTGGCTATATTGTGATGTTTATTTTCGTTGAAATCCTGTTGTAAATCTGAACGATTCGTATTGAACTCAAAATGCGCCCTCACTTGGTAACGAACATCACGCAAATAGCTGTAATTCGCCAGTGTATTACCTCCTGCCATATCAATAGGACGTACACCCTTTGATTCCATACGTATCGCATTCATGACACGGATTTCATCAATATACCAGATAATGGATGGCTTCCAATAAATAGATTCGACGATTCCCTTTAGCGTTTGGTAGCTAGGAATTTGTGTCGTCATTTTCTCACCACCAAGCTTCATGAGTGGATCTGTAAACAATGCGTAAGCACCATAAACCTCAAACTCTATTTGATTACGTATTTTTGTCATGTTATCACCTCCTTAATATCATTAAAAAGTATTGGAAGAATTACCTTTTAGATTTTTAGGCGAGATCCACTTTAGGGGGGAAAAGTGGATCTCTCATCCTGAAAACTCAGATAATTCTGAATTATCTAAACACATTATCTCAATAGAACCAATTATTGTCAATAAATATTTTCGTGAGTTACATTAAATAACTTAAAATAAATATATTATATGAACAAATTTACTTTACAATGAATATGCTATTATTATAATGTCACTTCAGCGTGGAGTGTGGATTGAAAAATATATTATATGATTTATGTTTGAATGCAGCTCACTACTTGAAAAACAATGAGCTGCTTTTCACTTTCTACACAATAAAATCCGTTAGCTGTGCTTCTCCCTGTGTACTAATGCCATACTGTTCATCATAAGCGGCATCCTTTGCTGCATAAATCGTTAATGAACCAAAATGTACAACAATCAACTGATTATTTTGTTTTAGAGCTTCAAACTCATGCTTAAAAACATTCACACTGTACTGCTGGGCTTTCTTCAAAAATAATGAATAATCTGTAATGGGCTCACGACTCGTAAGCTGGGTTATAAGTTCTTCCCCCTCCCCATACGGTACAAGTATCCCTTGTGTCTTTGCATCAATCACCTCGAAATGTGAAAAAGCGGTTCTAAAGCTTGCCAATATTGCTAATGGATTTTGTCTACCTTGTCCCTTCAAATAATCTTTATTCCAGTCTGTATCTACACGAAATAAAAGCTCGTAAATGGTGGTTTGCAAAACTGGGATTGGATAATTTAACTTAGATTCAAACAATTGATAGAAGTTTTTAAAATAATGTGTCATGGACGCAGTCGACAATAGATATCCTCCAAATAATGTAGGATCTTGTTGTAAATCTTTCATGATGTAGTTGGCACACTCCCCACCCTTTTTAATAGTCGGTAGTTTGCTTAATGACTCTTCTGCATGATTAATCACATAGACATCTCGTAACGCCACTTCTCCATGACGATTACAGCGTCCTGCAGCCTGCGCAATGGAATCCAACCCAGACAATGAACGTATCACACAATCAAAACTAATATCGACCCCTGCTTCAATCAATTGGGTACTTATACATACGAATTTTTCCTGTTTTCGTAGTTTTTCTCGCATCTCCTTTAATTTTTGCTTTCGATGTGCAGGACACATACCTGTGCTCAAATGTACGATCTCAATATCACCATTATGGAACTCCTCAAATAAATCTTTTACTGCCCTTTTTGTATTTAAAATCACTAATATATTATTAGCTGTTTTGAGCCTTTCCTGAATAAAGCCATACAATGCTTCTGTACTCCACCCTTTATCTTTCAACAAGGGCTTAAGAGTCGTACGTTGAAAAGCTTCTACAATTGATGGTAGATTCTCCATTAACTCTCCATCTATCTTTATGTTATGGCGTACATATTGGAGCGCTGGCTGGGTGGCTGTACAAAGTATAGATGTAGTTTGACAGGTGTTTTTCAGAAAATTTAAGGCCTCATTAAATAAGGATACACAATGAATTGGCACAGCTTGTATCTCATCAAATATTAATATACTGTTGGCTAAGTTATGTAATCTTCTAATGCTGCGAGACCTTCCACTATAAAAGGTTTCTAAAAATTGCACCATTGTTGTAAAAATAATAGGAATATCCCAATCATCTTTAGCAGCATTTAATTTTCTTGCAGTTTGATATTCTTCAAAAGACAAATCTTCACGAGGTTCGGATTCTTCAATGACATTACTATGATGCTCTAAGACAAAATCTTCTGCTTGTAATACATCCCGTATCTCTTGTGCATTTTGTTCGATAATTGTTGTAAATGGCACAATAAAGATAATACGTTTTTTTTGGTGAAGCTGTGCGTGTCTTAATGCAAAGCGAAGACTTGCTAATGTTTTTCCACCCCCTGTTGGCATTGAGAGTGTATAAATACCTGTTGAAAGGGTAGCTTTCTCTAAACAAGTTCTTGACATTTGTTCACGGAGACGAGTAATCGCATTGGGTAAAGCACTGCGTTGTTTTTCAACAAGTTCATTATTTAGACGCTGTTCGAATGCTGACCAAAGTTCTTGTGAATTATAATGTAATTTTCCCCCACTTTTTTCAAAATCACACGAATTCCGCCGATCCGCATCAATCAATGCACTAAATACATACATCGTGAGATAACTAGTTAATTTTTGCATAATACTAGTCGCCTCGCTCGCAGTTTTCACATTTTTCAATCTATTTCCAAAATAAATTCGTAACTCAGTGATCGCTTTTTGAACATACCTCTGCATATAATCCAAGTCATACATGTACTCTAAAAATCGTTGCTCCACTTGCAAAAATGAAATATCTTTATCAGCTGCCCATCTCTTCATAAAAGGCGATTGCCCCTCTACGTCTACCATATCTAATAATTGCCCATGATGTGTGAAAATGGCATTGGCCACAGACTCTGTTAAAATAAATGTAATGGGATCCCCTTGATGAAAATGCTCCAGTAAAAATTTGCCCCCTGCCGTAGAATGGTCCACACTTCCCCGTTTTGGTGGATTTTCAGGATTAGCAGCCGCTTCACGAATATATTCCTGAAATGCGTGGCTAAATTTCCCCATATCATGTAACATTCCTGCAAGGCCAGTGACATGGGGAAGGCCGATTTTCTGTCCAATTTCCTCTGCCAAAGCTTGAACCTCTTTTAAATGATCCACTAACCGTTGCTCTGCTCCATCGCTCGCTCGAATATGCGCAATAAACTCTACAGATGACATCTATTCCCTTCTTTCTTATATAAAAATTGTAATATTTAAACAATTATACCAAACCTTCGAACAGATGTCTAAGGACCTATACAAAAAGAATTTATCATTTTTCTCTCACTCAAAAAAAGGCGGGGATTATCTAAATCTTCCGCCTCTTGATAACAAATTCAATTCACACTCTCAGTGACAATAACAACAGTCTTGCTCAACTGACAAATGATTTAACTCTTCATACAGAGTGTGACAGAGCAAATCAGCAAGCTAGTTTGGTTAAATGGATTTCAATCCATACTCTCCATACAGAGAGTGACATAGTTAATGCTACAGTAATGCCTGCTGTAATAAATTTCAATCCACACTCTCCATACAGAGAGTGACCTAGAGGTGGTATAGCCAGATTTACTAATGGTGGATTTCAATCCACACTCTCCATACAGAGAGTGACGAAAAGCTACAAGCGAAACTAATCCGCATGAAAATTTCAATCCACACTCTCCATACAGAGAGTGACTTAACGGATGGCCAAGTGTAGATTGGACTAAACATATTTCAATCCACACTCTCCATACAGAGAGTGACTCAGATAATCCAAAAAAGGACCGTTATGAACAGGAATTTCAATCCACACTCTCCATACAGAGAGTGACTAGGGATACTAACAGCACCAGTACGAGCAAAAGAATTTCAATCCACACTCTCCATACAGAGAGTGACACGGAATGTGCGTTCTTCTTTAACTTGAGACTTATTTCAATCCACACTCTCCATACAGAGAGTGACGCTGACAAGCTAGACATCACATCAAATGCAAGAAATTTCAATCCACACTCTCCATACAGAGAGTGACCAGTCCCTAGTATCGTTTAAGAGTTTATTTGATATTTCAATCCACACTCTCCATACAGAGAGTGACGGGAATCTAATTTAGAGTTTCCGTTAGAAGTTGTAATTTCAATCCACACTCTCCATACAGAGAGTGACGAAACTATAGGGAGTATTGCAACATCTATTTTTAATTTCAATCCACACTCTCCATACAGAGAGTGACGAGTATATATTTGACTCAGCTAAAAATGTTAATGGATTTCAATCCACACTCTCCATACAGAGAGTGACTTATAAACAACTCCACAACGATAACAGAGTTGTATTTCAATCCACACTCTCCATACAGAGAGTGACAAAATGATTAGCTCCTTTAAGATAGAGCAATGGAAATTTCAATCCACACTCTCCATACAGAGAGTGACGCTATCCGAAAAGGCTATTGACAAGGGGCTACTTATTTCAATCCACACTCTCCATACAGAGAGTGACCAGGTGGTTATGACGGTACAACTGCATATAGTAATTTCAATCCACACTCTCCATACAGAGAGTGACGCTTACAAGTCCTTCTGCTAATCAAACACTTTACATTTCAATCCACACTCTCCATACAGAGAGTGACAAGGATGGTCGATATTACGACAAAGAAAGACATAGGATTTCAATCCACACTCTCCATACAGAGAGTGACCTCGGTACTCATTCGATAATTGATAAATGTTTCTTATTTCAATCCACACTCTCCATACAGAGAGTGACAGATATTTGGGGATTATCTAATCTTCCTCTATAATTTCAATCCACACTCTCCATACAGAGAGTGACCCTTGGTTTTTTTGATAAGCTTTTAGATTTTTTATTTCAATCCACACTCTCCATACAGAGAGTGACATCTTGGGATTGATTTATTTAATGAAAAACCTAAAATTTCAATCCACACTCTCCATACAGAGAGTGACTCAGATGATATTACTTCTAATACAGTATCTAAAAATTTCAATCCACACTCTCCATACAGAGAGTGACCTAGCAATAGCAACAAAGCAAATGCTCCCACTAAATTTCAATCCACACTCTCCATACAGAGAGTGACTAGTCATATTCAGTAAAGGATTCGGCATTGTACCCATTTCAATCCACACTCTCCATACAGAGAGTGACACTGTTAAATATATTGACGGTCGTACCGTTGTTATTTCAATCCACACTCTCCATACAGAGAGTGACTACTCGCAGTTTCTTCTGCCCAGTAGGTCAAGAAATTTCAATCCACACTCTCCATACAGAGAGTGACGCAATGAAGAACGTTCAGTATGTAAATCAGTATATATTTCAATCCACACTCTCCATACAGAGAGTGACACGGAAAGGGACGATGATATATGGCAAAAGCGCAATTTCAATCCACACTCTCCATACAGAGAGTGACCAATCCACACTCTCCATACAGAGAGTGACCGTTTCAAGTACGCCTCTAAATCCGCCTTCTTTATTTCAATCCACACTCTCCATACAGAGAGTGACGGAATTAAGTTCTTAGCCCATTTCACAGCGCCAATTTCAATCCACACTCTCCATACAGAGAGTGACCGCTAAATGCCAACGCTATTTTACCGAAAAGGAATTTCAATCCACACTCTCCATACAGAGAGTGACATGGGCTACCGTCGCGATAACTGCTGCAGCAACCATTTCAATCCACACTCTCCATACAGAGAGTGACCGAAAGGCGCTAAGACTGCGGTAGTTTACATGGATTTCAATCCACACTCTCCATACAGAGAGTGACGCGTGAGTACATCGATAATAAACTACGAAAATTTATTTCAATCCACACTCTCCATACAGAGAGTGACAGGCGTTAGGCCTATCAGACGATTTCGTATTTCCATTTCAATCCACACTCTCCATACAGAGAGTGACGCAAAAATGGGCGGATTGGATCGAGAGGGAAATCATTTCAATCCACACTCTCCATACAGAGAGTGACATGATTCATCGGATTCTTCGTCGATTCCGTTATCATTTCAATCCACACTCTCCATACAGAGAGTGACATTTATATGGAATGTGATGTACGAGTAAATGCGATTTCAATCCACACTCTCCATACAGAGAGTGACGCGATAATTGACGCTACTATAACGCATATTGAAATTTCAATCCACACTCTCCATACAGAGAGTGACCTTTCCTTCGTATTTATCTAGCTTAAATTGGCGATTTCAATCCACACTCTCCATACAGAGAGTGACTGCAAAAATGAATAAATTTTTAATATAACGTACTTAATATTATCATTCCGTAAATATACATGAGCATTTCAAACTAACATAGTTTTATCTAACAAGCATTTTCACTAATATATCTGGTGCGAATCGTGCTATAAAATCATGTTCGCTTACCATCCGCACTTTCCCTTATTATAGCAATAATTCCCTATTAAAAAAACCAACAACAACCGAATTCCCTCGGTCATTGCTGGTTCTTTTCATTTACATTATTTCTTGCGTTTCACAAATACAATAACAAAAATAGCGGCTAGGGCTGCTAGGATGGCGATCATCCATACTGTGTTTGAGTTGGATGCTGTGTCATCTGCTGCGGCTGCTTGTTGCTCTTCTCTTGGTGTAGCGTTCGAAGACTCCATTTCTTTGGCATCCTCTTTCACCACTTGTGCAGTGCTAATTTGCACATATTGTAGTGTTGCTTCATTCGAGGCAGATGCTTCATGCTCGTGGCTTGCGTCGTGACCTTCTGCATGATCGCCGTGAGTTTCCTCTTGCCCACCGTCATGACCATGATGGTGATCTGCTGCTGTTGTGAAAATAGAGCGTTCTAGTTGTTGCCCTACCCAGCTTTTGGCATCTGTTGAATCGGCAAAGATGCGAGGGTGTCCTGACAGCATGTATGTTTTACCGTCGATGATGATTCCTGTTTGGTCACCTGTGACTACATCTTCAATTGTACCTGTTGGTCCTTCTGCAAAGCCGCCCATTTGAACAAGCGTATGTCCGCCCATATCAAATGTAAGGTGCTCTGTTAAGAATGCAATGTACTCTTCTTTCGTCATGGTTGCGTCAGGATTGGCTAGCTCAAGTTTATGATGAAAAAGTGCTGTATTTATTTCCTTGTACGTAATATCTCCTTCTAGAGAAGACACGTAATCCTCTTTTTGAGCTGCTTGTGCTAGCTCATCCACTGTTGCTCCGTCAAGGCCGAAAAAGCCACCTACCCAGCCTGCAAAGTCCTTGCGTGAGAGATTGTCTGTTGGGTTTAAGGCCATATCTTTGCCATTGTACCCAAGAAGCCCAATACTGTGTAGTACCATAATGTCCTGAATATTGGCGGCTGTTTCAGGGACATCCGTGAATAGTGTACTTTTATCCATCGTATGGGCGTAGGCAACGGGTGCCATGAATAAAGTACTCATCAATAATAAAAGTAAATATTTTCTCAAAATGATTCCACCTTCCAATGCCTTAGTATACAGATGAAATGTGAGGGAAGTTTGAAATCCACAGGTACTTTCTATAGCTTAAATTGACGAATCAGGGCGTTTAGTTGTTCAGCCATTTCTGCTAAATGCTCGGCACTATGTTTAATTTCCGCCATGGAGCTTGCAGTTTGCTCAATGGTAGCCGATGTTTCCTGAATACCTGCCGCTGATTGTTCAGAAACAGCAGCAATTTCATCGACTGCTTTATTAATCGTGACAGTATTGTGAACAACCTCCGCTAGCTCCACTGACATACCTTCAATGCCTGTCGAAATGGCCTCAATAGCATCCTCAATTTGATTGAAATGTCGTATTGGTTGCGGCCATTTGCGTTGTGCCCTTTTCTACTTCCTCATCGCCTTGCTCTAGCGAGAAAGTTACTGTATCGGAATCATCCTGAATTTTTCTGACGATCGCTGCAATATCATCGACGGAGAAGGCGACCTGTTCGGCTAACATCTGATTAATTAGGACGATTAGCGGTTTTAGGAATTTTTGCTATATTTCCAGAAATAACTTGGTCAATATAATGTTTTTTATAGCATCTTTTATCGTATTTCTTTAGTACTATCCTTAATCCCAGCCATTGAACATTACATCGCCAATGGTTTGGCTATTAAAATAAGAGACGTATTTCCATTCTGTAGCAGATAGGCTATGTAACGCCTCATCCTTTGTTAGTAATGTTGTAAGTGTCTCCGCTTCCAAACATTTACGCATAGGAAAGTATTTATGCAGGTGAGTCTTGGATAAAAAGGTAAAGCTACTCTCCTCCTGCTTGGCAAAGGCGATGTACGGCATCAAACGATGATGAAGAATCGTCAGTGTTTCTCTATCGATTTCGATCACTGCCTGCATATAGACAAATGGCGCTTGATCAATAAATTGCCTTACTTTCGCTCGTTGTTCACTTGTCACTAAATGGTACACCATCGACTGAAACATGCGCATGTCCTGCTCAATTAAATGCGCTGCATCGAAACCAGAAATCCCTTTTGTTAAACGCAAGCCATCCATCACTCCTTGTTATTTGTCTCTATATAGGACCTTCTCGTTCAGATGAGGCATTTCCTGCCAATCTATGCATTTCTTTTAATATGATAATCAATTTGTAAGAATGGCATACCAAATAACGTCATCTGATGGCGTGCTGACAATGTCTTGTCATCTACCCCAGAAATTTGAAAATGCTCCTGTAGGGGTAGCCTCATCACATTTTTTCCTATCGCCAAATAAATTCCTGTATCTCCATCATGGCGACTTGTTAGGTGTAGCTGACCATTTTCTTCATAGGCATACAAAATGCCAACCATTGTTGAGAACGGCAGTGGTAAGGCTATATTCATATAGGTTGTTTCGTTGCTTGTGTGCTTCGAATAAATCGCGACAAAAACGGTTTGCTGATGAATTGTCCGAATCCATGCACGTGGAGACGGACGGCTATCTCGTGCAGAATCGACCTGAACAATGCTACCCGTCATCTCAATTTGCTTACTGGAAAAGGGTAAATTGAGCTGTTGGAGAAAACGGCTCATTCCTTGATACAGAAAGGCAAAAGGTCGAAACCAAGTCTTCCATTGCACCGTTGAAAGCAGCCGATAGGTCGTTGTATGCTCATAAAAATGTGGAATGACAGGCCGTAGCTTTGCTGTATCGACAAAATCCTGTAAGGAATCGACCAAGCCTGGGTGTGGTATATTCTCATGATGTAGCTTTCCGCGAATTTGGCTTACAGGGAACTCAAATGGACGCTGTGTTGTTGGAGGGACAGCCATTAGCCAGGCGATGACCCCTATCCCACCAAAGAAAACACCATTGATCACACCATGGAATTGAAGCATTTCTGGAATGCCAATGGAAAAGTTTCCACTGACCCGACTGTAAACATACAGACAAGACCCAAGAATCGTCAGACAGAGCGCTCCATAGGAAATCCTCAGCAATAGCCCCTGTCCAAACGGAAGCTTTGTTTTGAGCGCTACGAAAAACAAGCCGTAAATGGCAAAAATATAAAGAGCGACTGCGAATATTTCGATGAGAATGGAAAAGGCAATACCTATCGCAACAAGGATTGGTCCTGCCAGCAACATCATCACCATAACACGATACCCGCTACTATCATGTAATCGACCTAAAAGTCCGACTGAAATGGGTAATAAACAAGCCGAATAATGAAAGTGAATGGCCGTTAACCACGTTATTAATGGTGAGAAACCGGTATCCATGTTGGTGACATAGGCGAAAAACCACAGACCACCGAGGGCTAAGTAGAAAAGCCCCATGTCAATTGCAAACTCCGCAATATTCGTAAAACCTCGTTGTAAAAATCTTTTCACGCCTTGTATGGCTATATAGAATGTATACAGTAAATACATGCCTGCCAAAACATTAGCCAAAACGCCATCCGTCGACCAATGCAGCAGTGTAACGGCTAGCATCATCCCAATAATGATGGCTTTGCCGACTTTCTGAACATCCACAACCATTGATACCATAGTGGGAACGAAAATTAGTTGAGCAACGGTTAGTAGCCATAAGTAATTGGGTTGTCCACTAAGCACAAAGCAAATCACCGTGAACAAAATCCCTAATAAAAAAATGAAATTACTTCGATTGTTGCGTAAATTCACCAGCATACATCATGAGCCTCCCTATGAATGGATTATGGATGGAGACATGAATGGTAAAGACGTTTTTCGATTCATCAAAGCCTTCCTCTACAATGACTCGACCCTCTAACAGTCTAGGCATCGGGCATTCGAAACACGAGAGGACAAAGCGCTGCTTACCTGACCGAATGACTAGTGTCCCCGCTCGTGTCACCGTAAAGTGCAAATCGGAATAAAAAAGAGCGGGTGTGCCTAAATAATCTTTCACAATTTTTTGGATTGGATCAATGGTCATCCTTGCATCAAAATGCCTTGGCTTCTGCGGGAAATAAAAAGTGCGCTCCCATAGCACCTCTAGCTCACCACTTGGCAGGACTCTGCATGTATTTGAAATAGTAAAGGGGACATCCTCCCCTGACTCTGGGAACAGAAATCGCATTTTCGCAGCCAGTGTATAGAAGGGACGCATCCATTTAGCACCAGATTTTATTTGATGCATCACGCCCTGAGCAAAAAATGGTTCATCAACTGGTAACGCATAACGCTGTTGTAGCATCGGATGAAGTCTTGCAAAATCATCCTCTAATAATGTTTGATAGATCGTCATCCTTGTTATCCTCGCTTTCTTTTACAACTTTTAGCACTCGGTACATCCTTACTTAAGCTAAATCCGACAATCGACAACACCCATAAAGCACTATTAAAGGTAAGTGGATTAAAGGGTGCTTGAATACTTGTCGGGTCCGCAACAATAGCAGCTATAGTCAAGAGTGGAAAAACGATGATTTGCATGCCAAAGAGCAAGCGTTTTCCTCGCGGGTAAAGCCAACATAAAGCAAAGAGAATTTCCGCAACCCCTATCCACATAACTAGCTGATCTGCATGGTTTAGTAATGAAGCCGTCATCTTTAATTCCTGTGGATGCAAATGGATGATCTTCGGTACAAGACCATGATAGAACCAGACAAAGCAAAAGAATAGACACAAGAGCATCGTTAAAAAGAATCGTCTATACTGTGCAGCAGGATTTTCTCCTTTTTCTAGCCATCTTTTTAAAACATCAAAGCTGAGGGCCGTCGCCCACCCCATTAATGGACGAAAAAATAAATCAAAGAATATGCCAAGCTTGCCATAGCGTGTGTCATAATCATATTGGGTCAGAAATGTCAGCCCCTGTCGATGCGGGATATATTGCCATTAGCCCTTTCCCTCCGCTATGGGCGAGCGCTTTTGAGGCGTACCAAAATGCAGTGAGGATGTTCGCGTGCCATCTTCTTTATGATGCTCCCCCTTGCTTTCTCCCCAGCCGCTTACCTGTAAGCCTGGTATGAGCTTCGTTTCATAGGTAAAACGCTGTGGCTCCTCAGGTGCTTTTTTCGAAATATATGTAATCGATGTAAAACGTAAATCCCATTGCTCATGTAGCTGAGGATTTTGTGTATAATCCCATGCTTTCTCTATAGGAGCCTGAATGTCTATCTCGACATAAATAGGTTTTCTGCTCATAAACTCACTCCTTTTTTGATGAAGCCACTATCATTATAACAGTAAATTGATAACCTTCTATTAAATGGGCATGCTTATGACATTTCTAAATAAAAATAAAAAAACTTGAATCGAAATGATGACTTGCTGAGTCTAATGGTCGAAAAGGAGGCGATTTTCATTACGAGCACCCAACAAACTCTTGTAGCCTTAGCCCAACAAGGTGATGAGCAGGCGTTTTATCAGCTCATTGAGCAGGAGCAGCATAAGCTTTACCGAATGGCCTATGTCTACGTCCAAAATGAAAACGACGCCGTAGAAGTTTTTCAGCAAACCATTATTCGGGCCTATGAGGGTTTACCGCAATTAAAGGAGACTCACTATTTTGCCACTTGGCTTACCCGCATTATGATAAATTGCTGTAAAACCTATATTGCGAAGAAAAAAACAGTTATGCCTGTTGAACCACAAACTTTCGAGGATTTAACAAGCGCATCTCCTACATACATCGAAGAAGAGCTAGATTTATGGCAGGCTCTTTGCCAGCTCGAGGAAAAGTACAAAACGGTGCTATTGCTACGATTTTATCAAGACTACTCGGTCAAGGATATTGCGGCGATTTTGCAATGTCCTGAAGGTACCGTGAAAACACATATTCGCCGTGGCTTGCATGCATTACGACAACAATTAAAGGGGGCATATCTCGATGAGTGGGTTCAATCCGCTGAAAGAAGTCATTAATGCAATACCCATCCCTGAAGGACGGTTAACAGAAGTGCTACGTGTGGAAGGGATGTCCAAAATTTATCAGCAAAAGCATCATACTGTGAATGCCTTGAAAAATATCCATTGCACCATTTATCAAGGGGAAATGGTGGCAATTATGGGGACAAGCGGCTCTGGTAAAAGTACTCTTCTGAATATGATCAGTGCCATTGATGAGCCAACAGATGGAGCATTATTTTTATTTGGCAAGGAAGCTCAGGCTATTTATCAAGAGCCAAAAGCATCGCAATTCCGAAAAGAAAATATCGGCTTTATCTTCCAATCCTTTCATTTGCTAAAGGATTTAACCGTCGAGGATAATATTGCACTTCCCCTTATTTTAAATGATATTCCTAGCAAGGAGATTAAGGTGCGTGTGCAGCACATGATGGAAACCTTAAACATCGCTGCTTGGGCAAAGCATCGACCACATGAGCTTTCTGGTGGACAGAAGCAACGCGTCGCCATTGCGCGAGCGATTATTGCCAATCCTCCTATTTTACTGGCAGATGAGCCAACGGGGGCTTTGGATGTTCATACAACAGATGAAATTTTAGAGCTGCTTGTTGCTCTGCAAAAAAAGAACCAGCAAACGATATTACTTGTCACACATGACCCCTATGTGGCTACCTATGCCAATCGGGTATTGTTCTTCCATGATGGGGCGATTGTGGATTCCTATCAAAACCAGCAAAATGAAGAGGATTTAGATTGTATTCTAATGAAATTCAAGCAAATTACGAGGGGGGATCGCTAATGTTTACGATGCGCAATATTGCCCTCAAGCTATTTCGTGCAGCTTGGGCAAATGTCCTAACGAGTATTAGTGTTATTACGATCTCGATTTGCCTGGTAATGACGATGACCGTCTACATTTGGAATGCTAATAGCCAGATGAAGGCAGACATCCAAGCGTTGTATGGGGAAATGGATTTAATGGTTGGTTATAATCCCGATCAGCAAAAATTGTTGACGACACATCAAATAGAGGAGCTTTCTACCCTAGCCGGTGTCACACAAGTGTCCCGCTTATCGCTAGCTCATACATTCGTTGAACATGAAAAGTACACCACATTTTATACCGTTGGCGTTGAAAATGACGACCTTGTGAAAAGTCGCTACCATTTTGAGGTCAATCTTGGACCGAACGATGCCATTCTTTCGGAAAATGTTGCCCGTCTTTTCAACAAACGCGTTGGGGACTCCATTCATATTCAATCAAAGGATTTTATCGTGCAAGAAATTTTACCGACGATAAAAGGCACTGATAGTCCTAATATCATTCTCTTAGCGAATGACGTAGTTAAGGCATGGATGAACAATAGTCAGCCACAAACGGCAGGCATATTTGCGCTCATTAAAACGGATGAGGGTCGTGCCAAGGCAGTAGGCGCAGAAATCAAACAACAGGATCCAACATTACGTGTTGATGTTATGAGTGAGTACGATGCGATTAAAAGAAATTTACAGAGCTTAATGGTTTTTATGATTGTACTATCTGTTTTTATTTTACTCATTTCGAGTGTCCTATTGCTGTCCACATTCCAGCTATTATTTTATAAAATTAAAGAGCAGCTCATGATCTTACGGGCTCTCGGGGCATCAGTTAAACAGGTTGGACGTATAGTCAAGCTCCAACTATCACTGATCATTAGCTTTGGCGTTATGCTTGGAACAACGCTGAGCCTTGTCGTCATAAAAAGCTGGCTACCACAATTAATTAGCCTTTTGCATTTACCCGAAGCTAAAACTGAGCTTCCTATTGTGTTTATTCTTTTAATTGCCCTTTCCAGCTTCATCATTCTTCAAGTGATGACAAAATGGCAAGTAGCGAAAAGCTCTAGACTATTGCCATTACAAATCGCTTCAGAAAATGAAAATTTACAGCTACGTTGGACAAAATGGAAAACAATTATTGTCAGTATTGTAGGTGTGTCAGCTGTCTTCTTCTTTTTACAAGCCTATTTAGCTGGGACAGGAAGCGATCAAGGTGCCTTATTTATTTTACTCGGAACACTACTTGTATGTGGGATTTTACTGTTACTAATCCCCTATCTGTTTACAGCCATCCTTCATCTGGCCTTAAAGCCGATTCGAAGGGTACTTGGCAAGGAAGCTTATTTAGCATGCCAGCAGCTCATGCCACAGGTACGCAAAAATATGCCCGTGGTGCTTAGCATGATAGGATTAATGGTCATTTTAACCTTTGGAAGCTCATTAATGAAAACCTTACAGCACAATGACCTTGCCTACACGGAATCACAATACGAAACAGCCATAAGAATTGATAATGAATTAAATGATCCAACTATCACGCCTGCAATTATAGATGAAATAGAGGCATTGCCAAGCGTACAGTACGCGTATGCACAAAGTAATAATGCGTATATTGCCCTACAACTCGGCGATGAATGGCTAGCAGAGAACTATACAACCATTGATATTGAGAAATTTATGCAATTAAAGAAGTTGCCTCAAATTGAAGGTGGAAATTTGCAGGATGGCCTTGTCGTGACAAAGGGCTTTGCCGAACGTTATCATTTGTCAGTGGGTGATCGTATAACGATAGGTTCCTATGATTTTGCTGCACAGCAGGATAGGCCTTCTGGTGAATTACAAATTATAGGAATTACCGATTCACCTATTCACCGAGCCGATATAATCGTTGATTGGTCATCATTCCTCACAGCACAGGATCACCCGTTCATCGAAGACATTATGGTCGAAACATCCTACCCAGAGCAGGCATTGACGGAGCTGTCATTCTTGGAAGAGCGCTGGCCAGCCCTGAAGTTGACAGATAAAGCGGCCATATTAGCACAATCCAATGAAATGTTCTTCCAACGGTGGAGCCTATTTGTTGGCGTCTTTGTTATTTTAATAGCTGCCACGGGGCTTGGTGTCCTCCAAACATTACTGCATACAATTTATACAAAACGCAGCGACTATGCCATCCAACGATTAATTGGTCTGTCACCAAATGGCTTAATGAAGCTTATATTGACACAAGTCCTATCGTTTGTCCTTTATGGTCTCATAGTCGGTACATTTCTGGGGTTCGTTTTAACGAGGATGCTAGGCTTCATTGATGATGGCTCGCCGATGTCCTATGACTTCCTAACATTAGGCCTCACAAGTATCGCCTTCCTAGGGTCAACACTTATTGTTTTTACCCTCCAAGGCTACTGGATGAGCAGACAAAAATTAGCGAATGAGATCGTGGAAATATAAGTAAAATAGCCCCTCTATGGATAGAGGTGGCTGTTTTTTTAGAAGCTGGGCTCTCTCTTGAATGAGCGCTTTTACCCCTCATTGGAGCGGAGCACCCCCACTCCTTTTATAAATGAAATTCTCTCTAAATTTGAAGAAATTCTATCATTTCCTTTATGATAGCCTCATGATCTCGTCCTAATGTCATGAGATGCTTAGAATTTTCAAAGCCTTTCTTCTGCTTTCTAAATGAATGAACGTGCTGGTAGATCATTTCAGCACTTTGCGCGTATAAGGCATCGTCTTTTTCACCATAGTAGATGGCGATAGGAATGGTAATTTTATCAAGCTGCTCCATCGTTGCTTGGATAAATGTTTGGAATGCGTTCATCGCATCTAATGGCATGTTCTGAAATGACTCCATTTCCTGAGCGATTTGAAGCGTTGGCTTGCCCTCGATTGTTTTATAATTATGGGCATAGTCAATGATTCTTTGTTTTAATTGCTCTGGCTCCTTATCAAACGGCACCGATAAGACAATGATTTGCTCGAGCCTTTCTAATTGAGCAAACTTCAACGCGAAAATTCCCCCGATGGATAGACCGATGACCGAAATCTTTTGATAGCCTTCATCCAATAAAAATTGATGGGCATTCACTACATCCTGCCACCAATCGTCTACCTGATAGTGTAATAACTGTTCTGGATGAGTGCCATGTCCACGATATAACGGCGCATAGCAAGTATAGCCTTGGTTATGTAGTGCAGTGGCTACTTTCTTCATATCTCTTGTATGACTTGTAAAGGAATGTAAAAGCAATAGGGCATGCTCGTTTCCCTGTAAATAAATCTCTTTTGCTGGTAATATATTTAGCACTTCATCAAGCCCTTTCTTCCATCTGCCTTTCTTTTAAGCCCCAACAAACAGCACTGCCTGTCCGATGGCAATAAAAAAGGCTTCCTGCTGAATGGGACTGCTGTCTTCAATTTGCAGTGTAATGTCAAAATGCGTCTCGCAGAAAGTCGCTTGCCAGCGTGCAATAGGCTGTTCATTCACAGTAAAAACAGACCAGTCCTCCATTTCTTTGTTAAGCTTGATTTGCTGTTCGCCATCGGTAATAACTAAATCAGGAATCATAATTTGCCAGCCATCATAGGCAATCATATAGTCTTTGCCTGTTACCAAATCCTTGCCACGGAAATGCACGCGCCCGCGACGGGATACTTTTTTACATGTGAAAAGCGGCTGACCCTTGCGATCATTGACATCAAAACGAACGAAATAACGATAGTCCATCGTTTTATCGAATGCTTTTTTTAGTGCATTGGAATACACGCGTTGAACGGTGGATGATACCTCCCCCGCTTCATTTAAAATAGTAACGGTCTCTGTTGACTCGATGGCCGCTGGTTGCTTGTATGTATAGATTTTCAATCCATTCGCTCCTTTAAAACAATTGCTTTCTTAAAGCTACCATAAAATAAGCGCCAAATACAAAGGATGTATTTGCCGCGCCTATTATGATTATTGTGGTGCTGGTATTTCCTCCCTGAAAGAACCCACTCCATTGTCTATCGATCTAACTTAAAGGTAATTTCCCCGATGCCCAATTCCGAATTGACCTCTAGCACAACATCCGCCTTGTCGTAAGCTTCGTTGACATAGACACCATTGCCTTTTGACATCAGGCCCTCCACATTAGATGAGCCAATGCCTTTTTCTGTCGTTAATTTCACGCCAACCTTTGAGGGTAAAATGACCGTTGTTTGACCAACGCCTGTTTCAATAGTCGTTGTAAAGCTCTTTTTCCAATCGCCACCTAGATTAACCGTTAGATCACCGACACCCGCTTCAATATCGAGCTTTTCCAGCTGAAGACCCTGTAAATCGAGGTTGGCAAGAGAGGCACCTGTTTCCACAGTCAGATCCATAGGGATGCTGTCGTTCAGTTGAATCGCCCACGTGTTTTTAATATTTGAGAGCCCAAGCTTCGTTGAGCCCTTATGCTTAATTTCCACTTCTCCTGTATCGCCATGTACATCATAGTCTACCTGAGGAGCTAGCTTTTTTATATTATATTCTGCGTTGCCCTCAACCCATTCCTTTGCTCCACTCGATACATTCATTTCGCCAACACCTAAATCAATGTCTACCTCTAATGCTTTCACTTTATCCTTTTCTACCAAAATGGCTTCCTCTCGCATTTTATTTGGAATAAAGGAAAAGCACCCTGATAATACCAATGCTGACGTGCCCATTACGACACCTAAACCAACTAATTTTTTCACTATTATTTCCTCCCGCCGTATAATCTACCAATAATTTCATTATATAGGAGGAAGGAAATTAAAATACGACCCTACGCTCGAAATTCATCTAAGACCTAAGACGTAGAGAGGCTTACTGATAAGGAATGTCATGCCCCTCCAGCAATGCCTTTAAATTCGCAAGAGAGGCATCATAGCCTGGTGAATTAAAGCTCACCGTCGTGCCATTCCCCTGTTCGGCTAGCGTCATAGCGATTAATGTTTCAGGAACTTCTAGATAGAAGGAAAATTCCTCATTTTTCTTCACTTGCTGAATTGTTAGCTGCATCGGCAGTTTTTCAGAAAGCTGATTATGCGCATTTGGCATTAAGGTAAATGTCATCTTTTCTCCAGCTGCTAATATAGGGATATCCCACGTGGAGCCTGGTGCGTACCATCGGGAGAGGGATTGCTCCTCTGTAATCGCCTGCCATACTTTATCAATCTTTGCCTCAATCCAAATCGAACTGGTCATTCGCAGCAACCTCCATTTCCTCTTTCCCATTATTTTACCGAACTTTCAGAAGTTAGACTACCTTGGGATGTTCTGTATAAGTGAAATGCCCCCAGTATAACCATCACAGCAATAACATCCAAAGCGAGCTGATAGCTGGAAAAAACAGCAACCAATAAACCATAAACCGTTGGTGCCAAGACAATAAAGAACTGATTAATCGTTAACGCTGCACTTACAGTCAGTCCTACTGCTTGCGAATCGGATTGTTCCGTGACACAAGTGATATAAATGGAATACCAGCCAAGCGCTAAAAACCCAAATACACTGCAAAATACAATCATGAGGTCCTCGCTATGTATGACAAAGGGTAAACAGCCAACCATCAGAAATGTAGCGACCATAACGAGCACTAATAATGGCTCTCGTTTTTGAGCGAAATAATGATCACTCATCCAAGCAAGTACAATTCTCCCAAGCATCCCTCCAAGTAAAATCAGACTTAAATAGCGCCCTGCCTCAGTTAATGAATACCCACCTTCATGATGTAAATAGCTCATAAAATGAGCAATGATAATCATTTGGAGGGACATCATGACCATGCCCACAAAAAATAAGGGATAGAGCGCTCGATTATGCCGAATAGCACGCATCTTTTCTTTAAAGGGAATGAGAGGTGCCGTAGCGGTGTCATGCTGTTTTGGTTCTTTGTACAGCAATAAAAATAATAGTCCCCCTCCAATCGCCATCAAGCCCTGCGCTAAATGAACAGAGGAAAGATGATGATGTTGATACAAATAGGTCAACACAGTGGAAGCCAAGGCACCACCAATCGGAATACCTGTTTGGCGAATCCCAATCGCAAGTCCTCGATGCTTGTCAGGAAACCATTTCACAATAGCTGTACTGCCACCTGTTTGCGCACTGCCATACCAGATCCCCACAACTATTAATACGAGGAGCAATGTCGTATAATGATTCACGGGTATTAGCAATAAGGCTGACAGGCCCAGTAGTAGCGATCCCCATCCAATAATCTGCTTTTCTCCCTTTTTATCCATGAGATAGCCGAATAGCAGCATGGAGAAAATTGGTCCTATATTGACGGCTGAAACAATGAGCCCTGTTTGGAAGGATGTTAAGTGCCACTCCATTTGATAAAAAGAGGCAACTGGCCCCATTCCGTAGGTCACAAAGGTTGCGGCTGTCTGCGAAAGTGTAGCCACAAGCAAGATAACCCATCGATAATATGTCTGCATCATAACCCTCCATCAGGTTACTGCTTTTGCAGTATACCTTTTCATTATCTAGAGTGTACGTGGACAGCTCGCGTACGTAAAATGGAGGAAAATGATAGCGGCTATTAAAAAATTCTATAGGTATGTGAGGAACAACATGAACATTGAAGAAATTGCCTTAAAAATGGAGCTTTTAGAGAGGCAAAACTTGAGTAAATCGGCTGAAATCACCAATTATACACAATCTGCCTTAACAGCAAAGGTGAAAAAAATGGAGCGTGAAATTGGGCAGGACGTCTTTAAACGAACACCCCAAGGCTTAAAGCTGACAGAGGTAGGTCAACATTATTTACAGTTTTTAAAGAAAGTTGCCGAGCAGTATGAAGACTTTTTACATACCATCGGCCCTACACAAACGAGCATTTTGGTTGGTACATCTCATACAACCATAAAAATATATGGACCATCCATTATGAACGCACTGCAAACTAGTCAAAGTCCGATTGATGTTGATTTCACTGTCGAATCAAGTACAGCCTTAAATTCTAAAGTCCACCTGGCGGAAATAGATTGTGCATTGACAAGTAATCCAATCAAGCATTATAGCGATCTACACTATGATGTACTAGCCACAGAGACATTTGAAGTTATCTCAAGCTCCGCTCATATCATCGACTTTGAACAACGAACACCTGTCACATTGCTTGTGTTAAGTAAGGGCTGCATGTATACCCATGCATTAGCACAATGGCTCACTGAAAAGCAGGTACCTTTTACGATGAAGGAGATTAAATCGGTTAGTAGTATTTTAGATTTTCTTGAAATCGAGCAAACGCTAGCTGTTTTAAATACCAAATTACTAGCACTTTATCCTTGTCCTGACCTGCATTTTTATGACTTAGACGAGCTTCACAATGTTATCGAAACAGTTTATATCTATAAAAAAGATGACAGTAAGCAGCCCTTCATCCTGCAATTAAAGCAGGTCATTGAATCCTTGCTTGAGATGAATTAACTCGGATCAACCTATTTTGTGCTAATATTCTAAAAACCCTATATTATTCATGCGGACTACACTATAATAGGTTTGTCATTATTAATCTTGTAAATGCTTAGGAGTACATCATGTTTTATTACATCTCGTTATTTTTTGCAGTATTTGCATTATCTACCTCAGCAATCTTTGTTAAGCTAGCTGATGCACCACCAGCGATTACGGCCTTTTATCGACTATTTTTTGCGATGCTAGTGCTTCTTCCCTTTTTATTGGCACAGAAGAGCTTGCGGCAGGAGCTTGCAAGTCTTTCGAAAAAACAATGGGGACTTGGCATTTTATCAGGCTTATTTTTGTCCTGTCATTATGTGTTATGGTTTGAATCATTAAACTACACATCTGTGGCTAGTTCAACCGTCATTGTGACACTACAGCCACTATTCTCTTTAGTAGGCAGCTATTTTTTATTTAAAGAGCGATTTTCAAAAGGAGCGATTGTGGGCTGCTTCGTAGCGATCATCGGCTGCTTCATTATTGGCTGGCAAGATTTCCAGATTAGTGGACAAGCCCTTTATGGCGATATTCTTGCCTTTATTGCGGCAGGTATTATTACAGCCTACTTTTTTATTGGGCAATCCGTGCGCAAGGATTTATCGCTCATTCCCTATTCTATTATCGGCTATGGCAGTAGCTCGATCTTTTTAGCCGTTTATGCCCTCTTTATGAAAGAATCGTTTTTCGATTATTCAGCCTCCACCTGGTGGTCTCTTGTAGGGCTGGCCGTCATTGCAACGATTTTCGGGCAAACCATCTTTAATTGGCTATTGAAATGGTTAAGTACAACGGTGATTTCCATGAGTATTTTAGGCGAAACAATCGGCACCTGTATATTAGCTTATTTTATTTTAGATGAGATGATTTCCGTTCAACAGGGGATCGGTATTTTGGTCATTTTACTAGGACTAGCCCTGTTCTTACTACAGCAACGAAAATCAGTGTAAAAGAAAAAAACAACGGCAAAGGCTGCCGTTGTTTTTTATTGGTGTGAAAAGTAGAAGGTCGTGCCATTCTTATTTGATTGTAAAAAAGCTTCGATATTCAGTGTTTTAGCAATATCCTGAATGATTTTAAGCCCAAGTCCGCCATGCTCATCTTCAGGCGTAAAACCAATACCATCATCACACATAACAACTTGCCCGTCCTTGATCGTCACCTCTAGCTTGGTTGCTTGGGCATGCTTTAATGTGTTTTGAAAGACATTATCGAATAAACGCTGTAGCCACAATTCATTGCTAAGCCAAGTTGCTTGTAAATCATCATGCTGAAAATGCAGCGAAATATTCTGCATGCGATATAGATACTGCCACTTCTTTATCATCATTTGTAGCATTGGGACAAGTTGAACCTCCTCCTGCATGACATAGGACTGTTCACTCGTATCAAAGGACTGTAACTGAAATGCATTTGTTAAATTTGTGATATATTGAATTTGTGCATGTAAGGATTCCACCAATTTAGGCTGCCCCTGTAGTTGATCCTCTAGATAAAACAGCTGCAAACGGATAGCCGTTAACGGCGTATGAATGTCATGTCGCAACTTTTGTAGCAGCTCTTTTTGAAGCTCCTGCTGCTGAGCAAGCTCTAATTCTCGGTAAGTTGTACGCTCAATTAAGAGATTGACGGATTGGCTAAGCTGCCCGATTTCATCCTCACTTTTTATTGTTAAGGTGTCAGGTATTCGCTCATTACTCGCTAGTTCTCGTATTGTTTTATTAAGTAGTGTAATTTTGGATAGTAAAGAATGAATCGATGCGGAAAAAAGCCATGCGAGCATTCCTAAAGCTAGCACAAACGCAATCAGCATCACAGGATAGGCATAGGACTCATGAAACGGAATGCCGTTATTTTTCATTTTAAAGGCCTTGTCATACAAAATTGACATGGCCACACTAATGCCTAATAGTACAATCGGCACACTCCCAATGGCTACAAATAACAAGGTACGGTATTTTGTTTTTAAGGTCATTTTCTATTATAGGTATTTAAACGATACCCTTCTCCATAAATATTTTGCATAATATTGCCTTTCGGGTCTTGTAGCTTTGTTCGAATTTTTTTAATATGGACATTCAAAATATTATGATTGCGTTCATCAAGCGGCCAAAGATAATCAAAGAAATGTTCCTTTGTTAATACGCGGTCTCGATGGTCAAATAAATAAAAGAAAATTTTTCGCTCAATCGCTGTTAGGGCAATTTCATCATGGATACTATGATGAAATACTTGACGGCGCTCCCCATCGATCAATAAATGCTGAATTTGCGTAAATGTACCATACTGTTGTGCGAGCATTTTTTGCATTCTTAGCAACAGCTCTCGCGGATCAAATGGCTTTGTCAGGTAATCCTCTCCGACCATCAACCCCTCTAGCTTACTTTCAATATCATTACGTGCTGATAGAAAAATGATTGGAATATTTAAGCCTAATCGTTTGATGTTTTTACTTAATTGATAGCCATCCTCTCCTGGCAGCATTATATCCATAATGACTAAATCCACCTGCTGAATCAGCGCCATCATATCCTTGCCATCTGTTTTCCAGATTGCCTCATAGCCCTCACGCTGTACTATTTTTTGCAGTAGATCACCAATCATGTGATCGTCTTCTATAATTAAGATTCTAAATCCTTTCATACTTATCGACCTTTCTCATCGCCCGTTGTTTTCATAAATTCCATCGCCAGTTGATAGATTGCATCTGGCTGATAGAGATATATACTATGTGTCCCACTAACCTCTTTCACCTGTGCATTAGTGAATTGCTTTGCAAAGTCAGCATAATCCTGCCGATTTTGCTTCGTATATTTCGAATGTTTATTTTCTTCCGCAATCGCATCAATCAGTAAGATAGGCGTGTCTTGCGGCTTTTTGAGCTGTTCTGATTGTAAACTATTTTCGTAGACCTGCAACAGCTCATTTTGCATATCTTCATTAAAAAATTGCTTAAAGGACAACGCCTGATAGATTTCCTTTTCCTGTGCTGTTAAAAACGTCATTTGAAGTACTTGCGGATTATAGACCTGAGTTGGCAAAAGTCGATGTAAGCCGAGTTTAGTAGCGAGGTGCATGCCTCTCACCATCCACCGATCGACTGTGCCCATTGGATGCTTTACATATTGGCTAGGTAAGCCGATGTCCAGAGCGATGATGCCCTTTACTTCCTCTGGGTATTTTTGCGCCCAGTAAATGGCCTCTAGCCCAGAAATGGAATGTGGCACAAGGACATAGGGCGGTTCAAGCCCACTTTGCAGAAGTGCCTCTCGAGTTTGCGCTAAAATCGTATCGATTCCTCTATCATCATGGGCTACGTCGCTATAGCCATAGCCAGCTCGATCCACTACTGCAATTTGATGATGCTGTGAAAACTGACGATACAGCCCTTTTAGCTCATATACGGGTGCTGCGATACCTGAGCCAGCCATAAAAACATATGTATCCTCGCCAGCCCCCTCCTGATAGACATGGAGATTTTGACCCTCTACATTGTTTAATGTGCCGTTAGGTTGTAAAATAGCTGACTCCTTCTGTATTAAGCTATAGTGATAAATACAAACGATCACCATTCCAAGCACGATCAATGCCCCCATACAGACAATCATTTTCTTTGCTTTCTTTTTCATACGTATCTCCTCTTTTCGTTGATACTTGCAAGGATACACGGTAAAAATAAATTTCTACTAAACTTTTGGAGAAAATAGATAAATTTCATACAAAAAAGCTACCTACTAATAGGCAGCTCTCTTGATTAAGCATCTGGATAGGTTTTTTGTAAAAAATCGATGGTTTGTTGGATAAGGGCTTTTAAAATGTCCTCATTCACATCAGCTAGCTTATTAATATAAACGCAGGCTTTTCCTGTTGTATGTTTACCAAACTGTTGTAATAGTTGCTCTCGGTCATCCCCTGGAGCAAAATATAAGCTAATTTTCGCTTTGCGAGGGGAATAGGCAGCTAGTGGGGCATCTCCTTCATGGCCTGTTTCATATTTGTAATGATATTTACCAAAGCCTATAATGCTCGGTCCCCACATTTTGGCTTCATAGCCTGTGACCTCTGTAAAAATATCCAATAATCGATAGGCGTCTTCTCGCTTTTTTGGATGTTCTACACTTTCAATAAATTCAATGACACTTACATCCGTTTCCTTGGTCTTTAATTCATACATGTCAATCCCTCGCCTTCTGGAAGATGTACCTTTATTATTCCCTATTCTACCTGCTCTAACAATAGCTTTTGTTGAAGATGACGATAGATCCCCTGCTGCTGCATCAGCTCTCGATGATTACCCTGCTCGACAATTTCTCCCTGCTGAATCACGAGGATTTGATCGGCATTTTCGATTGTTTTCAGACGATGGGCAATGACAAAGCTTGTGCGTCCCTGCATTAAATGCTGTAAGCCTTTTTGAATATCGACCTCTGTTTGGGTATCCACGCTGGATGTCGCTTCATCCAAAATTAAAATATCTGCATTCTCTAGAATTGCACGGGCAATCGCGATAAGCTGACGCTGCCCCTGACTTAAATTGGCTCCACCTGCCTGCACGAGCGTTTCGTATTGCGCTGGTAAATATTTAATAAAATGATGGGCATTCGCAATTTTTGCCGCTTCCACAACCTCTTCATCGGTCGCATCTAGCTTTCCAAAGCGAATATTTTCACGAATCGTTCCCGAGAACAAATAGGTGTCCTGTAAAACCACACCGACTCTTTGACGAAGCGTTGCCATCTGATAGTGTTCAATATTATGCCCATCAATCAAAATCTCACCTTGATCGACGTCATAAAAACGTGTTAATAAATTGATAATCGTTGTTTTGCCTGAGCCTGTTGGGCCAACAAGCGCAATGGTCTCTCCTGCCTTAGCATGGAAGTCAATGTTTTTTAACACAGGCTTATTTGGCTCATAGCTAAATGATACTTGCTTGAAAACAACATCCCCCTTGAGCGATGTCGTCTTGATAGCATTAGGCTTGTCGGCTACCTCTGAGGGTTCATCTAGTATCTCAAAAACACGCTCTGCCCCAGCAATAGCAGACTGGAAGGTGTTTAATAGATTAGATAGCTGATTAAGCGGACGGAAAAATTGCCGTGTATAGGTCACAAAGGCGGCAATAATCCCCACTGTAACAATACTCTTCACTGCTAAAAAAGCACCTGTTCCGATGACGACAGCAAGGCCTAAATTATTCATAAAGTTATTAATCGGACCTAGTAAGCCGGAGGTAATTTCTGCTCGTTGGGCAGAGTTTCGTAGACTTTCGTTTTGCTGATGGAACGTATCAATCGTTTGCTGCTCCTTGCCAAAAAGCGTTAGTACCTCCGCACCTGTAATCATTTCCTCAATGTAGCCGTTCAGCTTCCCAAGATCTCGTTGTCGTGCTGCATAATTTCTACTGCTGCGTTTAATGATTTGCTTGGTTGTGTAAACGATCAGCGGAATAATAATCAATGTCACGATTGCTAATTGCCAGCTTAATGTAAACATAGCGATACTGACACCAATTACAGTTAAAATGGACGACACGATTTGCGTAACACTTTGCGCAAGTGCGGTATTTAAATTATCAATATCGTTGGTCACACGACTCATTAAATCCCCAAGTGCACGCTGATCAAAGAAGCGTAATGTCAGCGTCTGAAGCTTTTGAAATAGTTCCAGACGCAATGTCCGAATGGTTTTCATTGCGACATGAATCATGACATAGGTTTGCAGCCATGTCAGAATAGATGCCACTGTAAAAATAACAGCTAACACAATACCTAAACGAATCGTTCCATTAATATCTTTTTTCATAATGTAATCATCAATAATATGGCCGATCATATAGGGTCCTGCAAGGCTTAAAAAGGTCGAGGCAATGACAAAAAAGATAGAGAAAAACAGCCCTACTTTTTGTTGCTTGACATAATGCCATACACGTGACAATGTCTCCCTTTGATTTTTCGCCTTCTCAGCTGGTCCCCCCATACGCGGTCCACGTCCAAAATTCATTTGCTTAGGTTGACCTTGACTCATCCTTGTTCACCAGCCTTTTGCTGTGACGCATAAATTGCTTGATAATGCGCATTTGATTGTAGAAGCTGCTGATGGGTTCCTTGCCCAACAATGTCGCCATCCTCTAGTACCAAAATAACATCTGCCTGCTGTATGGAGGCAATTTTCGACGCTACGATGAAGGTCGTTGTGTCTTGATAATAGGTGGCAATAGCTCGCTGCACATGTTGTTCCGATGCACTATCGAGCGCTGACGTTGTATCGTCCAGCACCAAAATGGCAGGCTTTCGAATAAACGCACGACTTAATGCAAGGCGCTGCTTCTGTCCACCCGAAAGATTCGTAGCGCCCTGTGACAATTCATGCGCTAAGCCCTTTTCAAGTCGTTCTATAAATTCACTGGCACAGGCGGCCTCTAATGCCTGCTGTATGTCCTCAGCTGTCGCATCATCCTTGCCGAGGCGGATATTTTTTTCAATCGGTCCAGAGAACAATAATGCTTTTTGTGAAGTAAATCCGATATGCTCACGTAGGGTTGCGAGTGAGTAGGATGTTAGCGGTTTTCCATCTATGCGGATTTCGCCACCAGTTGGATCAAATAAGCGAGGTAATAGCTTCACAAGCGTCGATTTACCACTACCTGTTTTCCCAATAATGCCGACCGTTTGCCCTGGCTTCACCGAAAATGAAATCTTTTTAAGGACATCCTCAGCTGTTTCATAGTAGCGATAGCTCACCTGATCAAAGTCAATGGCCCCTTTTATTGGATCTGTCAGCGCATGGTCCGCTTCCTTAACAGCAATGTCTTTGTTTAACACATCCACAATGCGCTCTCCTGAAGGCAAAGCTCGCGCTATTTGCATCAGCACCATACTAGAGGACATCAGTCCATTTAAAATAATTGTTAAATAGTTGATAAATGCAAGAATAACGCCAACTTGCAGCGTACCCGCGTCTACCTTAATGGCTCCAAGCCAAAGCGCGGCTACAATCCCAAGATTGACAACAAACATCGTAAAGGGTACAAGCACGCCAACAATTTGCTCAGCTGTGATAAAGCGTTTCGTCAGCGCCTCATTTAATTCTCCAAACTGTGCCACCTGCTGTGTCTCACGGCGAAAGGCTTTAACCACACGAATACCCGCCAAATTTTCCTGTAGCTTCGTATTGACCGCATCAATCGCCTCCTGAACACGACGATACAGCACACCCGAATACTTTGTGAAAAAGTACATTGCGATAATCAACAATGGCACGATAATGAGCAATATGGAAAAAAGCTCACGTGCTGTCACAAACACAATAATCACTGCGCCGATAAAGAGCAATGGCCCACGCACAAAAATACGCAGCGTCATCATAAAGGCACGCTGAATACTTTCCACATCACTCGTTAAAATCGTAATCAGCTTCCCCGTTGTAAAAGCATCTCGCTCCTTGGCCGAGTAAGTCATCATCTTCTCATAAAGAGCCTGTCGAACATCCGACGCAAAATGAATCGCCGCCTTCGAGCTATAATACGAGCAACCAATTCCACCGATAAGTCCGAGCACTGCACTGCCAAGCATCCACACAAACATCGTTAATACGTAGCGATTATCCCCATTGGCAATCCCCGTATCAATCATATGCTGCATGATGGTCGGCTGAATTAAATCCATCGTCACCTCCAGCACCATCAATAGCGGTGCAATCAAGGTGAAAAATTTATAAGGCCCCAAATACTGCCCTAATTGTCTAACTGCCTGCATACATTCGTCTCCGTTCTATTTAAGTCCCATTCGTTCCTCATTATAACTGAAAATCATTCCCATTTGGCAACTAATTTTTCGGGTCTCGTAATATTATTGGAGTGGATTGATTGTGGTGTAGTGTCTTCATAAGGAGAAAAAATTTAATTTCTAAGCAGATTTTGGAGGGTGGTGACTTTTTAGAGCGAAGTTCCACTTCTTATGAGCGGCTTTCATTCGCTTTGGAGCGAGGTTGCCCTCCTTAAGAGCGAATTCCTTCCACTTTGGAGCGGGTTTGCCCTTCTTTGGAGCGGCTTCCTTCCACTTTGGAGCGGGTTTGCCCTTCTTTGGAGCGGCTTTCTTCCACTTTGGAGCGAGGTTGCCCTCCTTAAGAGCGAATTCTTTCCACTTTGGAGCGGGTTTGCCCTCCTTAAGAGCGACTTTCTTCCACTTTGGAGCGGGTTTGCCCTCCTTAAGAGCGACTTCCTTCCACTTTGGAGCGGGTTTGCCCTTCTTTGGAGCGACTTCTTCACACTACAGAGCGGGCCTTTTCCTTTACAAGCAACAGCAAGCTAATTTAGATTCAGCGTCATCCTGTTAATAAGTAAGAAACTACCCAGAGCAAGAATCATATCGAAGGAAAATAACACTCGCTCTGGATTATCTAGCCCTGTCCCAAGATGCGATCATTTGCTCAAAACAAGCCCCATCACTTTACAGAAATTCGCAGCTTCTCAAAATTTCGCAGGAAAATTTTTTGTGCCTGTGACTCATTGTCTGGAGCAATGCCGAGCAAAATGACCGTACAAGGGCCTGCTGATTTTGCACCATCAAGGGCGCATTCCACATGTCGCTCTCCAAACAAACGGGCAAATTCTCCTTGTAGCCCTTTTGATCCGACTGGCCATACTTGCTGAATAATTTCTGCCTGCCACGCCTGAAAAATTGGCAGCAACTGCGCCACATCTTCAGGCTGTGCCAACACCTCTTCACCCACAAGCGGCAGGCCATAGGTGTACCAGCTAAGCTGATCGTGGTCAAATGCTCGACGCTGCTGGATTTCACCAAGCATGGTAATGGCTAAGCCTGACTGTAATGTGGGCATATTGGATTCCGTACTCCCTGAAATGGCTGGGCATGTAAGACCTGCCTCTGTAAACACTTGCTGAATACCTTTTTCATAGCGAGACCATGCAGCATCTCCAGAAAAATTCGCAAGTAGAACTTGGACAGGTAGTGCCTGTGCAGCAAGTTGTTCTAAAAAGGTCACACGTGCTGTCATATAGGCTGTCAGTTGATCGGGTGCTGACACAACATCTTGCGGTTTTTGTCCAATGGCTGCAGCATTATCCATTGTTGCAATGAACGTGCCCACTTTCATCGCATTTCTCACTGTACACGACCTTCCTTACGCACAAAAACCTTTGACAGAATGGGCATAACTACCGCGACAATGATTAAATTGATCACCGTTGCCATCAGAATACTGCCTAAAGCACCCCAGAAGAATGCTGGACTAATAATAAAGTAAAATGGTAGTGGCGCTATAATACCGTTTAATACTAAGGCAACCGGCCATTTCCAAAAGTGCATGCCTTTTTTATGCATCATCCCGAAGACCCATACAACAATTAACATTTCCACCGCGATTATGATATGTAATGGCCCTAATGGGAAGCCAGACGTTAATGCCGTTATAAAATGACCGATCAATCCAGCAGCCCCCGCTAAGATGGGGGATAGAAAGACAACACCTAAAAAGGCAGGAGCCGAATCCAGTGCAGCCGTTGAAATAAACGTTGGTACCTTAATCATTGCTCCTACTGCACAGATGGCCGCTACCATTGCCGTCAAAATCCATTTCCTTAATTTTTGTCGTTCCATATCATTCCCTCTTTTCTGTTGAATGTCTTCTTTACTTCAATTGCTCAGCTATTCCATACCAAATCCGTACAACCTGCTCCGCTTCCTTGAACAAAGCTTGGTATAAACGGCCACAGGTATCGCGTAGCTGTCGGGCTTGCTTATCCATTGGTACAACACCACGCCCCATATCCGTTACAATAAGTGCAAGTGTACAATGCTGCTCAAGCTCTTGTAATGTTGCTAGCACCGTTTGTACGATTTGTTCATCTTCCTCCAAATCTTGTGTCACAAGCCAGTTTTCTAAGTTCTTCAGGACAAGGACATCACAGGCTGGCGCTACCTCAGGTAGTTCGTCCGCAATCATGACCACCTGTTGCTGTTTATATAAGCGCATCACATAGTCGGTTTTGCCGTTATAGGCACCTCCGATAAAGACATGCATCGTGCTCCCTCCTCCCAAGCCTTTCTTGTAAATGTTAAAACAAATTGTTTATCATGTGGCACCTGATAGGACCAAAATGGCTGTTCTGTTGGCGCAAACGCAACAAGTAAGGCACGAATGACCCCGCCATGAACCACTAAATAATAGCTATCCTCATTTTTCGGTAAATAATGAAATCCATCTACAACACGTTTCATAAAAACATCGAATGCCTCACCCTGTGGAGGGGGTGTACGAATTGGATCATCTATCCATGCCCGATAGTGCGCATCCATTTTTAACTCCTCATAGGTTTTTCCTTCGAATGCACCAAAGTTCGTCTCTCGAAGGGATGCCTCTGCCTGGTAGCTAGCATTGGGAAAATAATGAGCAGCCGTTTGTCGACAGCGCTGTAGATCACTGCCATATACCTTTTTAACCAATGCATCCACAACAGCAAGCTTGGCTGTATCTGCTAATGGTGCGTCCGTCCACCCAAGATAACGCTTTTCAAGATTCTCTTTTGTAGGCGCATGCCGCATTAAGCACACAGTAACAATGTCACCCATAGCACAACCTCCATCCCTTCAATGGAGGCACCCAGTAAATCGCCAGATACCCCACCAAAATTACGCAACGTAAATTGTCGAAAAATAAAAAGTGCAATGGCTAAAACGACGACTAAGACAACTGGAAGAAGAAAGAGCTGCGTGCTGATAAAAACGACCGTCATCGCCAATACGAGCGACAACAGCATGATCGCTTTCAATCGATTAGCATTCATATGAGACTTAAAAAAATAAGCAAGACCTTTTTCCTTTGAGCAATGGAGTGACATAAAATAAAAGCTCATGCCAACCCTTGTTAAAAATGGGACGAATAGTACCATCCACAAGGCGAACCTTTGCTGCACAAAAAGCTCATGTAGAATAACAAACTTCCCCATTAATAAAAACACCACAGCCAATACTCCGAACGCTCCTACACGTGGGTCATCTAAAATCTCCAATCGTTTTTCTCGATCTCGATAGGAAAAGTAGGCATCGCCCATATCAATAAAGCCGTCTAAGTGCAAACCTCCTGTCCATAAAGCAAATAGCCCTATCACAGTAAAAGCTAGCATCACTTCACTGCTTGCTGTCCACTGCATAAGACTATAAAGCACGGCTGCCACCGTTGTGCCCATTAAAGCACCTATCCACGGTAAGCAAGCAAACATGCCTGTGATGGTGGACCTCGTTAATGGAAGCTCTTTATGTACTGGCAATACCGTAAAAAATTGAAATGCCAGTTGAAGGCTATGCCAAAAATTTTTCATCCTCTTGCCTTCCTTCTTGATTATTTCCATCTCTTTACAATGCCATAGCTCATTTCATAGGCCTCCTGTGCCATAGAAACGAACCATTGATGGAATTGTCCGAGCGTTCGTCGGTATAATTCTACTTCATCACTAGCATAAGGAGGTTCATCAAACAGTTCATTGGATACAACAAAAAAAGTCACATTCTTCTTCAACAGTAACTGGATAGCCTGCTTGACGACCTGTAGCTTGTTAGCTAAACAACCAGGCTGTTGTAAACAGGGTGTCCCCTTGTCATAGCCTTCGTAAAAAGCATTCGTCAGCCAAGTTGTCACGCAATCCCACAGCACCACATCTCCATCCCGAAGTGTCTCAAATACCTCAGAAATTGCATAGGGAGCCTCCACCGTCAGCCATTGAATAGGCTGTGCCTGGCGATCTGCCTGATGCCGTAAGATTCTTTTTTCCATTTCATGATCTAAGGCAATACCAGATGCCAAATAGAGCAAGCGTTTCGCTGTACTTGACTGCGCCTCATAATGCTGAAGCGCTGCTTGCTCTGCAAAATGGGATTTACCACTACGTACACCACCTGTAATAAAAATAAGCGGCATGTCGGACACCTCCTATTGTAAATGATGTAGATTACCAATATCCTTCACAAGCCATTGTTGACCTTGCCGTTCAATCACTGTCACACTTGTCCCATGAATGTATGGGGCTGCCCACAGCTCACTAATGCTGCGCTGTAAAATAGCATTGATAATGCATTTAATCGTTACAGCGTGGGAGACGATGAGGATCGTTTCATTCTGATGTTGAGCTGCTATTTTTTTTAATGTAAACATCGCTCTTTCTGTCACGGCTCCAAAGCTTTCTGTATGACTCGCCACAAACTGCGCAGGGTAGTTCGTATATAGCTCATAATCAAGCTTATGTGTCACCAGTATCTCGTCGATTGTCTGCCCCTGCCATTTCCCTAAATAGATCTCCCGTAAATCATCAGTATAGGCAATAGGCAGCTTGCGATTGGCCATCAAAATAGCCATCGTCTCTCTTGCACGACCACTTGAACTACAATAAGCAGCGGTAAAAGGAATGTCTTGCAGTTGCTTGTGAAGTTTTTCAGCCGCTGCTCTACCGTTTTCCGTTAATGGAGAGTCCAGCCACCCCTGTAGTCGATGCTCCTGATTCCATTGAGTTTCCCCATGTCTTACTAGATAAAAAGTTGTCACTTTTCTCTCCCCTTATTTACGTTAAACCACGCTTGTAGACAATTATGTAAAGATGTCATGGCCGCAATGTCTTTTATGCCAATACGGAACCACTCACCCTGCAAACCTTGAAAGTTTTTTGTGTGACGCAGCACAACCCCCTGTGCAAGACAATAGGTGAAAAAGGCGTCCGCTTGCTGTGTTTTAGGCAAAGAGAAGCACACATAATTCGTCACACTATTCGTTACTTGGCAGCCATTATCCTGTAAGTAACGATGCAGCCATTCCCTTTGCACTGTGGCATAGGAAATTGCCTGCTGACAATAGTGCTGCTCGTCTAAACAGCTTGCCCCAATTACAAGTGCAAAGGCATTTAAATTCCAATGCGGCAGCATATCCTTTAAGGCGCTCACAATAGTAGCATGTGCAACCAAATAACCAAGTCGTAAACCTGGGATCGCATACATTTTAGTCATCGAACGAACGACAATAACATGTGGGTTTTGTGCACTAAACTGAATCAGCGAATGCGCCTCATCTACCCAATCCATAAATGCCTCATCGATAACAAGCTCACAGTTAACGGCTGCTCCGTGTGCCATTAAGGCGAGTAAATCTTCCTTATTTGGCAGTACGCCAGTCGGATTATTAGGTGTACAAAGATAAACAGCATCTGCCGTCGTCATTTCCTGCTGTAGCTGCTCTAATGGCAATGTGTAATCGATAAAATCCGTTACGACAATAGGAACAATCGTAGCACCTGCTGCACGCAATGTTCGCTCATACTCTGAAAAAGTCGGATGCACAATGATGACACGCTTATCGGCATAGCGTCTTGCTAGTACACTAAAAAGCTCTGAAGCCCCATTGCCTAGTAAAATCGAATTCTTCGCTACTTGATGAAAAGCAGCGACCTTCGTTAAAAAAGGCTCCCCATCTGGATCTGGATAGCGCTGAATTAGTGGATAAAAAGTACGCCAACGTGCCTCCACAAAGGCTGGTGGTCCTGCCGCATTGACATTTTCGCTGAAATCATACACCACCTCAGGCATCGTTAAGCCCAATTGCTGATAAACATTTTGCGGATTTGCTCCGTGATTAGGTAACCGCATAAATTAACACCTCCACTGCTAGCATAACAAGCGCAAACAGCACTGTGGCAATACGCATATGAATAATGGACGTTGCAATATGCTCTTTCGTTAATGGCACTATTTTTTCCCCCATAATTGCTCGATGAGAGACAACGCCCTGATACGTATTTTTTCCCCCTAGCTGTACACCAAGCTGCACTGCAGTTGCTGCCTCTAAATAGCCACTGTTTGGACTAGGATGCTTCTTAGCGTCCTGTATCCAACGCTTTAAGCGCTTGCCAAGCGAACGATCTGTTTCATTTTTCGTACCAAGCACGATCAGAAGGCCAGTAATGCGACTTGGAATAAAATTCAATACATCATCAAGCTTGGCAGAAAACATACCAAAGTCTTTATATTTTTCATTTTTATAGCCAACCATTGAATCCAATGTATTGACAGCCTTATAGCCCCATAATCCAATTGCCCCAAATAAAAAGGCATAAAAAAGCGGAGCTGTCACACCATCACTTGTATTCTCTGAAACCGTTTCTACCACACCACGCACGATTTCATCCTCACCTAGTTTGTCGGTATCACGTCCAACAATCCATGACAGCTTAACACGCGCTTCGGCAAAATCTCCTTTAACAAGGGGCTCATAGACAGCCATCGCCGCCTCCTTCAAGCTACGCTGTGCCAGCCCGATACCAATCAGCAGACCCTCTACAAGGATGCCAAAAATGATACTCACCTGATAGCTTAGTAATAGAATCAGCGTCACCACAAACATAGTCGTGCCAACAACAGCAAGTGCCATCACCGTGCCACGTAGCTTGCGCCATTTCCCCTTATTCCATAAGGCTGTTTGCGATTGAATCAAGTGTCCAATCCAGCGTACAGGATGCGGAAGCTTCGGAGGGTCCCCTACTACTAAATCAAAAATAAGCCCTATGATACAGGCAATCACGATAGCAATCATTTAGACCTCGCCTCTTTATCTTTTTTGTATTTCCTAACCGCCTCACACATCGTTTCATAAACACCATAGCCAATGACCTTGCCCAGCATGGTGATGGGACCTGCATATTGATGAAAGTCCCCTTCTTCTGTCGAGGCAATAAGTAAGCTATCAGTAGATGTACCTGTAGCTTGTGTGCCTGTCGTTGGATCTGTAATACCTTCATCTACTAAAGCCTTGACCTTGGCTTCCGTAGTTGAAATCATTGCCTGAAAAAGTGCTTCATCAGACAGCTTGCCATTAATCAGCACCCAAGTATTTATCGTGCCTGCATGATACTGCTCCTCGCGATGAAAAGCACGGGTAATATCCACTGCATTGCCAAGTCCTGCGGTAATCATAATGACAAGCTGGGTTCCTTCATATGTAAAGTCACGAATGGTCGCAAACTTTGCTTGAACAGCCGTCATCATGGCCACTGTTTTATCATGTGGAAAGTGCTGTGCCTGCAAAAATCGCTGTAATTCCTGATGTGGCTGTCGTTCATCATAGGTAATAGGCACCGTTCGATTCATCAAATGCGTATAAAGACCAAAGCCTGGATTATGCATGGCTGAGGATACAACCTTCATGGGTGAAGCCGTTTGAAGGGCAACATAATCGTCAAAAATATGAATGCAATCCTTAGTAAGTATAGGCAATCAATCGCCTCCTCGCGTTAAAGTTGTTGCGGAACATAAAAAAACAAATTCTTACAAAGAAGAATTTGTACGGTCGATTCTTTATTAAAATTTGAACCTTCTGAACATTTGTACAGAATAACAACTTCATAATACTCAAATTATTTATTTTCTTTGAAATTGTATCATAACTTTGGCTATTGTCACAATTCCATTTTCAAAGTGTTATTGCTGCTTTTGTTTGAGATTCTTAAAGCGGATGACAGAGCCGATGATAATAAAGACCCACCCGATGCCTATGTAAACAATTTTCATTGTTTTTGTCGATGACGGTAAAATATCCATAATCGTTAAACAGACAAAAAGTATTCCGATGATTGAAAAAAGCATACCAATTGTTAAATTCTTCACGAATAACCCTCCCAACTATGTACGCCCTCGATTTTACCGTATTCTCAGCAAAAAGAAAACACTAATCCAAGCAAGAAACACTTGGATTAGTGTAGATTGTGTCATTATGCTTTTGCATGGGCAAAAAACTCTTCATATAACGCTTGTAAAATGCGGTTTTCATATTCCTGAAGGACCCCAAACACGAGGCTCACTTCAGAAGAACCTTGATTGATCATTTCAATATTTGCGCCAGTTTTTGAAATCGCTGTGGCAGCACGGGCAGCTAAACCTGTATTATGACGCATCCCCTCGCCCACAATCACGATCATGGAAAAACCGTGACGCATTTCTACATACTCTGCATGTAACTCTTCTTTCACACGGCTAATAATGCGTGCTTCATTTTCTGGTGTTAGTTGATTCGAACGCATGATGACAGAAATATCGTCTAAACCAGATGGTGTGTGTTCATAAGAAATATTTTCATCTTCTAAAATTTGGAGTAGCTTACGTCCAAAGCCTACCTCACGATTCATCAAATATTTAGAGACATATAAAGTTGAAAAGCCACTGTCTGCCGAAATACCTGTAACTGGACGACCTGTTGCAGGACGGCTTGGTACAATACGTGTACCTGGGGCTGATGGATTATTAGTATTTTTTATGTTAACGGGCACCCCAATCTTGTAGACAGGCATTAACGCTTCATCATGGAACACTGAAAAGCCTGCATATGATAATTCGCGCATTTCGCGATACGTAATTTCTTTAATTTCCACTGGATCATTGACAACCTTCGGATTCGCGGAGAACACACAATCCACATCCGTAAAGTTTTCATAAAGCTCCGCTTCAACGGCTGCTGCTAAAATGGAGCCTGTAATATCAGAGCCACCGCGGTCAAATGTCCGCAATACGCCCGCTTTAGTGTAACCGAAGAACCCTGGGAACACAATAATTTCTTTTGTGTCTTTTAAAGGGGCTAAATTAGCATACGCTTCAGGTAATGCAAAGGTTCTTTCTGGTAAATCATTGACCACTAAACCTTCTTTAGGACTGACATAGCGTGCGGGCATACCAATGGCATTAAAGTAAGCTGCAATAAGCTTAGCGTTATTATCTTCACCTGCTGCTTTAATACTATCGATGAATAATTCCACATTTGTTTTGTCACCTTGTACACGTTCACGTAAATCTTCTGCGATTACGTCACAAATGGCATTATCTAGCCCCAAACCGTCCGCAATCGCTCTAAAACGATCCACAACAGTCTGCAATCTTTCCTCTGTATTCTCTTGTTGTACCGCTGCATTTGCTAATTGTATTAATAGGTCTGTTACTTTTATATCGTCACCAGAGCGTTTCCCTGGTGCTGAAACGGCAACAATCTTACGCGCCGGATTAGATTTTACAATGTTTGCTACTTTTTGTATTTGTTCTGCACTTGCTACAGATGTTCCACCAAATTTACACACGATCATATCTATCAAATCCTAACTTTATCAAATTAATTGTATTCCTCCACAAAACAATTGACTGTACACAGTGTACAAATTATCGTTTCCTACGTCAATACAATTTAAAAAATTCACGCAATTTTTCGAGAAATATGGACAATTTTCGTACTGTTTGATTTATTATACGGATTTCACATGAAATAGTTAAGGTTTTTGTGAATTTTTTTTCGTGACATTCACATAATCGTGAAATTTTCCGTTTTGACTTTCTTCTATATAATAAAGAAAACGCTTACTCCATTTATGATATGCACAAATATCCACTATGTCTGTGCTATTTTGTATGTACCGCTAATTCCTTCAGCAAGGATTTTTCTTTTATTTATGTGGTTTATCGCTCGTTATCGAGGATTTATTGGTCAATCGCGGGTATTTCCCTTCAATTCGCGGGTATTTCCCTTCAATTCGCGGGTATTCACTTCTCTACCGCGTGTATCTTCACTCGATTCGCGGGTATTCACTTCTCTACCGCGTGTATCTTCACTCGATTCGCGGGTATTCACCCTCATCCATAAAAAAACTAGGCTCACGTCAAGTGAAGCCTAGTTTTGTTGTTACTATATGATTAAATGGCTGTCCAGCCGCCATCGATTACGAGCTCTGCTCCTGTCATGAAGCGGGATTCGTCTGATGCTAGGAACACTACGCCAAAAGCTACATCTTCAGGCTCACCGAAGTATGGTAATTGTGTGTACGCTTGATAGTATGGCAATGCACCGCCCTCTTCCATCGTAGGTGCTGTCATTGGTGTCACGATAATGCCTGGGTGAACAGAATTCACACGAATTTTATCTTTACCATATTCAATCGCAGCCGATTTAGAAAGCACACGAAGCGCGCCTTTTGCTGCTGTATATGGGCTTGTACCCGCCATTCCCACGATCCCACCGATCGAAGAAATATTGATAATGGACCCACCGCCAGCTTTTTGCATTTCAGGAATCACATATTTCATGCCAATGATACAGCCATTCAGGTTAATATCCATTATTTTATTCCATTCAGCCATTTCCATGTTGGCAATTGTTTTTGGTGATGAAACGCCTGCATTGTTGACGAGGATATCCACTTTGCCATATGCCTTTACAGCCTCGGCAATCACCGCTTTCCACTCATCCTCCGAAGTAACATTATGTTGAAGACCAATAATGTCTCCACCATTTTCTTTAATTTCTTTTACTAAATTATTCAAGGGCTCGATTTGTACATCTGTTGCAATGACCTTTGCGCCTTCTTGTGCAAATAGTTTTGCCTCAGAAGCGCCCATTCCCATTGCTGCTCCTGTAATAATTGCTACTTTCCCATTTAAACGACCCATCATAAAACTCCCTTTCTTCTATATAAATGAACAATTCGTGAACACGTTAACAACTAGTTGTATTATCGACACCGTGTCGTTAATATAATTATAACGCGCAATTGAAAAAGGGCAAACAACACCGAAGCCCGTAATGACGCTTTCACAACACTTGCAATCGGACTGTTGTTTAAATAGAAAATTTAATACAAGGAGCTTCAAAATGTCGAAAAAAATGGACCCTCGCGTCATCAGAACGCGCCAATTATTAAGAGATGCATTAGTGGCCTTAATTGATGAACAAGGCTATGAAAAGATTACGGTACAGGATATTACACAAAGGGCTACATTAAATCGTGCCACTTTTTATTTACATTACCGTGATAAATTAGACCTTCTCTATCAAAGCTCTGAAGAAGCCTTGCATGAGCTTGTAAGTAGTATCCATCCACCCTCTGAAGAGAAGAAGGATTTTGATTTATTACCAAATTATGAACAGCCTCATGAGACATTTATGCATTTATTTGAACAAATAGCGCTGAATAGTAAGCTATACAAGGTCTATCTCACGGAAAAAAATATCCCTTATTTCTCCGATGGCCTTAAAGACATTATTATCAATTTTGTCTCAAGCGGCATTCAAGTAATGGAACCTGACGACCAAAAACTGACCGTGCCCCGCGAAATGGCCGTCCGTTTTTATGCGGCTGCCTTTCTTGAAGTAATTGTCTGGTGGTTAGAAAATGATATGCCTTATACCCCAAAATTTATGGCGACCCAGTTAATGCGTATTACCATTAAAGGCCCTTATATTGACAACCCTTTTGAAAGATAAAAGCAGAGCACCAAATTTCAATTAACAACAAAAGGTAATCACAACGCATATGTGATTACCTTTCTCTATTTGTCTCGAAAGTTATACGATTTTCATGTTTAATTCTCTAGTAGGGTTATAGAATTGTAACCATTTATCCGCTTCACTGACCATCCACGTTCCAAATTCATTTAAAAACAATAACAAAACGTTCGTATCGATTATGGGTGTGATTGCATATTCAAGTGCCCTTCTCATGTCGCTTTCCTTGTCAGGGAAATATTCTGAGAACCGTTTATAGGCGGGGTATAAATCTCTTGTATAGGTGTTTTCCTTTGTTATGACAAGTGCAAGCCCTGCTCTTACTATAATTTTCATAATCCACTTACAACAATCTTTAATATCCTCTCTATCCGAATTATCTTGAAGGTCATCACAGGCATTTTTTATTTGCCCCTGCAAATGAATAAGGTGGTCATTCGCTAAAGCCTCGTCCGCTTTATATCTTGGTAATCGAGGTATTAAATCCTCTCCAAAAACACATATACTAGGTTTGGAGGATGAAACTAATGATTGAAAAAGATGTCGTATTTAAAATATCTTCTTTGCCGTATACACTTAGCTCAATCCCATCTACACAATGATGGTTTTGAGTTAATGCTTGTTCTACTTCCTTTATCCGCTTTACCTGCTGTTTTTTAGGATTTTGCTTCGTAACCGCTATTGTGTCTAAGTCAGCTACTCCTTCAATCCCTATACCCTTTGGAATCGATCCCCTTATATATGCTATGTAAGTCATCTTGGAGAAGGGTGCGATACGTATGAATCACATCGTTGATGACAGGAAGAAAAATAGGGTTGATTTTATTCCAATCTGCATGATTAATTATGTATCCATCACTATCCGTCACACATAAGCTTCCAATTGCTTTTATCGTGGTCATTACATCGCTCCTTTTAGGTGACTGATTTGCTTAAAAATAGGATAGCATGTCCTATACAAACACACTATCCTACTTTCATGTTGGAAGTCCTTTGAAACTATCATTTACTTTTCTTTAAATTCAAATTCAATTTTTCCTTCTACCAAACGAAGGGCTGCATTAAATTGTTTGCCATTCTTTGATTTAAAGCCTTTCATCATAGCTGTTTTCCCACTCTTACATAAATCATGGATGTTTTTTTCCGTTAGTTTTTTTCCTAATAGCCTTTGTGGGAACGTTTGCTTACAACCATTTTTATAATTCGAACATCCGTAAAAGCTTTTACGAAAGCCTATTTTCCCTTCCTTACATGCTGGGCACATGGCAATATCTTTTACCACGGCTGGTTTAAACTGCTCCGCTTCAATTGTCAGTGCCTCTAACTGTTTAGGTACCTCTGCTATTAATTGATGAATAAACTTGCCTATGCTTTCAATAAAATGCTTAGCAGAGCCTTCTCCCTGACCAATTTTATGTAAGTATATTTCCCATTTAGCCGTCATGGATGGACTTGACAGTAATGTCCCTTCAATTGCCTGACATAAAAGCCGGCCTTTCGATGTAATGCTCACGATATTTTTTCGTACGTCAATAAATCCATGCTTCTTAATCGTCTCGATAATGCCACTCCGAGTTGCCTCCGTTCCAATCCCTTCAATCGATTTCAGCACCTCGATTTCCTCTTCATCCTCAACCGATTTACCACATGTTTTCATCATCGTAATGAGTTGGCCTTCTGTATAGGGCTTCGGAGGTGTTGTCGTGCCTTCTAGTATAGCAATCTTACTTTGTACCACCTCATCCTGGAAGACAACAGGTAACGACTCCTCACGCGCCTGCACCTCCGTCTCATTTGAAAATAATTCCCTCCAGCCTTTGACAAGCTCTGTTTTCCCTACTGTTTTAAATTCTACATTTTTGACATTCGTTAGAATCGTTTTTTCATCGTATTCATAATCCTGGTGAAACATAGCGAGTGTCGTATTGAGGATTTCAAAATAAATATTTCGTTCATCCGTATTCATGGATTGCAACGCTTTTGCCGTCGGTATTTTTTTCGTTGGAATAATTGCATAGTGCTCCCCAACATTGGCACTGTCGACATAGCGCTTGTTCTTCCCTCGATTGATTGGCTGAAATGCTTTTCCCACGAGCTGCTGATAGTTTCCTAATGATTCATTTAAATAAGCAAACTCATTATGTGTAATGAGCTGTGAATCGGTACGTGGATAAGAAACGAGCTTTTTCTCATAAAGTGATTGCGTAAGTTTCAACACATAGGACGGACTGTATTTCCAACGTTTATTGGCAGCCGCTTGTAATGTGGAAAGCGCATGGAGTTTAGGTGGTGCAATCCGCTTCGTTTTGTTCATAACACTTGTAATGAGGCCTGTATCATGCGGTTCAATCCCATGCTGTTGCAATAACTGCACTGCCTCTGCACGCTCTTTTGTCTTTAGCTTTGCCTTCCCTTTATACACACCATGTTGAGCTTTAAAAACCCCTTCGATTTCATAAAATTTTTCAGGCTTAAACTGTTCAATTTCCTGCTGTCTTTTATAAATTAAATAGACGGTTGGCGATTGCACTCGTCCGATGGAGATGCTGCCCTTGAAGCCTTTTTTCTGCAACAGTAGCGTATAGAGGCGACTACAGTTCATACCTACTAACCAATCGCTAATTTGACGCGTTTTTGCTTCTTGATACATAAGCAAGTCCCGGTCATTATCTTGCATATGATTAAACCCTTTACGGATTTCCTCCACTTCTAATGAATTAATCCATAATCGTTTCACTGGCTTATTTACTTTTGTCATTTTCAAAAGGGAGTAGAAGATATTTGAACCCTCACGTTCACTATCACAGCAGTTATAAATCATCGTTACTTGGGGATCACTAAAGATTTTTTTGACTGCATTGAATTGTGGATACATTTTAGAGACCACTTTATCTTCAAATTTTTGCGGAATGATCGGTAATGAAGCAAGCGACCATTTCTCCCATTCCTTTTGATATTCTTTCGGCTCCTTTAATTCAACAAGATGACCAACCGCCCAGGTAATAACTGCCCCATGAGGAAAAGTAGCACAGGGTTCCAGTTCAATAAAGGTTTTCTCTTTGTGCTTCACTTTAAAGGCGTCTGCATATGCTCTTGCTTGAGATGGTTTCTCTGCTAATATCGCAATTTTCCCCATTAATCATCACATCTTCTTTACAATATTTTAGTAGCTTTTTCTATAAAAACATAAAACTCAACTAATTAGATTAGTTGAGTTGATGGTGAAATACCTTACTACTATTTTACTTTAAACCATATAAAATAGCACTTACTAAAATCTTTGAGCTCTTTTAAAGCAAATTATAAAGAATCAAAAATTTTCTTTACCCATTCAAGATACGCTCGCATATAGTATGCCTGCTTAAAGCCGTGATTCTGGCCCTCTGCTACAATCACAGTCACATCCGCGTCTGCGTTTCGTGCGGATTGAATATATTCCTGTGGACCTTTTACCCCGATTGCTAAATCCTTTGTCCCATAAGCTATAAACTGAGGTATATGAGCTGTTCTGAAATGCGTAGATAAATCTGTCTGCTGTAAGAGCTCTTCACGCTTTTCTGGATTTCTAACATCTTCATCATTAAAAGAAGCAAAGAGCATGGGCACATTATAGCGATACGTCAATGCAGGGTAAATCATAGCAGCGGATGCTACTCGATCATCAACTGCATCAATGGCATCAGGCTGATAACGAGCAGGAAACAGATTTTCACCCTGAATAAGGTTAATAAAGCTACCCGTCTGATAACCTCCAGCACTAAAACCTATCAAACCAATTCGATCTGGATGGAGACCATATTCATTGGCATGATAACGTAGATAACGGACAGCACGCTGAACATCTAGCTGTGGAATAGGCCACTCATAGGGATTGGAACGATAGTGGAGAACGAATGCATTTATACCTGCTTTATTTAATGATGCAGCTACTTCCTTTCCTTCCGCTGTTCCTCCATCCATTTCCTTAAAGCCATAACCACCACCTGGCATAATAATGACGGCACTGTCACTGTTCGCTACCGTATAAGGAATCAGATAGGGCGCTTCTTCATAGGTTGATTTTTCATAGCCCCCTTCAATCTCATGGATGTAGGTAAAGGTATCAATGGCCGCTTCATTGTCTTTATAGTCTTCCCCCACAATGCCAGTGGAAAATTTGAATGTCGCCAAAAGTCTGTTAGGATTGCACTTAATATTCATATCGTCTAGCTTACTTCCCGAATGATTACCTGCCACTTCTTCTCCCCAAATCTCCACCTTGTTTTCAATATCCGCAACTGGCTTGCCTGGTTGATTCCCGAACGGATTAATCACAAGAATAGCGTATCCAATCCCCATAAACAAAGTCAGTATAGCTAGAAGGATTCCTACTATCTTGGCTATTTTCTTCGCTATCCTCATTATCATAACCTCCATTAAATTGACTTATGTATCGTTGACTATCGAAATCTATATAAAAAACTGGGTCCTCACTTAACTTACTTATAATTTCTGTGATGGTAATGTGTAAGATATATTCAGCTAAGCTCGATAAGGACCGTTATTTCCCTTCTCAACAGACACACGTTTACTATTTATTATCTCGGGTAAAGGATTATTAATCTTTAGCTCATTCTTTAGTAATGAACGATTGAAGATTTTGTATAGCATCAATACAATGATTTTCTAATGGATTAGAGGAAGCATGACGCATTCCTTACTAAAGAAATGCCTGAAGACCACAAATTTTAAAAAAACTGCATACGTACCTTGTAATGACGTAAACTATAAAAACACAACAATAATTCTTACGGAATAGAAGGTAGGTATTGTAAAAAAGAAGGAGAGATACGATGTTTGATGAAGCTGCATATTTTATTTTTAGAGCGCTGTTAATTTTAACGGTTTTGGTTGTTGTAGTTGGAATCCCACTTGGTGAAACACTGATTAGAAAAAAATAAAACTGCATCTAAATGGATGCAGTTTTTGATTTTTATCCTACTTTGTGTCGATAAAAATTGGGATTGGTGAATTAGTAACCATATAGAACCCCATTCATACTATTATCCACCTTATGGGACTGTATTACTCATAACCGTCACAAAGCCGTTCAACGAGGCTGTATCAATTAATTGAAGTATTCCCAGTCTTGCGGTATCACTGTAGACATACCAATGATTTGCAGTAGTATCATGCACCAAAACCCCGCCCGAGTCCCCTGTTGAAAAATAAATATCGAACCGTTTGATACTATTCGAGTTTTGGTCTAAAAAATCAAATTGCGCATTTTTATCATAGCTCCCTACCGGAATGGGATGAGAATCCCAAGGATTATATGTAGGTGCTTCGATTTTACTTCCATTATTTTTTATAAAAGTATTATAAATAGCTTCGTTATAACCATTCCCATTGATTTGCTGTACGACTCCGCCTAATGTCATATGATATTCGTATTGCAATGCTTTTACTTTTATACCATCAATAAAGAGAGGCTGTGTCTCAACCGTTACTGTACCGTTTTTGTAAGTGATATTGCTGCCAAATGTTTCGGCAAGAAAACGCATCGGAACAAAAGTACGATTATTCTTCATGTATGGCTCTACATCAAGCAGTTCTGTTTTACCGTTTTTCACCACTTGATTACTATTAAGTTTTAGTGTTACCTGTATATCGTTTTTAGTAAGTGTGATTTGAGCATCCGTCCATGTAACATTTACCCCTAAATTTTCACTAATTACACGTAAAGGAACCATTGTCCGATTACTTTTAACTTCTGGATTTACATCAGATGCAATTGTAACACCGTCAACTTTTATTTGAAAATCGGCTGCATATGCCGGTGACGAAGTCATGATTAGAATCAACCCAAGAAAAATTCCTGAGAACACTTTTTTCAACTTTGAACACTCCTTTTCTCACTATTCTCCCCAAAAATACATTCCACTAAATATTTTACCATAAAAATCCACCTATATCGTTAAACTATTCTGCTCTTTATTCAATCTACATGACTCATTAAAAGAAGACGCGTTTCGAAATAAACGCGTCCGATTGTTAGATAAAGATACTGATGAAAATTATCAACTAGAATTGATGTCCTTTCTAAAAAGCTAATAAATTCCCCTGCTAAAGGCTGGCTGCCAAATTCCTTGGGCATTTTTCTCCATATCTAGCTCTGTTGGTCCTTCAAGTGAAATAAATTTTACAACCCCTGTTGTATCTGTTTGTTGCTCAAACTCCGCATGTTCTAGCCCAGCAAAGAGGTTTGCAATAATAAGGCGATTTATTTCCTTTGTAAACAACTCCTGACGTACGATTTTCGTTTTCTCATAATATCTTCGAACACTTTCTGTTTCTTCGTTCCTATTTGTTGTAAACAATGCTTCATATGTTTCATAATCTTTTTCAATATCACTCAATAAAAACATTTTAGTAATCGCTTGGGGTGTCATATTTTTTAACTTTTCAATATTATAATCCGCTTTAAAGGCATCAAAAACTTGCTGCTCCTGTTCAGTCAATTCAAATGTTAGCTCAAAATTTTGAAAGCCTACGACCTTACCGACTAATTGCCCCTCACTAATTTTCATAATCGTATGGCCTTCGTCACTGTCATAGACAACAATTTCTTTTTCTTTCGCAGAAATCGATTTGTCATTGAATGGTGCTGGTCTTGTTCCAAAATTATGAAAAAAGTAAGGATTCTTAAATGGGTCATTAATATCCTCTTTTTTTATTTGCTCATTTAATCCATGAACTTTTAATGGGGTATCCTCTACTAAAATTTGCCCTTGCTTCATTGCTACATGATCATTCCCTAATCCTACTACAGTTGAAACGACAAGCCCATCCGTTCCATAAAAGGCAATATAATCGCCATACGTAATGGGGGCTTCCTTATCGATAATCATTGGCAAAAAATGCAGCATCCATTGTTCCCCAAGTAGATGGGCATATTTCGGTCTAATGATGTCTAAAGAGGAAACATCATCGACAATCGGTAATAGCTCATTTTGCTGACTTGCGGTTTGTAGGTTATTCTTTTGAGAAAATTCAACGAAAAGCATTAACCCAATAATGAAACAAGCTGCAATAGAGACCGAGATGACCTGCCAGTTAAACTTTCTTTTTATGGGTTTCTTTTGCAATATGCGTTGCTTGATGTCGTTTGTAAATGGGGCATCTTGTCGCAATTCTTCTTTTAGCTTGTCTTTAAATTCCTTCATAAAATAGTGCCTCCAGCTCCTGATTTGTTTTCAACAATTCTCTCGCTCGACGAATCCTTGTACGAACGGTGTTTTGTGAGACATTTAATAAACTAGCAATTTCAGAAACATCAAATTCTTCATAATAAAACAGTACAATGACTTCCCTATAATGAAGTGGTAATGCAAAGACAATTTGCTTTAAAGTTGCAAAATCTTCAGTTGCTATATACGTTTGCTCCACAGATGGTTCAGTTCTGCCTAGTGGTAAAAGCTTTGAAATAAATGATTTTCTCTTTTGTTTTCGTAGTTCATCGTGACAGCAATTAATAGCGATACGGGTTAAATACGTTTTCAATGAAGCATCTTTTCTAAAATCGTCTTTATGTAATAAGTACTTCATGAGCACGTCCTGTGTAATCTCCTCTGCAAGCTGAAAATCCTTCATATATAAATAGCTAAGATGATACAAATATTCACCATATTGTTCTACGATTTGTTCCAACAACAACTCACCTCGTTTCAATCCTACTACTTAGACGCTCGTTTTCTAAAAAATTGTTCAATCTCCTGGAAATATTTTAGAGTAGCCTTTTTATCAAGATTGCAGTAGTATGCAATGCACTTCTAGATGATGCAACAATGCCTATGTAGTAGATGGGCTTACTCATAAGGGCTCTTTTCATGAAGAAAGACGCTTTCCTATTATTTCAGAAAAGCGTCCGAGAAAATCGTTATTCAACTATAACTATAGTTCGTTCAAGAAGGACTGATCTTTGTTCGATTTGTTAAATAAATCTATTCTTTCTTTTATACTTTCGTTCCTGCTAATATCCCACCATTCAACGACCACATAAATCTCATGTATATCTTTCAGTGTAATAAAGTCACCGTTTTTATTGATGTATGGCCCTGCAATAGCACCAGTTGTATATTTTGCTATATTCGTCTCACCAGTAACTGAATCAGTATGAACTACTGAATCATCACTCTCTATCACCACATGCGTTTCAAAATGGAAGAAATCTGTCATATACGCATTGACGTTTTTCATTTTTAAGGTCCCAAATCCTGCTTTAAAGTCTTCTGGTGTTATAGCAATTTCATAACCAGTTAGATTCCAGCTTTTACTTTCACCCATCAATAATAAATAATAAGTATTACCACCTTTTTGAGCATTGCAGCCAGATAGTACAAAGAACGACACTATCAAATAAATGCAAGGTACTAAACCTTTTATATATTTCTTCATTCAATCCCCCTTTGAAAAATGAATGCTATTTAACTCTTTAAAAGAAAAAGACACGTTCCTAAATAAACGCACCCTTTTTTGGAATAAAAAATGAGTTACTCACTATTCATAAACTTTTGTAGGCAACTTGAACGATTTGTTGTTCACCATTCTTCTCAAAAAACTTATAATTTTCCATCCCAATTTTTTCTGCAACTTTTTGTGATGGAATATTTTTTAAGGTCGTATATGAAAATATTTCAGAATAGCCCAAAACATTAAACGCATATTTCTTACAAGCAAACGCCGCTTCTGTAGCGTACCCCTTATTCCAATAGGCTTTAATAATGTGAAACCCGATTTCAGGTAACCATACACCGTCAATGTTCTGCATGGTTATCCCACAATCACCGATAAATCGATCCCCTTCTTTTAAAACAACTGCCCATAGTCCGTGATTATATTGCTTATAATTTTTCTCATTCCAGCTGATCCAATTTTTAACCTCTTCTTGATTAAAAGGATGCGGATAATATTGCATAGACTCTGGATCGGAAAGCACTTTTGATAATTCATGATGATCGTCCATTTTTAACGCTCTCAGGTATAATCGTTCCGTCTCGATAATCTTCAAACTACCCACCCTTTGCTTTTAATCTATTTTGCTACTATATTTCATTTAGATATACGCAGTACCTGCTTTTAGCACATTTGAAGCCAAAAAGTTACCCAAAGTAATGATGGACACACCAAACAACAAGAAACATACTCGCTATCCCCCAAGCAGTGGTACTCCATATCCACCAAACTACAGCTTTAGCTTTTGATGAATTTCCCTCTTCTTCCATATTCAACTTTATAAAAGCGACCTTACTTTCCATATCTTTTTTCATAGAAGCGAGCACAACAAATCCAATGATTATGAAACCAATAGTTACCCAAAGTAGTAGATCCACCTTTACACTCCCTTTATAGAATTGAATTTCACCGCAATTTATTATAATCATTAGATTCTACAAAGATAACAATATACCTTGTGTTAATTCAAGTGTGTTTAAGTATATCATGTATTAAAATGCTGAAACTTAAAGTGCCAGAAGCTTTGTTTGGAAACTTTACTTAAATGATAAACACGCAAATGTAAGATGTATTGCTTTACTCAACAATATGACCCTTAGATGAAAAGGAGCAAAATAGATGGCCCTATCCCTCACTTTTCACGTTGTATCCGCTACTTTTTACGTTCTAACCGCTACTTCAGAACCTATCCCTCACTTTGCCTGCTCTATCCATCACTTTTCACGTTGTATCCGCTACTTTTCATGTTTTAACCGCTACTTCAGAGCCTATCCCTCACTTTGTCTGCTCTATCCCTCACTTTTCACGTTGTATCCGCTACTTTTCACGTTTTAACCGCTACTTCAGAACCTATCCCTCACTTTGCCTGCTCTATCCATCACTTTTCACGTTGTATCCGCTACTTTTTACGTTCTAACCGCTACTTCAGAACCTATCCCTCACTTTGCCTGCTCTATCCATCACTTTTCACGTTGTATCCGCTACTTTTCACGTTCTAACCGCTACTTCAGAACCTATCCCTCACTTTGCCTGCTCTATCCATCACTTTTCACGTTGTATCCGCTACTTTTCATGTTTTAACCGCTACTTCAGAGCCTATCCCTCACTTTGTCTGCTCTATCCCTCACTTTTCACGTTGTATCCGCTACTTTTCACGTTTTAACCGCTACTTCAGAACCTATCCCTCACTTTGCCTGCTCTATCCCTCACTTTTCACGTTCTATCCGCTACTTTTCATGTTTTATCCGCTACTTCAGAACCCCAATGGATCCGCCAAGTGCAATTAATTGCATGTGACGCGCACTTAATTCCACGCTTTAGTTGTGAATCTTGATGATTATCTTTCCTAATGCTTACTCCTCATACGTTTAGATTTTCAAATACTTGCTCAAAAAAGGAATAAAAAAAACGCCCTTTTGGATTAACCAAAAGGACGATTCAACTCGTGTTATCACCTTTAATTTATAAGCAATTCACATTACTTACCTTAAGAAGTACGGTCATTTGACGATACTCTCGCACATGATTCGGATGCTTACGGGTGTAGCCTACTTAGAATGATCTTTTCGGTACACAGCTCCAAGATGAATTCTCACTCGTTTTACATGCACCTCTCATCAACCGCTAACTTTCTGTTCGTAAAAAATAATTGATGCTATTTTTTTCATAGCCTTTGTTCTATACAAATATTTCCTATGATATTTTACTATAGCGTGGTCGGTTCTTTTAGCATCTCACGAGAAAGAGTAGATTTTCACTAAATAAAGCGCCCGATTGTAAAAGACCCAAAATTACACTCTCTGAAAACCAAAAATATATTTCAATCATACGAACAGGCAACGAATTTCTTACTTTTTGTTCTTTTGATATACAATAAAAGTAAGGCCATTTAATAGCAATGTAAAAATGAGAAGGACGGCTGTGGCGATCACGACTGCACGTGTCGTGTCCATGAGTGCCGTCCAATCCTCAATTTTTACTAAATGATATTGATAAAACATCTGGAAGCTAATTGAAATTGCGCAGGCACTGATGCTGAGAACGGAAAGGATGCCCCAATTAGCATGTTCATGCTTATTATTTCCCATTAGATAAATAACTGGAAGTATCCAAGCGATTAGTCCTAGTAAGAGACTGCCAATATTAAGCCAACCCATCATAACGAATCCCTCTTTCTATTTGTATTGCTGTTTAACAATACTTAACGGTAAATTGTGGGAAAGGTTTCAAATAACTACATAAATAAACGCGCCCGATTGCCGAAGACATTATTCAATTAAAACTACCCTTATAAACTTTATCTTTTCGCTTCACTTGTATATGCATAAATATTTTCACTATTACTATACCAACTATTCCACCAAGTATATTACATAACAAGTAAATAGCATCTACAGAACCAATGTTCCTAGGAACTAAATTAAACGACCCTAATAGGAGACGTAAAAGCTCTATACCTAAACAACACAATATCACTATTAAAATGGCTTTATAATTAAAATGGAAAAGAACGAATAAAAATATCCCTAAAGGGAGTAATAATAAAAAATTATAAGCTAAAGCTGAATAGCTCCACAAATACATATTGAAGTGGATACTATCAAAAATTCCAAACCAATCATTAGCTGTAATAAAACTCCTACTATCGTCTGCTGGATTTAGAGGTAAAAGCGTTATTCCCCCTACTTTAATTTGAAGTAAACATAGTAAATAGAAGAGAAAGCTGTCTAGGATAACGCGTCTTTGATTATGCTTAATTTCTTTTCTAAAGTAATCAAGAAATACATCTATAAAAATATAGAACAACAAAACTAAAAATCCTAAAGGAACAATATTATATAGAACGTAGTTTGTATGCAAAGTAAACACCTCCTAAATTTTGTAACAACTATCATTTTACTTATTTTAACAATGATAGTCAAAACCATTTTTCCATTTAGATGCTTTAATTGTCATAAAAAAACACCCCCATAGACCACCATATCTATAGGGGAAAAAACGGTACGATATTAGTATGAAGTTTAGTAGGTTACCTCGGCATCTTTTCGCTTCGGAATAAGTGCAGTAAAAAGTGCAATTAAATTAGGTGGAATGCTAAATAATAAAAACAGCCAGTTTGTCGTCAGGATCGAGATTATCGTGAATACAATAATGGACGTAATGAAGATGAATAGGCCCACCTTCACACGCGAGGGCTGTAACGGGGCTGCACTGAACATATTGATGGTCATCATAATTCCGATGATTCCCCAACTCGCTACGTGTGTTAATAAAAGGATACCTAAAACCATAGCAGTGCTTAATTCAATCCCAAAACTGAGTAACGTAAAGAAAACATACAGCGCTCCTAATGTCACATACCATGAATAGGATCTCGCCTTTTGCCAAATATGATAGTACAGCTCGTCTAAGCCTCTGTTTTTTCTAGCTTTCTGTCGCCCGAACCACCATCCAAGGAGTCCACCAAGCACTCCCCCATACAATCCAATCATACCCCAGATATTAAGCTCCATTATTCATTCTCCCCCTCTTCAAATATAAACACTTCTTCAATTGTGCTATTGAACGCTTTGGAAATGTTGTAGGCAAGTTCTAAGGATGGATTGAATTTTCCTGATTCAATAGCAATGATCGATTGCCGTGAAACGCCAACTTGTTTCGACAATTCTTCCTGCGTAATCTTCTTCAATTTTCGTAATTCTCGAATTCTGTTTTTCATAATGCCTCCTTTATAAATGTAAAGCAAACTATACATTTAATTTTAAGTAAAGTTTACTTTACATCACTACATATGTCAAGCAAACTTTACAATTTGATTTTTAGTTAGGTGAAATGGCAATGGCGAGTAAAGAACAACAAAATTCTATTACTATGTACTATTTTCGGAAAATTTGATAAATTAATCGTAAGGAATGTTTTGAGCGTTACAAAAAGGAGGCAATCCAAATGAGTAAAAAAGAGCTCTTGCAAAATGGAGTCAATCAGGTTTTTTACGAAGAGGAATGGTACCCACCGTTATCAGAGGCATTAAAGAATCTCACTGCTGCGCAAGCTAGTTGGCAACCAGAAGGAAATGCCGCTAATACGATCTGGGAAAATGTAAACCATTTACTAATCTTTAAAGAGCGCTTACTTTCTCGCTTACATAAAGATGAGACATTTGTTGCACCACAAACTAATGATGAAACGTTTGTCCAAGGCGACGCTCATGATGAAGAGGCTTGGCAAGAAACAGTGAAGCGAACACTTCACGTACATGATGCCTTACAATCTTCATTAGCCTCCCTGCAAGAAGAGGCATTAGATCAACCTAGTCCCGCTCTTCCAGTTTGGCAACAATATTTAAATATCCTTTTGCACGACGCTTACCATACAGGACAAATTGTTCAACTTCGTAAACTACAAGGATCATGGCCAGCTAAGCGCTCCTACCTATAAACGATGCTTCAAATTTGTGAATGAAAAGAAGATGCCCCCTCAAGTTAGAGACAAACTACTAACTTTAGGGGGCATTATTTTTTACCTTTTCTTTATCGCTCTTCACCTACATAGAGGTTTTATATTTGTCACAAACTTAAGATTACAAGTCTATTGGCTTACCACCTGTCACTCCATAAATCTGACCTGTGATATAACTTGCTTCATCCGAGGCTAGAAGAACATACACGGGCGCAAGCTCTACGGGCTGTCCAGAACGGCCGAGGGGCGTATTTTGGCCAAACTCAGGAATCTCTCCTTCTAATTTCCCGTTATCTAGCTGAAGCGGCGTCCAAATCGGGCCAGGTGCAACACCATTGACACGAACACCTTTAGAAGCAAAGTACGAGGATAGGGATACCATAAAGTTGCTTATTGCACCTTTTGTCGCGGCATAATCCATTAAAGATGAGGATGGATCGAAAGATTGAACCGATGTGGTGGTGATAATTGCACTTCCTGGTTCCAAGTGTTCCTCAGCAGCTTTTACGGTCTCGAACATGCTGATGATGTTTACTTTGAAAGTGTCTTGCACTTGTTTAATTGTTAAATCACTTAGGGATGGCTGTGCGATCTGTTGCGCAGCATTTAATACAAGAATGTCCAATCCGCCAAAGGCCTCCACTGTTTTTGTAACAATCTCTGTCGCTGTGCCATCTTCTCGTAAGTCATATGGTAGCAGTAATGCTTTTCTGCCTGCTTTTTCAATTAATTCTTTAACGACGTTGGCATCTTCCTCTTCACCAGGGAAGAATTGGATGGCTACATTAGCGCCTTCACGTGCATAGGCAATGGCGGCAGCACGACCAATCCCAGAATCGCCTCCAGTAATCAATGCATTGCGCCCTTTCAGACGATTGTAACCTTTATATGATTCTTCTCCACAGTCAGGCTTGGGGATCATTTCACTCTGTAGCGCTGGCGTGTTTTGTTCTTGATTTGGAAATTTTTCGGTATGAAATTTCTTGCGTGGATCGGTTAGATGTGGGTTTCCCATCAACTATCATCTCCTATCTTGATTAATTAGTAACAAACACTTTGCGTGCTTGCACTATTTAAATCCTGTTACATTTTGTTGAATACCCTCTGAACATTTACTTTAAACAGCATCAGATTCTTCCGCCCTTCCACCAATGATGGAGTCATTTACATTTTCCTTACAAAAGAAAAAAAACACCCTATGTAAGCGAGCAGACTAGTCCAATGTTGAAATGGATAGTTTGAACACTTACATTGAGTGTTTTAAGAACTTCTATAACGTGGGTTATGAAAGATATTTAATAACGTTTTGTATGTTTAAATTAACGCCTCAATTGCTTGAGCTACTTGCTCTTCTGTTAAATTGTGACGCACGATGTAGCGGTTGCGCGCATGCTTTGTACATTCGATTGTACAGCCACCTAAATGCTTAGCTTCATTTTCTTCAGATGCGATGATTTGCTTGTTACATTCAGGGTTTGCACAGTTAATGTAACGCTCACAAGGTTCCCCATCATAGTGATCTCGGCCGACAATCACATGCTCTACTTGATTGATTGGCACTGTTAAACGCTCATCAAATACGTACATTTGACCGTCCCATAGTTGACCTTTCGCAACAGGATCTTTTCCGTATGTGGCAACACCACCATGTAATTGACCAACATTGCCAAAGCCCTCACGTTTCATCCAACCCGAAAACTTCTCACAACGAATCCCTCCCGTGCAATAGGTTAAAACATTTTTCCCTTCGAATAGCTCACGGTTTGCACGGACCCATTCTGGTGTATCACGAAAGTTCTTTACCTCTGGTCGAATCGCACCACGAAAATGGCCGACATCATATTCATACGTGTTACGTACATCTAATACTACTGTATTTTCATCTTGCATTTCAGCAAGGAATTGTTCTGGTGACAGGTAGCGACCTGTTAACTCATGTGGGTTGACGTCTTCTTCTAAGCCTAAGTTGACTAACTCAGGTCGTGGGCGTACGTGCATTTTTTTGAATGCATGTCCATCTGCCTCATCGATTTTGAAGACAATGCCTTCAAATAATGGGTCTGCTTGCATGTTTGCCATGTATTGCTCTGTTTGCTCAATCGTACCAGAAACAGTACCGTTAATGCCCTCTTTGGCAACTAAAATACGACCTTTTAGACCGATTTCTTTACACATTTCTAAGTGCATTGCTGAAAACGCCGCTGGGTCTTCAATCTTCGTGTAATGGTAATATAATAAAACTTGATAATTCATTGTTTTCCACCTATCATTTCAATATTTGCAGGATATTCCTGATAGTGTCTTTTACGACTTATTAACCATAAAGGAAAATCCGTTAATATGCTATCGGTAATTAGACTGAAATGAGTAGAAATCTATTTTTCCATATTCCGCTAGATGAAAAAAGACATATTCATTAGTTAAACAAATTTTATATTTTTCTTCACCGCATTTTCTACTAAAGCATTGAGTAAACCCGCAATCCCAAAAATAAGCATCGAATTGACAATGCTTACATTATATTCTTCTATAAATCGCGAATCATAGATGATTATGCAGGAAAAAGCCCCTATTGCCCCACCACATAAAGTAAAGGAAGCCACTTTATACAGCCAATTTTTCATAAAACGACTCACAAGCAATGTTAGTGGTAAAAATGAAATCGGATAGAGAATAAAAGCAAAAGAGCCCATTAAGAACATATAACCAACGCCTAAATCACGAAATCCCGTCATATATTCTGATGTCCTGATTTTTCTTCCTTCTAAAACCTCTAAGCCAAATCCAGCTAAGGCAAACAGCACTATAAAAGGTATCCACATGATTAAACAATGATAGAAAGTTTTCATTCTTATCCTTCCCCTTATGAATTTTTACTGCTGGTACAATTCAACCTCTTAAAGATCAAACGAAAATCACGGAAGAAAGTTACAATGTTTCTCACCTGACAAAAGATCAAAAAAAAGCATATTTTAGGAATTGATGCGCCTAAAATATGCACCTCTCATTTCTTCTCTTTAAAACACAATGCCAATAATGATGGCTGATAGAACACTTACAAGTGAGGCACCGTATAGCAATTTTAATCCAAAGCGTGCCACCACATTGCCTTGCTTTTCATTTAACCCTTTTACGGCACCTACGATAGTACCAATCGAGCCAAAGTTAGCAAAGGATATGAGGAAAACAGAGACAATGGCTGCTGTACGCTCACTAAAGCTGTCTTGGATTTTAACGAAGTCCAGCATGGCAACGAATTCATTTGCCACAAGCTTTGTCGCCATGATACTACCAGCATTCACAGCTTCATGCCACGGTACACCCATGACGAAGGCAATTGGGGCAAAGACATAGCCTAGGAAGCCTTGGAATGTGATGCCAAAAATGCCATTAAACACACCATTAATGAGGGCAATTAACCCAACAAAGCCTACTAACATAACCCCGACGATGATGGCCACCTTAAAACCGTCCATAATGTATTCGCCTAGCATCTCAAAAAATGTTTGCTTTTCACCTTCTTGCACTTCGATTATATCTTCCTCCGCTTGCACTTCATACGGATTAATGATCGAGGCCACGATAAAACCACCAAACAAGTTTAATATGAGAGCTGCCACTACATACTTTGGCTCTAGCATCGTCATATAAGAGCCCACAATGGACATCGATACCGTTGACATCGCAGAAGCACACAAGGTATAGAGTCGATGCTTTGGTAAAAAGCCAATTTGATTTTTTACTGAAATGAATACTTCATTTTGCCCTACAATTGCCGCTGCAACCGCATTATAGGATTCTAGTTTACCCATCCCATTGATTTTACTTAATACGAAACCTATATATTTAATCATAAACGGTAGAATCTTATAATGTTGCAATATGCCGATGATGGCTGACATAAATACGATTGGCATTAAAACATAGAGGAAAAATGTATGTGCGCCTTCATTCGCCATCCCACCGAATACAAAATTTGTGCCTTCGTTGGCATATTCAAGTAGTTTTGCAAAGCTATCAGCAAATCCTTTAATTAAAAATTCCCCGATACCTGTTTTCAGTAATAGAAACCCTAAAACAAGCTGGATAACAATCATCACAATGATTGGGCGGTATTTAATCTTTTTCTTATTATTACTTGCAAGCCATGCTAAAAATAGCACGAGTAGTAGTCCTACTATCGAAATGATATAATGCATGTTGTCCCCTCCGTTACGAACAATGTTTTCAAATGCCTTTTCTTCCCATCCAGCATAATCCCCTACTCATCGATGATTGTTTGAAGAGCAATGTCCACCATATCAAAAAAGGATTTTTCACTTTCCTCGTGCGTTAAGCTTTCATTTGTTAATAATTGACTACCGACCGTCAAAATAGACAATGCCTTTACCCCATATTTTGCGGCTAAAGTATAGAGAGCTGTGCTTTCCATTTCTACTCCTAAAACACCGAATTCCATAAACTTATGAAGCCTGTCTAATGTTTCACGATAAAATTCATCTGAATTATAAATGTTGCCAACAAAGACATTTCCCTTTTTTCCTTGTGCTTGTTGAAACGCTTTCATTAATAAGGGAAAATCTGCTATTGGGGCATAATTATTGCCGTAGAAAATTTTCTCCGTCAAATTACTGTCTGAAGAGACTGCTTGGGCTAATATGATATCTCGGATTTGAATATCCTTTTGCATCGCACCACATGTGCCGATACGAATCAATTTCTTCACGCCATAATCGTTAACCAGTTCAGTACCGTATATACTCATCGATGGATTCCCCATGCCCGTCCCCTGCACGGAAATCGGCACGCCTTTGAATGTACCTGTGTAACCATACATTCCTCTTACCTCGTTATAGCAATAAGCATTCTCTAAAAAATGCTCTGCTACAAATCTTGCACGTAATGGGTCTCCAGGTAGCAAGACACGCTCAGCTATTTCTCCCTTTTTTGCTCCTAAATGTCTACTCATTTTCATACCTCCAAAAACATGTCATTTATCTTAAATCCAATTAGGTAACCGTTTTCATTTACCAATAAAAAATACCCATAGCCATTTCCAACACGATCTCTTTTACAAGAAATCTGTTCAGAAACTACTATGAGTATAAGATTTAATGATGATGACAAACTAGACCAGATTGTTACGTAGTGTACAGGAAATAATTGACCAAATTATCGAAGCAGTTCCTGACGAATATTATCTAAATCCCTTTTGGAAGGAATCGTGGATATAATAACAACTGGCACTGTCGTTAAGGCAACAGGGAAATTACTTATGACAAAATCAATGTGATGCTGCTGTACCATTTCATCCGTTAACCCCTTCATAATAGAGGTATTAATAATCAGCTGGTCCCCAATTTCATTCTTGATTAAATTGGCGATATAATGGCGGATTGAAAATTCCTCTCCAATGACCAAGAAGGCTCGTTTACTTTTATAACGTAGCCCTGAACGAACAAGTAAGGTAAGCTTGGTTAAATGAAAGTCATTATATAGGACAGCAGGGTACGATTTTTGCCACGTCTGCATACAGGTCTGCATATCTTGGTAAATTTGCTGACATTCAATTTGAACATAGTTTGTTAAATTACTTTTTGAAATCATCAGCCATTCAGGGATGGCATTATCGATTAAAAGCTTGTCCAAGAACTCATATACCTCCAAGCTAAACCGCTCATTCATATCCAGATTTGGGTAAGCCTTTGCCAATAGGGAAAACAGCTGCTGCGCCATTTGATCCATTTCTTTATTCTTATATAATTCGATTTCCTTCATTGGCGTCATGTCTGAGCCTTCATAATAATGATATTGGCTTAGACTAAATAGAGATTGCATAAAAAACAATTCACTCCTTGGTAATTCAATCGAGAATTTTTCTTCCAGTGCCTGTGTAAAGTCCTTTACGGGCAAATAGAACATTCCACTTTCCCAAGCGTAATCATCCTCCGTAATTTTGACATAGTTTCCCTTTCTCGCTCTTTCCAATACAATCGCCACTAAAAAGGATAATTTCCTTTTGGAATTAATAAAATAAACTATGCTTTGCTCATGCTCTATATGTGTGATGCATTGATTGATAAAATCAGCGTCACTATTGGTAAATGGCCATCCTGTATACTCATAGGCATCACCATATAGCTTCCAGTAAAAGTAGCGAATATTCAATTCGTTTCCCTTTACGGCTGGCGTCGAGTATGTAATGCGTAGCTTATATGGCTTCAAATCATGATTATTTAGTTGCATAATCAGCTTCTTCAACGAGGAGGTGCTCATATACATCGCCTCTGCTAGCTCCTCCATCGAAAAATGTTGCCCATTGATAAACAATAAGTGCATGAAGCGATAGAAGATGGTTTGCCTGAACATGCTCGAAAGCACTTCACTAACGGTTGTACTTCGCCCATCGCGTTGTAGAAAAATTCCCTTTCCTCTAGATACGTCAATCGTCATTGCTACTGGTAATTGCCGATTGATTTCTTCTACGAGCTTACGTATGGTCTTATCCGAAATATGTAAGCTTTTTTCCACCTCCGCTAAAGTAAACCACCTTTGTTCAGAATCTAGCAGCAGTAATAATTGACTAGCTAATTTGAATTCCTTATCCACGTTCTCACCCTATCCATCATTCACAAAAAGGAACATACATCGGTTGCTGTATGTCCCTTTTCGCCTTTATTTCATATACGTATTCAATACTTTTTCGATGTCTGTATTAAGCTTGTTCACATCGACCGCAGTCACGGGCTGATTGACAAGCTGATATTTTTCTTTTAGCTTTACGATTCTTTGGACACTCTCATTGATGCGTTCCTCTGTTATTTCCCCATTGCTGACGGCTATCTTCACCGCTTCTATCGCTGCTGTAATATTGGCATATTCATGAGCGATTAAAATAATATCACTACCAGCCTTGATCGAATCGACAGCTGCTTGCCCGATCGCATAATGATTCGTGATAGCTTTCATCGTCATATCATCAGTCATAACAACACCGTCAAAGCCCAGTTGCTTTCTTAGCATACCCGTGATAATTTCCTTCGACATGGAGGAAGGGTACTGTGGATCGATCTTTGGCAATAAAATATGTGCGACCATGACGACATCTGCACCATTGTTAATGGCCTCTTTAAATGGGACAAGCTCTAGCTGATTCAAATCGTTCAAGCTTTTCGTCACCTTTGGCAATTCTAAATGGGAGTCCACAGATGTATCACCATGCCCAGGGAAATGCTTCACGACAGGAATAACCTGCTCCGACTCCAGACCCTTCATTGTTTGAATGCCCAATTTGCTGACGATAGCTGGATCATCGGAAAATGAACGATCCCCGATAATCGGATTATTCGGATTACTATTGACATCTAATACAGGCGCAAAGTCCAAATTGAAGCCAAATGCCTTTAATTGCTCCCCTAATAATTGGCCTATTTCAAATGAAAACTTGGATTGGTTAATGTCCCCAATTTTTTTGTTCGTTGGGAAATTTTTTAAAGCGCCTGGTAATCTGACTACTTTGCCACCCTCTTGGTCGGTGCCAAGGAAAAGTGGTAGCCGATTATTCGAATTGGCAGCCATTAAGTCATTCATCAATGTGACCGTTTGCTGGGGTGTTTCAAGATTATTGCCATAAAGAATCAAGCCACCTACTTTTGCCTTTTGAATGAGGCTTGTTGTCTCCTGCTGAAGCGCCGTACCTGACACACCCGCAAACATCATTTGACCGATTTTCTCGTCCAATGTCATTTGTACCACTGTATCTGGTGCTTGTGGCTTCAGTTCTGTATAGACCGAAATATGATGAACCGCAGGATTGGCATCACTGTCAGTCGGTTTCGGTAAGATCCACTTTAATTGATAGCTGGCATTTACCTGGTAGACAAGAATAATTTGATTGGTTGATGGATCCTGATAGTAACGAACTTCATCAGGTTCACCCAACTTATTTTTAATTGCTGCAAAATGAATGCTTTTGATATTCTCTTTCGATGAACGGATATCGAAGGCCTGTGAACCTCGATAGCCAATCGTCACATCCTCATAATCTTCATATTGTCCATTGGCGGATTCAGTGACCTGCTGTGGTTCTCCCCATTGCTCACGAACCGCTTGTTGTTGTGTATCTCCTGCTGCAAATGGCACTTCAGGTACTTTTCCCTCTCGCGCTAATTGAGCAATAGTCTGTATGAGGGCCTCTACATTCTCTGAACCACCTTTCTGTTCGGACGCATCCTCTTGAACGGGCGTTGTCTCAGGATTTCTAGTCGGCTGTGTGACTGGCCTCATTTTCATGCCGATAAAAAAGGCTAGACCCATTAACATCAGCACAAGAACTAGCAGCAAACCACGTCTACTTTTATGCATGTAAAAACCTCCTTCACCAAGCAATTTGGCGACATCGATAGAAATCTATCAACTAACGTTATCATAACTGCCACCTGAATTCAAAGCTCACGTAATGAACAGAATCGCGGCCTTCTATAGAAAATATTATCGTAAGCTAGCAAAAATACAAAAGAAGATGTTAAAATATTCACATAAAGGGGGATATAACATATGGGGAAATTAAGTAAAAGAAATATATTGTGGATTGTGCCAATCGGTATCTTAGCGGTATTTTGGTACTTCTATGGTCCACAAAAGGATATTACAGACAATGAATACATTACATACGTAAAAAACTATTCCTATGAAAATAGTACAAAAACTTTGGAGAGTGCCTTTGCCTCTGCCTGTGAAAATCCATATTGGGTTTATTTTGAAACACAAAAGGGACAGGATGTTGTAGAGTTTGAGGGTGATTGCACGGTTAACAATGAAGTAGCCAAGGTGAATGTACAGTTTCTTGTAGACAACGACATCACAAGTGTCCAATCAGGTGCAATGCTTGTCGACAGTAAAATGCAGGAAGAAGCAGACCGCGATCAATTTTTGCTGGCACTTGTTCAATAAAGGATGAAGGCCCTTATAGTGATGCTATGAGGGTTTTCTCTAGGAAAGCGGATAAAATGTGCAAAGTAGTGGATAGCAATCCTAAAGTGACGGATAGAAAGTTAAAAGTGGCGGATAAATCCTGTAAATTGAAGGATAGCTCTGGGGATGCTGCAATCGAATAAAAAAGGAGAGGGTTGAGCCTCTCCATAGGATGATCCTTATTTTTTCTTGGCGATCCAAATCGTCCATCGATCCTTTTCAATGATGGAAGCTTCAGTGGTAATTGCATTCCTTATATGCTCAAGAAGGGACGATAATTGGGTGTCATTTAACTCATGTAATAGACTACGCCCCACTCTACCTTGTAAATCGGCCAATAATTGCTCCTTATTGGCATAGACCTGTCTCGTCTCCCATAGCTTTAGCTCGTTAACTTCTTGAAAGCCTACTTCTTGTAAGCTTTCTGTCACCAACTGACTATTGTGTCTGCGCTCTACTTCCTTTTGAATAAGCGAAGGAAAACTTTCAAAGAAATAGCCCCTTATATGATGAGCATCCCCTGGAAGTAAGCAATCCTCTGGGGTGCGATCCTGCACGATAAAATAACCATCTTTCTGTAAGAGCCGAAAAGCCTCTTGAAAGCATGCTTTGACATCTTGTATGTGATGAATTAAAGCTCGCTCCAGCACGATATCAAAAGTATCCCCTGAAAGCCCTGTATTGAAAGCACTCCCTTGGACAAATGTGATTTGTGGATAAGCCCGACAATTTTCTTTCGCTCCGTCTAGCATGGCTAGTGAAAAGTCTACACCTGTTACAGATGCCACCCCCATATCGACAAGAGCCTTGGCATAAATCCCTCCGCCACAGCCGATATCCACTGCCTTTCCCATACGATGAAAAGGAATATGTGTCGCTAACGCTTCCTTCCATGAGCTGTCTGCCTGTCTTGTTGTATAAGACGCACGATGTTGCTGATTGTGGAAATCAATACCCATTCTCTTCATCCTCCCTCTTTATTTTAGTGTACTAGTAGATCACCCATAAGAAAAATCTATAATTATTATAAAAATACATAAGTTTACCTTATCAAACGAAAAACCCATGCTGGGATATGCATGGGTTGAGCTACCATTAACTATTTCGAATAGAATGGGAGGACTTTAATATGGTCCGTTCAATTATTCTAATTTCGTTATTTAGTTTTGTAATCGCCGCTTCAATTTGTTGATAGCGCTCCATTCGCTTGACCTTCTCTGCTGGAATGGAATCCTTTAAAGCAGCCTGTCCCGCGTATAGGCTTGACAGTAAATCTAGCTTTTGAAAATAAGCTGTGCTATATTGCTCCATAACACCCAGCCCCTCATCTGTTACATTTTTACACAAACTTATAAAAATTGTTGTTCATATAAGAAATATAACCGAAAAAAGTACCCTCAAAACTCCATCTAAATTATTATTTATTATCCATTTCTAAGTAAATTATTATTCTATAAAAACGCTAAAGCTAAGTTATTCATTTTTTTTTAACAAAGAATAGATAAATGTATCATGTCCCTGTCCCTTTTGATACATATAGTCCCTCAATATACCTTCCTGTTGGAATCCAAGCTGAATTAAAAGCTGGGAGGATGCCTCATTCTCTAAAAAAACAACAGCTCCAATACGGTTTAAGTTCATATTCCCAAAACCATAAGTAATTACTTTCTGCACGGCTTCTTTTGTATAACCCTGCCGCCAATAATCGGGATGAATTTCATAGCCAATCTCTGCTCGTCGATGTGCCGCCGACCATAGATGAAAGCCAACTGTACCAATCACCTCATTCGTATCTTTTCGTTCAATTCCCCAACGAATTCCACGCTTTTCCTCAAAATTTTTAGCAATTTGCTTAATTAACTGCTTAGCCTGCTGTGTGTCAGCAAAAGGCTCCTGTCCATAATAGCGTGTTAAAGCCTCATTGGAAAAGCAGCGAAAAATCGCAGCAATGTCCTCCTCTGTAAGTTCTCTTAACCTAAGTCTTGCTGTTTCTAATTCTGGAAACATGCTGTTCCCCTCCTCTACCATCCATATCATTCGCTACTCTTTCTTCAAAATCCTTTTTTGACAACATAAACGTGCAAACCTAAAAGTAGGCTTGCACGTTTGATTACCCAAAAGCTTGTGCTGCTAGAGCAAATAATGTTTGATTTCGTGTAGGCATTTTTTTGGCATTACGGATCATGACAGGTGGCGTTGCAGCCAACATAAAACCACTTTGTTGTAAAATTGGACTAAGCTCCTTTTGGATAGCTGGACAGTCAATACGTAATTTCTCCTGATGGCCCTTAGCCAATTCATTTATAATGTGATGTGCTATTTCCATACTTGGCGCAACGATTGGCCCTAAAAGAAGATAAATTGGTCCAGCGATCGTTAAGCCATAGCCAATCATTTGGTTGTCTTGATTTTTTACAACAACACAGCGCTGTGACTGCTGAATTCTTTTACGCAAAAAGATTCTTCTACTATCCCCAAAGGCTGCTGCGTCAAGTTTAACAAGCTGTTCAAAATCCTGTTCTTGAAATTCTTTGATGGTGCCTAAAAAATCGGCTTCGCTGGTCGTCTCAACAAATTTGTCTGCCAAATATTTATGTACATGCTCAACAGTCGTGAAGCCCATTTTTTGATATAAAGGTTCTCCCTCTTTCGTAGCTACGAGCAAAATCGCTGTTTCCTCTGAAACACTATTGATACACGCTTGAGTAACGACTCTACCTAAGCCAAAACCTCTGCATTGCTCATGTACAATCACCATGCCAATGGAGGCTACATTTGTGTCATAGGGAATAATAGCTGCACTGGAAACAATTTTCCCTTCCATATTTTTATGTCCAACTATTCTACCTGCTGCCATAATCGTTTCAATTTCATGGGCATCGTAATCCCATCCAACGGAAGCTGATAGCTCGATTAATCCCTGAATATCAGTAGAAGTAAATAAAGTTAGCTCAAAATTCAATTAGATACACCCTCTGTCATTTAAATTCAAAAGAACATATGTTCCATTTTACAAAATCCTCCTTCCCTATACAAGCAATATCTCTTAGCTTTAGCAATTATTACTATATAATTATTGTAAAATAGCCTATAATAGTTGCTAGACTATGCACTCCTACTTCAAGCATATAAAGGTGATTTCAACATGACATCCTATGAACGTATTCTTATAATGGTCCCGCCGTTTCCCTAGCTACGCAATCTACTTGTAACGAACAAAGTAGAATTTTGCTTGTAGGAGGGCAATATGTTGAAAAAACAGGCAGTACCATCTTTATTATTAATGATTGTTCTTGTGGCTTTTCCACAAATTAGCGAAACGATATATACACCATCTCTACCGGATATTGCAACTGCACTTGGTGTAGACTTTAGCTCTGTCCAGTTAACCTTAAGCATCTATTTTATTGGCTTTGCACTCGGTGTTTTTTGCTGGGGATGGATTTCTGATTTTATTGGCCGTCGACCTGCCATGCTAGGCGGTTTAATTTTTTATGGCATAGGTAGCCTACTTTGTTTTTATGCAGAGTCAATCCCTTTTCTATTGGCAAGTCGATTGCTCCAAGCGTTCGGCGCTGCCACTGGCTCCATTATTACGCAGACCATATTGCGTGAAAGTCTGTCAGGTAGTCAACGCCATGCCATGTTTGCTCAAATTTCAGCCGTCATTGCCTTTACCCCTGCGGTAGGGCCATTAATCGGTGGTTGGGTGGATCAAGCACTAGGCTTTCGGGCCGTGTTTTTTGTCCTTGTCATCATGAGTATCTTGTTGTTTATCTATGCTTATTGCAGACTTCCAGAAACAACTGACCCTGCAACAAGACAAAGAACGGCGATTTGGCCTGTCGTCAAACGCATTTTTGCTTCACCCATTGTGCTTGTCTATGGTTTGCTAATTGGAGGCATCAATGGTGTCCTATTTAGCTACTATGCCGAAGCACCCTTTATTTTCATCGAGTATTTCCAGCTGTCACCTGGCCTGTACGGCTTTCTTGGTATCATTGTTGCCCTTGCTTCCATAATAGGGGCTATGATTTCAAAGCGACTCGTCATCGGCCATCCGCCACAAAAAATCATCCATGTTGGCTGCTTGGTAATGCTCGGTGGCACTTTGCTTTTGACTATCGTTTGTACCCTGCCATTGCACGCGAGCATGATGGCCATTGGTATGCTGATTACTATTTTTATCACACTGCTAGGCTCAGGCATTGCACTTCCTAATTGCTTAAGTTTAGCGTTATTAGATTTTCAGGATGTCATTGGCACAGCAGGCGCTATCTTTAGTCTCGGCTATTATTTACTTGTCAGTGCCATCACTTCTGGTATGAGCCTACTGCATAACGGTTCTTTACTGACAATGCCACTTTATTTCTTAGGTCTATCCTTAATGATGTGGCTTTTTGGGAGAAAGTTTATTCGATAATGGAAGAAAGCGGGCTTCCAATCCTATCGCTTTTAGATAGATGAAAGACTAGAACAAAACCTCTTCTCCGAATAGAAAAAGTGGGTGAAATTTTACTCTTCGTAAAATTTCACCCACTTTGATTATAGGGAGCTTAGCTCTAAATTTTTCCCACTGGCACCTATTGAATTTTCTCACTCAGTAGGCATCGTGCAGTGATCTAACTATCTCCTGATGCATAAAACTGATATAATAGATATACCATTAAAGTGAGGGGTGTTATTTATGAAAGAAAATTCATCCTTAGAACGTAAAAAGCAAGTGCAATTCGCAGTTGGTATGGCTGCCATTGACGGTGGAAAACCGAGCGCATTTACACAGAACCTCTTAAACCAATATGAAAATGGTCAAGTATCATCCAGCGAATTGAAACAAGCGATTGTTGAAAAATATACAAGGGCTTCACAGTAGTTTATGGACCCATATATTTATCCTAATACAAATGTCTTAATCAACAAATTAAATATTCGAGATGAACAACTATTGATTGACGTTGAAGCACAACTGTTAATCGCTGGGATTATAGATATTTCTTCTATCACGCAGGATATTGACTTCCACAAATATAAAAGTCTCCAAACGATTCATCACTTCCTTTTTCATGAGCTATATTCATGGGCAGGAGAATTCCGCACAGTCAATATTTATAAAAGTGAACATGTTTTAAATGGATTATCTGTTGCTTATAGTGATAAAGATCACATTGTATCTGATTTAAAAACTATTTTCAGTTGGTCTAAATCTAAGCAATGGAAGTATTCTAATCCTCGCCTTGTTGAGGACTTTTCTTCATTTATGACAAAACTTTGGCGTGTTCATCCTTTCCGAGAAGGAAATACACGAACGGTATCGATTTTCATGAAGCTTTTTGCTGAAGCAAATAGGCTAGACTTCAATGCTCAATTGCTCTCACAGTATGCAGGATATTTACGAAATGCACTAGTTCTTTCAGCAGTAGAAGAAGCTCCGGAACCACAATATTTATTGAAGAATGACAGATGCTCTGGATGTAGCTGATTTCAATAAATTTAAGGCTGACGATGAAACGTCTAGTAATTATCAAGTAATTGGGCGTTATGATGTTTCCAAGTATAAAGAAAAGCCCTTTGAAACGGATTAAGGAATGATTTATTTACAGATTAAGTATGTTTTAGTTATTTAATACGCTAAAAAGGATGTTGATTTGTAATTGAATCATCATCCTTTATATATATTTCGCAAAAGGGATCAATTAATTCATTTAAAACCTTTTACTCTTAGAAAAATCACCTCCTAATTGAAATTTAGTTTTTAACCCCATATTCAATCGAAGGTGTATTTTTTTATTTGTCTATACTGTTGAGGTCAGTCCTCAACATCAAGTTTCCACTTTTTATACACCTACTAGTTTTTTCTAGCTGCTTCTCCTATCCTTGAAAATAATAATCCAATACTTCCTGAGGGGTATGGAAAACTTTATTGCTTTGCGTTTTATAAAGAAATTTGGGATTTGTACAGGCTTTCTCCAAACTTTTTGCTTGCTTTAGCTTATCTGTCATTTGCTCAATAATATCTGTGTAGCCATCGAGCTGGTTTGAAATTTTTGGTAGCATTGTCGGTGAAATATCTAGAACAATAGAGACTTGATCCTCAGCATAACTATTTAAATTGATAAAAAAGCATTCTTCCAAATGCTTTGAATGCTTATCTACATTAATGACAGCCTCTTGATAATTGGCGATTAACCCTGTTGATGTATTCGTAATGGTAAAGCCTTGCTGTGTCAAATGCTGTTCAACCAGCTTTAAAAACTGCTCGACCTCTTCATCTAGCTTCGGTGTAACAGTTGATTGAATTAAATCATTACACTTCTGATAAATGGTATCAATTTCAGACTGTTTTTCTACAAGTAATTTAAAATTGGACATTGAATACACGCTTCATCTCCCCTTTTTACTAAGGTAGACATTCATGAAGCGTTTTAGTCATGATCACGAAAAATAACAATTAAAGGAGAAGTCGATGATTAGAAATTCTATCAAAGCCATCATCATCATGGACGGGAAACTATTACTAACAAAAAATCAAGATGTCGAGGGCTACTTTTATCTTTGCCCTGGTGGCGGACAGGAGCATGGAGAGACCTTTCACAAAACGTTGCAAAGGGAATGCCTTGAGGAAATTGGGTCCTCTGTTCAGATTGGAGAGCTATTATTTATCCGAGAATACATCGGACAAAATCATGAGCATGCCGCCTTTGATGCAGACGTACATCAGGTAGAATATTATTTCCTCTGTCAGGTAAATAAGCAAGCTTGTCAACCAACAAATCCAGATAGTCTTCAAATTGGGGCACAATGGATACCAATTGAAAAGCTTCATACTTATCGACTTTACCCAAAAGCGCTTATCCAACCGCTACAGCAGTTTATACGAGGACAACAAACAACAATCTATTTGGGTGATGTCAATTAAAACAGGCTGTCTATAGAATAGACAGCCAATTCTTAAGCAAGCACTTTCACCATCGTATAGTAGCTACTGCCTGGTGGATAATCTTTAATTTCGCCCACTACTTGATAGCCATGTGCCTCATAAAAGGTACGCGCCTGAAACTCGTAGGTTGTTAGTAGGGCCTTTGTTGCCCCCATATCCTTCGCTACCCATTCTGCTTGTGCTAAGAGCTTTTTGCCCATACCCTTTCCACGATATTCTTCACTAAACCAAAATTTATGTATTTCCACCCATCCCCAGTAGACTTCAGCCGTTATACCACCTATCCATTGCTGTTGTTGATCTGTGACGATCAACTGTAAAGGAAGAACCGCACCTTGCTGTCTACTTTCACGATGATGAAGAGATTGCTCATTATTATAGGCACGAATTTTTTCGCTTAAAAAATTCGTAAAATCCTCATGCTGTTCTCGTAAAACCTCTACTTGATATTCCATCTTGCTCCTCCTATTCGTAACGTTTTATCAGCTTGTCTTGATGCGCAGCAAAGATCTCTTCTAATGGAATATCGTACTGATTGGCAATCACTATAAGATTTCCTAGGACATCCCCTAGCTCTTCAATAAGCTCCTGTTTATTTTCTTCAAAGGATTGTGTTTTTTCATCTGGTCGATCTCTACCAATCTCGATTGCTCGAATCGCCCTTGCTACCTCACCTGTTTCTTCTGCCAAGAAGCCGATACGTGTAAAAATATTAAGCTCTGACCAGCCACGTGCTTCATAATAATCCTTTACCCAGCGTTGAAATTCATTTAGTTCCAATTTCGTTTCCTCCATTTCCTTCCTCTTCAAAATAAATTATACTATAAAAGAATTTGATCAGATATGGAGGAAATCAGCTATGAAAAGTATTGCCGTATTTTGTGGATCCAGTCTAGGCGCATCTGACGCTTATCGTCAAGGCGCGATTTTACTAGGTAAAGAATTAGCCAAAAGACAAATTACGCTTATTTATGGTGGTGCTTCTGTAGGCATCATGGCAACAGTAGCGAATACAGTGCTAGAAGAAGGCGGCAAGGTCATTGGGGTGATTCCGACATTATTAGAAGAACGTGAAATTGCGCATCAACAGCTGACGGAGCTGATTGTTGTAAAGACGATGCATGAGCGTAAAAGTAAAATGATGGAATTAGCAGATGGCTTTATCGCCCTACCTGGTGGACCTGGAACATTAGAGGAATTTTTTGAAGTATTTACGTGGAATCAAATCGGTCTGCTTCAAAAACCTTGTGCTATTTTCAATATGGAACGCTATTTTGATTTATTAATATCATTCTTTGACCATATGCAAAATGAACAATTTTTAAAAGCACAATATCGTGAGGCACTTATTGTTGATGAGGACGCAGCAGCACTATTAGATAAATGCGAAAGCTTTGTTCCTCCAGCAGTGAAAACTTATGAATTAAGCAAATAATAAAATGGTGAGGCTGGACCTAATTGGACTAACCTCACCTTTTTCATTCCCTACTATTCAAAATGATCCTATAATTGGTTTAAGAACTAGGAGGCGATGACTATGCAAAACAAAAGATTAATCTGGTCGTTCGGATTACTAGTAATCATTTTGCTACTTGTGTTTTATCGTAAACCGCACATTTCCTTTCATGATGCTTTACCTGAATTAAATACAGATAGTATTCACACCGTTCTGATTTCAGATACAAGAGAAAAATCGTATTATATGGATGCAAAGGAAACAGAGCAACTGATCTCAATACTAGATAATCTAGTGATGAAAAAGAAATTTATACCGAATATACCCGCATTTAATACGGATGCTTATTTGATTTTCACTTCACCCAATACAAATGAGTCTTTTACAATCAAATTGGATTATGCTAGAAATATCATTGGTATTAACGTGCATCCTAAAAATATGAAGCAATACATTGTCGTGGACAATACTGATTTATTTTTATTTGTTCAAAGCTTCTTAAACTAATCAGGTGGCTATATTATTTATCTATTGATTTCATCATCCCGCCTTTTCACTGCTACCACAGCAATCAATACCATTCCAAGCTTCACCAGGCCAATAATGGCATACAGACTAAATGAAAGAATCATTGGTAATAAGACGAACCACCACGACCATGTTATGACTTCTGTTAGCTTTAATACGATAAAGACAATCGTCAGCACCTCAGCAATGCCCATCTTTTCACCACCTTACACCCTATTCTTGACTATATAGTAACTATATACCTTACGATAAGGAACATCGAAGGAAAAAATTTCATTATTTTTTCTAAATCATACAACAGGAGGAAGTACGATGACGAATATTTTTGTAAAAAGTGAGTTTGCTCCTTTAAAACGAGTCGTCATGGCTCAATCGGAATTTGCTTTTCCAGCTAAAGAGGCTCCGACAGATGATGATTTTTTAACAGAAGAAACATTAGCGCTTTATGAAAGCGTAAATACACTAGGAAAAAATTTTAAGGACGTCTTTCCAGAAAGACAGCAGCAATGGGAATTGGAACGTGCAAATTTAAAAAAAGTATTAGAAAAATACGGTGTAGAAGTACAGGTACCAAGACGTTTAACAGACTATGAAAAAGAGGTAGGAAAAGAAGATGGCTATAGCAATTTCTTCGTTCGCGATCCCTTTTTCACCATCGGCCATCTCTTAATCGAGGTCTCCCTTCGATTCCCACATAGACGCAACGAAATTTTGCCAGTGCGCAATCTTTTAGCACAGGAAGCAAACGAAAATCAATGTTTCTATGTCTCCATTCCAAAGCCTGATACGGCAGATGGTTTAGATTCTGAAGCTGGCCCGTTTTTAGAGGGCGGTGATGTGTTAGTGTTAGATAAAACGATTTTCATCGGGAATTCAGGACTAGCCTCCAATAAAAATGGTGTGCAATGGCTGCGTAATTTAGCACGTAACTTTGATTATATGGTGGTCGAAGTGCCGCTTCATCCAACCATTCTCCATCTCGACTGTGCGCTTAGCCTCGTTAGAGAGGGTCTAATGATTGTCTGCGAGGAAGCACTCCTTGATGGTATTCCCGAACAGCTAAAAGATTGGGATAAAATTCACGTTTCCCTAGAGGATGCCGCCAAACTTGCTACTAACGGGTTACCTATTAATGAAGAAGTCTACATTACAGACAAAGAATTTACATGGATTGGTGAGCAATTAGCAAAGAGAGGTATCACCGTAGAATATGTTGATTTTACGATTTCTCGAAGCTTTGGCGGTTCTTTTAGATGTAGTACACAACCCCTATTACGCACGGATCTCTAGAAATTATCTCTCCCAGCTAAAAATAGTATGAATAATGCGCAACCTGAAATGGCACATTATTTGTAGGAGGTGGACAAGAAATGTCTAGAATTATTGGTGTGGAACAATCATTATCAAATATCGAGGATGCTTTAAAAGCACAGGGCTATGAAGTCATCCAGCTTCGCAATGAAGAGGATGCGAAAAAATGTGATGCTTGTATTATTACAGGTCAAGATCGCGATGTCATGGGAATTAGTGATCCAGTCATTGAAGGCCCTGTGATCGATGCGAATGGACTTTCGGCAAACGAGGTCGTTCAACGCGTCCAAAAATATTTCCACTAAAACCACAAGTGCTGTCTTCATGTCATTTTTGACAAGAGCAGCACTTTCCTACATACAAATGGTCTCTACTTATAATACCTTGCGTTCTTGTACAAACTAATATACATGAACTTCAAAAAGTAGGGAGACATATGAGCCAAAAACAGATTGCAATTGTTATTTTAATGCTTACGACTACACTACTGCTATCGGGCTGTTGGGATGTAACAGAGCCACAACGCATGTATTACGTACAAGGTGTCGGGGTTGACTATAAGGATAATGAATATACAGCATACCTACAAATTATCAACTTTGCTAACGTAGCGAAAACGGAATCAGCTAATCCAAATGCTGCCCCTACCGAAATTGGCCAAGCGAAGGGAAAGACAATAGAAGAAGCCATTTACAAATTGTATCGTTCAATGGACCAAGAAGTATTTTGGGGACATATGACCTTTCTTCTTTTCTCAGAGAGTGCTATGAAAGATGAACATGCTATTGCGGTTATTGATACTTTTTTACGCTTTCGCGAGACCAGATATCATATTTGGGTTTACTGTACCCAAGATCCTATTGAGGATGTTTTATTAGTTTCTCCATTGTTAGAGAAATCACCAACTGCTGCCAAATTAAGTAATCCCAAAAATACAGCGAAACAGGAGTCATTTGTAGAGCCTGTCAATTTAAGACAACTAGTCATTGGCTTAAATGAGCCCAACCACGAAATGAAAATTCCTTACGTAACTGTCAACGAAAACTGGGAAACAATGGATGGCCCTAAAACAGAAACCGTTTTTTCAGGTGTCGGTATTCTTTCAAAGGATAGTTTTAAGGGTTATATTAAAGGCAAATCCGCTCGTGGAATTGAATGGATGAACGATAAAACAAAGCAAGGTGAAATTACCGTTGAATTGGAAAATAATGAAAAAAGTGATTACCTAACCGTCGATATTAAAAAGCTCGATGTAAAAGTCAAGCCAATTGTCAAAGGTAATGATGTAAAGTTTGAGGTAAATTTAAAATTCGATACGATTTTAAATGGTTTTAAAGGGAAGCTAGCACCCAATCAGGTAAGAAAAAAAGTAGAAAAAGCCGTCAAGGAAGAAATTCTAACTACCTTTGAGGAAGGACTAAAAATGGATGCGGATGTCTTTCGTCTATCCGAATACCTCTACCGTAGTAATGTAAAGGCCTGGAAGAGATTAGAGAAGGATGGCAAAATTCCTTTAAGCAAAGACTCCATTAGCAAAATCCATATTCATATTAATAAAGTAAGCCCTGGCCGTAAAACATTTGCAGAAACGATTACCGAATAACAGGTAGAGACCATCCAAAATGGCATGGTCTCTTTCTTATGGCCACCTTGTCATGCTATATTAATGGAAAAGATCAGGAAACTTTCTACAGATAGGAGTTTGAGACGATGATAAAAGGTTTTGGCGGAATATTTTGGCGAACTAAAAATCTAGAGGTTGTGAAGAAATGGTACAATGAAGTCTTGATGATTGAAATAAACGATTGGAATGGGACAATCATTAAACCCCATGAAGGCAATGAAACGATCTTTTCTTTTTTCAATGAACAGGACAGTTATTTTCCCACAGAACAACAAGTAATGTTGAATTTCCAAGTACATGATTTAAACGATATGTTAAAGCATCTTGAACATCTGGATATTCCCCTTGCAAAACCTCTAGAAAGTAGCGAATTTGGGAAGTTTATTTGGATTAAAGATCCAGAAGGTCGACTGATTGAGCTTTGGGAGAAGTAGTTTGTAGTCTTTCCTAAATACGGTCACAATAAATAAGAGCATGTTTTGACATATAATCAAAACATGCTCTTTAAGTTTTTTATTTAATCCTACACGGCTATACACTTTGCTTTTTCTCTTCAAGCGAGGGGAACCCAGCTCGAGACCACAGCCATAATGGCGTATGAATATCGATTGGGGCGATCTCTGTTCCTTTGAGTGCTTGCTCCCATGCATTCGCTACAACTCTCCGATCATTCGCTCCCCCATCTAATACCTCATCCATACATAACCCCAATTTAACAGTTGCTTTCATTATATGTGTATCTGGAGCTATTGTTATAAGCTCACGAGAACGCCACCTAATAGATGCGTAATTTTCCAAAACATATAGCCAGTAATTGAAAATTTTAGGTCCAGATAAATAGGGGAATTCCGCTTTGCGAGTATGTTGCATCAGCTCTTTTAAAATAGCAATATCAAAGTGAGCAGATTCGATCAGCCCCTGTACATCTCCGTTTGCTGAGGAATTTACAATACCTTTCGCTACTCGCTGCCATATCTCAGGGTGTCGATTAGGTTGTAAACCAACACGATGAAGTAATAATGCTTCGCGTAAATCATGAATATCACAATTTGCGGCTATTTTAGGATGAAAAATCCATGCTGTTTTTTCATCCTGATAAGCCTTTACAACAGATTCCCACAACGTATAAGAATTTCGTTGATAATTCAAAGCCATTGCTAGCGTTAACACATGAAGTAAATCTGCATCTTCTACAACACCCTTTAAAACATCTTCAGGCATTACTTCCCCACCAAGTTCTCCTTCTTCATACATCTCCAATAAGGTTCTAACCTTCTTTAATAATTGTACATTTAGCATTTAAAGTCCTCCAAAGCTTGCCTTCCCCTATCATACCTTAAATCTAACAATTTGGATTGAATTTTCCAACTATTTGTTAACACGCAAGCGGCTTACAATCCTATCCAAGTGGTGTTGTTCATATAAAAACCCCCTTTAAAGAAGACATGTAATTGACTAAAATTTACATTGTCTATTTAAAGGGGCAATTAATGGAGACTGGTCCTCCCTACTGTATTAATGGCTCGTTTTTTTATTAACAATATAATCCCGATAAACTAACAGGGCGACGAGGAGAAAGCTTAGGCTAACAAGTCGGAAAATCATTTCTATACTCATCCACTCAGCTAAAATCCCTAAGATAAATGCGCTCATACCGACCCCAACATCAAAACTGGAAAGAAAAGTGGCATTGGCTGCACCACTTTTGGCTTCACTTACTTTTTGAACAGCCCAAGTTTGTAAGCACGGCATAACGGTGCCATAGCCTGCACCAAATAAAATCGCTGCAAAAATCAAAGTGAAAATATTAGTAGTATAGGATAACATGATTAATGATAGAAAACCGAAAATCGCTGACACAATAATGATCGACCATGGTCCATGCTTATCAAACCATTTCCCTGTAAAAGGACGTATTAACGTGGAAACAATTGCGTTAATAAGAAAGAATAGAAAAATCTGTTGTAATCCCTTTTGTTCACCAAAAAGAACTAAGAATGTAATAATGGCGCCGAAACCAAGCGTCGTCACAACAGTCAATAATGCCTGAAACCTTACTTCTTTTTCAAATATCGCTTCCATAAATCGAAATGGCTGCTTGTCATTTTGAATAGGTGCCGTGGAATGCACAAATGAAAGCATTATGATCGCAAAAAGGCTTAGTAAGGCTGACGACCAAATCAGCGTGTGAAAAGAAAAGGTACTGTAAATAAGAATCCCGAGACTGGGTGCAACAATTGCTCCCACGGTTGTGGATACCGAGAAATAGCCCATTCCCTCTCCTAATCGAGCTTTAGGGATACTATCTACAGCCATTGTACTATTGGCTGTTGTGGATACACCCCACGCTGTTCCATGGAAAAGTCGGAGTAATAGGAAAATCCAAATCGTATTAAGCAATGGATACAGCATGGTAATTAGTAGTAATGCTATACTTGCCACAATCGCTAGTTTTTTCCGCTTATGATCCATTAAATAGTACCCTATAAAAGGTCTTATCGTAATGGCACCTAGTGTAAATACCGTCGTCACCAAGCCTACTTGCATCGGATTGGCGTTTATGCTTAATAAATAGGCTGGTAAAATAGGCAATAGCATTTCAAATCCTATAAAAATAAAAAAATTACTTATGAATAGAAAAAGAAATGATGAAGTAAAAATTGGTTGTTTTTTCATAGTAAATTCCTCGCTTCTAATTATTTTTCTAAATTAGAAGCGCTTGGAACACTGCAACATTCCTTAATTGTCTTAGTTTTTTTAGCAATTAGCTCACCCTCTCTCCGTTTTATCACAACAAAAAAGACGCCATAAAACCGGCGTCTACCAATTACTTTGTATGGTTAAAAAGTCATTTTTCACACATGACTAACAAAGGCAAAAAGCTTCCGGTTACTACTTTCACTATGCTGTTTTCTTAAAAAACCACAGACTGGTCCCTTTGAGCATAAATCATCTAATTGTAAAAATGTCTTTACCTCAATCGCCGTTCTTCTGAAAATCGTTTCCATGACTTTTTGCCTCCTCTCTCAAGTTCAATTCATAGCTTACTATAATTTAATACAAGTTTACCACAAAAGCAAATGCAACGTTGAAACTATGTATAAGACGCAAAATATTTTCCCCGCATCGACTATTTATAAAGTTCTTTCCTTGTCACCGTCTATTAATTGCACATGCACATTGGAGGAGCTACCTCCCTCTATATGATTAGGAACATTTGTTAAATCGAGTAATTCCTTTAGATGAATAGCTTTTTCACGATTGGCCTCGATGGTCACATGATATGGCCCTGTTATATTCATAAGTGAATTCATCCGTTTATCGCCTTTAAAAAAATTCGTATCGATAAATTGTAAATCAAAGGACACAGCTTCATTGCTTCGATTATGTAAGACAATGGTACATTCCCCATTCATAAAGTCTTTTCCCACCATATCAAACCGACATGCTCCATCCCCTTTGTATGAAATGGCCATAATGCCACTAGCAAAGGTTTCTTGATACGCCACGATAAGCAAATGGGGTAAAAATGAATAGAGTAATACTACGATGACAAATGTTCGAAAATGATATTTGTTTATACTTCTAAGTAGTAAAATCATAGCAATTATAAATAAAATCGAGCCAAAGATGCCAAGTAACACGTATCCATCTTGTGTTTCGATAGGAATTGACATGAAGGTAGTATGTGCCATCATCGCTTCATTGTAGGGATACGGAAAAAACAGACACATACAAATACCCAACATAACGATTGACCCTATGAACGTCTTTTTATTGTTTATCATATGCTGCCTCCTTTCTAAAATTTGACTAGGTGATATACAAATATGCATACACCAATTTACCATATATATCCTTAAAAAGAAATGAAGCCTATAAAAACAACTATTTTAAAAAGAGTCAATCCGTCTGCAGGCTGAGATGTAGCACCGTCTATAGTGCATTTCCAAAATTAAGGTAAATTGATATGATTAAGCAATAAGAGGAAATTACAAGAAGAAAGAGGGTGTTCATTTTAGGTATGAAAATATTTTGGTGGGCTGTAAATATTGTGTGGTTATTGATTTTTTCTGGCATCGCCATATTTATTGGGGCAAGGAATGTGGATGGTGCAGGGATTGTGCAAACACCTGAAGTGAGAATGGTTTCATTCGTTATTTTGGGCATCATGTTTCTAATAGTTGTGCTTATACAATTAATTTTTCTTTACTTTATTAAAAAAAGCACAAAAGCTCATTATACGAAAATCTCTTAAAAAGAAGCGAGAGGCTATTTTAGCACTCGCTTCTTTATTCACCTTGACACACATAGCTCCCTAAAATTACAGCCACGACAATGCCATTTTTCTTGTGTTTGTTCAAAGTCCTCGATGTCTACGGGCTCGTTGGAGAAAATATCGGCCTGATACTTTTTCATTTCTAAAACACTGCGCTGAAACGTATACAAAATATTCTCCATATCGAAGTCTGTAAAACTATATTTCTTGCGCTTGCCTGTTAATAAATATTCATTATAGACCTCGATTTGCGCTAGAGACACACGGTATTTTTGCTGAACATAGTAAGCGTAGAGCGCTAATTGCTGACGGTCATCATCAGACTCTCCACCAGTCTTCCAGTCAACAATAATCCATTTATCCCTCAGTTCATCATAATAATGAAAGTCCATAACAACGAATACCTGGACATCTTCCACTTTCATCGAGCGGAATTGCTCTGGTTCTCCGATACGGAGCGAGCCTTTTTGTGAGGTGATTTGCTGAAATGTTTCACTCATCAAAAAATGATTAAAGACAAGTCGTAAACGTTCTTTGTAGTCTTGCACAAGCTCAGGAGAAAGTGTGCCATGATAATAGATTTCCTGCATCATATAATACTTATTCGGCTTTTGCCTCCAAAAGTCAAGACGACGTGTGGAGTCAATAAAGGCTGCATTCAGCTGCCCGCGACCTAATTGAATTAGCTCCTCTACAGTTGGAGCTTTTCCTGTTTGTAAATAATCATTAATGGCCTGCTCAATGTATCGATGGACAATTTGCCCAAATAAAATAGGCATCGATTGCAGCTTTTTTAAGCGATACACCTGTTGATGATATGGCTCCACATTGTAACTGAGCCACCCGTTATGTGAAAAGTAATATTCATAGCCGTATTTGCGGGCGCAGCTTGTCAATGTTTTATGACGCGATAGTGACCACGAAAAGGTTGGATAGGGTGAAATTTCAAACAGGACAATCACCTCCTAAAGCTGATGGATGAAATCATAAACAAGCTGTATAATCAGCACAATCGTTACAATACGCAGTAAAAGCTTTACCTGATGTGCCTTCACTTTTCTGGCTAGCACAAGCCCAATTTGTGCACCAATCGTCGAGCCAATCATTAAAATAAGCGTTAACGGCCATTCGATTTTCCCTGTAGCAATATAGGTAATCGCTGCGCCTGAGCACATTGCAAATACCCCTACCCGTGATAGCCCCACGGCTTTAATATAGGAAATCTTCTCATGTGCATATGTATAAAGCGCCAATGTACTACTGCCAGGACCAAACATACCGTCATAAAAGCCAACCCCAAGAAGGATAGGACCGTTTTTTCGATTCATCGTAAAGCGTTCCTTGTCGCCAAAATCAGCTCCCCCCATAAAGGACATGACAAGCGCAAAGCCAAGTAAAATAATAGCAATGAACGTCAATGATTGACTACTCATGAAGGAAGCGAAAAGTCCACCCAATGTGCCTCCGATTAAAGAGACAAGTAACACCGAACGCATTTCGTTCCATGCTAATTCCTTACGTTGATAAATCGTATAAAAGCTCGAAAAAGCACTCACCATATTGGACACTTTATTTGCGCCAATTGCCGAATGGACGGGTACCCCCATTAGCATCATCGTTGGCAAGGTAATTAAGCCACCCCCTCCAACTAACGTACCAATGACATTCCCAATGATGCCAATTAGTAAAAACAACAAGTATTCCATAATATCCTTCTTTCTCTAACACAAAAAGCAATCATTCTATGATACAGTATAACAGATTGTTATTATCAATGATGATGGAAATGAGGAGCAAGGATGCATATACAACAAAAAACACCCACACCACGCTTTTGTCACCAGCTAACTGTTATTGTGGCGACTATTTTTTTAGCTGGTATTACAGCGACACTTATTCAATATGGCAAGCTCCCAGCCACGATTCCTGTCCTGCAAAGCTTTACGAGTGACCATGCCCAATTCGGTCCGAAAATTGCTATTTTTTATTTACCCTTTGTCGCTCTTATGCTCTTTCTACTTTTACACTATTTGGAGATAAAGGCCGCTTATCCAGTGATGCGTAAAAATAAAGCACCACTATCCCATAGACAGCGACAAAATGGCATCCTAACGTTTTGTCTCATCAAAAATAGTATTCTATTGTATTTTACCTACTCCCTATTTAATGATCTTACGGTGGCTTTAGGACGCGAACGCATTTTACAGCAATGGCATGCTTACTTATTTTTACTGCTGTTATTTGGCATCTTCATGATGGGTATTGTGCGAGGCATTTTGTTGGATAAAAAATCTAATGCAAAAAATTAGAGAGCATGTGTTAACAATGAACATGCTCTTCTTAGACTACTTATTATCCAATGGATGTCATTAATTCGTAAAAATATTTTTTCTCCTGCGTCTCATAAAGCTTATACCAAGCATGTAATGTTTCTGGTGTAAAAACATCGAGCAGCCTCAAAACATGGTAGGCAAAATCCAACGGTGCAATGCCAGATGCCGTTACTAGATTCCTTTCAGTTACGGCTGGCTTCTGTTTAAAATGTTCATCCCCAATATAATGTGGACAAAGCATCTTCAAATATTCGAGATCGTTGCTCGTATGGTGTCTTGTATCAAGCAAACCAAGCTTTGCGAGACCGAACGTTGCACCACAAATTGCAGCTACGAAAACTTCTTCGTTCAACGCTTTTGAGACTTTATTCAATACAGGCTCATGAATAGATTCTAGCCATGTATTGCCTCCTGGAAGAATCAAGACATCCATGCTGTTCAAGTGACATTCAGCAACGGTCATCGTCGGAAGTATGGTGATGCCACCCATCGTCGTAACAGGACTTCTATCAATCCCTACTGTCATCACCTCTAAAGGCTCTAACCCCTTTTTAAAATACCTACCTGTATTTAATTCGGCCATTAAATATCCTATCTCCCAATCTGCCATCGTATCAAATACATAAAGATATACTTTTCTTGTCTGCATAATAAACACTCCTTTTTATGAATGAAACTATGCTTAGTATAAAAAAGCTTTACTGACATTCTCCGTCAGTAAAGTTTTCATTTTCATAAAAATGTATGAGCTCATAGAGAACGTCAATTATCGTTTGCTTTAAACTTATGGGTTCCACTACTTGGATTGATTTTCCATAGGGAAAAAGTAAATAGGGTACATATGTATGTAATGCTTCCTCATCTACTAAAAATATTGCGTTCTTATTGGTGCGTTCTTTGAGGTGATACTTTAAAAACCAATGCTGACTGATCGCATCCACAGCACTTGTCTTTCCACAAATGATGAAGGGCACAAGGTTCTGATTATCTTCGGCTTGGGGAAATAGGCTTTTCATAAAAAAATCACTGGCAGAGAAAGATTGTGGTCGTTGGAAGGGAAGGACTGTTTGATGCAGACTGCTAATTCGGTCTACTTTAAAAGTACGGATTTCATTTCTTACATGACAAAATGCAACGACATACCAGTTTTGATTCCAATAAACCAAACCATATGGATTGACCACCCTCGACTTAGATTGCACTTCGCTATTAGTATGGTATTCCATTTCTATAGATGTTTCCTTTACTATACTCTCTTCTAATTTTTTTAATAGAGGCTCCAATGAGGATTCTACAGGACCGATTATCTCAAAACCTTGTAAATGCTGTTGAATCATTTTTTCTTGCTCTTGATTTGAATACATTGTAAGCTTTGCTGTTGCACTGTTTAATGCCTCATCTAAAAAATAGCCAGCTTCTTTTGCAAAAATAGAAGCATGAAGTAATGCCGCTTTCTCATCTACATCAAAAATAAGAGGACTTTTAATAAAATTATTTAACAGGGTATATCCTCCATGATGACCTGTTTCAGCTATAATTGGCACACCACTGGCAGAAAGTGAGTTAATATAGCGGTAAACGGATCTGATATTAATCTCTAATTTTTCAGCGATTTCTTTCGCGGTAATTTTCCTACCTGAATTCAACATCCATAAAATCTGCATCATATGATCCATTTTAGACAAACATTTTCACCTCATTGAATTAATTTATGATTTCTGACACAAAATCAGGCTACCTGATACTGTTATCAAGTAGCCCTTCAATTATGCCTTTACCAATTCATCTTCCATTTGCTTAAAATTATGTATTAAACCGTATTTCTGTATGCCACGTGCTTGATGGATGCTGGCATCCGCGAATTGGCGGAACTTAGCCTCATCCTTTATTGTACAGGCATAGACCGCTTCAATTGCAGGTTGCATCCACGGCTGTGTTAGTTTATCACTTCTCATATCGGCTGAGCGGCCTTCCAGAGCGGCGATATAGCATAATGCATAGCTAGTTAAAGGCTCCTTATCAATTTGTCTTGCAGCTACTTTAGCAGCACCAAGATTCTCCTCCATAATCGCCTTAATAAAGAGGTAATTGTACTTAATGGCTGGCTGCTTATAATGATGGATAATGACATCGATTGCCTGAATCTGTTCCTCCTTTGTCCCGTAAGCTGATGCATAGAGCGCAGCAAATATAGGCTCTTTTCGGTGATTTTTAACCCATTTATCTACCTGCTCCATATTGTTTGTCCGATATAAAATATGTATATGGCGATAAATCATCCCAATCGCTATCAATGCAAATATCCCTAGTGAAATGGATAGACGAACACCCGCTAAGGACAGCGTCAGTGCCAATAAAATAATAGCTAAATAAAAGAATGTTAATTTAACAATTTTCATGTTACCTCCTACTGAAGTTTCCTACGCATTTTACGAGAAAAAATATAACCTGCCCCTATAAAAAAGATCAGAGCCATCACTTTCATAATGGGAATAATAAACAGCTTGCTAATTACGACTACAACGAGGATATAATAGACAACCATCGCCAGTAAAAACAATGTCAGCTTATTCACGAGGTTCCCTACTTTCCTTTAGTGCCGCCTCAATCGCTGCTAAAGCTTTTGGCCCCATTCCATGAAGATGAGCTAATGTAGAAAGCTCAACTTTTTCTAGCTGCTTCAATTCTGTAAAGCCCGCTGCCTGTAATGCGCGAATTGCTGGTTTTGCTACTCCCTTAGGCCACTCTGTCATGCTTGCACGTCCCTTCACGAAAAAATCTTCTCTGCCCTATTATGCAAGTGACAGCAAAGAAATGCAAATAAGTCAAAATTTAAACATATACAAGCACGCCGCTATGAAATTCACAATACTATGGATACTCCAGCTAGCGACAATAGAGCCCCCAGCAATTCGTTCGTTCACCCAGCCCATCACATAGCCAGCAAGCGCTGTAGTAAGCACAACTAATAAGATTACATGTAGCGGAAGTACCGACCATAGCATGGCCCCATGAACACAGCCAAAAACAATACTTTGCACGACATTACCTGCTTGAAAGCCAAAAGTTTTCATCAATCTCTTTAATAAAAAGCCGCGAAATAATAGCTCTTCTGATAAACCAGTTTGAATAATAGCGTAGAAAAGTGCTGGAATGACGGCAGCAGCTCCAAGTCCCGCGAATTGATTCGCTGCTAGTAAGGTACGATCAATATAGAAAAAGATTAACGCAAAGCTCGGTATTAACATCGTGAAAATAGAAAGTACAATGTACATAGCATACCTTCCCTTATGCACAATAATAGGCTTTTGCAATCCTATCCACGTTAAAAAGGGCTGTTTTTTTCTCGCTGTATAAAGCCACCAAATAAACGGAATCACTGAAAATAACATCACTTGCAAAATGGCACTAATTAAACTATTCATCATCTTATTTCCCCCTCCTGTTACTACAAGCATAGAAGAAAGCACCATTATTTTCAATATAAATTTAATGATAAACATTAAATTATTTATCTTTATTGTTAATTATTAAATGTTTTACAATAAAAAACGATGTCAAAGGGCTTCTCCTTTGTCTTTTCAGTTATTTTCATTTATACTCTATTACAGACATTAAGGGTCTGTAATAGAGGCAATAAATCACTGGAGGCTATCACAATGGGGACATTATCAACACATTTATTAGAAAAGGCACGAATATATGAGCAAAGCACGCGGATTTCAGTGCCTGCCTATGACACATTATTTGCCGTGACTCAAGCCTATTTCCGTATGCATTTAGGGGAACAAGAAGCATCCCTGCTTATTTTAGGAGCTGGCGGGGGCAACGAGCTTTCTGCATGGGGACCTACAAACCCTAAATGGACGTTCACAGGGGTTGATCCAGCGATGGAAATGCTCCAAATCGCACAACATAAAGCCGTGCAACTCGATATTGAAAATCGCGTTCAGCTGCTACAAGGAACGATTGAGTGCTTGCCACAATCAACACCGAAATTCGATGCGGCTAGCTGTATCCTCGTTCTTCATTTCATTGAAGATCGACAGGAGAAACTCCATTTACTGCAAAACATTCACAAGCAATTAAAACCTGGAAAGCCCTTTGTCCTCGCTTGTGCCTATGGTGAACGAGAAAGTGACGAGCTACAGGATCGCATCAAAATATGGCAAAGCTACTTTTTAGAGGCCGGCTATACAAAAGAAAAGGTAGCTAACATGGGCAAGGGCATCATGAATATTTCCTTCCTCTCCGATCAAGAAATCCAACAGCTATTAAGTGAAGCGGGCTTTCAAAATATTACCCACTTTTTCTCATCAGGTCTCTTCGCAGGATGGATGAGCCACGCCTAACCACAAAGCCCCCTCCATTACACAATCAATGGTGGGGGCTGAAACTTAGATTTATAGTGGTATTGAGCGGGCTCTCCACCAACATCCATCACATCGAAAAAAATTACCAATAAATACTGTAATAATAAACAGTGTCATCAATCGTCATGCCCATTTTTTCATAGAGCTTCTGTGCTTGGACATTATCTCTGGCAGTTTCTAGCATCATGTAACGAGCATCTTCCTGCTGACAATAGATATAGCATTGCTCCATCAACGCCTGTGCTACACCTTGTTTTCTGGCTTGTTTCGCCACAAATAAATCATTTAAGAGAAACGCTCGTTTCATAGCTACGGATGAAAAGACTGGAAACAATTGTGCAAATCCAACTGGCTCCTCCTCCAAATATGCCAGGAAAATAATAGACTCTGCGCCCATTACTCGCTCCTGTATAAACTGCTCAGCTTGCTGTAAATCAGATGATTGTCCATAAAATTCACGATAGGCATTAAATAATGGGACTACGTCTCCCATCGTTTGCTGTGTCACCATACAAATTTTCATGTTTTGATCTCCATTTCCTTTTGATTGTCCTTCTAGTATGATGGTAGTAAATAATCTGACATTTCAAAAGAAACAGTTCCAAATATTTTAACATGTCAAGGTGGTGCCTTATGGACGATTTTATCTTTCTATTAACAGAAAAAGAGGCAAAATATAAGCAAGTGTACCAGCAAATTAAAGCACTTATTACGCAAGGTACACTTCAAACAGATGATTCCTTGCCCTCCATACGAAAACTTGCAGAAACTTTACAGGTCAGTCGTAATACTACATTAACCGCTTATGAACAGCTTGTGGCAGAAGGATACATACGTGGGGAGGGACGAAAAGGCTATTTCGTCAATGCGCTAGAGCAGGTTTTTCTACAGGAGCAGGAACCGCCTCTTATATTACAGCCAAAAAGAAAGACTGCATCATACCTCGTAGATTTTCGTGCAGGGGCGGTCGATCAGCAACATTTTCCCATGAAAACATGGCGCCAAATTGCCAATCAAGTATTACAGGAATCAACATGTTACGAATACGGAGAACTGTTTGGAGAATCAGTGCTAAAGGAGCAGCTTGTGCCGTATTTACTGCAAGCAAGAGGGGTTTATACAACGAGCGACAATATCATCATTGGTAGTAGCACACAGCAAATGCTCTTGTATCTTGGCTTTTTACTAAAGGATTCTTTCCCAAGCATTCTTTTGGAAGACCCTGGCTATAATGGTGCACGTGAGGCCTTCCAGTTACATCACTTCGAAATAGAGTCACTACCTGTAAGGGAAACAGGAGCTCAACTTGACATACTCCAAAACTGTCAATCACGCTTAATGTATGTCACCCCATCACATCATTTCCCATACGGTGTGTCCATGTCTATTCAGCAGCGACAGACCTTAATACAATGGGCTCAACAAGTCGATGGTTATATTCTAGAGGATGATTATGATGGAGAGTTTCGCTATACGCAACAGCCATTTCCTGCCCTTGCCTCCATCGATTCATCAAGGGTAATCTATCTCGGCACCTTCTCCAAATCGTTTTTACCAGGTGTGCGTTTAAGCTATATGGTGCTACCAAATACACTTGTTCAGCCCTATAAAGAGCGTTTTGCTCATTTTGAACAAAATGCTTCGTCCCTCCATCAACGCACAATGGCCCAATTTATGGCGCAGGGAGAATGGACACGCCATATTAAACGAATGCGTTTGACCTATAAACAAAAAATGCAACACCTTGTGCAGGAGCTACAACGACATTTTGGTCAGCAAATAGCCGTGTTAGGCGAGCAATCAGGCCTATATGTATTAGTGAAGATAAAGTCTTCACTTTCCGAGCAGCAGTTAATCCAAAGAGCGGCGACTTATGGTGTAAAGGTTTATCCGACAAGTCCCTTTTTTATCCATCAAACAAATGAGGAACCCATGCTGCAATTAGGCTTTAGTAAATTAACGCTGGAAGAAATCAAGCTGGGCATCGAGCTGTTAAAAGAGGCGTGGCAGCCATAACCGTCAACGTTATGGCTCTTACCCCCATACCACTTAAAAATAATCAATAAATGTTGGGATACCTACTGGTAAAACCGCCTCGAGCAATGCAATTTCCTCTGCACGTCCCTGTAATCGTTCAATTCTTTCTAAATAGGTTGGACGTTTATAGCCTAACAGCATGGTCGCCAATGTTTGCACCGTTAAATGCACAGCATTCGCGTTTAACGTCTCACTTACCTTTTGCACAGAAAGGTTTCCATCTTTCATTTTGATGATGTACGTACCATTATTCCACGCAACAGTACGATCACTGACAGCTAGCTGGAGCTCGAAATTCTGACCGACAAATGGATAGCGCAGTAAAAATTCTTTGACATCGACGATTCTTGCCATGAAATATGGCGATACCTTTTGAATGATCTCACTATCCTCTAATAGAAAGGCTACCGCTTCATTTCCGGTTGTTTTCCCGTAGACATTGTAGACCATCGAGCTGTGAGCCGAGACGAAATTCCATAAACCTTTACGAGCCTCTTCCTGCAAATAAACGATTTCATCAATGTAATAATTTTCCTCCATAATACGATAGAACATGTAGCCCTGTGCCACATCTTCTTCATCATAGTAGACCGCTGCCTGAAGGTTCACATCACTATCTATAAATTTCTCCTCCCAGAAATCCTCCTGAAATTTCTCGTTCCAGGCAATACTATTGCGCACCATTACCCCATGCGTCTTCTGCGCATAGCGTGAGTATATATCCACCACATCCTCATGCTTCGGATCAACTCTGCGAATTTTCCCATTTAGCCCAGCATAATGAGGAAGCTGTGTATCCTTCACTTGAAACTCCACAATATCACTCATAATTTCCCATCCCTTTTTGCGGTAATAAGGAATAGAATATGGAAATAAATAGGATATATACTGTCCTTCATTTCGCATACTTTGCAGACTTTCAATGATCAAGCTCTCCATTAAGCCATGCCCTGAATATTCAGGGTATGTCCCAACTGCTGTGATGCCACCCATTTCATAAATCTTGCCATGCACATTCACCTCAAAAGGCAAACTTAAAATTTGCGATACAAGCTGTGAACCATCAAACCACCCGATAGCATGCCCTTCATTAAATTGCCTACTCTTCGCATTCACAAAGCGACGATCCTTGTGAATGGACATTGACATTTGAAAGACATAATTCAGTAAATCAATGGACTGTGCCATTTCATCTAATCGAATTTCTCGCATGATTAAGCCTTTTCGTTGATTCATGATTCCCTCTCCTCATCAAATAACTCTCTTAATATCGACTGTGGTGCATCTAAAAAACGTTTGGTCACAATATAATGAATTGTATCCTCATAGCGAATGGATTCAATTTCTCCTTGATCAAAACTATAAATCGTTGCATTCGGATAGCCAAGCAAAATGGGTGAGTGTGTAGCAATAATAAATTGTGCCTCATGCTCAAGGTCCTTCATTATTTTCAGCAAGCTCAGCTGCCTCGTTGGAGACAATGCTGCCTCAGGCTCATCCAATAAATAAATGGCTTTCCCCTTAAAGCGATTCATAAATAACGCAAGAAAGGATTCACCATGAGATTGATGATGTAGCGATTTCCCACCAAAAGCGTTATATCTCCTTGGATCTTCTATCAAATCAATATGACTGGCAAATTGATAAAATGTTTCTGATCGAAGAAAAAACCCATTCGAAATTTTCGGCAGCCACGACAAACGGATATATTCCCCCAATGAAGATTCCGCCTTATGTACTTCATATAAATTTTGACGACCGCCACCAGCCGTATTGAAATCGCAGCGATCAGCAATCGCCTCAAGTAATGTTGATTTCCCAGAACCATTTTCCCCAACAAAGAACGTCACATTTGTTGGGAATTCTAGCTCATGCAAATCCTGCAAGCTTGGTATATTAAAAGGATACTCCTGTTTATTGGGAATCGTATCCTGTAACACCTTACATGATTTTAAATACATTTCATTTCCTCCCTAATCTTATTATAGCGAACATCCCCCTAGCTGAAACGTATTCCACCCACCTGTTTGATTAAAATGTCACCTTTTTATGTATCCATTCGAACCAGCCACCACATAAATAGCCTAAAACAGCTTACGAAGTCCCTACCATTTTCACAATTCGCTATGAGATATTTCCCGAGAAATAAATAAAAAACATGTCGAAAGTTGCAATTTCCAAAGGTAAAAACATGTCATATTTTTGATTTTCTGATAAAATAAGCGGACATTGACCTCCTCTCTAACTGATTAAGTGAATGATTTCCCTGCAACATGCAGTAGTGTTTTCCATTGCAATTTATTTCGCTGTAGCTTGCTGATCAATTCTCTTAAATAAGCAAGTTGCCCCTCATTCCATGATTACCTTGGATTTTTTTCTGGAAAGGGTTGCCTCTCTATTATGATCACCTAGGGTTCCTTTCTGAGCGGGTTTTCTCTCTTTATGATCACCTAGACTTCCTTTCTGAGCGGGTTGTCTACCTTTTTGATCACTTAGACTTCCTTTCTGAGCGGGTTGTCTACCTTTTTGATCACTTAGAAATCCTTCTTGAGCGCGGATTCCCTCACTTGATGTTCACCTTTAACATTTTTCATCACTCTTCAGCGTCTTCCACCATCTCCAAAGTTCTAACTATTATCCCTCGCTCATAAATTGAGTAACAATCAAAAGTCAGAAGGAGAATCGCGATGTTTGTGACTCATTATTATGAAAACAAGACGTCCGTTTTAAGTCAATTGCTCGTCAAGCTACCTACTGTGGAAGAGGATATTCGCATTAAAGGGCGCAAGGCAAAGGTGTTGGAGGTACTTCAAGTCGATGACAACAATTTTCATGTAAAGATATTGTTCGAAAAAATCCCTAAAAAGCAGCCTCTTAAAGAGCTTGGAAAGAAAAAGAGATAGTCGACTAAAACATGTTTATTCCATTAAATTTCGGGAATAAAATAGGCAAGGATTGCGAATCATTCTCATCTTAAATTTCTTCAAGCATATCCGTTGACTTTTTAATTGATAACAATTATCATTATCAATAGATTATTTCTTTTCTCCAAATTGCTTTATTCAGAATCCCCCTCTTTTTTGAATAAGCATGTATCAAACGGATATTCTTACATCAGACTAAGAGTATCCGTTTTTATCTGTACATGAGGAAAATTTTACATACTAAAGGAGCTGTTTTGACATGGATTATCGTATTGAAAAAGACACTATGGGTGAAATTAAAGTACCTGCCAATAAAATTTGGGGCGCGCAAACACAGCGCAGTAAAGAAAATTTCCAAATTGGTACGGAACAAATGCCAATCGAGCTTGTGCAAGCTATGACAATCCTAAAGAAAAGTGCAGCGATTGCGAATAATAAACTAGGCAAACTTTCTGATATTAAAGCAAATGCCATCGTGCAGGCTGCAGATGAAATTTTAAATGGTCAATGGGACGATCAATTCCCTCTTGTGGTTTGGCAAACTGGTAGTGGTACCCAATCCAATATGAATGTAAATGAAGTCATTGCTCACCGTGCGAATCAACTATTAGAGGATGCTGGTGAAGCGGACCGTATTCATCCAAATGATGATGTCAATAAATCTCAAAGCTCAAATGATACCTTCCCAACAGCATTGCATATTGCGGCTGTCTTAAAAGTGGAAGATTATTTATTACCAAGATTACGTTTACTAAAAGCAACCTTGGAAGATAAAGCAGCTCAATTTAAAGACATTATTAAAATTGGTCGTACGCATTTACAGGACGCGACACCTCTTACATTAGGTCAAGAAATTAGCGGCTGGGCAGCTATGCTGGCAAAATCAGAGCATATGATTATCCAAAATATTGACTATATGAAGGAGCTTGCAATTGGTGGAACAGCGGTCGGTACAGGAATCAATGCTCACCCTGAATTTGGTGATCGTGTGGCTGAGGAAATTAGTGTGCTAACAGGCAAACAATTTACATCAGCTGCAAATAAATTCCATGCCCTAACGAGTCATGATGAAGCAGTTGTAGCACATGGTGCATTAAAGGCTTTAGCGGCTGATTTAATGAAAATTGCCAATGACGTTCGCTGGCTAGCAAGTGGCCCTCGTTCAGGTATTGGTGAAATTACGATCCCAGAAAACGAACCAGGCTCTTCCATTATGCCAGGTAAAGTAAACCCTACTCAAAGTGAAGCAATGACAATGGTTGTCACACAAGTAGTTGGGAATGACGCAACAATTGCCTTCGCCGCTTCTCAAGGTAACTTTGAATTAAACGTCTTTAAACCAGTCATCATTTACAACTTCTTACAATCAACTCGCCTATTAGCGGATACAATGAAATCATTTAACGACCATTGTGCGGTAGGTATTGAACCAAACAAAGAGGTACTCGATCATAATTTACAAAATTCATTAATGCTTGTAACGGCATTAAACCCATATATTGGCTATGAAAACGCAGCAAAAATCGCAAAACAGGCCCACAAAGAAGGCACGACCTTAAAGGCAGCAGCCATCGCAAGTGGCTTACTTACAGAAGAACAGTTCGACGAATATGTAGACCCAGCAACAATGATTTATCCGAATGTAAAATAATGAGAGCGACCATAAAAAGATTGAGGCTAATGGGCTTCAATCTTTTTTGTTTATGGGAAATATCTTTAAGAAAGCAAAAATCGCATTCATGCCAAATAGCTTCCTAATTATCCTCCATTACAGATGCTTATAACAAGTTAAAATTCTCTCAGCTTATCTCATTCAGCTTTAAATTAAACGACAATTCATCGTCAATCAAATTATATGTATTACTTTTTTCTTGTTTAGATAATTTAGAGATATAATGATAGTAGTTTGGTAATATTTCAAAATCATAATTTAAATAATCTCGTATTAATTGGTCATCTTGAAATTTTGAAACATCCTCGTCTAACAAATCATGTTTTATTAACTCTTTAGTATTGTTAGTAAAATCAGATACTACGTATGACAGAACATTGTTCTCATATCGTAAGTTTTCAGAAGCACCTGAATAATTTAGTAAAGATAGTAATGTCGCATTATTAAAATTTTGTTGGTCAATTAAAGTTGAAACCTCCATTAAGTAAATCGATTCAAGGTGGTCATGATAAGGATTTTCTATATCTACTCCATTATACATTGCTTGTTTCTCAAAGGGTCTTATTCTCCCAGTTTTTAACAGTAATAAGTGACTATGATTGCTTAGATAGATGTTTTTGGACGTATCTAATCTAAGTAAATTATCTCCGTTTGGAAGGTAAGGATTTAATCGTTTTATCTCTCCTGTTGAAGTGTTTACCAAAAAAATACATTGATAAAAAGGACGTCCATAGTTCATTTCTCTTTTCGTAATAAAATACAACAAATATTGATGATTGAGGTAAATTAACTTGGAATAATAGCTTTCCTCCTTAAGTTCTTCAGAAGAAAAATAATTGTTTAAGTCTAATGTTATTGCATTGATTTGACTGAATGTTTGAAGATTAATTCTATGAAAGTTTATGCTATTATTAGCTTTTAGACTAAAACAAAATTCATTATTCACAGTATCCAAAGCAAACTCGTCATAGTGGGTGTCGAATCGTTGGTTGTTTTTGATCGTGCCGTTTTTTAAATTAATCTCACAATGCGCAATACTAGCATGTTCTAATAAAATAGCTTCAAACTCTTCTTTAACTTGATTTGTAGGAATTAGTTGTTTATTACTCAAAAATATCCCCCCTGATAAATCTATTTTACTTTTACTCCTTACCGGCCTCTGAATAAAGAAGTTTTTCGAGTTCGTCCACCTTGTTCCCGTCTAATTGGTGTGTGAGCCCGAATGTTTCACCCTTGCCATCGTTATTGATAATTACGTTGAGATCGTGAAGTAATTCAGTAAAATACTTGAAACATTTAGTTAATTCTCCATAGAACTCAGCTGTATCAAGACCTTGTTGTTTTTCTACCGATATCACATAATCCAGATGTCCCATCAAAATCTGCAGTACATTTAAATTTTCAAAATCCTTTTGAAGGTCTTCCCCTTGAACCCTAAAATATAGCATTTCCTTCGTGAGACGATCTGCCCTTAGATAATATTCGTCAACATCTGTTGTTTTGTTAATATCTTGGGCATGATAGGCAATCCATGCTTCCAACGTTGGTTCAATCTCATAGTTATTGAAGTCTTCAGGGGTTGATACATCATTCCAAATTTTCGAAGGGTTTACTGCTGCTACTTGTTTGATTGTTGTTTCTTCTGTTTTTACCTGTTCCCCTTTCGTTTCTCCTTCCTCGGTACAACCTATTAACAATCCACTTATCAATAGTCCTGTCAATACAACATTTAAGAGCTTCATCTCTCTCACTCCTCTTTAGAAGGTTAGCCATTTATTATAATAATACCTTACACTAGTTAATTTTTATAATATTTCCCATTTAATAGTTACGTTTAACATGGCTGATTCTCTATGTATCTCGCAGTAATGGCAAAATTAAAAGCCACCCTCATGATGAGTGCGACTTTCCTAACCTCCTAAAATTCACTTTTCAATAGGGAAAAGATAGCGAGATCTACATACTTTCCTTTTTCAAATTCATGTTGCCTCAAAAGGCCCTCTTGAGAAAAATTTAATTTCTCTACTAGTTTAATAGATGCTGTGTTTTCTGGTTCTATTTTTGCTTCGATTTTATTGATTCCCATGGATGTAAAGGCAAAATGGATAATCGCGTTTAAAGCCTCTTGCATCACACCCTTCCCCCAATAATCAGGGTTTAAATCATAGCCAATTTCTATACGATTATGCTCTTTTTCATAATTCAAATAGCCACATGTGCCAATCACTTTGTTGGTCTGAATTTCTTCGATTACCCATCTTAAGCCTTTTTGTTCTTTGAAAATTTTCTCATACCAATTGATCTCATCAATAGCATCTTCAACTGAAGCAAACAATGGTAATGGCAGGTACTTCACTACATTTTCATTAGAATAAAGTCTCAAAATATCTTGGCGGTCATCCATTTTTCCTTTTCGTAAAATAAAGCGATCTGTTTCCAATTGAGGAAAAACAGTAAATTCGAATTGTGTATGCATACTACTCCCCTTTTCACCATTTATTAGCATTTTACTATTGAATCATAACACAAGAATCTCTCATACTCTCTTTTACTGCTATTACAAATCCATCGTTATTATAGTAAATTGATTACAACCAAATAGCACCAACTCCGTCTAATAATTGAAAGGGTGTGGAGGATGCTTGAACATGCGAGAACATCAATAGAAGTTAGCAGTGAATGTAGTAAGGAGGAGAGGCTTGAATGGTTGATGAAGGCATATGGAGATGACATAGCACGTCTTGCCTTTACGTATATGAAGCACAAGCAGCTTTCGGAAGATATTGCGCAAGAAGTATTTATAAAGTGCTATGAGCATTTAGATAATTTCAGGAATGAATCTTCCTATAAAACATGGTTATATCGAATTACTGTCAATCTATGTAAAGATAGATTAAAAAGCTGGTCTTATCGAAATATTGTGCTGACAGAATTTTTCTCAAAAATTAAGAGTACAATTGAATCCCCTGAGTTGGAATTAGTCGGACAGGAGGAAAAACGATTGCTTTCTGAAAAGATTCTTGCTCTACCAATACGTTACCGAGAACTCATTATTTTATATTATTATGAAGAGCTGCCCTATAACCAAATAGCTGATTTGTTAGATTTGCGTTTACAAACCATTAAGTCTCGACTTCATAGGGCTCGCCTTTTGCTCAAAAAATCAATGGAGGGGTGCAAGATGAATGAATGATATGTTTAAAAATATAGGCAAGGCATTGGATGACACGGCATTCAAGGACATTCATTTTAATGAGAAACAGAAAGAAAAAGTAAGGCAGAGGCTTCGAAAAGGTCACAAGAAGCAGCCCCAATTTCAATCCATTTTCAATCATTTGTTACCTATAGCTGTCATTGTTTTTTTTCTTATAGGGGCTAGCTATTTTATGGTCACGGAGCTGACAGAACAACCAGTTGCTAAGGGAGACCGTTCACAAGAACCTACAATGGAAACTACTCTTTATCATCCCCCGATCCAAGAAGAATTTTATGGGGATATGACGAAAGAGGATGTCGTGAGTAAATTATTAAATTCGATCGATTATTTTCACTCAGCAGCTGGAAAATTTGAAGAACATAGAATTTCTCAAGACGGTTCCACTAGAACATTGGGTGTTACTTATAAAGTAAGTACCAAAAAAGAAGTTGGAGGCTATGAAAAGATAATCGCTTTAGATGATAACACGACGGGAATCAAGAACGATACACAGGAGTACTTTTATAACAACAGAAAGAGCTGGTTAAAATATACAGCACTTAATGGACAAAAAGTTTATACAGTTAGTGAAACGAAACAGAAATCAAAACGAGACATAGTTACTCCTGAGCAAGCTTTTAGTATTGACTTGAAATATCCGCCTATTTCATATAATAAATTGAGAGAAAGACCTTCATTTGGAAGTTCAAGTATGTCGTTGTTCGCTTATGAGAAAGCTGCTAGTTATTTAAGAAATATGGGGCATTGGGAGATTGAAAAACAAAATGAAGCGTTGTTAGGTCATAATACAATCGTATTAGCTGGGAAAATGGATGAAGCGGTGACAAATAATGAAAAGTTAAAAGGGACGACAGAAGCGTTTCGTTTTTGGGTGGATAAAGATACTGGCATTCTCATTAAAAGTGAAACATATGACCAACATGGTGAGCTGACAAGCTATGTTCATCCAGAAAGGCTTGAAGTGAATATATCGATTGACCCTCAAGAATTCATTCCAGACTTAGAGGGTTATCAGCTTCCTAGCAAACAGAAAAAAGATTGAGGCTTATTGCTTCAATCTTTTACTTTAATGAAGGTATTAGTTTCTTAACATCAGCAAACATTTCTCAACTATATCTACCTCTTCTACTGAAAGTTGATCTAACAAAAGTGCCAGTTTTTTCTCATGTTCCTCTCCTTCTTCTCCTATCCAGCAAATGTAGATTTCGCAATAATCTCCTTTGGGAAGGAATTTTTTTAGAAAGTCACATACATGGTGAAAAGTTCTTTTGGCTTTTTCATAGTTATGTGGGGAATACACTTTATTATCGTTATGCATTTGCCAAATGGGCTCTCCCTTTGTTTCGATTTCATATACATAGGGTGTTGTAAAATGCTTTGCCTGTACAATTTGGCGATTCTCTTTTACTGAGAAAAAATAATTTATGTCAACTTCATTTTCTGTATAGTCATCCTGTATTTCAACTGGAAAATTGAAGCCTATATAGGTTGCCATACTCATGTTTTTACTCCTCCTATTAAAAAAACCCTGTAAATGTACAGGGTGTCAGCAACGTAGCTGTTGATAGTGTAAATAGACACGCTTTTGCGTTCGTGCTTCTACGAAATTTTCTTGCATCACCATTTCCTGGGCCACGCTTTGAAGAAATTGCTTGAAGGAAAAAGGCTTCAAACGACGGGTTGTCCGCTTCCTTTTGTGAGGCTTGCTACCGTAGTTGGTCTACCGTGATGGCTGTTGCTTTGATGGTTTGGTGTTGCGGCGGTGTTTTTGGTTCAATAAAGAGCGTTGTGTAATACGCATCCGCAATGACAATCACGTAAATAATGAATAGTAATCGTTTTGTTCAATGGTTCAAAAAAATCATTTCTCCCTTTTTTATAGCTGACAATGAAAACTTATCTACTTATCATACGAGCATTCGATCAAAAGGTTTCAAAAATATTTAAAGGGAGACAAATTTCTGTCTCCCTTACGCCTCTAAGCTTCTGCCACCATCATTTTCCCAGCGATCAATGTCCCAGTGATCCTCATCTTTTTCTCTCCTGATACCCATCGCATTCAATGGAACGAATGACATTTTGTCCCTCACCCTTTTCAAGCGTTCTTCTCTAGTTTATGAAGGGAAAGGGGTTTTCGTTCATCGTAAAATAGGCTTAATTTTAAAGCCTAAGGCAATCGCAGCTCCAATACAGCTAAAAAGACAGCCTAAAATTAAATAAATACTGAGTGTTGATTCGCCAATGACAACTGAAGCGATACCGCCAATCACGGGGAATAACGCAACCATATAGCCACTTTTTGCCCCACCAATTCGTTCGACTAGTTTTAAGTAAAATAACCATGCGAGAAAGGAGGCGATAAGCGTTAAATACAAGAGAGCCGATAGGTAGGTAATGGATTTGGGTATCTCGACTGTTTGTCCCTGTAGCCAAACAATGACACACATGACTGCACTACCCACTGTAAAGCCAATGGCATTCGCATAAACGGGGTTTATCTGCTGCTTGGCATTTCTGGCAGAGCTTGCATCCCCGATGGCTGTCAGGACAGTCCCTACGAAGGCAATCAACACTCCTTTTAACTCGATATTATGTAAAGATGGATAAATCAGCACCCCCACGCCGATGACACCTAAAATACCGCCAATTAAAACACGACGAGGCAATGGCTCCCTGAGAAATATCCGTAGAGCGATGGGTGTTAGTATGACTTTTAATGAAAAAATTAATGTGACAATAGCAGCCGAGCTCCATATCGTCGCATAATACAGCGCTAAATAGCTGAATGCAAAATTACAAACGCCAAAAATGATGATAAAGGGTACATCGCGCTGTTGAGGCTTACCCTGTGGTTTCATGAACCAAGCAAGGATAAAAAATAAAAGGGCTGTCATGACTAAACGATAGGTTAAAGATAATTCTAAACTGACTGGCGTTCCTTGAATTTTGACTGCAATAAAATTAAGACCCCAGACAATCAAACAAAAGATATACATAAAATTTGTCATGCTATTTTAAATTCCTTCTACGATGCTATTCCTGCCATCTTCCCATAATGATCGTGTGATAGAACAAGCCATCTGCAAGGCATTTATCATTTTTCAGAATGCCTTCCACTAAAAAGCCCATTTTTTTATAGAGCTGTATCGCTTTCTCATTGGTTTCTAACACTTCTAGTGCTATTTTGCGAACACCATTGGCATCTGCCCAATCAATGGATTCTTGCAGCAAGGCTTTTCCTATGCCATAGCCCCAAAACTCTTTACTGACACCAACACCAAAGGTTACTTTATGAGCAAGCCTTTTGAGTGGAGAGCCCTCACATCTTGAAAATCCAACGACCCGATCAGCGACAACCGCTACTAAACATAAATTTTTTGGACTTTCGCTATCTTGTTGAATAAGCTGCTCGAAGCCTGCTCGATCTATGAATGCCTCACCCTGTTCACGATCGAAGTTTTCCGTTTCACCGTCTAATTGCAAGCGTAAATCTGATAAGGCTTGGGCATCTTCGCGTCGAGCACAGCGAATTGTATAGGATAGCTCTTTTATCTGAAGCTCTTTCTGATCAAACAGCATGTTGGAATCCTCCAATTGACTGAATACGCACAAAACGATTATGCCAAATGGATTCGTGATGTTGAATAATTTGTGGTGCTGCCAGTACATTACTATCTAAGGTGCTATGTGCATCTTCTATTAAAATATTATGATGGTAGCCATGACTAAAAGCACTACGGATTGTTGTATCAAGACAAAACTCTGTTTGAGCACCCGCGAAAAGCAATTGGTCGATGTGATGCGCTTGTAAATAAGCTGCCAGCTCCGTTTGATAGAAAGCGTCCCACGTTGTTTTTTGAATCACCTGATCCTCCGCCTGTCTATGTAATCCATGATACAGTTCCCAGCCTGGTTGACCTAATGCAAAATCAACATCATCTGCGTCTGTATGCTGAATAAAAATAACGGGTACTTCGTTGCGCCGTGCCCATGTAATGGAGGCATTAATATTTTTGATAATAGCTTCACTGTTCCAAAGATTTTGCTGGCTATCTAGAAAGAAAGCCTCCTGTATATCGATAATGATGAGTGCTTGTTTCATCGAATCCTCCTTTGTGCATCAGTAGTAACTTTTTTAATTGTACAGAAAACGATCTTCCATTAAAAGAAAATTTTGCACAACAAAAAGCACCTTTACAACATCGTAAGGTGCCTCAACTATGTACAGTACCATCTAATACATGCCACTATTAGATGGTGTCATGCGCTTGCATCATTTGATATAGGCTAATGTTTGATAAACTTGGTGAACCGAATGATTAAATGCTTGCTGTTCCTCTTCGTTTAAATGCAATTCAATTACACTTTCAATACCATCTCCCCCTAAAACAACGGGGACACCGATACATGCGTTGTTTACTTGATATTCGCCCTGTAAATACGTAATGATGGGCATTACTTTCCGTTGATCCTTCACAATCGCTTCAATCATTTGGACAATGGCGGCAGCTGGGGCATAGTAAGCACTGCCATTGCCAAGTAGGGCGACAATTTCGCCTCCGCCTTTTCGCGTTCGCTCCACTAGTTGCTCAATCTGTGCTTGTGGCATTAATTTTTCTAATGGTATTCCTCCGACATACGTATAGCGAACGAGTGGCACCATTTCATCGCCATGTCCACCCAAGACGAAGCTTGATATATCCTCGACAGCGAGCTGAAGTGCCTGTGCGATAAAGGTATTAAAGCGCGCTGTATCTAACACACCTGATTGTCCCATGACGCGATTTTTTGGAAAACCCGTTGCTTCCAGACAAACATAGGTCATGGCATCGACAGGGTTACTTAAGACGATAACATAGCTAGTTGGTGCATAACGTTTGATCTGTTCGCTTACCGTGCGGACGATTGCCGCATTTGTATGAATTAAATCCTGTCGTGTCATGCCAGGCTTTCTTGCAATACCTGCCGTGATAACCACAATATCAGCATGAGCGATTTCCTGATAGTTTGAAGTAGCCGTCACCTGTACGTTAAATCTTTCTATTGGTCCCGCTTGGAGAATATCTAATGCCTTCCCTTTCGCAGCACTTTCGAAGTCTGGTAAATCGATTAGCACAATATCCCCGATCTGTTTCTGTGCGACCATTAACGCGACGGTTGCACCTGTATGTCCAGCGCCAATGATAACGATTTTCGGTCGCCTAAAGCTCATCTGCCTCCCCCTCCTAACGACATAGATTCATTGCTAAAGATCCACGACTACTTATCTGCCTGCTCATCCTCTACAAGCTTTGTTTGTTGAGGCTTCTGGCGAGTGCTTGTTTTTTTGGCTGCTGCCTCCGTCGCTTTTGTCGGCTGTGTTTCATCAATAATCGCTGTGAATACTTCATTGGCTGCTCGTGGTATTACATGTGCGCTTAGTAGCTTGCTCGTTCGCGTCGCTGCCGCTTTGCCAGCATCAACCGCAGCCTGTACTGCCCCAACATCTCCCTCAACAATAATGGTTACGATACCACCGTCTACTAGCTCCTGTTTCACTAATTGGACATTGGCTGCTTTTAGCATGGCGTCCGCAGCTTCAATGGAGCCAATCAAGCCATATGTTTCGATCATTCCTATCGCTTCTGTCACTGTGCTCACCTCACGATTCATCTTTGCCATCGATAATGCCAACAACAATGGCATCAATTGGACAAATACTGGTCGTAGAAAAACTTCGTACGGCAGCACTGCCCATTGTTAAAATGACGTTATCCCCAACACCTGCACCTATACGATCTGCAGCAACAATTTGTTCATCACTCAGTTGACCATCCAGCTTTATTGGTTGGATAATGAGTAATTTCAATCCCTGTAGCCCTTCCTCTTTACGTGTTGCCCAAATATTTCCGACCACTGTTCCTATCCGCATACATCCTCATCCTTTTTCGTGAAACTGAAGGTCAATTTCTAATTTTTCCACGGCCTCCTTCGCCAGTGCCGTCAACCTTGCCTCTTTAGGAACTATCACTGTCTCACCTTGATAACGACTTACATCATTTGCCGTTATAAACCTGTGGTTAATTTCAATTGGAGGACTGTCGATGTTATTGAACGGCTCTCCTGCCATCTTGCATGTTATAATTGTACCTGTTTCGCCCTGTTGGATGAAGCCTGCGTTTGCTTCATCTGTATCAATATGCATTTCTAATTGATAGTGATCAGCCACACGAATTTTCACTTGCTCAAAGGTAATAGGACGTCGACCTTGCACCCTAACGGAGACATATTGACCGTTTTGAACCCCTAACTGCTGTGCATCAGCAGGTGCCATATGAATATGTGCTTGTGCTATAATGACGCCCTCTTGTAAAATCAAACTTCCCCTGGGTCCTACCAGTATACAGCTAGCTGAGCCAGCAATTTCTCCCGATTCACGCAATGGTGGTTGAATTCCGAGGGCAATGGCATCTGTATAACTAATTTCAATTTGTGTAAAGTTGCGAGCTGGACCTAATACACGTACATTTTGGATGCTTCCTTTTGGTCCCACCACATGTAGCGTTTCATGTGCTGCAAACTGACCGGGTTGAGCTAACATTTTTTTTACACTTAGTGAAGCACCCTTGCCAAACAGCTGCTCGACATGCTCTTGTTGTAAATGAATATGCCTTGCAGAGATACCTATAGGGATTTCATTAAGTGTAGGAGCTGCTTGTTTTTTAGGTACTAATTCGGCTATGACATCATTAACAATTTGCATTACCGCTTGTTCATTCATATAGCCACCTCATTCATTATTGCACTTTTAGAATCACTTCCAATTCAGCATGTGGTCGAGGAATCACATGTACAGATAGTAGCTCTCCAACACGTTGTGCAGCTGCTGCCCCTGCATCTGTTGCAGCTTTCACAGCTCCGACATCTCCACGAACAAGTACAGTGACAATACCGCCACCCACATGGACTTTACCAACAATATTGACATTGGCAGCCTTGACCATCGCATCGGCCGCTTCAATAGAGCCCACTAAGCCCTTTGTTTCAATCATTCCTAATGCGCCTAAATTCATCTTGTATCCCTCCTTCTCTTAAAATGCCTCTGCATCTTCAGGTAATGTTTGGCCACCATCAATAATGATCGATTGACCCGTAATAAAGCCTGCCTCCTTGCTACTAAGGAACAATGCAGCATACGCTATATCCTCCACACGACCAAGGCTGCCAAAAGGAATCGCCTTCGCCATCTTCTGTAGATAGGTTTCACCAAGCCCATCTAAGCCTTCTGTTGCAATATTTCCTGGCAACACAGCATTGACCGTAATATGATAGGGTGCTAATTCAAGAGCCGCAGTTCGCATAAATCCTAATTGAGCTGCCTTACTTGCGGCATAATGCGTCCATCCAGCATAGCCAGTCACTGGACCCGTGATCGACGAGGTAATAATGACCCTGCCAGCATTCGCTTTCTTTAAATGGGGCACGCAAGCTTTGACAGCAAACATTGTTCCTCTGGCATTGACATTTAATACCTGATCCCAATGGTCAGTCGTCATGTCCTCTAGTTTCATAGAGGGAAAAATACCAGCATTGGCACATAAAATATCGATGGAACCAAAAGAGCTAGCAACCTCCGTAGCCATGTGCTCAACAGATTCATAGTTTTCAACATCAACAGTGGCAGCAGAAGCTGAGAAGCCTTGCGCTTGTAATTGATTTGCTAAATCTGTGGCAGCTTCCATACCTCTTGCCGCAATCACCACATGTGCGCCCTGTTCCGCAAATACGGTAGCAATCCCCTTCCCAATTCCCTTACTACCACCAGTAACTATGACAACCTTCCCCGTTAAATCGACCTTCAACTCGTTCCTCCACCTTTCCTTTTATTCATTTTAAGTACTTGGCTTTTTCGCAATTTCTGTTACTAATTCATTCACCGCAAAATCTGGCCGTAAAATAGTCGAAGAGGCAATCCATTGGTTGGCTGCTTTAGCTAGTTGTGTGCCAATAGCTATCGCTTCCTGAATGGCCGCTGTGTCCCCTTCAATGGCAATGGTTACGAGAGCCAAATCGATGGTTTCTTGTCGAAGTATTCGAATATCCGCTGCTTTGAGCATAGCATCTGCGATCTGTATTGAAATCGCAAGCCCTCTTGTCTCCACAATACCAATCGATTTCATCATGTAACAACACTCCTGCTAATATCTTTGTATCGTCATCCCTTTTTCCTGAATCATTTCTTGTGCTAGTGGTGTAAGTTTTGTATGGGCAGGCAGTGTCAGCTGTTGTCCCTTGTACGATTGAAGCATCTCTGCTGTTACATAGTTTGCCACTATACCCGAATGAGTAGGTTCCTGTTGCTGCTTTATAAATCGAATAAGCTGTGCAAATAACTGAATGTCACAGCCAAACTCCTTTAAGCGCTCTATATGATGCAGCAACATTTTCATGTAAGGATTTGGTTCCTTTGCTGTGACAACAGCAGATAATTTTTCATTAGGAATTAAAATTGCTGTTTGATTGCTAACCAGCAACTCAGACAGGTACAAGGCTGCCGGTGTAGTAGGCAAGCCTTGGGCACTGCTGACGATAAATGTTTGATCCACTTCGAGAAAAACAATAGCATCGTAGAATAGCTGAGTGTGACTGGTGGTATCATTTGCCTGCCACTCCTCGACATGGCAATAGCTTTGTAATACGTCCACCTGTTTCTTAGAAATGGCCGTATGCGAATGGACAAGCAAAAGTCTTTTATGCTTCGTATCCATCATCGATGTGACTACTTCTTCGATGATTCTCTGTAATTCTTTTATATCCATACGTGTCACTCCATTTTGATAAGCTTGCCAATTGAATGCTGTTGAAGTGCGGCGGCATTCGCTTCATCTGTATCTACATGCATCTCAAGAACGAATGCTGGGGAGACGCGTATGACCACATTCATTAATCGTAGCTGACGTCCATCCCCACAGATTTCAACCGTCACGATTTCCTTATCTTGGACATTGAACACAGCAGCATCGGTTACAGCCATGTGGATATGTGCTTGTGCAATAATCAATCCTTGCTTTTTATGGCGAGTTCCATGTGGCCCAATCAATGTGATCGATTCAGATTTTTCTAAGTCGCCTGACATACGAATCGGTGGTGTTACGCCCAGCTTGATGGCATCCGTTTGACTGATTTCAATTTGAGTTGCAGTGCGAAATGGGCCTAAAACCCGAACCTTATCAATTTGGCCTTTGGGTCCCCTTATCGTTAGAACATGCTGTGAGGCAAATTGACCTGGCTGGGAAAGCTCCTTCCATTTCTGTAACGCTGCGTCTCTACCAAATAAATAATAGAAATCCTCCTCATTAACATGACAATGACGGGCTGAAATCGCAATCGGGATACTTTGAGTGGTGACTTCAGTGGCATGTATTTGATTGTTTGTCATCACAATCCCTCACTTTTTACTTTGGTAAAATTGCGTATAATTCCGAATGAGGGCGTGGAATAACATGTACCGATAATAGCTCACCTACCCGACGTGCGGCCTCAGAGCCTGCATCCGTCGCTGCCTTGACTGCCCCGACATCACCTGTCACCAGCACCGTCACAATGCCGCCACCAACATGTACTTTTCCTACAATATTGACGTTTGCTGCCTTCACCATGGCATCTGCCGCCTCAATTGATCCGATTAAGCCTCTTGTTTCAATCATGCCTAAAGCTCCATTTATCTCTACGCTCATTCCCTTTTCCTCCTCTAATTACTTAGCTTTGTGAGTACTTCTTCTACAATCTTTTCAATGGTTAAGCTGTCAATAGCCACCCCTTCAATTGCTTGCATTGATGGAGCCTGTATATTTTGTGGATGTCGTGGGGGTGGGATTGTTAGTGCCTTCACACCATAGGCCACTCTTTTTTTATTTAATAAATGATGTGCAGAAATATTATCACTCGTAATATTTCCCCCATATGCCCCACAGCCCAATGTAAAGGAAGGCGTTAAACTTGTCGTACCGCCTGCAGCCCCAACAGATGCTAAAGTATTGACTAATATTCTGGACACGGGCATTTGAGCGGCAAACTGCTTAACAAAATGTTCGTCCTGTGCATGAATAGCCAGGCTATGTCCTCTCCCTCCAACGTCAAGCAAGCGACGGCAAATCTTTACGGCTTCTTCCTGAGAACGAGCCGTATAAAGACCTAGGATGGGAGAAAGCTTTTCCATGGAAAATGGATACTCCTTCCCAATCTCCTGTTCCTCCGCGACTAATACGCGTGTATGCCGAGGGACATCAATATTGGCCATACGGGCTATTACGGTTGCTGGCTTCCCGACAATGTGGCTATTTAATGTACGAGCTACTGGTGAAATCACCTTTGCTAATTTTTCCTTGTCCTGCCCACTTAGAAGGATAGCTCCATTTTCCGCTAAAGCTGCCATCACCTGTGCTTTGACCTCCTGATGCACGACAATAGCTTGTTCTGTGGCACAGATCGTACTATTATCAAATGATTTACTATCGATAATTTGCTTTATCGCCTCGTTCACATTTGCTGTGCGATCAATATAGACAGGAACATTCCCAGGGCCAACGCCATAGGCTGGTTTCCCTGAGCTATAGGCAGCTTTGACAAGCCCTGCTCCACCAGTTGCTAAAATGAGCTGTACATCGCGATGATGCATTAGTTCCTCTGTACCTTTTATCGTTGGATGGCTAATCCATTGAATAAGTCCCTCTGGTGCTCCTGCATGAACGGCTGCCTGCTGACAAATTTTCAATGCCTCAATGGTACAGTTGACTGCTGTTGGATGAGGACTAAAGACAATGGCATTTTGCGCCTTTAAGGCAATTAGCGTTTTAAAAATGGCTGTTGCAGTCGGGTTCGTGACAGGTGTAACTGCTGCAATGACACCAAATGGATACGCGATTTCCACCTGTTTTGCTACCCTATCCTCATGTATAATGCCAATTGTCTTCTCATGGCGAATGGCTTCATAAACACCTTGGGAAGCCAACTCATTTTTTATTTTTTTATGTTCAATAATCCCCATCTTTGTTTCTGTAACGGCTAAAACGGCAAGATTTTCTGCCTGTTTATACGCAGCTTGGGCAATGGCCTCAACAATTCGATCGACCTGCTCTTGCGTAAAGCTGGCATACATCTTTTGCGCAATCGAAGCGGCTGCTATTCCGTCCCTTGCCTCTTGTATCGAAACCAAATCTTGGTCTCTCACCATATGACGAACCTCCCGTCATGTAAATTTTTTTAACGCAATTAAGTCGGTCGCATTGGCTACAGAGGCAGTGCCTGATAATTGCTGGTGCAGGCTTTGCCAATGCTGTAATTCATGCGTAGATAATGCCTCATAAGCAGGAGCAGTTGATTGCTGCATCTGATGGTGATTTTCTTTTATTAATCGAAATGATTGCCATTCCTGTAACTCTTCGTTTGATAACGTTTTAGAAGCTTGTTCAGGCTGAGAGACTTGCGTTAGTTTTTCCAAGACCAATTCTGTAATCTTGGCAATTAGCTGATTGTCCATATGCTCACTCCCTTTCAATTAGCATGGTAAGAACAGATTCGTCATACGCTTCAATAATTGTGGTTGCATCAGGTAAATAATCCTTTTGGTATGTGGCTTTAGGAATGATGCCAATTGAAAAGCACATGCCAGCATTTTTAGCAAAGAGCATATCTGCATTCGAGTCGCCAATCATCACGGCTTTCTCAAGTGATACGTGAAATTGTTCCTTTGCCACATACGCTAAGTCTGGGAAGGGCTTACTGGACGTAGCTTGGTCACTTCCTAGAACGAATTCAAACAAAGCTAATAACTCTAGCTGTTGTAAATGTGATTTGGCTCGTGCCGTTTGATCAGCTGTAATCACCCCTAATTTCATCCCTTTATTTTTTAAGGTGATTAAGAGATTACGAATACCTGGTAATGCCTGTACCTTGCTATTTTCCTGCTGTGATGTGGCCAAGTTGGAAGCTGCTCTCGCAAGTGTTACCCCTTTGCTCCAGGGGATTCCCTGCTGATAGAGTAAAAATGCCACGATCGTCTCAGCTTCTTGTATACTTCCAATGGCTAGAGGACTCGTTGGGTCAATCGTTGTTCCATTGTCATTAACCCCTATGTTTTTTAAAAAAGTTTGTAAGGAAAAACAGATTTCTAAGTCTGAATTTTCAGTTAAATTAGCATATAAATTTTTGGCCCAAGCAATCCATAAAGAATCCATTTCAATGATTGTTCCATCCTTATCAAAAATGACCCATTCCACTTTTGTCATAGGAAAACCCATCCCTTTATTTATTCTCGTATAGCCTCTATTGGCGATACTGGTGCTTGCACCTCTACCTGCACCGTAGCAGCATCCTTCGCAAAGCGTTCCTCTGGTGCATCCTCGTTAATATGGTGTCTTGCCCACACCCAATAATAGATCGTTGCCACAGCAAAAACAGCCAAACAAACGATGAAAAAAGTCAAATTCGCAAAGAAGCTCGCAAAGATAGCAATGACGGCTAGCACAAGTGAGACAATAGGCGTAAATGGATACAGTGGTGTCTTAAAGGTACGCACTAAATGAGGTTCTTTTTTACGCAAAATCAACACCGATAAATTCATCGTAATATACGATACTAATGCCCCAAATGTAGAAATTAAAATTAAATCATCTGGATTAAATAAAATGACTAACACTAACCCGATAAAGCCTGGCAAAATAATGGCCATATAGGGTGTCTGACGCTTTTTATGCATCTTCGATAATATGCTTGGCAAATAGCCTGCACGTGATAAAGCATAGACCTGACGAGAGTAAGCCAAAATCACACCAGAAAAGCTTGCGATTAGTCCTACTAAGCCTACAGATGCTAAGATCTGCGCCAACCAATACGTATTTCCAAAAACAGCGGCAATCGCTGCAGGCAACGGATCTTCAGCAACCGTCATGACATCGATGCCCGCTAGCCCGATGGCAACAGTTGTTGTCAAAATGGATAAAATCAGCAAGGTCACCATACCTGAAATTAACCCCTTTGGCATGTCCTTCTGCACATCTCTCGTCTCCTCTGATAACATAGGCAACATCTCGATTGCTAGGAATAGCCACATCGCATATGGCAATGCTGACCAAATCCCTTTAAATCCACCTGGTATAAGATCGCCATTCTCAGGGAATAAATGGCCCACATTAATTTGCGGTAAACCAACGAAATACATTAAGACTAGTAAGCCTAAAGCGATAAAAACAAGCACCATTTCGATCGTGGCATATTCTTTAATGCCAATAATATGAACCCCCATGAACAGCGCATACATAAAGGCAGCTGCCACCACTGTCGGTACGGCTGGAAACAAAAAGCTGATATAGCCCCCAATACCGATTGCAATAATTGGTGCGGCAATGACATATTGCAGCACGACACCAACCCCTGTAATAAAACCGATATAACGACCCATCGCCCGACGAGCAAAGGAATAAGGGCCTCCTGCATAAGGTAACATCGTCGATAATTCAGAAATACCTAAGGTCATCGTTAAATACATAATCGCCATAAATAATGTGGCAATGAGCATTCCTAAAAAACCAGATTGACTTAAACCAAAATTCCAGCCAAAGTAGTTCCCAGAAATCACAATGCCGACGCCAATTGTCCATAAATGGATGGGTGTAAGGGCTTTCTTTAATACGATGATTTCATCCTTTTTCGAAGACATGTTATTCGCCACCTTTTATCGTTATTTAGTTGTTACGGTCTTGATACTTTTCTACATAGGCTTTCACTAATGCATCACTTTGAAGGGTGTAATTTTCACCAAGTAAGCGCGTGGTATCATTATCACGACTACCAATCCATGAAATAAGCTGTAGTCTTCTCATTAATATAAAAGTTGGGATCATCTCGTTTTCTTCATCTGATAATAACCGAATTTTGCTATAGCCCTTAACCCATGAAGCGATCAACTCTTCAAGATACGGCATATGCTCAATAAAACTCACTGAAGTAGCTAAATCATATAAAAACCACCCAAAACCACAATCATCAAAATCAATCACTTTAATTTCATCACCATCGATGAGTAAATTAGCTAAGCGTAGATCCGCATGGATAAGGCCAAATCGTGTTTTATCTTTTCCAAATGCCTCAAGCTTCTTTTGAATGATATGTGATGCTTCCTCATATAAGGCGATTCGTGCAGGGGTCATTCCAAGTCCATCCTGCCATCTCGCCCATTTTGGAGATTGACCTAGAATCGTGTCATAGTCCCATGTCATGCGCTGAAAGGCTTGGTAATAATCATGCTGCTCGATTGTATGTTGATGGAACATGGCTGTAATTTCGCCTAATGTTTCAAATTGCTGAATTAAGTCATCTTCATTATTCTCATCAGGAGCAGTGCCCTCCAAAAATGTAAATAATGTGCTATAATAGATCGTGTCATTATACGAATGAGCATGTACGTAGTCACCGTCATCTGCTCGCATCGGTAATGATACATCAATAGGAGATTGCTCATGGAGCGAGTTTAACCAGGCAATCTCCGCTTCGATTTCCTCTTTTTTATGGTAATTTGGACGGCTAATCCTCAGAATATATTTTTTGCCCTGCCCATCTTCTACGAGATACGTCGCATTTTCGGAATAATCAATCATTTTACACGATGCTTCTAGTAAACAACTAAACTCCTTTAACGCATCATTTGCTGCCTGATGAAAGTTGGAAAGGACCAATTCTAAATCTATGAAATCCATTTGACCCATCTAGAAAACCCCCTGTTTACTAAATTGACAAGCTTTCTTCCCTTTAATAGCGTGCAAATTTTACAAGCTGTGCTGCCTCTTTAATGCCAGCCTCACATTTTTCAAGCAATTCATCACAGTACGCTTTATCACATAATAGCCCTGGCTTAAATTGCAGCACACGTGTATCCAGCATTGAATAAATGGCCCATACACCATGTTTGTACAAGGAGCTCATCACATATTTAGCCCCTTCAGGATGATTAAACTCTAAGCCCATGACAACGCCAAGCTGACGAATGCCCACAAAGAAATCAGGATATTGTTGTTGAATACGCTCTAAGCCACTTCGTAGATAACGAGCAACATATTCTACATTCTTTACTACTTCAGGACGTTGGGAGATTTCTAATACTTTCATCGCCACTACACAACCAAGCTCTGCTCCACCAAATGTAGAAATATGGGCTAGTCCATCTTCCTCCATCCAGCCGCCTGCTCGTTCATTGACCACTGTAGCTGCAATTGGATAGATACCGCCACTTAGACCCTTTGCTGTCACCAGAATATCTGGTTTCACGCCATAATGCTCAATTCCCCATAGCTTACCTGTTCTCATCAAGCCCGTTTGCACCTCATCTGCAATATATAGTGCCCCGTATCGTTCACAAAGTGATTTGACATCCGCCAAGTAATTAGCAGCTGGCAAGGGGAAACCATATGTCGCAGGAATAGTCTCGATAATTACGCTAGCTACATCCCCTCTAGCAAGCTCACGTTCCATTGCCGCAAGATCATTGAATGGTACGTGCACAAATTCGTGTGGACTGCCCTCACTTAAAAATGGTTTTGAATAGCGTTCATTGCCAAGCGAAACCGCGAGACCTGTGTGTCCATGATATCCATTTTTAATGGAAATCGTTTTCTTGCGTTTTGTAGCATAACGAGCACACTTTAAGGCAACATCAATTGCTTCACTTCCACCACTAGAGAAAATAGAATATGTTAAGCCTTCTGGTGTGCAGGCTGCTAATTTTTCAGCTAATTGTGCACGTGCAGTAGATGGAAAATGATGATTGCCAATGTCAAAATAATTGGTTCCTTCCACCAATGCAGCAATGACTTCTGGATTACGATGGCCAAGGTTATACGTTCCGCCATTGAGATGCGCATTCATTAATTTTTTGCCATCCACATCGTAGAAATAATAGCCCTCTCGTTTCCCGATAACGACATCGACACCATCGATTTGCCACTGTTTCGTTTTTCCTGGATTCCACCAGTCAATTGATTTTTGTAAGGTTGCCTGTTTATTTGCAAAATAGTCCATAGTTTCCACCTTCCTATACATTGACGTCATCCAACATTTCACCTGCTATGAATAACTCCACTTTTTTCTGCTGTAATCGTTCCTGCCATTGTGTGGAGCTCTTTTGATCTGTAATCACCATCGAAACGTCCTCTAAATGACAAATATGTGCGAATGTAGAGACACCAAATTTCGTATGGTCTGCTAAAATAATCGTATTTTCTGCCCGCTCGATTAATTTCTTTGACATCGCTGCGCCCGTAATATCATAGTCAGTAATACCATCCGCTAAAGAAATCCCGCCTGCAGCAACAAAGGCTTTATTTGCCTTTAGTTGATTAAAAAATAATTCAGCTAATGGACCACCCATAAATTTTTGACGATGTTCATATTCTCCTCCCGCAAAGAGTACCTTCCCTTGAAAGCATTCTGCGGCTAATGATAAAACGGGGAGCGAATTTGTGACGACAATGACGTTGGGCTTATCACCTAAATAACGAACGATTTCATAGGCTGTTGTACCATGACCGATAAAAATAACATCTCCGTCTTCCACAATATTTGCAGCAGCCTTACAAATCCTTCTCTTCTCTATATTGTTAAGTGACGTTTTCTGTTCAAAGGTCCTCTCATACTTTTCCTTTGCCTTCACAGCCCCCCCATAGACTTTGTGTAGAAGCCCTTCCTTCTCCAATCGATCCATATCTCTACGTATAGTCTCGCCTGATACATTTAATAGCTGCTCTGCATCACTTACCTTCACTTTTCCTTCTAAATCTAAAATATCTAAAATTACTTTTTTACGTTCCTCAAACGAAAGAGACATACATCATCACTCCAAACACAAAGTTAAATCCAACAAAATCCACAAATCCAACACTTTATTTCTGTATTCATGTGGATTTGTTTTGAATTTTAAATAATAGTTCAACAATTGTCAATACTCTGAATTTTATTTCCTGTATTATTTTTTCTCTTTAAAGCAACATATTTCTCCAAAGTGCAGAATTAAGACTCCACAAAAAACCAATTTCCATTTGCTTCAACTGCTCTTAAAAATCTTTTTCAAAATACTTTTCTACAACACTATTTTTCTCCATGAAAAAACCCCTTTATGGCAGAAACCATAAAGGGGGATGACGGGATTATTTTGTTAATTCCTCTACAAATTCAACAGGTACATATGTTTTGCCAGATTCTAATAAAGCTGGGGCTACTTTAAATTGGCGAAGCGCTTTATTATAACCATATTCTTTTTGACCTCGCGTAATTGTATACGAAAGGGCTCCTTTTGAAACAATGGCACCTTTTGGCGTTACTTCTACTTTAAAGCCTAGCTTTTCAGCAATTAAGCGTAACGGCACCATTTTTGTCCCATCTACTTCGTAAAAGTCTTTATTGATAATTTCTTGAACCGCTGAATCCACTGGTGCTGGTTCTGGGGTTGGAGCTGGATCCACTTCAACAGGCTCTTCCTTCTCAATCGTATCTAATACAATTACTTTTGAAGGCGGTGTTTGAGCAGGGATGCTCATCGTTGCAATTGTGTAGAACACTACTAAATGCTGCTCTTTTAAATCGTCTACTTTGACAGCTTTGCCAGTAGCACTCGCTAGCTTCGTGTCTTCCCCAACATTTAACTTGAGGTTATTTTCAGTATCCACTAAATCTTTATTGAAGAAATCCACTTCCACGCTACCCATTTCTTTTGTTTCTACAATGATTACTTCTGGGTTGTATTGTGGTGGATAAATCGCAAGCATTGGCTTCTTGGCATAAGAGTAAGCTGACACCTTATCTCCTTTTTGAAGCTTGACTTCTTTTCCCATATTGTCAAAAACCAATGAGTCTTTATTCGCAATCACAATATTTGTATTGTCGCCATCAACCACTGTATAGTATGTGGCATTTTCACGTACTTCTACGTTTTCAACTGTACCTGTCACTTTAATAAAAATAGGCTGCACTTGTTGCTCTGAAGTTTCTGCGTTAATCACAGTAGCCTCCCCTTCGTTCGCTGATGCAGTTGGAGCTCCAATCGCGCCCCCTAGTAATAATGCTGACATAGCAAATGGTACGACTTTCGTCATTTTCATACAAAAAGCATCTCCTTCATTTTCCCGAATTCAATAAAGTAGTCGTGTTCACAAGAAAAAGGTTACAAACTGTCTCTATTTTTATGGCTAGCGCTTTTTTCGCGGATATTCGCTTCTTCGCGATTTTATTCTACCCCGATCAAAAGATAAATCTTAGACGATTCAGGATGCGTTGTAAGAAATATTGGTTTTCGCTTTGCTGGGCTCTTAGCCCGCGGGCGACGTCGGGGTGGTCAGTGATGACGCCGCTGACATTTTTTTCGATAAAGGTTTGCAGGGAGCGGTCGTCATTGAGTGTCCAAACAAATAAATCGGTCGGATGTTGCTTCAATTCTTCGATAAGCTGCTCCGTTACCCAGGATTCCTCCAGTGCGATAAAATCAACATTTTCCTCCATTGGTCCAATATTAAGTGCATAGACAATACCGACTCGCAAATTCGGCACCAATTTTTTTAATTGCATCATTTTCTGTCCATCAGCGGATTGCACATAGTAGGAATCTAGCACCTTGTATTTTCGTAGCTTCTCTACTAATTTCGGTAAAACATCTTCTGTTTCTTGACCATGCACCTTTAATTCGATTAGAAGAGACACATCTAGTGCTTTGGCAATTTCAATACAATCATCTAATGAAGCAATTTTATCGCTAAAGCCATTTTGATGTATAGTTAATGTTTTTAGTTCGCTCAGGGTCATATTCGCAATGACACCATTTTTACCTGCTAACCTTCGTAATGTTCGATCATGGAAGACGACGAATTCCCCATCCACTGTTTGTTGAATGTCGATTTCAATTAAATCTGCCCCCGCATTGGCTGCACTCACCAATCCACTAATTGTATTTTCTACATTACCTGCTACATAGCCACGGTGGGCAATAATTTTGGTGTCTGGGGCATAGACACTTTTCTCTAATGAATTGATATTCATCATACTTAATACGAGAAACACGATGCCACTGATCAGCAGTAATGGCTTATAGCGCCGCTTCCGTTGTGTAGCAGCGCTGACTTTGCCCATCACTGGCGTATTATACGTGATGGCGACCATAACTTGTGAAAACATCGCCTGTAATAAACTAAATAGCACCACAAAGACCATTTCTAAAAAGGCTAGTGTCAGCCCAGCCGTAACCAAGGCGGCACTTGGCATTAAACGTTCAATTAAATAGAGTGGAAACGTAGCGACCACTGTTATACCAAGCATCATCAACAGATGACCTGTTAAAAGCATAGCTAGAAGCACGACTAGTTCAAATAATCCACGTTTGGAAAATCGCCAGCTTTGCTTAAACGAACGTAAAATAGAGATGTTCGGCTGGATTGTAAAGATAGGCAACGTTAAGATACTTCGAATACCTATCATCACGACGATGCTTGCCACAGCAGCATATGCTAGCCTACCTGCACGACTACTCATGATTTCTTCAGTTAGAAAATGTGGTAGGGAGATGGATTGAGTTAATGTAAGGGGTAGCATAAAGGAAGCTAGTGGCATTAATAGTGCTAGATAGACGATGAGAAATAGAACTTGCACACTAAAAAAATAAACAACCTTGCGATTTAATTGTTGCCATAAAGGAAGAAATCGATAGCGAAGTCCTCGTTGCTGATGAAAGGCCATGAGAAATAGAAAGCCCATCTCATAATATACAAATAATAAAAACAGCAAAATTAATAGACAAATCATTATCATCACAAAGGGATGCGTCACAAAGCTTTGCCAATTTTGCTCAGTAATATGTGTAAACCCTGTTACTCGTAGCATGAGCTTCAAAACGATAGAGGTTACAGGGATCATTAATAAAAACTGAAAGATTCTAATTAATGCGAAAACCTGTACATAATCGAATCGATAAATATAAATATTATGGACAGCCTGTCGCATTACTTGTCCTGCCTTGTGCACATACTCACCCCTATCATGCTGTTAAAATCGCTCACTACTAACGTATGTTTTGACTGCTATGGCCCATTCCTCAAAGCCAATAAAATAGCACTCCTCTACACCAAAGTAGGCGTCAATTTTTGTATTAATCGTGACAATCTCCATTTTTTTGAAACTTTTTAGCATGCCACCCTGTATATAACTAGATACCCACTACCGAAAGGAGCGCAAACATGAAATTCAACCTTGGCGATATCATTAGTACAATCGTTCTTTTATGTATGTTTCTAGCGATCTTTTTCGTGATGATCCATATGATCAAAAAAATGAAATCCACTGCCCCTGTGTCTCCTCCACCAACCATGCAACAGCAAGTAGAGGACTTATCAAAACGTGTGTCGACCTTAGAACAACAAGTAAAACAACTAGCTGACAAACAATAGTCCCATAAAAAAATCGCTGGGAAGGATAACCTTCTCAGCGATTTTCATATACTATCTGACCATTCACAACCGTGCATGCGACTTGAATGTGTGGAAGCTGCTCCATCTCTACCGTAAAAACGTCCTCTTGTAAAATCGTAAAGTCTGCTGCAAAGCCTTCTGCAATTTTGCCACGCATCAATTGCTGTCCAATGATTTCAGCAGCCCCTACTGTGTACAAACGGACTGCCTCAAATCTAGAAATTTTCTCATGCGGGTTATAGCCATCATGTGACTCCCCAAAATTTCTTCTAGTGACAGCCGCATAAATACCATGCAATGGGTTTGGCACTTCAATCGGAGCATCACTGCCGCCTGCGACAATCAGCCCTCTGTCAAGAAGCGACTTTAAAGGATGTAAGCCCTGTGCGCGCTCCTCTCCAAGTCTCGATAGCTCTGCTTGGTATTCCCCCTGTACAAACTGCGGCTGCATATCCACTGCCACTGGTAATGCAGCTAGCTTAGCTAATAGCTCCTCATCAACTAAGCTACAGTGTATCACCCGATCAAGCTGACCTTCCTGAGGAGGATATGCCGCAAAAACGTCTAAAATCGTGTCTATTGCTAAATCGCCAATGGCATGCACGGCAACGGTTTGTCCATATTGACGTGCCAGCTGAACATAGCTTGCTAATTGCTCGGTTGTATGAATAAGCATCCCTGCATTGTCTGGATCATCACAGTAAGGCTGACGTAGTGCAGCCGTACGACCTCCAAAGGCTCCATCAATAAAAATTTTCATCGCACCAAACGCCAAAAATGGTGAGGAAGCTAAATTCATCTTCGCAACCTCTTCAAAGACTGTATGATGCTGTAATAAATGCACCTTAAAGGATTGCTGTGCCTCTACTATTTTGCGATAAGCCTGAATCGGCTGGCTTGGCGGTCCATAATAGCTTAAATCCTCTGAATGTCCCCCTACTAAACCATAGGATTGCAATGAGGTCACCGCCTTTGTCAGTGCATCCTCAATATACGCAGGTGTAATATGTGGCATCTGGTTAACAATTAAATACAATGCGGCATCCTTTAGGATCCCTGTGAGCTGACCATCTACTTTGTCAATGACACCCCCCTCTGGCGAAGGAGTCCTGTTTGTAATTCCTGCAAAAGCGAGTGCCTTGGAATTGGCTAGGATCAAATGATGACAGCTCCGTTTAATGATTAAATGAGCATCTCCAAGGGCATCTAGCTCCGCTAAGGTCGGGAAAATGGGCTCCTCAAATTGGTTTTCATTTAGTCCAATCGCAATGACCCATTCATGTGCTGACGCCTCAGCCATTCGCTCCTGAAGTTTCACAAGTAACGCCTCTTTACTTGTAACCGCCGATACATCAAGATGCTTGAGCTTTTCTCCGTAGCCAATAATATGTAAATGACTGTCGACAAAGCCTGGATACATGATATTGCCCTCTAAATGTTGGATAGAAGCAGCTAGTGGCGACAAGCTCTCCGCTGAGCCTGTCGCCACAATTTTTCCATCTTCAACAAGGACTGCATCCACTGTTTCACCAACCTGAGCCATCGTGTAAATCTTACCACCTGTCCATAATGTTGCCAAAACAATTCCTCCCATGTCCTATGCTATTGCTTCAATTAAGTGCGCTCTTTCTAAGCGACGTCGAACAATCACACCAATCCATGCTGCAAGTACCGCTTTGACGATACCAACCACGATAAATGGTGCAACACCACCCATAAAGGCAGCTGTCCATGTATAATCTGCTACAATTTTTAACCACACTGTTCCAAACACTAACGTAACGAACATCCCAATGATATTCGCAATAATAGCTTGAGTAAATGTAATACCAAATTTATCTAAGTATAAGCCCATAATAATGGCTGTGGCAAGGAAGCCAACAATATATCCACCTGTTGGACCAACTAAAATCCCAAGTCCACCTGACATACCGCTAAATACAGGTAAACCTACTGCCCCTAGTAAAATATATAATAGAACAGATAACGTGCCTAATCTTGTCCCTAAAATCGTCACGATGATGCCAACCGCTAACGTTTGACCTGTAATCGGGATAAGTGGTAGTGGAATTGTTACCTGTGCTAAAACCGCGATTATCGCTGCCCCAAATGCTGCTAACACATATTGATATGTACTTCCTTTTTTCAATGTAAAAAGCCTCCCCTTGTGCGTTAACTAATAATAAAAATAAGTTAACACAAAGATAAAGCAAATGAAAACCATTGTCAATCTATTTTAGAATAAAAAAAGAAATTGCTAGATTAGCCTATCAATTTCCTGCCGAAATCATTACCATAAAGGTTCATTCATGGGATCTTTCTCTTGTAGCTTAAATACATATGGCGCAATTTGATAATGGTAAAAGAACATGCCCACTAAAAAGAAAATGAGACCGATAACAAAATGATGGAAAACATGCTGCAACATAATCAGTAGCGGCACTGGCATCGTCATTACACCACTGATTTGCATGGATTTTTTTGTGCGGTATTGTTTTTGTCCACAATGAGGGCACACAATTCCACTATTTTTGCGATATAATTTACGAGCATCCTTCTCAGACCAGCTCTCCCCACATTCAATACAAACAGGTAAACCATACCCTTTTTTCAATAGATAGCGTTTGACAATAAATGTAGCTCCTATAAAAATGCTCAGTAAAATCATTCCTCTTATATAATCCGAAGCAAATAGTGACCACCAATGCCAAGTATCTGACTGCAGGCTAGCCGCCTGATGGCCTGGACTCTGTTGCCCCTTCTGTTGTGTCAAGATATAGCTAAAACCGATAACAAAAATAGTAAAGGTAGCGAACACGATACGATACGTCCATTGACCACCCGCTTTGCGTTGAACTTTTCGTCGTGCTTTTTCCGCAATTACTTGTTTGCGCTGCTGTGAAAGCTTGACATCTTGTAGCTCCTTTAAAACATCCTCTTTAAATTGATTCATGGCGTAGCACCTCCCAATCAAAGTCACCCATTGCTGTTGCTAATTGTTTACGAGCTCGCTGTAATCTTGTGCGAATCGTTGCTTCTGGACAGTGAACAAGCTGTGCAATTTCCACAGTCGACATCTCCTCGAAATAATACAGTATCAAGACCTCTCGATAGGCAACTGATAATGTAAACAAGGCCTCCACCAGCTCTTTTTTTACAGTTTTCTCTAGCATCTCCTTTTCAGGTGTCATAGCTGTTGTGCGTCCCTTGATTTTTTCAAACAATGTCAGTCGTTTACTTTTCCAACTTCGTAAATAATCGTGACTTCGATTAACCGTCATTTTCACTAAATATGTACGTAAGGATGCTTCCCTGCGAAATTGTTCCTGCTTTTGATAAAAGGCGATGAACACATCCTGCACGATGTCCTCCGCCGTCGCCTTATTTTTTACGTATAGATAGGCGACCTTTAGTAAGTAATCACCGTGCTCCTCAATTATCTGTTCAATAGCCATCATTGCCCTCACCTACTTTCTACACTACTGACGGACGCCATAACGATTGCGATTCATTTTATCAAAAAAAAATCCGTAATTTTTAAATCATTACGGATTTCTTCAAGCTAAATACCTATTTTTTGCATCGAAGAGACAACCTTGACCATTCGATCATCTAAATCAGCGCCTGTGAATCGAGGCAATCTCAGCTCATTCACGATAGCGCCATCAGACATAAAAAGGATACGCTCTGTTCTTGCGGCAATTTTTGGGTCATGGGTCACAAGCATTACCGTTGTGCCTTCACGATTGATGGAGGCTAATAAGTCCATGATTTCCTGAGCAGACGTTGAATTTAATGCGCCTGTGGGTTCATCTCCAAAGATCACTTGTGGGTTGCTGATCAAGGCACGGCAGATGCCTGCTCGTTGAAGCTGCCCACCAGACACCTGTGTAATATCTCGCCTTGCTAAGTCTGCAATCCCCATTTTGTTCATGATCTGTAGTGCCCTTTCTGTCAATGTCCTCACATTTTTTCGCTCATCACGCATCGCAGGTAACAGAATATTATCAAGGATATTTAAGCTCTTTAGAAAGGTTGGCTGCTGAAAGACAAAGCCCATTTTCGTTCTACGCAAATCAGCCAACTCTTTGTCACTTAATGTCGTTAAATCCATTCCATCAAAGATGACCTGACCTTGATCAATACTGTCCATCCCGCTAAGGGCATACAACAGTGTTGATTTACCACAGCCTGATGGGCCCATAATGGAAATAAACTCCCCTTGACTGACTGTAACTGATACATCTAGTAAAACGGGATGCTTTTCATTGCCTACCTGAAACGCCTTTGCTATTTGCTCACCACTCACTATATTCATAGGTTCTACTCCTTTATATGCTCAATAATTTTTACCTGCCCTGCCCTTGACGTACCAAATAGTGTGGCTAGCAGTACGACACTTGTAAGCGCTAGTGGGCAAAAAACATAAGCAGCTAGTGGATTAATCATAAAATCAAATGAAGCGGCCCCGAATGAGGCAATGACCGTACTAGTTAAATATTCACCTAGCGTGTTTGCGAGCAACGTCCCCATCGAGATTGCTAGCAGTAATACAAAAATCGAACGTGCCGCATATTGTGTAGCTATATCGACATTTGTGAATCCTAATGCCTTCATGATCGCGATGGGCGCTTGATCCTTTGCAATCAACATATTCATAAATAAGAATGTCACGAGCACACCTAGCAATAAGGCAATGACGAGTGCTGCACGGGCTGCCTTTTCAATGGCATGAATCGTTGTACCAAAAGTTTGATAAATATAATCATCAATACCTGACACTTTGGCAAATGAGAAGGTTTTTGCATATTCCGCCCTTTTATCTGCGACAAGAGAAGAGTCTGCCATCGTACTATAGATGACACTCCACATGCTATCCGTAGACTGGTCAGAGAAAGCTGCCTTCGCAGTCTTGCCGCCATTGGTAATATCTGAATAAATCCCGCTGACCCTCAAATTTTTCTTCTCTCCATTAATGACCACTGCTAAACTATCGCCAACCTTTTTTTGAAGCTCCCTCGCATTGAGCACTGAAAGCGCCACTTCATTAGGGGCAATTGGAGCCTCTCCATGTGCATATTCTAAGGGGAAGATCGTATGGTCACCGAGCTCTATCTTTAGGTTTTCCGCTGTTCCGTCCTCAGCAATTGTTGAGAACTTTTTTGTTGTCAAAACAGTGTAATTCTTAATGGCTGTGTCATGCTCAAGCGCCTCCATCACCGCTGCCACCTGTTGTTCATTTTGCTTGCCTTGTGGGATATCAATTCGGATGTCACTATTCCCAATCCCCATATACGTAATAAAGCTTTTAGCTGCAATTGTGTTGTGTAAGTTTTGAGGGACGATGATAATGAATGTTGCCAATACTAATACTGCGAGCATTGTCGCATAAAGTGTTTTTCGTGATAGCACATCCTTTATGCCAAGGAAAAGATTAATCGGTAGCCTTTTATTGGCGCTAAGGTTCAATAATTTTGCATGTTGCCCTTTTCCTTGCATTGTGCCAAAGCGAATAGCCTGCGTGGCTGATAGCTTGCGAAACTGTTTCAGTACCGATTGTACATAGCCCATTATCATCATAAATACGAGCAACAACCCCAGAGCCGTGAACAACCAAATGAGTGAAACATTGTCCGTTTCTCCCATGAACAGACGGATATTTTCTAATAGTATGTCTCGGAGGAAGAAGGAACAGGCAATACCGAGCATACAGCCGATCACAGCTATAACACCATATTTGGCTAGATACATTTTCTGAATATCTGCCACTCGTAGGCCAATTGCTTTCATCACACCGATTTCTCGATAATCCTCTTCAATTTTAGTGAGCAATGTAAATCGAATACACATAAAAGCAATAGCGACTACAAGAAGACTAATGAGTAAGATCACAGCAATCATAAGCCCATCTGATATGGCATTCAGCATTTGAAAAAGTTGGTAGGTAATGGTCGGTCCGTTTGCTTCCAGCCCTGCACTTATATAGGCTTCTTCAAAATTCTTTAAATCCTTCAAATCTTTCAAACGAAACTCAATTAAATATTCAATCGTGCCTGCTTCCTGGATTGCTGCAAAATCTTGTTCACTGACAAGAAAGCGTTTGGAGGAAGCCAGCATAGAGTTCATCTGTGAATCCCTTAGAAATCCAGCTATTGTAAAGGTTTGATCATGAACGATTACGGTATCACCCAAGTCGGCAATGCCATCTTTCCAATAGCTTACAGGAACATAAATATCACCATTGGACACTTCAATCACATGACCATCAAGGTCAAGTAAATAATCAAAATTCTCACTTTGTGTGCTGAAACCATTGTCCTGCACACTGTGTGCCAAAGTGGTACCCGCAATATTGATCTTCGTCCCTTCCACATTTAGAAATTCATTCATTTGAAATTCATCTACATATTTATTTTGCTCTGCAAATTCAGTAAGCCGCACTTGATCAATTTCCCCTGCATGCATCTGAAGAAAATGAGACGTTTCTGCTTGTTTCATCAGTGTGTCAATTGCACTTGTCAAATGGACAATAAGTACTGCCGAAAGTGTGACAAGTAAAGCCGCTACCGCCACAAATAAGGTGGTCATACCTGTAATTAGCTTGCTATTTGCCATATCATTTCGCACAATTTTCCAGTACATAGGTCACCTCTTTGTAAGTTGTTAACCGTCCTAACAATACCTCTAAAACTTAGTTTGTAGTGCCTTCTCCTTTATTTCCAAACATTTGCATCATATACAATAGGCTACCATTTTCCACCCCTAGCATTCGTTCAATATTAAAAATCAATGCTGGAATACGGGCAGCACGTTCCTCATCTGTCATTAAGACGAGATCATCATCGAATACCGTATTGGTATAAGCGATAATCATTTCCATACACTCATAGGGATAAGGCGTTTGGTAAACACCCTGCTCAATGCCCTCACGAATAATGGCGGTAAGGATTGGTGGTACCTGATTAATGATCACTTGCTGTATTTTGCGGTGCATCAAAGCATTTTGCGGCCTATGAACATGCTCCATCATCTCCTGTCCACCCTGTTCATTTTGCATATTCAATGCCATGACAACGCGCAATATCCGCTCATTTACAGCTATAGTCTTGTCTGCTGCAACGGTTTTCGCCTTTGCTAGCATTGTGCTTGTATAACGTTCAATGAGTGCATCCATAATATCTTCCTTCGATTTAAAATGATAATAGAGTGTGCCTCGAGCAATGCCTACTTTCTCCAAAATATTACTCGTACTCGTACCATCAAACCCCTTCTGTGTAAATAATTCATCCGCTGCATCTAAAATTTCATTTCTGCGTTCTTCCGCTTTTTTTATTTCTCTCATAAGACAACTCCTCATAATTGACCGACTGCCTGTCGATATATCTTTTCTTTATCCTAGCATAGGACGACTTCTGTTGGCAATAATTTCTACAAAAAAAGAATCTGCTTTACGCAGATCCTTATTTTTGTAGTTCCTCGTTCTTCCGATATTCCAAAATATCGCCAGGCTGGCAATCCAATGCCTCACAAATAGCCTCTAATGTTGAAAAGCGGATGGCTTTGGCCTTGCCGTTTTTTAATATCGAAAGGTTTGCCATCGTGATGCCAACTTTTTCTGAAAGCTCTGTTACACTCATTTTTCGTTTTGCCAGCATTACATCAATATTAATGATCATTGCCATAGTATTCACCTCAAACCGTTAGATCATTTTCTGATTTGATATCGATGGCATTTTTAAGAAGCTTTTGCAGCACTGCAGCAAAGACTGCCACGACAAAGGAAGCAAAAATAATGACCATTCCGATAAGTATTAGACCAGGGGCATCGTCTACTTCTGCAGCATAGTATATCAGTGGCATGCCAACCACGTAAACACTACTAATTATAATTGCACAATATTTGATCTTAATTAAAGCCTTCACTGACAGCTCTGAAAATGCAATGTTTTGGTCAATATAGCTCAATAGTTTGATCGTCGTAAATAGCGCAACAAAATATGCAATAGCCGTTGCATAGACGCCAATTAAAGCAACAATGGTTAGAATGGGAGAATGCTCCACTGTATCCAATGCAACACGAGGCACCACCCATACACATAAGGCAAGAACGGGTATACCTATTAGAAAAACAGCTATCTTTAAAAAGAGCGTTTCTCGTTTCATCTTACGCACCTCTTTTATTTATTCTCCTGTTTAATTTATCACATAATTTATCGTTTTTCAATAAATTTTTATTCCAATTCAAGATGCACTATAACACCCATTATTTGGTTTACTTTACTTTTTATTGTGCTATAATCAATCCAACCATTAAAAAGGGGGTATTCGATGATTTATTCGCCAGCCGAAAAGACGATAGAAACACCTCGTTTAATACTTCGACTTTTTACAGAAGCAGATGCACAAGAAGTAAGTGTTTTATGTAACAATTATGCGATCTATAAAAGCACATTGAGTTTACCTTATCCTTATACATTAGAATGTGCATTATCATGGATTTCCACGCATCAACAAAACTTTGAGGAAAATCGAAGTTACGAATTCGCGATAACAGACAAACAAAGTGGACAATTATATGGAGCGATAGGACTGTCAAATCAATCCCAACATCAAAGAGGAGAAATCGCTTATTGGATTGGAGAGCCCTATTGGGGTAATGGCTACGGAACAGAAGCTGCTCAAGCGATGATTGAATTTGCCTTTCAGGAGAAACAGTATCATCGTATTTATGCCCGGTATTTCCATTCCAATCCCGCCTCTGGGAAAATTATGGAGAAATGTGGCATGCACTATGAGGGAACCTTAAAGGATCATATTTATAAAAACGGGACTTTTGAAGATATTGTGTTGTATGGCTTGCTTAATCCATCACACTAGCAACACGTTTACGAAAGAGGCACTTTCCGCGTAGATATGCCTCTCTCTCTTTTAAATACCATTTCCCACATCGCAATAATGATTATAGTGCGTAATTTGGTTGCGGCCATTACGCTTTGACTTATAGAGCGCTTCATCCGCATGCTGGATAAGCTCCTCTACTTTCTGAATTTTGCCATGATCATTCGTACTGACACCAATACTAAATTCCAACTGAACCGTTTGATTATTCACTGTCAGTGATAGTGCCGTTAAGGTTTGATACAGGTTGTCAGCCAATGTTTGCACTGATTCACCTTCCTTTACTTGACTCAACACAATGAATTCATCCCCCCCAAAACGGGCAACAATGGACTCAAAGGGCTGAAAATAGTCCTGTAAGGTTTTGGCTGTATTCGTCAAAGCATCATCGCCAAATAAATGACCATTCATGTCATTGATTTCTTTAAAATGGTCTAAATCCACCATCATCAAGGCCAATTGCTGATGTTTTTCAGCCGCCTTCTCGACCATCTTTTTGGCCTGTTCATCAAAATAGCGACGATTGTAAATATTCGTCAGAGGATCAATATAGGCATTTTTTTCAAACTGCTTCTTATGATCGTTATATTCCATTTCAAACAATACATGTGAATAGTTTTCACGCTGGATTTCTAATAAAATATTTATATATTCCTTTTGTATCGCACATAATACAATTTTATTGCCTTGCTCCTCAATTAGCTTCACTAAAGAATTATAAATTAGTTGAAGTAGAGAAAGGTCATTGTTTTGTAAAGCATAATGCTTTGTCTTTTGATATAAATCAATGGCCTCACTTATACGTCCCTGTCTTTCACACAGGAAGGCATAGGCATTGAGTACCTCAAGTTGTACTTTCGAATAGGGTGGATGATGAATGGTTGCCATTAATTCTTGTAATATCGTATTGGCTTCTTCAAATTCTTCAAGCCAAATAAGTGCAACAGCTAGGTTTGTCTTCGGATGGATAATCCCTGTATAAGGCTCTTTATGCTTCATTTCAAACGCATTCGCATAATATAAACTCTTTAAGGCAAATTCCTTAGCTGTCCGATAGCTTCCCATGGATATTTCTAAGTCGCTCAGGTTATTATAGATTTTCCCCATGCTCTCCACGTGCTGGATTGCTTCAGCAATTTTTAAGCCTTTCAACATCAACTCTTCTGATTTCTTTAAATGACCAAATGTTCCCCAATAAATGGCTGCTAAATTGTAATATTGAATTAAATCAATATCGTTGCCATGTTGAAATGTTAACTCACGATATTGTTCAAGGACACTTATAGAAAGCTGTAAATCACCCGTTTGAAAATAACTGGCACAGCTATAGCGTAATAGAAGGATAGCCTTATCATACATTTCAAGCTTAATGGCACTTTCAATTGCGGCACTACTTATTTCTATATATTCTAAAAAACGATCCGCATTATATAACTCATTAAGCGTAATCCATAGTTCTTCAAATTCTTGTGCGTTCATACCGCCCCTCCTTTTCTTCATCCTTACTTCTTTAATACTACCTTTGACCTTAAAATATTACAATTCTTTGGACTCATTTATTTTTTCGACATTAAGTAATTCAGCCTAATAACGAAAATCAGTGTGTATTTTTTCCTACATTCAATTAAAGGTTATTTTAACATGGTACTTTTACTATATTTTCCCCTAAACAAAAAACAAGCCTCTTTCAAGAGACTTGTTAAGATTCTTCTATGCCTAGAATGGCTATTAATTCCTTCGCTCTGTTGGCACTAAGGTGAATTTCTACGCTACCAGCCTTTTGGAGATAAATTGAACCGCCATAGCCCTTCCACATTTCAATACGGACGTCTTCCACTTCAAATGAATATTCGGGTGGTCTTTTCATATATGCTGCAGGCTGCCAAGGGATATCCTGTAAAAACTGAGCAACCTCTTTGTCATTTTCTAGCTCAAGCATTTTTGTAATGGTTGGCTCTAGTTTTTCCAGTTTAGATAATAAACCATATTTTCTTACGATTCCATTTTCCTCAATACTCCCTGTTCCCATAGAAGTTAAAGTAATATAATCCCCCTGCTCGACAGGAAAATCATCCAGCACAGGATACCAATTGGCTTGTTCATATTTTGCAGCAAGCTGTTCCTCTGCCATATGATCAAGGTCCTCAGGAATCACCCCTTCAATAAATAAGAAAACATTCGATTCAACCTCTGCAACTGTTCCGACCATTGAAGAGCCATGTGAACTCGTACGTATTACAATGTTATGCTCCTTTTGAAAGGCTGTTGCCTGCTCAGTATAATGCGCTTGGAAATATCGTTTCGCATCAATATTGGCTACTTCTTGGTAAGCATAAAAAGTTGGATATTTTTCTTTATAGAGAGCATATAGCTTTGTTCGCGTTGTATACATCGGCAGAAGGGGCTCGAGATATGTTTCAACATACTGCTTCGGTGCTAATCCCTGAAATAGTGCTTCGTATTCAGATGCTTGATAAAGCATTTCCAACTGTTCTACCTGCTTCTTTCTCTCCGCCTCTAGCTCTGCCTTAGAATAATCAATCCCTACTGATTTCGCAAAATAGTAGGCGGCAACGAGCTTCTCATACGATAGATAGGCTTCCTCTTTATAAAATTCCTGCTCTTTCCCTGGCCACATTAGCTGATTAAGACGTTCGAAATACTCAAGCTGTCTTTCATGAAATAGTGAGGATGTTTGCTCTGTTTCGTTCGTAAGAAGCTGCACCATCATAAACCCCACCACACAAAGTGTCAGCACGACGGTTAATAGGGTGAAACGCAAAGGCTTCCTTCTATTGATAGACTGTTGTAGTACATGTTTTTTGACGCGTTCTTTGCTTGCTGTCATATCACCAGCGACTTTGAGTAATTCCTTCTGTATCTCATTCATGTCTAAGCACCTCCCATTCCTCCTGCTTCAGATGAGACTTTAATGCTTCTCTTGCCCGCTTCAGTCTTGTTTTGACCGTATTCTCTGCAATGCCAAGTAGCTGGGCAATATCACGAATCTTCATTTCTTCAAAATAATAAAGGATAATGGGCTCCCGATAGGTAAGTGAAAGCTTTAAAATAGCTGCCCCAATTTGAGATCGTTCCTCTGCTGCCACCAGCTCATCTCGCTGTCTATTCCCCTGAACAGGAAATATTTTTTCTTGTAATAGTAATTTCTTATAATGCCAGCTTTTTAAATAATCCTTGCTTTGATTAATCGTTAGCGTGGATAAATACGCACGCAACTGCCCACGTTCTTCATAGCCACGCTGAGAAAATTTAATAAAGACCTCTTGCACAATATCCTCTGCGGTTTGTCGGTTCTTCACATACAAATAGGCGAGACGTAATAAATGCGCTGCATGTTCTTCGATCATTTCCTCAAGTATGCCGTCCACCTCCCCTTCTTACACTATAAACGACTGCCACTGAATGACCGTTTCATTTTTTTACTTTTTTTCTCAAGCACCTTGACCTTGGAGCATACTCCAATGTTAGGATGAATTTAGGAGGTACTTACATGAAAATTAAACAATTCGCCGAGAAATTTCAATTAACAACCGATACCGTTCGCTACTATGAAAAAGAGGGACTCTTACAGCCGCAAAAACAAGACAATGGCTACCGTGTGTATGATGCCATGTGTGAACATACAATGAAATTTATTATCGTTTTACGTCAGCTAGGCTTTACGCTTCAAGAAATTAAACATTTACTGACACTCGAACGAAAGCCTATTTCAACAGCATGTAATGAAGAAACGGTACAGCTATTTTCCACAAAGATTGCCCAGATTGAGCAGCAACTTCGATTCTATCAGCATGCGCTTCATTCGTTACAACTGACTAAAACGTTAATGGCTGACGGACAGTATGAAGAAAATCAAGAAAAAATTGCCTCACTCATTGAGGATATGTATCAAAATTTACTGGAAGGTCGTGGTTAAATGTCACTACGTAAAATCATCTCAATCGAATATATCCTTGCTTTCGTCATCACTGTTTTTTTCTATGGTCATCTAAATTTTTCATGGCTGTATTTTATTGTATTTTTATTGCTCCCAGACATCACAATGGTTGGCTATCTCATCAATACAAAAGTAGGCGCTCTTTTCTATAATATGGGGCATAGCTTTGTGCTACCTGCCATGATAATGGCGATTGGTTTACTAACGACTACATCAATACCTCTGATGGCTGCCCTGATTTGGCTCGCGCATATTTTCTTAGATCGCGCACTTGGCTATGGTTTAAAATATGATGACGCTTTTAAGAAGACACATTTACAGCAAATTGCGTAATGTAAGTATGGCTAGCCATTTAACACTGCGATTTTTAGTAGAAATGGGTTAGAAAAATTTCCTAATTAAATGCTCTCTTGGGGTGGGTTTACCATTATTTATCATCGGAATATGGAGTTGCTCTTTTTAAGCTAGCTGTTCTAGCTTTCTATGAAACAGGCAGGACACTAATTGCTAGTATGTTTGCAAAAACCTCCTATTAGTATCCTCTTTACTATATTTCTACCATAAAAAAAGCAGGCTCCTCCACTCGGATCCTGCTCCTTATTATTTAAATGAATCTTTTTAACATTGATTCATATAGACCCACCATTAATAGTCCAATCAATATTGGAATAAGGGATGTAAAACTGAAATAAAAGCCTGCGTCCTGATATTGTCCCGTAAAGTGAAATTGTAGCCAAGACACCTCATATGTTTCCCCTACCCCATATAAGAAAATAGTGGTAAATAAAAATAATGCCAGACATTTTAGTCCTTGCGCTTTTTTCATAGTATCACCTCATTGTACAACGGTCATTTGTTGCGCATAGCTTAAAAGATCCTCAACTGTTAATTCTGGATTTTGCCCAACCATACTATATTGGTAGCCGTTTTCTTGCCAAGCAAGGGAACGGAAATTTTCACCATCCATAACAGTGCCTTTTTGTCCTCGAATATCTATTTCTTTTTCATTTAGAATGGGGCCAATATCTGCAACACTCGCATCTGCTTTAAAAATTGTGACAAAAAAAGCTAACTCTCCATCTAAAACATAATCGAAAGAGTATTCTGGTCGTTCCTCTATCCCTTTGACCATGGATATGTTATCTAACGTAAGACCATTTACTTCTGGCACTAATAAAAACTTTTCAAGCTGCTGCTTGACGTCCTCCAATGAAATAGATTCTGAAGTGTCCTGTCCGCTAATTTCCTGAATCGTTACATCCTTTGGTAGATCTAGCGCAAATTGTTGATCATCTATTTTTTCACCAAAATTAATCTTAGAATATTCAGTGATCATATGATTCCCTGCACTATCTGTCTTCATTTTTAATGTCAGCCAAGTTTTTTTGTCAATCCATGCTTCGATATCTCCAAATAACGATTCCGTTTTCTTCGTCTTTGCCACGATTTTATACGTATCTCTACCTGCAACCTTCTCTTCTCCCGCTATTTTAATATCATGGGTATCCTTAACCATATTAAAAATAAGCTGTACCTGATCTTTCGGTGATTGCAAGCCGTCTAATTCATGTTGTGAATAATCTATTGTGTAGGCTGTCTTTTCAGTGACATCATAGCTAATCACTTTAGCATCATTTTTGACTGTGATAACATGTTCACCATTATCACCTGTCATTTCTATCCGTCTATTGCTATCCTTTACCCATTCCTTCACTTGAGCTTTGCCACCTAGCTCTCCCATGTCTAACGTATATTCGCCATAATAAGTGAGTGGCTCCTTCGATTCTTGAAGGGCTTGGTCGATAATTTCCTGAGGTGTATAAGATGCCTCTGAATTACAGCCCACTAAGCTAAATGTCATTACAGCAATTAAGCCTGCTGCTCGGCAAGATCTTTTCCAATTCATCATTCATTTACTCCTTTAGAAGGTGGTAGCCAGCAAATTACCGCTGTTCCAATGCTCTCTCTAGAAAGCAGTTCGACAGTGCCACCATGTTTTTCAATAATTTGTTTTGTAATATTTAAGCCTAGTCCTGTTCCTCGTTCACCAGCCTTTGATCTCGCATAATCTGCTTGATACATTGGCTCGAATAATTTTACAATGTCCTGCTGTGGTATGCCTCTTCCGTGATTTTGCACAATTATATACATTCCCTCTTGCTTGGTTAAAGCAGACTTCAAGAAATCAAAGCCCCATTCGGGATTATTTCCAGCATTGACTGCGGCTAAGCCGATTGTTGTCCCCTTTTCCCCATAACGCCATGCGTTGCTCAATAAGTTATCAATGACACGCTGAAGTTGTTTAGGATGCACAGCATAGAGCCCATCCACGGCACAGCATACTTTTAATGTAAATCCTTGTTCTTCACATAAAGGTTCATAGTCAGACAAGGCCATGTCAAAAAATTCTTCTCCATCCACAGCAATGAGCTCTAATGTATAGTTTGTTGATTGAAGTAATGTAAACATCATTAAATCCTCTAGCATATGCTTCATCCGATCTGCCTTCGTAACGATGACCTGCTGATATTCTGCCTCCTGCTGTTCTGTTAAGCCTTTAGTTTGTAAAGATTCCGCATAGGCTTGAATGGCTGTAAGGGGCGTCTTCAAATCATGGGAAATACTTGCAATCATCATTTCTTTTTGCTGTTGTTCCGTTTTTAAAGAAGCCCGAGTCTTTTCAATTTCATCCTGCATCGCCTCAAATGTTTTGGCAAGTGCCCCAATCTCATCTTTTCTTACGCTTAGATTTGATTTAACATGCTGACCTTTCGCAAAATGACGCATTTGCTGCATCAGTTCACGTATTGGCCGATTCAGTTTCCGATGAAGCAACAAGATGACAGTTAAGTAAATGATAAGAAACAACAGGATCGTGCTGGCGATGACAAGCCATGAACGTTTTTCTACACCCTTTACCCAATCTGTTCGTATTAATTGAATTTCATAGATGCCAAGCAAATCACCTTTTAGATATACAGGCTCCTTGTATGTAAAGGCGTTGTATGCTTGCTGTAAATCATATAAACCATTTAACATGCGCTCTTTCCCTACATAGCCCGTTAGCAAAGGGTTGGAGGAATATAAAACATAGCCAGATTTCGTATAGAGGGTAATCGCCAGCTGCTCATTGGTAAGATCCTCAACCTCTTTAAGATTGGCATTTTTTTGATAAAGCATTGGATTGTCAACAACATCTTTTACATGATTTAGCTCTGTCCACTTGTCAAAGAACTCCGCCACATTTTTATCTTGGTAATAAGCATTAATCCACACATAAAGGCTATAAGCTCCTACTATGGGTAATACCATTACAATAAAAAACATGATTAGTAACCACGCTTTTATTTTCATAATGGTTCACCAATAAAACGGTAGCCCTTACCCCACACGGTTTGAATAAAATTTGGGTTTTTCACAGAATCCTTGAGCTTTTCGCGTAGTGCCTTAATATGAACGGTGACAGTATGAGTGTCCTCTAACGTTGCTTGCTGCCAAATATGCTGATATAGTTCCTCTTTTGTAAAGGTTTGACTCGGATTTTTAGCTAGCAGCCTAACAAGAGCAAACTCCTTTTGAGTTAATGCAATTTCTTGCTGATAAACACATACTATTTGTCGTTGCCAATCTATTGTTAATCCATTCGCATAGGCAGTATGCTCTTCTATCACGTCTTGCTTATGGTAGCGTCGCCAGCGTCTAAGATGAGAGGCAACTCGTGCCTTTAATTCTTCTAAGCTAAATGGTTTAGCGATATAATCGTCTGCCCCCTGCAAGCCCTCCACCTTATCCGCATCTTCCTTGCGAGCACTCATCATTAGGATCGGCACATCACTCTCCCAACGGATATTTTGACAAACCGTTAATCCATCCATTTCTGGCAGCATCCAATCCACCAGCACTAAATCGAAAGGTTGCGTTTGAAAATCTGCCAATCCCTCAAGGCCCGTAGTAGCCCATGTTACACAATAGCCCTCCTGCTCCAGCGTATCCTTCACAATACGCCCAATCGCTGTATCATCCTCAATCAGTAGTAACTTTTCCTTCATCATTTTCCTCCTGCATTCACCTTACTACGGAAAAAACGATTTTCTCCGAACTTTACACTTTCTTTATAATTACCTTAGAGCGAATCCGCACTTTACACAAGGGGGCGGAGGCTACCGATTTCATCGAAGCAGTTTTTCTTCCTGCCTGAGCTATCTGCCACTTTTGTGGGGCTATCCGCCACTTTGCCGGTTCTATCCGCTACTTTAACTGAGCTATCCGCCACTTTGCCGGTTTTATCCGCTACTGTCCGCGCTTTCCGACACTTTGCCGCTCCTATCCGCTACTTTAACTGGGCTTTCCGCCACTTTGTCGGTTCTATCCGCTACTGTCCGGGCTTTCCGCTACTTTGCCGGTTCTATCCGCTACTTTAACCGGGCTTTCCGCCACTTTGCCGGTTTTATCCGCTACTGTCCGGGCTTTCCGCTACTTTTATGGGGGCTATCCGCTACTTTAACCGGGCTTTCCGCCACTTTGCCGGTTCTATCCGCTACTGTCCGGGCTTTCCGCTACTTTGCCGGTTCTATCCGCTACTTTAACCGGGCTTTCCGCCACTTTGCCGGTTTTATCCGCTACTGTCCGGGCTTTCCGCCACTTTTATGGGGGCTATCCGCTACTTTAACCGGGCTTTCCGCCACTTTGCCGGTTCTATCCGCTACTGTCCGGGCTTTCCGCTACTTTGCCGGTTCTATCCGCTACTTTAACCGGGCTTTCCGCCACTTTGCCGGTTTTATCCGCTACTTTAACTGGGCTATCCGCTACTGTCCGGGCTATCCGACACTTTGTCGGTTCTATCCACTACTTTAACTGGGCTATCCGCCACTTTGCCGCTCCTAACCGCTACTTTAACTGGGCTATCCGACACTTTGCCGGTTCTATCACCCGCATCCGTTTTCCAGCACAAAAAAAAGGAATGCACTGTGATTGTGCATTCCTTAGCGAACTAGAAAAATAAACTTAGAATATAGTAAATCAATGCTGCCATGACAGCAGAGATTGGCATCGTGATGACCCATGTTGTAACGATTTTACGTGCCATCCCCCATTTAACTCCTTTAACACGGTGAGCTGTTCCGACACCCATGATGGATGAAGAAATAACATGTGTTGTAGAAACTGGTAAATGGATTAATGTGGCACCAAAGATAATCGATGCAGAAGCTAAGTCTGCCGCTACCCCATTTACGGGGCGGATTTTCATAATTTTTCCGCCAACGGTTTTGATGATTTTATACCCACCGACAGATGTACCAAGACCCATCGCAGTTGCTGCAGCAAAACGTACCCAGAAAGGAATATCATCTCCTTGGTGTAGGCCACCCGCGATTAGCGCAAGGGTAATAATCCCCATCGCTTTCTGCGCATCATTTGTCCCGTGTGTAAAGGATTGTAAGGCTGCTGTCCCAATTTGCATTGTACGGAAGCCTTTATTCGTACGATATAAATTCATATCTTTGAAGATGATCTTTAATAATGTCATCATCAGGAAACCAGCTGCGAACGCTAGTAATGGTGAAAAAATAAGTGCTTGAAGAATTTTAATAAATCCAGCATAGTTCAAAATATCAAATCCTGCTGCGGCAATAGCTGCCCCTGCAACAGAACCTATTAATGTATGAGAAGAACTTGATGGAATCCCAAAATACCATGTTAATAAATTCCATGTAATCGCAGATAATAAGGCTGCTAAAATAACAACAGAGCCTGTAATATCGCCATCAAAGGCATTTAAAGAAAAAGGATCCACAATATCTTTTGTTAAGGCTTTGGCTACTCCAACGAATGTAATGGCTCCGACGAAGTTCATAACCGCTGCCATGTAAACTGCTGTACGTGGCTTTAAGGCACGGGTTGATACAGAAGTAGCAATCGCATTTGCTGTATCATGGAAGCCGTTAATAAAGTCGAACACAAGTGCGAAAATAACGACTAATATGGTGATTAATAAGATCGTATCCATTTCGTACACTCCATCTTATGCATTACGCATAATTATTGTTTCAATTGTGTTTGCTACTGTTTGACAGCAGTCTGCAATGTCTTCAAATTGCTCATAAATATCCTTGAAAACAATCAAACGCATTGGGTCTTTTTCTTGGATGAATAATTGCTTCATTGAAGAACGGAAAATTTCATCACATTCACGTTCATTGTCCTTAATTTGAATAGCATGTTTACGCATTTCCACAAGCTTTTTACTATTTAACAGTTCCATGGCTTGTACCATTTCGTCCGTACTTTTCGCAATATATGTGAGGAATTGGCGCATTGGTTCTGTTACTTCTGTTAGGTTGTACATATTGAAGTGCGCAATACAGCCTTCCATTCCATCAATTACATCATCTAGTTTGTTTGCTAATGCTAAAATATCTTCACGTTCAATTGGCGTCATAAAGGATTTATTCAGCATAACGATTAGCTCATGGATTAATTTATCGCCACTTGTTTCGTATTGCTTCATTGTATCTGCAATTTCTTTGAGCGCATCTATATCTTGAATACGAGCATTATGAGCATAATAAATACCCTCATTCACGTTTTTCGCGATTTTTAATAATGACTGAAAAAATGGATCTTGCTTATTTGAGTTGAACATCCTGTTCCTCCTGTTGAAAAAATATTGTCGATTTCTGAACCATCATAACAAAACATTTACACAATTCTACAAAATTTTAAACACTCAGATGTTGATTTTACAAAACTGTAATATAAAATTTGCCACATTTATTTTTAAGCTATTTCCCAAGTTGTAAACGTTGGAAATCAAATATTAAAAATCACTATTTTTTCTTTAAAAATGACCATTTTTTCTTTTATTTTTATAAAAATACTTGAAATAAACTTTTTTTTGCTGATTTGTTTACCTTGTGAAATGTTAAGGAATTGTAAACGAAATTTACATGAAAATGCTGGAATTTCATTGTTATTTTTTGACTTTCACAGTACGCGATGATGAAAGATGGGAGCATATTAATGGATATTGATTTACTTTCACTCACAATAGTATTACTACTGGCGGTGGACTTATCTCCTTACCTACATTAATGGCTGTTGGTTTACCTCAAGTACAGCCATTTGCCACAAATAAACTGGCCAATACCATTAGTAATGGCGTGCAGGTAAAGTAGATAGCAAGAAAATCGGAAAAATCGTCCCCTTTATCTTTGTGGGGTCTTTTCTCGGTGCCTTTACCATCCATCTTGTATCCCCTGCTATTTAAAACCACTTAAGCTTGTTATGCTCGTCCTTGTAGCTGCTTATACAATGTTTAAAAAAGATTGGGGACAGCAATATTAAGAGCGTGTACCTAGTACAGCCAAAATTTAGCCTATATAGGAGCATTTGTGGCTATAGGCTTTTTTTGGACCAGGTACGGGTTCATTTTTTATTCTATTAATGATAGGCGATGATTTTCTTCAAGCTACTGGTAATGCGAAAGCTATTAATTTCACCTCAACTTTAGCGGCATTAATCATGTATTTAGTTTTAGGAGAAGTTCATTTTCTATATGGTTTTTCGATGGGCTTTGTTATGAACCGTTTATAGATTTAGAAAAAATGCCTGGGATGATTTCTTTCATTGAGACTGCCAATTTTCAGTCAATTGACAAAAAATATTAGCGTGCTATAATACTTTTGGGCTTCACCGCATTGAAGCGCAGAAGTATTTATTAGGAGGATTCACATGTTTCGAATAGAAGCAAAGAGTAACCCTCGATTTCTTGAGGCAGGCTTTATCACTATTTTAATTATTGCCACAATGGCTTATAGTATTGGCTATTTAAAGGCTACGCCGCATATCCCGATTTTTCTTGTAATTGCCATTTTACTCGCGTATGGATTACTGAAAAAAGTGCCCTTTCGCGATCTTGAAGGTGGTATGATTGCTGGTGCTAGCGCTGGACTTGGCGCCGTTTTTATTTTCTTCTTTATTGGTATTTTAATTTCGAGCTGGATTATGGGTGGAACGATCCCAACGCTTATCTATTATGGCTTTTTAACTGTTTCGCCAAACTTTTTCTTTGCCATCGTGTTTTTAATTTGTAGTATCGTTGGTATTTCAATTGGAAGCTCGTTAACAACTGTCGCGACGGTTGGTGTGGCATTTATGGGGATTGCCGGTGCCATGGATATTTCGCTAACGATTACAGCTGGAGCGATTGTTTCTGGCGCCTTCTTTGGTGATAAAATGTCACCATTATCCGATACAACCAATCTTGCCTCTGGTACAGTTGGTGTAGACCTTTTTGAGCATATTAAAAATATGGGCTGGACAACCATCCCTGCTTTTCTTATCTCCTTTGTGCTTTATGCTATTATCTCGCCAACAGGAGCTGCTACATCCTTTGAGACAGTCGAGCAATTTAAAGAGGGTTTACTGTCTACAGGACTTATTCATTGGTATACATTATTGCCAATTGCTGTTCTCGTTATCATGACTTTTTACAAGGCACCTGCAGTCATTACCTTAGCTGTTGTGTCCATTATTGGCGTAGGGCTTGGCGCTCTACTTGACCCAATTCCCCCTGCAGATGTCTTCAAGATTCTGTTTGATGGCTATGTCTCTCAAACTGGTAATAAAGAAGTAGACGCCTTGCTCACTCGTGGTGGGATGAATAGTATGCTATTTACAATCGCGCTTGTCTTACTTGCCTTAACAATGGGTGGTCTTTTATTCACACTAGGCATTATTCAAAGCATTTTAGCGAAGGTTGAAAGCTTATTTAAAAGTGCTGGCTCTGTTATTACAGGTGCTGCCATTACGGGCATTGGTGTCAATACATTGATCGGTGAGCAATATTTATCCATTCTGTTAACAGGTGAGGCCTTTAAGGCACAATTTGCAAAGGTTGGTCTTGCACCAAAAAACCTTTCACGCGTCATGGAGGATGCAGGTACGGTCGTCAATCCTCTTGTGCCTTGGAGTGTTTGTGGTATTTTTATCACAAGTGTCCTCGGTATTTCCACACTGGATTACCTACCATTCACCTTCTTCTGTTTACTTGGTCCGATTCTAACGATCTTGTTTGGCTGGAGTGGCAAAACATTAACGAAGCTTTAACCATAGCAAAAGGTAGCTGAAAAAACATCAGCTACCTTTTTTATTTTACTCAAAATTTTTAGGGTTGCGAAATTTTTGCAAATCATTTGCCTGTAAAGCTCTGTTGTGAAGAAATCTATCATTCCAATTTGGAATCAAAATTCATGATTTTTCGCATTTCTGATGGATGGCCTCCTTTGCTATGCTCTACTAAAGGAGATGAAATACGATGACAACAAAAACAAAATGGAATGCTCATTTATATGATGAAAAGCATGATTTCGTTTCAAAATTGGGTACAAGCTTGGTCGATCTACTAGCGCCGCAAAAAAATGAACATATTTTAGATGTGGGTTGTGGTACAGGAGATTTGGCTAATGACATATCAGCACTTGGAGCTTCTGTGCTCGGAGTAGATGCGTCGGCTACGATGATTTTAGCTGCTCAGCAAAAATATCCTGCCATTACCTTTCAAACGATGGAAGCTACAGCGATGCACTTTTCTCAGCACTTTGATGCCGTTTTCTCCAATGCCGCACTTCATTGGATGAAGGAGCCTGATGTAGTTATTGAAAATGTCTATGGTGCGCTGAAGAACGGTGGACGCTTTGTTGCTGAAATGGGCGGACAAGGCAATATTGCATCCATCGTTTGGGCACTGCAAAAAAGTATGGAATCTTTACAATTTCCCTATATCGACCACTATTTCCCTTGGTATTTTCCAAGCATCGAGGAATATCAATCAAAATTAGAGAATGCAGGCTTTCAGGTCGAGAATATCACACTCTATAAACGCCCTACACCACTTCAAGGGAAGGATGGGCTTCGCAACTGGTTGGGCATGTTTAGTGAAAATCTTCTTCAGCACTTAAAGGCTGATGAGAAAGAGCAGGTTTATGCGACATGTGAGGAATTATTAAAGCCAACTTGTTTCCAACAGAATGAATGGGTCATTGATTATTATCGTCTGCGCTTTATTGCTCGTAAAAAATAGATTACAAAAGGTTACTATTCTGTTGTAGTAACCTTTTTTCAATGCTAAGAGCGAGGCAGCAATATTACAATGACGCCTATTAAGCATATCCCTGCGCCAATAAAGTCTAAATGATCGGGCTTTTTGCCATCAATGCCCCACCCCCATAAAATAGACAACACGATGAATACCCCACCATAGGCTGCATAAACCCTACCAAAGGTTGGAAAGGTCTGGAATGTTGCGACAACGCCGTACAAAGCAAGTGCAATACCGCCAATAATGCCCCAATAAAAAGGTTTGCCCTCTCGTAACCAAAGCCAAATTAAATAGCCCCCGCCTATTTCGCCAATTCCTGCAAGGATAAATAATAATATAGCTGTCATACTGTATCTCTCTTTCTCGTTTTAACACTATTATACATGTCTTACATGCCCCAATAGGTAATAGTGTCCGTTATACCGATTAAAATTAATAGGATACCTGCCGTCGTTTGAATAGCCCTTCCCATCTTCATACTTTTTCGTAGGATAAGGCGCTTGGCATCAAAGACATAGATCAACAGAAGCATCATAATGAGCGGTACAGCGGTCGCTATGCCAAAAATACTCGGTAGAAGCAATCCATAGGAGGTGCTTGCCACAAGGGGCATTAACCACACAAAGAACAAGACAAACATAGTGGGACAAAAGGCAATCGAAAAACTAGCGCCCATTAAGAACGAGCCTAATTTCCCCTCTTTTACTACAGGTGGTAGCAACGATGTTAAGCGTTGTAGAAAGGTTAATTTGAATAAACCAATTAGCACCAGCCCTGTTACCAGCATCATCGGTCCAATAGCCTGACGAAAGATTGGAAAATAAACGGTCATCTTTGTTTCAAATGATTGGCCAAAAAGCCAAGCACAAAACCCAAGCACACTAAAAACAACCACTTTCCCCACAATAAAAAACATAATTTCTTGCCAATTACTGCTCTTTTGTAGTGTTCGATTGCCGTAAAATGTAATGGCACTCATATTACCTGTTAACTGACATGGAGCAAAGGCGCCTATCAAGCCAAGAAGGATGGCCATCATCAAAGCAGAATGCTCATAGCCCTGTACAAATTGCGTAATCGGCTCACTAATAAACTGACTAATGGTGGACAACATACTATACATATCAACACCCTCTATCTATCCTTTATACTAAAATAGTATAAAGGTACATTATGAATAAACCGTGCAGAAAGCTGCTTCACCCATACACGCTATTACACGCTTCTAAAAAAGCATCATATTCTGCCGAGACATACTTTGTAAGCAAATAAGTATCCGATACAATATGGGAAAATTCTTTTAACGAATAGCTATGTAGAAGATGTTGCTGACAATCAGCTTCTATCACACTCTTAGGCAACAAGGCAATACCAAGACCATGTTTGACGAAATGCTTAATCACCTCTGTTTGATTAATATGCATTGTTTGATGGCTTGCAAACTGCTGTAGCACCTGTTGTACGTCCTCCCAATAGGGCGCATACTCATGTGTAAGAAGCGTTTCCTGCTGTAAAAGGGTGAAAGCATCCAATTCCTTTTTAGCAATAGGAGCAATTAAATGCAATGGTTCCTGTGCGAGCATCACCGTGTGAAGCTCACGTGTTGAGGTTAATTTGGATAAGCCAATATCAATTACTCCAGTAAACACTGCTTCCCCAATTTCATTGGATTTTAAAAGTTCTATCACTACTTGAGTAGTTGGCTTTCGGCACCGGAATGCTGTGAGGATGGCAGGTAATGTTGAGTTCGCAATTTGTGGAGCAACGCCAAGCGTAAGCTTAGCGGTGTAGCCTTTTACGAAGGAATCCATTTGATGTAGCCCTTCATCTAAAGCGGACAGGATTTTTTGTGCCTGCTGACTAAAATAAGCCCCCTGCCGATTTAACGTCACTTGTTTGCCCTGTCGATCAAATAAGGGGGTTTGCAATGCCCTTTCTAAATGCTGGATATGCTTTGTAACGGTTGATTGAGTAATAAATCGTTTTTCAGCTGTTTCTCGAAAGTTTTCGGTTTGTGCTGCCACTATAAATGTGCGTAGCCACTCTGTTTCCATCGCCATCCCTCTTTCGTTTTCAACTAGTATAGCGAAAAATTTGTAAGTCTTGAAACCTTTTTTTAACATAAGCGTATGTATAGCTAACGATGTCAGTAGGAGGAATGAAAGATGTCTTTTTTTCATAAAGCATTAGCAAGTATTGGTATAGGTTCAGCAACAGTGGATACAAGATTAGAGAAGGATAGTTATCGTGCTGGAGAGGTCATGCAGGGGGAAATCGTTGTGCGGGGCGGTCACGTGGAGCAACAGGTCGACACGATTTACCTATCCGTCAATACGACCTATATCCGTGAGTCGAATGATCACAAACATACAGAGGTTGCCGCACTGCAGAAGGTGAAAGTAACAGAGCCTTTCACACTGGGTGCGGGCGAGGAAAAAATCTTCCCTATTTCATTAACATTGCCATTTGAAACACCGATTAGTGCAGGCAAAACACAGGTATGGATTCAAACGGGCCTTGATATTAAAAATGCGGTCGATCCGAGTGATAAGGATTATATTCGTGTGGAGCCAACAGTACTAGCAGGACATATATTAGATGCGATTCGTGGATTAGGTTTCCGTTTACGTGAAGCAGAATGTGAACAAGCTCCTTCACGCTTCCGTGGCTACTATCCATTTGTTCAGGAATTTGAATTTGTACCAACTGGACAATATAGAGGCCATTTAGATGAGCTTGAATTAGTTTTCCTTTCTCAATCCAACCATTCTGCAGAGATTTTAATGCAAATTGATCGCAAAGTAAAAGGCATTGGTAGCTTTTTTGCTGAAGCATTAGATATGGATGAAAGCTATGTTCGCACAACGGTTACAATGCATGATCTACCGACACTGCAAGCAAAGCTTCAGCAAATCATTTCAAAACATGCATAATGAACTAAAAAAGTAGTTGAAGCCTAACTTCAGCTACTTTTTTTATGATCAAATAGGAAGGTGAAAAAGATGTGATGAAAGCAGCATTATTTGATTTAGACGGAACATTATTAAATAGAGATGCATCTATCGAACTCTTCATTGAGCAGCAATATGAGCGATTAAAGTCGGTATTCGGTAGTATTTCAAAAGAACAGTATAGAACTCGCTTTATCCAACTAGATAAGCGAGGCTACGTTTGGAAGGATTGCGTCTACCAGCAATTAGTAGAAGAATTTCATTTTGTTCATATTACGTGGGAAGAACTTCTTCAAGATTATCTCAACGAATTTAAACATAGCTGTGTCCCTTTTCCTAACCTTATCCCTATGCTAGAACAATTGAAAAGGGATCAGTTGGCTTTAGGCATCATTACGAATGGCTATGGGCAATTTCAGATGGACACAATAAAGGCATTAGCAATTGAACATTATTTTGATGTCATTTTAGTTTCTGAATGGGCAGGAATGAAAAAACCCCATCCTCAACTGTTTTTAAATGCCATCGAAAAGCTGAATGTACTTCCTCATGAATGTGTTTTTATCGGCGACCATCCGGTGAATGATGTCAAAGGTGCTCAACATGTTGGCATGAAAGGCATTTGGAAAAAGGATAAACAATGGCAACGTGTTGAAGCGGATGCCATCGTGGAGGATTTATTAGAAATACCGCTATTCATTGACTCTTTCAGCCAATAATAAAAAACCCATCTACTTGTTGGTAGATGGGTTTTTGTTCTATCCTATTTCACAGCTTGCTTCACTTTTTCCAGCACTTCTTCAGCTGTCGCTAACTGTAATGCCTCTGTTGCTAAAGCCTGCATCTCTGGGACAGATAATTGCTTTAGCAAGGCCCTCGTTTTTAAAATAGACGTAGCACTCATGGAGAACTCATCTAAGCCTAAGCCTAGCAATAGTGGAACAGCAAGCTCATCGCCAGCCATTTCTCCACACATTCCTACCCATTTCTGTTCCTGATGGGCAGCTTTAATGACCATTTGAATTAAGCGTAAAATGGCTGGGTTATATGGTTGATACAAATAGGAAACTTTTTCATTCATCCGATCTGCCGCCATTGTATATTGAATTAAATCATTTGTGCCAATGGAGAAGAAATCCACTTCTTTTGCAAAAATATCTGCCATTACGGCTGTCGAGGGAATTTCAACCATCATCCCAACCTCTATGGATGAGCCTACTGCAATACCGCCAGCTATCAGCTTTTCCTTTTCCTGAAGCAAAATGGCTTTCGCCTCACAGAATTCTTGAATGGTCGCTATCATGGGGAACATAATTTTTAAGTTCCCATAGACAGATGCTCGCAGTAGTGCACGCAGTTGTGTGCGGAATAGCTCCTGCTGGTCTAGACATAGACGAATGGCACGGTGACCAAGGAATGGATTCATTTCTTCTTGCAAAGGTAAATATGGCAGGTGCTTGTCGCCACCGATATCGAGTGTTCGAATAACAACTGGCTTGCCCTGCATTCCTTCCAAGACTGTTTTATACGCTGTAAACTGTTCTTCCTCAGATGGCAAATTTTCTCGGCCCATATATAAAAACTCTGTTCGATACAAGCCAATTCCCTCTGCCCCATGACGCACTACACCATCCAAATCATTTGGCGATCCAATATTAGCCGCTAGCTCAACATGCACGCCATCTTTAGATACGGTTTGCTCATTGACTAAAGTAGACCATTCCGCCTGCTGTGCACGATACTTTTGAGCCTTTTCCTGGTAGTCTGCAATCACATCGGCACTTGGATTTACTAGGACTAGACCCGTCAAACCGTCAACAATTATAGTATCGCCATCCTGAATTGTTGTCGTAGCAGCCCCTACCCCTACTACAGCTGGAATTTCTAAGCTACGAGCCATAATGGCCGAATGGGATGTCCGCCCACCAATATCGGTAATAAAACCGAGAACATAGTTGCGATCTAATTGGGCTGTTTCTGAAGGTGTCAAATCATTCGCTACGATAATTACCTGTTCGTTGATATTGCTTGGATTTGGAATATGTACACCGAGTAAATGTGCTAATATGCGATTTGTCACATCTTTAATATCTGATGCACGGGCACTCATGTATTCGTCATCCATACCTTCAAATAATGCCACAAACATAGAGGATACTTCATGCAAGGCATACTCCGCATTTACCGCTTCGTCTGCAATTTTTTGATTGATGGGCCCAATTAATTCGGGATCATGAACCACTAATAAATGTGCCTCAAAAATCGCGGCTTCTTCTGCACTAAATTTTTCTAATGTTTGCTGTCGAATGACAACCAGCTCTTGCTCTGCTTTGGCAAGAGCGGCTGCTAAACGTTGCTGCTCTGCCTCGATATCATGAACAGTAGTTTTAGCGAATGTTAAATCTGGTTGGACGAAACGATATGCTTTCGCAATGGCAATGCCGTCTGAAGCGGCAATACCAGTGAGTTGTATCATTGTGCAAGCCCCATTTCTGTGATGAGTGTCGTTAATGCTGCTAATGCTTGCTCTTCGTCTTCCCCCTCTACAACAAGTGTAAATTGGGAACCTTGCTTTAAGGCTAAGCCCATCACACCTAAGATGGATTTCAAATTAGCTGCTTTTTCTTCTGTACGTATTTCAATAGATGAAGCAAACGGTGTTGCTTTTGCCACAAGCTGGCTCGCAGGTCTTGCATGAATACCTAAAGGATCGACTACTGTAAATTGTTGTGTTTTCATAATTTATTCTCCTCTTCTTGTAAGTCTGTTAAAACAATCACATTTGGATGTTTGGATAAAGCAGTTGCTGGTACATCTTCTGTATAATCAGAAGACAGCAAGCGCTCTAACACCTCACGCTTAGCTTCTCCCACTGCAAGTAACAAAATGCATTTTGCACGCATAATCGATTGAATACCCATCGTGTATGCCTGTGTTGGCACTTCGTCGATGGAAGAAAAGAAACGCGCGTTAGCTTGACGAGTAGATTCTTCAAGTGTCACGAGATGTGTTAAAGAAGCAAATGGCGTACCAGGCTCATTGAAGCCGATATGACCATTTTGACCGATACCTAGCAGTTGGAAATCTAAGGGATATTGTTGCAATAATCCTTCATAGCGAGCTGTTTCCACTAGAGGATCTACTGCTAATCCATCTGGTAAATACGATGCTAGAAATGGCTTTTGGTTAAATAAATGTTTATTCATATAATAGGCATAGCTTTGTTTATGAGTTGCCTCAAGCCCAACATACTCATCCAAATTAAAGCTAATACAATGTGAAAAATCAACATCTGTTTGACAGATTTTAGCATATAGCGGTTCCATTGTTCCACCAGTAGCTAATCCAAACGTTGTGGCGCCATTATTTTTGGCTTCCAAGATGGTCGCTACTGCATGTGTATATAAATCATCCATTGCGGAAAATCTTTTTACTTTCACCACGCATCCTCCTTTGTACCCTAGAAATGAATACGCTGACCATATTGATTAATAAGCGCATCGTTATTATTTTCCCCTAAATTACTGCTACCAAACACTGGTACACTAGCGCCCTGTGCATGCATCAGCTCAATGATTTGAGCGAATAAAGCATTTAATAAAGTCGCACCTAGCACCGTTGATACAGGGGCATATTGCAATTGGTCAACGGTTAGCACACCATCGCCTAATGGCACATGCGTATTCATTACTTCATCTACTACTTGCTCTAAACGCTTGCCTGACGGATGGCGCGATGGCTGGTGCTGATATTCCAGCGACTGCAGTGATATGGTCAAAGCGCCCGCTTCCTTTGCATAGATAGCCATATCAATGGGGGCTGGATTATTGGCAGAGGTTGAAATGATGATACAAACATCTTGGTCATCAAATTGCAGCTGATCCTTATAGGAGGCTAAAAAAGCCTGTTTTTTTTCATTTTGTGAGGATTGCCGTGCACCCTGATGTAGCATTAACGATTCTATGTGTATCGGTTTAACAGGCACTAAGCCACCTGCCCGGTAGTAACATTCCTGTGCTAATAGCATGGAATGACCAGAGCCAAAGAGCTGGATAATGCCTCCCTTTGTGAGACGTTTAACAATTTGCTTGGCAATATGCATAAGTTGGTTGCTTTCCTGCTGTGCCACCATTGTTAAATATCGATTTACTTGTTGAAAATAGGTATTCATGTTCTATCACCTTTTCATTTCCATCGTTTCATGCTAGATGTTTGTATACCTTCTGCATATTAGTGACAATTGTCAGCTTGCATTGCATCATATAGGACCTTGCCCGCCTTAATCGTTTGATGGAGCTTTAAATGTTCATCTAAAATTACCGCGTCCGCATCATAGCCTTGTACAAGCTGACCCTTATTACCTAGCTTCAATTGCTCTGCAGCATTAAAGCTGGACATTTTGACAAGCTCCTCCAGCGGACAATTCGTAATGTGATGCATATTCCGTACAGCTTGATCCATTTTTAAAATACTGCCTGCTAACGATCCATTTGACAAATGAGCGCCTGCTTCTGTCACATGAACTGTTTGACCGCCTAAATCATACGCTCCATAGGGCATTCCCTTTGCGCGCATCGCATCGGTAATTAAAATTAGCCCGTCTGCTCCCTTTAAGCGATAAGCCATTTCCACCGCACCTTCATGCATATGGATAAAATCAACAATCAGTTCTGCCTTAATCGCATCTAGCAGCAGGACACCACCAACTACACCTGGATCTCGATGGTGGAATGGACGCATTTGATTGTATAAGTGTGTTCCCTGTGTGGCACCTAATTGAGCCGCTTGTTGCATTTGCTCAAAGGTCGCATCCGAGTGACCAATTGAAACAATGACACCACTAGCAGAAATACTTTGCACAGCTGCCATGCCATTTGGTTCTTCAGGTGCTAGCGTAATTTGCTTAATTTTATGGCCACTTAGTTGCTGCCATTTTGACCATATATCTAAATCTAGCTCGACAATATATTCAAGCGGCTGTGCCCCTGCGCGCTGCTTCGAGACAAATGGTCCTTCGATATGAATACCGAGTACCTCTGCTTCGTCTGGCTGTGGCTGGAACTGTGCCACATTTTCAATAGCTCGTTCAATGTTGTCATAGCTTTGTGTCATCGTTGTGGCTAAAAAACTTGTCGTCCCTTCTTTTAAAAGGGATTGAGCCATCGTATGAAGCCCTTCATCAGAAGCATCCATCGTATCCATTTGAGCGGACCCATGAATGTGCATATCAATAAATCCTGGCAATAAAAATTTCCCTGAACCATCAAGCGGTTCTACATCGTGGATATCGAGATGAGGAGCAATTTGCGCAATTTTACCATCCTTCATCCATACATCTACCTGCTCATCTCGCCCATTGGCATTCACTACTGTGATATTTCGAATGAGTAAACTCAAGAAAAACATCTCCTTCTTGAACAAGGGCTGTCGTAAAGGTATCCATTTGCAATAGCTCATTGCCCCTGTGCACCTTAGCTAACAGCCCCATTAGTCGTTACTTCTTCATTGTAATAATATTCGTTGAGCCTGCTCGTTGATAGCCAGTCTTTTCAAGTGTAATCTCTTGCCCCATTAAGCTTGTGAAGACAACTGGAGTAATAACAGAAGGTACTTGATCTTCAATCTGTACAAGGTCTGCTTTTAATAACGCATCCCCACGCTTAATTTTTTGACCATCTGTAACGAACAGATCAAAGCCTTCACCATTTAATTTGACTGTATCTAAGCCAACATGAATTAATACCTCAATGCCCGTATCCGATTTTAAGCCGATTGCATGCTTTGTTGGGAACACCATCACTACTTGACCATCAAATGGGGCATAGACTGCTCCATCTGTCGGACGAATCCCGAAACCTGGACCCATCAAGCCTGCTGAAAATGCCTCATCAGGCACTTCTGTTAAAGGTAATAAATCGCCAGTCATTGGCATTTCGAAATCACGGAATGTCATCGTGTCATTCTTCACTGTTTCTTCCATAACAGGCTGTGCAGCTGGAAGTCCTGCATTGGCTGGTGCTGGATTGCCTTTTTTCAAACGTTCTTTTATGGCCTCAGCTAAAAACTCAACAGATGTCCCAATAATTACTTGGACATTGGTTTTACTGATACGCATAACACCTCTTGCACCTGTTTGCTTCAATGTTTTTTCATCGACGCTCCCAGAATCCTGTACAGACAAGCGTAAGCGGGTTGTACAATAATCCACCTGCTTAATATTGTCTTTTCCACCTAATGCTTCAATTGTATAATATGCACGTAAATCGACATCATCCGCAATAGCATTTACTTCGCCATCCTCATCCTCATCGTCTTCACGTCCAGGTGTTTTTAAGTCTAATTTTTTGATTAAGAAATAGAATACTACAAAGTAAATCGCCCCAAAGCCTAAACCTAAAGGTAATAAGAGCCATGGTTTATCTGCCAGACCAAGGTTGAGTAAGTAGTCACTTAAGCCTGCAGAGAAGCCAAAGCCATCACGGAATCCAACAAGATAGGCCACAGCCAATGAAATACCTGTTAATACAGCATGGATACCATAAAGAACTGGTGATAAGAACATAAAGGAAAATTCAATAGGCTCTGTAACACCCGTTAAAAAGGCTGTTAAAGCGATGGAAACGAACATCCCTCCAACGATTGGACGCTTTTCTTTTTTCGCTGCAAAATACATTGCTAAACAAGCTGCTGGTAAGCCAAACATCATGATTGGGAAGAAACCAGCTTGGAAATGTCCAGCTGATGTGTCTCCTGCTAGGAAGCGGTTGATATCTCCCTTCACGATTTCGCCTGCAGCATTTGTAAATTCACCGAAATCAAACCAAATAATTGTATTGATTACATGGTGTAGACCCACTGGAATTAATAGACGGTTGAAGAAGCCATACATCCCTACGCCAAGTGCTCCTGCACCGATCATCCAATTGCCGAAAGCATCAATGCCACCTTGAATTGGTCCCCAAACAATCGCTAAAATACTACCTAAAATTGCCATGGTGATGGACGTAATAATCGGTACAAAGCGCCGTCCACCGAAGAATGATAACCATTCTGGAAATTTCACATTATAATATTTGTTATATAATAAGCCTGCCGTAATACCGGCAATAATACCACCAAACACACCCATATTTAATTCTTCGTTAACAGTCTTTAAAACGGCGACTAAAACAAGATGCGCAATCGCACCCGCTAGAGCTGCGCCGCCACTACTATCGTGTGCAAAGCCCATCGCAATACCGATAGCAAAAATAATTGGTAAATTCCCTAGTATAGCATCACCAGAAGCGGCCATAATACTAGCAATGTACTGGATGGCTTCATTCGGTATGGCCCCAAGCATATCCGCTGAACCTAAACGCAATAGTAATGCTGCTGCTGGTAATGTTGCGATTGGAAACATAAGCGACTTACCGATTTTTTGTAAGAAAGCAAACATTCATTATCCCCCTTTGGTATAGTTGTCTAGACCACTTTAGTAAAAAAAAAGCGTTTTCACTAAGTTGCTATTATTATAGGCGCAATTCAAAAAAAAATAAATACTTTTTTAATATTTCGTGATGTCAAACAAAAAAACCGCACCCCAATCCGAAATTAGGGCACAGTTCTTCTATAGCTTATGCCGTGACATCACGTTTCATAAAGGTTGAATAACTAATAACAAGGAAAACTACTGCGTAAATAGCAAGTACTATTAATGAGAAGGGCAGCGTCACATCAGCAATCATGGAGCCACCACCATGTTCATACTGTGTTAAATCAGAATGTGTGAGCCAAATATATTTGACGATGTCGTATCGGCTTAAGAACATAACAATCATGCCGCCTGTAAAAGAAAGGAACATCGTTAAACCGATTGCTAACGAGCTTGAACGGAACACAGAACCAATCAAAAAGGCAAATAATGTAGACATCACAAAATCGCCACCAGATAATAGGTAATGATAGGCTAAATCACTCCATACGGCCTTTTCAACGACCTGTCCATTGACCATTTCTAATTCGACACCTGTTCCCATGCCGAATAAGATTAAGCCGATAAGCGCACTTACCACAACATTGACCACATACAATAACAACCCAAAAAGGAATGTTGTCAGTAATTTAGACGTTAACACTTTGGCACGTGACATTGGACGCGTTAAGAGCATTTTAATCGTCCCTGTTGAAAATTCGCTCGATACAATACTAGCTGCGGTAATGACTGTAAATAAAGTAACAAGCGTCAGCATGCCGCTTGTAAAGGACATAAAGCTTGCAAGACTACTATCCTTTTGACTTGGTGCATCATTCGCTAAACGATATTCAGAAATAGCCATCTGCTCTTGAAAGTATGCCTTATCTTCCTCCGTTAAATCTTCCCCTGCTAGCGTCTCTTTATAGGATTGAATGGCCTCCTGCTCTATGTCCTGCCAGGAGCCCTCCGTCGGGGATTTTACTTCATAATATTTGGTGATTCCAGCAGGAACAAGAATGACAAGTATCAGCATGGCCACCATTGCCCATGTTCCTTTTTTATGCCATAATTTCATCCACTCATTTTGAATTAGCTTCAGCAATTTGTCCGCCTCCAGTCATTTCTAAGAATTGATCCTCTAATGTTTTCTGATGTGGCTGTACAGCAAATAATTGAATACCCGCTTGGACTAGTTGTGTAGTCATAGCTGGGACATCCTCTTTCTTCATTTCCACCACATAGCCTTGATTCTCTGCTACAAAGGTAAAGTCATGCTGTTCCAGATAAGCAGACACCTGCTCTTTTGGCTGTGCCTCCACATAATAAAACGATGAGCTTTCATTATGAATATCGCGCAGATCAATTAGCTGTCCATTTTGAATCACGGCCACTCGATCACACATCAATTCAATTTCTGATAATAAGTGACTTGAGACAAAGACGGATACGCCCTCTTCTGAAGCAATCTTACGCAGGTACATTCGAAACTCACGAATACCAGCAGGGTCTAGACCATTCGTCGGTTCATCTAAAATTAAAAATTTCGGTCTGTGCAATAGCGCCTGGGCTAATCCTAGGCGCTGTCTCATACCAAGTGAATACGTAGAGACCTTTTCATGTATACGATTTTCAAGCCCAACCTGTTGAATGACCTCCTGAATTCGTTCCTTCGTTACATTTTTATGCATCCGCGCAAAGTGTAGTAAATTTTTATAGCCTGACATAAATTTATACATTTCTGGATTTTCAACAATCACACCAACCTTACTAATGGCCTCCTCATAATGCTCCTTCAGTGAAAGCCCATCGATGATGACATTGCCCTCTGTTGGATGCATAAGCCCTGTCATCATTCGGATCGTTGTTGTTTTCCCCGCTCCATTCGGTCCTAAAAATCCTGTAATTTGGCCAGGATATAAATCAATGTTTAACTGTTGAATTAATTGCTTTCCTCGAATGGTTTTCGATAAATTTTGCAATTGTACAATTGGTTCTGTCATATTTTTCACCCTTTCTCATCTATTTCGCCTGAGCATTATGCAGTCTGGCACGACAACATTGCTTTATTGACGATTCTTTCTTCCCCTTTAGCTATCACTATTTTTTACTGAGGGTCGATAAAATCCTTTCATCCACTCAACTGCATCCTTATTAGCCACATCGCGTAATGTTTCCACGTTCTCATAGGCCATGATAGATCCCGCCTGCAATAAAATAATTTGATCTAAAATAGGCTCTACCTCATATAATTCATGTGTGGATAGCAAAATCGTTTGATTTTCGATGTCCGTAAATTGAATTAAGCCTTTAATCAGCTGCTCTCTCACTATTGGATCTAGCCCAGCAAATGGTTCGTCCATGACATAATAAGGAACCTCTCGCCCAAGGGTGGCAGCCATTTTCATACGACCACGATTCCCCTTTGATAATTGCCGTAGCTTTGTGCGTGTATCTACCTGTAAAAATTGTGCGACGATACAGGCCTTATCATAGGAAAAATCTTCAAACTGTGAAGCATAATGCTGGAAGAGCTGTTCACCCGTGTAGTATTCAAAAAACAAATCTGTATCTGGTAAATACGCAATTTTGTCAGCACTTCTACGTGTGACCGGCTCACCCTCTAGTGTGATCTCACCAGCAGTGGGTCGCAGTAAGCCAGCTAAAACTTTCATAAGCGTAGATTTACCACTACCATTTTCCCCAACTAGTCCAATAATTTGTCCAATCGGAAAGGAAAAGGATAGATCCTGTAAAACTGGCTTTTTCTTATATTGAAAAGATACATTTGATAGCTGTAACATCCCTTCACCTCACGCTTTATTTTTCAAAACCACAAGCATCTCTTCCTTTGAAAAGCCCAATGCCTCAATCGATGTTAAAAAATTTTCAGCCAGCTGATTTTTCATCTCTTCCCGCAATAACTCAATGCGCTCCTCATTGCTCGTAATAAATGTACCCTGTCCTCGTTTGGTTTCCGTTATATTCATTGCCTCTAACTCCTTGTATACACGTTGCACCGTATTGACATTGACACCTGTTTCTACTGCATATTCTCGAACGGAGGGAAGTCGATCACCTAGCTGCAACTTCCCCTTCAAAATATCTCCACAAATTCGATCGACAAGCTGGCTATAAATGGGTTTATCACGTGAAAAATCCATCGTCATCGTAAAACCACCCTTTCAAGCCACTTCGATGCTGCTAAAAACAGCAGTAGTAGTAATAACGTAATGGCTACTTCCTCAACGATATAAATTGAGCCAAGCATCCATTCCATTGTCATTTCTTTCGCTTTTGGTAGATAGTGTTCGATGTTTTGAAGCGAAACTTCTCCATGGAGGAAGATTGTTCGATACAGCTGACTCTCCGTTACCCGCGCCCAACCAGCTGTGGTTACATAAAACGCAAACATTGTCAGCACAATCGAAAAACGACCTATTATGCGCTTCAATTGCAAATAAAAAGCTAAAAAGAACAAAAGAATAATAAATAGCATTAATTGTAAAATAGTTAATATAATAACAATTATTACCAAAATCAATAATATTTGTCCAGCGCTCGCAATCAGCTCATCCTTAATATTGAAAATGGCTATACTCGTAAAAAGGGTATTAAAGAGGACATAACCTACTAATGAGCAAACCAATTTTGCTCCGATAAGCTTTGTAATGGAGCTTGTTGAATGGAGCCAGCTCTCCTTCGCTTTAATATACAATCGCATTGATGCTAAAAATTGTAAGACAGAATAGAATCCACCTAGAAAAAGAACGAGTATCGTAAATGCAAATGCTAGTTGATGCTCATGTGCAAAGAGATCGACATACTGATGTAAGATATAGGGAACGATCCAAGATAGCATAAGTCCCATAAATATCCCTACTAAAAACCATGAGCGATAAAGTACCCATTCTTTTTTTATAAGTCCTGTAAAGCTTTTCAATCACAACACCTCGTGTCATAGTGTACTAGTCACATATTACACTATGACTTATTTGTTGGCAAGTGTCAAATACAAGAAAAAGGAAATTTTATTTATTCAACAATTACGCTTATGCTCAAAGAAGGTATTCACCTATTAAACACAGAATATATGGATAGCACTCTAACACTAAGCGCAAGGTGGTACTTGAATGGATAAAAGAGTTGTCTTTGATTTTGAAATTGAATTTACTAATGGTGGTGGAATACAAGGGCAGGATTTTCGCCTTGATATTGATGGAGATGACATATCGGACGAAGAGCTAGCTAAGTATATTGTGGAAGATATGAGGTTGCTCATGGTTGGCAAGGTAACGATCCTTAACAAGAAAATTATAAATGAAAAACATAAACGAAAACCTCTTGATGAGCAAGAAAGGACATGAAGCTCGTTGAAAGCAATACTATTTGATTTAGATGATACCTTACTTAATCGAGATCATGCTGTCGATCACCTGTTTCATATTATTTTGGAAAAATACTATGGAGCTATTCAGGGTACGCTCAAAAAGGACATGCTGGAAAAATTTAAGGAATACGATAAAAGAGACTATGGGATTGCCGATAAAACCAATGTTTTATCATCGTTTTTTGATGCGTTTCCATCAGCCTGTCAATTGCCTCGCCATGACATGCAAGATTTTTGGGATCAGCAGTTTCCATATTGCTTTTCTATCGATCAACATACGTTGAAGGTTCTCCAAACGATTAAGAAGCATGTACAGGTTGGCATTATCACAAACGGCACTACTCAGCGACAAAAGGCTAAAATCACACATACAGGCTTAGCTAGCTATTTTGATGTCATCCTTATTTCTGAAGAAGTAGGATTAACTAAGCCTGACAAACGCATATTTGAATTAGCACTACATCAGCTCCAAGTTCAGCCAAATGAAGCTTTATTCGTTGGGGATGACTTAGCAAAAGATATTGCTGGTTGTCAGCAAGCAAGGATGAAGGGCATATGGTTCAATCCTCATCGGCTCACGAATAATACTGACATTAAGCCTGATGCCGTGATCCATTCATTTGATCAATTAATAAAAGGAAGAGACCTGTTTGACTAGGACTCTTCCTTTAACTTTAGACCATTTTCCCTACTACTTTTACCTTTAATCTTGTCGCATTTTCTGGATGATACGCGAGAGGTGTTTCTTCTACTTCCACTAGCTCAATCGTATCCTCCAGAGCACCTGCTAATACGGCCTGTTTCACAGCCTTGTTTTGTGCATCCTTTAAGGATTCCTCACGCGGTTCTTTGGAATAAATATAAATTTGCTCATATTGACCACTAATTTGTGCAATCGAGGCACCGATGGCATTCGCTACACCACCATATTCAGATTTTACAATTGTGGAAACGCCTCGAATCTTTTCTGGCACAATGATTCCCCCGCCACCTACTAAGACTAGTGACACATCCTCTGAGGAAGTTTTCATCTTATCAATCGCCTGTTCTAGTAACGAAGAAATTTCTTCTTGAACGGCTTTGGCAAAGGCTTCATCAATATGTGCGACTAATGTGGAATCTCCTACATCTGCTAAGCCTAAACGGACAGCGATATCTGTTGTTGTTAAGGTCGAGCCACCGAAAACAAGGGCCTCCTCACTAATTTTATAGCCTACACTATCTGGTCCAACTGTTATTTTGTCGCCGTTCACACGAACAATACTACCACCGCCAAGACCGACTGAAATAATATCTGGCATCCTAAAGTTTGTCCGAATGTCGCCCACTTCCACGGCAACAGAGGATTCTCGGGGGAACCCATCCTGTAAAACACCGATATCTGAAGTTGTACCCCCAACGTCTAATACCATTGTGTTTTGAATTTGGGATAAATACGATGCCCCACGAATACTATTCGTTGGTCCACAGGCAATTGTTAAAATCGGGAATTGCTTGGCGTAGTCGATAGACATTAATGTGCCATCATTCTGGCATAGATAAACTTCTACATCAAAAATGCCTTCTGCTTGTAGCGCCTGTACAAAGCCCTGTGTTGTTGTCTCAATGACCTTACATAATGCAGCATTTAGAATCGTAGCATTTTCACGTTCTATTAACCCGACTGAACCTATTAATGAGGAGCAGGAAATTGGGAATTCCTCGCCATAAACTTCTTGAATCCATTCACGAACCTGCAATTCTTGATCATTTTTAATAGAGGAAAAGACACCCACAATCGCAATGGATTCTACTTGATCACGCCAATCCTCTAGTAGTTTTGTAATTTCCTGTTGATCAAGCGCACTCAATAACTGGCCATCGTATTCATAGCCCCCATGTGCGATGGCATAATTTCCTGATAATTTATCAATCATATCGGATGGCCAAGCTGTATAAGGGAGTACGGAAGCCGTCGCTGGATAGCCTAGTCGAATGACACCCACCTTTGCTAGCTTTTTACGTTCCACAATGGCATTGGTGCATTGCGTTGTCCCTAACATGGCATGAGTAATTTTTGTTTTGTCAATATTTGCACCCTCTAGTAATTGTTGTAGAGACTTTTCAATTCCCGTTTTAATATCTAAGCTTGTTGGTGATTTCACACTGTAAATAAGCTGGCTATTATGGTCTAAAAGGATGGCATCTGTGTTTGTTCCACCTACATCGATTCCAATTTTATACATGCTCTGCTACCTCCTTTTTCACCAATTCCTCAATTGGCGTATATTCATATTCATAGCCAAAGTATTTGGGTCCAGCTGTTTCAATCCCTTTTGCTGTACGCCATTTTTCATGTGCTGGTAAGCCAATCACACGCACACGTTTACCATATTTTAAGCTCTCTGTTGTAACAGGCAATAAAGTTTCATAATCCACCAAACAAATTAAGTCTGGTGTCATCGCAATAACCTGCTCGTTTTTCTCAGCTAATAAGTTTTCATTTTGGAAATGAACCTTCATTTGATCATTTTTATAAGATTCAATACCTTCAAGATTCATTTTACCTAGGTTAAAGCCACCCTTCGTTTCACGAATAACATCCACTATTTTTCCTTGGAAAAGCTCATATCCATCCGCAAGCTTTAAAAGGCTTTGTAGCTTATCGTTCACCTCTTGATCTTTCGAGGCAATAATTTCACCGATTTTTTCAGAAAGCGTCACTATATGATGAACACCGCTTTGTTTAATTTGCGCACCCGTTGTTGGGTAGAGGCTCACTAAAGAACTAGCGCCCATTTCTACTGTTGCTGTTCGGGCGATACGCTCGGTCCATTTATTATCAATCGTTTCAAAAATACCAATATTCCCTTTTTCATCGGTGATGGCCATTGGCGTTGCCGAAATCCCATCTAAGTGGAATGTCACCATTTGTAATTCCGGAAATGCACGCCCCATGCCATCACAATCAATCAAGGGTAAGCCAAGCTGTGCTGCTACTACAATAGGAATCATCGAATTGACCCCACCTGCTTCCATTGGATAGGTGCCTGCAATTTTTTCTCTTCCCAAATATTGGGCAAGCTTTTGGAAAACCTTAACGAACTCATCGCCACGCGGGAATTTCTCCACTAAAACCGATGGCGCACCCATCATTGCTGCTGGAATGAAAAAATCATCATCCGCAATTTCATCCACTGAATACAATTTTACAGGGCCATTTTTTTCGATGGCAGAAAGTGCCATTAATTTTCCAATATAGGGATCTCCTCCCCCACCTGTTCCTAGAAATGCTGCCCCAATGGCAATATGTTCAATAGCTGCTTGATCTAAATATCTCATCTATGTTCCTCCAATATGACCGTTTTTTGTACAGATACACGATAGCCAACATAATAAATCACGAATGAAATAATGATGCCAATCATCGGTTGGTTTGGTAGTGCTGGCAATGCAGGGAATAAGGAGAATACCACTGGCATACAGGCTATTACAGCTCCTACTAGCCAAGAAAAAACACCTAATCGATTGACCCCTTCAACCGCATGCCAGCTATCTGTTTTGCCTTTATGAATGACCCAGTAGGAAGCAATCATCACCCCTGCAACAGGTGGAATCATCGCCGATAAAATTGACATGATCGGTGTAAAATAATTTAAAATCCCTACAACGGCTAAGATTGTGCCAATTGTACCCGCTACACCAATTGCTAATCGTTCTTTGTTTTTAGCCACATCGAATACATTTATTAAGGCAATGCCACCTGAAATTGCATTGACCAAATTGGTTTTCCATGTTGCTAAAATTAGACCCACTCCACCAATAAAGGGTGTTGCGATATGCAGAAAGACTGCTGTAATATCACTTGTTTGATAGGCAATCGTTAAGACAGCTCCCACAGCAATCATTAGCACTCCCGCAGGAATAATCCCTAATGTAGCGGCTTTGAAAACGTCTGAACGCTTTTTAGAAAATTGTGAATAATCACCCGCTATAACAGCCCCTAATGCAAAGGACCCAATCGTTACAGCTAAACCATCCATAAAGCTCATATTGCCCTGTGGCTGATAATCCCGAACGAGCTGTAGTTGCTCACCAGTTAATATTTGACCTAAACCGTACAGGCAAATGATAACGAGCAAGGGTACGGCGATATAGCTTAAAATACGTAACACCTTCATCCCATAAAGTGCGGATACAACCATGACCATACCACTAATGAATGAAGCGATTGGAATGGGTATATTCAAATGATAGATTGCTAATAAATTTGCTAGGGCTACGCCACATACATTGGCCTGAATGCCAAACCATCCTAAGCAAGCAATAGCTAAGATAATGGATAATATTGTACGAGAGCCCTTTTTACCAAACACCTGTCCTGCTATATGGACAGTGGGCTTGCCAAGGTCACTGCTTTGCATGCCTTGCAAGATCATGATGATCACGACAATCGCATAGCCTACAAAAGCAACAGCCAGTGCCTTTGATAAACTCATGTTGGTAATCAGTGCGTTACCTACTAATAAACTGGGAATACAAATCATGGCACCAGCCCAAATAATGCCTAAGCTATACCAAGATTGACCTTTATTTTCATCTTGCATGTGACTCCCTCCTTATTGGTGATGGATTAATGTTTTTAATTATAGAAGAAAGGTAGGAGTCGAGTCTTTTGCGCAAATGAAAAAAATAATCTGAAATTTTGTTCAAAATGACAAAATTTCAGATTATTCTAATCATTAATCAATCGATATAGCATGCAAGCCATGTAGGCATCATAAAATTCCGAATATACGGTAATATCTGTGCCAATCAGCTCACTAATTTTTTTGATGCGGTATTTCACCGTGTTTTTATGGATATAGAGGAGCTCTGCACAGCGCTCCACACTAGCATTTGCATCTAATAAAAAGGTTATCAATGTTTGCAAGGCATCATGGTCACGTAAAATGGGTTCAATTACAGACAAATATTCTTCAATCATTTCCTCGCCCTGCTTACTGACATCAATTGCCCTTTTTATGGAGCGCACTTCCGCAGCAGTAAACAATTTTCGCATCGGATAAATCGTATGGGCTTTGTCCCCCACCTGATTGACCAATTGATACATTTGACGAACAGACTTTGTATTTCTCATTTTAGGTGCATAAACAATTTCAGCGATTTGGGCATCGTATTGAGTAGTTTCACTATATTCAATGGCAATTTCAAATTCATGATGCTTATAAAAGCAATTGCCTACCAGTACAATTATACAATGGTCAATGCATTGGATGACTCTTGTTTGATAATATTTGGACAGTTGCTCTTCTAATTCATCGCGAATTCTTTTTTCGTCTGCTAAATCATGCATGTAGACAAGCCACATCATTTGAATGGCGGAAACATCAATATGAAGAAGATTGGCTAATCTTCTCATTTTCTCCCCCTCATCATTGATAATAGCTTTAACTAAGGCATATTCACTAACCTCATCATGCTTGTCTCCCCATAAATTTATAGCTACTTGCACAACCTCACTTACTTTTTCAATTGTCTTAGCAGGTAATTTTGTATTTTCTTTAATCAGGAATAAAAATAGCGGCTCGCCATTTTTTTGATGTACTCTTTTATAGTCTACGACACAGGAGACATCACTTCTTAGTAGCTCGAGCTTGCCTGCTTCCCTCTGAAAATTGGATTGGGAGCATTCTTCAATGACATTCGCTACATCTAATGATGAATTTCGAGGCCACATCACTTGGTTCACAATGTCAAAATGACTATTGGTGAGCACAATATTCGCCTTCAAACGATCTGAAAGCATTTTCAGTGTAATTTCAACACTTCTTAAATGCTCAGGTAGTAATGATACCTTTTCTAATGTCTCTTTGACAAAATGATCATTAACACCTTGATGACTAATAATCGCTTCCATAACCTCATAAATAACCTCGTTATAGCGCAGTGAATAATCATTTTTTGGCATACAAATGATAATAAAGCCTTGTGCCTCCGCTAACGCAAGCACTTCCTCTGGAATATCAGGCAATACAATGCCGACATAATATAAAATCAGCCCCAGCTCTCCTAAATCATGTAAATGCTGAATTGTTTCACATTGTTGCTCCACACTATCTCGAATGGAGTAAAAGGAGCTAATGACAAGCTCCTCTGCATACCATTCCTCCTGTACACGGTTAATAATTTTCGAATAAAAATCAACATTCGATACCTCTAATACAGATAGAGATGATACGGTACGATGCAGATTATCTCGCCCTGTTAACACCTCTGCCCCTCGAAAAGATGGCAATTGTAATAATTCATTGACCGTTACCCCATGTTCCACCACCACTTTTCTTTACAACTCTTTTGAAGAAGAATACCATATCCCCTATGATCTTTCAAAAAACCATTTTCTCTCTATTTCAACTACAACCTTTTTAGTGATAATATAAAACTAAGTTTAGAAGGTAAGAGAGGAAATTAACGATGTCAAATGTGACAAATAGAGATTCATCAGTTAGCATCAACATCCGTGAGAGCTTACAGGCCGATTGTCAAAACTGTTTTGGCTTATGCTGTACGGCTTTAAATATTGTGGCATCAAGTGACTTTGCCATCAACAAACCCGCAGGCTCTCCCTGCCCTAATTTGCGAGAAAACTATAGCTGTCACATTCATAGCCAGCTAAGAGAAACAGGCTTCAAAGGCTGTACTGTTTTTGATTGCTTAGGTGCAGGACAGCAGGTTTCCCAAGTTACGTTTCAGGGGCAAGATTGGCGACAATCCCGTGAGCATGCTGACAAGATGTTTCGCGTTTTCCCCATTATGGAACAGCTTTACGAAATGATTGCGTATGTAGCGGAGGCATTGTCGTATCAAGTGGATCACGACCTTTCTGGGCAGCTTCAAGCTGAATTGGAATTGCTCCAACAAACAACCGAATTAGATGCAAATGCCTTATTAGCACTAGATATCGTGGCTATTCGTGTACCTGTCAATGCATTATTGCTACAAACAAGTGAACAAGTTCGTCAACATCGCATAAAAGGGAAAAACTCTAGACAATTGAATCAGCGTGGAGCTGATTGGATGGGCAAAAATTTAAAGGGCAAGGATTTACGTGGAACGGACCTTCGTGGTGGCTATTTAATTGCGGCCAATTTACAAGATGCTAATTTACGAGAGGTAGACTTTATTGGGGCGGATTTGCGGGATGCCAATTTGTGCGGCGCAGACCTTTCAACAAGTATGTTTTTAACCCAAATGCAAATCAATGCTGCACAGGGTGATCGCTATACGAAATTACCAACCTATATAAAGCGACCTGCCCATTGGCAATAAAAAAGGTAGATGACATTTTCGGTCATCTACCTTTTTGCTAAGCTTGTTTCTTTTTATAGATGATAGTCGCTACCACTAACACTAGTAAAATAGCTTGACCTATCATTGTTTCTACAGTTGGATAGAAGCCAATCAAGCTTATGACTGGCAAGCCATCGACAATCGTTGTTGGTAGGTGATTATTTAGCTGCAATGTATGCAGACTGACACCAATAATTTTAAAGGCTAATACGTAAATTAAAATCGTCGCTACGGCAAAGAATTTGTGAATAGGGATTTTGCCACTTGCTTTAAATAACACAATAGCCAGCACTGCTAGTATGACCAATGCCACAACAATCCCAAGGATAAATTGCGCAGTCTCCATTTTTGGTGCAATGCCCGCATAAAAGACAAGTGTTTCTGCCCCTTCACGGAAGACCGATAAGAAGCTAATAGCGGCCATCGCTACAAGAGAGCCACTAGAAATCGCATGGCCCATTTGCTTGGAAATGTAGCGATTCCAGCTGACTACGTTCGATTTACTATGCAGCCAAATGCCAACACCAATCATCATAGCTGCTGCTAGTAAGCCCACATAGCCTTCCATTAATTCTCGATTCGTATCAATCGTAGCTGAATTCAAAATGGTCGACATAAGGATGGCTGCAATGGCTGATATTAGCACACCCGCAAATGCGCCAATATAAATCCATTTCCGCATCTTCTTCTGTCCTGATTTTTCAAGGAATGATACTAAGGCTAAAATAATGAGTAATGCCTCTAGCCCTTCACGTAATAAAATTAACGCAGCGTCCCAAATTGTGTAATCGGAATCCCCTTGAATCAGCTCAATTTCAGTACGGAATGTATTTAATTGTTTGGTAATGGCTTGCTGATCGACGTTTGATTTTAATAAATCACTCGCAATAATCGGCATATCACTTTCAATTTTCGTATAAAGACTGCCATTACGTGTGGAGATTTCAATTTCTACCCTTGGCCATATCGTAATAAATTCGCGTACTTTATTAGAAGCAGCCTGATAATCACCAGCATCAATTAGATCTTGTGCCTCGTCAATATAGGCGAGCAATGTTGCTAAGGAATAGTTACCTTCTACTACTTCCGCTGTATCCTTACCAGCTACAAAATCCTCAATGGTTTTTTGCAACTCAGCAAATTGCGTTTTCATTAAAGCGATATCTGGTTCCTCAGCTGAAATCGCAATACGTAAAAACGCCATTTGTGTTTCGATTTGCCCATACATTGCAATACTTTGCTCACGCACAGGTCGCTCTACTTTTTTCCATTTACTATTAAAGTCTTTATAAGCTTCATCAATAGCTTCACTATCACCACTTGCTAAAGCCTTTTCAAAGTCTGCCATTATTGGCTTAAATTTTTGGCCAAAGTCCGCTCGTTGTGCCGCTTCATCTACAGGATTTTCAAGCTTTTCTAGATCACGTAATGCATTCGATAGAGCCGACAACGCCTTTAAGCGTTCTTCCTTGGAAGTTGCCTCTGTGGCCTGCTGAAGAATTTCATCGATCTTGGTTTTTGCCTCAGTTTGATCAGAAGATACTTTAGCCCAATCCACAGCAAATTGTTCAAGTGCCTGCTTGGCCTCCGCCTCTTTATCCTGCTTTGTATTCATCAGTGCATCACTAATCGCAATATATAGATGACTATAGGATTGCGCAGCGTGCACAGGTAAAGCTAAAGTCAGCATAAGGGCGATTACAATACTACAGCGCGTTAAAAAGTGCTTCACCTAAATAACTCCCCTTTTGTACACCAGGGAAGCAAGCAAACACGGCACTGCCTCGATGGGTAATGTACTCATTCATTTTATCCATACGCCCTAAGCTATTTTGGATTGTTGTAAATTGGGCTGGGTCTTTTTGAAAAGAGATAAAGATAAGACCCGCATCATGGGTCCCTGTATTCGACATCACGCCAGATGCATAGGAATAGGAGCGTCGCAAAATACGCGCACCGGATTTCCGTGCTAAATGGACATGTGATGTATCAGGCATAATATAATTGCCCTTCTCATCCTTTGCCTCAACATCAAAATCATCGAATTCCTTTGTTTTGCCAAATGGTGCGCCACTGTCACGGTAACGGCCAAATGTTGCCTCTTGATCTTTCAATGATGTACGATCCCACGTTTCAAGATGCATTTGAACTTTACGCGCGATTAAATAAGAGCCGCCCTTTAGCCAGCCTTTATCCACCCACACGACCTCATTTAAGTCTTTTTCATCGGTAATCGCTGGATTTACCGTACCATCCTTGAAGGCGAAGAGGTTTCGTGGTGTTCCTCCACCAGCTGGAAACGAGTTAAAGCCCGCCTGCGACCATTTAATTTCTACTTTACCTGAAGCAGCTCGTACTAGATTACGAACAGCATGGAAGGCCACCTGCGGATCATCTGCACAGGCCTGAATACACAAATCACCACCTGTATATTCTTTCTGTAGCTGATCTTTAGGAAAATGTGGTAAATCCTTTAGCTCCGCTGGTTTTAAATGCTGCATGCCCAGTTTATCGAATAATGATGGCCCAACACCAATGGTAATGGATAGATTTGATGCATCTAAGCCCTCTGCCTCTCCTGTATCTCCAGTTGGCACTCTTGAATTTGTCGATACATCGACCATGGCTTCACCATTCATTAAACGCACAATAAGGGGTGTCCATTGCTGGAACAACGCTTGTAGTTCCTTCTTTGATGTCACTAATACATCTAAAGAAGCAAAATAAATATTCGTCTGTACAGGTGTCACAATACCTGACTGATGCTTGCCATAGAAATTGACCTTATTGCTAGCCGTCGTGCTATCTGCTACTGGCTCAAAGACATCATAGCCCATTGCTTTCATGACACCACCCAAGCCAGAGGCACCGATGGCAACACCTGCCACCCCGATACCTGTTAGCTTTAACATATCACGTCTAGAAATTTTTTTATGAATAAATTTTTCCTCGTTTGACGTTGTCATTGTTTATGTTCACTCCAAAATGATTCCCATTTGACTTAATGGTTCTCCAAGCTGATTCACTGCTGCTGCAAGTGCTTTCGTATTTTCCTCCGTTAATTCCTCATAGGATACATAGCCACCATTAGCCGTTGCATGCTGTGCTAATAAATCGTCCACTGCTTTGAATTTTTCATCAAGTGTTGCCACTAATGAGGAATCTTTCGCTTCTAATTTTGAGCGTAAAATCTCAAAGATTTTTTCTGCGCCTTCAATATTTGCTTTAAAATCATACAGGTCTGTGTGAGAGTAAATTTCTTCCTCACCTGTAATTTTAGATGTTGATACTTCATTTAATAAATCTACTGCACCTGTAATCATTAAGTCAGGTGTCACTTCCACTGTTTGTACAAGTGCATGCAATTCCTTCGTATCTGCAAGAAGCTGATCTGCTACAGCCTCATAACCTTTTGTTGTATTTTCTTCCCAAAGTGCATACTCAAGCTTATGGTAGCCTGACCATTCCTCCTCACCTTTACCTTCTTCTTGGATATCTGCTAAACGTCCATCAATGCGAGGGTCAAGATCACCAAAGCTTTCCGCGATTGGCTCAGAACGTTCAAAATACATACGTGCTGGCGCATACGCTGCCTTTGCCCCTTCAATATCACCCGCTTTGAATAGGTTCACAAATTTCTCTGTGTCTAGTAAAAATTGATCCATTTGCTCTAACGCAAATTGTTGATAGGTCGATAGTTCAGCAGATAAATCCACCTCTTTTGTTGCTTGCTCCGCCTGTTCAGTTGCTGGCTTATCTTCTTTTTTTACTTCTTCTGTATTGCCACAGCCAGCCATTAAAATGCCTCCTGCTACTAATACCGACAAAAATGCTTTGTTATTCATACTTCGTACCTACTTCCGAAATTGTTTTATATTGTGATGATAATGATTATCATCATCCATTGCAACAACTATTTTTGTAAATAGAAAAAAACGTCATTTTTCAGTTATTCTTTACAAACAACTAGAAAAAAGACGTTTTTTCTACAATATAATGATTCTAATCTACAAAATTTTTGCTTGTTTCAAATTTTCATGTTTTCCATGTAAAAGGTAATAAAGCACAATCGACCCTAAAATGACAAAGACCATTGAGAAGAAAATCGAGCTGTAGCCCATAGATGGTACAAATAAGCCTAAGAAATAAGGCCCGACGCCTAACCCTAAATCATAAAAAATAAAATACGTAGATGTCGCAAGTCCTAAACGCTCATTTGGAGTTACTTTGATGGCAATCGCCTGTGCCACTGAGTTGAAGTTTCCATAGCCAATTCCGATACAAGCCGCAGCGATTAAAAAGGCAAGCGTAGTTGTTGCTGAGCTAAAGGCATACATGCCAATGGCAAACAACACTAAGCATGGATAAATAATTATATTCGCCCCTCTTGTATCAAGCAATTTCCCTGTAAATGGACGTGTAGCCAAAATGACAATGGCATAGATAATAAAGAAGTAGCTACCTGCTGATACTAAATCTAGCTCCTTTGCATAAAACGTCATAAACGACATCACACCTGAATAAGCAAAGCCAATCACAAGTGCCACAAAGGCAATCGGTACTGCGCGCATTTCAATAAAGTTCGTCACTTTAAAGCCAGCCTTTACAGCTGTATCCTTCGCCTTTTTCGGTGCATCTGGCACGGTCACAATGTAATACATAAAGAAACAAATAATCGCTAACACAGAATCAACTGCAAAAATCATACGATAATCTGCAAACAGCTGTGTTAATAATATGCCAATAAATGGACCAATGGCTGTGGCTAAAATGGCGCTTAAGCTATAATAACCAATCCCTTCTCCACGACGCTCAGCTGGTAAAATTTGTGCAATAATGGTACCTGTTGCTGTACTTGCAATCCCTAGTGCAATCCCCTGTACTAAACGATTGATCATCAGCAGCGGTAAATTGCCTGCTATAAAATAAGACATTGTTGATAGCATAAATAATAGCAGTCCACAAAATAATGTCTTTTTGCTACCCCAGTCTCCAATAATTCGCCCTGTCCCAAGACGACCGAATAGTGTCCCGATAATAAAAATACTTGATACAAGCCCTGCTGTACTTGTAGAGGCATTAAAATGCTCCACCGCATATGCTGCTATCGTCACCATTAATAAATAAAAGATTAACGTAATGGTAAAATTAATAAGTGAGACAATTAAAAAATCCTTTGTCCATAGTTTCTTTCTGGTTGCTTCCACGTTACTCTCTCCTATTGATTGATATTCATACAAATTCTTGCTAAAACCTGTGTCGCAATGTCAATATCCTGCTTTGGCACGCCAGCCAAAGCCTGCTCAAAAAACGGATTTAGATGCGACTTTATTTCCTGCACAAGCTCTTCCCCATGCATTGTTAGGTGTACGAGCTTTTCCCGCTTATCCTTGCCCGCCATCGTTTCCACATAGCCTAGCTCCACAAGTTTATGTACAAGCTTTGTGACACTTGGCTTCTCTATAGACATGAAATTCGCGATATCCACAAATGAATGTGGACCCTTATCATTCAAGAAACGAAGCACTGCCCACTGCGAGCTATATAACTGATAGGGTTCAAGCTGCACATTCAGCTGATTAATAAACGGCCGATACATTAAGCGGTACTGATTAAAAAAATCCTGTTCAATTGTCACACTATCACTTCCTTTTAAATTAGTTAGCCTAGCTAACTATATACCTAAAAACTCTATTTGTCTAGTAGGAAATAAGCGAAACACCGCTAAAGCGGGATGATTGCTTGTGAGAGTGGTATCCTTCACTTTGCGCGTTCTATCCGCTACTTTCCTTGTTCTATCCGTCACTTTCAGCATTCTATCCACCTACACGAAGCGTATCCTACGCTTTCTCTGATCTATCCACCACTTTGCACGTTCTATCCGCTACTTTCAGCATTCTATCCACCTACACGAAGCGTATCCTCCACTTTCTCTGCTCTATCCACCACTTTGCGCGTTCTATCCGCTACTTCCCTTGCTCTATCCGTCACTTTCAGCATTCTATCCGCCTACACGAAGCGTATCCTCCACTTTCTCTGCTCTATCCACCACTTTGCGCGTTCTATCCGCTACTTTCCTTGCTCTATCCGTCACTTTCAGCATTCTATCCACCTACACAAAGCGTATCCTCCGCTTTCTCTGCTCTATCCACCACTTTGCGCGTTCTATCCGCTACTTTCCTTGTTCTATCCGTCACTTTCAGCATTCTATCCACCTACTTCAAGCGCCCTTTCCCTCTACAACACTAAAAGCTACAATTCAGACCGCTTGAATTGTAGCTCTTAGCTCTTTATTCCTTAATCCAATATTTCCGATGCTTTTTGACACCCTCCGCTTTTAATGGGAGTTGCTGCAACAACTTATACGCTAAATCGGGAGAGTCAATGCCAAAGAATTCGCGGAAGCTTCGATTGGTTACCTGCTGCCCGACTAGTAACCTGTAGTCCTCTAATTTCGAACCAATGCATCATCGTCCACCAATCCACAGCGAGGGCAAATCCATTTCTTATAGTGATACTTTAAACGCTGCCCGAGTCGCACTGTGGACATAGCACACCTTTCGCTATTTCCTTGAGCGGCACCTCTACTTCTTTTTTCAACTTTGTGTGCAGGGATAATAGAAGGTTGGCTAATTGTAAAAGATCAACTCTTTCTCTAGGTTGATAATGCTCTATCCATTTTTGTAGATGAAATCGTAACCCTTTTACATGAAATATAGGTTGCCCCTCAAAACCCTTTGTTAAAATGCCATTTTTCGTTGCCAGCACTACTGCATGTACAATAGGTAATTCGAAATGTTCTCGCAGTAGAAGCTTTTTCATCCATATGACATGCCGATCCAGCTGAACAAATGGATCAGTCATTCCTTCCACCGTGCCATCCAATGTTGTCCGTGTAAACTGCGCAAAAGGGACATCATATGAGAGATTTCCTGTTATATTTTTGATTTCAAGAATAAGTAAAAAATGTGGGCAGAGAAAGATAGTATCCATTTGATAGGTAGATCCGTAGCTATTTGTGGTTTGAAAATCATGTAGAAAATAATGTGGGGTTGGTAAATCGATTTCGAGCCATTCTGCATCAACACGCTGTTCCCCCGCAAGACCTGCTTGGACACGGCTCAAACGTTCACCATAATAGGCGTAGTTATTATGCGTCTGTGGCAATCTACGGAGCACCACCTCTAGTATTTTTTGCAAATCCGATGGTTGTCGTGCTAATAGAATCATGTATTCACCTCCTGTTCTGATTATACAAAAAAAGAACCTCAATAAATGAGGTTCTCAAAAACTTGAAAGGTAGATGATGTAAAATCTTCTTTTCATAATTTTTATTAGATCGAAAGACTGTTTTTGTGAGCAATAACTAATACGTGCCTACACATTTTTACGCAATAAATACAAAAAGTAGGGTGCGCCAATAAATGCAACAACAATCCCAGCAGGAACCGTTGCACTTGCAATAGCAACACGTCCGATGGTATCAGCCAGCATTAGCAAGCTTGCGCCAATGAAAAGCGTCAGTGGTAAAAAGAATTGGTAGCGCGGACCAACGAGCTGTTTTGCAATATGGGGAGCCATCAAACCGATGAAGGCTACACCACCTGTTACGGATACCGCGGCAGCCGCTAATGCAACCGCAACAATTAATAATCGGAAACGTTCTCGCCCAATGTTCATACCAAGACCGACTGCTGTTTGCTCCGTCATGGCCAAGACATTTAAAACGTTGGCTTTATAGAAAATGTAAGGGATGCCCAGTACAAGCCAAGGCATTAGCGCCCAGAAAAATGGCCAATCTGTGCCCCACACATTTCCGGCTAGCCATTGTGCAATAAATTGTACATCACTCCGCTCAGCAGAGGATATTAATACCATCATGACCCCTGATAAGGCTGATGCTACGCCTACCCCTACTAAAATAAACTGCACAGGATGGACACCCTTATTACGCTGATAAGAGAAAAAGTAAATGCCCAGTGCTGTTACTAAGGCACTACAAAAGCCGACAATCGGTAAAATATAGGCAAAGTGAGGAAGGTCGCCATCTACTAGTAAATAAAAGACAGTAATCCCAACACCTGCGCCAGCACTTATACCAATAATTCCTGGGTCTGCTAAATCATTGCGGGTTACGCCCTGCAATACGGCCCCTGCCAATGCTAATGCCATACCCGCAGCCGCTAGCACAAACATTCTTGGTAAACGGACTGAAAAAAGCACGAAGGACTCCTTAAAACTACCATCGCCCAGTAAGGTTGGAAGAATGCGGTCAATAGATACCGAAGCAGCACCTAATGAAATCCCTAAAATAAAAATGAACAAGGTTACCACAAGCCATATGAGTAACCATTTACGTTGTTTTCTGCGACCTTCTTTAAACAAATTGACGTCCTCCCTTCCGCACTAATAGTAGGAAGAATGGAAGACCTAAAATTGAAATAATGGCGACAACTGGTGTTTCATAAGGTGCGTTAATCATGCGCCCTGCAAAATCAGCCAACACCATAAACCAGCCACCAACAATGGCGCTCATGGGTAAGACATAACGATAGTCTGTCCCTACAAACGCACGGACAATATGCGGCACCATTAAGCCAACAAAAGCTAGATTCCCTACGAGAGCCACAGCAGAGCCAGCCAGAATAACCACAACGAACATCATGACACCCTTTACGAGTGTAGTGTTTTGTCCAACGCCCACTGCTACTTCCTCATTTAAGCTTAAAATCGTTAATTGACGACTAAACGCAAATGAAAGCAGTAAGCCAATAATAATAACGGGTACGATCAATAAAGCCTGCCATGTCGTGCCAATGAAACCGCCACTTGTCCACATCGAAACATCTTTGGAGATTTGAAATAAAATGCCTGTCCCCTCAGCAATTGCCTGTAATAATGCTGTGACAGCTGCACCAGCTAAAACAAGCTTTAAAGGGGAAAAGCCTTTTTTAGTAGAGGCACCAATCCCATAAACTAACATCATTCCAATTCCAGCGCCAATAAAGCAGGCTAAAATTAACGTATAATACGAGAATTTAGGGATAAATGCCATTGTTAAAGCAAGGGCAGCATTTGCCCCTGCCGTTAAACCAAGCAGCCCTGGATCAGCTAACGGATTTCGTGTAACCCCTTGCATAATCGCCCCAGCAACAGCGAGCGCACTTCCAACAAAAATAGCTGCAATGATACGAGGAAATCGAATTTCACGTAAAATCGTGTAATGTTTACCTCCACTTTGTCCGACAATTGCTTGAAAGACATCTTGAATACTTGTATTCGCTGCCCCTAAGCACAATGAGATACTGGCAGTACCAATTAATACAAGCAATGCAAGCAATATCTGAAGCCAAAATGGAAGCTTTCGAAACTTTGTCATTTGCCTTCGCTACTCTCTACTAATTATTGTAAAAATTTCTCTTCAAAGAACTTCAATTGATGTTCTAATGTGATCGGATCATTGAAGTAAAAGGCATTCGCATTCACTTCAAATAAATGACCATTTTTCACTGCTTCTAAATCTTTAAACCATGCTGCATCTGTAAAGGAATTATCTTGATCTTGGAACATACTGAAGATCACGTAGTCACCTGCATATTCCCCTAAAACTTCTTGAGAAATGGCATAGTAGCCAGGCTCTAACGCTGTCTCTTTTACTTTCTCAGGCATTTTCAAGCCCATTTCCTGATATAAAATCTCTGTTCCACGACCCCAGTTATCGCCATAAATATAGAACTGTTTATTAAAGTTCTCTGCTACTGTTACAGTCGCATCTTCACCGATTTTTTCTTTAATTTTTTTACCAGCTTCTGCTGCACGTGCTTTAAAATCTGCTACCCAAGCAGTTGCTTCTTTTTCTTTATTCACAACTTTACCGATTTCAATAAATTGCTGTAAATAGTCTACTTTACCATACGTAAATAATACAGTTGGCGCGATTTCTGCTAATTTATCAGCATTTTCAATACCATTTAAGCCAATAATTAAATCTGGCTCTAGCTCAAGAATTTTTTCAATATCGGTATTTTCAACAACGACAGCGTCTTTAATTGCATCTTCAAAGTTTGGATTTTTTGCTGCCCATGCGTCTACACCGACAACATCAACATCCAGCTGTAATAAATCCCCTACAAAAGAAGATAATACAACTACACGTTTAGGGTTTGCTGGTACTTCAATTGGACCTGCTTCAGATTGATAAGTAATTGTTTGTGCTGAAGTCGCTTCTTTCGAGCCTTCATCAGTCTTTTCTGCTTTCTCTTCTTTATTGCCGCACGCTGCAAGTACGAGTACGAGCATCATAAACATTGGTAATAACCACTTCTTCATTGTCATTCATTCTCCTTTAAACGGTTTGTAATAAGTCATATGTAATGCACATTGGTTTGTTTGTTCGTGGATCTTTGCCAATTACTGCATCTATATTAAATACTTTTTTTAATACTTCTGGAACCATCACTTCTTCAGCCGTTCCGAATTTTACAAGCTTTCCTTGTGAAAGCGCTACAATATAATCTGAAAAACGTGCCGCTTGATTTAAATCATGGAGGACCATAACAATCGTACGCCCTTGTTCTTCATTCAGCTTGTAGAGTAACTCTAAAACCTCTAATTGATGTGCCATATCTAAATACGTTGTCGGCTCATCTAAGAATATAATATCGGTTTCTTGAGCTAGAGACATTGCAATCCATACTCGTTGACGCTGTCCACCTGATAAAGCATCTACAGATTGCAAGCGGAAGTCTTCTGTTTTTGTCACTTGTAAAGCCCAGTCAATGACCTCTTTATCTTTTTGTGATAAATTACCAAAGCCCTTTTGATAGGGAAATCGACCGTAGGATACAAGCTCTTCCACTGTTAAACCATGTGCACTTTCTGGACTCTGTGGTAAGATTGCCAGCTCTTTTGCCAATTCTTTTGTTTTCATCTTGGAAATATTTTGACCATCTAATATGACCTGTCCACTCTCATGCTTTAATATACGTGTAATGGCCTTTAATAAGGTAGACTTTCCACAACCATTTGAACCAATGATGGTTGTGATTTTGCCATCTGGAATTTGCAGCGATAAATCATGCACAATCGTTTTATCGTCATAACCAACACGAATCGATTCAACTTCTAAACGCAATTCGGACCCTCTCTTTCTTTTTACTTCATTCCGTGCTATGATAAGCACTATTAAAAATGATAATCATTATCAATAAAAATAAGTCTAGTTTTTTGATAAGATTTTGTCAATTACTTTTTTACTATTTATTAAGGAAGTGGCAACAAAAATGCAACAGGTGTATGATGTGACAATTATTGGCGGAGGTCCAGCTGGCTTATACAGTGCCTTTTATAGTGGTTTACGTGGTTTAAAAACAAAATTAGTAGAAAGTCAACCACAGCTTGGCGGAAAAGTCTTACTTTATCCAGAAAAGCTGATATGGGATATCGGGGGACATCCACCTGTTTTGGGCGATCAATTTGTTAAACAATTAATCGAGCAAGCCAAAACATTTGATCCTACTATTTTGACAGATACAAAAGTGGATTTAATTGAACGTCATGATGATATTTTTGTGATACATACAGCAGCTGGTGAAAAGCATTATTCTAAAACGGTGCTACTAGCTGTAGGTGGAGGCATTATTAGCCCTCAAAAGCTAACACTTGAAGGCGCTGAAAAATATGAAATGTCCAATCTACATTACACTGTGCAATCGTATAAACGTTTTGTCGATAAGGATATCATCATCTCAGGCGGTGGTAATGCAGCCATTGATTGGGCTGTTGAATTAAGACCGATTGCTAAAAGTGTAACGGTTGTTTACCGCAAAGAGCATTTATCAGCGCACGAAGCCACTGTACAGGAAGCACTGAAAGCAGGTGTGCGCATTGAGTGTAATACAACCATTACAAAGCTTTCCGCAAATGCTGATAAAACGGCTATTCAATTAGTGACATGCGAGAATACGCTAACAAAGCAAAGTTATACGCGTCAAATCGATGAGGTGATTGTCAGTCATGGCTATAATCGTGAGGCGTCTCTTGCATTTGATGAGGCCATTGCCATTCCGAAAAAGGATGATTATTATTTTGAAGGAAAAGCAACAGGTGAAACAGCCCATCCTGGTATTTTTGCTGCGGGTGATATTTTATCATTTGATGGAAAAATCAATTTGCTACTTGGGACATTCCAAGATGCAGCCAATGCGGTCAATTCTATTAAAACGTATTTAGAACCAACTGCCTATCGTCATGGCATGGTGTCCTCACATAATGAGTTATTTAAAGAGAAAAATCGCTCAATTATCGAAAAGCAATTTGCTCCAGCTCACTAAACCTAAATATAACCCTCTTAAGATCATGATCTTAAGAGGGTTTCTAGTTTTTATCTAAATAAACTTAATAGCGCTCCCATCTGTCTCAACATATTTACTCCATTTTTTATTGTCCCAGCATGCCCCATAATTGTATTTAAATGATCTGGTAAATTTCCTAATCTAGAGCCTTGCTGTTGTGGATTGGGAGAATAGTATGGTTGCACCATTCTACCTCGAAAAGGTGGGCCAAAATATTGCCTGTTGTTTGGCGGGTATGGACCTCTTCTAGCATTCGGCTGAAAATATGGCATTTATACACCCCCTATCGGAAAGCCTTCTAACTAGTATATGTGGAAATTTTTATAGCGAATTAGACTTTTGAAGAAGGGGTTAAAAATAATAAGGGAACCATACTAGTTTCCCTGTCATACTATAAGAAAAAAGAAGGTGGTACTATTCAAGACTCTCATTATCTTACCTTTTTAGCTAAGTTCGGGATTGGAGGCGCCCATCCTGGGGGCATTAATCTATCAAAGGCTGTCTTGCAAGCAGAGAATATTGAGCAAAACGCATATATTTTAGATGTGGGATGTGGTACAGGACAAACGGCTGCTTATTTAGCATCTTCCTATCAAGCAAACGTCACAGGTCTCGATATTCAGCCCATCATGATAGAAAAGGCTCGTCAGCGTATGCATAAAGCCCGTCTACCTGTCAAACTTATACAAGGCTCTATTGAACAAACCTCCTTAGGGAGCGAGTCATTTGACTTGATTCTAGCTGAGTCGGTTCTGGCCTTTGTTAATTTGCAGCAGGCTTTGCAGGAAATTTATCGTTTATTAAAGAAAGGTGGTCGCTTCATTGCTATAGAATTCACCATTCCCAAAACACTTCGCACCGAACTTACAGACGACATACAACAATTTTACGGCTTTCAGTCTCTCCTCATGAAAAAGGATTGGGTAAGACTCCTACATCAGGCTGGCTTTTATGAAATACGTATACAAAAAAATAAATCCATCTCATCCAAGCCTGAATTTCAAGTTTCCTCACATATGGAATCCGAGTTCTATGAAATCATGGATCAGCATATTGCCATGAATGAAAAATACGAAAATATTTTAGACTATCGCATCTATACCTGTACAAAGTAATGAGCCAGCAGCAAAAGCGTTGCTGGTTTTTTGTGCTGTCACAGCAAACTTTATGACACCTGTCATCAAGATTTTTTGACTGGTGTGAATAGGTTTTCTTAAGAGATTTTCTTATCCTTAAGGTAAGAAAAAAAAGAAAGAGTGATCGAACTTATGCAAACACAACAAAGACTTCCCTTTATCGATATGTTAAGAGGCTTTGCCGTCTTAGGAACGCTCGGCACAAATATTTGGATTTTTGCTTATCTTGGCGATTTATCGTATATCACAACAAGTGACTATTCTGGCTGGTGGTCCTTCAATGATTTTTTACGTATGATCGTATTATTTTTCGTTAATGGTAAGCTACTTGGATTATTAACAATTATGTTTGGGGTAGGCTTACAATTAAAATATCAGCAAGCCTTACGTAGAGGTACAGCTTGGCCTGGCGTGTATCTGTGGACTATCGTCTTTTTAGGATTGGAGGGATTGCTGCACTACACCCTGGTGATGGAATATGATATTTTAATGAGCTATGCTGTCACAGCATTCATCGTCGCTTTTATTGTACGTTTGGGTGACAAGTTCATGACAGGAGCCTTTTATTTTTTTGGTGGCTTTCACATCCTATTGATCCTGCTTATTTTTATCAGTACCTTACAAGGAGCTGGTGTTTCCTTAAATGGTATGGCATCCGTTACTGAGCTCTATGAGCATGGCACATGGTTTGCGCAGGTGCAGCATCGCCTTACAAACTTTTTATTTTATCGCTCAGAAGCAATATTTATTATCCCAATGAATGTCTTTTTATTTTTACTTGGCGTGAAGTTTATGCGTAATGAGGTATTTTCACCAACAGACAAAGGACGCCAAACTAGACAAAAGCTATTTAAAATCGGTGTATTCATTGGTTTTCCTATCAATCTGCTTATTTTTATTCCTGGTGGGCTTTTTGATTTACCTGTTCGCTACCTTTGTGCCCCTATTCTATCCATTGGCTATATTGGAATTTTAGGTAAACTGGTAGAATATAAGAAGCTAGACTGGCTTTGGCAGCGCTTTGCTCATGTCGGTAAAATGTCTTTAAGCTGCTATGTCCTCCAAAACGTGCTTGCGTCGATTATTTTTTATGGTTGGGGACTTGGCTTAGGTGGGCAAGTCAATAGCATCACTGTCATTGGTATTTGGCTATCTCTATCAATCTTACAACTTGTTATAGCGTTCGCTTGGCTACAGCAATTTCAAATGGGCCCTATGGAATGGATTCGTAAAAAAGCCCTTCAAGCGATGACACAGTAAAGCAACAAAGGATGGTGCTAGTAATAAAAATATATCCAAGAGAACAAATTAAGCATTATTTAATCATTGATGCCGCTTCTGTCATTTTCTTATTCGCGCTAGTACTCGGGTCTCATTCCCTTCCCTTAGCTATGAAAATAACAGTGCTCCTTTTATATCTAATAGCCTTCTACATCGCTTTATGGCATCGAGATTGGAGGCTACTTGTCGCCTCTCTAGTAGCCTTTGTTCTTATTGCCTTACTTAGCATTTTTGTCGATCCTTTTATGCTTATTTTTGGCTTTACCTTTGCCGATTTGCTAGGACGGGCGAAATCAAAATGGCATATTGCCTGTGGGATTGTTGCCATCGCTGTCATGTTTTTGACGGTTTTGTCCATGACAACAGATTCCCTTTTACCAAAGGAATCACAGGTGCTAGTACCGATTATGATGTTTCAGCTAGTGCTCCCGGTACTCATTTATTTTGTGGAAAAGTCGAAAAATCTGCAAGCTGAGCTAGCAGACGTTAATACACAGCTTGTTCAGCAAGAGGAACGACAACGGATCGCTAGAGACCTTCATGATACAATTGGCCATACGCTCACAATGATTAAAGTAAAAACCGAACTAACGACCAAACTGATTGACCGAGATCCTTCAAGCGTGAAGCCTGAGCTACATGACATATTAGCCACTACCCGTACCGCCTTAAAACAGGTACGTGAGTTAGTGTCTGATATGAATTTTATTTCGTTGCAAACAGAGCTTGTCCATTGCCAACAGCTTTTACAAAGCGCGAATATTACGACAACCCTTGACAATCAATGTCCTCAAATCGTACTTTCTAGTGTGGAGGAAACGATGCTTGCTCTATGTGTACGAGAAACGACTACGAATATTCTCAAGCATAGTCAGGCAAAAAAATGCCATTTCACCATTCAATGCTGTGCTGGACACTATACACTTGTGATGAAAGACGATGGCATCGGTTTACAGTCACAGGGACGTGGGAATGGCATCCACTCCATTAAAGAAAGAATGCATATGCTGCAAGGCTATGCCCTGATTGAAAGTGACACACCTATCGGCACCAGCGTCACACTTACTCTACCAATTCAAGATGGAAAGGAGCCTCTAACATGATACGTGTATTACTAGCAGAAGACCAACAAATGTTACGTGGTGCCCTAACTTCGCTACTAGCCTTTGAGCCTGATATTGAGGTCATCGCTGAGGTGGCGGATGGTCAAAAAGCATGGGAATTGATCCAGCAGGAGCCACCAGATATTTGCCTAGTCGATATTGAAATGCCCCATCTATCAGGGCTTGAGCTTGCTGAAAAAATTAAACAGGCCAACCTACCTTGCAAGGTGATGATTGTGACAACCTTCGCACGTCCTGGCTATTTGCAGAAGGCAATGGATTGCGAGGTACACGGCTATCTATTGAAAGATGAACCCATCGATTATTTAATTGCTACTATTCGAAAAATCATGCAGGGAGAAAAGGTGGTCAGTAAGGATTTAGCCGCCTCCTTATTTATGAAGGAGCAAAACCCTTTAAATGAGCGAGAAATTGCGGTGCTTCAGCTAGTCAAAAAAGGCTTGACCACAAACGAAATTAGTAAGCAATTATTTTTAACGAAGGGCACGATTCGCAATTATTTATCAACCTCTATTCAGAAGCTACAAGTTGAATCCAGACAGCAAGCCGCTCAGGTAGCAGGTGAAAAAGGCTGGCTATAAAAAGAATCTCGCCACAGCTGTGACGAGATTTTTACAATGTTAGCATAAAATACGTTCCATTTATTAGGTTTCAAATGACAGATTCATTATTTTATTAAGCAAAAGAACGTTTATTGTCCTTGTAGAACTACATTTGTTGCTATAGCCCAGTTGTTTAATGGGATTACGGTATAGCTGACATTTGCTTTCAACGTACCACCATTCGTTAGATCAAAAATGCCCACAGCACCTTTACGTGATGAATAACGATATTGTGCTTGCAATGTACTCCCATCATTGCCTTTTAACGCTACACTTCGACCAGCAAGTAAATCAGATTGCGGATCGTTTCTTAATTGTAATTCAAAGGATTTTTCATCCATGGCTTTTGCTGATTGCAGAGTGAATGGCACGATTTCTTTCGCTACAAAGCTCTTTACATCTATTTCCGCCCATTGTGCGTACACACGGTAAGTCACACCTGGTTTTAAAAGTTTGCCAGCAGGGAGTCTAAATTGAGGAGCTTGTCTGCCATCAGCTGCTTGTGTAAATGGTACATAATTAGCAACAAACTCTTCTCCCTCACTTGTTCTCACCGTCACAAAGCGATCACGTAAGGAAGAAATAACATCAAAGCGTTTTCCGCTAGCATCTCGATTATGACCATCTAAGCTAAATGCTAAATCTCCACGACCTGCGCGATAGGCTTCAATAATATTAGCATAATCTACTACGCCATCCTCCTGAAAGGATTCCAATGTGAATGTATCATTTGTGACTTGCTCCACATTGCGTACATATACCTTTTCATCTGTGCCCTCAAAAACTTTATTGCGTTGCTCTTTATAGCTCAATGTATAGATAAAATCATCTTCTTGGAATGTTGTTGGTACAATATATGTACTCTTAGCGCCTGTCATTAAGCGTGGCACATTGACAATCTCTAAATCTCCATTAAACGTAAAATGTTTTTTTATAGCATCTAAATGATTTAGGTCTACATCAGCTGCTGCTAAGGGCTGATTAAATGTAATTTGTAGTGTCATTGTATTTAATGGCTTGATGTTTGTAATTTTTGCTACCTGCTCATTTTCTGCTACTGCTTTATTGCTTGCTGCCTCTGCATTTAATGGCTCGCCTATGGTTACTAGACCTGCTGATAATACGGATAAAGCCAATGCTGCTGGAACAATACGTTTTCTTAATTTCATTTGTGGTACTCTCCTTTATGGTGTTATTTGGTTTACAAAATTTATCATAAAGTCCATATCTAAACTGCTAATAAATAAACTATTAAAAAAGAATTAAAAAATAGGAAAAATAATTTAAGAACAAAAAAACTGTAGAGAGCCGTCTCTACAGTTTGCATGTTGTTGAAAAAAGATGATGTCAACGGCAGAAAAGGCAACTTTGCAGGGTGAGGGGTTGATTTCCGTTACGCCAGCGTCCTTTCCAAGGGGCGTCCGATGAGCCGCTTCACTCACTTACGTTCGCTCCAGGGTCTCCTCTGTGACGCTAAATCCCCTAGGAGTGACGCTGGCTCCACTCCAATCAACCATTCTGCAAAGTGTCTTTACTTTTTTATAGTAACATAGCGATCAAATCGTCCATTAACTGTATTCTTAGAGGGGATAAGTTCTTATTTTCAATGTGGAGAAGTGATGCATGACAACACCTCTTCATAAAGAGTAGTGAACACCTTCACTTTATTTGAAAACCTTTGCTAATAAGTTAGTGGGTTGAAGTGGAAGGCTGCTTGACTCCCATGGGATAGCAAGACAGGCGAAACTCTAAACGGAGCGGTGGCGGAGGAAGCGATTCGGCGCTCGCCCACAGGAAAGCAAGTAGCCTGCAACGGAAATCCATTTCTACCTTTCAATTGACTGTTTTGTTTTTCAACACTAAGAAAACTGTAGAGAGCCGTCTCTACAGTTTGGGTTATTTTGCGCCTGCAGCAAGTAGAATTTGTTCGATCTCTTTAAAGCCTCGCTGTTTTGCATGTTGCAGTGGTGTTACGTTATTTTGATCGGGGATATTTACATCAGCACCATGTTCAATGAGTCGTTGTATTACGGCTTGCTGTGTTGGATTGCCGTTATTTAAGACAATCGCCTCCATCAGGGCTGTCCAGCCTAAATGATTCACATGATTGACGTCAATATCGGTATTGCTCAATAGCTCCTCGATGACCTCCACATGACCATGCTCTGCTGCTGGTATGAGCGCTGTTCCCCCATATCGATTTAAAATAGTCGGATCAGCACCAGCTTGGATGGTCATCTTTAAAATAGCCAGATAGCCTTCCGCACCTGCATATAGAAACGGCGTATTTTGCTGATTATCCTGAATATTAACATCTGCTCCTGCCTCTATTAATAATTTTGCTGCCTCTATATCCTGATTATAGGTAGCTATCATCAAAGCTGTTCGATTAGTTGAATCTTGTACATTGATGTCCCCTTTTTGTTTCAAAGCATGTTGAAGCCCATCGATATCTCCCCTTTCAGCTGCCTTGAGCAACTCACTCGCCCATTCTGTTCCCACCACTTCACTCCCACCTTTATCATGCTGTATTGTTTCTGTATCAATTGAGGCACACCCTTGAAGTAAAAATGTTAATGCAATGATAACTGCCTGCCTTTTTTTCAATTTTAATACACCGCCTTTCTTTCCTCAGTGTAAGCGGTAATGCTAAATTGCCCATTAACGAATTCTTAAAAAAGTCTAAAAAAACTACCCCGCCACAAGGACGAGGTAGTTTTACTTAAACATTGAAGCGATAGCCTGCACCCCATACTGTTTCCAAAAACTTGGGATGCGCTGGCTCTCGTTCAATTTTTTCACGTAGCTTTCGTATATGAACAGTGACAGTCGAAACGTCTGCAGCTGATTCATAGCCCCAGTTTCGCTCATATAGCTGCTCCTTACTCAATACTTGATTGGGGTGTCTAACAAAAAAGACGAGTAAATCAAATTCCTTCGTTGTAAAGGCAATCTCATCACCATTGACAAACACCTTTCTAGCCGAAGTATCGATTGTAATGCCATGAATGGACATCATATGATTTGTTTGTTGATTGGTCGCCAGACGCTCATATCTCGATAAATGGGCCTTGACCCTTGCCACTAATTCACTCGGACTAAATGGTTTTGTAATATAATCATCCGCTCCTAGTCCAAGACCACGAATTTTATCAATATCCTCCTTTTTAGCTGAAACAAATAAAATGGGGATATTGTGTACGGCTCGAATCTGTTTACAAATGTCAAAGCCACTTATGCCTGGTAGCATAATATCCAAAATGATTAAATCATAATTGCCGTTAAGTGCCTGCTGTAGCCCATCCTCTCCATGATGTTGGATATCTACTGTAAAGCCATTAATCTCTAAATAATCTCGTTGGAGCTCTGCTATGCTCACTTCGTCTTCAATTAGCAGAATTTTTTTCATGATAATTCACCTTCTCCTCAGCCTTTTTCAATGAAATGAATACGCTCGTCCCCTTTGCTAGTTCACTCTTTGCCCAAATATCGCCGCCCATTTCAACAACAATTTGTTTTGCAATGGCTAACCCTAAGCCACTGCCTCCTGTTTGCGAATTACGTGAAGGCTCGGCACGGTAAAATCGATCAAAAATATAGGGCAATGCGACAGGATCAATGCCTGCACCATTATCTGTTACCTGAATAATCGCATCCTCAGCCCGCTCATGCAATGAAATAATAATTTGCTTATACGGCTTATCCATATATTTTTCGCTGTTGCTTAAAAGATTTGTCAGGACACGTCTTAATTTATCTCGGTCCACCATAGCCAAAAGCGGCGAGCCTTCTGCTATATAGTGTAAATGAATGTCTCGTGCAATAAAATCAAAGCTTGCATCCTCTACATAATCATGCATATATTGCTGAAGATTGACGCTTTCCATCTGGAAGGGAATCTTTTTTAAATCCAATTTAGAAAATAAGAATAGCTCATCAATTAATACATCCATATCCTTTGCCTTTGTATAGATAGTAGTTAAATATTTATCCATTTTTTCCTCTGTATTCGCCACACCATCTTTAATGCCCTCCACATAGCCGATAATGGAAGTCATCGGCGTTTTTAAATCATGGGAAATATTGGAGATGAGCTCCTTTCGATTTTCCTCATATTGAAGCTGAAGTTGGATGGATTCTTTTAATTTGACTCGCATTTCCTCGAAGGATCGATTCAGCTGACCAATTTCATCCTTCGAGTGGGTCGCAATCTCAAAATCCAAGTCGCCCGATTTAATACGTTCTGCTCCTTCCTTTAATGCCGAAATCGGTTTAATAATACTTCTTGAGACTAAATAATTTAAAAAGCCAATAATCATCATAAACAGAACGAATAAAATACCTAAAAGAATCGGTAACAGCTCCCTCGTTACCTCTGCATGGGAACTAACCTCTCGCAATACAAAAATACTACCCTCTGTTTGATCTGGAAAATAAAAATCAAATTTGACATACGTATAAAAGGCTTGATTGATCATGATTGTGTCACGAGAATTAATATTGGTCGCTTCAAAACCAGGTAAGCTTTGAAGCAATAATTGTTTATGCTCTTTCTGTGTTGAATAAACAATTTGATGATCTTTTCGTACCACAATCTCTATCGAAGGCGCATTGATTTGTTCAAGCTGTTCGAGATCTAAAAGCTGCTGGGGATTATTTTTAGCTAGTAATTTTAAATCTAGAAATGCATTTTCCTCTACCGTCGTCAAAGGCTTTTGGACATAAGATTTTTTATAAAAATGCTCAATCGCTTTGATATCACCAGTGATGGCAAAGGAAAAAAGAAAAACCGCTGCTAGTAATAGCGTGATGGCAATGATTATGACACCCACATATGATAGCAAAAACCTTGTTTTAATTGACATCTACATTCCCCCAATAAGCTGAAACTACTAGCAATGTACCATACAAATCTTAAAACTTTATAAAATCATGCTGAAAAATCTATAAACATTTTTACCGCTTCAGTTTAGTATTGCGTTCCAATAAATGAACTAAACAAAAAAATACGGCACAATCCTGCTGTGCCGTATCCCTTTGCTTTATTTCGTTTCTTGTGCTCTTAGCTTCTTCTTTGTTTGCCAACCTAAAATGAGTAATTCAATTAATACTACAGCGATTAATGACGCACCAAATAGTGGCATCATAATCCCTAAAATGACAAGGAAAATGATGAATGGCATGGACATTTTATGAGAAATTTGCGGTGGTGCAGACAGCTCCCCTTTTTTTCTACGCAAAATCCAAGTGCGAATGCCCCACACGATTACGGCTAGGAAGGCTAGACAAACCACTAAATTTAATAGCTTATTTGGCCAGCCGAATAAATGCCCCTCATGTAATGGTATTCCCCATGTAAAGAATTTAGCTAATGGGCCATAATCGTCATAATTCACTTGATCGATAAACTTGCCACTATACTGATCAAAATACATTGTGGCTTCCGCTGTAGGTTTTACATCTAGCCCTGTTACACCAGAATTACTAGCCTTCGCCACTGTATAGACGCCCTCACCGTTTGACGGATAAATAATTGAATAAGGCTTAGCGATATTCATCGAATTGATTTCTTTTTCAAGCTGAGCAATCGTCATTTGGCTATCGTTCGTATAACGGACAGCTCCACCGCCATGATGTTGTGCATGTTCGCCTTCTGATGTAGGTGCCTCTAATTGACGAGTCGCCCATGGTATTTCAGAGACATCAGACGTTGGTGGCTTTTGTTGGAGCAATGGATACCCAAAAGTAGGATTTTCTGAAGCTATATCTGCTAGCATGGAACCTTGAAAAGCAGACCATAATAGCCCTGTTGAGATGAACATCACCATCGGAATCGTAATGATTGTCCCAACAAGCGCATGCAATCTCTTACTTTTTTGTCTCTTATTCTCCGACTTGCCCTTCTTTAAGAGATTTCCTTGGAATGTCATATAAAGCCCTGACAGTAATAAAAAGATCGTCCAACATGCTGCCAGCTCTACTAAATAATTTACAAAGGTACCACCAATAAAGAGAGAGCTATGGGTATTTCGCATAATATTTGAAAATGTATAATCGGCATCCTGACTACCAACCATTTGATTGTGATCGTCTAAAAATACGTACTTTTGTTTAGTGCCATTTGATAAAGTTAAACGTGTATTATAAGGCTCCTCTAACCTAATCACTTTTGTAGTAGAGTATCCTGAAAATGCCGCCTCCGCTTTTTCCACGGCCTCATCAATTGTTAAGACCTCTTCCTTATGGCTCTCACCAAAGAAATAATCGTCATATAAGCGATTTTCTACATCTGTAAAAAACAAATAACCAATCCCACTTAATGTGAGAGACAGCAATAAAGGCGTAATAAAAAGTGCTGCGAAAAAATGCAGCCGCCAAAATCTAGAATAAAGCAAATTTTTCATATTTAATCTCCAATCTCTCTATTTATAGCAGATTAATTATATAAATAAAAAGTGAAATATGAATGAAGTCCTAAAGGCAGTTTTATGACAAACAAATGTATTCCAATTGGTATTATATTATTAAGGTAGCCAAAAAAATCATAGCCAAACCTCAAGTTCGGCTATGATTTCAATAAATTACAAATTCATATTTACAAGAATTTTACATTGGCTACGATCCTTTGTTAAAGCCTCAAAGCCTTTTTCCACAATATCCTCTAAAGCAATTTGGCTTGTGATAACAGCTTGTCCATCAATCACACCACGAGCAAGTAATCGAATCACTTCAGGGAAAATATTCACATAGGCGAACGAGCCACTGATTTTTACCTCTGGAGAAACCACCGCATTGGGGTTAAATTCTACAGGTCTTTCCCATACGCTGACGATTTTAAATTCGCCGCCTGGATGAACAGCACTCACACCGCTAGTAAATGTTGCTTGCACACCTGCTGCATCATACGCAACATCGACCCCACCAGCTGTTTTTTCACGAATAAACGCTACTGCATCCGTATCAATTGGATTAATGACATAGGTCGCGCCTAATTCAAGTGCTTTTTGACGTCGTTCATCGGATACCTCTACGACAAAAATTTCACTTGCTCCCGCTGCCTTCACAGCCTGCAAGACCAATAATCCAATAGGACCCGCACCAAAAATAGCAGCTGTATCGCCTAGCTTTAATTGACTTTGACGCACTGCATGTACTGCTACTGCTGTAGGTTCAACAAGTGCTCCTAGCTCTAAGCTCATATTCTCAGGAAGAAGGTGAATATTTTCTTCTTGTACGACTGCATATTCAGCAAATCCTCCTGAGATTGTATAGCCATAAGATTGGCCACGTTTACATAAGTTGGAATAGCCACGTCGACAATTATCACATTTACCACATGGAATTGGTGGCTCCACTGCTACACGATCACCTACTTTGGTATGTGTAACGCCTTCTGCAACCTCTACAACGACACCTGCAAATTCATGACCTAATACGGGTTGTGTACGGAATGCATAAGCTCCACCCACATATTCATGTAAATCACTGCCACAAATTCCAGCAAAGGCAACTTTTACTTTCACCATGCCTGCCTCTAGTGCTGGCAGTTGTGCCTCCTCTACTCGAATATCTTTTACACCGTAAAATTTTGCTGCTTTCATCCTATTACCTTCTTTTTATAATTTAGTTTGAAGACCATGGAACACGAAGTTGACTGCAAGCTCCGCTATCTGATCGGGTGTTGCTTGTAAGGAAGAACGGTTTAAAAAGGGATTGTTCAAGGAATACATTAACGTCCCCATGATAAAGTTCAATGCAACATCAAGTGACTCAAAATGAATGGTCTGCTGCTCCTGACAAGCAAGTAAAATCGTCCGAAGCTGCTCCCAGGAAGGTAAAAACACATCCTTTAGCATCTCAAGCCTTGGACTATTCATAACAATTTCTTGCTGTAAAATATCAATTAACTCATGCTCATGGATTCGGTAAAGAACAAAGTTGCGACAAAAGCTACGAAGCGCACCGATTGAATCTTGAACATCATAATGAGCATTCATAAAGGTGTGGCGTAGCGGTTCAAATAATGCATTAAAGACATTTTCCTTGCCACCAAAATGATAGGAAACAAGTGCAAGTGACACATCAGCTTCTTCACAAATTTGTCTCACCGTGGTGCCATCAAAGCCCCTTGATGAAAACAAGGTTTTTGCCGCTTGTAAAATTTGATCCTTTACCTCTTTATTCTTTTCTTTTTGATCGATAGTTCTCACCTCTTTTTGAACAAACGTTCAAAACAATTGTTCAACGAAATTGTACGCCTACTATTATTAATTGTCAAAGCATGCGCTTATTAAAAATGGCTACTTCATTAAAACGAAGTAGCCAAACATTCTATCCTATTAATTCTTTCAAAACATTCGCATACGCTGCTAAAATAGATTGCTCATGTGTAGCATCATGCTCAACATATTGTTCGACAAGCTCCTTCAAGGGTTTAGGCTCTTGCATAATTTCAAATTTGAATAAGCTTTCATAGTACTCAACAACTTGTGGATTCATGTGGACCGCTCCTTTAATTTTTTACATAAAAAAACATCTTTCCCTCATTAGAAAGATGTCTACTATGACAAATACACGACATAATACGGTGATCGCCAAATGGAAAGAAGCCTTCTATTAAACATAGAAGCACCCTTTTTAGCAATCATCGTACTATGAGCATGCAGGAGAAATTCTCTAGTCACACTCAACACCCCCTATCCGCGTAGGTTTTTTGGCTGTACTAGATAAAGGCAGGTCTCCTGGCTTATGCTCATCACACCTTTCACCTTCCCATTACTTTTTGTAACAGTGGCCTTCTGAAATGTGCTCCCATTTACAGTTGCGGGACAGCGTCGGATTCACACCGATCTTCCCTTTTAAACAAATCTAATTTGTACCTCTATCCTATTATTCCGTTTTTATTATTATACCATAGTATTAAATCTTAACAGCTTTCTTCACATTTAGAGCGCTATCCCTCTCTTGTAAGGATTTATCCTCTTAATTTGAAGCGCTATCCTCTACTTTCGAAGTTCTATCCACCAGTTTAAGCTCTATCCTTCAATTTGATGATTCTATCCGCCAGTTTTAGAATGCTATCCTTCACTTTCGAAGTTCTATCCGCCAGTTTAAGCTCTATCCTTCAATTTGATGATTCTATCCGCCAGTTTTAGAACGCTATCCTTCACTTTTGAAGTTCTATCCGCTAGTTTAAACTCTATCCTTCAATTTGATGATTCTATCCGCCTGTTTTAGAACGCTATCCTTCACTTTTGAAGTTCTATCCGCCTGTTTTAGAATGCTATCCCTCACTTTCGAAGTTCTATCCGCTAGTTTAAACTCTATCCTTCACTTTGATGATTCTATCCGCCAGTTTTAGAACGCTATCCTTCACTTTTGAAGATTCTATCCGCTAGTTTTAGAATGCTATCCTTCACTTTTGAAGTTCTATCCGCTAGTTTAAACTCTATCCTTCAATTTGATGATTCTATCCGCCTGTTTTAGAACGCTATCCTTCACTTTTGAAGTTCTATCCGCTAGTTTAAGCTCTATCCTTTAATTTGATAATTCTATCCGCCAATTTTAGAACGCTATCCTTCACTTTCGAAGTTCTATCCACCTGTTTAAACTCTATCCTTCAATTTGATGATTCTATCCGCCAGTTTTAGAACGCTATCCTTCACTTTCGAAGTTCTATCCGCCAGTTTAAGCTCTATCCTTCAATTTGATGATTCTATCCGCCAGTTTTAGAACGCTATCCTTCACTTTTGAAGTTCTATCCACCTGTTTAAGCTCTATCCTCCCATCTATTTCAAATATTTAGAAATTACTCTATAATTAAGAAAAAAGGAGGCGGTATGAGATGATTATGGGTTTACATCATGTGCAAATTACAATTCCAAAAGGCTGTGAGGAGCAGGGGAAGGATTTTTATTGTCATGTTTTAGGACTTCAAGAATTAGAGAAGCCTGACTCTCTCAAAGGTCGCGGGGGATTTTGGCTACAGCTTGGTCAGCAGGAAGTACATGTAGGGACAGAGGATGGCTTCGATCGTTTAACCACAAAGGCGCATATTGCGTATCAAGTAGCGGATATTCAGTATTGGCGGAAGAAGCTCGTCGCACATCAAATCGAGATACTCGAGTCGGTGCCTATTCCCCATTACGAGCGCTTTGAATTCCGTGATCCCTTTGGCAATCGCGTAGAAATGATACAGGAAATCGTGTAGGCTGCCTCATTTTAGGGCAGCTTTTTTCATGGAATTGTTCCATATAACATCTTACTGAAACATTTGTAATAAAACTGTAAATTCCCTTGATAAAGCCTTTTACAGCAAGTGTTGAAGCCCTCCCTTCAACTATCCTGGTAACATTTACCGCCCAGAAGCCCTACTTTTTCATGCTACGATTATTTCCATGGCAAAGGTATACAGGAGAAATCCTACTAGATGCTTTAGGAGGTTACACAACATGAATAAACGATTTTTATCTACAACACTTGCATTAACAATTGGATTTAGTTCATTTGGAATGGTGCAAACAGCGATCCAGCCAATACAAGTAGAGGCTGCAACAACAAATGCTCAGAACAACGCACAGGCGGTAGCTGCAAAAGCAGACCAATTAATTCAGACTGGTAAAAGCTTAATGGGGCAAGCAACATACAGCAATTCGGTTTACAAGCCTACATACCCATACAAATTTTCTTGTGCTTCATTTTTAATGTACATCTTCGAGAAAAATGGGGTAGACCTTGGTACGTATAACGAAAATTATATGATTCAGCAAGGGACTTATGTAGCAAGAAACCAATTACAAAAAGGCGATTTAGTGTTCTTTAAAAGTAAAAAAACAGGGACTGATCCCGATCATGTCGGTATGTATATTGGCGACAATAAAATCATCCATATGGCTGATTCCAAACAAAATATAGTTATCTCTGATTTAAATAGTAAGCCGTACTATACGGAAAACTATGTATCTGCACGTAGAGTATTACCTACTCTGCTATCTGCCAATCCTGCTACAAAAGGCGATAAAATTGTAGAGAATGCGCTGACTTATAAAAATAAAGTATCGATTAGCTCGACAACAAAAGAGTCAAGTCTACGCTTTACCGCTCCAGCATTTGTCGATTTCATCTATCGTAAAAGTGGCGTTAAACTCGGATCAACTTCTTTGAGCGGTTTAATGAGCAAAGGATCAACTGTAGCGCGTGCTAATTTGAAAAAGGGTGATTTAGTCTTCTTTAATAGTGTGAAAGGTTCAAAAAAACCTTCTCTTGTAGGGATTTATGCAGGCGATCACCGTATCATCATCCCTAATTCCGATGGTGTCATGACAAGAGTATTATTTGTTGATTATTATGCTCAACACTATATTACTGCGAAGCGTGTTATCTCTACTAAATAACTCTACGCCCTGTTAAGTGTACTGACTTTTACAAGTACAGGTTTTACTTACTATGTCTTTAAGAAACATGGTATTGAGTTGAAGAATAAATTAGCAAACACAAGCTTTAGTTGGTAAACGTATTCAAAAATCTCAGTTTCAAAAAGTAGATTTATTATTCATCTCTACCAATAGAAATCACACAAACGAGGATCTATTATAGGGAGTAATCAATATATTAATATGACAACGAACTGTTGTGAAACAAAGTTTAAGCATAACATGGGCACAAAAGTTTGTAACAGCTCGGCGTGTTTTAAAATAAGTAAGAATTGGGTGTCTCATTCATTTTGAGACACCCTTTTTCTCTATAAAGAGTTTTTAAGTTTATTGGCAAATTCGATCATGGATCTACTAGACATCGGTCCCTTAATTAAAACAATCGTGTCTGCATCAAGCTTTGGCTTCAATACTTCTAAAACGCCCGCTACCTCTTTAAACGTATGAACCTCTGCACTGGTTCCATCTTTTTGAGCTTGATCCGCAATCTTCTCTGCCCTTTTGCCGATGGTAATTAATGTATCGATCTTTCTTAGTGCTACCATGGAGCCAATTTCGCGATGATATTTTTCTTCAAAATTACCTAATCGCTTTATATCCCCTAAAACAAGAATGACCTTTTTGTCTTTCCCTACCGTATCTAACACTTTTAAGGCTGCCTCTACAGATGTCGGGTTATTTGTCCAAGTATCATCAATAATCGTGCTGTCCCCAAGACCTGTTGTAAATTCTAAATGTCTTGCCATCTGTTTAAACGTTCTTAGCCCTGCGATCGCCTGACGAATAGTCAGCCCCATTTCGTGACTAGCTGCAATTGCGGCTAAGGCATTATAGACCTGATGCTCTCCATAGCCAGGGACAAACACATTGTACGTTTTATCCGCTACCTCTAAAACAAACTTCATGCCCGTATTGGCAAATTCCACATTCGAAGCCTTATAATCTGCCGTATCCTGTAAGCCAAACTTGATAATCTTCCCCTTAAATCTTTTCAATGAGATTTTTTTGGTATTGGCATCATCTGCATTGATGATTAACGTGCCATCTTCTTTAATACCTTCCACAATTTCTGACTTGGCCTTAATATAGCCTTCTAAATTAAGACAGCCATCTAGATGATGGACGCCAATATTTGTAATGATGCCGATAGTTGGTTGATAGATCATACATTGATGTTTAATATTCCCTGTATTCCCTAAGCCTAATTCAAAGATAGCGGCTTGTGTTTTATCATCAATGCCCGTTAAATAAGGTAGTGATTGCCTTGGCTCGTTTTTACTGCTGATGGATGCTTGCACTTGCCAATGCTTACTAGCAATATGTTTTAACATCTCTTTTGTCGTTGTTTTACCACAAGTGCCTGTTAAAGCCACAACGGGAATTTCAAAGAGCCCACGATAATACTCGATAAATGTCCAGTATGCCTGTGCAACACTTTTCACTTGTAAAACGGTTGTATTCTCCAGCGCATTTTTTAACTCTGTAGACGGTTTATCGGATACGATAAGAGATGGACCTTTCCGATCAATCTCTTGCCAGTTGATTTGATCGTTTCGACTAACAAACAGGAGCGAATGGCTTTTTGTTAAATCATGCCGATTATAGTAGATCGCCTGCTTAACAGACCATTGTTCTGATCCGTGAAGGAGCTTTCCCTGTAGGACATTCCTAAGTTTCTGCACACTAATGGATTGCAAGTGTACTACGCCTCCTCTCTTTATCAATCTTGTAGATGACTTATTTCTTCTCTTGATCTAGCGTGCTGCTTTTTGATCAATTACTATACCTTATTAGAAAGCTCTTCTATGTGGCACAGTCAATATCCTATATTGAAAGAAGCTAATCAGCAGGTGGTGGAGGCTTTAGCTTTAGCTCCGTTGCAAGTTTAGAGACCTGTTTGCTATACATATCTCCCTTTATGAGAATGATGGTATTTTCATCCACAATCCTCTGCAGTAACGGATAGACGAGCGTACTATTTTTAAATGTATAAACAGGTGCGCTAAATCCTAGCTTTACTGCATGATCGGCCATAATCCTTGCGTGTTCTCCAATGGTAATCAGAACATCCACGCCAATACGTCGAATTAATTCTCCCGCTTGTTCATGAATAATGTAGCCCCACGAACCTAAATCGGTAATCGTACCAATAACAGCGATCTTTTTCTTGCCATCACCTAGCTCATTCAACACTTTTAAGGCTGCCTCTAAGGAAGTGGTTGTAATACTCCATGTATCATCCAATATCATGGAATGATTAATGCCCTCAAAGAGTTGCAATTGTTTTTTCAATTGACGGAATGATTGGAGCTGATTTGCTGCGACTGGAATAGGCACGCCCATATCGTGGACCGCTGCGATGGCAGCAAGAGCATTATAAACCTGATGCTCCCCAAACCCTGGTACAAGAATGTCATAGCTTTTTCTATCATGATGCAGGACAAATTTCATGCCTTTTTGATAGTAGTGGATATGGCTCGCTTGAAAATCACAGGAGTCATGCTTTCCCACCTTGATCAAACGCCCACGAAATCTCGTAACATCTAGTTTTTTCGTATTTACATCCTCTGCATTGATAATTAATGTACCTTTGGGATGAATGATATCTAGCATTTCTCCTTTTGCTTGAATATAGCCTTCTAATGTTTTGCAATAATTTAAATGATGAGCTCCGATATTCGTAATAATACCGATTGTCGGTTTGAAATATTTCCCCGCATTCGTGACGTCTCCTGGTGAGCCAACTGCTGTTTCAAAGACGGCAGCTTCGGTTTCATCCTCAATGCCTAGTAAATATTGCAAGGAGGCCGTTCTAGAATTACTGCTCAGTGTCGTCGCAGTTACTTTCCGATCAGCAGAAAGAATATGTTTAATCATCTCTTTTGTCGTTGTTTTACCTGATGTACCTGTGATCGCGACAATCGGAATATGAAACTGGTTACGATAAAAATGAACAAATTTCCAATAGGCCTCTTCTGCATTCGCTACCTGTATCATAATAACGTGGTTGGGAATGTCATTTGGCCGATATGCTCTATCGGTCACTAGCACTAGAGGAGAAAGTGGCTCAAGACTTTTCCAACTAACAATACGTTTACTTGTAAAAAGGGCCGTATTGGACTTTTTCACTTGTTTTAATCGATAAGCCCCATGCTGAATCAGTGTATCCTCTGATCCGTGCACTAGATAGCCTGCCGTAATCATTGCTAAATTTTTCACCGAAAGAGGCTTCATATCTTTTCTCCCTCCTTTCTTTTCTAGTATATGTAACCTTTTAAAAGTTGCTTGGATGTAGACAAGATACATAACTAGAGGAAATCTATTTCATTGCATATATATAAAGGTGATTAAGTATCTAAGTACCAATAGAAGGAGTGATATACCTGAAAGCCATTGTATTTATCGGTACAAACAAATCTGGGTCTAGTCGTGAAGCAACAAGGGCAGCAGAAAAATTAGGCTACTTCACAGTACTTTTCACAAATAATGAAAAACAACTTCAGCAGCGCAGAGCCTACCCCGACATCCATAAAATGATACTCATTGATACTTTTGATATCGAGAGCATGAAAGACGAAATTGAGAAACTAGGAAAAACTGGATTAAATATTAAAAGTATCGTTAGTTTTGTTGATCCATTTGTCCATATTGCTTCAATACTATGTGATGAATTTTGTCAGAACTATACATCCTCCAGTGCCATTGAAACTATGGAGGATAAAGAAAAAACAAGAAAGTTTTTACAAGACCAACCATACTCACCAAAATTTTCGCTCATGAAACCGAACGAACCTATAGCTAAAAATTTAACCTTTCCATTAATCGTAAAATCTCCTAAATCAACAGGCTCAAAAGATGTCTTACTAGCAACGGATGCCGATCAGCTTAATAACCACCTCAAAGCACTGCGTAGTAAAAATCCCTATGAAACCATCATGATTGAAGAATATCTAGATGGTCCTCAATATTTAGTAGAGGCGGTTGTTTATCAACGACAACCACATGTCATTGGTATAATTGAGCAAGAAATTACGCAAGGAAAACGATTTATCATTACTGGCTATGGTGTTCTAGTGAAAGCCCCTAAAGACATCCAATCAGGCATCGAGGAGGTACTCCATTCCATCGTGAAAGCCTTTGGTATTGAGAATGGGGCGCTCCATTTAGAGCTTCGATTAACCCAAAATGGTTGGAAACTTATCGAGATCAATCCTCGAATTTCAGGTGGCGCTATGAATAATATGCTACAAGCAGCTCTAGGTTTTAGTTTAGTAGAAGAAACACTGAAGATTTTGCTAGGAGAACAGCCGAATCTGCAACCAAGACACAAAAAATTTGTTTATACAAAATATGTCATTGTGGAAAGTAGAGGGATTTTAGAAAAGGTTATTGGCAAGGCAAGAGCGACAAGATCAACTGGCGTCGTAGAAGTATATGTCAAACCAAGAAGAGGCACCCTCCTCACTCCACCTTTATCGATGGGTCACCGATACGCCTATGTTATAGCAGAGGGAGCTACCTTGAAGGAAGCAAGAAATCACGCCATCAATGCAGCGAAGGAAATAAAATTCATTTTAAGAGTTTGAAAAAAATATCCCGAATAATTGCCGCTTGCCAGTGGACAGTTACTCGGGCTTTTTTATCTTCATAAGTCATAATGGATCATTCTTCTTTAAACGTTTGATCTAAAAATTTCACGGTTTCGAACATATTGGTTTTACTTGCACCCTTCACAAGAATGGTATCATGAGGCTTAATGAGCTTTTCAAGGAGGACATGCAATTGATCTTTATTAATAAAATGATGTACTCTGGATGGGTCCATGCCCTTCGCAATGGCTGCATTACTCATTTCATCTGTCCTAAAGCCATAGGTAATAAATTCATCGATGCCTATCTCATATACATACTCCCCAACCTTACGATATTCCTCTTCTCTCAAGACACCAAGTTCTCGCATTTGCCCAATTATGGCTACCTTGCGATTTGTCGCGATATTCTTCAGTACATCGAGCGCAGCACGAACCCCCTGCGGATGAGAGTGTACTGTATCATCAATAACCGTTATATCATCACGGCAATTATAAATCGTTAAGCGTCTTGGTGGTTTTTTAAAGTTGAGACCTGCCTGAATATCAAGCGGACTAAACCCTAAAAGATCAGCCACTGCCACTGCATTCAGTGCGTTGTAAACATGATGTTCTCCTAAAATAGGAATATACAAATCTATTTCTTGGCCATGCAGCTTCATTTTAAAAGACATGCCAACATCTTTATATTGCAAATCATATGCACGGTAATCCGCTTCCTTTTTAATCCCTACTGTGATGATTTTCCCTTTAAATTGCTGTGTCTCTAAGTATCTTGAATTGTCATCATCTTGATTGACAATGAGTAAGCCCTGTTGGTCCATGCCATGAATCAATTCCGATTTTGCCTTGGCAACGCCCCTTACATCTCCATCAAAGTTCCCAACATGGGCTAAGCCTATATTCGTTACAATACTAATATTCGGCTGGATGATGCTGCAGTGATTGGTAATAATGCCTGGGTAAGCCATACCATACTCTAATACAACAGCCTGATGTGTATCATTGATTTCTTCCTTATGTTTTTTCGTATGCTCTGTCGTATTCCAATAATCCTTTGATTCAAATACATTCCACTTTTTCGATAAGATCGAACCAACAAATGCCTTTGTAGTAGTTTTCCCCGCACTTCCTGTAATCGCAATAATCGGCAGGGTTTTCTTTGCCTCCACCTGCTTACTTTTTTGTTGGTCAATTTTCTTTTTCAGCGGTTTTTGATTTTTGGCAAGATACATCGCATAACGGATGGAATGGATGACCACATCTAATTCCAAGTAAAAGGCAGGAGGACAGCCTGGGCGCCAATTGACCTCATACATCCAAATTTTTTGATTTTGATCTAAGCCCACATCAATGCCAATTTCATCAATAACTTCCCCAAATTTCGCCATTTGAATTTCATCCAGATGATGTGCCAGCGCTAGTGAAAAATGCTCAAGCATTCGCCGAATATTATAGGCCTCTTCCTTAAACTCCTGCTCCAAAAAAGGATCTAAATAATTGGTATAGCCACCATTATTAATATTCGGTATGATGGAGCCATTCGGTGCAATGCGTGGATACACCGTTGTCACTACCCATTTACCTTCTCCATTTTTTTGAACATGCAGGCGGAAATCATAGACCTGACCAGATTTTGTAACTGATTGAATATACGGCTGCATAATAAAGGTGCCAGACGCAAGTTGCTCCTTTATCAAGGAATCCAATTGTGGCTTTGTATAGGTTGTCGTGGTGCTATCCTTTTTCACCTCAAAATACTTGGCTCCCGCCTTCGTTATAAAATAAATGCCCTTCCCTTTTCGTCCATCAATTGGCTTAAACACAACTCGTTTATAATAATTAACGAACTTATGAAATAAATCGGCATCCTTTACAATTTCGGAGGGAATCAAATACTGTTCAAATTCCTTCGCTTCCTTTAATCGTTTCATCACATTCCATTTGTTCCCGATTGAATGAGTTGTAAATGGTATCTCCTCTTTTAAACGATCAATAATCTCCTTCGAAACAGATAATTTCTCAGGGCTTCCTGCATTATAGATAACATCAGGAAAGGGCATCGTTTTTTCCTGCCATTGCCCATTCTCATAGACCTTTGCTCGAATAGACCGTTTGGCAAAGTCCACACTTTTAGGTGTGAAGTAAAAAAACGTTGCGCCTTCTGCTTTCGCAACTGCTGCAAAGGCATAGGACTTGAGCACTGTTGTTGGATCAAGTCGATGATGCAGCATACCAATAATCGTCATAGCTAAACTTCCTTTCATTAGATTCTCTCTCTATTACATTCATTTTGTATCCCTTGCATATAGACAGATGCTCTAGCTTTAGTAGTTTAATATGGCACTACCATTTCGGCTCTATGATAAATTTCCCCTTCAGCATGTCTGGCTTTAAGAGCTGAATGGCCGATATACCACTGAGTTCAATAGATTTCTTTGTACTTGTTTTTTCTAGCCTCACCACATCTGCAATCGAATTTGTATCGTTTCCTTCATAATCAAAAGCACGCAACAACGATACTGTGCCACGACAACGCTCTCTATCAACAGCCTCAATGCGGAAAAACTCTGTCTCAAACTGTTTCACTGTATCCAATAAGCTTAAATGCGCACCACTATGGGTAATTAAAAAAAATGGAATCGTATCACTCCCGACAATTTTAATAAGTAGCTGACCAAAATATTTAGAATGAAAATTCATCATAATATCCTGAAGATCCTTTAAATCACTTAAAGCTTCACATAAAAAGTGATTTCTTTTCTTATCACTATTCAATTCGTAGCCCCCTCTCTTAGTTTGACTATACGATTTGATCCGTGTAAGTTGCCCTCTCGTTATCATATGTTGCGACAAAAAATATGGCGACTTCTTCCTAAAGAAACTAAAAAAACCTCCACCTATGAGGGGGAGGTTTTTGCAAAACATGCGAGGAGATCATGTATTGTATAATGTTCTAATGCAGTTACGGTATGGTGTTTTGTATGGAATGGTAATTGCTTGGTAATCTCGTTCGGAATGACCACTGTATAAAGCCCCGCTGCTACAGCGGCTTGTGCGCCATTCGGTGAATCCTCAATTGCCACGGCCTCATCAGCCTCTACTCCTAATTGTTCAAGCGCCTGCAAGTAAAGCTCTGGATCAGGCTTAACATTTGTCACCGTATCAGCGCTACAAAAGCAATCAAAGTAATGTCGGATACCCAGCCTATCCACATACATATCAATCCATTGACGACCGGAGCTACTAGCAAGTCCAATTTTCAAACCCGCTTCCTTTGCCTGCTGGAGCAATGCTAAAATACCAGGTCTTAGCGTTTCCGTTTCCATCCATTGTGCATGGCGTTGCTGAATGGATGTTTGAAAAGCCTCCACATCCAGTTGTATGTGATGATGTGTAATAAGATATGTATAGGGATTAAAAGTTTGAAGATTGGTCCCAAGGCACTTAGCATAGGTTGCTAGCGATAATTCAACACCATATTGTGCATAGGCATCTTTAAAAACGTTATACCATGCTGTTTCCGTATCAATGATTGTACCGTCAAAATCAAAAATTAGCGCTTTTATCATCAAATTCTCTCCATTCTATTGGTTTGACTTTTCAACGGTCGTTTGCGATGAACTAAGCCTAGGTTTTTGCAGGGCTATCCGTTGAATTCGGCCTGCTATCCGTCGATTTGCTAATCCTATCCATCATTTTAGACCTGCTATCCACTACTTTCGCATTTCTATCCGCCTATCCTCGCAGATCTGACCCTTTTGCCAGGCTATCCACCACTTTACTAATCCTATCCATCATTTTAGACCTGCTATCCGCTACTTTCGCCTTTCTATCCGCCTATCCTCACAGATCTGACCCTTTTGCCAGGCTATCCACCACTTTACTAATCCTATCCATCCATTTAGACCTACTATCCGCTACTTTCGCATTTCTATCCGCCTATCCTCACAGATCTGACCCTTTTGCCAGGCTATCCACCACTTCTTCACCTTTATCCCCCTGATTCAACAAGATAACGCCTCCTATAATGAGGGCAATACCGATCGCAGAATAAACAGTAAAAATATCGTGCCAAATGACAATGCCTACTAGAACGGTTAAAGCTGTACCGACACCTGACCAGATAGCGTAGGCCAAGCTTAATGGCATGGTTTTTAAGCAGAGCGATAGGCTATAAAACGAAATACCATAGCCAATTGCGACCGCCAAGGAGGGAGCAAGGACAGTAAAGCCGTCTGAGAACTTCAGCATGGTTGTTGCAAAAACCTCGCTTATAATCGATAGTGTTAAAAATAAATAGCCTTTCATCCTGTTCAGCCTCCTAATGACCACCCGCAAGATTGAGTACTACGACACCCAGAATAATGCACAGAACTCCTAATACTTTCTTGCGATTAAATCGTTCCTTATAAAGGACAACACCCACAATAGCGGTTAACGCTGTCCCTAAGCCTGCCCATATTGCATAGGCTGTGCCGATAGGAATCACTTTCAATGTTAAGGCTAAACAATAAAAAGCCGTTCCATAGCCTACTACTACGCCAATTGATGGCCCAATTCGTGTGAAGCCCTCCGTACGCTTGAGCATGGAACTGGCAAAAACCTCTGCTATAATAGCGAGCATTAAAAAACTAAAAGCCGTCATTTAAAAAATCCTTTCTGCTTTGCTTCTAGATGTCATCTTCTTCCTCTACATACTCCAATATGTCTCCTGGCTGGCAGCCCAAAGCTTTACAAATGGCATTTAATGTAGAAAAACGTACGGCTCTTACCTTGCCCGTTTTTAAATTAGAGAGATTGACAATCGAGACATCCACCTTCTCTGCAAGTTCACTCAGCTGCATTTTACGATCGGCTAGCATACGATCTAATCGAATAATTATGGTCATGTTTTCACTTCCTAAGCTGTTGCATCATATTCATCCTGAAGGAATGCACCGTATCGGAAAATACGTGCAAAGGTCCAAATCACCACACCACATAGTAAAAGAGTCCAATGAATGCCTGTAAAATGATAGCTAATCCCCTTAATCAAACCTGTCTCCACAAATCGGGACTCCAGTTGGAATTGTTGCATGATTAGATAGACGGTATATGTACGAAATGCATTCACTGTCAAACTCAATACAATCACACAGTAGGCAATTCTCTCCATTTTTTTACTATTAGCGAGTGAAAATACAATACCTTTTGATAAATTACTTAAAATATTCCTTACTTGTACAATAATAAACAGTAAAATAGCTATGTATATTGTAGCAGTAAATAGGAAGGTCATGACATCTTTTTTTGAATAGTGAATGTCACTTGTCACATGGTCTGCCAGCTTCATTTCCAATCCTTCTAACTGAACGGCAGCGGTCACACTCCCCTTTGCCAATAAATGATTCACTTGTTGCTCTGATACCACCATTGCTCCCACCATAAAAATTGCGAGCATCGTCAAGGCAAAAATCATCATCACCATGATGATGGTAAAAGCGGTACGAAGCCCCTTTGTCATCCATCGAAATTCTTTACTTTGAATTGTTTGCCCCATTATCAACCTCTCCTTCCCTTCTCTCTATTATACATTCCCTTTTATCTCTATCAATAATTTTTTAATGTTTATCATTAATAAATTATTGATAAAAATAAACCCTCTAAAGCTAGAGGGTTTATTTTAGTAATCCTATCTTTACTAAATATTCTTTTGCTACTTCTGCTGCAAGCTTTCCTTCTACATTCACCTGATAATTCATCTCTCGCATTTCATCATCCGTAATGTGATCAGCTAGTTGATTTAACGCTTCTCCAATCTCTGGATAGTCAGTCAGCGTTTCTTTCCTTAGTAAAGGCGCTCCCTGGTATGGTGGGAACAATGCTTGATCGTCTTCCAATACGCGTAGCTTGTATTGACGAATTTCACTATCCGTTGAATAAGCATCGAGCAAATTTATATCACCTGATTGTATTGCCTGATAGCGAAGCTTTGGCTCCATCGTTGCAAGTGTCGTAAAGGCTATCCCATACCGTTTTTGTATGCCCACATATCCATCCTCACGGTCATTAAATTCTAATGTAAAGCCTGCTTTCACCTTTTGCTCTATCGGCTTAAGGTCAGAGATTTTTTGCAGTTGATAGCTCTCAGCCAGCTCCTCTGATACAGCGAGTGCATACGTATTGTTATAGCTCATAGGACTTAGCATGACCATATCGAATTGTTCCTGCATCCCCTTTTTTGCCTGAAGATAGACATCCTCTTGGTTATTATTAATAGCTTCTTCCTTTAAAAATTCCGAAATGGTTGTGCCTGTAAATTCAGGGTAAATATCAATACTGCCCGATTTCAATGCATTGAATACAAATGAAGTTTTGCCAAGCCCTGGCTTTAATTGCACCGTTAAATCGGTCTCCTGCTCAATCAATAATTTATACATATTGATGAGAATCTCGGGCTCCGCGCCAAGCTTTCCTGCAATGACAATTTCGTCTTGCTGTTTACTGCTTAGGAGCGGGAAGAAAATCATTACCAGTGCCGCTAAACTAATAACACTTAACGTCGTTATTGTTTTTTTAAAGGACAGCAATTCTAATTTTTTAAGCGCCACATCAAAAATCAAGGCTAACATAGCGGCGGGAATGGCTCCTATTAGAATGAGTGCCGTGTTATTTCGGTCAATGCCTAGTAATATGATATCCCCTAAGCCACCTGCGCCAATTAAAGCCGCTAATGTTGCTGTCCCCACAATCAGCACCATTGCTGTGCGAATACCAGCCATCATAACAGGCATAGCGAGTGGTAGCTCAACCTTTACTAAACGCTTTGATCGATTCATTCCCATAGCTAATGCCGCTTCCTTCAGTGATGGGTCAACCTCATTGATGCCCGTGTAGGTGTTTCGCAGAATGGGCAATAGCGCATAGACAACTAATGCAATAATTGCGGGAACTTTCCCAATACCAAATAACGGAATCAATAAGCCAAGCAACGCTAAGGAAGGGATCGTTTGCAGCACAGCACTGATCCCAATAATACTCTCGGCTATTTTCTTTTTGTTAGTTAAATAGATACCTAGGGGAATAGCGATGAGGACAGCAAAAAATAGCGCGATAAAAGAGATTTGGATATGCTCTAGTAATGCAGCCAGTAGCTGTGCCTTCCGTTCCTGAAATACATCTACCACATTAGCCACCATGTACATGCCCTCTTTTCTTAGAATCCGCTGCTAAATAACGGAGCATAGAAGCTCTTGTCACCATGCCAATGAGCTTGCCATTCTCTTCGACACCTAACAAGTCATGCTCGGCTAATTTTTCAAGAATCGTAGGAAATGGGGCATCTACAGGAATGGTATGCCCAAAGTCGTTTGTCACTGTGATTGGTTGTAACACATCATGGATCGTATACAATTGATCTGTCTGCTTACCTCCAATAAACTGTTGGACAAAATCATTTACAGGATTTTGTAGCAATTGCTGTGGCGTGCCTATCTGAACAATTTCTCCCTCTTTCATAATACAGAGGCGATCTCCTAATTTCAGTGCTTCCTGCATATCATGTGATACAAATACAATGGTTTTCTGAATGGTACGCTGCATCTCAAGTAGATCATCCTGTAGTTTGGTGCGACTGATTGGATCTAACGCACTAAAAGGCTCATCCATTAAAATAATTTCTGGGTCAGCTGCCAAGGCACGAACAACGCCAACCCTTTGCTGTTCGCCTCCTGATAACTCCTTTGGCTTTCGCTGACGATATTTCGCTGGCTCCAGCCCCACCAGCGCTAATAGTTCGTCTACACGCTGATGGATTTTCGTTTTACTCCATTTCTTCAATTCTGGTACAATAGCAATATTTTCCTCTATCGTCATATGCGGAAACAGGGCGATTTGCTGTAGTACATAGCCAATACTCCAACGCAGCTCATGGATATTATAATCGCTAATTCTTTTATCATTGATCCAGATGGTGCCTGCTGTTAAGGGTATTAATCGATTAATCATCTTCAATAAAGTGGTTTTGCCGCATCCGCTAGGGCCAATAATAACAAAGAATTCACCCTTTTTAATTTCTACATTTAGTGCTTTGACAGCTATTTGGTCGTTATCATATTGTTTTGAGACATTATCAAATGTAATCATCTGTCATCTCCTTTAGAATTCGCTCATGAAATGCGTTCACTTTTTATATTTCACCAACAAAAATCATTTCAAACATTTGTAGGTAGGTGAAACTATTTCATTCTAAATACCTCGCCTTTGGGCACAAATGGTAGCTTGGCCCCCTGTGGTAGTACGAAGGCATGCTCTCTTTTTATGGCTAAACGATCACATTGTCCATCTGTAATAATCAGGATAGGACCATCCTTAGGAAAATCCTGTGCTGCTTCAAGTAGCTGGATACCAGGCTGTAATACTGTGCCTCCTCTCCCTCTTACCTTCACTTTCGTTAATAGTTCTTCAGGTGCTAGATAGCCCGCGTCATAGGCAACAGCATCACAAAATAGAACGCGAACAAAGGGAACATCTCTAGCGATGCTATAGCTCGCTATTGTGCCGAGTGCTTTTCCTAGTAAGAGACGGTCCATGGAGCCTGATGTATCAATAAGGACTGCGAAAGTACGTCCATCTTCCTCTCCGCTTTGATGTATCCATCTTGGTCTAGCTATATCAGGTGTCGATGCTTGTCTTCTACTTGGGCGAGTATACGTTCTCACTTTCTCTATCGGTTGAAACATCCGATCAAACCATTTGGCTAATGCCACATCCCAGGCAATAGGAGGCTGTGCTAGGCTACGAATTTCCTCAATGAGCCCTTGTGGCAAATAGCCTCTCTCTTGGGTCAAATGATAGCTTAACCCTTGACTCAATGCCCTTCTATAAAAAGCATCTAAATCCACGCCAACCTTGCCTTCCCAAAAATCTGGTGGACTCGCTTCGATCATATCTCCGATGCCCTGCCCTCGAAAGGTTCTTAATTTGCGATACATCCTCATATCTGTCACTATGCGATCATAAATAGATTCGGCTGAAAGTCCTTTTAATGCTGGATCATATAGTCCGCCAAATGCTGGCATCTCGCCGATTTGCATATCGATGAGCCAGCCATTGATAACATAATCACAAGCAACATTCCACAAGTAGGGATCACGTCCTTGTCTGCGGGTAGCATGGCTTAACCCCGCATGCAGCAATTCGTGTGCCATTAAAAAGCGCATTTCCTCATCGGTCATTCCCATAGCGGTATTCAAATAAATCTCCTTCGTTTCCACTGCAATGGCTGCGACTGAGATATCCATTCTTGTGCAAATAAGTGGATCTTCAATGATCGTAAAATCTGCTGCCAAAGCACCGAATAAGGGATAGGAGCTCATAAACCATGCCTTTGCGCGTTGTGCTTGTGTTACCCTCGTTGTGCCTCCAAATGTATTTTCTACCCCTCCCGCTACGCGAATGGCACTTTGCACGGCTTTCGCTAAACCTTCTGCAAATAATGCAGCGAAATTACTATTCCCTCGATATAGATAGCCTGTTTGATTTTGTGAAATAACAAAGTCCACTTGACCTGGCATTGTACTATAGCCTTTCAAATCATCTGGTACACCTTCGCGTAAAAATCGTTCATATAATTTTTCCTCAGAGCTAATGGCCTCAAAAAGAGGATTATTCATTTCCTTTGGTGCTTGACCAAATTTTAGCTCTGCTAAAAATTTTGTTATATAGCAGTCACAGGCAATATTCCACAGCTCCTGCTGCTCTTTTGGTTGATGATGATGTAGGCCAAGGTGTAGCAAGCAATGCGCAATCACATAAGCCCATTCATTTGGCTGACCTTTTTTATCCTGATTCACATAAATAACACCTGTGCTTGTAACGTAAGCCCAATCCTTTTGTGGCATACTTTCGTATTGCATGTAAACAGCATGACACAACGCCTCAAACAGGGGATGTGTACAGACAATGTCATGCCCACGTGCGATGGCTTTCTCATTTTTATGCTCCTGCTGTAATGCTTTCTTTTTTTTGGCCATAAGCTACCCTTCCTTTTTGGCTACTAAACGTGGTAAATCTCGGATAACCTCCAGCATAAACCAGGCAGGCAATGCTTCACCCTTTTGCTCTGACACAACCATCTGCGCGATTTCTAAGCTGATGGATGATAGGTCCTTGATCAAGTCTTTGGCTCGAAAGGCTAATTGCCGTTGATTTCCCTTCAATATCGTATGCTCGTTCGGAAGCTCCTTCAGTAACTGAGCACGGAAGGATTGTGCCAGGAAATAAAGCAAATCTCTTTCATCAGGTTGATCGGGCCAACGTAATTCTCCTTGAATAATTTTAGCGAGATCGTATTTACTTTGCACTTGCTTGATAAAGGCTTTAAATTGACTGGCAGTATGCGCGGATAGGCAGCTACTTGCTAATAGATCGATTGTTTGTTCTTGTAAGCTGCTGCCATATGCATACAAACAATCACTTAACATATGCCATGAACGAGGCGTGGAGAAGGGTTCTTCTGTTTTCGGTGGTTCGCTCCATAAATGATCGGGACGCATTTGAATATACTCAATCACATATGGATGTATTTCATGTGCATAGGCCCATTCAAGCCAATCTTTATGTGATGCCCTCAGCTGAACATGGACCATCCGATTGATTAATGCGGAGGACATCGGCTTAACAATCGCATTATCCTGAGCCCGATTGCCTGCACCAATAACAATCGTACCCTCTGGCAATGTAAACTCTCCAATTCTGCGTTCATGAATAAGACTATAAAACGCTTTTTGTACTTCCTGTGAGCAAGCATTTAATTCATCTAAAAAAAGGCAATAAGGTTCATCGCGTGCAATCATTTTGGGTGGGCAAAAAACACTGTAGCCATCCTTTATCTGCGGAACACCAATAATATCCTCAGGTGCTAGCTGACTGCCCAATAACGACACACAGGGTAGCCCTAATTCACTGGCGAAATTTTCAACAATCGCTGATTTCCCAATGCCAGGTGCCCCCCAAATAAAGACTGGTCTTATTGTCGCTACATTCAGTAGAAAATCATATAGCTGTTTTTGTGTCACATTATAAATCGTATTCAATCAAAACGCCCTTTCAACTAATTGTTTTAAAGGTTTATAATACCATTTTCTATGAAATTATTCTTGTCTCTACCATTCTATGAAATTGACTGCCAATTACTAGCTGTGAGAAGATAAGAAAAACTGTAATAGAGAGTTCGTGACCTTTACATATGGGCTTTCAGCTTATGGCAATTTCACAACATTTCCAGCAGACTCTTGGTGGGCCAAGTTTTACAAGGATTTTAGTGAATAAGGGGATTTTGAGAGATTCAATTTATGTCTCAGAATTTTAAGATAGATTTAGGAACTAACTTAAGGCAGGAGACGTTCTATTAATGATGAAGTCTATTCAACTATACATCTCTTTCACTCTCTGTAATAATGAGAGATAGCTAAACTTTTAATAGAAGGGAGGGAGATGTGGTCACGACCAACATCCAGCTACAATGAAATACGTGCTAAACTTTTTTAAAGGACTTATGATTGCCGTTGTTGTCATTTGTATTTCGTTTTATATGGTAACACAGTTATTTAATACGACTGAAAGAGAAGAGTCTGTGGTTATTGATGATCGTCCAAGTGTGGAAGAGTTTATCGGTGAGATTGCAGAGACCGCACGAGATCTTGGTGCTGACAATGACTTATATGCATCCGTGATGATCGCTCAGGCGATTCTAGAAAGTGAGCATGGGCAAAGTGGACTTGGCTCTGCCCCTAATTATAATCTTTTTGGAATGAAAGGCAGCTACCAAAATAATTCCGTCACACTCGAAACCACAGAGGATGATGGGTCAGGCAACCTTTCTACCATCATGGCTGACTTCCGCAAATACCCTTCCTATGAAGCGTCCATGCAGGATTATGTAAAATTAATGCGTAATGGCGTTTCATGGAATAAAGATTTTTACGCAGGCGTTTTCAAAAGCAACACCACTACCTATACAGATGCGACGAAGTTTTTAACAGGCTCCTATGCAACTGATTCGGCTTACAATGAAAAATTAAATACATTAATCGCAAAATATGACCTTCAACAGTATGATAGTCCTGTAAAAGATAAGAAAACCATCACGGTGGCTGATGGAGATTCACTTTTGAAGATTGCCGAAGCCTATAATGTGAAAGTGACATCACTTAAGCAATGGAATCAGCTTCGAACAGAACGACTTGAAGCAGGTCAGCAACTTAATATTTATCATTATTAACACAAAAACGTCCATGACTCATCGAGGAGTATGGACGTTTTTTCTCATGAAACTAATTCGTTTGTCAAAACGTCTTAGTGAAAAAATACGGAAAGGATAGGAACACAGTGAAGCGTACACAATTGCTCAGTCTTTTTGCCGTTAACCTTGTGCTATTGCCATTGATTCAGCTTAGCTACCACCTATATTTCATACCAAACATAGCTGAGGGTTCCTTTTATCTTATTATTTTCCCCACTCTTATTATTTTATCGAACCTTTTACTATGTTGTAGTCGGCAAAGAGTAGCCGCTTCTATCCATTGGACCTTTGTCTATGTCGGACAAGGCACCTCTATCGCCTGTTATTTTGTGTGGCATTATGGGCAATTAAAGCCCTATCCAGATATGCCGCCAGGTGAAGCAGTGTTTGATTTATGCATGAGTACATTTTTAATTGGGCTATGGCAGTTCATCGTGTTAGTACTGATCCATCTCAGTACGTTTATCATCCTCAAAATGGGACTGACCTTCAAAAAAGCTTAATAGCATCAAGGCTTAACTAGTCCTTCTGCGAGTTATATAAAGTACCTACTGCTAGTATGGTTGTGGCTAAATCCTGTCGATAGAGGGGATGTTTGGCATCTAGACTATTAATGGTTACTTCATTACCACCTAACGATGAATGGACATACAAATCATCACCCATGTATAGAGCAATATGACTTGGAAAATAGATTAAATCACCCTTCTGCATTTGGTCTTGCTCTATGTTAACGATAGGGAAGCCCTCTACTATTCGGGCATCACGATAAATATAGACACCGTTTAACAGATAAGCCATTGAACATAAACCAGAGCAATCAATACCTAGTGGCGATTTGCCACCCCAGCGATAAGGGGCCGTTAAATAGCTGAGCGCTGTGTCCACCACATTTTCTCGGAACTGCTGCTCCGATAATGAATATGCTGTTATTTTAGGCTGTAGCCATTTTGTTCGAACATACCCTATTTGTCCTGACACTAGCTGTACAGCTGACCATTCTTCAGGTACTGCTTCGTCTGACATGACACAAATGGAAGAGCCTCTTACAAGCGTTAGCAGCTTTGTACTTTGAATACGTGGCTGCTGCAAAACATCTGCAAAGCTTTGACAGACTACATACTGTGCATCTTGTTGCCATGTAGCTGCAAGTGCTTCCTCCTGCAGTAAGTCTGCCTTCTGACAATAGCCCTCGTAACGATAGGCCGTTCGAATAGAAACCCAAGCGTCATTGACATCACTGATAATCTCTACGGTCATCCCATAAAGCACTTCATCGATTATTTCAGAAGCTTTATCTGGCATGGCATGCAAGCTAGCAATCATGGCTGTAACGATAGCCTTCATCCTTCTCCCCCCTTCCGCTTCACCAGCTGGTCATAGACAACTTTTGATAGACGACCAATGAGTTGGCGTGCCTGATCATTGTCCGTTACATTTGTTATAAAAAAACCCATACTATAATCGACTGCATGCGTGTAAAATATCCCCACATCATGATCGACGGTATCCAGTCCGCCTGTTTTATGTGCCAGCCTCACATCATCTACTAGATAGCGCTTTAGGGAGTCATATACACGCTGACGGCTTAAAATATCAATGACTAGTTTATTGTAAGAAGCCGATAAAAGCTTTTGCTGATAGATTTGCGTATAAAGATGTGCCATATCCCTTGCTGATGTGCGATTATCTATGCCCTTTGCTAGCTGCTCCACATCCATCATTTTTCGCTGTAGCAGTGTGTCCTGTAAACCAATATGCTGAAAATAGTCATTCAAATATTCCATGCCAACTACATCAATTAGGACGTTCGTAGCTGTATTATCGCTTGTCATAATCATCCACACTAGCAGCTCATAGAAAGTGCTTTGTGTAAGTCTTTGTTCACTAATTACACTAAAATCCACCCAATCAGCTGGTGAAATCGTAAGCGTAGAATCAAGTGATAATTTGTTTTTCTCTATATGTGAGAGCAGGGCTAGCAGAATCGGCACTTTGATTAAACTTGCACTTGAAAATGAAGCCTCTAGCTGATGACCGATGAGCAACTGATTCGTTGTTAAATTTTTAATAAACAAATGTACGTTGTAGGGCGATTCTTGAATAAGTGTAGTAATCCTCTGCTCCATAGACCACCTACCCATTTACATGGATACGCTGATTGTCCGCATCCATCTTGATGGTTCTTCCTAAAGGAAGCGACATTGTTGGTAAACAATGACCACATGCCAAATCCGCAATTATAGGCTTCCCTAAAGGCACTAGAATTTCTTGAAAAATAGTTTGTAATGATAAGCTGTGTGCTGGCTTTTCGGGATTTTCAGGTTCGCAATTTGTCCAAGCGCCCAATAAAATGCCTGCCACGTCATCTAGCTTTCCTGCCAGTTTTAATTGTGTCAGCATACGATCCACCCGTTGCTCCGTTTCATCGATATCTTCTAAAAACAGAATTTTACCTCGTGTATCAATTTCATAGGGTGTGCCAAGTGAAGCTGTCACTAATGTTAAATTGCCACCGATAAGTTGACCTGAAGCACTCCCAGCCACCAGTGTGGACATGGGCTGGTGAGAAGGATTTTTTAAGTAGTACGCCTTTCTTTCATTCTCCATAATCAGCTGAATGAACGACTGCCATGTATAGTCATCCATCTCCTGCCTAATAAATTCTGTGGATGGCATCGGTGTATGATAGGTTACAAAGCCACATAGCTGATTAAACGCTATATGTAAAGCGGTCACATCACTATAGCCAGCAAATACTTTTGGATTGGCACTTATCAAGTCAAAGTCTAATTGGGCTAAAATTTTCGTCGCACCATAGCCCCCACGTATACAAAAAATGCCATCAATCATTGGATCGCCAAACATACGATGAACATCTGCTACCCGTAAATCATCTGTGCCTGCTAAATAGCCATGTCTTGCGTGACAGGTCTCCCCAACGACCACATTGAGCCCTAGCTTTTCGATACTAGCAATAGCAGGCTGCAGCTTTTCAGGTGGCGTTGCGCCAGAAGCGCTAATAAGACCAATTGTGTCACCCTTTTTCAATGCCTTTGGACAAATCATATCTTTTCCTCCCTTTTCAGTGAAGTACGATAATGGGCAAGTTCCTCTTCATTGGCTAAAATAAAATGACCTTCCTCTATCTCAACAAATGAGGGGGGATTTTCATCATTACGGTGCTGTGACGGATCATACACTTCTACAACTTTGTCCCGCTCCTTATAGGGATTCGGCTCTGGTACTGCTGATAACAAAGCCCTTGTATAAGGATGCAGCGGATGAGCAAAAAGCTTTTCTGTTTCCGCTAGCTCCACAATCTTCCCCTTATAAATGACCGCCGTTCGATCCGTAATAAAACGGACAATCGATAAGTCATGGGCAATAAATAAATACGTTAAATGATTTCGCTGTTGAAGGCTTGCTAATAAATTCAAAACCTGTGCTCGAATGGATACATCCAAGGCAGATATAGGCTCATCTGCAATGATAAATTCAGGCTCCATCACTAACGCACGAGCAATGCCGATACGTTGGCGTTGACCTCCTGAAAACTCATGCGGAAAGCGGCTTGAGAACTCTGGAAGTAGCCCAACGTTCAATAAAGCATCCCGCACCTTTTGTTGCCGCTCTGCCTCATCTTTAAATTTTTTCGAAGGGTATAAGCCCTCTGAGACAATATAATCTACTTTTGCTCGTTCATTCAGAGATGCCATAGGGTCCTGGAATATCATTTGGATTTTTTGCGTAATTTCTCTATCCCAATCTTTCGGGATTTTCCCCTGAATACTTTTGCCATGGTACAAAATTTGCCCCTCTGTTACCTCATTGATGCGCATAATCGCCCGACCTATCGTTGTCTTCCCTGAGCCTGATTCACCTACAATGCCAAATGTTTCGCCTTTAAAAATTTGAAAGCTGACATCATCAATGGCCGTAAACTTATTTTTCCCTTTACCAAACACAACTTTCAAATTTTCCACCTCTACTAGAACCTCTTTTTCAGTCATTCGCATACTGCCTCCCCTCGGCAAAGAATGCTTGTAAGGCTGCTGGAGGCTCTACCTTTGGTGCAAGTGGATCTAATAACCATGTGCGTGCATAGTGGGTATCACTGATCTGAAAAAAGGGTGGTCGCTCGATAAAGTCAATTTTTAATGCATATGGATTGCGTGGAGCAAAGGCATCACCCTTTACTTCCTGAAAAAGATTCGGGGGTGTGCCCTTGATGGAATACAATTGTTCCCCTTTTGAGCCAAGCTGTGGTAAAGAGGAAATAAGCGCCCATGTATAAGGATGCTTACTATGAAAGAAAATTTCATGTGTTTCCCCAACCTCGATAACATCGCCAGCATACATCACGGCAATACGGTCAGCCACCTTTGCGACTACGCCTAAATCATGCGTAATATAGACAATTGTTAAGCCGTATTTGTGCTGAAGACTTTTTAAGAGCTGTAAAATTTGTGCCTGAATGGTTACATCCAAAGCTGTCGTGGGCTCATCACATATTAAAATATTCGGCTTACAGGCAATCGCAATCGCAATAACAATACGTTGACGCATCCCTCCAGAAAATTCATGCGGATATTGCTTATAGCGCTTCTGCACATCGGTAATGCCGACATCTGTTAACAGTTTTAATGTTTCCGCATAGGCTTCCTTGCCTCTTAAGCCTTGATGCATAACCACACATTCTTCAATTTGCCTTCCAATGGTTTTGAGCGGGTTTAACGATGTCATCGGATCCTGTGTCACCATCGCTATTTCCTTGCCCCGAATACCTAGCCATTCTTGCTCTGTTGTGAACTTGCCTAAATCCTGTGCATTGTAAATAATTTGTCCCTGCTTAATGCTGCCATTTTTATCGAGCAAGCCCATAATGGATTTCATCAGCACGGATTTACCAGATCCTGATTCGCCCACAATGGCTAAGCTTTCTCCCTTGTAAAGGTCGAGTGAAATATCGCGGATCGCTGTTAAAACTCGACCACGTAGCGTAAACTGAATCACTAAATTTTGGATGACTAATATGCGTGATTTTTTCAATGTCACTAGCTTCCTCTCCTTATACATGGTTTTTCGGATCTGCTGCATCTGCAAAGGAATTACCAATAATATAAAATGCGATCGTAATAACACTTAGCACAATACTCGGGAAAATAAGCTGATAGCGTAGGTCAGGTGACATCATGAGGACACGTCCTTCATTGATTAAATTGCCTAAGGAAGGCTCACTGATGGGTAGCCCTAAGCCGATATACGTTAAAAAGACTTCTGCCCCAATTGCAAAGGGGATCGCTAGGCTCATGCGTAGCATAATGACAGAAATTAAATAGGGTAATAGATTTTTTAGAATAATACGATAATCAGGTGTGCCTAAGCACTTTGAGGCTAGATTGTATTCGCGGTCACGCAAAATAACAATTTGATTGCGGATAAACCTCGCCATTTCCACCCACCCCGTAATACACATGGCAATAATAATGGTTGAAATACTTGGCCGTAAGATATAGGACATTAAAATGAGCACAATGGTTGTGGGGATATTATCGACGACGTTATAAAGCTGTGTAATAGGCGCTTCTAATTTCCGCGAAAAGCCCCATAGCGTGCCAATGGTTATGCCCACCACTGCCTCCACTAAGGCGACAACACAACCAATAAAGAGAGAAGTTCTCGTCCCTGCCCAAATACGAGACCATAAATCCTGACCAATCGAATTCGTGCCAAACCAAAATTCTGCATTAGGTGCAATATTACGTGCCTGCATCCCTGTTTGTTCATCCAAGTAAATTTCAGTTGGTGATTTTTGCGCTGGTAAATAGGGTTGTAAAATAGTAAAGCCTACAATGATGATCACCCCAACTAATAAAAAAACAGCCAGTCGATTTTTCAAAAAGGATTGCCATGTAGACCGCCAATAAGAATAATTTGAATAGCCCGTTTCCTCTGCCTGCCTTGCGTCCACTTCAGCAAATTCAAACAAGGTTTCACGGGATTTATTTGAAATATTATTGATTTCATCTGTATACATCCCCATTAACGCACACCCCCTCCCTTGCCTAATTTAATACGAGGGTCGACAAGTGCCATGGCAATATCCCCTAAAATAAGTCCAATGATACCAAGGGAAGAAAACACTAACACTAGGCCCTGCACAATCGTATTATCCTGTCGCTGAATAGCATCCACAAGCAAGCCCCCCATCCCTGGAATGGAATACAACGACTCTATATAGATCGAGCCTGTAATCGTAAACAGAATCGTAGCAGGTAAATATTGTGCCATAGGAATAAAGGCATTACGTAATACATGCTTGAACATCAATGTCCGCTCCCTTACGCCCTTTGCCCTTGCTAGCTTAATATAGTCCTTGTTCAGTTCATCGACCATATAGCGTCGCATCCACATCGCGTAGGAGGCAGTTGGAGCCAATGCCATTGACGTAAGTGGAAGAATCCAAGTAATCGGTCTGTATTCATCAAACAGCATCGGTAATTGAAAGAGTTCTGTAATATACATTTGAATGACTAAGTAATAAACGGCTGCAGGGACAGCAACAACAAATACAATATAGCCTGTCCCCAGTCGATCCAGCCAACGCCCCTTACGATAGGCCATCATTATTCCTAGCGGCACACCAATCAGTAGTGATAACGCGACTGCTCCTAAACCAAAGAGCAAAGAATACGTGATTTTATCTGCAATAATCGTCACTACTGGGACATCGGTACGATAGGTCACAGATTTCCCCAAATCCCCCTGCAGTAAATTCTTGTAAAAATTCCCTAGCTGGACAAGGATTGGGTCGCGCAAGCCGAGACTTGTTAAGTAAATTTCCTGCTGAGCAGGTGACATTTTATCGGCTGCCGCTCCTAAATAGCCTTCCTCTGGCATTAGCCGTAATAATGAAAAGACAATGGTGATGATAATAAAAAGGGTTAAAACGGATTGTAAGAGTCGTTTTCCTATATACTGCAACATCACGCCATCCTCCTTTGTCAAAAAGACGAAAGGAGATGCCGACTACTCTTTTCGGTATCTCCTTTTCATCTACGAAATTCTACTACTTTTCAGCATTGGCTAGTGCTTCTGCACGTTCTTGCTCCCACTCAGCAAGCGCTTTTTTAAATTCTTCATTACTCATTGGCTTTTCTAGCACTTGCTGGCCTTTAAATTTCTCTGCCGTTACACCAAATGGCGAATATTGCGCCTCGAATGGATTTAATTTAGATGCCATATAGCCACTACCACCAACTGAATAGGGAATAACAAAGGCTTCATCAATTAAAAATGCTTCTGCCTTCGCAAATAGTTCATAGCGTTTGGCTGTGTCAATTGTTTCTTTCGCTTGATCCACAAGATTTTGATAAGTTGTTTTACCATTCGCCTCTTTATAGCCTTCTGCTAATTCTGGTTTATTATAGGTACCATCTACTGTGAAAGGATCTGTATACGTAGATGGATCTGCAAAATCAGGACCCCAGTTCGCCTCTAAGAGTGCAAATTTACCAGGACGACGTACCTCTGATAAGAAGCCTGTGGATGGACCAGCCTCTACGATAATGTCGACATAATCTGTCCCTAGTAATTTCTCAATTTGCTGCTCGACTACTTGAGAGCGATTAGCCCAATCTGGCATACCAGCGTTATAAGGCATTAATACCTTTACAGGGAATGTTGCCTTACCTGCTAATGCTGTTTTTGCCTTTTCTTTGTACTCTAGGGCCAGCTCTTTATTGAAGGAATCCTCATTGGAAATGGATGTAAGTGGTGCTAGTTGTGTATAATCCACTCCTTCCACATCAACAAAGTTTTTCGGTGTAATGGTATTGCTCAGCAGATCTGCTGGATTATAAGGCTCAACCGTTAGCATCGCGGAGACACGATCAAGCGCATGGAATAAGGATTTGCGGAAATCTTTATTATTGACGGCGATCTTCCAATTTTCAGGCTCGTATTGTGCGTCAAATTGTGGGTTGAAGTTGAGTGCATAAAAGTAGGTATAGAAGTTATTTTGTGTTTGACGAACCTGAGATTTTTTCTTTTCATCTTTAAACCATTCATCAATGATGGAGGTCGGGATACTAGCCGAATCGATTTCGCCACGTAAAAACAGCTCAGGCGCCACAGTTGCCGCTTCTTTATTGTATTTATAGCGAATACGGTCAATCAGCACCTTGTCTTTATCCCAGTACGTTTCATTTTTTACAAGAACGCGTTCATTTTGTGGCTCAAATTTATCTAAAATATAGGCACCGTTATAGAGGAAGTTTTCACGTGTTGTGCCAAACTCCTCCCCTTTTTCCGCAATAAACTTGCCATTTACAGGGAAGAAACAAACATAATTCAACATAGAAAGAAAATAGGGTGTCGGCGCCTCTAAAGTATATTCTACTGTATGTTCATCTAGCGCCTTTATGCCTACCTCCTTGAAATCGTTCATCTCGCCATTATAGAAGGCTTCCCCATTTTTCACCACTGTCGCAATCCAAGCTGTCGATGATTCATTTTTAGCATCAAGCACATAGTGTAAGCCATCCACAAAGTCTTGTGCCACAACATCTGCATATTCCTTGCCCTCATGTGTCACCCATTTTGCGTCATCACGCAATTTGAATGTCCACACCGTAGCATCCTCATTCGCGGACCACTCTTTCGCTAATCCTGGCTGGACCACCCCATAGTTGTCATATTCAATCAGCCCATCCACCATATTCGCTGCCACCGCAAATTCATTTGTTTCGGACGTCTTTAAATAATTTAACGTTTTAATTTCCCCTGAATACACCACTCGATATTCCGATGCTTTTTCACTCGCTGATTTGTCATTGCAGGCTACACAAAATAATACGACCAGACATACGAACAGCAACCAATATTTTCTCACAAGCATCCCCCTAGTCATCTTTTTATAATGAAAATCCTATTAGCAGGATGGATTGCATCTTCAATAGGATCATTCAAACTTAGGCTAGGTCAGTCTAACTCGACCATCTATCGATGAAATGAACAACGGTACATACCCGATGTCACGGTTATGAGATTCAAACCACTCAGACAGCGTGTCCCACCGCTTTTTGAGCGGGTCTATCTATCTTTTGATCATTTCTCATGCCTTTGTGAGCGGGTTCACCACTTTTTTGATCACTTCTCACCTTTCATGAAATAGAATCCTCACTTGATGTAAAAGCTCTCACAAAGCCTTCCCATCATGTTAAAAATTGAAGGACACGCAGCACCTCATAAAAATCATTGGTCATGAACTCTACAGTATTATGTGGTTTGAATTTGGCATTTGGATAAAATGAATTGCGATAGGCTCGTGTATGGTCACGATAAATAAGCTCTACCCTAAAGTGTTCTGGCAACGTTACCTGTAATGCGGTACGAGGAACCTTCATAGAAGACTCTACCAGTCGCTTGGTTTCCATTATGGTTAGTTGTGGACTGACACTAATCGTCGCATTACCGATGCCTTCCTTAGTAGCAAAAGTGACAATGTGTTCGTTTACGGCCTGAATCTCTTCTGTCAACCCCACATCCCCACTCACAAAGGACACAGGAACACCGTGTAGGGCTGCTGCATACGTATTGATCAGAAACTCACTCGCATATTCGCCATTGATTTTGACATCCGCGTATGTGCAAAGCGTGTGGGCTAGTGGGTTACGCTCGCTGCCACCCTTGCTGTGATAGCCGATAAAAACAGCGCGATCGAAGCTTTCATCAAGACCTGCTACCATACACATCGGATCGTATGTCCAGCCACGGATGACTTTACAATTGATTGGTAAATTAGAAATGTCTAGATTGCGGGCTGAATCATGTGCGTCCTTTAATAAAATTTCGGTTGCGCCTCCCGCTATCGCTCCTGCAATGGCAGCTTCTACTTCACGTGTCATTTGTTTTTGGAAAAGCTGATAGTCAGGCGCGTTTAACTCGGTCTCACTCCACGAAGTTGTACCTGTAATCCCTTCAATATCCGCACTAATATAAACTTTCATAGAAATCGAAACTCCTTTACATTGTGATTTTGAATTGTTGCGTGTACTGCTCCATATTGGGCTACCTGTGTTTGAACACGTCTAGCCCATGCCACATTGCCATAATCGTAATGCCACCATTCCTCCCCATAGTTCGTAAATCCAGCAAGTGTCATACAGTTATACAATAAGCGTCGGTGCTGACAGGCAAACGGATTTTCTTGCGTATGCTGTTCAAAATAACGGGTCGCTGATTTTTCATTCATTTCATCAAACGCTGTCCCAAGATCGAGGGCTTTACCATGAACATCAGCCAGCGTTACATCGATGGCACCCCCTGTTAAATGCGGGGCTAAATAGGCTACATCTTTACTTGGAAATGCTACATATTTTTTGGTTGCCTGCACAATCTCTTGTGGTGTTAATTGTGGCATCCTTTTTGCTAATTGCTGTGAAAAATGGCTAAACAAATACTGCTGTACTTGAAATGGGCGATAGCCATCATAAAGTAATAAGCAATACTCTTGAGGTAATAATGTTAACGCCTGTTGCAAACGTTCATAGACACCTTCTCTTACATAAATAACTCGTAAACTATCAGGAATCTGTTGCTGATAATAGATTGGTTCCATAAATATCCTAGGATGAGCAGCTGTAAGCTGGATAAGCGGCTCATTGTTTTCACATACAGCTGGTGATGGAAAGGTACTTCGATTTAGAGAGGGTGCTATCGGTTGAAAAAGGTTAATAATCAATGACCCCCCTTTTAAATAGTTAGATAATTCAGTTTTTTAAATTGAATGTTATCACATCTCTCTAGCATTGACTAGATAAAAAAAGAATAATTACAAAATAATGGAGATACTCTTATAATGATACATATTCCAGCAATTGACGGGTCGAAAAACCACTTTTATCCTCTAATTAAGGATTTTATTCATCTTATGGCTCGTTCATGCTAAAAAAAAGCAGAATCCTGTTTCAAGGCATAATAAAAGCCATTGAAACCCAAATGTTGTTTCAATAGCTTTTTCTTTTATGCCTGTTGAAAGGAATAAGCTTGCACAGTATGACCATTGCGACCAGTTGTTGTCTGTGCTTGGGATAACGAATTTAGTATCGCTTCCTCTGTCGCTTCAGCAGCGGCTGTAAACAATTGATTCATAATGGGATGATCCTCACGTAGCTGAGTTCTTGTCTCAACAAGCTGATCAGCGGTATGAGGAATACAGTGTGCCGTCGTGAAGCCAATCACAATATCGCCACTACCATGTGAAAAATGACTGCCTGTCCGTCCTAAACCGATTCCACAACGTTTAATGACACGTGTTAATTGTCGACTACTCAGTGGGGCATCTGTCGCAAGGACAATAATAATGGAGCCATCTGTTGGTGATAGGGTAGATTGGTTTTGCGTAGTGGAGACTTTGTAGTGCTCGGCTAAAAACTCCCTACCTTGTCCAAAATTACTAAGAACTAGGCAGCCTACTGTATAGTTCACTTCATTTGATTCTACTTTGACGATGCGAGAGGAAGAACCAATTCCTCCTTTATAGCCGAAACACATCATCCCCTTCCCTGCACCAACAGCGCCTTCCTGTGCCGTCTGTGCAGAGGCTTGACGAATGGCTTCTATGGCATGCGCAGGTGTTACTGGACAAGCTCGAATCGAATTAAGATAGCTATCATTACATTCGCCCACAACGAGATTAATGGTTCCTGTTGTCAGTCCAATGTCTTCATTCCTATCAAGCATATAGCTTAATGTACCCTGTGTAACAGCTGGTACGCCAAAAGTATTAGTTAACATAATGGGCGATTCCAGTACACCTAGTTCATTCACTTGCACAAGTCCCGTTGTTTTCCCAAAGCCATTTAGTACATAGCTTGCCGCTGTTACCTTGTGCTGAAATACATTGCCTCCATGCGGTAAAATGGCTGTAACGCCTGTACACGCATAGGCCCCATTCTGATCTAATGGCTCATCCAATGTAACATGTCCCACTTGGACTCCTTCTACATCGGTGATGCAGTTTTTCTGACCAACTGGTAACACGCCAATTTCAATGCCCAATTGTCTTACTTTTCCCTGCATACTATACATCCTCCTGAATCGCCATTAACACAGCAGCCTGTGCATGGATAGCCGTTGTATCAAACACAGGAATGCTGACATCCTCCTGCTGAATCAGTAAGCCAATTTCCGTGCAGCCCAAAATTACCCCTTGTGCGCCCGCTTTTACAAGCTCCTCGATCACTTGGCTATAGTACGTTTTAGATGCTGGTACAATGGTGCCAAGACACAATTCATCGTAAATAATTCGGTTTACTTCCATTCTTTCGTTGCTATCAGGTACGATCACCTCTATGCCAAAGCCTTCTACTCTTGCTTTATAAAACGCTTGCTCCATTGTGTACTTTGTGCCAAGCAGCGCTATTTTCTGTAAACCCGCTTCTTTGATTTGCTTAGCTGTGGCATCCGCAATATGTAAAATAGGGATGGTAATAGCAGGCTCGATAACATCAATGACCTTATGCATGGTATTGGTACAAATGATGACTAGATCTGCACCTGCCCGCTCAAGTGCTTGTGCAGCTTGAGCTAGAACCTCACCTGCTTTATTCCACTCCCCGTTAGTTTGAAAATGCTCAATTTGCTGGAAATCTACACTAAACAAAATACATTTCGCAGAGTGTAAGCCCCCTAGCCTCTGTTTAACCTGTTCATTGATAAGTCTGTAATATTCAGCAGATGACTCCCAGCTCATCCCACCAATTAAGCCAATTGTTTTCATGTCTACATCACTCCTTTTTCTATTATTATACGCCTCCCTCTCACAAAAATAAGAGAATTTTCCAAAAGTAATATACAAGGTTTAGAAAATAGTATATAAAGCGAATTTTCTTAATTAGTAAATTATAAAATATCAAAATTTTAGCATAATTTATTATTTTAGAAAAGTTGATTTTTAATAAAAAAACAGTGTAGACTAAAGCGTATTGTGAAAGGAGGTCAACTTATGGAATGGATTTCAACAATAGTTGATAGCGGAAATAATATTTTATGGACATATATCCTCATTATCTTACTTTTAGCAGCAGGACTATATTTTTCATTCGGTACGAAGTTTGTACAAATTCGTCTTTTTCCTGAAATGTTTCGTTTAATTGTAGAAAAAAGAGAGGGCGATTCGGGGGTTTCTCCGTTCCAAGCCTTTACCATTAGCGCTGCTTCACGTGTCGGTACAGGGAATATTACAGGGGTAGCCTTAGCCATTGGTGTAGGTGGACCTGGTGCAGTATTTTGGATGTGGATAATCGCGATTTTAGGGATGGCCACTGCCTTCATTGAAAGTACCTTAGCACAGGTGTATAAAGTAAAGGATGGCGATACATTCCGTGGTGGTCCCGCCTACTATATGGAGAAAGCGTTAGGTCAACGAAAGCTTGGCATTATTTTTAGTATTTTATTAACATTAAGCTTTGGCTTTATTTTTAATGCTGTGCAATCTAACACAATTGCCACTTCAGTCGGGGAAGCCTTCGATGTAAGTCCTAAGATTATTGGGGCTATACTTGTCGTTTTAACTGCCTTAATTATTTTTGGTGGTGTCCATCGAATTGTAAAGGTGACCCAAGTTCTTGTCCCTGTTATGGCCATCTTTTATTTGCTTGTTGCTCTTTTTGTCGTGGTGACCAATTTATCGGAAATTCCCCATGTTTTTTCATTAATTTTCACTCATGCATTTGGCCTACAGGAAGCTGCTGGTGGTGCAATTGGGGCTGCAATCATGCAGGGTGTACGTCGCGGTTTATTTTCCAATGAAGCAGGGATGGGGAGTGTGCCGAATGCTGCGGCAACTGCTAATACTTCACATCCTGCTAAGCAAGGACTTGTACAAAGCTTAGGTGTCTTTTTTGATACGATTATGATTTGTACAGCGACTGCCTTTATCATTATTTTAGCGGGCTTATATGATAAAGGTGAGAGTGATGGTATTATTTTGACGCAAAATTCTTTAGCTGTTCATGTTGGTGATTGGGCTCCTTATTTTATTGCCATCTCCATCATTTTCTTTGCATTTAGTTCGATTATTGGTAATTATTATTATGGTGAATCCAATATTGAGTTTATGGATGCTCATAAAGCTTGGATGTTTTGCTATCGAATTTTAGTGTTAGGTATGGTTATGTTCGGCTCCATTGCACAGGTACAGCTTGTATGGAACCTCGCTGACCTCTTTATGGGGCTGATGGCGCTCATCAATATTACCATCATTATGATGCTCGGTAAAATGGCCTTCCTTGTGCTAGACGACTTTACAGAGCAACGAAGAGCAGGCAAAAATCCTGTCTTCTACGCAAAATCAATTCCAACCTTAAAAAACACAGACTGTTGGGAAGAAGAAGATCGATAAAATACTTAACGCCACCCCAAAATTTGGGGTGGCGTTGTGCTTTAATATTTAAACTGACTAATCAGTAGCTTTAATTCATCCGCCATATGTGCGAGTGCTTGCGCAGAGGCATTGATTTCCTCCATCGAGGCTAATTGCTCCTCTGTTGATGCTGCTACATCCTCAGACGCCGCTGCATTGCCTTTCGCGGAGAATGCCAAATCTTCGGTTACTGCTGCTACCTCTTGAACACCTGCAGACATTTGCTCAGAGGCTGAAGAGACCTCCTCCATTTTAGGGGTAATTTCATTCATACTTGTCATAATGACTTGGAATTTTGCAATGGCTTCATCGGAAATATGCAATCCATTTTGCACATCCTCTGTAACCTTCGCCATAATGCTGACAGATTGCTCCGTTTCTTGCTGAATGCCTCGGATAAGCTCAAATATTTGTTTAGCTGATTCTTGAGATTGCTCTGCAAGCTTACGCACTTCGTCTGCCACGACTGCAAAGCCTTTCCCATGCTCTCCTGCTCTTGCTGCTTCGATAGCTGCATTTAAAGCCAGTAAATTTGTTTGATCTGCAATGCTTGTAATTACATCTAAAATGGATGTAATTTGCTGAGAGCGTTCATGCAATGTCTGGATTTTCGCATTGGAGTCTGCTACGGATAAATGAATGGATTGCATTTGATCCTTTGTATTTTGGACAGCTTGTCCGCCTTCATCCGCCTGTAATGTCGCATGCTGTGAAAGGTCCGTCACTGCCGAAGAGATTTCTGCAATATGCAGAATGGCAGTAGAAAGCTCATGTAAAGAAGCTGCATTTTTAGTGGCACTCATCGTTTGAGAATCAGCGCTTGTTGCAACATCCTGAATGGAAATCGCCACTTTTTCTGTTGCAATGCTTGTCTGATTGGCATTGGCGGTTAGCTCTTCTGCTGAAGAAGCAACCTCCTCTGCATTTTGTTCAATTTTTTGAATAAGTGTCCGTAAGCTTTCCTGCATATCATTAAAGGCTTGTCCTAATTGGCCAATCTCATCTTTTGACGTAATCGTTACCACTTCCGTAAGATCGCCTTTGCTGATCGTAACCGCACTATCCTTTAAGGCTTTAATCGGTTTAATGACAGCCTTCATTACAAAATAAAAAATAATGGAACTGATGATAATTGCTGCGATGAGGACTAGAATCGTATGGTATAAAATCGAGGAAGCAGACTCATCAATTTCTTTAGCAAAAATCGTTCCTGTTATTTTCCAATTTGTCAGTTCATTTGTCGTATAGAATAATAAACGATCATCACCATTAAAGACATATTCATACGTACCTGATGGACTTTCGTACATTTTATCAAGGAAGCTTTCTTTCAGCTCCCCTCCCGCTTCAAGTGTAGGATGTGAAATGACCATCTTGTCTTCTCCAAAAATAGAAGGATACCCATTTTTTCCGATTCGAATTGAATCAGCAATTTTTTGAAGATCGGTTAATTTAATATCAATTGCCACAACTCCAGCATGATCCTTCGTCTGCTTAGCAACTGTTACCACCATATCACCCGTCCCCGCATCCTTGTAAGGGTTGGTGATTAAGGTTTCTCCTTTTAAAGCTGTCGCCTCTTTATACCAATCTCGATCTAATGGATTATAATCTGCACCATTCAATTTTGGCTCCTGTGTAAATCGACCGTCATTCATGCCAATATAAACACTTAATACATCTGCATTAAGCTTTGTATATTGCTGAAATTTAGCCACAATTGAAGCTTGTGCTTCTTCATATTGGCGCGCATCTATTTCACTACTAAACACATTGATGTCACTCATTTTCTCACTAATCGTTTTGTCAATCAGCTTATTTAAAATGCCTACACTTTCATTGGCACTAAATAAGATTTCTTCTTCAATCGAGTCTTTTGCAGATAAATAAGACAAACTCCCAACAGATATGACAGGGATAAGTAATACTAGCGCGAATAGCGTATAAAGCTTGCCCTTAAAACTGCTAAATAGTTTCTTCATATATCAATCTCCTTTTGATTCCTCTCCCTCTCTTTATCTGCTTAACATTTCTCCCAAAGCTTTTATCGGACGAAAAAATTTTTTTCTAACATTTTTACGATTTTCATATTATTCAGGCTTTACCGACAAATAAAAACCCCTGTAACTAGACAGGGGTAAATTGGATTTAGTATTTAAACGACTGAATGGATTCTTGCAGGTCTATCGCCATCTTTGCTAGATGGGTAGAGGCTGCTGCTACCTCCTCCATCGCTGCATTTTGTTCCTCTGAAGAGGCTGCAACACTTTGCACATGATGGCTTGATTTCATCGACACTTCACTAATATAGTCGATTTCTTGCACTAACTTTTCAATATCTTGCTGGATTGTTCGAATGGCTGCGGTAACTAGCTCGGTCTGTGCTTGTACATCATTAATGGCATCATCAATTTGTATAAAATTATCCCTTGCCACATTGACCTTTTCACGACCTACATGAACAGAATCATTACTATTGACCATATCTTCCTCGATAATCCTCGTGCTATCTGTAATTTGGACCACTACTTTTTCAATATCGACTGCAGCAAGATTTGATTCATCTGCTAGCTTGCGGACTTCCTCTGCCACAACTGCAAAGCCTTTTCCATGCTCCCCGCTCCTTGCCGCTTCAATAGAAGCATTGATCGCTAGTAAATTGGTCTGTGTCGCTATACTCTTAATGACATTTACTGCTGATACAATTGCTGCTGTATTGTCATCTAAATCTTGCACACGTGTATTCAGCTCACTTGTGTTGGCAGAGATTTCATTCATTTGCGCTGTAACATCATGCACAGAAGTACGACCTGTATGTGCCATATTTTTCGTGTCGACTGTTGCCTGATTCACGCTTTGTATGCTTGCAGAAATATCATTCATTTTCTTCAAAATATGAGCAGATAAATTTCGTACATCACCAGTTAAAGTATCCTGCTGATCAATACCTTGTGCAATATCATGAATAGATTCTGTTACCACCTCTGTCGCCTGTGTAACCTCCATGCTACTTGCTGTTAGCTGTTCTGATGTTGCGGCAACTTGCTCAGAGGAGTTTCCAACTTGTTTCATCATCAGTCGAAGCTTTTCTGACATACTATTGAAGGATTCGGCTAAGTGCGCAAACTCATCCTTGGTTTTAAATTGTAAATGCGTTTGCAAATTCCCTTCCGAAAACTTATCCATTTCAACCACGGTTTGTTGAATATTTTTTGCGATCCGTCTACCGAATAGTGTCGCAATGATAATGCTTATAAGAAGAGAAATAGCCACTAGAATCATAATTTCGAGGCCACTTCTCTCTCCTTTTTGCTTGGTAGCCTCAATATGAGCCTGCATATCTTCTTGCTGAGCTGTAGCCATCGTTTTTCCAAAGACAACCAATTTCTGAGAGCCCTCACCTAAAATTGGTAAAGCCATTTGTTGTGCTTGCTGGTGATCCCCTCGTTGATAAAGAGGCACAATCTGCCCATCTATAGCCTTTTCCCAGTCGTCAAGCTGCGCTAAAAATTGGTCAAAATCTTGATTGCGATCGCCTATTTCTTGAAGTCGATTAATCGACGTATGTAAGGTATTTCGGATTTCATGATGATTGTTGAGCATTTCTTCCTTGCCATATAACATATACCCACGAATAGCCGCATTCGCTCGTACGGTTTGGAACGAGATATCTTGATATAAATGGATTAATTCCGTATTGTCTTCGATTTCTGCTAATGTCTGATTATTATTATTCAAGTAGTACATAGCAATCCCTGAAATAAGCAGTAAAAAGATGAGGACAATACCAAAAGCAAATTGCAATTTCCGTTCCACAGTTAGTCTCATATGATTCCCTCTATTCTTCTATAATCCACTTGAGTATAGCCTACCTAAACCTATTAGCCTATAAAATCTATGCTCATCCTCCTAAACTATCGCTAAAATTTAACAATAATGAGAATTTCGCATCTAATCTATTGACAATAATATCCACTATTTTACTAGTTGAAATAGGAAGTAATCATTTGGAAACCATAGAGATAACACCAAAAGAGCGGAAGAAGCAGGAGCATTTTCAGAAAATGACCTCTTTTTTCTAAAAACTCTCGAATGCCTGAAGTCAGCATCATCGCACTCAGTAATAGTAAGCTATGTTGAGCCCCATAAATCTGCATAGAGAATGTGATGACCAAGGGCAGGATGGCTGGATAAATAGAATCTGCTAGTGATCTTTTTTCCCTCGTATTGGAGGGAATGCTTTCTTTCTCTGTGGATTTAGCGGCTATTAGTTTCTTTACAAGCATATAGACAAGACCAAAAAATAAAATTGTATAAACAATAAATAATAGCCACGACATTTTGCTTTTCTCATTTAACAAATGAAAATAATCCTCAGCTTCCTGTGCTTGCAGTACATAATACAATCCTGTTTTTTGATCCATTAGGAAGAATCGTTCATCCTCGACTATTACTTTCAAGGCCGTTTCCTTGCCATTATGGAAGTGTATGTATAAATCACTTACTGCTTCATGGTCTGCTGGTCGACTGCTAAGGTCCTTTTTAGTTTGTAAAACTTGCTGAAGGCGATCTGTATCTTTCACCTCATAGCGGTCGACGTAGAATACTTGCTTTAATGGATATAAATATTGCTCTTTGCCATTACTTCCAGACAAATACCAAGCCTCTTTAATCGATTGAATGGGGGTATGCAGCGGTACTAGCTCCTCCCGCTGCCTTTCATTGTAAATGAAGAGCAGTAGTGTGCTTATACTCAAAACAATGCCCAGAATAAGCGTATAAATATAACCACCCTTGTGCACTTTATCACCTCCTTTACCACTTTACATTTATAGTAATTATTGTCATATACGATTTACTACTCTAATAAGTTTCAGCTATACTTAAATAGAGGTGATGATATATGAGTAGACCAGAATTATACGTACATTTAGTAGTCGGTCCTGATTGTGATTTTGAATCTATGGCCATTCGAGCGGCACTGGAATCCTTTGGTGCAAGCGTGACACTTGATTTAATTGGCAGACCAAATGATTTAATTGATATTTTATCTGGAAATGATCTTCCTCACAAAATGGATTATTTGCTATTGAACTTTCACGGCGATGAGGGGCGCTTTTGTCTGCCTGAGCTAGGAGAAGAGGTATATGAAGAAAATGAACCAAGGAGTATCTATTTTGAACCGCAGGATGTCTTAACCTATTGTCAGCTACAGGGTGTCAAGGTCATTGCGGCAGGCTGTACATTAGGCTGGCAGCAGCTAGCGACAGCCTTTTTAGAGAGTGGCTGTCATTCCTACCTAGCACCTGATGATTATATTGAGGGTAATGCTAATCTCATGTTTCTAATTCACTTTTTCTATGAGATAATCACAAATCATAGAAGTCAGCAGGAGGCCTTTGAACTGGCTCAAGCGACCGATCTAGAAACAGCCCTATACAAGCTTTATTTAGCAGAAAAAAGATCGTAGCACCTACTACTGGCTACGATCTTTCTTCGTTAGCGTTGATGTATGTCTAGCATGGCTTCTGTAAAGGCTTGTGACTGTCCTTTAGGAATACTGAGTGTTTGCCAATCAGAGCCCTTTACCTGTTTGGCTATATAAATGATTTGACCGACGTGCTGTGCATAGTGCGCCATTTGTCTTTCAATGGCATCAATGACCCCTAGCTGCTCCCCTCTAATCGTAACATGCCCCTGTAAATCGGATTCTGTTAAACTCGCCAAGGTTTCTAAAAACACTTGCCAACCCTTGTCCCAAGCTGAGATGATTGCTTCTTTGGTGTGAAGACTATCCTCAAACTCATCATCCCGATTTCTCGTAGGCTTTTCTCCATCTGTCGTTAAAAAATCTGTCCAGCGAGAAATCATATTACCACTTACATGCTTTACAATCACTGCAATACTATTGGATTCTTCATTGTATGCCCAGTGCAATTGTGCCTCTTCCATTTGGGCAAGCGTTTTATCCCCTAGCTCTTTCACACTTTGAAATCTTTTCTGGACAACTTGTAAATAGGTTTGTGCAATTGTCATAGTCGAACCTCCATCCCCACTTTTCTATCATTCTATTATACCTCAAGTGTAATGTCTCATGACTTATTCGCCAAGAATAAAATCTCTTGCAAGGATCGCCATTTTTTCTTGAACCTCCTGTGGGTCTCCATCAAGTTGATACCCGATATGATAGACATAGCCGTTATAGTAAGAATAAAACTCATTGGCTCTAGTAGCCATCTGATAGATTCGCTTATCCGCTTCATCGTAATTATAGTAAATATACAAATAACCTCTCTCTGGTAACATCTCCCGATAATACAGAGGATTCATAAAGTTTAAGCCTATATTTGAAACGTTCATCCCTAAAGTTTCTTCCATATTTTTCGACTTCACATAGCTCGCCAAGGGATTATACTTTACATTTGTCACGGTAAAATTAATAAATTGTAAATCCACCCCAGTGGAGGATTTTTCTTTAAAGCTAAATTGAAATTGCGTTTGTTTGCTACCATCCTCCATTTGTGCTGAAACTGCATAGACCTCCTGTATATTTGGTTGAAATGGTAAATTTTCAGGATCCGTGAGATGAACGACATCCTCCAGTGATGTTGCTACTGATTGCATCGCCTCTAAACCTTGAAGTGGTGCATAATATTGGATATGCTTTGCCTGACTTAAATAATTAGCAAGCGGAAGAAAATTACTGTATGCTGTGTCTTTTCCCTCCACTTCTGTTTGAAAAAACTTCGTGAATGTAGGTGGTTCCCCTTCATCCTGTGTCACCAGCTCATCCATCGGTTTTGCAGCTTGCCAGGCAATGAATAATAAAATGGAGCAGGTAATCATCATCGTCACGACACGATATATCCACTTTGACTTGGCCATAACAGGCTCATGCTGAATTTGTTGTCGAACCTTATGAATAATGGCTTCCTTATGTGCTGAAACATCTTGTAGTACCTGCATTGTATGCTTATCCATGGAAAAGTACCTCCCACTCAATATGTTGTAACTCTACTTTTAATAGCTCCTTTCCTTTCTTTAAACGAGATTTCACAGTACCTTCCGGAATCGCAAGTAGTTCCGCAATCTCCTTAATCGTCATCTCCTCCAAGTAAAAATAGACAATCGCTTCTCGTGGCTTGAGAGGTAAGCGTAAAATAGCATCATCTAACAGTGCTTGTTCATCTTGACGAATCAGTGTGTCCTGCAATATTAATTTTTGTTTGGTAAAAAATTTATGCTGAAATGTTATTTTTCTGTATGCCCAGCTTTTTAAATAATCCTTGCATTTATTGATTGTCATGCGAACAAGGTATGCCTTCATCTCTCCTCGTTCCTCATAGTGTTTTTGATGATAGAACTTAATAAAAACATCCTGTACAATATCCTCAGCTATTTGTAAATCCTTTGTATAGTAATAAGCAATTCGAAACAATTGCTCCGTATGTATAGCCATTAGCTGCTCGAATTTTTCATGATCAGCCACGCCATCACCCTCCTTCTACACTATAAACGACTCCCAACCAGAAAAAGATTATTTTCCCACCATAAAAAAAACCGCCTCAACCCTTTGAGACGGTTTACTGTTACTTTATAAATTTTCATCAATATATGTTTCGATATCAGAAGCTATCGTATCAATCGGTACATCTTCTATGTTTTCAGCATAGCCATTATACATTTTGACGAGGACACCATCTTTATCGACTAAGAAAAATTGATTACCATGAATGACTTGGTCACTGTTAGGGTGGTTTTTCACTAAAATCTTTGTATTTTTCACCGCAAATTGTTCGATATATTTCTGTGAATACCCTGTAAGAAGGTTCCATTTAGATTCATCTGGAACATTGTATTTACTAAGATAATTCGCAAGCACATCTGGCTGATCTACATCTGGGTCAACTGAAAAGGCAACGATGTTATAGTCCTCCACCCCTTTTTTCTGGAGCTTTTCTTGGACTTGTGCCATGTTTAATGACATGGGCGGACAGATCGACACACAGTTTGTGAAAATATACATGCCAATCCAAGGCTTACCTTTTAAGCTTTCAAGCGAAACCGTTTCACCACGTTGATTAACATGTTCAAAATCGGGTATTTCTAGACTATAATCTGCTTTAAATTTTGAATTTCCACATGCGCCTAGCACAGATGCACAGGCTAACAGCAGCACTAGCCCTATTAACTTATGTTTCATGTCAACACTCTCCCTAACCTACACTCTCCCCATCCTAACGTAGGTTGTAAGCGTTGACAAGAACTTCTAAGTGACAGCTTTCGTACATCTTTGTGAAATCCATTTCATTTTAATGAAACAAGCGCAGCATGAATCGCATCAAGCTTTACTTCGACGCGGTGCAACAAATAAAATGACACTAAAATCGGAAAACCGATATCGGATATCATGTTCAACCACTGTTCCATTTGCCTCCTCCTCTCCTATAGTAAAAATGGTCTTTGCACTTCTCGCTGCAAAGACCATTACTGAATTATTCTGTTGCTACTTCAAATTCCGTTACTTGACGATCCACAATACGAGCTCCCTTGATGGCTGACAGAGCACCACCTTGCCCAGTAAAAACATTTTTAGCCATAATCGTTGCCATTGCCTGCTGAATTTCAGTCACTGTAATATTCGGCTTGGGTGCATCAATCGAAAGGGTTGTCGTTTTGCCATCAGTTGTTGCAAATTGTAATTCTAGAACTTGTGTCATTCTGTGATCCCTCCTTAAGATAAATCGTGTGTTTCCTGTTTCGCAATGCCAGCCAGTGACTGTGATGAAAGACTAGCAATGGCATGAGCAACAGCTAACAAATCGTCCGCGCTATGGGTGTTGTTAATATTTCGATACGATTTCGTTGTGAACGTAGGCTCATTGTTCTCATCATAGCCATCCATATACTTGAGACGAAGTGTAGCATTTACAAAGTTAACATTAGCCATATAGCATCACCTCCCTTCTGCACACTATATAAAGGCGAATTGCTAAAAAAGGGACATTAAGGATGAATTTTTTTTCGGAAGCTTTTATAATAGAGTGAGAGAAGGCAAAGAGGTGAACGATTTGTTACAAGGTTGGTTTTTATGGTTTATTTTATTTTGGGTTGTCGTCCTTATTTCATTGATGGCTATTGGCGGATTCTTCATGTTCCGCAAATTTTTAAAAGCACTCCCAAAGCAGGATGGAAAATCAGATTTAGATTGGCAAGAATATTATTTAGATAAAACCGTTCACTTGTGGGGACAAGCGGAAAAAGAATTACTCTATGAACTCGTAAGCCCTGTCCCTGAGCTTTTTAGACAAGTGGCGAAGGAAAAGATTGCAGGAAAAATTGGCGAGCTCGCATTAGAAGAAAAAGCAGCTGCCATTAACAATGACCTCATTATTCGCGGCTATATCCAAGCAACACCAAAGCGCGATCACAAATTTTTACGCAAAAAATTAGAGCAAATGCAAATTGACATCTCCCCCTATGAACATCTATTCGAATAAGTAAACGCTGCACAAAGATTTGTGCAGCGTTTTTACTTAGCTATAGGGATATTATACTAACCTGTGTTTTTATGAGGCATTCCTGCTCTTTGCTAGTTTTATCCTCTTCATTTGGACTCCTATCCACGCTTTGCTGCTCTATCCGCTACTTTTGAGGTTCTATCCGTTACTTTTAAGATGCTATCCTACACTTGGCTAGTTTTATCCCCTACATTTGGACTTCTATCCACACTTTGCTGTTCTATCCGCTACTTTTGAGGTTTTATCCGTCACTTTTTAGATGCTATCCTACACTTGGCTAGCTTTATCCTCTTCATTTGGACTCCTATCCACGCTTTGCTGTTCTATCCTCTACTTTTGGAGGCTTTATCCGTCACTTTTTAGATGCTATCCTGCTCTTTGCTAATTTTATCCTCTTCATTTGGACTCCTATCCGCGCTTTCCTGCTCTATCCTCTACTTTTTAGATGCTATCCTGCTCTTTACTAATTTTATCCTCTACATTTGGACTCCTATCCGCGCTTTGCTGTTCTATCCTCTATTTTGAGGTTCTATCCGTCACTTTTAAGATGCTATCCTACTCTTTACTAATTTTATCCCCTACATTTGGACTCCTATCCGCGCTTTACTGCTCTATCCTCTACTTTTGAAATTTTATCCGCTACTTTTGAGGTTTTATCC
>NZ_JPVR01000052.1 GCF_000772935.1 Lysinibacillus boronitolerans JCM 21713 = 10a = NBRC 103108
AAAAGACTGTAGGCAAACTCAAAATTCATTGAGTTTGTCTACAGTCTGAGAGGAATAGTGATAACTATTCCTCCAACGTTCATCTACTTATTTTTTCTTTCTTACACCGACTAAATAGCCGACAAAAGCAATACCTACTAGGACAATCCAGAATGTTAACTCCCATGCCGTGGAATGTGGAAATTCTTTAGGCAATATTCCCACCTTTTCATGGGCCAATGTTAAGACTACTAGCTTCACGCCTACCCAGCCAACGATAAGAAATGCTGCTGTTTCAAGTGACGGGTAATCATTTAATATTTTTACAAACCATTGCGCAGCAAAACGCATCATAATAACACCAATAAATCCACCAAGGAGCATCACAATAAACTGCCCGCCATTGATACCACCAATATCAAATTCGCCTAAGTGTGGTAATGTTACAGCAATTGCAACGGCTGCAAGCATCGAATCAATAGCAAATGCTATATCGGCCGCCTCTACCTTTAGAACGGTGAACCAGAAACCAGAACCTTTTTTTCCAGCATTTTCAGTTGCCTCTTCTTCTTCATCCTTATGTTTCCGCAAATCATAAATATTTTTCGCAGACATAAATAATAGATAAGCAGCACCGACTGCTTGAATTTGCCAATAATTAACCAAAACTGTAATAACAAATAGTGCGGAGAATCGGAATATTAATGCTCCAAATAGTCCATAAAATAATGCCTTTTTTTGCTGCTCTTGTGGTAAATGCTTCACCATAACAGCCATTACTACCGCGTTATCGGCTGCAAGTAATCCCTCTAATACTACAAGGACAATTAACACCCAGCCATATTGTAATAAAATCGCTTCCATTCTAGTGCCTCCTCTAAGCTCTCTATACCCTCAATGACCATGTCATCCAAGTATAAAAGAAAAAAACCCCTGCCCTAATTCAGGCAAAGGTCTCGCTAAGTAAATTCGTACCCTTTCTTTTTACGGTACTTCAATCTACACGTCATACGTATAGAGCCATTCACTATCACACCCGATGGTAGTACCATGTCTTGACGGATGTGAAACCAGGTAAAGTTAGTTGCCTGTTAGCTACTCCCCTTTGACAAATTGTCGAAGGTATCTTCTTTCAAATATTATAGCACTATCATTTACAGCTGACAAAAATATCTATATGTTTTTTTCGTTACTTAATCTGAATTTGATAGCTCTTGTCTTCCTTATGTGCTAAATAAAACTCAATCATTTTTGGCATCGTTTGTATAAAATCAGGGCATGTAATACCTCCTTTTTGTAAAATATGATGTGCTTCAGCCGTATCAAATGTGGCATTCCATGTTAAATAATCTAATGTTTCTAGTTCGACACCTAATTTCCTTCGAATAAAAGGTATCTGTAATGATAGCTTTGCCACTATAAATGGTAAACGTCCTTTTGGATAAGAATTTGTAACTAGTTTCACCATTGTACGGTACACCTCCTGTACTGGGTGAGGATTAGGGTCAGTTAAATGAAGTGTCTTCCCTTCTGCATGCTGTTCACTAACCAGGAAAGTAGAAGCATTTATAATATAATCAACTGGCACCACATTAATCGTCGAGGTAGTTTGACCAATATACGGAATAAAAGGTAAATATTTCAAACATTCCACTAAGTTTAAAAAGAAATAAGGACCATCAAATTTAATGGTTTCACCAGTTTGTGAATGGCCACGAACAATGCCAGGTCTAATAATTGTCAATGGTATTTCCGATTTTAAATCTTCTACTCGATGCTCAGCTTCATATTTGGTTTCCTCATAATGGTTTTTAAATGCTCTTGGTCGAATCAGTTCATTTTCACGCAGTACTCCCTCTCGTGTACCAGCCACATAGGCAGTGCTAAAATACATATAGCGTTGTAAATTTGGTAAGGTACGGACAAAATCATTGACCATTGTTGTGCCATGAACATTTACTTTCCATGCAATATCACGTGGCACAGCTAAATCGTAGATTGCAGCTAAATGCCAAAGCACTTCGATTTGCGGTACAATTTCTTTGAGGTTCTGATTGTCTAATCCAAGGTTTGGTAGTGTTATATCGCCTTCCACTATTCGAATCGAACAGTCAGGAAAATCCTCTAATATTTTGTCTCTTTCCTTATGTGCCTTTATGATTTCACCTGCCAACACAATTGCAATAACTTGTTGTGTTTGTTTCTTTTGAAATAACGCTCGAATTAGTTGACTCGAAATGAAACCAGGAAAACCTGTAAAAAAATGAACCTTCATTTCCCATTCCCCCTTGAACCTAGTGCATCTTTCTTGTTTCTTTATCCATTAAACTGTAAATAATCGGTACAATATACAGCGTCAGTAAAGTTGAGGTTACAAGCCCTCCGATAACAGCAATCCCCATTGGCTGATTCATCTCGGTCCCTTCTCCAATGCCAAGTGCGAGTGGTAATAGCCCTAAAATAGTTGTTAAGGCTGTCATTAAAATGGGACGAAGCCGATCTTGGGTAGCAAGTAAAATTGCCTCATAAGCTGGCATGCCCATTGCCTTTTGCTGATTAATATAATCTACTAGTACAATGCCGTTATTTACGACTATGCCAACTAGCACTAAGATACCGATAACAGAGGTTACACCAATTAAAGTATTTGTAACGAACATAGCGATTGCCACACCAATGATCATTAATGGAACAGTAAACATGATAACAAACGGATATTTAAATGACTCAAATTGAGCTGCCATCACAATATATACAAGCACGATTGCTAGCATCACAGCTAGAAGCATATCATCGATTGCACTATCATAGAGCTCTCGATCCCCGCTGAACACAACTTGAGTAGTTGATGGTAAATTAACTTGCTCTAATGCCTTATCTACCTTTGCAGAAATTCCCCCCAGCGATTCCTTTGTTTCATAGTCTACAAAAAATGCCACTGCTGCTGCTTGATCAGAACGACGAATGGATACTGGCCCCTCTTGCATAGAAACCGTAGCCACGTCCTCTAATTTCACAAATAATCCTGCTGGCGAACGAAGCTGCATAGCTTTTAAAGCATCTATACTAGTGTTAAATGACTGTCCAAAGCCTGTATAAACAGGTAATACTGCCCCGTCCTCAGCAATCAATTGGGACGTTAATTGACCCTTTGTCATTTGATTTACAGTTTGAGCGATTTGTGCTGGAACAAAACCATAGTCTTTTGCTTTTTCTCGATCAACTTCAATTTGAATCTCTTGAACAGTATTATCTAAATCCGTAGAAACATTTGTCACTTGCTGAATCGCTAGTAGTTTCTGCTGCACTTTCTTAACCGTTTGCTGTAGCCTCTGTTCATCAGAGTCTGTTAAGCGGAATGTTAAAGTGTGTGGTGACGAGCCTGTAGCTGTCGATACATTAAAAGTAATTTCAGCTTGCTCTCCAAATTCACCCTGTATATCTTGTTCTAGTTCTTCCACAAATTCAAAAATGGAACGCTTTCTTTCTGCTAGTGGGACAAGTTTTACATACATTTCAGCTTGATTGGCACTAGTTTGTCCACGTGCTTGGGATTGTTGCGTACCACCAATGAAACTAACATACACATCTACATCTTTTTCCTGTTTTAATCGTTCCTCAATTTGCTTAACAATCTTTTCTGTTTCTGATACAGCGACACCTTTTTCAAGATTGACACTTATAGAGGTGAACCCCTCATCTGTAGGTGGTAAAAATTCAGTACCTATTCTAGTCAGTCCAAACAAAGAAAGACTAAAGCAAACCACTGTAAAAAGTAGTATAAGCATTCGATGCTTTAGTACCCATACAATTGACGCCTTGTAATGCCTATAAAATCGTGATTTACTGCGTTGGACATAAAAATTACTGTTTTTCATTTTTAAAAGTCGACTTGCTAGCATCGGAACGACTGTTAGCGCAACAACCAAAGAGGCAATTAAGCTGAACGAGATTGTTAAGGCAAACTCTGTAAAAATTTGACCAATCAATCCTTCGATGAACATAACAGGAATGAATACTGCTATTGTGGTTAAAGTGGAAGCGGTAATCGCAAGGGCTACTTCCTTTGTTCCTTCCTTTGCTGCAGTAATCGGATCCTTTTCTAGTCCTAGATGTCTTTCTATATTCTCAATAACGACTATGGCATTATCCACAAGCATGCCAATCCCAAGTGCCAGAGCACCTAATGTCATAATATTGAGGGAAAAATTCGCAAAAAACATCAAAACAAATGTAACAATAACGGAATAAGGAATCGCAATACCAATGATGATTGGACTCTTTACACTACGTAAAAAAACAAAAAGGATGAACATCGCAAATAATCCACCTAGTAGTAAGGAAGAGCCAATGTTACTAATCGCTAAATCCACATAATTACCTTGATCAACTAAAATATCTGCTGTAATTCCTTTATACTGTTCTTTCTTTAGTAAAGCCTCTAAGGCCTTTTGGAACTCCTTAGAAACCTCTGCTGTATTTGCACCAGATTCCTGTAATACAGACATAAGAACTGCTGGATGCTCATTTGCACGTGTTGTGGTAATAGATTGTTGTTCTGTCCTCTCGACGGTTGCAAGATCACCAACGGTTAGTGATTTGCCCGTTAAAGGATTCACAGAAACAATTAAATCGGCAATGCTTTCCGGAGACGATAATGTACTAACAATACGTGTTGTTAGCATTTTGCCATCATCTGTTGAAACAGGCTCGCCAGGAAGAGACACATTATTCGCTTGAACTATTTGCATTACATCTGTCTGTGTCAAGCCCTCTTCAACTAGCTTTGCTTCATCCAATGTTATTTGGATTTCTTCAATCAATTTGCCAGAAACATTCACACTGGCAACACCATCTGTCCGTAGTAGCTCCTTCTCTAAGTGCTCTGCTAATACACGGACATCTACTTGATTATTTTCTGCACGTAAAGATAGCTGAATAATGGGAAATTGAGACGGATCAAATTTTAGAAAACTAGGCTTGCCAGCATCATTAGGCAATGGGGTCATATCAATTCGCTGTAAAATATCAAGTTGGACAACTTCCATGTTCGTGGACCAGTTGAACTCAAGCACAATTAAATTGGAGCCTTCCTGTGAGGTTGACTGGATTTTTTTGATACCAGGTAAGGTGGCAAGTGTAGCCTCTAATGGCTTCGTTATCTTTTCATTTACCTCCGTCGGGCTTGCCCCAGGATAAGAGGTGACAACCACTCCAATAGGAGGATTTAACTCTGGAATTAACGTAATCGGTATTTTTAATAATGATACACCGCCTAGTATGATAACTAAAAGCATAGTAACAATCGTAAAGACAGGTCTTTTAATGGAAAAATGACTAATATTCATATCAACAAACTCCTTTTCTACCTCTTCCTTTCTATGATAGCCGAAAAGGAGATTATTTTATAAATAAGCTCCCGTTATTGAGATCCTACCTCTAAGGAAACTTATATTTCCTAATAATGTATATATTCTACAAACAGTGTCATTTTTCCTTGCAAAAAAACACGAATCGCAAAATTGTCGATTCGTGTTTTATGATTATAGAAGGCTATAAAGTTTAATGTTTTCGTTTTTATCTGCAAACCAACGCATAGCGAACTCATTTTCAAATAGGAAAACAAGATTGTCAAAACGGTCTTTTACAAGCATTGATCGACCTGAGGACATTGATTCTTTGACATCCTCTTCATTTTCAATCCAACGGGCGATTTTCGAGCCAATTGGCTCCATCTTTACTTCTACATTATATTCATTATTCATACGATGCTCAAATACTTCAAATTGTAATTGACCAACTGCTCCAAGGATCACTTCCTCTGTATGCAGCGTTTTATAGTATTGAATAGCACCTTCTTGTACTAATTGTAAAATCCCTTTATGGAATTGCTTTGATTTCATAACGTTCTTCGCAGTTACACGGACGAATAATTCGGGTGTAAACTGTGGTAATTTTTCAAATTGGAATGTTTTCTTGCCACCTACAACAGTGTCACCAATTTGGTATGTTCCTGTATCGTATAAACCAATAATATCCCCAGCAACTGCTTCATCTACTGTCTCACGATCGTCTGCAAGGAACTGTGTAGATTGTGTGACTTTAAATGACTTCCCTGTACGAGATAACGTCATATTCATTCCACGTTCAAATTTACCAGAAACAATACGTACAAAGGCAATACGGTCACGGTGTGCAGGATTCATATTGGCCTGAATCTTGAAAATAAAACCAGAAAACTCATCATGCTCCACAGGATCAATAAACTGCTCATCTTCAGTAATTCTTGGCTGCGGCGTCGGTGCGAATTGTAAATAGGTTTCAAGGAAAGTTTGAACACCAAAGTTCGTTAAAGCTGAACCAAAGAATACAGGTGTTAATTCCCCACGACGAATTTTTTCCTCAGAATATGCATTTCCAGCTTCATCTAAAAGCAAAATATCGTCCATTGCTTGTGAATAATAAGAAGTTACCTTCATTGGATGCTCCACAGCAAGCTCACCATTGTCGTCTATTGGTAAGAAACGTTCCGCTTCATCTGTACGGAATTGCTCAATGCGTTTATTGTAACGATCATAAATACCAAGGAACTCTTTCCCCATACCGATTGGCCAGTTCATAGGATATGCATTGATACCTAATACCTCTTCAAGTTCTTCAATCAATTCAAGCGGCTCTTTCCCTTGTCGATCTAACTTATTAATAAAGGTAAAAATAGGAATACCACGCATTTTACAAACCTTAAATAGCTTTAAAGTCTGTGCCTCGATCCCTTTGGCAGCATCCACTACCATGACAGCACTATCTACAGCCATCAATGTACGATATGTGTCTTCAGAGAAATCTTGGTGACCAGGGGTATCCAAAATATTCACACGAGAGCCATTATAATCGAATTGCATGACAGATGAAGTAACCGAAATTCCACGTTGTTTTTCGATCTCCATCCAGTCCGATGTTGCAAACTTACCTGTTTTTTTCCCTTTTACTGTACCTGCATCACGAATGGCACCACCAAAAAGTAAAAGCTTTTCTGTAATCGTCGTTTTCCCAGCATCAGGGTGACTGATAATGGCAAAAGTACGACGCGATAGTATATCTTTTTCTAAATTTGAATTCATCTCGTCATTCTCCTTTTTTCATACTTAATAATAATAAAAGAAGACTTGCCTTTCGTACAACCTTTTTACATGAAATCTCAAAAAAGAAAACCCTTTAGTTACTACTAAAAGGGTTTCCTAAGAATTTAGCTTTCATCACACGAATTTTAATCGGCCAGCTTCTATCGCAATTTCTGCATCACTATGTGGAAATTTGGTATTTTCGATAATTTGGTAATCCTCATGGCCTTTACCAGCAAAAATAATCATGTCACCAGGCTCAGCAATTTCAATTGCATGGCGCACTGCCTCTGCACGATCTCCAATACAAGCATAATTATCATGAAGCATACCTTTAGCAAGGTCACCTGTAATACTATCGTAGTCTTCATAGCGTGGATCATCTGTCGTTAAAATGACATATTCCGCAGCAGACGCTTTCTCAGCCATGGCAGGACGTTTCGATTTATCACGATTACCACCTGTTCCAACTAAGAAAATCAGCTTGCCCTTTTTATAAGGTTGTGCTGCTTCAATCGCCTTTTCAATTGCATCTGGAGTATGTGCATAATCAATAAAAATTTGTACAGGTAGATCTGAACATACTTTCTCCATACGACCTTTGACGGGCGGTAGTTGCTCGATTTGCTCAATAATGGACTCCATTGAATAGCCGCGACCATAAAATGCAATCATGGCTGCCAATACATTATAAATGTTAAATTCCCCAAGCAAATTCATTTTTACACGATAAATTCCTTCAGGCATTTCCACGTCAAATGATGTCATATAGTCGTGATACTCACAGTTAATGGCGCGGAAATCAGCCTTTTCATTTTTTAAACCATATGTCCACACTGGAAATGGTGTCATTGCAGCATAACGCTCTGACCAAGCATCGTCAGCGTTCAACACAACAAATTTATTTTTTTCTAAATCTTGTCCAAGTTGGGAAAATAATAAGCCTTTTGCATGGCCGTATTCCTCCATCGTACCATGGAAATCAAGATGATCGTGCGTTAGATTCGTAAAAATAGCGATATCATAATCAACACCTGCTAAACGTCCAAGTGCTAACCCGTGTGATGAAACTTCCATTGTCATTAATCGACAGCCTTCCATTTTTGCACGGAAAATCATTTGTTGTGTTGATAACGCATCACTCGTTGTATTAGCTGATTCATATAAGATACCATTTAAATTAAAGCCAATTGTGCCGGATAAGGCCGATTTTTCGCCCATCCCATGCATTATATTTTGAATAATTCCTGTTACAGATGTTTTACCGTTTGTTCCTGTTACACCAATCATTGTTATGTCCTTAGAAGGATAATCAAAGAACTTTGCAGCTAGTAAACCTACTGCACGATCTGTATCTTTCACAATCACTTGTGCAATCGTCTCTCCTAGCGGTAATTCACGCTCTGTTACAACAATTGTTGCGCCGCCATCTACAGCCTTTTGCGCATAATCATGCCCATCTACTGTATAACCTTTGATACAAACAAACATGCTATTTGGTTGCACACTTCTCGAATCTATTACGATATCGCTAACCTGATCTGGCAGCACGCCAATTATTTTTTTCAAAGGTAATGCGCTTAACAATTCCTCTGCATACATTTCATAGTCCTCCAATCAATCTCTACACTCATATCATCATTCTTAATCATCGACAAAAAACGACAATACAAAATCCCCCACGTTCTATTGAACTTATTTTACTACTTATTTCATGATAAATAAAATGCCTCTCTTGTGTTTTTTCGACGAAAACGCTTTCATTCGAAGAAAAAATCATGTTTTCTTCAAATTTTCATTTATAATCACCAATCGGCATTTTTCGACATAGCGAGAAAGGTTTATATAGAGAACAATCGTCTATGCATTTGAAGCTTATAGTTACAATGGAGGCATGAGAAGATACCTCCATTGTTAGGCTATTTCATAATTGAGCGTACAATTTTCACTTTTTGTTTATATGGTGGGAACAGCACATTTGTCTCCAGCTTGGAAGATTTCTTCAAGATAGATTTCGGGTGAGTAAAGTTTTCAAAGCTCGCTTTGCCATGGTATGCTTTTACACCTGAAGGACCTACACCACCAAATGGTAAATGTAAATTTCCAACATGTGTGATGGTATCATTAATACATCCTCCTCCAAATGGTAATTCTTCCAAAAAGTATTGTATTGCTTTTTCATGTTCTGAAAAGAAATATGCCGCTAAAGGCTTCGGTAATTGGCGAATTTGATGAATTGCAAGTGGCAAATCATTATACATCATAACAGGTAAGATAGGGCCAAATAGTTCCTCCTGCATTGAAGGGCTTGTCCATTTTACATATTCGATAATTGTCGGTTCAATATATAAATCATCTCGATCCATTCGTCCACCATATGTAATGGCATCACGTTCTTCCACTATTATTTGCTGTAAACGATCGAATTGTTTCAAATTGACGATACGTCCGTAATCAGGGCTTTTCAAAGGATTTTTGCCATAAAACGAACGGATTGTTTCTTTTAATATTTTCATAAACCGGTCATAAACGTCTTTGTGTACAAGCAGATAATCTGGGGCCACACATGTCTGTCCAGTATTAGTAAATTTCCCCCATACAATCCGCTTTGCCGCTACTTCTAATTTTGCTGTTTGATCGACAATTGCAGGACTTTTGCCACCAAGCTCTAAAGCAACCGGTGTCAAACGTTCTGCAGCAGCTTTTGCTACTACTTTACCTACGGCTACACTACCTGTAAAAAAGATATAATCGAAGGAAGCATGGATAAGAGCCGTAACCTCTTCCTTTTCACCTTCTACAATACGTACGTATGAAGAAGGGAACGTTTCCTCAATGATTTTTTTCACAATGGCAGCTGTGTGTACAGATGTTTCTGACGGTTTGACGATTGCTGTGTTTCCTCCAACAATGGCACCAATTAGTGGCTCCATTACAAGCTGGAATGGATAATTAAAAGGCCCGATTATTAATGTAACTCCATATGGCTCACGAACAATAAAGCTCTTGCCCATTTGATATTGTATCGGTGTTTTGACTGCTTCTGGTTCCATCCATTCTTCTACATGCTTTACCATATATGAAATACTATCTAATACAATGCCAATTTCTGTTGCATATGCTTCAAATTCACTTTTACGAAGGTCTAAGTAAAGCGCATTCAATATTTCTTTCTCATATTTCAAAATTGAAGTTTTTAATTTCTTTAGTTGCTCTTTTCTAAATTTCACACTTTTTGTAGCGCGGGAAAAATAAAATTGACGTTGCTCTGTAATCATATTTTCTACATCTTGTAACGTAAAATTCATCAATAAAGCACCCCTTTTTTTTAAAATGGCATACATAGTTTTTTTCATTTTGAAACAAACTATCTTTGTCTATACGATACAACATCGAGAGGCAAAAATCCTCTTTCTACATCAAGGGGGTGTAATGGCAATATGTGAAATGAAATGTTTTAGTTTTTTCATCTCGGGAAATATACAACTACATATTAAAACCGAAACGGGGGCGTAGATGAATGACAACAACAACAGGAACATGGTGGGAGTCCATTTTTTCTGGACCATTATCGCATGGAATTTGTGAAGAAAAAATAGTGCTATTACAAGATGAGGCTTTCTTATATCTCTCTACAATACCTGTGGAGAATGAAGAAATTCCAGAAGGAAATTAAAAAATAACGCATTATAGGATGCCCCTATAATGCGTTTTTATTATTCTAATTAACAATAAATACTTGCCGCAATTGTTCTAATTGTGCTTCAAGTCTACTGATGGCCTCTTCCTCTATCGCAAAGCCACCCTCTTCCAAACGAATAATTTGTTTATCTACAATGTAAACAGAATTAGTAATGGATGTGGCTCCCAGTACAGCTAATACTGGCTTAAGCGCATATTCCAATGCCAGTAAATGGCTGATTGACCCTCCTACGGCAATCGGGAGTATAGCCTTATCGAGCAAGGCTTTCTGGGGTAGTAAATCCAAGTAGGTTTTCAAAATACCTGTATAGGATGCTTTATAAATAGGTGTGAGGATGACAATAAAATCTGCTCCCTTCACATGCTCATTTTCAGATTGTATTTCCTTACTAGAAAAATTCGCTGTTAATAAATCTGTAGCTGGGAGCTCATGTACATAATTTGAGTGAACCTCTACTCCTTGTGCAATGAAATGATTCTCCACCTTTTCATGAATGGCGGTAACTCTAGAATTTTTTGAATTACTTCCATTAATAATGACTGCTTTTGTCATCTTACCCACTCCCCTTAGCAATTGTTATTAAAAAAGGCCCCTATTCTACAATTCGACGGATAATCGTTTTGTAAAATAGAAGCCTCTAGATGTCTAGTTAACTTAAATACCTAGTATTCTTATAAAATTAATTTAACATAAATTTCTTGAATGTCAACAGCTTTTTATCATTGGTGGATTGCTTTCCCAAATACAGCTTTTGCTACATCACCAATATGCTCTGATACAGTAGGATGTGGAAAAATCATATGTGCAAGTGATTGAGCTGTACCGCCGACATTTTTTGTTGCTAATAGTGCATTAAGCATTTCTGTTGCACCATCAGCTACTACACAAGCACCTAAAATTTGCCCATTATCCTTGGATGAAATTAGCTTCACAAAGCCTTCGGTATTCCCCTCCATTAATGCCTTTGCATTTGTTTGTAGTGGCATTTTCGTTACAATGAACGGTGATTTGACTTGCTCTTCTAGTAAACCAAAAGTGGCAATTTCAGGATGTGTATAAACACAACGTGGAATGCATGTTTGATCAATTGGTATTGGTTGATTGCCTACTATATAATCGACAACATATATTCCCTCTGCACTGGCAGCATGTGCAAGTTGATAACCACCCACTAAGTCACCAATCGCATAAATATTTGGCAAGCTTGTTTCAAAATGCTCATTGACAGCGATTAATCGACCATCAAGAGCTAATTCTAATTGCGTAGCAATTTCGATATTGGGACGACGTCCAGTTGCAAATAATAGGTTTTCATATGTATAAGATCCTTTAGATGTATGAATGGTATTACCTTCAAATTTTTCAAATTGAAAATCTGTCACAAGATCAATACCCAGTTTCTTCATCTTTTCTCGAATCAGCGGTCTTGCTTCAGCCTCTTCCGTTTGTAAAATATCCTCGCTATGATTAAGTACTGTTACCTTTGTACCAAGTGGTGCTAAACTAAACGCCATTTCAATTGCAATTACGCCCCCGCCAATAATCGTTAACTGGTCTGGAAGCTTGTCTATATCGAAAAAGGTGTCCGTCGTATAGTAGGTAGATGTCTCTAATCCTTCAAATTGTGGAACAAATGGTTTACTACCAGTCGCTAAAATAATATGTGATGACTTTATCGTCTCATTCCCGATCGTTATCGTTAAATCCTTTACGACTGAAGCTTCACCACGATATAAAGTAATATGATTGCTGGCAATATCATGCTCAATGTTTGTTATTAGTTCATGAATAATCGTATCTTTTCGTTGCATTAGTCGAGGAAAATTAATTTCTACTTTAGGCACTTCTATTCCCCAGCTATTCCCTCTTTTTATTTCCTGCACAAGTTTACTATGCTCCAATAAAATCTTTGACGGAATGCAGCCAACATTATAGCAGGCTCCACCCAATTTATCTCGTTCGATTAGCGCTACTTTTTTGCCATTCTTGGCTGCATGTATGGCAGCCACATAGCCACCTGGTCCCGCTCCAATAATAGTAATATCAAAATTTTCCATAATTTTCACCTCATGTACCACCATATCATTTGCAAATTTTGAATGCAATGACAGACATAGTAAAAGCCTTCCATACAATGAAAGGCCCTTTGATATACTTGTTTACATTTTGTGAGCATTCAGTTTTCTTTCACAGGTATTGACCTGCTCTCGGGTATTTGTTTCTCTTTCTCGAGTATTCGACAATCATTGAGTGTTTAATAAATATTTCGTTGCCAAAATCGTTGCTGGGCAATGGCGGCTACAAATTTTTTCGGAAAATCTTTGTTACCTGTAGCTAAAACGATGCCTGGTCCTACATTGGCATTCGACATATTGAAGAAGGTTGTGCCAGTTGCAGCAAATCCTATGGGCTTAAAGTGACGATATGCTTCATTTATATAATTCACGATATAAGTATTAAATTTGGCCTGATTACTTGCCTTTACTCCAACAACATATAATGAGTCAAATAATACAGCATCGGTTGTAATAAATGTGTCAGTTGCTGTTAATTGCACACCATTATTCCCTGTCACAACACCTAGTCGATCAGAGATGATGCTGTAGCGCACACCTTGTCTTGTCAAATATTTCAATACTTCCCCGACTTCATTTGCATCAAAGCCATCACCAATTAAGACACCTACTTTCAGCGTATAAGGCAATTTAACGGTATTAGCTTGACTCAGTGCAGGTGAAGAGGCCGTTACCTTAGACTGTTCGCCATTAGGTCGATTAACGCCAACATTGTCTGCCACTGTTGTAGCCATTACTTTATCCACATGAACAAACATATCTACTACTTGCTGACGAACAGATTTACTTTTCACTTTTCCCACTTCGAAGCTAAAGGCATCGATAATGTGTTGTTTTTCGGGTGGAGACATGCTGTTCCAAAAGAGCCTTGCTTGTGAAAAGTGATCGTCAAAGGATTTACTACGTGCTCTTGTGATTCGTCCCTCAACCTTTTCTTCATAATGAACATAACCGCCTTCTTTTGCAGTAGAAGTAGCTGGTGTATTATTTGCTAATGAATTTTTATGATAGCTTACCCTGCCTAAATTAATGGTCTGTCGACTAAAGCCATTACGTTGATTGTTATGCACTGGGCAAATCGGGCGATTAATAGGGATTTCTGCAAAATTTGGTCCACCTAAGCGAATCAATTGTGTATCTAAATAGGAAAACAATCGACCTTGTAGTAGAGGATCATTCGTAAAATCTATGCCAGGTACAACATTACCTGGATGGAAGGCAACTTGCTCTGTTTCAGCAAAGACATTATCCACATTGCGATTTAAGGTCATCTTTCCAATTTTCTTTACAGGCACTAGCTCCTCTGGCCATAGCTTTGTCGCATCTAAAATATCAAAATCAAATTTAAATTCATCCTCAGGTTCTAGTATTTGTATACCTAACTCAAACTCTGGATAATCTCCAATTTCGATGGCTTCCCATAAATCTCTACGTTGAAAATCGGGATCCTTCCCTGCAATTATTTGAGCTTCATCCCACACAAGAGAATGCACTCCTAACACAGGCTTCCAATGGAATTTAACAAATCTTGATCTACCTTTGTCATTGACGAAACGGAACGTATGCACACCGAAGCCCTCCATCATACGAAAGCTTCTAGGAATTGTTCGATCAGACATATGCCACATAATCATATGAGCAATCTCTTGGTTATTCGCTACAAAATCCCAAAACGTATCATGAGCTGAGGCTGCTTGTGGCATATCATTGTGTGGCTCAGGCTTTACGGCATGAATCAAATCGGGAAATTTAATGGCATCCTGAATAAAAAAGACAGGGATATTATTACCGACTAAATCATAGTTCCCCTCATCCGTATAAAATTTCGTTGCAAACCCACGTACATCACGAGCTGTGTCCATCGAACCTAAGCTCCCTACCACTGTCGAAAATCTGACAAACACCGGTGTTTTCTTTTTCGGGTCCTGTAAAAATTTCGCCTTCGTATACTCTGACATGGATTCATATAGTTCAAACTCGCCATGTGCTGCAAAACCTCTGGCATGTACAACACGCTCTGGAATACGCTCATGATCAAAATGGGTGATTTTTTCTCTAAGATGAAAATCCTCCATAATTGTCGGGCCACGAACACCTGCCTTTAACGAATCTTCATCATTGGACACCCTTAGTCCCTGATTCGTTGTCATTTTCGTGCCCTCATTCTCGACACGAAACGGCTCAAGTTGATGATCCTTTGCGTTTCCTTCTACATTTTTGGATTGATTCGACTTTGAGTTATCCACGCAATCCCCTTTCATACATGTACTGAATTTCGCTCCATATACACTATATGTTTTTGAAAAAGAAACATGCCTTCATTTAGACAAAGCCCTATGTAAAGATAAAAACAGGCTTCTATTTGTTAATAGAAAACCTGCTCCTTTTTAAAATATGTATCGTATCATTTCATGTATGTTACAGTATGGGTTGTCACGGCTCTCTGTCTCTCGGAGGGCCATCATATCTGTGCAATTTTTAATTGCTACCTCATGTCGTAATGCAATGGGGGCTATGATGGATTCATCAGCCTTATGCCGAAAATAACGACTCACACCAAGATGCTGTTCCATTTTGTCATTTAGGACAGCCCGGGGGTATTTTTCTGTACTGTCGACTTCCTCAAAATGCAAGAGTAACCACAATTCAAATGCTTCATTTGTATAGGCAATATGAATATTTTTTTCCTCACAAAATTGATTTACTTCCTCTAATTGCTTTTCGGTTAGATCATCCTTATCAAAAACAATCCAAACCTCATCAAAGTATTGATAGCTGGAATCTCGATAAGCATGTTGGGCCAGTTTGATCGCTGAACGTTTAACGTTTTTTATTTTGACGCTAACCATCTTAGAGCGCTTTAAAATACGCATTTGTTCAAAATAGATGCGTTCTGTTTCACCTTCACAATAAATTAAAATGGTTTTACGCAGTGTTCGGCTCCCTTGTTGACGTACTCTCACTGCTCAGATACCTCCGCTTCTTCTAAGTATTGTTCAGATAAATACTCATTAATAACAGGTGTTGCACCAAATTCCCCTTTCATATAGCGTTTCGCATAAGAAAGATCTCCACGTTTCTTTTTGTAAATCTGCAAAATCAAATAAGGAGTATAATTCCGATTCATTTTTAAAACTTTTATTAACAAACCAAATTTGATCGGAGCGTAATGGCTGATCTAGTAATTCTATTTCATGACTCGTCACGACGAATTGATTACTGCTATTGCGTTTGCTATTCATAATAGCCATTAAAAACTCACAAATCGATACATGGAATGCTGTGTCGAATTCGTCTATAAAAATGGTTTTTCCTTTATTATAAGCATCCACCATCACACAGGCTAAATGCAGCATTCGCACTGTCCCCTTAGAGTCCATTGTCCAATTAATTGTTTCTGTCCCTATCGGTGCACCTGCTTCATCAAACGATAAATAATGTAGATCAATATCTACTTCTTGAATCACTTCAGATGAATCAAACTCATAGCCAATTGTATTTTTCTCTCTGCGTTCCACACGTCTAGCCGTGACATCTTGAATGGAGAGGTCTGCAATTTTTAGAAGTTTAATCACTTCCTTTTTAAAGGGCTCCTCTTCAAGTTTACGAATAAGAGGATGACTTGATAACCGATTTGCTTCATCTAGGAAAAGAATTTTATGTAAAAACCAATCGAATATCTTTAAAGCGTCTGGATCATTAAAAACATGTAATACTGATAGAAAGGCTGTATTATTACGTGTATATTTTGTCAATTCCTGTGAAGCTGTTTGAAATGTTTCATAAGAATATTCTGTACCATCCCATTGTCTGACAAATAGTTCTTCCTTCAGTGACTTGTTCGTTTTCACAAGACGTTCATAGAGAACTTGAGAAGCATTATACTGTATTTCATAATCATATAAAGCGCCGTCCAAAAAAAGCGATATCATAAACTCGGTTGGTTTGTCTTGCTGACTTCCTAACTTAAACGGTTGATAGGGTAAACGTAACTGCTTTACATTATTTAAGTTTTCAAAATTAAAAAGCAAGGATCGTAATACTTTAATAGCCGTAAAAAGATTAGATTTTCCGCTTCCATTTGGGCCAAAAATAAATGCACTTTTTACAAGACGTAGTGTATCAAACTGAATTGTATGGGTGTCCTTCCATTTTCGTAGGCGACTTCCCGCTACCATTGAAAACAACGTATCATCTTTATAACTTAAGCAATTTTTTACTCTAAAATCTACAAGCATATGTAAGCCTCCGTCCACAACCATTTCTTTAATGAATTATTATACTATAGACATAGAAAAAGACATATTACGCAATGTAATACTAATTGAATGCAAAACATCGCTTTAAATGCCTTAGATTCAGTCATATCAAGGGTTTCCATCTTATATATGTTAAATCAATAATGCAGAATAAAGCATAATGAAGTATGTTTTTGGGGCTAAGTGGGGCAAGTTTGGGGCTAATAAAATACGGCGAGCGTGTGTACAGGAATGTGTGAGTTATAACAGATTGGGGCTACCTGCTCCAATCTTTTTTTGTTGGTCAATTATAAGATCGCTTTATTACATAAAAATATTGCACTTTGGAAACATTACATTTCTATGAAATACTAAAAGGATACGTCGATTGACGCATCCTCAAATATTCTAAATATAAAGGATTTTATAACTTAATTAATTCCATTATGATTTCTTTTGTAATTTTGCTATTCTCTTCCCACGTTCTTTTACTTCTTCTTTCAATTCTAAATTCTCCTCCACCAAACAAAACATAGCATGAAAAGCTTCGGGATCTGACTCTTTTAACCTTTCTAACGCTTTGCTCAACTGTAAAAAGTCGTTCATTATTGATACACCTAAATTACGGTCCACATCTTTTTCGTGCCGCGATAGTGTATTTTTCTTTATCTTAGATTCTTTCTTTTGCGCCATAATTTATGTACCACCTTTCCTCCACAAGTTTTATTATTTGGAGAAATGTCCATAAAAAGATAACTATTAAAAACAGCTCTAGCCAGTGCTGTTTTAATCTTACTCCTTATAGTCTGATTCACTAACTATATACACATCAGCAACAACTTCTGATTCATGATTTCCAGATAAATCATTAATTTTCACCACCCTAAACGGATGTTCTTTTTCATTTGTAAAAGATAAAATACTATTTGCATGTTCTAACAATTCACCAGATAGTATAAACTCATCCCCTTCCTTAAGAGGTTTCGCCAAATCGATATTGTCCAATGGTAAATATACGCCACCAGGTGTTAAATATCCTAAAATGATATTGTAGTTATACATTCACACACCTCCCTTCATCATACCTAATTCGACAGAAGGAAATGATTTCCTGCTCATTTAGACAATAAAATAAAACTGTGTATACTTTATTAACCTCACTACTCCGTTGACATAAGACACCTCCTTCAATTTGATGAAGGTTACTCAATTTTGAGCAGGATCTTATATGGCGGCTGATTTTTCAGCTCATCTTTCTACTTCATATTTTAGCAATTCACGAAATTGATGAATTGCGCCACTTCGAAAATATAGGATTTGTGAACAATACACAAATTGCGTATCGTTAAAATGAAAGGTCAATTTATCCCTTTGCAAATTTAATTAGGACTGCGCAATTTTGCGCAATCCCCACCTTTGTGTTAAAGTGTTATTTAGATTGTATTTCCTTAGTCGATGTTAGCGCATCGGCTTTTTTATTTTCCTCTTTTTTAGCCATAACCTTTGCTATAGTTTCATTAATATACGTTAATACTTCCTCAAAGCTTTCTGGTTCTCTACCAAATTCTTTAGTGAATGTTTTTATGTTGTTTTCCATGGCAAGAGCGTTCCAACCTTCTGCACTGTTTATATCAAGCTTTGTAGCCACATCGATAGATTGCTCTGATTCGCCCTTAACTACTGTGTTGAATAGTTCCTCTGAATGAATGTTAATTGCTTCAACTTCTTTTGCCATTTCTTTAAACAATGGATAGAATCCCATATCAATTAAACGAACAGTATCACGTATTTCATTGATTGATAGATATGACATGCCAGGATCTTTATCCCAACCTTTATAAGTGATTTCATCAATTTTTTCCATTAACCTTGATACTGCGTTCTTCACAACCTCTAACTGAATCATCTGTGCTGATAAGTTATAGGCATTGTGACTATTTTCATGTACCAATGATTTTACTTTCGCTGCTACTTGTTCCATTCTGATACCTTCTTTCACTGTTTATTTGTTTGCTACTGCATTTAATAGTAATTGTTTGTTACAATCAGACATTACACGCCATTCTTTAACCGTTACTTTCATTTGAATTCACTTCCTTTCTTATTAAGATACTTCTGTTGGTCCATCTCTATCGGTTAGCCAGTTGTAGAAAGGTACTGGACGTACATTTACAGGCTTTTTCTTCATAAATGATGTGTTTGTTGTTGGATGCTTATCTTTACGTTGTAATGCCTTCTTATGAGCCCCTACGAATATGGCACGTAATGATTTAGTAACCGTCAGTACCCCTTCTTTAATATCGTTTGTCATTTTAAAAATAACGTTCTTGGCCAATATAAATTCCTGAATGTTACTTACATTGGATGCTAGTACCACTTTATGCAGCTCATCTTTAAAGTTATCTGGAAGTGGTAACGAATGCATAAAATCAAAAAGCATTACTTGGTACTCATTCATAAACTCTTTACATGCTTCCCCATCGGCATGAACCAGGTTATAGGCTTCTTGTAATAGAACAACCTCATATTCCTCGATAGGCTCGGCAGGATCTTCGCATGTTTCAGATTGGCTAGGCAAAATAATATAAATGTTTGCACCACGACCTCCCTTTACCTTCGTAGTTTTCTGTCTCTTAATGATTCCTAGCGATTCCAGTTTTGAAATAGCCCGATAAACTGTCTTTGTGCTTATCTCCAATGCTGCAGCAATTGTGGCAGCTTTCAAATGACAGGCTCCTGGATATTCCAAAGCATGACTAGCAAGCTTGAAAACGATGGCACGTTCTGATTCCGTTAAATCGTAGTAATGAGCCGTCATATGATTTTCTACAGCTGTGTCCATGTCTGCTATTGATTCAAATGTTGTGTATTGTGCTAAATATTCAAATGCCATCGTTTTCACCTCGCTTTCACTTACAAGTGTCAAACAAACAACGACTACGAAACGTAGTCATTAAAGATATAATAAAACGACTACGCTTCGTTGTCAACCACATTCCGTTGTCATAATAAAAACACTTTTATATACTTAAACTAAAAAGAAAGATAAAGGTGAGTATTATGAGAGTAAAATCAACATTAAAAATAATTTTAGATGAACGTGGTATTTCTATTGGAAAATGTGCTGAAATGGCAGGATTAAAGAAGGAAACTGTACGCAGGATGTATAATGACACAACAATGCAGTATCAACGTGATACATTAGGGGCTTTGTGCAAAGCATTAAATGTAGAAATTTCGGATATTTTATCACTTGAGGACAATGAAAAATCTAATTGAGCTTTAAAAATAATTACCTCCAAAAATTTTATTTGTTGTTTTTTTGTAAAAAATATTGCAAATCCCTAGAATTAACAAGTAATTTTAGCTTGTAGAATATTTATAAAAAATGGAGGGAATATTTTTGAGAAAAGTAAGAGGTGTAGAGGCATTAGTAAATTATCTTAAATCAATCAATTGCCCTATGGGAAAATCAACTATTTATAATTTAATGAGAACTAAGAGTATTCCATTTAATAAGCCAACACCAGGCGTTTTACTTTTTGACTTAGACAAAATAGATCGCTGGCTCGATGGTGAATTATAAAAACAAAAGGACGCCCAATAATTCGGGTGTCCTTTCACTATTTATCAATCTTATTTTTGATTTTTAAATTATCATACCTTTTATTATTTAATTCATCCCTTCTAACTGTTATCCCACCCACTGTCAAATCCTTTAATTTGATTTTTCTTCCGTATTCTCTAGACAGAATACTTTCAATTAACGGCAGCAACTTTCGAACCTTTTCTTCTGTCATTTTGAAATCCTTAAATCCATCCACATCTATCCCTCCATTCATTTTTAGCATTGCCAATTATTAAGTTGTATAAAATAAAAAACACTCTCAGCTTATTTCCCAGCTGAAAGTGCTTTACTAAAAATTTATTTCTTCTTTGTATAACATGTCACCCAACGTCCCTTTTCATTTTTGTATGTAGAGCATTCATATTTTGCTTCAATTTCTTGATTTAATTTCTTACGTTCTTCAAGCATTTCTTCAGTAGGTATTACCCATGCAGGTTCTAATAACTCTGACAAGCCCACAGGGGTAGGGATTTTTTCTCCGCCTATTTCAAGATGAGTAACTACCACCTTTATCCCTAAATCTATTAAATATATTGGTTTATCCAACCTAATCACCTCTAAATTTATATATGAAATTTAAAGGTCTACTATTACAAAAAGCAACCACATTTCTGCAGCTGCTTGATTATATATTAATTATTAAGAGCATGTTTTAAAAGATTAAAAGATTAAAAGATTAAAAGAATAAATGATTAAGATTCATTTTATATGTGTTCACGCTTACCCCACCAATGGATTTCAACATTTCAACGTTAGGACATTGCGGTGGGACATTAATAGTATAATAACTGCTTATTATTTTGTTAAGTTATACATGACATCATTTTCAAATTCTTTTCCCATATTCAATTGAGAAAGTAATTCTTCAAGATTATAATTAGTAAAATTCCCTAGTTTAACATGCATGATTAATGCACCTAACATAGGCTCATCCAATTCATAACTACCATCATAAAATCTTAATAACATTAAGGTTCTATTTTCTATATTTCCATCTTGTGCATACATCATTGCTCCAAAAGGAAAATATTTTTTAAAACATTCTTCAAAGGTCATTTTTTTACTGTTCATCAAAGGATCGGTGTAATCATTATTTTGGAATTCTACGATAACACCATAGAATTGAGAACTACTACCATGGCGTTTACGAGTACCACCACCATATATACTTTTTATGACGCCTTTTATTGAAGAACTATCCCCCATTAGATTTCTAATAAAACTTGTTTCATCTTTAATAATATTACCTAGTTCCTGACCAAATAAATTTTTCACAATTACAGCATTTGAATCGAGTACATTATTTTCATCTTTGATAGCAAGAATTTCTTCATTTACTTTTGAGTATTTAATCGTTCTTTGTCTATTATCATTAATCACATCAACTAATTTATATTTAAGTTTAACATTAGAAGTCGAAGCAGTATTCTTTATTGGGCTCTGATGAACAATATCTCCAATTTGTGAATTTAAAATATTAGCATCTCGACTAATTAGATGATTTTGAATCCAATAATGATTAGCTTTTAAATATCTATACACTTCACTCCAAATACTATAAGGAACATTTGATTTATGAACAATTTCGTCTAAATAATTACTAAAATCAAGTGGACTAAAATCCTTTCTAAAAATATTTCTTATCCCAGCTTTTATCGCCGAAGTAGTTGTTTTATCGAAATTGGCTAACATAATAGCTGCAACAAACTCAATAGCTCCTGCCTCGCCTAAGCTTACATCACCATATTTTGAAGCATAACTATCATAAACGAAATTTACATTTTCTTCTATATATTCTCTACTAGAATCTTGAACAAAATTGATAAATGTAAGGTTTCCCTGCAATAAATTTTGATTGTTATTACGAATACGATCACTTATTTTTTCACTTAATACTTTATTAATCTCTTGACTCGGTTTATATGAATAAGAATTTTTCGGTGAATTTTTTATATCTAAAGTATCCTTTATTAATCCTCCAATCCATCTGAACGCTGAATCGATCATTCTATCACCTCTAGTTATAAATAATATTTTTGATAATTAAATTTTCATATTTAAATATAACAGCCCTTTTATTTAATAACAATTTTTCATATATACTTAGTTAATCAGTTCATAAACTGTTAAATTTATTAACATCTAAATCGTTAATTTTCCTTGCTGCTCCATGTATTCAAAATGAGTCATGTTCTATTTACCTTTTCACCAAAACAACCAGTTCTATTACTATTTAATTGTGGAAGGCTATCCCTTTCTTTCTACCAATTGTACAAAGGCATAGGATCTCTTTGTGAGCTATATCCTCCACAGATGAAAAATTAATCGACTTTCTATTAGAACGCTCCACAGCCTTACTATACGTCCCTTCAAATACTACTCTTAATGTACTAGTAACATGTTCTAATTCATTTTGAGGAAGTTATTGTCCTCAATCATTTATAGATATAGCTTTGATTCTATATGCTGCACCAGATCTTTCAGGCATAGTAAAAAGCACCCCTTAGAAGGGTGCTGGATTACTAAAGTATCTTGAACATTTTAAGAATTTGAAGTATAGATACTGTAAAAACAGATAAGTTTAGAAGTAAAAGTGGAACCTTTAATAATATATTTTTCCCGTTAAAGTTAGATAGAATAACAATTTTAAGTACCCCTCTAAAAAAACCATATATAACTATCAATAATAATATAATTATTACCCAATTAACAAAAATATTTGAGAAGAAATAATGTAATAATACTAAGATGGTTCCGAAAAAAAGTGCTACTCCCACATCTATTATCGCTGACTTTAATGATTCCTTAAAAACCTTTGAAATTTCTAGTAAAAAACCTACGATACCAATGAATCCTAGCACAGCTCCAATAAGGCTGGTAATAAACTCATTACCTAAAAATGTTGGATTCAAATACAATAAAATTGAACATATGAAGAAAGCCAAAGCAACTGATATTCCTTCAACAATTTTTATTTTATCTTCCATACCATAACCTCCTAACTATTTTTTGTTCTTAATACGGTAACTCACCTAAAAGGGATTCAAATTAAAGTAAAAAGCACTTCCGAAGAAATGCTTGTATAAAAAAAGACTACAAATTTTAGTAATCCTAATTACTTGATTAAGTGATAAATTAAAAACAGCTACCGAAGTAAGTGTTTTGATAATGCCTATTTATCGCCCACCCTCCATGGAGTGGTCTTATCTGTATTAACGATGGAATCATTAAACTTCTACATCTAAGTCCTCAGCAAAAATAATTCCACGTCTACCATTATCAAGGAATTTCACATTCACCCTTAGTCCGTATTTTTCATTGTTTTCAATCTCTTTTTTAAAATTTATTACTTTAACTTTTCTTTCAAAGTGCTTTAACCTTTTATTAGCTACTACTAGTTCACTTCCAATTGTAATAGAAACAGTTGATACAACATCACTATTGTCAGACCTCGAAACTTTTGCCTTTTCTATTTCTCCATTCTCATCAAAATATTTTGTAATCTCATTTACTAACATAATTCTGCCTTCCCCCTTTTCTACTACCACCAAATAATATCAATATAGCCTTGTCAAATTTATCTAGCCATGACCAATAAGCAACGACTTCAATTAATAATCAGAACTTTGATTGGAATCAATTGTTCATCCCTCCACAATTATTTTCATAGTTTGAATATAATTTACCCTCACAGTACAGAATAGTTTTTAACTGAATAAAAAGGTGGTGAGAATATGAAAGTTGAATTAAAGCTCACTTGTACTGAATTACTTTTGGTTTTCTTTTTACTCGAAAAAATCTTCTTTTAGTTAAGAAGGTGACAATGCTAAAGGAAAAGGCATTGTCATACGGTTTAATTAACAAAATACATAAAAGCATTTTTCTTTAATTACAAACACCATAATAAAAAGCCACATCATTTAACTGTGTAACGCTTTTTATGTAATAACTCTACTTGTTTTTTATCCAAAGCTAATTCCTAATTTTTTGTTCAATAACTTTATACCCTCTATTATTAAATAACTTATTATAATACTAAACATAAATAATATTTGGCTAATAGTAAAAATCAAATAAGCAATATAACTCAATATTAACCACGGACCAATTGTTATTCCAAAACTCGAGTTATAAAATACCCTATATCCTAAGAAACCTGGAATATGCATTAATACACCTATAAATAAGCCAGAAACAAATAAAGTTATACCTAATAAACCAATAAAGGGTAACCAAGTATGAATCAACGCTAATATTTCTTCATTCTTTTCAATTGCTATTCTTGGAATCATACTTTGGACATTTTTCATATCTTTAAAAACAGTTAATAAAATAGAATTGACCATTAAATAATAAATTAAAACAAGTAGGAAATATTGAGGGAATGTATATAAAGTCATACCTTTCAATAAATTATTTTTAAGCGATTTAATAGGATTACTGGCCACTTCTGAATTCTCTTTGCTCTCCTCTTTAATAAATTCAGACATTATTTTCACCTCTTATAAAATAAAATTGAGAATCTATAAAACTAATTTTACCGATTATAGGAAAAATACCGAAATATGTCTAATAATGCGCATTTTAAATTTCCGGCTTGAACACGGAGGATGACAAAAGAAAAACACCTACCCAAAGGTAAGTGTCTATTTAAACAATTTATTCAGTTGTTTCACAGCTCTGTTCATATTCTTCTCCAGCTGTTGCACCGTTATCGACTTTACTTTTGGAGCTGGACCCTCGATAGCTGCACTGATTACTTTTGAACGCTGCTCTGCAGCTTCTGTGTCCGTATCATAGTATGCCTCAATAAATTTAAGGTGTTTTTTTACAACTCCACGTAACAATTCATAATCAACCTTTTTTCGCTCTTTAAAGTACTGCTGTAGCACTTCCACATCTTGTGGAGGTAAACTATCCAAAATGGAACGAAAACGCTCGTATGCATTCTCTAAACGGTCTATTTGTCGTTTCCTGTTCTCTTTCTCCGCAATAATCATTAAAGCAAGTCGTTCTGCTCTTTAAATTATTTTAACTTTTTGTAATATAACATCACTTCGGTTCAATAACTCGTAAAACATTTTTAGCTCCGTTTTCGCTCAATATTTCTATACTTACAATTCCGAAGTAAAATTTTTAAAATAAAAATAGGCAAGCCGCGGGCGTCGCTAGCCCCGCTTAGCCCTACCCACCCAGGAAGGACCCAAATCCTTGGTATCACTGGGTTTATGATGGTTCACGTATTACTATTTGTGATCATCATTACCCTTCATGAACTCTCTAGCCTTCTTAATAGGAATGTCCATTAGTATGTGAAGCCGTCTAGATATAACATTGAGTTCATTAACAGCTTTCTTTTTCTCTCCAATAGAAACTACTACATGAACAATACCAGCAATCAACAACATTACACATAGCGCACGTATGATTAAGTCCAATGCTAGTGTCATGTATACAATCATGCTCATGACCTTCTCACCACCTTTTAATGCATAATAAAAAGCACCTCAATTATTGAGATGCTGTATTATTGAAATGCTGGATAATAACAAATGCAAAAAGAAAAACTAAAGGTATGTATAATAAAACTTTTTTTACTCTATACCATCGTTTATAACTTTTTTATTTCATCTTTAAATTTTGCTTCATTATCTGAACTGCACATCATAAAATCTATTGGTAAATGATTTTCGTTACCTACAATTAATTTTTCATAATCACGATGTAACTCTTTTAATACACTTTGAGTAATGCGTTCTGGATCAGCCTCAAGTCTCTGCATTTTATTAATTAAAACATTTAACTGTTGATAATTACTTTCAATATTGCTAGCTCGTTCTTTATAATTTTTTATGCCTAAGAACATTGTGAAAAATGTTAATGATAATGAAGCTATTAATAACATCTTTGTTGTACTATCCGACGAGTCACCACTAATCCCAATAACCCAAACTGATAATATTAGAACTGCTAATGAATAGACATATGACGTCAACTCGTAAAATTCATGCTTCTCTCGTAATCTAGTTGAAGCTTTAATTCTTGCCCTTCTAGTAATATCCAATCTTCTTTTTAACTCATTAAAAACATCAATGTTGTTTACTTCATTTTGTTTTCCTACTTGAGGATTTGCCGTATGAACAACATTTAAGTTAATTTGATTATTTCCATCCATTTTATCACCCCCACACTAATCACAGTGTTAATGGAATCATATGTCACTACTAGAAATATGAAGGATAATAAAAAGCCACACCTTGTTAGATGTGACTTTAAAATCTATAACCATTCATCTTCATGTTCTTTTGTTTCTCCAAATCTTCCATGTATATCCCTTACCACTTCAATAGACCAACTAATCAATAAACACAAACCATTATTTTCAATACCCCATTTCCGACGCTCTTGACCTTCATAACCAACCAAAAGAGAATATAGTTCTTCATGAATCCAAGCCCTATGTGAATCTTTAAACATACTAAAATCTACAATAATATCGGAACCGGATGGGAATTCTTTTTCTAGCCATTCAAGGACATCTTTATTCTCAATGTGTTTGTTAACTTCTTGCACACTGAATTCTACTTTTTTATCTATTAAGTAAGAGCATTCATGTATAAAAGTAGTTATTGTTGTTATTTTTCTCATTGTATAAATCACCTCCCATCTACCTTTATCATAGGATAAATGGAATGGATTGTCATTATAAGAAATATAACGTATGGACATTAGTACCTTAACTAGATACTTTCATAAAAGATATAAAAATACGATTTATACATAGCGAAAAATGTGACTCCTAAAGAAATCAAATGAGCTAGCTTATATGGAAGTCTAATAGCCTTTAATAGCAAAAAACATATTAAATATGTAGCAACAATAATTATTGCAAATGTAATTAATTGCTTGCTGAACTTTTCTAATGGTTCACTGATTGTATCTGTTATCCAAACTGTATTAAGTATCACTCTATCACCTCCTATATATTTACAATATTAAATCTATAAGAAGTAGAAGTCATTAATACAAATTTGACTTAATATCCTGTCATTTTCACAAATCCCATTGCTCTTTTAATTTAGTCAAAAACTTCATCTTACTTCCATCATCCCCAGATACATCTGGATGAAATTTTTTGGATGCCATTCTGTAGATTTCATGCAGCACTTTCTTTTCGTCATCTGTGTAGTTACTTTGTGAAGCGGTGTAGTAACTACTACTGCCATACGAATTGTAGTTACGTTTATTGCTTCCCTCGTAACTACGCCTTGTGTATTCTTCTTGCATCTTTTTCTTAACCTTTAGTTCCTCTAAGTATGCAGGATTACGTAATGTTCCAAATACGTCATAGCAGTACTTGTATTCATCCTGACCATATTCCTTTTCAAATGCTACTTCTGCGGTTCTGTGTGCTGCAAGAATCGCTTCTTGTTCTTTCTTCACTTTATATTCTTCTGTCTGCTGAAACTCCTGCTCAATTCGCTTTATTAATGGCTCTAGTTTAGTATGGACAAGCTCATGAAACGTATCTTCTTCAATACCCATTTCTTTTAGTTTTTCCTTTAATGTACGGTCAGAATAATGATCGCCGTACCAAGAATCTATGAAATCATAGTAGCCCATTGTACAGATCACCCATTGTTTCTTTTTCACTTTGCCCTCTTCTCTATAAGAGTGGTGAATACTGATTTTATAGGCATCTAGTATAGGCCTTTCATAACGCTCATCGCTATACATGTAGCCATAATGTACAGCTGGCTTATTATTTCCTATACTCCAATTATTAATTGTCACTTGCAGTTCTTTGTGGGTGCCATACGGATCCTGCTTCTTCTTTTGTATTTTCTGAATGACACAAAACATATACACGCCCCCCTTTTCTTATGTAGTTACTCTATCAAGTTATGTAGTACCTACATAATAATGTTGTAATAAAACTTACGATTGAAGCGGATACTTGAATATTTAAAATTATTTTTACCTGTTTAGGGTTTGATTTTAGCCTTTATTCAACCTACACTAACCATGCACAAAGCATTTTCCCTTGATTTCACTTCCTGCGAGGCGTTTTAAACCCTAAATAGTAATATTCATCATCTAACATTTAAAATCGCTGTACAGGCTTCCTATGCATCAAAAACCCACATATAGACTTTATCTACAAACTTCGGCACACTTAACCAGTTGTAAAAGACCACTCATAACGAGTGGCCCTGTCAAACTAAAGAGTTACCAGCGAACCTATCAATATTTTTCCGAACTAATGGCGCCATTTTCTACTAAACGCTCGATACCTTCAGACGTAAAGTCATTTAAGTCATAGATAGTTAAAATGTTTCCTGGTTTATATTGATAACCATTGTTTCTAATATCTTTATTCACGTAATATACCTTTTCTCCAAGTGGATCAGTTACAATTTTATGATATTTACGACAGAACTCTGTAAACGTATTATTTTCTTCATCATCTAACCACATTGCAACAAATTGAACTCCTGAATAATCATGAGCATTCATTTCACGTGTTTCATTAATATATTTTCGAGCTTCTTCTGTAAAAATAGCCTTGATTAATGGTTTACTTACAAGCTGTAAGGCAGCCTTCGAATTAAAGTTTTGTAAATCTACATCACTTTCTCGTGAAAGTTGCTCTTTGTAGGTTGTTAGTTGTTCGATCAAACTTTCTAAAGTTTTAACCCGATCATGCACGAGTGTGGAATTAAACTTGATTGCCCCAAAATTATGAATGGCTGCCACAATTTTTTGCTTTTCTTCCGCACCCATATTTGTTTCCTGTTTACCTAACGTATCTCTTCTTATTTCCAGTGTCATTTTCTTGGCCGTAACACTCGTTAATTCTTCTTCTAGTTTTTCAATGCCGTCCTGGTCTCCTTGCATTTCCTTTTCTGCGATTTCCTTCGCAACTTCTTGCTGCTTATTGGCCATATCTTCAATATCTGCATTCAAAAGGCCCACTTTACTTTTTAGAAGGGAGGTAACAGCGGTTGCTGCATGTAAAACTTCTTCAATGTTTGCAACAAGCTTTTTTTCTTCTTTTGCATACCGTTGCTTTTCAGCTGCAACGGTACTCAAAGTATTTTCTAAAAAATTATTTAACAAGATTTTCATATTTTCAACGGATTCTATTTGTTTTGACATAAGTAATCACCTTTCTTTTATTAATTTTGTTATAAGAAAAACTGGAAGTAATATTTTACTGATGTTTTGTAAAGGCTTCGACCATCCAATAGGTTTGCATGATTTGCTCTGGTGAAAGATTATCAAACTTTATCCCCTTTCCACTCAACACTTTCATTGCCTTTGCTACCTGGATGGCATGTTCTCCCTCTTCTTTGGTATACGAAGATGATTGAGGTGCCGTATTGCCTATCTGCTTTTCATGTGCTTTCAATAATTGCATGTCTCTATTTTGTGGTGGAATGGCTCTATTATTTGTTTCTATCTGGTTACTATTTTGCGCTAACTCCTGGCGCATTTTATCAATTACAGCCTGTGGTAAAACACCATTTGTTAACAGTGGCATATCAAAACTCGCAACAGCTGCTATTTCCTGTTCAAACATGATCGCATCGATAAAGCCTAATTCTTTAGCTTTCTGTGCGCTCATCCAAGTCTCTTTATCCATCATGGCTTTTAGTTTTGTTTCATTCAAACCTGTTTTGGCAGTATAAGCATTGATAATTGACTTGTTAATGTTTTGAAGAAACTCACTTGTATGATTCATCGTACGATAATCTCCCTGTACAGAAACGCTTGCGTTATGAATCATTAGTTGAGCTGTAGGAGACATTTCAACACGTCTACCAGCCATCGCAATTACGCTTGCTGCTGATGCAGCTAAACCCACAATTTGAACTGTTACTTCTCCAGCATAGGATTTTAGAGCTGTATAAATTTCCGAGGCACTGAAAACAGAACCTCCTCCACTGTTAATTAAAACGGTCAATTTCGATGTCTTTGTTTTTTTAGCAGTTTCCAGTTGTTTATTAATCACACCTGGACTAGTAGCAGGAATATTGAAGTAATCGTAAATCTGCTGCTCGCTATCTGAAATTATTGGACCACTAATATGAATATTCATTTTTTCTCAATCCCTTTCTTACTTTCGCTTTGTATTCTTTCTTTACTTTCGCTTTTATGCTTAAATCCTTGCTTCATTATTTAAAGCATTAAATGAAGGGCTTTTTTTAAAGTTTTGGCTCTCAGCTCCTTCATGCGAAAGCGAAAGTAAAATTTTCAATAGAAAAATAGCTGACTTTTGGGGCTCGCGAGCCCCGCATGGATTATAAAGGCTCAGGAGGACCCATAAGCTGGCTGGACTTCTAATTGAACTCAATTACCACAACTCCTAGAAAAATTTGCATTTAGGGAATTTTTTTAGAGCAAATGTGGGCAGTCGGTGTACAGGAATTTCACAATTTTTCACCGAATACCCGGGGGGTACTCTCCAAAATAATATTTTTAATAGAAAATAAAAAAGCCAATAACATACACATCAATGTGCAGCTACTGGACTTCGAGAGTCTCTAATATTATTTAACTTTGTAATGATTGATTGCTTTACAGCGTGTGCATTGTACTTCTAAATCGCAATCACTTGTACTTACTTCATACTCTTTATTCGCTTTAAGTAATAGCTTTCCACATTTTGTGCATCGTAGTTCTTTCATAAGTTCACCTCATTATCTTTTAAGTATTGAGAGAATCACGCGTGTGTTCCTATTTCATTTTTTCATCACGTCTATAACGTTCACCAATCGATGTTAGATTATTTATGACAGCTTCTTTTAAGGTTTCATAATCCATCTTCTGAGAATGCTCAAAATAACGTATAAACAGTTTTCTATCTTCCGCACCAATTAGTTCACATATCTCCTTGAAACGCTTGTATTGAAGCCGTATGCGTTCTAAGCGTTTCTTATATGATTCTTTTTCGTCAATAATCATAAATGCTAGAATATCTGCCCTACTCGAAAGAGATTGATCATTATCATACATAGACACGCCATAACTAAATTCATACAGCTGAGCAAAGTGTGCTGCTTGTCTTTTCTCCAAATAGTTTGCTAGTTTGTTGGCCTGAGCATCCATCCACAATGAATACATATACTCCCTTACTTTATGTTCTAGCTCTGAAACAAAATCATCTGAATCACTTTCAATTGCATAAGGTGTGTTAGCTGTAATAAGCGCTAATTGTTCACCGAAAGCTTCCGAAATAATAGTTTGATTCATGCAGCACAGCCTCCTTTCAACTAAACCTAGCAGGATAGTTTGTTAGAATTAAATGTTCAATTTCCACACCTGTATCAAGATTTAAAAACAATGAAATCTTTATCATAGCTGTATCTCTAATCTTTGTGTAAGTCACTGAACTTATTGGTGGATCAAACTTTAAATTGTAGACATGATAATCTGTCAAGTATTCACTATTAGCTGACAAATACCTTGCTTCAATTAGAAAGCGTTCTGGTGTCGGTAATCTCTCAATAGCTCGTTCGATCATTTGGTGAAAGGCAACATTATTATTATCTGGGTCAGTAAATTTAGAAATTCGATATCGTGCCAATTCTTTTACAACAGCTTTACGAATTTTCACTTTCTCTGCTCTAGTTAAGTGTTTTAATAGTTCCATTGGTATCATCCTCGCTTCTTACTTTTGACAATCTATATTTCAATCACTCCAATCAAAGTCATTTGGATCATTCCCGTCTTGTATCCAGCGTTGGAACTCTATTTCTTTATCTCTAGGATCATATTGCGGCTTTTGCTTTGGTTGAGAAGGTTTTTTATCAGCGTTCATTTTTATAGCTAATTCCATAAATCTCTCACGAAGCTTTTTGGCCGATAGTACATTGGTTTTCCAAAATGAATCTTCTGTTACCCAATCCATGACTTGTTTAGCCTGGTGCTTATCAACTTGATCTATTTCAATCAGCTTTCGCATATCATCAGCCCAAGTTTGCATATTAGACTTTTTAATTAAATGAGATATGCCAGCTTCATTTGCAACTGCAGAAACTTTTTTATGAAAGTAGATTGCCATTTTGAAATAGGTGCTGTCCTCGTCATATTTTTTTTGACGAGTAGTATTTATATCTTTTATATCTTTTATATCTTCTTTGTTCCCGCCATTTTTGGCGGTTCTCTCTACCAAAAGTGGCGGTTCTCTATCCATATTTGGCGGTTCTCTTTTTTTAGTTCCGCCATTTTTGGCGGTTCTGTCTTTATAGAATTTTTTTGAATTTTTAACCTTGAAAATATTTCCGTATGGAGTTCGTTTTGTATCAATATATCCATATTTTTTCAGTCTGGAAATATTGCGTTCTGCACTCCTCAAACTCGTTCCTAGTGATTCAGCTATTTCCATATTTTTAATTGGTCTCCCACCAAGAACAATACCGATAGTTTCACCGTTCTCAGTGGTTTCTTTTGTTGTTTTCGCAATCAACCAAAGGAACTCCCATAAAGCTGGACCAATTTTTTCGACATGTTCTTCTGTTAGTAAACCAGTGAAAACTGGAAAATAGAAACTATCAGGCATTGTTATATCACCACCTTGTCAATGCCTATGTTGCTTAAACTGTGTAAGTGCTCTTTTATTCATCATGTTCTAATTTAAGCCGCAAAAATGCTTGTGTAGCTTCTTCATGGGTTATGAGCCCATTCTTAAGGGTAAACATTACTTTACTTATTTTTAGGCTTTTTTCCGTTAAAACTGCTAGTTTGTTTCCTTGAGGATCTATCTTCACCCTAACTTGAGCACCTTCATAAATTGATGAACCATGATTCCATACCTGACTTGAATCGTGTTCAACAATTTTATTTAATATATCTTTAATAGTAATAGTCTTGTATTGGTCACCCTCTTTTACTTCGATAAGATCACCTTCTACTAAATCCATGTACGAATAACGGCCATGTACTTTGTGCACTAAGGAAACAATATCCACTCCAAAATACACAGTTATACGTCCAATTAAATATTCTTCATTCATTTTTCTCGCCACCTTTAATTTCGCTCGTGTTAAAATCACTCATTCCTGTACACACGCTTCGCCCAAGCTGTATATTTTTCACCATTCTGAAACAATTTCCTCTATCGCCTGTATTAAAGGCTTATATTTCCACCATCGCTTTCGATTACGTCTCACTTCGCAAATTCGAATCCTCGGGTCATGTAGTAACTCGTCAGTAATATATCTTTCCGACATGCAAAGCAATTCAGACATTTTTTTTAAATCGATTAAGAAGAAAACTTCCCTCACTTCTTCATCAAGCCGTTTCTCTATGTATTGCCGAATGGCTTGTTTGTCCAATTGCAATTCGATATTTGCTGGTAACATCTCATAGCCCCCTTACTTTGCTGTTGGTGTTGCTAGCCATTTATCAATGGTTTCACGATGGAAAATGATACGACCTCGAATTTTTTTACATGGAATTTCATTCAATCGAACCATCGTATAAATAGTTGCTGCGCTTACACCAATTAATTCAGCAACTTCATTTACTGATAAAGTTACTTTTTCCATAGAATTAACATCCCCTTAATATGTCTGTCAGTATTAATACCATTAGAATTAATTTAAACCATTATTAAACAATTTGCAAGTTTTTAATTCTATTGGTATTATTTTTGTAAATATCAATAATGATTTTTAGGATGTGAAATGTTGACACAATTAGGCGAATTGATAAGAGAAGCTAGACAAAAGAAGGGATTAACAACAACGCAATTAGCGGAAATTGTTGATTTATCTCAAGGCTATATTTCTCATTTAGAAAATAATCGAAAGAAAAACCCATCTCCTGAAGTGTTAAAAAAAATTAGTTCCGAATTAGAGATACCATTAGGTGAACTTTTGATTAAAGCTGGCTATGAGGATATGACCAGGGAGGTATTAAACAGACTAAATGAGGAGTTAAAAGAAAAAGTCGCATTATATACAGATGAAATAATGACGCTAGAAATAAGAGAACATCAGTCACAAAAGTATAAGTTGTTATATGATCCTACGTTTAAAAAACAAACTGTAGAGTATTTAGTAAAACATTATAACTTTGATGGTTTAACTGATATCGGAGTTAAAAGTTATACAAGGGAGTTGTTAGAAAAATATCTAGATAAAACGGAATTAGAACGCAAGTACAAACCTTACTCTAATGAGAATGCAATTTATTTTGCTTATGACGAATTAGATTCTCTTTTCAAATACAAAATCACAGACTATTTTAGGAATGACGATCTTCCTGTAAACTACTTTTATTATCTGAAAGACGACAATATTAAAGAAGGTTTAAACTATGAGTTGTATGAAAAAATAACTTTTATAATAGAGAATGCACAAATTGAAATTAGAAATTTAGCAAAAGAATTCGAATAATCACTAATCCTTTCAAATCGCCTACCTATTCCTGTACACACGCTTCGCCCAAGCATGAAAGGAATGGACAAGGTGAAGTTATATAAATCTGCTAAAGAACCTGAAATATACCACTATTTCAATGCAAACAAAGAGAAATTATGGATGTATCGCCATAAGTATTATGATGCTGCTAATAAACGGAGAGAAAAGAAGAAAAGTGGCTTTAAAACAGAAAAAGCAGCCTTGAAGGCCCTCCTGGAAGTAAAGGCTGCAACGCTGCGTGGTGAAACAAAACATATAGAAAATGATAACCTAACTGTTGGCCAATGGCTAGATATATGGTATAAAACGAACCATAAAAAGTGGAAGGTCAATACCCGTCTTCAAAGAGAAGCTGCCATTCGCCTTCACTTAACACCTATCTTAGGCCATTATAAACTTCAAAAGCTTGATAAAATTACTTATGAACGCGAATTTATTAATAAACTAGATGGACAGTTTAACCAAAGCTCAATTCGATTGTGGCATACAATTTTCAAAATAGCTATGAATGCAGCTGTGGAGAATGAACTAATTTCTCGTAATCGTATTACAAAAGTAACTTTTTCTAACGTAGAAGAAGAGAAAAAGGAATTGAATTATCTTACTCCTGATCAACTAGTTACATTCCTAGATGATGCAAAACGAAATGAAAGCATCACTAGTTACAGTTTTTTGTTGACTATCGCCTATACTGATATTCGTAAAGGTGAAGCTATGGGTTTGCAATGGAGAAATATCGACTTTGTTAATAATACAATTAAAATTGAACGTACCCGCGATGATCGAGGAGCTCGCTCACCAAAAACGAAAAATAGCTATAGAACAATTTTAGTTGATCCTGTAGTTATGAAACAATTAAAGACATATCAAAAATGGTGTAAACAAAAATTGTTATCGTATGGGAAAAAGCTAAATGAAAATGACAATACTTATGTATTTATTTCTGAATATACGGCTGAACCTGTTTTAGCTGGACAATCAAAAAGAATTGTCGACAGAATCACTAAAAGAACATCGCTCCCTAGAATAACTGTACATGGTTTACGTCATACCCACTGTACCGTTTTGTTGAATCGAGGAGTAAATGTTAAGGTAATAGCTGAAAGATTGGGTAACACTGCTGATATGGTTTATAAGGTGTATGGCCATGTATTAAAAGAAATGGAAACTGAATCTGTATTGTTATTTAGTCAAAGTTTACAAACAAGTGGGGCTAAAAGTGGGGCCAATCAATAAAAAAACAGGCTAGAAACATTAATACAACAAGGTTTCTAGCCCGCATAACATATTACGCAATGTAATATGCCTTTAAACTTTATCCACTTTTTTGTTGAATTTCTGCTAATGTTTCATTTTGTAGCGCGTGCAGTGTACGTTCAATGCCTTCTGCAAAAGAAATTTTAGGCTTCCAACCAATTGCATTCGCTAATTTATCATTATTTAAAAATGAATGCTCAATATCTCCTTCTCGTGCTGGGGCATATTGAATTTCTAGTGGATGATTTAAATGTTGGAGCAGTAAGATGACTTGGTGAATAGACCAAGCCTCATTAGTGGATACATTATACGTGCCTTGTAAACGCGCTGATACACCTGCATAAATAGCATCAGCAATATCATCTACATAAATAAAATCACGCGTTTGTTCACCATCACCGTAAATTGTAAATGGTTTACCTGCTATACTGCTTTTTAACATACTTGGAATCACGGCCGCTTCACCTTGCATTTGCTGTCCTGGACCGAAAACATTGGCAAATCTATATATGAGAACGGGCAAACGATAATCTTTTTGCCATTTCTCACAGTAGGTTTCGCCAATGCTCTTATTTAATCCGTACATAGATATTGGTTCACAGACATCGGATTCTTCTAATGGTGGATAGTGACTATCTCCATAAACAGCTGCTGAGGAGGCAAAGACAAAGTGCTGTACCTTATACTTAGATGATAAAAAGAGCATTTGGCTAAGCCCAACGATATTTGTCAAAATATCCTTTACTGGCTCCTGGATAGATTGCTGCACACTCGTTTGCGCTGCACAATGGACGACCACATCAAAGTTTATTTCCTTAAAAAGATGCTCGCAAACCTCATCTTCAACATTTAAAAGATAGGATTTATGCTCAAAGTCAACATTCCGTAAATGCCCCGTACTTAAATTATCAATAATATAAATCGTCGCACCTTCTTCAAAAAAGCGCCTACCTACTGCACTACCAATAAAACCATAGCCACCTGTCACTAATACATTCATCCTATCGCCCCCAAAAACAATATGATGATTTATATGCAGTAATTACTAAAAATATGCAAGAAACTTATTTGTTGGTAATTTTTCTCAAATTCTTTTTACTAGTTTGATTCATTAACAAGTATCTATTTTAAGCTATATAAAAAGCATGTTTGAAAATTATTTCAAACATGCCCTAGCTATCTATTTTTAAGCTGGATTAATTTCTAATTCAACCGTTACTTTAATATCTTTCCCAACAAGGACCCCACCAGTTTCTAATGCCGCATTCCAAGTTAGACCAAAGTCTTCACGATTAATTGTTGTTTCAGCTTCAAAGCCGTATACTTCTTGACCCCATGGATTTGTGCCTTTTCCATTAAATTCTGTATCAAACGTTACTGATTTTGTAACGTCTTTGATTGTTAAATCACCAGTTACTGCATATTCATCGCCTGCTTTTTTAGCAATGTTTGTAGATTTAAACGTAATCGTTGGATATTTTTCTGCATCAAAGAAATCTGCTGCTTTTAAATGATTATCACGATCTTCGCTACGTGTATTAATGCTTGCTGGGTCGATTGTAAAGCTAATGTTAGCAGTTGTTAAATCTGCAAGATCTGCTGCCTCAATATCTGCTGAGTAACTGTCAAATACACCCTTAACTTTTGATACCATCATGTGTTTTACTTGAAAGTTAATTGCTGAGTGTCCTAAATCAATGTTCCATTTTGCCATTATAAATTCCTCCAATTGGTTGATTTTATCTCGATTTCGAGATATATTTTAAAATATGAAGCAACTACATCTTTTATGTTACCCAAAATGGGATAGGATAAACATTTGTAGTTACTTATTTGTTTACATCTTAGCTTATGAAAAGTTTTTAATTACTTTATGTAACTTACTATATATTAATAATTTAGTTACGTCAAGTAATTAAAAGTAAATTTTTAAAATATAAAAAAGGATGTACGAGTTATCGGTACATCCCTATCTATTCTACCCTCCACGTTTTACTAACTTGCCTTGCATAACAATGCGATAATCGTCACTCATCACAGCATTCTTACATGTCGATAAAGTAAGAATTTTATCCTCTGGACTTAAATCAACATCCATCTGAATAGCAGACCGCTCCTGTTCATAGCCCTCATATAAGGTATCGAGGTATAGGATTGGATGTTTATCCACATAGCCTTGCTTAAAGTAATTTTTAAGATTACCAAACATTGTATTATTCTTCATAGCATGTCCATATAAAACCGTGTTTTTGTCCATACTCAGTATATTATTTCAGTAATCCATAAACACACTTCCAGCCCGACTCTCCTGATCTTTAAAGTTTTAAATAATAGTCATTGGTATTAGCTTGTTATATCGGATTATTAAGTTTTGTCCCATCCACTAAAATCCACCCAACAATATGAGTATTGATCGCTAATAAATCATGAAACTGTGGTCGTATAGGTTCCTCTACCAGTGTATGTCAACACTAATCCAAATTCGTCCTCAATATGTCAAATTTCCCTCCTAACAAAAAGAATATCACCAAAATTTGGTGATATTTGGCACAACATACATTATTTTGCAAAAATCTCAAAAATACCAATCATAATTAGTAGCCATCCTGATATTGCAGTAGAATGCCTGCCAATAAACGTTTTTCCTAGTAAAGAGCCACATCTACTTCCCACCCCAACTGTGATAAAGGAAAATACCCCGATGGAAATAACTGTCCAAACGGCCGAGATGCCATTTGCGCCTATTGCAATACCCCCTGCTAAACAGTTCGCTGACAATACGAAGCCTAGTGCCATTGCTTCTCTTGTTGAAATCACTAGATTTTTATCTTCATCAAATAATTCAGGATTTCTTGCTATCCGCTGATTAGAAAGATTATTGGACATCAAAGTCCATAGACCAATTACACACAGTAGTAAACTCCCTAATAAATTGGCAGTATGCGGTGAAATATACTCAACAACTGTGCTACCTGCTGTTACTGCGACATATGTGACAATCATCGACATAATCGCAATCACAGCATTCGATAAAATCGGGATTTTAACTTGTTTGACGCCATAAGCTAGGCCAATCCCCAAGTTATCTAAATTCGCAGCAATTCCTATTAGAATAATTGTAATCCAATGCATACTAAGCCTCCTCAAATCTCCATCTCTCCATTTTCACCTATCGTATGTCACCAATAAAAAAATTTATGGGCACAGGGAAGTTTAGTTGACTATTTACCATCTTTTTCGACTGTTTGAATAAACCATCAATTTGACAAAAGTAACAACTTGTTTATAAAATTAGGTTGTTACTTGTAAATATTTTTAATTATATGTAAGAAATAATAGAAAGGAGATGTAATATGAGAATCATAAAATTATTGAAAATAGGTATAGTATTTATATGCATTTTAGTGTTAACTGCATGTGGTTCAGAAAAAGAGGATACAAAGAATAATGATAAAGGTGAAATCAATTTAGCATATGTTGAATGGGATACTGAGGTTGCTTCTACACATGTAGTAGGACAAGTATTAGAGGAATTAGGATATAAGGTAACATTGACGCCTTTAGACAATGGGATCATGTGGGAGGCACTTGCAAACGGAGAGGTAGACGGTATGGTATCTGCCTGGTTACCGCAAACACATGCCCCACAAGTAGAGAAATACAAAGATAAAATAGAGAATTTAGGTGAAAATCTAACGGGTGCTAAGATTGGTTTAGTCGTTCCAAGTTATATGGATGTCGATTCTATTGAAGATTTAACAAACCAAGCTAATCAAACCATTACTGGGATAGAACCAGGAGCCAATATGATGGCTACGACTGAAAATGCCTATAAGGAATATAAGAATCTGGAAGGTTGGAATGTATTGACCTCGTCTGCTGGTGCAATGACCGCAGCCCTTAGCCAAGCCATTTCCAATAATGAAGAAATCATCATTACAGGCTGGTCACCACACTGGATCTTTAATGCCTATGATTTAAAGTATTTAGATGACCCGAAAGGCTTATATGGAGCAGAAGAATATATTGGCACTTTTGCGCGAAATGGTTTAAAAGAGGATGCCCCTGAAGCCTATCGTGTCCTTGACCGTTTCAACTGGAGTGCCGACGATATAGAAAGTGTAATGTTTGATATTATGGAAGGTATGAGTGCCACAGAAGCTGCGAAAAAATGGATTGATAACAATCCAGATAAAGTAGCCGAATGGACGAAAGATGTGGATGCATAAAAAGATAATCCATTTACTACTCATTAGTAAATGGATTCAGACTGTAGACGGCTCATTCTATAATAGAATGAGCCGTCTACAATTTTTAACGTTCCCAAAAATGAGGAGGTTCAGGAGCGTAATTATGAACTAGCACCCCAACATTAGATTTTTAATTCCAATATTTTGAGTGTACGGCTTATCGGACGCCCTCTCACCTTGTCAAAAGTTTCTGCGAATGAAATCGTCATATTTCAACATAGAAGCTACTGCCTAGCAGCTATTAAAAAATTATCCTTTAAAAAGCGTATAGTAAAGGGGTAGATTATTGAACTACTTCAGGATGGAAACCATCGTTTTGGAAGTAGTCATCATGTGACCAAATATTTAATTTTGCATTCTGAGCTTTTTGTTGAATAGCTCTAAAGGCATCTTCGAATGTGTTGTTTGGCTTATGAATATAACGTACAACTGCAAGTCCTTCGTTTAATAAAGATTCTTGCAATAATACATCATCTACAAACACATAGGCTAGAAGACGATCATAATTGTCTGTTTCTGGTCCAACATCATAGACCGCTTCAATTTTTTTAGCCTTTTCCATTAAATTGATCGTATACTCTTTTGCTTGTTCAGCATATGGTTGGGCGCCACCTTTGTTGTAATTCATTTCAGGTGTATCCACCATTAACAGACGAATTTTTCGTTTCTCACCATTAATTGTCGCCTGAATCGTATCTCCATCATATGCTTTAATATAGTCTAGCTCAAAGCGTTTATTTCCTGTTTTTTCTTCCACCTGTTCAATGGATATAGTACCTTGCTGATCTGTAACTGATTTAGTATCTTGATCTTCCGCAGGTGATCTGCCAAATATCATGTACAATGCTACAGCCAAAATAATCGTACCACTTGTTATTAATGTTTTTATATCTTGCATTTTCATGTAGTAGGCCCCTCACAACTAATCATCATTTCTTATACGAGCGGTTCGTATAAGGTGTGTACCTCATCATCATGAAGATAACAAGTTACACGATGTTTCTATTGTAAAATATCAAGCTACTACATTCAAGCTATCATCTAGTCACAGCTACCCAATGATTAGGAGAAACCTCTACTAGTTGACTATTTTCTACCTCATAACGTATTTTCACATCTTCTGCATGTTCAGCCTCACTATATTTCTGCTTCTCTATTGCAGGATCTGGAATAGGAATGGAGCGTAATAATGCACGTGTATATGGATGTTGTGGGTTAGCATATAGCTCTTCACTTTCTGCCAGTTCTACAATCTTCCCACCATACATAACGGCTACACGATCGCTGATATGCTTCACCATGGATAAATCATGAGCAATAAATAAATACGTCAATCCAAGCTTTTGTTGTAATTCTTTTAATAAATCAACAATCTGCCTTTGAATGGAAACATCCAGTGCTGATAATGGTTCATCACAAACAATAAAGTTTGGCTCAACTGCTAACGCTCTCGCAATACCGATTCGTTGACGCTGACCTCCTGAAAATTCATGAGGATACCGCATGGCATGCTCTTTCTTCAAACCGACAAGTTCAAGCAATTCCTCTACCCGTTGTCGCCTCTCTTCATGTGTCCTCACCAGACCATGAATATCAAGAGCCTCGCCAATAATGTCTAAGATTTTTTTGCGAGGATTTAACGATGAATAGGGATCTTGGAAAATAATTTGCATATGGCGACGCATTGCCTTTAGCTGTTTTTTCGATAACCTTGTTACAGGTATTCCTTGATATAGTACCTCTCCATTTGTAGGCTGATGAAGCTGAAGAATCGTCCTACCTGTAGTCGATTTACCTGAACCAGATTCACCAACCAAGCCCAATGTTTCACCAGGATATATATAGAATGATAAATCGTTCACTGCTTTCAACGTTTGACCACGGCCTAATGGAAATTCTTTGGACAGATGGGTTACTTCGATTAACGGCTTATGTAGATCGATACCTGGCTGAATTGTAGCAATCTCTTTTGGCTGCTTTTTCTCATGCAGCTTTGGTAACGCATTTAATAATTTCTGGGTATACGGATGCTGGGCATTTGCAAAAATTTCTTCTGTTGTGCCCTGTTCAACTATTTCTCCTTCTTTCATCACGATGATGCGATCACACATACCTGCAACTACACCTAAATCGTGTGTAATTAAAATAATAGACGTTCCCATTTTCTTTTGCATATCGCGCATTAATTTTAGGATTTGAGCTTGAATCGTAACGTCCAATGCTGTTGTTGGTTCATCTGCAATAAGCAGCGAGGGATTACAAGCAAGCGCCATTGCAATCATTACGCGTTGACGCATACCACCTGAAAATTCATGAGGGTATTGTCGATACCGTTCTTCTGCGTCTCTAATACCAACCAGTTTTAATAATTCTATTGTTTGTTGATAGGCCTCAGTTTTTGACATTGACTGATGCTTGATTAAACTTTCAGCCACTTGATCACCTATTCGTATAGTAGGGTTTGTGGATGTCATTGGATCTTGGAAAATCATACTAATATCTTGTCCACGTATCCCTTCCATTTGTTTTTCACTAAATTCAGTGAGTTCTTGCCCTTTAAACACAATAGTGCCAGATTTCAAAAATGAAGGTGGCGATGGTAATAAACGCATAATGGAGCGAGCCGTTACACTTTTCCCGCTACCAGACTCTCCTACAATTCCGAGTGTTTCACCTTTATTTAGATGGAAGCTAACGTCCTTAACGGCTTCAAATTCTGTCTCCCCTGTGATAAAGGATACGCGAAGATTATTGATTTCTAAAAGCTTTTCACTCATTCGACCCATCCTTTTTAAAATTTGTGATTGACTTACTTTCAAGTATAATCCATACTTTACAATACTGATAGGAATTATACAATATAATGCTGAATATTTTATTTACGTTTGGAGGAAATGCATGGTTACTTCAAAAATTTATTTAAAACCCGAGAAATTTATTTTCTTTTCTACGGTTTATCAAAAACTAGTGCATCAAAAGCCTTATCATCTACTTCTTTTTCTTTTTAGTATTTTAGTCCACCCTTTTACATACTTTATCTATCGGAAAAGAAATCATTCAAACACTTATGATCAGGCTTTTGCATTGCGTAGTCAGTACTATATAGAGCATGGATTGGTAGCCCAATGGCAAAAGGAATTTGGGCAACAAGAAATTGCAAAAGCTACATTTTTTAAAGAGGCTGTATTGGAGTCACAAATTCAGTCCACAGCCAAGCAATTAGCTCAAAGAAAACTCCAACAGCAAGTGGATCAGGATTTACAAAAAGAGGGCATACAACAACTATCCTATGACCAATTTTTTAATCAGCAATTAACTAACAAACGTTTTGTGGCTCTTACCTTTCTACCAGCTGTTTTATTTTATGTAGTACTTATCTTATTTGCGAATCCATTTCTGCAATTTATCATTGAACGTATTTTACAAAGCTTTATTGTGATTGTTGGTGTGGCTACATTAGTGTTTACCATTTTATATTTATCACCATTTGATCCAGCAAGAAATCTACTCGGAGTTGAAGCAACACCCGAGCAAATAGTGAACTTTAATCGCATTCATGGTTTAGATCAACCTTATTTATCACAGCTATGGAACGCATTATCTGGCCTATTTACATTTGATTTAGGTACATCCTTTGCAGGTAAAGAAGATATCACACACAGCATTGCTACTAAATTTCCTGTCACTCTTGAAATCGCCGTATTGTCTTTGCTAATGGCTATTGCTATTGCCATTCCAGTCGGTATTATTTCAGCTGTTCGTCCAAATTCATATTTGGATTATACATTTATGTTTATTGCTTTAATCGGTTTATCCATTCCGAGCTTTTGGCAAGGTTTAATTTTTATTTTGACATTTGCTTTAAAGCTACAATGGTTTCCAGCTACCTATAACCCTCATAATTGGCTATCGCTCATCATGCCAATTGTTGTCTTGGGAACATCGATTACGGCATCTATTGCTAGGATGACAAGGTCAAGTATGCTTGAGGTGATTCATGAGGATTACATTATTACAGCAAAAGCAAAGGGCTTAAATGAATTCAAAGTGATTTCAAAACATGCCATTCGCAATGCTATGATTCCGATTATTACGGTGATTGGACTTCTTTTTGGAGGTATGTTGGGAGGCGCATCTGTAACAGAAAAGGTATTCAACATTAGTGGGATAGGTAGCTATATCGTCGATAAACAATTTATCCCTGATATTCCGGCCATTCTTGGGGGCGTTGTTTATATCGCCATCACCATTTCAATTGTCAATTTATTCATTGATATCATGTATGCCTTTTTTGATCCACGCATTCGCTCGAAAATGAAGAAGTCTTAAAGGAGGATCGCCTGTGAAAAACATCTTACATGTCAAACTACTCTTGAAGATTACACAGGAATATGTCAATTCTCATTTTACCTTTGTCTTTTCCTTACTGTTTTCTTTACTATTTCTAGCCTATAGCTATAATTTTTCCAGCAATAGCTGGCGACCTGTTGTTCTGCTCTTTTTTATTATTTATGCCATTACCACGGCATATGTTGCCTTCGTGAATTTGCGAATTAAAAAGGATTTAGCCAAGTATGGTGACATTCAAAAAAGCACTCGAATGTTTGGCTATCCCCTTTTAATAACGATACTGTCAGGCAATATTTTTTCGACATCCTTTGCATTTATGCTTGTGTCAAAAAGAAAGACTGCAGAATATACTTTTGCTGCCTATGCCTTTATAACACAACTATTCATCTTAGGTATTGCAGCATTAAATTTATTTAAGCCATATGTAACAGATACCTTTTTACTGGCAATGGGCGTTTTCTTAGTACTCTCACTTCTTTATATCGTGATGGCCATTTTATGTACAAAATACGTCACAGCAACTGAGGCACCTAAATGGATGCTCATTCCAGGTATTGTCCTACTATTGGCGACTTTCACTGGTAATCTATTTGCGACTTTACTAGGATATAGCCTTATTCAAAAGGCTCGAAAGGCAAATCCATCTTCTATTGAGAAATGGCAAAAAATATGGGAGAAGATTTTACGCAATACGATGGCTGTATTCGGTTTATTCTTTATCATTTTCATGTTCTCATTGTCCGTTACAAGCTCTTGGACTTTCGACTATGATTTCGCTACGGAAAATAATTATGGAGCATTGCTACAAACACCGACATTAGAATACCCATTAGGTACAGATAATTATGGCCGAGACTTATTTTCTCGCATAGTATTCGGGGCACAAATATCGTTAATCGTCGGATTTTTCTCCACGATTATCCCCGCAGTTATTGGCGGCGCATTAGGAGCTTTTTCAGGCTATTACGGTAAGTCCACTGATAATATCATCATGCGAAGTCTCGATATTTTATATGCCATTCCTGGAATATTGTTAGCCATTGCTATTATCGCCGCATTTGGTGCTAATACTGTGAATCTTATTATTGCACTTAGTGTTGGAGCAATTCCAACCTATGCCCGTACAATGCGGGCAAATGTTATGCAGCTTGCTAATTATGAGTTTGTAGAATCGGCTAGAGCTTTAGGTGCATCTGATGCAGCTATTATTTTCAAGCACATTGTCCCCAATTCTTTAGCACCAATGATTGTGAAAGCAACATTAACGATTGGTGGAGCTGTTATTTCAACGAGTAGTTTAAGTTTTTTAGGGCTTGGTATTGAGCCGCATATTCCCGAATGGGGCAATATTTTAAAAGTTGGTAGTACGTACCTGGAAACACATTCATATGTCGCGATTTTCCCAGGTCTTTGTATTATGCTTCTTGTCCTCTCCTTTAACTTCTTAGGAGATGGTTTACGAGATGCTTTAGATCCAAAAACAAATTAATCGGAGGTAACTATGAAGAAATTACTTGTATTTTTATTCGTTGCAGTACTAGCTTTGGCTGGCTGTGTACAAACAAAAACTGACGTAGAGGGCAGTAAAGATTCAAAAGATAGTGACAAGAGCAATGGCAAGATTGCCATTGAAGTATTAGGCATGGCAGCTTCTGAAGAAGACATGAACATTGTACGTGACCAATTAGTGAAAAATGGTTTTGATGTAAAACTTAACATTCAACCAGATTACGGTTCTTTCTCTGCTCAAAAAGAAGCAGGTAACTATGATCTTGCTCTTTCAAGTTGGACGACAGTTACAGGGAACCCTGACTATGCTGTTCGTGGTTTATTTAAAACTGGCGGTGACTACAGTGTGGTGGCAGATTCAAAACTAGATGCGTTGATTGATGAAGCGAGCACATTGACTGGTGAAGAAGCTGCAGCTAAATATAAAGATTTAGAGCAATTATTAGTATTCGATCAGGCTTATATTGCGCCTTTATATATTTCCAATAAGTATCAAGGTATCTACTCTGAACTTGTTAACCCTAAAACAGTTCTTTTACCAAAATCTCGTGCACAAGTTTGGGAAAAAATCGAATTTAATGATCCATCTAAAAATGCAAAAGAACCTTTAATTTTGCACCAAACAATCAATTCTCTTACTTCACTTGATCCGATTAAAGGGAATGATGGTTCAATCAACACATTAAACACGAATATGTATGTTCGTCTTGTTAACTTAACAGACACAGATGAAGTTGTGTCAGATGGTTCATTATCTTATAACCATGTAATGGCTGAAGGGAATCAAGAATATTACTTCATTTTACGCGATGATATCAATTTTGCTGCTGTGAAAGATGGTGCAGCTGTTGATACAGGTGAATTAGTATCGGCTGAGGATGTAGTCTTCTCACTAAACCGTGCAAAAGATGCTAATTCAGTACCGGATCATCGTACCTACAGCATTCATGAAAATATTGAAACAGTCGAAATCGTTTCTGATTTATCCGAATTACAAAATAAAAAAGTAGCAGGCTCTGAGCAATCCGTTTTAGAAGCATTATCACAAAACCTACCTGCTTCTGTAGCGCAATTAGCAAAAGATAAAGGTGCTGTTAATAATGCATCAGGTGCATACCAAGTTGTTAAAATTACAACACCTACACCTTTCCCACAAGTATTAAATTACTTAGCACACCAATCTGGTGGTATCGTATCTGAAAAACAAGTAACAAGTATTAATACGTATGATGTAGCTAGTTATAATCCTGACAAGGACATTGCCTATGGTGATCAAGCTACTGTAACGGAAGGTTCAGCAACATTCAATAACCAGCTATATGCAAGTGGTCCTTACATTTTGGTGAAAAAAAATGATTATGAAGCACAGTTTGTGAAAAACCCTGCATATCGTACTGGCAGCGAATACGAGCCGAAAATTGCTAAAATCAATGTTCGTTTTATCTCTGATGTTGATAGTGCCCTATCTGCATTACGTAATGGTGAAATTCATGTTCTGCAAACAGTACCAGAAACGAAACTGGATATTGTCAAATCAGATACGAAATTAACATTAAATACGGCAGATAGTAATGCTGTGTCCTACCTACAAATGAATACATCTGGCCGTGCAGTTTCTGATTCTGCAGATTTACGTAAAGCAATTCTATACTCTATTAACCAAGATGAATTCATTAGCTATTATCAAGGCAATAAAAAACCAGCTGTATCTACAGTCTCTCCATTAATTGATACTGGTTTAAAACTTCAAGCAGATAGCGAAAAAGTAAAAGAATTTGTAAAAGCATATAACGATAAAAAGTAATATAAATTAGAGCCTTCTCAAAATTTGAGAAGGCTCTATTAGTATTGAAAAACAAAACATTCAATTGAAAGAATTGGATTTCCGTTGCAGGCTACTTGCTTTCCTGTGGGCTAGCTATTCCATGAGAGTCAAGTAGCCTTCTACTCCAACCTACAAAAGTGTTACCTTTTTAGCAAAGGTCTTCACTACTTTTTATGGAGAGGTGTTGTCACGCATCACTTCTCCATATTGAAAATAAAAATCCCATCCCCCTAAGAATACAGATATTGGACTATTTGATTGCTATGCTAGCATGAGAAAAGTAAAGACATTTTGGTTGGAGTGGAGTTAGGTCACTCCAAGGGGATTTAGCGTCACAGTTGAGACCCTGGAGCGAACGGAAGTGAGTGAAGCGGCTCATCGGACGCCCCCTGGAAAGGACGCTGGCGGAACGGAAATCA
>NZ_JPVR01000069.1 GCF_000772935.1 Lysinibacillus boronitolerans JCM 21713 = 10a = NBRC 103108
CCTCATCTTGCAAAGCTGCTTTTTCTGCCTTTGACATTATCTTTTTTCAACAACATGAGAGCCTTCTCCAAATTTGAGAAGGCTCTTTTTAATAGAAGAAACTCATTTTATATTTCATTATGTGATTTTGGTTTTGGTCCTAGCTCTTCAGGTTCGATATCAGCGAATGTTTCGCCTTCTTCTTCTAGGTCACGCATACGATGTGCAATACGTGAAGCCGCTGAAGCTGCTATACTACCAACCAAATCATCTAAGAACGTGTTGACATGATGTCCGGGTTCTGTATCTAGTTTTTTTATAATCCCTATTTTTTGCTTGTCTAAGTGACCAAAAGTAGTAACGGCAATGCTGCCATATGTAAATACAGATCCTAGTGCGATTGTTTCGTCTACGCCGAATAAACCTTCATCTGATTCGATAATTTGTTGTAGTGGTGAAGATAATAATTTTTTCTCTGCTAATTCATCTAATTCAATTCCTACTAATAAAGCATGTTGCACTTCTCGCTTACGTAATACCCGTTCAACAGAATGAACACAATGCTCTAGTGTTAAACCTTCATTATAGGTTTTTTGCATTTCGTAAACAATTTGCGCGATATCCTCTATCGCTACACCTCTACGAATTAACGCGGCATGAGCTGCCTTTGCTACTTCGTCAGAGTGCACACGAATACTTTTATTATGCATAATTAACCCTCATTTCGATTTTTATTGCTAGTATAATGCTAGCCCAACCTATTATACCTTTACTTACGTAATATGGTACAATTTTGTTACAAACACAAGAAGGAGTGTCATCATTGGATAAGGGAACAGTACAGGATTTAACATTTTACAGTGAGTCATTACAGGAAGAATTACAGCTTTATATTTATGTTCCTGCAAATTATTCTCCACTATATAAATACAACATTTTGATCGCATCAGATGGTAAAGATTATTTCCAACTTGGCGGTATTACAAAGCTAGCTGATGAACTGATTGATGATTATGAAATCGAAAATTTAATTATTGCATTTGTTCCTTACAAAGACATAAAAGATCGACGTCATAAATATATTCCGAGCGGTGAGCAACATGAAGCCTATCTTCGCTTTTTAGCACATGAGCTAGTACCGTATTTAGATCGTGAGTATGCCACTTACCAAATGGGTATGAGTCGTGGGGTAATTGGTGACTCTATGGCTGCTACTGCTTCCTTAATGGCTGCTTTAAAGTACCCAAGCATCTTTGGCAAAGTCATTCTACAATCACCTTATGTAGATGCTGATGTATTAAAGGCCGTGGAAAATTTTAAAGATCCAGGATCTATTTCTATTTACCATATCGTAGGCAAAGGCGAGGATCGGGTTGTGACAATGGATAAAACCATCAAAGATTTTTTAACACCTAATCGTCAATTGCATGATCTCATGATAAATAAAGGGTTTACTACATTTTATGACGAGTTCGATGGTAATCATACATGGAAATATTGGAAACCAGACCTTCGACGTGCATTAATTGAAAATTTCAATTAATATGAAGCGATTCAAATTACGAAAACTGAAATTTCTGTTATACTTAATTAGAAAAATTGTTTATTTTCGGGAGGTAATGGACTATGAAGTACGGTATTGTGGCATTTCCATCAAAAAAATTGCAAGATTTAGCGAATACTTATCGTAAACGATACGATCCTCATTATGCAAAGATTACACCGCATATGACATTAAAGGACAGCTTCGATGCGTCTGAAGAAGAGATTCAAACCATCGTCAAGCAATTAGATGAACTTGCTGCCAAATATGCACCTTTAAACATTCATGCATCTCGCATTAGTTCGTTTTTCCCTACAACAAATGCGATTTACTTCCGCATTGAACCAACAGAACAATTAGCAGCATTCCAACATGAGCTTCAAGAAAAAATCCCTCATGGGGAAATGAAACATGTATTTGTTCCACATATTACAATCGCTCAAAAAATGACAGACTCAGAACATGATGACATTTTTGGTCAATTACGCATGACGGGCGTTGATGAAAAAGATACAATTGATCGCATTCATCTTTTATATCAATTGGAAGATGGTTCATGGACAACATACGAAACATTCCGTTTGTCTGGAGCTGAGTGATTGTTGTATACCGTTAAAATTGTTGAAACAAAGCAAGAACACGATGATGCCTTTGCCATTCGCAAAAAAGTATTTGTTGAAGAGCAAGGTGTTCCGCTTCATCTAGAATGTGATGCTGAAGATGCAACTGCAACACATTTTATTATGTATGATAACGATGAGCCTGTTGGAGCAGCACGTTTACGCAGTATTGACAACAACACAGCTAAAATTGAGCGTGTTTGTATTTTACAATCCCAACGTGGCAAAAAGTTAGGCGCATTAATCATGAAGGAAATGGAGAAGCATGCTATTTCCATTAATAAAAAAACCTTAAAACTTCATGCACAAAGCTATGCTATTCCCTTCTACGAAAAGCTAGGCTTTACAGTTACCTCACCCGAGTTTATGGATGCAGGTATTCCACACCGTGCTATGGAGAAGAACATTTAATGAAAGGGTGTTACGATATTTATAATGTCGTAACACCCCTTTTTTATGAGACGAATTCGCTTGCCACCATTTATCTACTCTATCGTAACAAGCTGCATTGCCAAGTAGATATGCCATGCGCTACTTCATCATTCTAGTGATTTTATCGAAATCTAGTGATGCTCCATCTTGAATAATAGATTGTACTAATTTATCTTCTAGCTCTTGCGTAATCGATCTGTTAGATATTTTAGCAACTCGTCGTACAATTTTTCTTACTTGCTTTTCACTGGTAAAATCCGCATGTTGAATGGCATTGGCTAATGCGAAGATTTCATCCATCGATACACCTGTTTTTTGCTCAATCGAATTAAAAAACGAGCGATGCATGTTTTCCCTCCTATCATTAAAACTCAAAATGACCTTGCGTCTTGCACGAAACATTTCGCAAATGGTGGAGGCCTTAACTTTATTTAGATTTTCCTAAATAAAAGCTAAAGCCTTTATTATGTTCATCAAATTAGATGTAAGTAGCGCCAACAATAATTAATAAAATGAATAGTACAACAATTAGAACAAATGTAGAACCATAACCATAGTTGTTGCCTCCAGAGTAACCTCCGCAGTAGCTATTGTTCCACCCACCAACGTTATTTCCATACGGTTGTGAGCCCCAGCCTTGGTATCCCATAAAAGCACCCCTCCCTTCTACAACCTATAATATGTTTCGGTCGTAAAAATGGGAGGGGTATTCGTCTAGTCAATATTTCCTTTTGGTCTAAATATTAATGCACCAATAAAGCCGAACACAATAGCAGCACTGATTCCTGAGCTTGTTACCTCGAACATGCCTGTTAATACGCCTACAAGTCCATGTTTTTCTGCCTCTGCCAGAGCACCATGTGTTAATGAATTCCCGAAGGATGTAATGGGTACTGTCGCACCTGCTCCAGCAAAATTAATTAATGGCTCATATAAGCCCATACCATCCAATATAGCGCCTACAACTACTAACGTACTTAATGTATGTGCAGGTGTTAAATTGCCAACGTCCATTAATAATTGGCCTATGACGCAAATAATGCCTCCAACAATAAATGCAAATATAAAAGTCATAACCATGTTTTTTGCCTCATTTCATCGTAATTTCTATCGCATGTGCCGTACATGGAATCGTCTCGCCTTGCTGATAGGATAGCGGGGATAATAGCGCCCCCGTTGCTACTAGTAATACTCGCTTATAGCTCCCTGCACGCATTTGTTGAATAACATAACTAAAAAAAACAGCTGCCGAACAGCCTGCTCCACTTGCACCAGATTGGAATGCTTCATCCTGTCCATAAAATTCAGCACCTGCATCACGTAATAACGTGAGCTCTTCATTTTTCACGCCATTTTCTACAAGCATTCCTTTTAATAGCTTTAAGCCAAGCTGGCCCAAATCGCCTGTTAAAATTAAATCATAATGATAAATTTTTTGGTTTCTCTGTTGTAAATGAGATTGAATCGTCTGAAAAGCTGCAGGTGCCATTGCAGCACCCATATGGAAAGGATCATCCATACCATAGTCAACGGACTTGCCAATTGTTGCTGCTTCTATAGATGGATACTCCTCGCGATGTTTCCCAATTAACGCATAACCAGCAGCAGTTACAGTCCATTGAGCTGTTTGTGGTTTTTGTGCTCCATAATTGATCGGGTAACGAAACTGGCGTTCAATTGCATTATGTTGACTGGAGGCACCTGCTAATGAAAAATTAGCAGCACCTAACTCTGTTAATAGGCATGCAATAATTACTGAAGAAACGGAAGTGGCACATGCAGAAAATAGTCCAATAAAAGGAATTTCTAAATCTCTAGCAGCAAAATTAGTCGGTGTCATTTGATTGACTAAATCTCCGCCCATCAAATAATCGATATCACCTTTTTGTACACCCATTTTTTTCATAGCATATTCACAGGCCTCTTCAATCATTTTGCGATGACCCTGTTCATTTGTTTTCATTTGCCAACGTTCATCATCATAAACGGAGTCAAAATACTGACTAAAAACACTCCGATTCTCTAAAGGACCCGCTACCACTCCACCAGCTAAAAGAGAGGGCTTCGTTTGAAATAAAATTACCATGAAACCACTCCTATCGTTACGAGGATATACTTAATGAGTGCTACAAAAAACGCAGACACTACACCAAATAATACAACCGATCCTGCTAATTTAAATAAATTTCCGCCGACTCCCAATACTAACCCTTCAGAACGATGCTCAATAGCTGCCGAAACAACAGCATTACCAAAGCCTGTTACTGGTACTGCCGATCCAGCCCCAGCAAATTGACCAATTCTTTTATAAAGGCCAAGACCTGTTAAAATCATGGAAAAAAACACCACTGTTGCAACAGTTGGATTTCCTGCTGTCGCCTCTGTAAAATTGAAGAAAATAATATAAAAAAGAGACACAGCTTGACCAATTGCACAAATAAAACCACCAACGAAAAAGGCCTTTGCTACATTCTTTAAATAAGGGGGCTTTGGTGTAACATTTTGCTCTAACTGTTGATATTGCTCTTTTTCCATTTATGTCTCCTCCTTTGCAAGTTCTTTTAGTTCTGTAATTTTATCGCTTAATTTAGTATCTTCCATCTGATCCTTTTTTATTTTATTGGCTTCATAAAAAATTTTGTAATCAGCGGAGACAAACACATCCTTGTTTGGATATTTCTTTTCAAATTTCTTTTGCAACTTTTTCTCTAACTTAGTTTTTTTCCACTTCTCCAATGGTTTAATTTGTACTGCAACAAGCATACTATCGTCATATTGGATAACCGTTGAACGATCAACATAGTCTTCTTCTTTTATAAGGGCTTCGACTTCACTTTCATTTTGTGTAGACCCATAGACGATAAATTTTTCCTTTTCAGCACAACCATTTAACAGCGATAAAACAACTAAGAGAGGTAACGTCATTCCTAATAGCCTCAAGTTTTACCCTCCTTTTCTTTACAGTTTCTCCACACATAAAAAAACTATTCATTCAAAGAAATACACAAAAGCCCGAGTCCAGTTTTCAAAAGTACATATTGTAGAAGTAGTAACAAGGAAAGGGGGTGACAATATGGGTTGTGGTAAGCCAACAAATCCTATTGGACCAATCCATTCAGCAGGCTGCGTTTGTGACGTAGTTCGCGCTATTTTAGATATTCAAAATCAAGCGGTGCGAGATGAGTGTTCTCCATGTACAGCAAACTGTTTCTTAGAACCACTAGGCGGGATTGTTAGTCCTGCACGCTCACAAGCAGATACACGTGTCTTCATGTTAATTACAAAAGATGGTACTCCTTTCAAAGCATTCTTTAACTCTCCAACAGCAGATCCTTGTATTTGTACGTCCGTATTCTTCCGTGTAGAAGATATGTTTGATGAATGCTGTGCTACTTTACGTGTTTTAGAGCCATTATGTACATTTGACTCTAGTGAAAGTACAGTAGACTTACTAAGCAAAGATGGTTGTTGTATCAACATGAAGAAAATCTGTAAAGTAGATGACTGGAGCTCAACAGATAGCTGTATTACTGTGGATTTATCTTGCTTCTGCGCTGTACAATGTATCGCTGATGTTGACTTAGGGATTTGTGACTAATTCTTTCACCTTTGACACACACACATAAAAAAAGTGTACAGCATCCTCTGCTGTACACTTTTTTTATAATGTTGGCAATTTTCTTCCACGCCAAAGTATTTGCTGTATATCTTCAAAATGAATAGTTTCCTGTATTTTTAATTCTAATGATGTAAGCATTAAGGAATCACTCTGTACGTCTGAAGCTGTCCCAGTTAATTTTCTACCATCCTTTAAACAAACTAATAGTGGCTGATAGGCTCTCTGACGAAATGGTTTTTCTAAAAATTGGAGCTGTTTCAGTAAATAAGGATCTATTTGTACATCATCTATTGGATCATTTTTTTCTTCAGCTATTTGCTCATCGAACATATTGTCCTTTACATAGACAGATGTACTTTCATCCAAATCAAGTTCATGTAACACCTTAGAAATATTTAAAAAATAAGATGGTGATTTTATAAACAAGCGTGGTTCTTGATCCACTTTACTCACTTCCCTTTTTTCCATACAATATGCGGAAGTAAGCAAATTGGTTCTTAGCCTATTTGGCTTAAGAAAACTGTCGCTAAACCCAAATAAATTAAAATACTTGTAATATCATTTAAAGTTGTAATAAAAGGTCCTGATGCAACAGCAGGGTCTATTTTTAGTCGATGCATTAACAATGGAATAAATGAACCTGCTAATGTCGCCACTAAAATGGAACCACAAAGTGCTGCCCCTACTAACATGCCTAGGACAAGTTCATGTTTCCAAAAATAAACGATCCCAATAACAATTAATCCACAAACTATGCCTGACATTAAGCCAGTACCTGCTTCACGTAATAGTAACTTGAATTTACTATGTTCTTCTACATCGCCTGTTGCAATCCCTCGAATCGCCACGGCTAATGCCTGTGTTCCACTATTCCCTGACGTTCCAGAAATTAATGGAATAAAGACGGCTAGTAAGGCTACCTTATCTAAAGTATCTTCAAATTGCCCCATTAGGTTAGCTGTTAACATACCTAAAAACAGTAGAACCACTAGCCAAGGCAAACGTTTTCTAGCCGCTTGGAATGGTGTTACATCAAATTTATCCATATCCGAAATACCAGCTAATTTAGAGTAATCCTCAGAAGCCTCTTCATCAATAACATCAATAATATCGTCAACCGTGATAATACCAAGTAATTCTCCTTTATCATCAATAACAGGTGTCGCTAAGAAATTATAATCCTTCATAATTTGTGCGACTTCTTCTTGGTCATCCCCTACATGTACCATCACGACACGTTCATTCATAATTGAACGAATAAGTGTATCCTCGTCAGCAATGATTAAATCTCGTAAAGATATAACACCCGTCAGACGATGTTCTTCATCCACTACAAAAATATAATAAACAGTTTCTGCATCTGGTGCCTCTTTACGCAAAATGGCCATTGCTGAACGTACTGTTGAATTTTCTGGTATAGCGACATATTCAGTTGTCATGATAGAACCGGCTGTATATTCATCGTATCTTAGTAGCTCATTAATATCTTCAGCCGCTTCTTCATCCATCATTTCTAAATAGCTTTCACGCTGTGCCGTATCCAGTTCATTTAAGACATCTGCCGCATCATCCGCATACATATGAGAAAGCATTTCTGCACCATATGATGGATCCATTTCAGCAAGATATGCTTTATATTCATCATCTTCAATATCGATTGCCTCAAAAATATCAGCCATTTCTGTCGGAGACAAGAACGAATAGATGATTTTCCTTATATCAGGTTCCACCTTTTCATAAAACGTTGCCTGATCATATGGATGAAGTTCTAAAAACTCATCACGGAATGCGTCAATATTATGTGCTTCTAGCATTTCTCGTAGATGTGCCTCATCAAATTGCACATCATCCTTTTCATTTCTTTCCTCTATCATGCTTGTCCCCTCCTTCCGAGCTTTCAATCATTTTACGGGCAATGCCGTAAATCTACCTTCTATATAATAGAGTGTATTGTACCTTTTCTGCAAACTCTTTTTTAAGTTATTTTTATGAGTAGTTGAGCAGATTTTTATAAAATTCAATATTACGCCTAAAATCATGACGATTCTATTTTACTATACCTTACCTTTGTCACTTTGTTATGAATAAGGTGTAAAAATAATCTACTTCTCTAACATACCCTCTGGTTAATGGTCGTTAACGCGCAGAAAAACAATACGTTTTCAAGCATACGATCTGGAATAGCTGTTAACAACTGCCCTCCAGAAGAATTCGCCAGTTTAACCTTAATCAAAAAATGATAAGGAGATGCTCGTTTGTGCGAACATCTCCTTCTAAAATTTATGCAGAAGATTCCTTCAGTAACCTTTGCATGTCTTCATTTAGCATACTTGTAAAATGTAATGGCACACTTGTTAATGGATGTTCCATACTTAAAGATACACAATGGAGTGCTTGTCGATCAATCTGAAGACGGCTACCCCCATAAAGGTCATCACCAACAAGTGGATGTCCGAGATGCGACATGTGCACACGAATTTGATGTGTACGCCCTGTATGCAGTTGAAGTCGTACATGTGTCATTGGTTCAGCACCTAGTAAAAAGCGCTTCAGAACCTTTACATCTGTATGTGCATATTGCCCATCTTCTCGTACTTCTCTTTCAATAATACTAGCTTCTTTACGACCAATCGGCGCTATAATCGATTGAAAATTTTGTTCGATATGTCCATGTACAATGGCTTCATATTGTCTTGAAATCTCCCTACTACGCTGAGCAAGCCCTGTTAAATGATGAATATGAGCATGCTTAGCTATACAGAGTAAACCTGATGTATCACGGTCCAGCCTTGTAACAATATGAGCCGTAGAATCCAATCCTTGTTGCTGGAAATAGCCACAAACTAAATTAGCAATGCTGTTCGTTGGATGCTCTCGTGAGGGGATCGTGCTTTGGTGAGCTGGTTTGTTGAGCACTAAGATGGCATCGTCTTCGTAGACAATGGTCAAATCGCCATGCTCGATAGCAAGCCCTTCACTTTTTTCTTCAGGAGGAAACGTTACTTTCACACAATCACCAGCTTGCAGGATATGCCTTACATTACGTTCGACATCATTCACAGTCAACATACCACCATCGAATTTAATAGCGGTTAGAGCTCGCTTAGAAATACGCCACTCTTGAAGGGCTTCTCGTAATAGTTGGCCATTTTTCTTCGCCACAAATTGCAATGTAAATCGTGTATCCATATTATTCATTTGCAACAAAGGATTCATGCACTCGCTCCCAAAATGGGAATGGTCGGAAACGGGCAAAACGTACTTTTTCATTTGCTACATTAAACGCTATCGCTTTGACATCACCTTGTGTAATTTGCAAGTGATCAACAGTCATATTAAAATTTTGTTCATTTACAGGACGCAATACACAATGATGGTGCGCTGGCAAAATTAATGGTGATCCTACTGTTCTGAACACACGGTTATTAATTGAGGCAATTTCAGTAACTTGAAGTGCTGCAAGTGTAGGATGTATGATGGCCCCACCTAGTGCTTTATTATAAGCCGTACTACCCGACGGAGTGGATACACAGAGGCCATCTCCACGGAAACGTTCAAACTGATTGCCATTTAACTCAACATCCATTACAAGTGTAACATCTGGCGATTTGACTGTTGCTTCATTTAAAGCTAGATACGTATTTGATTCGGCATTATGATGCTCTACCTTTACTTCCAGCAGTGGATATTCCACAACATTAAAATCCTTTTTAGCAATGGATAAAACTAATTTTTCTAATTCAGATGGTTTCCAATCCGCATAAAATCCTAAATGCCCAGTATGGATACCAACGAATGCTACTTGGTCTAATAAATGAGCGTATCGATGAAAGGCATGCAATAGCGTGCCATCTCCTCCAATTGAAACAACAATTTCTGGCGTCTCTTCATCATAGGTTAAGCCAAAATCCTGTAAATAGGTTTTTGCAAGTTCCATCAGCTCATTGGATTGTGCATCTCTACGTGATTGAATCGAAAATTTCATTGTGCGTCACGCTCCTTCTCCGTTAGTAAATTAGGATTCGATGCTTCTTTATATTCGCTAAAGTAGGCCTGTGCCTCTTGAATTTCACTGCGAATGGATGACATTTCCTCATCCAACCGAAATGCCGCCTCGGCAGCACTTTGCAAGCGATTCTTAATTTCTTCTGGGAACATGCCTTTATATTTATAATTTAAAGAATGCTCTATTGAAGCCCAGAAATTCATGGCCAGTGTACGGATTTGTATTTCCGCTAATACTACTTTTTTTCCTTGAATAGTTTCAACAGGATACTCCACAATCATATGGTAGGAGCGATAACCACTAGGCTTATTATGTGTAATATAATCGCGTTCTTCCACTACACGCATATCTTTTCGCTGTCGAATAAGCTCAGTTACCGTTGAGATATCATCAACAAATTGACACATAATCCGAAGGCCAGCAATATCGCCAAGTTCATCACCAAGTTGTTTAGAAGGCTCAAAAGCTAATCCTTTTTCTAACGTTTTGTCATATATACTTGCTAAAGGCTTGACACGTCCTGTGACAAATTCAATTGGCGAATTGGCATTTACAATACCAAATTGCGAACGCATGCCCTTTAATTTTACTTTTAATTCGTCTACTGCTTGTTTATAAGGACTTAAAAATATTTCCCATTGTCCCATTGTAAAAACCTCCCGACAATCGGTATCGAACACCACCGTCTGTTCGTTTTGTCTTTCTATTCAGCGAGAATAGCCTTGAAGTGTTGCTCCACTGCTTGGACAAATTCTGCCCCATAATTGTAATTTCCTTCAATATTATACACGAGCATTTCCAATTCCTCGTAGAAATTTGTCAGCTCAATCACTTCTTCACCTATTCGTAGCAATGGATTTTTCCCTTTTTGTAAAATATGTACAAGATTCTCCCAACTACTCGGTGGAAAACGCAAGTAATGATAGTCGTCACCTGCATCAAGTAAATAAATAAATGCAAAATCATCTGAATCTGCAATGAGTTGTCCAGCAGGTTTTAACTGTAAATTTACTTCATTGTCGTTTAAACTAAAATGAAGTTGATCTTGTTCAAAATTCGATGTATCTATTGTATAAATTTTACGCACATGCGGTTCCCCTTTTCGTTGTACTCTTCCTCTTATTTTAGCACACAGGGTAAATAGTTGCAGTGTGTAAATATTAATTCGAGCGAAACAACGGATGAAAAATAAAAAATAATTAGGTGATAATAAATGACACAAGAAATTGAGATTGAATTTAAAAATCTATTAACAAAACAACAATACGAGCAATTATTACAAGAGTTCCACATTAGCCAAGATGCTATTCATCGTCAAACAAATCATTATTTTGACACACCTAATCAAGCAATTCGCAAACTACAAAGTGGTCTTCGTATTAGACAAATTGGTAATTATTACGAATGTACGCTCAAAGAGAAAAATGCTGAGCATGCTCACCTTGAAACAACGGATAAGATAACAGCAATAGAGGCGCAACAAATGTTAGATGGCAAAGGATTTTATGCCCAAGAGGTAGCTAAAAGATTAGCTCTCCATCATATTCCTTTAGAACAATTGCATGTATTTGGTTCGCTCACTACAGATCGTGTCGAAATTCCATACAAAGAGGGACTTCTTGTTTTCGATCATTCTTTCTATTTGCAGTGCGACGATTATGAGGTAGAATATGAAGCAAAAGATGCAATAAAAGGAAATATAATTTTCGACAGTTTTTTACAACAATATGGTATTGATAAGCGACCAACTGATAAAAAAATCGCCCGTTTTATGAAAGCACTAAAAGCACAAAATTTATAAAATTATAAAAAGGAAGGTGTCTGACTCCTTGGATATTCAATCATTAAAATCTTTACTAGAAATTCAGGCATTGCAAACACTTGGATCTAGCGAAAGTTCATCCACAGACAATGAGTCTATTTTTTCAGACATGATTAACGAATTATTAGGAGAAACGTCGACAGCAAGAAATGCTAAATTATCAAGTTTGCTTGCTACAGGCACATCAAATAATTCAAATTTCATCAATCAGCTGGCTACTTCTGAGCAAAGTCCATTAGAATCATTTCTTTACAAAGGCTCTAATGCCGTGTTCATACCTGAATCAGTCAAACAAGCTTTAGCAAACACATATGCTACTAACAAACTTGAATCCTATGTTTCAGACGATGTAATAGGTTCTACAGCATATGCCAATTCACTAGCAGGAGCAAATGAATATACGGCCATTATTGAAAAAGCAGCCACTACTTATCAGATACCTGCAAAGCTTATTGCAGCAGTTATTAAACAAGAATCTAATTTTAATCCAACTGTAGTAAGCCATGCAGGGGCGCAAGGTTTAATGCAACTTATGCCCACAACAGCACAATATTTAGGTGTAACTAACGCTTTTGATCCAGAGCAGAATATTATGGCTGGAGCAAAATATTTGCGTCAAATGCTGGATAAGTTTAATAATGACCCTACATTAGCATTAGCAGCCTATAATGCTGGCGCATCTCGTGTTACAAAATATGGAGGAATTCCTCCTTTTAAAGAAACACAGAATTATGTCAAAAAAGTGATGAATTACTTTACAGTGTAATCGCATTTTTCCCGTTTTCTATGTCATTTCCAACAAATTTCACCCATAGTGGTGAAATTTGTGCTTTTATAGCGAACAGCAATTCGAAAGAGCTCTTTGTTTGTGTTAACGAAAAGACGTTGATAGAATGAAGGTAGTCACAAGAATTTCACATTTTGATGAGGATGAAGTATACAATATGGTACTTTACGATATAAAGAATTAAAGGAGCATATAACTTATGAGTCGAAAATACACTGTTCCTTATGAGGAGCTGGGAGCTGAAAAACTGTCAGAACTCATTCATGCGTTCTATAAAAGAGTTGCTCAGCATCCTGATCTTATTCCAATCTTTCCAAAGGATTTAACAGAAACAGCCCGTAAACAAATTCAATTTCAAACACAGTATTTAGGGGGTCCAAATCTTTTTACTGAAGAACATGGTCATCCAATGATGCGTGCACGTCACATGAATTTTCCTATTACACCTGACCGCGCTCAAGCTTGGCTAGAGTGTATGTCAGAAGCAATGGATGAGGTAGGTTTGGAAGGGAAGTTCCGTGAAACTTATTATCAACGTTTAGTATTAACAGCTCATCACATGGTTAATACGCCAAATGACGATGAGGGGGAATTGTTACGTGAATAATATTCAAATGTTGCAAGAGCCAACGCCAACGATTTCTACTGCAAACAAGCCAATTGAATTGTATATTTTCGTAGATCCACTTTGCCCTGAAGCTTTCAGCATGCAAGCAACTCTTCGTAAATTACAGCTTGAATACAACCATTACTTCACATGGCGCTTTGTTTTAAGCACAGAACTTACTTCTTTAAACTGCTTAAGTAAACGTGTCAAAGGTTGTATTTCAGGAATCGAACTTGATATTAATCACCCTGTTTTACCTTCTATCGCTATTAAAGCCGCTGAATTACAGGGGAAGCGTGCAGGTGCACGTTATTTATCAAAACTACAAGAATATGTATTATTAAGTCATCAAGATGTAAACTCCTATGCAACGCTTTTAAAAATAGCTGAGGATGTTCAACTCGATATGAATGAGTTTACTGTTGACTTTGGTTCTAAGGAGGCAGCACGTGCTTTCCAATGCGATTTATATATTAAACGCGAAATGGAAGTGGAAGAAGTACCAAGTATCGTATTTTTCAATGAATGTATTGAAGATGAGGGACTAAAAGTTAGTGGTAGCTATTCCTATGAAGTTTATGAACATATTTTACAAGAAATGCTGAATGAACAGCTTGTTCGTCAGCCATTACCATCAATAGAGGACTTATTTTCTAAATTCCATACTCTTTCTACTAATGAAATAGCTTTTATCTATTCATTAACAGAGCAAGCAGCAGAGCGTGAACTAAAGAAACGTATGCTGCAACAAAAGATCGAACGAATCCAGACTACTCACGCTACGTTATGGCGTCTTAAATAATACAATAAACCAAAGGGACTCCAGTCATCATGATGGAGTCCCTTTTTAAGATAACGCAAAATACAAAGAAGCGCCTCTATCCTCGACCGATAGAGACGCTTCTTTTTCACAAAGGGGATGGGAGAAATGTTCACGTTCAAACAAAGGGGTGTATGTTTGTTTTGTGATTTATTTCACAAGAATTACTCTATCACGGAATAATATATTTAGCAATGAAACCAATACTAGATTCACAAATTTGTCAAATAGAAAGCGATTACAAACAGTATTTTTCCAAGATGCACACTTTAAACCTATTTATAAATCAAAAAAAATCATTATTCTTTCCTTTTCAATTATGCTGTTATAAAAAAAACGGGCTATAGGAACATTCCTATAGCCCAATCAATTAGTTATTCAACAATAATTTCTCCAGTTCGTTTAAACGTTCTTCAAATACTTTACATGCATCTTCGATTGGCTTAGCCTCGTTCATATCAACGCCTGCTGCCTTTAATACTTCAATAGGGAAATCAGAGCATCCTGCTTTTAAGAAGTTATTAATATAACGTTCTACAGCTGGTGCACCCTCCTCTAAAATTTGTTTACTCAATGCTGTAGCGGCGGATTTACCCGTCGCATACTGATAAACATAGTAATTATAGTAGAAGTGTGGGATACGAGCCCATTCTAAGCCAATTTCCTCATCCACTACCATATCATCACCGAAGTACTTTTTGTTTAATTCATAATAAACTTCTGTTAAACGATCTGCTGTCAACGACTCACCGTTCTTATCCATTTCATGAATAAGATGTTCAAACTCTGCAAACATTGTTTGTCTGAATACCGTACTTCTAAAACCATCTAACCAATGATTTAATAAGTAGATCTTTTGTTGTGGGTCATCAATTGTTTTCAGTAAATAGTCATTTAATAACTCTTCATTACAAGTAGACGCTACCTCTGCCACAAAAATAGAATAATCTCCATAAACAAATGGCTGGTTGTTTCGTGAATAATAACTATGAACACTGTGGCCGAATTCATGTGCTAATGTAAATAAATTGTTCACATTGTCTTGCCAATTCATTAAAATATACGGATTCGTACCATATGCGCCTGATGAATAGGCTCCACTACGCTTCCCTTTATTTTCTAAAACATCGACCCAACGGTTATCCAGTCCGTTTTGAACGATGCTTTGATATTCCTCCCCTAATGGAGCTAAAGCTTTTACTAAAATATCTTTCGCCTCATCATAGGAAACCTTCATTTCCACCTCTTTAACAAGTGGCGCAAATAAATCCCACATATGCAATTCGTCTACGCCCAATAATTTCTTACGCAACGAAATATAACGTTGCATAGCTGGTAAATACTTATGAATTGTTTCCACAAGTTGATCATAGACAGTTTCCGGGATGAAGTTATTAGACATGGCAGCGTGGCGTGCAGATTCATAATGACGAATTCGAGCACTTACATTATGCTTCTTCACATTACCAGTTAGCGTAGCCGAGAACGTATTTTTAAACTTGCCATACGTTTCGTACATCGCTTTAAATGCGCCTTCACGTACAGAGCGATCCTTGCTCTCTAAAAACTTGATATAGTTACCATGTGTAAGTTGTACTTCTTCCCCCTCTTCATTTTTCACATGAGGGAATACCATGTCGGCATTATTTAACATGCTAAACGTATTAGATGCTGAACCCGTTACCTCAGACATTTGTGCTAGTAATGCCTCCTGTTCAGCTGGTAACACATGTGGACGTGCCATCGTAATTTCTTTTAAAGATTGCTTATATAGTTGTAGGTCTTGATTTTCTGCTAAGTAGCCCTCAATCGTTTCTTCATTTAATGACAGGATTTCTGGCGTTAAATAGGAAAGGCCAGCTGAGATACTCGTTGCCAATGTTTGTATACGGCTGTTCATATCTTGATAAAAGCTATTAGTCGTATCTTGATCATAACGCATATGAGCATATGTGTAGAGCTTCATTGCACGTTCATATATATGATCATGATACTGCAAAGCTGCTAATAATGCTTCTGCCCCATTATTTAAAGTACCTGCATAGCTAGGTGCTTGTTTAGCAAGCTCTGCAACCTCCTTCAATTCTTCTTCCCAAGCTGCATCTGTTGCAAAGATATCCTCTAAGCGCCATGTTAATTCTTCTGGTACTTCTTTTCTAACCAAAACCTGATTACTGTTACTAGCCATTATGCCAGCCCCCTTTATATGTGCTTTTTTCCTTTTACTCTCATATTTTCTCAGTATATTGTGGCAATTGCAAATAAATGTACATAGACTTGCTCACAATTATCTAGTAAATCATCTTCATGGTTCATACGCTTAAGTAGATGCCCATAATTTTGAATAGCCCTTACTGCTTGTTCGGTTACTTCTAGCTGATGCTGACATAAAAAATTTTCCATCTGTCCCCTTGTTAATTCAAATGGTTGACGTCCTAATTGTTTACTAAAATATACTAGCATCGTTTGCCATTCACTCGTGAACAAAGAGATAGATGCTCCTTCTCTCACTGGAATCCCAATGTAAGGCGGCATCGCAGTAAGAGAAAGATTTAATTCATAGCAATTACGTAAAAATGGATCTTGTGCTCCCTTCTTGCTATGTAAAAGACGATTAGACGCAAATTGCCTACAACTCTGTTTATAGAGCTGCCAATAGCGTTGAAATTCTTCTTGAGTAATACGTTGAGGTATATAAAAAGGAAAAAGTTGTTGATCGATCGGAATTTTCTGTACTTTACCTATGAAAGTATGCCCGTGAACATGAAGAAGATTCGTCCAATAAATAAATTGGGCTGTCCCCGCGTTGTATGTTAGTAAATAAGGCAAGCCTGTTGTCGTTGTTATAAACGCTTTTTGAAGCAATGGAGAGATTCTAATTTTTCTGATGCCGTTGGTGGATTCTTTGCTTTGTGGAGTTTGAAATAGCCAAATTGCTTGTATATCGTTTCTTTCATAGCCCATTGTTCGTTGTCGCCATTTTTCATGAGAGATTGAACTACATTGAAATTCAACTGCGAACTGCTCCTCATCTATCGTAACGAGCAAATCAGGTCGCTGAGAAAGCTCTTTTAAATAGGGCTCTAATTTCACCTGATGTCCATGCTTTTTGAGCCATTCATAATAATTGTATTTTACCTTGTAAATGTAATGTAGATTCACCTTCTGCGAATAGCTGTGAACATTGGTTTTTTGTGAAGTGCGCAAAATGAGGAATGTTATAGTTACCTATTTTCAATTGAACTTGTTCTAAACATTGAGGGCAAAAAAATTTCATCTGCCGCCTATATCGCTGCAAAGCTTTCCTCGTATATTGATATGGGAGAAATAGTTGCTGTTGATTGTTATAGGCAATAAGCATATAATCAGCTCCTTTTTTAACAACTATAATGGAATGGATTTTCACTAACAAAAATAAAGCAGTTTTTTCTTGAAATTTTAAAAATGCGATGTTATTTCTGTGATGTTGAAAGCATAAAAAAAGGACTGTAGTGAACTCGATTCATTTACGAGTTTCACTACAGTCTAAAATAATTAGTGGTTCATTGCCTATGCAAAGTATTTTCGCACTGTTTCAAAGCAATTGAATTCCATAATCTTTTCACCGTACTCCTCTAGACGATGAATTGTAAAATTGGATGGTGTTAAAAATTCCTTGATAACTGCATTTCTATCATGACGATTTAAATCCTCATCTGCGTTTCCGAAATCAACAACTAGATAGTACCAATTTTCATATTTGAATAATGAGGAATCCACTAATTCATCTGTCATTCGTTTTGCGACAGGGATTAACTCATCAATATCTTTAAATTTATAAACATAAATGTCTGTATCCATAAATAATTCTGACTCATCCATGTCACCAAATTGAGTTAGTTGGCTAAGAAGATCCTCTCCAACTTCATCGAATGGCGCAAACATATCTTTGTGTTCATCAAAATTCGAATGACCATCTAATGTTTCACCGTCTTTTAAAATATGTGCACGTGTGACAATGATTTCTAAGCCTACTTCAGAAGCATTGATATGAATCCAAATCGGACCCTCTACATCAAAATAATCCTCCGTGTTTACTTCATCAATCATATCCCAAAAAAGTTGTTCACCCTTTGCTCGATTGTACCAAATTTCTTCACGACTATAGCCGCGATCCTCTATATCATTGTACGTAATAAAGAGCTTGAGTGTATTTTCATTTACACGTTCGATGTCCACTAGACCTCATCTCCCTTCACTGTCATATGTCGAAAAACAGTTTTGTTTCATTAGTATGCTTTTATTCTTTGTTTTTAACCTTCATACTGCATTTGTTTTTCAACCTTTGACCACACTACAGTAAAACCATCGAGTAACCATAAACATGAGTTTTTGTGTTCACAGTTGTCTCTAACTCTATTGTATGCTGTTCTGTCATAAAATGAAAAGGATATACACCGTTTCACAGAAGATATTTGAATTATTGAAATTGTAGTAAACTATTTAACTTAAATCAAGTTTAACATACTTTTACGGAAATATATGACTTTTCCCTATTAATTATTATACTTCATATAGAAGGTTTTACAGAAGTAAAACATAAAAAAAAGATGTCACAACATGTATTCCACATTTGTAACATCTATTACATATATTATTCAGAAAAGAAAGGTTTAATTCACCATTCGTTGCGCTTCTTGTAATTGATATGCTCGAACTTTTCGAGGTAAGAAACGACGAATTTCATCTTCATTGTAGCCAACCTGCAGACGTTTTTCATCTAAAATGATTGGTCTACGTAATAATCCAGGATATTCCTGAATTAATTCATATAAACGCTGTAATGGTAAACTTTCAACGTCCACATTTAATTTTTGGAATATTTTCGAACGAGTAGAAATAATTTCATCTGTTCCGTCTTCTGTCATACGTAAAATTTTTTTTATTTCACTAATGCTGAGTGGTTCAGAAAATATATTACGTTCTGTATATGGAATTTCGTGCTCCTCTAACCAAGCTTTCGCTTTACGACAAGAGGTACAACTTGGTGATGTAAATAGGGTTACGATCATTCTGACACATCCTTTCATTTCAAAATCATTATCTATAAACCAGAACCAGTGTGTTAAATTAGAATTAATGTAATGTAAAATACACAGTACCATTATACAGTACTCTGCTGTATTTGAATATAGTTCCAATAAAAAAAGTCTGAACCTATCCCTAAATATTCTGTCTATTTATACAGCTTTTTAATGTAGTGTATTTTCTTCAAGCTTATGTGCTACTACTACCATTCCCACTTTTAGAGCATTTTAAACATCCAAACATCTATCTTAGTTGTTCTCATTTAAGAAAAATAAACGAGAAAATTGTCATTCCGACGTGTACACCTCAATAATTTTTTAATAAAAAAATATAAATTTATAACAAAATTACATAACAAAAAAAGCATATAATTTTTTCTCGAAAAAAAACACCGTCAAAAGTCTGACTTTACACAAAGGAATCTTTATAATATAATTTTTTGCAATCAAATCAATTTGAACAATTTAAATTGAGAAAAACGCTGACGAAGAGTAGTACATATGCTAATTCACGTATAGAGAGTCTGTGGTTGCTGCAAACAGATCGTGGATGCATGTGGAATGGACTTCCGAGTTAGCTTTGTGAACGCTACTTGAAGCTATTAGCAAAGCTCGTCCCTTCACGTTACGAAGCTGAGTGGCCTTTCTAGGCAAGCTGGGTGGTACCGCGGATTCAAACATCATTCGTCCCTTCATTAGAAAAAATCTAATGAGGACGCATGATGTTTTTTTGTCTTCATCAGTGAAGACAACGCTGCTGACAAAATGTCACAGAAATTGAATTCGAGGAGGAAATTTTAATGACAACAATTTTTTCTGGCGTACAGCCTACAGGTATCGTAACTTTAGGGAACTATTTAGGAGCATTCAAGCAGTTCCCAGCACTACAAGATGAAGGAAATGCTATTTATTGTATCGTTGATCAACATGCCATCACTGTTGCACAAGATCCTAAAGAATTACGAGAAAGTATTCGTAAGCTTGCTGCTACTTATATTGCTACTGGCATTGACCCTAAAAAGTCTACGTTATTCATTCAATCAGAGGTGCCAGCACATGCTCAGGCAGGATGGATGTTACAGTGCGTTGCGTCTATCGGTGAGCTAGAACGTATGACACAATTCAAAGATAAATCACATGGTAAGGAAAGCGTATCTGCTGCACTTTTAACATATCCACCGCTAATGGCTGCGGACATTCTACTTTATAATACAAATATAGTCCCTGTCGGCGATGATCAGAAGCAGCATATTGAGCTAACTCGTGATCTTGCAGAACGCTTTAACAAACGTTTTGGTGATGTTTTAACGATTCCAGAAATTCAATTACCAAAAGCAGGTGCACGCATTAAATCCTTACAAGAGCCAACTAAGAAAATGAGTAAATCCGATCCAAACACGAAAGCAACAATCCGTTTATTAGATACTGCGAAAGACATTGAGAAAAAAATTAAATCAGCTGTAACAGACTCTGACGGTATCGTTGCATTTGACGTGGAAAATAAACCAGGTGTTTCAAATTTATTGACAATCGAATCGGCTATTTCAGGAGTAGCCATTGAAGATTTAGTCAAAAAATATGAGGGAATTGGCTATGGTGGATTCAAGCAGGGTGTAGCAACAGCCGTAATCGAACACTTAACACCTATTCAAGAAAAATTCTATCATCTAGTAGAATCATCAGAATTAGATGTCATTCTAGATGAAGGTGCTGAAAAGGCGAATGCGATTGCTAGCGCTACATTAAAACGTATGGAAGATGCTATGGGTCTTGGTCGCGCACGTCGCTGAACTTATGGCTTGTCTGAGGAACGATCAAAGCCTAAATCAAGCACAACTGCGCAGATGATAATACAGGCTCCTACTGCCATATAAAATTCTGTTGTTTGAAAAATAAATTTGAAAACAACCTTCCATGAATAACCTAGTGTGCGGTAATTTAAATACAATATAAGATTCCCTACTGAGAGGATCATTAAGCCATAACTTACTAAAAATAAAAAGAGACGAAACATAGTAGTGGCATCCTTTCTACTTCTTCTTACTTATCATTTATTCACAAAACTATAAAAAAAGACGTCAGCCATTTAAATTCGGCTGACGTTTTTTATGTTTACATATTATGCTTCATATTTTTTGAATAGAAGACTTGCATTGTGACCACCAAAACCAAGAGAATTACTCATTGCATATTGAATATTTGCTTCTCTTGCTTCGTTTGGAACATAATCTAAATCACATTCAGGATCAGGATCTTTTAAATTGATTGTAGGTGGTAAGATCCCTTCTTTAAGAGCTAATGCTGTGAAAATAGCTTCCACACCACCAGCTGCGCCTAATAAGTGACCTGTCATAGATTTTGTAGAGCTCATAGCAAGGTTATACGCATGATCACCGAATGCAGTTTTAACAGCTTGTGTTTCGAATAAATCATTGTATGGCGTACTCGTACCATGTGCATTAATATAATCAACTTGTGATGGCGCTACACCACCATCTGTTAATGCTTGCGTCATGGCACGCGCTGCGCCTTCACCCTCTGGAGCTGGAGCCGTAATATGATGTGCATCGCCTGTTGCACCATAACCTAAAACTTCAGCATAGATTTTTGCACCACGAGCTTTTGCATGTTCATATTCTTCTAAAATAACGATACCCGCTCCTTCTCCGATAATAAAGCCATCACGGTTTTTATCGAATGGGCGACATGCTGCTTGTGGATCTTGATTTAATGATAATGCTGTATTGGCACAGAAGCCTGCCACAGCCATTGTTACGATTGGTGATTCAGCACCACCCGAAATCATGACATCAGCATCTCCACGTTCAATTACTTTAAAGGCATCCCCAATAGAGTTTGTACCTGAAGCACATGCCGTTACAGAACAAGAGTTAATTCCCTTTGCACCAAAATGAATGGATACTTGACCTGAAGCCATATCAGGAATCATCATTGGGATAAAGAATGGGCTAACACGTCTTGCACCACGCTCTTGGAATGTTAAAAATTGTTGTTCATATGTTTCCATTCCACCGATACCAGAACCAATCCATACACCTGCACGTGGAGCTAGCTCTTCATCAATTGTTAGCTGTGCGTCTTCCATTGCCATAATCGAAGCAGCTAATGCGTATTGTGTGAAACGATCCATTTTACGTGCTTCTTTACGATCAATGTATTTTTCAATATCAAAGTCCTTCACTTCTGCAGCAATTTTTGCTGCAAAAAGGTCTTTATTTAAACGTGTCAGCTCACCAATGCCAGATTTACCAGCTTTAATGTTTGCCCATGTTTCTTCGATGCTATTTCCTAGTGGTGTAACTGCGCCAATTCCTGTAATTACTACTCGTCTTTTACTCATTGTCTTACTCCCCTCAAGCATTTTTCCTACTTATTTTCCCCATCTCATGGCTACGGCACCCCATGTTAAGCCGCCACCAAAACCTACAAGGACTAATAAATCATCCTCTTTAATCTTACCTGCTTCGAGCTCATCTACCAAGGAAATACCAATAGATGCTGCTGAAGTATTTCCGTATTTATGAATCGTTTTTGACATTTTTTCTGGTGGTAGCTCTAAACGCTCACGAGCAGATTCCATAATACGTATATTTGCCTGATGTGGCACTAAGAAATCAACGTCTTCTTTTGTTAATCCTGCTTTTTCTAATACATTAACAGCCGATTCACCCATTTGACGTACCGCAAATTTAAACACCTCACGACCATTCATCGCTATTGTGTCTTGCTTCGTTAAATAAAGATTCTTTCCGCCTGTTCCGTCAGCGCCAAGTTCAAATGATAAAATACCTCTACCTTCAGAGACTTGCCCAACGATAGCTGCACTGGCACCATCGCCAAATAATACAGCTGTATTGCGATCTTCCCAATCAACTACTTTCGACAGCTTTTCAACACCTACTACTAAGACATATTTATAAGCATTTGCCTCAACAAAGTGCTTTGCTGTCACTAAGCTATATATAAATCCTGCACATGCTGCTGCTTGATCCATTGCTGCAGCATTTACTGCTCCGAGTTGTTCCTGAACCATACAAGCTACACTTGGAAAAGTTTGATCCTGTGTGACAGTTGCTACAAGAATTAAACCAATTTCCTCAGGCGTAATACCCGCATTTGCAATAGCTTCTTTTGCAGCAGCTACTGCCAAATCTGAAGTTTCCTGATCATCTGCCGCAAAATGACGTTCTTCAATGCCTGTTCGAGTACGAATCCATTCATCCGAAGTATCCATGATTTTTTCCAAATCAAAATTTGTAACGACCTTCTCAGGAACATATTTGCCTATTCCTATAATACCAGCGTTCATATAGCAACCCCTCAGCTTTCTTACTATCAATTATTAGTAACTGGTCATAATTATAACGCATATAAAAGGAATGACGCAAGATGATTTAAAATTAATGTATAGAAGGGTCGTGGTTGATTATAGGAATTTTATGAGATGGAGTTCTCTTTTTTGGAGCGATTCCCCCTATTTCAGAGCCGTCCCTAAATACTTTACATCACTAAAATGCAAAATCTCATATTTGTTGTGACAAAATCGCCATGTTTCACATAAATGGTTCATTTTTTTTTGATTTATGTTATGATATGATAATGAATATGAGTAAAACCTTATGATGAAAAAAGTTCGGTTGAGGTGAAATTAATGCAATATATCGTAACGTTCATATGGTCATTCCTACTAGTTTCTATGTTAAACTACGTAGTCAGCTCTGTACTTGGTGTACCATTTAATTTCCAAACTGGGGCAATCGTTTCTGTTGTATTCTCCATCCTTATCTTTATTATTGGAGCGATCATTCCAAACGACCCTACACCAGAAGCTGCAGACCATCATTAATTCAGCTAGAAAAAACCTGTTCAGCACCATGCCGAACAGGTTTTTTCTGTTATTTTTCCACAACACATTGACCATCACGCATTTTCACATGCAATGTCTCCCCTGGTAAAACTTCTCCACGTAAAAGTTCTTTAGCAACGGCTGTTTCAATATGTCGCTGTACAAAGCGCTTTAGTGGTCTTGCTCCAAATTGGGCATCTGCTCCTTGCTCTACTACCCAATCAATGACCTCTTGCTCGACAGATAAAGTAATTTCTTGCTCTGCGACACGCTTAATCAATTGCTCTACATACTTCCAAGCAATCGCCGTAAAATGTTTAGTAGTTAAAGCATGGAAGAAGATGATATCATCCATTCTGTTTAATAGCTCTGGTTTAAAATGTTGTCTTAGGGCTGACATGACTAAGTCCTCCACAGCTGCATCATTTTCTTTTGCTTCCATTAAATAACTAGAGCCAATATTCGAAGTTAAAATGACCACTGTATTTGTAAAATTCACCATTCGTCCCTGACTATCTGTAATACGTCCATCATCTAAGATTTGCAATAAAATGTTCGCCACATCAGGATGAGCTTTTTCAATCTCATCTAGTAGCACCACAGAATAAGGATTTCGGCGAACGGCTTCTGTTAGTTGTCCACCTTCCTCATAGCCCACATAGCCTGGAGGCGCCCCAACAAGTCGAGACACACTATGCTTCTCCATGTATTCACTCATATCAATACGAATAAAGTGCTCCTCTGAATCAAATAACTGTGCAGCAAGTGCCTTGGCAAGCTCTGTTTTACCTACACCTGTTGGACCTAAGAATAAAAAGCTACCAATCGGTCGGTGTGGATCTTTGATACCTGCACGTGCACGCCATACAGCTTCTGTCACTAATTGAACAGCTGTATCTTGTCCAACCACACGTTCATGTAATGTATCCTTTAAACGTAAGAGTTTTTCACGCTCACCCTCTACTAATTTTGTTACAGGGATTCCTGTCCAGCGTGAAACAATTGCTGCGATTTCATCTGCTGTTACCTCTTCACGTAAAATACGAGACTCTGCACCGTTCTCTAATTCCTTTTCAAGTGCCTGAATGTCTTTTTCAAGTGTTGGAATTTTACCATGACGTAATTCAGCAGCTTTATTTAAATCATATTTACTTTCTGCCTCATCTAGATCACGACGATATTTATCCAATGTTTCTCGTTTTTTCTGAATATCGTGTAGCTTTTCTTTTTCTGCTTCCCATTGTTGTCGCATGCCCTCAGAGGATTCTTTTAACTTTGTTAATTCTTCGCGTAATTGCTCTAGACGTTTTTTACTTGCCTCGTCCTTTTCCTTACGCAATGCCTGTTCCTCAATTTCAAGCTGCATAATACGACGTGTGACTGCGTCCAACTCCTGTGGCATAGAATCAATTTCAGTACGAATCATTGCACAAGCCTCATCAATTAAATCAATGGCCTTATCGGGTAAAAATCGTTCTGTAATATAGCGGTTGGATAGTTCTGCTGCCGCAACAATGGCTCTGTCATGAATACGTACTGCGTGATGTAACTCAAAGCGTTCTTTTAAACCGCGTAAAATGGATACAGTATCCTCTATAGAAGGCTCACGCACTAGTACTTGCTGGAATCGGCGTTCTAATGCAGGATCTTTTTCAATGTACATACGGTATTCGTCTAATGTAGTAGCACCAATACAGTGTAATTCACCACGTGCTAGCATAGGTTTTAGCATATTTCCTGCATCCATGGCACCATCTGTTTTTCCTGCGCCTACAATCGTATGAATTTCATCAATAAATAGAATGATTTGTCCTTCTGAATCTTTTACTTCTTTTAGCACACCTTTTAAGCGTTCTTCAAATTGTCCGCGATAACTAGCACCAGCGATTAACGCACTCATATCTAGTTCATATAATACGCATTCTTTCAAGCCTTCTGGTACATCACCTTTTACAATACGCTGTGCTAAACCTTCCACAATTGCCGTTTTACCAACTCCTGGTTCACCAATTAATACAGGATTATTTTTCGTTTTGCGTGTTAAAATACGAATAACATTTCGGATTTCTTCATCACGCCCGATAACAGGGTCCATCTTGCCGTTTTTCACTTCTTCAATTAAATTGCGTCCAAATTGCTCTAATGGTTTTTTATTGTCTGTTTGTTGAAATTGCATAGCTAACACTCCTTTACTTTCATGTTTCTCATTATTTATATACCCACTCTAGTTCATTTAAAAAAGTTTGACCTTCTTTGACTAACTTAATTTTACATCACTCGACAATGCTTAGCAAAGAAATCGCACTAAAAATTTTTCACTTATTATGGAAGTTTACGTTATAATAATGATATGTTTCTGTGTTTTAGTATCGAAATCCACTATCCTTTTGTAATAATCGCCATTTATTACAAAAAGAAAGCGATGTGTTGGAGATATGGTTTTAATGGATAATATATTTGAAAAAATTAAGGAGCTTTTTCAAAAGCACGGTGTTTTTATCAAAGTGAGTAAAGGAAATAAAATTTTTCTAGAGGGTGAACGGGCAAAAGAAATTTATTACATCCAATCAGGTGTTATTTCGATTAGCCAAGAATCTGAGACCGGCAAGGAATTAACCATTCGTATTTGTGGCCCTGACAGCATAATAGGAGAAGGTTCATTATTTTGTAATCTTGTCTATAATTCGATGACTGCCAAAGTTTTAGAACCCTCTACGTTGTATGTTTTGAGTCGTAAATCTTTGGAGCATTTACTAGAAGAGCAGCCTACGGTCATGGTGGAATACATGAAGTGGTTGCAAACAGAAAACTTAAAGCATCAGAGTCGTTTGCGCGATTTAGTGTTAAACGGTAAAAAAGGCGCTCTATTTTCAACGCTCATTCGACTTTCTAATACGTATGGTAAACCTGTAGAAAATGACTCGATTTTTATTGATTTTCAGCTAACAAATACAGAAATTGCAAATTTGTGTGCGACAAGTCGGGAAATGATTAATCGTATGCTGAATGATTTAAAAAAACATGAGATTATCACTTTTGATAAAGGATTTATTACCATTCATGATTTACAATTTTTAAAAAATGAAATTGCCTGTGAAAATTGTCCATTACAAATATGCCGTATCGATTAGTTTCGTTACAAGCAAAAACCCTGCTTATTTTTCAATAAGCAGGGTTTTAAATATGCCATTTTAACGTACGCCTAATGCCATTTTTGCATAGCGTGACATTTTATCTTTTGACCAAGGTGGATTCCACACAATATTAACATTTGTACTTTTCACTTCAGGAAGTTCACCTAACGCCGTATTCACTTGATCCACAATGACTGGACCAAGTGGACAGCCCATAGATGTTAGTGTCATCGTAACAGTTGCGACACCTTCATCATCTAATTCCACATCATATACTAAACCTAAGTTGACGATATCAATGCCAAGCTCAGGGTCAATTACATTTTCTAAAGCACCTAACATGCTATCTTTCATATCCTGATCCATTTGTATTTCTCCTTCCATCATAGTGTTAACCTTATCATAGCAGATGCATCCTGTTATGCCAAATGCTGTGCAAGCCATGCTGTTGCTGCCAGCATACCGTCACGCGGGACAGCATGGCCAGCCCTTTTGTTCACCATAAACTTTAAATATTCAGGGTTTGCTTGATAGTATTCCCGTAATGTTTCATAAAATTTATACGTTTCGTGGAAAGGAACTGTTTTATCTAATTCTCCATGCCAAAAGAACACAGGGCGACCCGCGAATTTTTCTGGTGTTAAACTGACATCATATGTAGCAAGGACATCATTAATTTTTTCAACGTCTTCCTCTGACATAGGAAAGTTAACTCCACTTTTAGCGAATTGTTGCAATTGGTATTCACCCAATTTAATAAAACCAGGTGCACCCATACATATTGCAGCTGTTTGTATCCAATCATAAAGTTTCAGACAGCCTGATGTCACGATGCCACCCATTGAAGTGCCTGCTATGCCAATATTATGACTAGCTAATAAATTTTTATTCTTTAATCCATCATATAATTGTTGTACTTCATGAATAGAATTTAAAACAATGTCCCAAAAATTTATGTTCATTTGCATTTCCGTTAGGCCTTCGCTACGCTCACCATGAAATTTTGCATCTGGCAATAGGACACGCACCCCTTTATGCACCAATTGGTATGCATAGTGTAAGTTATGTTCTTTTGCACTCATAAAGCCATGCAGGAAAATCACTACCGGGGTTTCTTCATTCATATTGTCTGTATGTATATGTAATAAAGGAATATTTCCCCACACTTCGTTTTCAACAAACATTATTGTCACTCCCAACTATTGTCTCATTCTTTATGTTAGCAAACTTTTTTCACTGTGACAAAATTTTGACGAATGAAAGACAAAGAGATACTATTCAAACTATAGGAAAGGGGCAACGAGCTATGAAACCGCATTTAATCGTATTAGACTTAGATGGAACTTTATTAACAGATCAACAACAAATTTCAGCAAAAACGAAAAAAACATTATTGCAGGCTAAGGAACAAGGGCATCAAGTAATGATTGCAACGGGACGTCCATACCGTGCAAGCGATCTTTATTATCATGAACTTGGACTCACAACACCCATTGTTAATTTTAATGGCGCATATGTACACCATCCTAAAAATGTCTCTTGGCAGCATATGCATACACCGATTGATTTAAGTGTCGTACATGATGTCGTTGATTCTATTAACAGTTATGAATACGAAAATATTATCGCTGAGGTAAAAGATGATATTTATGTCCACACAGAGGACGATCGTATTTTAAATATTTTTAATATGGGCAATCCCAAAATTACACTTGGAGATTTATACACACACCTCTTGGAAAATCCCACAAGTTTGCTGATTCAAGCAAATGAAGCCAATTCGGTAATTATACGTGATCATTTACAGGCGGTGCATGCTGAAGTCATTGAGCATCGTCGCTGGGGCGCGCCTCTTCATATTATTGAAATTGTGCGTCGTGGCTTAAATAAAGCTGTTGGTATAGCACATGTGGCAAATGATTTAGGTATCCCACGTGAGCGCATCATCGCATTTGGCGATGAAGACAATGATTTAGAAATGATTGAATATGCTGGGCTTGGCGTAGCGATGGGGAACGGTATTCCAAGTCTTAAAAACATTGCAAATGAAATAACTACAACGAATAATGATGATGGAATTGCAAAAATACTCATCGAGCGCTTGAAATTATCATAGTTAAGTAGTAAGTTCAAGTTAACATTCCATTTTTACCAGTTTAACTTTATTCAGTGGTACCCCTTCCATTTATCTAAAGTGAGTATCTACTGAATAAAGCTAAAAAGCTTTAAAAGTAAGTTGAAATTAGGGGGACAAGAGAATGAAGATTTTTACGGATAGTGGATGTGATCTACCAAAGTCTTACTATGAAGAAAATGATGTCGTGCTACTCCCTTTACGAGTGCAATTGAACAACAAAGAATATGAAGATGTGATTTCAATTGATTCCAAAGAGATCTATGATGCGATACGCCAAGGTGCTCAGCCAAAAACATCACAAGTGTCACCTGAGCTCTTTTTAAAGCATTTTGAGGAGCTAGCCAAAAACGATGAAGAAGGCATTTATATCGCGTTTTCATCGGAATTATCAGGCACATATAGTACTGCTCAAATGATTCGCAATCAGGTACTTGAGCAGTATCCTTCCTTAAAACTAGTCATTATCGACTCTAAATGCGCTTCACTAGGACATGGCCTCGTCGTGGAAGAAGCTGTTCGACTTCGAAATATAGGAGTATCCTTAGAAGATATGGCCTCTAAAATAAATACCCTTGCTCCTCAGGTCGAGCATTTATTTACAGTAGAAGACTTAGACTACCTTGCAAAAGGTGGTCGTGTATCCAAAGCCAGTGCCTTTTTAGGAGGTCTTCTTAGTATTAAGCCTATTTTAAATGTAGAGGATGGCAAACTTGTACCGATTGAAAAGTCGCGCGGTCGAAAAAAAGCACTTAATCGTATGTTAGATTTAATGCAGGAGCGTGGTGGCAGCTTTACAAATAAAATCGTAGGTATTAGCCATAGTGATGATGCTGCCTTTGCAAATGAAGCAAAAGCCTCTATCCAAGAGCGTTTTTCACCTCAAGCTGTGCAAATTACCATGATTGGTTCCGCGATCGGCTCACATGTAGGACCTGGGACTATTGCGATTTTCTTCACAAACAAAAGCTTTGAAGGCTAATAAAAAGCATGCTAGGATAGCTCCTAGCATGCTTTTTTCGTTGAACTATTATTATTGGACGTCTTGCTCCTGACGTCGAACTTTTCCTCGTTTAATGATGATGACAACAAAGCCAATAAAGATCACCCATACTAAGCCAAGAGCCACCATATAAGGAGTGTTTAAGCCTTCATCATTGCGAACTTGATAAATTTCAACCATTTCTCGGTCTAAAATAACAGGATAAACTTCTTTTTCATTTATGCGAACTTTTTCCTCATGTAAAATACCGTTCAGCATTTTCCCTTCACCAAGTTGTTCAGGTGTTAAGTCGACGCGTTGTGTCTTACCAGTATTATTAACCATGATTACCCACTTTTCTTCGTCAGAAGTACGTGTAAAGACAAGAAGGCCATTTTCATTTGTAATGACTTCAAAATCCCCATTACGCAAAGTAGCTGATTGATTGCGTAAAGATTGGACATTTTTAATGTAATCAATCAGTTCTTCGTCCGTTTTAAAGTTATAAAGCTGGTGTGTATCTGGTTTTGCTTCCCCATTCATGGCAATTTCTGTCCCGTATTGTACGACAGGAATCCCTGGTAGCATAAATAAAGCACCCATCGCCATTTTTAAGCGTGTAGGTGGGAACATATTTTCATTAGCAGAGTCAAATGTAAAACGATGGGTTTCAAGTGAATCAACCATAATTTGTGTCGGTTTCTCTCCTGTAAAGGGTTCCATTAATTTAGAGGAATCCATATCAACGTTTTTAAATATATTTCGATAGATATCTGCCGTTACAGGTGAGAAAGTTGCATCAAAGTCAGCATCACTTTCTTCATTAGCAATCACATAAAGAGATGTTTTTGTCTCTTTTAAAGCGGCTATCATTTTATTGATAAACGCTGTATCAGCCCCTGCAATATTTGTTAAACGAATACCACCGATGTCATATGTAGAAACAAAATCAGTTACTGCTTGAATAAGTGCCTCTTGCACATCTTTATTCGATAAATCCCACTGTACTTGTCCATTATTCGTAGATGCAACCCAACCTGCTTTTGAAGCATCCTTTGCCCACTCATGATTTGGACTCACATTTGTAATTGGAAAATCCACCATAATAGACATATTTTTAGCTTTGTAGGCCTCTACAATACTTTGGAATTCTTCCGTTGTTCCAAAATGACGTTCGATTGTAGTATAGCTTGTTGGCATTGAACCATCATATTTCTCTGTAGAAAAAATAGGTCCAATGGAAACAATCGTATAGCCCATCTCACCGATGAATTTCATTTTATCTTGTAATCCTGTAAAATCGCCCCCCGCAAATTTCGAAGGGTCCTGCGTATTTGTATCAAAATCGTTTGTGCCCGAGCCATTAAAGAAACGGTCAACGAGTAAATCATAGATGCTTTCTTCTGCGATTGTTCTAGTCGCTGATTCATCCGCATGTGCTACTGGTATGGTACCTACGAATGAAGCTGCTAATAAAAGTGATGCAGCAGTTGCACTAATCCACTTCTTAAATTTCACTATGTTTCCCTCTCTTTCAAACCAATCATCGTCATTTTACCAAATAACTCTGTCACACCGCTATCTTTTCCAAAGATTTTAAGAAAATGCGAAATGAATTACGGCAAAAAGGTGTCCATTTCCTTTTCTTTTTCGTTTACAAAATAAAAGTCGTGAAGCTACTACTTCACGACTTTTAAATCATTATGCTAAGAAATCTTGACCCATTGGTAGTTTAAATCCTAGGAACAAAGTGATTAATAAGAATACTGCAAATAAAATCCAAAACATACCTGTTGGTTTATTTTTCTTTTGACGCACTAATACCATTTCCATCATACCAATTACAAGTATGCCACCTAAGAATTTAAATCCGTAAAGCATACCTTGACCATAGTCCATTGCCTCGATAAATAATGCTCCACCTGTAATGATTATTAGTACATAAAACAGACGTAATGTCATATGTAAGCCTTTTGATTGCTTGCCCATTAGTGCTGCAATTAAAAAGATGACAATACCTACTACCCATGTAGTAATATGCAAATGCGTTTGGCTAGTTAAAAAACTCAATGTTTGTCCCCCTCATTCTTTTTCTATCAAACTCTATCCTACCATGCGATGGAAAGGGTTTCAAACATTACAATAGTGTTCACATAATTTACACCATTTGTGACTTAGAAACCCGCTGAAAAGCAACTTTCATAGGAAATAATAAAAAGATCCGCCAAGTAAGGACTCAGCGGATTCTCTATTATTATTCAAAATGGTTGACTAAAGTACCGATTCCTTGAATAGATACTTTTACTGTATCCCCGGCTTTTAAGAATTGTGGCGGGTTCATCCCTTTGCCAACTCCTGCTGGTGTACCTGTTAAAATTACATCTCCTGGCTCCAATGTCACGTGCTGAGATAGGATGGATACTAACGATTCAACAGAGAACATCATATCTTTCGTAGAGCCATTTTGACGTACTTCATCATTGACCTTAGTGACTACCGTTAAGTCTTGTGGATTTGGGATTTCATCCTTTGTCACAAGGTATGGTCCAAGAGGGCAAGTACCGTCTAAGCTTTTACCCAAGAAGAATTGTTTATGTTTTTCTTGTAAATCACGAGCTGTTACATCATTGGCAATTGTATAGCCAAATACATAATCAAACGCTAAGTTTTTAGGAATGTTTTTGCCACGTTTACCAATAACGATAGCTAGCTCACCTTCATAATCCATTTTTGAAGAAAGATCAGCATGAATGGAAATTGTTTGTCCATCTGCGGCAATGGCAGTTGGTGATTTTGTAAATACCATTAAATCCGCTGGTGCTGCCTCGGCACCCATTTCCTTTGCATGTTCATCATAGTTTTTACCAATACACATAATATTTTTAGGTGTGCGTGGAATTGGTGAAAGCCATTCGATCTCCGTAAATTCACGTTTGAAACTACTAGCATTATCTGATTTTTCTGCTGCTTCTACTAATTTACGAATCTGTTCCACAAAATCAAAGCCTAAAGCAATGCCATCCACGATTGAACTTGAAAAAGAAGGGAGAACTTGAAGTTCATTTTGAATAGCGAGTACATCCCATACCGCTTCTTCTTTTTTTACTTTTGGTCCAAAGCTTACATGTCCACCTAATTTGAATGATAAAATTTTCATGATTGAAAGAGCTCCTTCTTTTTTCTACATAATACAACAATATGATAGAAATTACCTCATTTTTGCGACAACATTTTTATAAGTTGTTATATCTTCATAAAATATGCATGTGAAGAGGAATATATTAACGCACTTCTACTTTTTGCTTATATGTTAATTTACGCCATATTGTCTCTAACGGCCCTTGCTTCCACTTAGATAACCAAATTTCTGCTATGATCATTTGCACAACAATAATGCCGACAGCAATTAATACACCTGTTTCTACACTTACTTTTCCATACCAGCCAAAGCCAAATTGGTAGAATAAACAAGTACCTATAATAGATTGAAGAATATACATTGTTAATGACATGCGTCCAATTTTAGCAAAAGGACTAAGTAGCTTTGGCATTATTGGCGCTAAGCAAAGTAACACAATGACCCCAATATAGCCCACCGATAGAACTGGCCCCCCTATGTATACCTTTAAATAATCTAGTAAATATGTTCTTGTAAACATAATAGATAAGCTTTTAATACCAATACCAATGACCAATCCAGCAATTGCTATCGCCAGCCATAGCCACTTCAATTCTTTAGCCCGTTCTACTAGACGCCATTTAGAGGCAGCAGCACCTATTAGCATATAAGGTAAAATCGTGAACAGTGCCACAAACCACATCTCGATACCTGCCTGTGTCGATAAATCTGTTAAGCGTTGCATAAAGGCATCTACCCAGTTTCCTGTTCCATAAGCGGTGATGGCCTTCTCTACAGATACGATATCTAAGTAATCATCTACTTTTGTATTAAAATTAACAATCCCTACCACAAAGAGCATAAAAACTTGCATCAAGCCATTAATGATCAAAGCACTCACTAATAGCCAGATTGGACTCAAACGTAGTAAAAGCACTAGGAAAACGCCACAAAATGCATACATCATTAATATGTCGCCCCACCAAATTAGCACAGCATGGACAAAACCAAAGGCAAACAGAATGGACAGTCTCCGAAGCCCTAGTGTATAAAAGTTTTGTTCACGGCTCTGAGCCTTTTGCCACTGCATGGCTAGTCCATAACCAAATAGCATGGCAAAAAGCGGATAAAAGCTACCTTGCACATAAATATCTATATTTTTTTGCCAAACAATATCCGATGGGGTTGTAAACCATGATGCCAAATCAATATGCGGCATTGGCAAATAAAAGGTATACATATTTACAAGTAAGATACCTACTAAACTAATCCCTCGTAAAATATCTAATGTTGCTATTCGTTCCTGCAACATTGTCGGTTTTAACTCCACAAAATAGCCTCCTCTTGACTAGCAGCTATGGTGAAGGCAGGGCAAGAAAAAACTTTGCCCTACTTTGGCCATAACAAGTTCTTTATGCGTATATGGTCTGTTCATTATCGAATAAATATAATACTTTATCGCTCACCTTAATGTGTAAAATAGATTCAATGGCTTCACTATAAACACGAAGCTGAACAGCATAACGACCTAATATTTCCTTTGACAGGGCAGGCTCCTGCGCAAAATGAGATTGTATACGATCCGTTTTATAATCCAACAAGATCCAATCACCGTTTTCATCCTCAAATAGGCAGTCAATAATTCCTTGCACAATTTGAGCATCACCATCTTCATCGATTCTACTAATCGTAAACGGCATTTCTCTACGTATCTGCCTTGCGCGTTGAAAGCGTTGCCCTATTTCTGTCTCAAAGAAACGAAAAATCTTCGCTTGTGGAACTACTTTGCCCTCCGCCTCTGTTAAAAGCTGTCTTGCCACTAAATCCTCTACAAAGTCTCTTACAGCATTGATATGACTAAAGCCAAACTGAGGGACATGCTGCATCACTGTGTGCACAGCTGTACCAATTTCAGCTCCTGTTAGCTGTTGCTCCTGTAAAAAAGTTGGTCGAGGTGCAATGGACGAAGCCTTTTGCTTGGTAGGAGAGGCAAAATAATATTCGGGTTCCTCCTGGCGCTGTAGATTTTCTATTCGCTTTATTTCACTAACAGATGTTTTGGAGCGCTTTCTTGTTGATTTTTGATAGGCATACTGCGCTTGAAATCTGGTCGTGATTTCAGCTAGCAGGTCCTCATCCTCTTGCATTGCAAACGCTTGCTGTACTTCATCGCCCATCGCCTGTAACTCATACGAATAATGCTTTGTATCGATGGCTTGAACCCACCAATGTGATTGATCCTCAACTTCTTTATAAGTAGTGCTTGCTACTGTTGCAAAATCTGCATGCCTTGCTACTGCTGGGCCAACCCAGTCCAAATAGCTATTTGCTCTCGCACGTAAATATTCCTGAAGCGGTGCATCCATTGGTAAACTTTGCGCGTCCTGCCAGCTTTCGCGTGTTTTCTCCCAGTTCTTCACTGAGCCTACTAAAATCAAACGCTCTTTCGCACGAGTCATAGCAACATATAAGACACGCATTTCTTCTGCGCGCATCTCCAGTTCTTTTTTCTCCTTTAATGCCAAAAACGGTAACGATGTATATGTGATACGATTTTCAGGATCAATGGCCTTAACAGCTAGTCCAAAATCTTGATCAAACAAATAGGGCTGATGAAAATCCATTTTATTAAACGGACGTCCCATTCCTGCCACAAAGACTACTGGATATTCTAAACCTTTGGAAGAGTGTATTGTTACCAGACGTACTACATCATCCTTTTCGCCAATTGATTTGGCAGTACCTAAATCATCGCCACGCGTACGCATACGATCAATAAAGCGTAAAAAACGGAAGAGTCCACGAAATGCTGTTTTTTCATACATTAACGCGCGATCATGTAAAACGCGTAGATTTGCCTGACGCTGTTTGCCATTCGGCATTGCCCCAACCATTTCATAATAATGTGTATCTAAATAAATTTTCCAAATTAAATCGGACAATGATCCACGCCGTGCTAAATCACGCCAATTTTCAAAGGCCAGCATAAAGCGTTGTAGCTTTTCAAATGTAGAGGTTTGCACACCATGTCCCTCACTACGAATAAATTGTCGTAAAGCATCATAAAAAGGGACCTTTTGATCAGCTAAACGAATTTTTGCAAGCTCATTTTCCGTTAAACCAACAAACGGTGCGCGCAGTACAGAGGCTAAGGGGATATCCTGATAGGGATTATCGACTACCTTCAGGACGTTTAACATAATCATTACTTCAAGTGCGTCAAAATAGCCTTTAGCTGATTCTGCATAGAGCGGAATCCCTGCCAGCTTAAATTCCTCCACTAAGTCTGTTGACCATGTCATCGAGCGCATTAATATTACAATATCGCTATACTTTAATGGTCGCTCTGTTTTTGTTTTCGTATCATAAACGGTTGTTCCATCTTCCATCATCTGACGGATACGATCGATAATAAAGCGTGCCTCATATTGTGATTTTTTTAATTCCTCTAGCTCATTAGCCTCATTGCTTATTTCTTCCAATTCTTCTATTACTTCTTCTTCCTCTGGTGGATGCATTACGACCAGCTCAACAGGTATTTCTTTCTCATCATAAGGCGCAGCAGGCTTTAGTGACGCATTGTCGTCATAAAGAATTTCACCAACTCGCTCACCCATAATTTGTGCAAAAACGTAGTTTGTGGCATTTAATACTTCTTTTCGACTTCGGAAGTTAGCGTTTAAATCAATTCTCATACCCGTTACATCAGGTGTCTCCAAATACTCACTATATTTTCGCATAAAAAGCTTTGGCTCAGCTAATCGGAAACGGTAAATACTTTGTTTTACATCCCCAACCATAAAAAGATTGCCATCTTGTTCGTCACCAGTTTTGACGAGCTGTAAGATGGTTTCCTGTAGCATATTGGTATCCTGATATTCATCCACCAGTACTTCTTTAAAACGCTTTTTCATATCTAGTGCAACTGGTGACGGCTGCAGCTTGCCTTCTACCTCTACTGTTAAAATTTGAAGTGCATAATGCTCTAAATCTGAAAAGTCAATGATTCCCCGTTCTAATTTGGCTCGTCGAAATTGTTCACTAAAAGTAGTGGTCAATTCCACTAACGTAGTAATAGTCGGTGCCATTAACCTTATTTCCTCGAGTAGTCGTGCAGGCGTACGAACAAAATACGCCTCTTTAATTTTATTCATCATTTTTTTGGCTGCTTCTCGTTTTTTCTTCGCAAGCTCCTGTAGCTCTACATTCACTAGTGCATCCTTCGATACCCGTTTTAATGTAGACCATTTAACTGTTGCAAAATAATCAAATAGCTCCTGCCATGTACCACTTTGACTAATGCGAATCCCTTCCTGAATCATAGCAAAATCTATCTCTGCTGTTTCAGCATAGGGGGCAGGTCCATCTGGCTGTAATGTAATTGCGCGCATTTCAGAAATTAACACAAATGCCTCTTCCAGGCTATGACGTACGGTTAATTTGACGTATTGAGATAGCTCTAAATCATCAATTGTCACTTCATCAGCTAGTTCATATGCTTTTGGCAAACTCCATAGCCATTTTTGAGGCTCAGCATGGACACGAGACGTATCATAAAGTTTACTAATCAGCGTTTCGATGGCTTGATCATCACGATCTGAGGTAAAGCTATCGACAAGACGATAGATGGCTTGTACGTGAGCCTCGTCCTCAGCATCGTAGGCAGCTTCTAGAACTTCTGCTAAAACATCATCTCTCAATAATGCGATTTCTGCTTCATTGGCGATACGGAAGCCTGGATCGATATCAAGTAAATACGCATACTGCTTTACAATCGCTAAACAGAAGGAATGCAGGGTGGAGATTTGTGCTTTATTAACAAGACTAAGCTGCCGTCTTAAATGATTAGATGTTGGATTTTCTGCTATCGCCTTTTCTAATGCCTCTGACATACGATGGCGCATTTCAGCGGCTGAGGCATTTGTAAATGTCACTACCAATAGTTCATCTACATTGATCGGATTTTCAGTAGCAATAACCTTTTCTATCATACGATTGATCAGGACTGCTGTTTTCCCCGACCCTGCTGCAGCCGAAACAAGTGTATCTTGTCCGCTAGCATAAATGGCCTTCCACTGATCGTCTGTCCATGTGACATCTGCTGGCTTAACAGGAATTGTTTGTACCATGCTATTCAATCTCCTTCCGAATTTTATCGACTATATCATTCGGCTTTGCTTGCATTAATTGACGATAGCCTTGTTTACCATCTGATGGATCAAATTGGCAAACCGCAGCAAATTGACAATAATCACATGCCGTTTTCGCTTTTAATTTATAGGGGCTAATGGCCGTATCACCAGATAAGATACCATTCCCTGCCTCCTGATGTTTACGACGAACGAAATGTTGTAACTTTTTCATATCATTAACAGGAACTATACGCGATTGTGATTCAGACGGAGTCCCATCTTTTTTCATATAGACAGGAATGACTTTTGAATGCCCGCTACTTTCTTCCAATTGCTCGTCCATCGATAAGATCGCTTCAGCATTTTCAGATAGTAAACCTTTCATTTTATACTGCTTTAAACGATCCTCTTCAATTTCACTGTCCGTCAAATCCTTATCCAGCTTTAGCATTGGATTATGGACATGGACATACAGTACCCCTGCTGGCTCTGCTTCACCTGATAGCCAGTAAGAGCTATTTTCCATTGCCACATCTAAATATGTTAGGACCTGTAAGGATAATCCATAATAAACCTCATTTAGATCAAGGTCACGAGCCGAGGATTTATAGTCAACAATCCGCAAATAAGAGCGGTCATCTATCGTTGCACTATCCACCCTATCAATACGTCCACGCATAAACATTTTCTTGCCACCTGTTAAATCAATCTCTAATGGTGGTAGTTGTTCATGTTGTCCAGGACCAAATGACGCCTCAATCGCAATTGGTTTGAAGTGTGATACATGTGCATGCTGTGTCAATGCCGTCATTGTACGCTCCACAATTCGAATTAGCTTACGCTGAATATAGCGATAACGGGCACTGGATAATAGGATTTGATGGGAAAAGACTGGAACAATTTGTTCTACTGCTTGCCGTGCTAATTGTTTAATTTGCTTTGTTGTTAAACGAATCCAAGACAATTGCTGGCGATGTGTTTCCTCTGTAATCCACTTTAATGCCTCATGGAATAAGTCACCCATTGCAAACGTTTCTAGACGATACTCAGCTCGTTCCTCTAGACGTAGGCCATATGTAGTGAAATGAGAAAAAGGACATCTGAAGTATTTCTCAATTCGCGACACACTGGATGTTAGCTTCTGACCATATAATTCCTGTGTAATATAGGTTTCAAGTGGTTCAGCCTCATTTTTATGGGTAATTGGATAAAGTACGCGCTCGAAAATGAGTGCCCAATACGGATCTTGTGTATAAAATCTTTGTAAAGCTAGCCATTCTGGCGCTAGTTCACGGCTATGCTCAGCCTGACGTAGCTGTACCATTAGATGTGCCAATGCAGTCCTTGGATGGCGTAAATATGGTAAAACATTCCCATCTAGTAATTCAATCGGATCGACTACCACTCGTTCTATCGAAACACCACTTAATAAGCCAGCCTTTTTGTCATTTCCTATTATTTTCTTAATATAAAGTGAGGCTAGAAGTGCCTTGCCTTCCTCATCCGCCGTAGGATAGGTCATATACAATTTGTTAGATGGCGTTGTAATAGCGCGATAGAACAAGAAATTTTCCTGTAATAAACGATTAGTAGAGGTAGGAGCAAGCTCATAGCCAATTTGACTAAACCATTCACGTTCGATATCTGACAACAAGCCCTCATACTCCATCCGAGTTGGATAAACACCGTCATTCATCCCTATTACAAAAGCAACTTTGATATTGGATAAACGGGCTAAATCAACAGTAGCCACCATTACCTCATCAAGAGTTGGCGGAATTCTTGAAAATTCTAATGTATCAAAACCTTCATCAAGAATTTTAGCTGCTTCCTCTACAGTCATCTCCTGCTCACCAAACATATAAACGAATTGGTCAAGAACAGCAACCCATTCATTCCAAGCTTGTTCATGTTCACTTGCTGCTAATGCATCACCGCGCTCTAGCTCACGATCTTTCATTGCTTGCAGTTTATCATATACCTGTAATGACTCTACAAGTTCAAATAAAGCAGTCGCAATATCTCTGCCATTCTTCGCGTTATCAAGCTTATCTTGTAAAAGTTTTAGGGGTTGGCAAATTTCATCCCGAATAGCCTCGATTTCTGCCTGCATTGCACGCTCTTCGTCTGTTTGTACACGAGAATGGAATTCTAAACCGCGATACTTTTTATAAAACCAACGTGCCTCCTCAAACCATCGTTCCCCATAGATTCCTTGTGCCAAGCAATAATTCTCTAATCGATCTGCTCGCTCACGCCAAATCGTTAGCTCCGCTTGTAAAGGGAAAAATAAATCTGTTTTCACACTACGAAAAACAGGCTCATATTTCCAATTCGAGGTCATAACCTCCAAGGCTGAACGACTTAGTTCTATTAATGGATGATGTAACATCGTCTTTTTTGTATTTGTAAAAATAGGGATTTCATATTGTTGGAAAATACTTGTAATGAGCGGATCATAGAGATCTGCTTGTCTATACAAAAGTACGATATCCTGATAGCGAAAACCGTCTTCCCTTGTCAGTTTTGTTATTTCCCGGGCAATCGCATGTACCTCTGCTCGACGATTTGAAGCTTCAAGTACCTTTACGTCTCCTGAGGTTTTTTTCGTTTGAGGCTCCAAATCAGCAAACTTTGCCTCTACATGCTGTAAATCCTCAGAATGAAATCTTTGTGTCTTATAAAAATGTAATGGTAATTCAACATCAATGCCCTCTTCTTTTGCCATATCATGAAGTCGTTGATTTGTTAAGGCTGCTTCATGGAATAGTGCCTGTTCATCAAAGGCTTCATCGATATGATCAAAGGGAAGGACGACAGTTACTTGTTTGGTCACCTTTAACAACTCACGAACCAGTTCTAACTCTCGCACAGTGAAAGCGGTAAATCCATCAATATAAATGGTCGCTTGCTTCATCGTTTCAGCATACTTCAATTGCTCCGTTAAAATCGGATAATAGCCCTCACTGTCAACATATGACGTACCAAGTCGTTCCTCTAATGCCTGCAAAACGACATGTAAATCATTCGCTTTCGCCTGCAAGGTATTTGGTGCCTCGATTGCCTTCAAAGATTCTGTTACCTCTGCCAAGACTGAGCTATTGACGCTATAGCGACTAAATTCTTTTAAAAGGGTTTCAATTTCCTCTGTAAAGCCACGTTTTCCTGCAGCTTGTCGAAATAAGGAAAACTCGCTTTTTTGTTCCTCCAAAAGTTTACGAATAAGCATTCGATAGCCATAGCCATTCACTTCTTTACGAGCAATACCGCCCGTTTCCTGTAAGACCAACCATGCTAAACGTTTAAACGTCATCACCTGCGCTCGAATCAAGCCTTGTAAACCATGCTTATTCGTCAGCTCATATTCCGTAGAATAAGACATCTGGTCAGGCACGATAATGAAAATCGGATGCCCCAATGGATCTGTCTTTAATTGCTCAACAATTTCCTGATGAATAAATGCCGATTTCCCTGTTCCCGAACGTCCCGAAACAATACGCAATGCCATGTATTTTCTCCCTCCTCATTAACTTGCTGTGTGCGGATGTCTTTTTTAATGAAATTAATATTTGTAGTCTTATTTGAGCGATTCTTTCAGTAGATTGTTCACTTCTCATCTATTTTGGAGTAGTTTCCCCAGCCACCAATAACAACATAAATCATCTAGCTTAAATTCTATCGAAAAAAGCTAGTAAATACTATCTATCTACCTTCACCTACCTATAAATAGGTTAATTTTATAACACAAAAAAGCAGCCTCTTCAGATAATGAAGAGGCTACAGATACCTTACTTAACTGGCATGGTGGTCCTGCTTTTTCGTCAAATTTCGCGCTTGTTTTAAATCTCTTTCTACACGGGCATTCAAACGCTTCTCTATCAACTTACCGACCCACCACAAAATAACAATGGCCACAGCTGCAATTATCAATCTCACTGGACTTGTCAAGAGTGATTTTAGATCATAGCCCAATACACTCATACCTAAAATCATGACAAACTTTCCTGCAAGTAAAACGATCAAGTAAAATTTTTTATGGATATGTGACAATCCCGCTACAATATTGACAATAACAGATGGTGTAAAAGGGAAACAGAGGAGGACAAACAAAGGGCTGATGCCATTCATATCCACCCATTTAATAAGCTTCTGTACTTTTTTACTACCTGTTAAAAATTGTAGTCGTGGATGCTTGCCAAAATGACGCACAAGTAAGAAAACCGCATAGGAGCCCGCTACAGAGCCTAGCCAAGATAATAAAAATCCTAACCATAAGCCAAATGCACTCGCATTCGCTACAACGAATACAACTAATGGTAAGAATGGTAAAAATGCCTCTAAAAAGGGGAGCAGTAAACCAATGATTGGGCCAAACGTTCGATACTGTGCCGCAACCTGTTCAATATTTTCTACAGTAAACCATTCACTCAACATCGACACCTCTATTTATACTGTAAAATTAAATGAAAAATTGTTAATCCTTCTGAAGTATTGCGATATTCATGGGGCTGATGCCCTGAGAATACTAGTGTGTCCCCTTCATCCAGTAATTCATGCATGTCTCCAGCAGAAATAACTGCTTGTCCTTTAATGACCATTACAGTTTCCTCTACCCCTTCTGTATGGGCTTCACTCCTACTAACAGCCCCGGGCTCCATTTCAACCTTATAAAACTCCCAGCCTCGCTCCGGATTATACGGAATAATGGAGTAAACACGATAGCGACCCTCATCCTCATCGACATGTGGTACATCTTTACTGCTATAACGCATGTAATGGGCAGTTGGCGGCTGTAATAATGAAGAGAACGATATACGCATACCCGCAGCAATTTTCCAAATTGTTGAAACAGTCGGATTGGCCTCACCCTTTTCAATTTGTGCAAGCTGTGCTTTACTGACACCTGTCGCTTTGGCCACATCATCAAGACTTAAATGACGTTGCTGTCTAATTTTCTTTAATTGAAATGCTAAATTTCGACTCATTTGTTCCATTTTTACTCACCAATTTCTATTGTTTATTTTATCAGACATATGTATACTTTAATAAACATTAAGAACTATCAAACAATTCCATCAATAGTATACATGGAAATTATTAAGAAAGGATGACCTATTTATGACAAGTACAACAGAGCTTCAACACGGTGATGCAACAAGCTCTTCCAACGACAGTTTTTTACAAGGCGTGAAAGATTGTGTACCTACATTACTCGGTTATATTAGTATAGGACTAGCATTTGGGGTTGTAGGTTCCGCTTCAGGGTTATCTGTCCTTGAAATCGCACTATTAACGATATTGATTTACGCAGGCTCTGCACAATTTATTTTTTGTGCACTTCTTTTAACAAGTAGCCCTGCCTCTGCTATCATTGTAACCATTTTTGTAGTGAATTTACGCCATTTATTAATGAGTTTAACATTAGCACCTCATTTTACGCGTTATTCCATGCTTAGAAATGTAGGCTTCGGTACATTATTAACGGATGAAACCTTTGGGGTAGCCGTAACAAAGCAAATGCAAACAGGTAAATTATACGGTAAATGGATGGATGGGTTAAACTTAACAGCCTACATCTTCTGGATTCTTTCCTGTGTTACAGGTGCCTTTTTAGGACAGTGGGTAGCAAATCCTGAAAAATGGGGCTTAGATTTTGCCTTGATTGCCATGTTTGTTGCACTTTTAGTTTTGCAATTGAGCAGCGTTGGCAAAAGTAAAATCATGCAATATATCAAATTAATCGGCTATATGGCGGTTATTATGTACGGTCTTTCTTATGTAGTCCCTTCACATGTGGCTGTGCTTCTGGCTACCGTGATTGTCGCAACAATTGGGGTGGTGACAGATAAATGACAACAACTTCTTATATGGTCTGGCTTATTATTGGCTGCGCACTTGTAACATGGCTACCACGTGTCATTCCATTTATTTTTGTGCGTAGTGTAACACTACCTGATGTTGTGCTAAAATGGCTTAGTTTTATTCCTGTTTGTATATTAAGTGCTCTTGTCATTGAAAATTTAATAGACACTGAAAGCGGCAAAGTAGTGTCACTTGATTGGCAAGTCTTTATTACATTTGTTCCTACACTTATTATTGCCCTTGTCACAAAAAGCTTATCGATTACAGTAGTTGCAGGAGTAATCATTATGGCAGCTGTGCGATTTTTCATGTAAAAAGGTCAGTCCCCCTGGACTGACCTTTCTTATTTATTCATTTTACTTGCTAGCCAAAAGCCTACTGTTAATGAAAATGCATCAATAACGAAAATAATAGGTGGGGATGTATAGCCTGCATATACTGAGGCAGCAATAAGTGCAATCGCTAATATCAATGCAACATAGCGATTATAGGTAATTCTGGTGAATAATAATACCAATATAGCTGGTATGAATAATGCTAACATCATTTTCCCAAAAACGTCCATTATACTTCCCTCGGCTCAGCTAATAATAGTCCAATACGGTAATGATCATTACTATAAATCACATGTTGCGTTAAACGTAATTCATTGTTTCGGTCTAAAACCTCTAGACGACAATGAGCTGCATTTAATTGCAGTGCCTCGTATAACTCATTTTCTGTAAAAATTGACACACCATTTACCTTGCGAATACATTCCCCAGCAAGTAAGCCCATTTTCTCAGCAGGTGAATCAGGAAGAACGGCTGCAATAATAGCACCCTTGGTACTCGGCGCTACTGCATAATGATCTGTTTTTTCCTGCTGTGCAAAGTAGATAGCAATTATAATACGGATAATTACACCAACAGCAAGTGTAATGAACCCAATCACTGGCTCAAAATATGCAGCCAATCCTCCTATTAAAATAAGCTGTCCTAGTAAAAAGACAGGTCGGCCAATTTTTGGATACATTAATGCTGGTAATTCCTTTCTTGTCAGTTTAGTAAAGCCAATGACAAGTGGAAATAACACAAGCGCAAAGCTATTATGACCTATCGTAAACTGAGGCCAATATGGGAACATCGCCGAAATCGCCTCACCAGGAATAACAAAGAAAATAGGTAATACCCACACATTTCTTGAACGATAGACAATTGCCTGCATACCCCTCTTCGTTTTCTCAATACACGGTGTTGACACCTTCATCGCCATACGTCGAATTAATAACCCTTCTGCAATGACACAAAGGCCCGCAAGAATGGTAATTGTCACAATTGCGCCATTCTCTAATTGGACAGCACCTAATGAAATTTTCCACCAGGAAAATGACCAATTGTAATAGGACATACCCCATATGGAAAGTGTGGCAATCCCCATTGTCAAAATAGGTGACATTGCATTCATGACAAATAAGATAAGTGCCACTATAGAAACTGCCGTTAAAATGATTAAAAATTCCTTTGGGACAGTTAGACCTGCTCCAATACTAATGACAGAAATAATTAGTGCATAGAGCCACCCATCTTTCCATTGTCCGATTAACTCCGTCCAGCCCCAAATAATACGTCTATTAAAGTATTTACGCTCCTGTTTTACTCGACGATAACCTAAAATAATAGCAAATATTATGACTATATACAGTAATGGGTTGAGTAAAAAGCGGCCAATCGCTGTTACTATTTCTATTAATATCTCACTAACCATACGAACACCCGCCATTTCTATCTTGAATACTATGAATTTATTGTATCAAAGGACTACACGCTTGCGTAGTACAAACTCATAGAAAGCTTTGTATTATGGTATTTTTGTTCTGTCAGTAAGTTTTATTGTTCAATCGTATGCAGTAAAAAACTAGTGGCCATTTGGAATTGCTGGTCATTTTGACGATCAGCTTTAAAATCCTTTAATGTTTCGTTTAAACTATTAAAGAAAGTCGTATCCATATAAAATTCATCTTCTGCTAGCTTTAATTTTTTCTGTTTACGATAAAGGTTAACGGCCTCTGCAGTCGTTTCATCCATATAGCCATCTAAACGATCGATTTGATAACCTAGTTTCTGTAAGGCATTTTGTGAATAGGAAATCTCTTCACTCATATCGCCCACTTTAAACTTACCTGTTAGTGGATGAAGTTGAAAAGCAAATAATTCATTTTGCTCGATCATTAAACTGGCTTCAATGCCCTGCCCATGAATCCATTCGCGCTTTGGTGTTAGCCATTTATTGGTTGATAATTTAAGCTCCCCACCATTGGAAAGCTCCCAAGATTCTTGTACAGTCCCTTTTCCAAAGCTCTTAACCCCAACAAGTGAAGCGCGTCCCCAGCCTTTTAAAGCACCGCTTAATACTTCACTAGCAGATGCACTACCTTGATTTTGTAACACAACAATGGGAATTTTATTCATCGTTTCTATATATTTTTGATCGAAGCCTTTTGTTTGTGTTTTTAATGGTTCCATAGCACCTTCCGCATTTTGCATATATGCAAATACTTTGCCATTGTCCAATACTGTGCTCAGTAGCGCTGCGACGCTATGTAAATAACCACCTGGATTATCCCGTACATCGATTACAATTCCTTCCACATCTTTACGAAGTAATTTACTCGTTTCAGCCACCCATTCATTAGCGGTTTTTTCACCGAATAAGGAGATCACCACATAGCCAATAGCTGTATCTTCTACCTTCACAACCTCACTGGTAACCGTTTTATTAGAAATGGCTGCGCGCTCCATCGTCATCTTAATATGCTTATCTTCACTTGGACGATAGACAACAATGGTTACTTTCGTTCCCTTTTCACCTTGAATTAAATGCATTAATTCACTCATCGTTTTTCCATCTATTCGTACCCCATCAACTTGTACAATTTCATCGAGTGAACGCATCCCTGCTTTCTCTGCTGGGGATGAACGAACAGGTGACACAACGATAAACTTTCCTTTATTTTCCGTCAGTTCAATACCGATGCCTACTCGTTCCTCAGCCAACATTTGCCGATGTTGCTCAGCCTCTTCCTTGGAGTAATACGTGCTATAAGGATCTTTAATGGCATCAGCCATACCACGAAGAGCCCCCTCCACCAATGCATCCTTTTTTGTACTATATACTGATTTCTCTTCAATGAGTGTCATAGCCTCACCAATAGTATCAACCTCCGTAACAGGCTCCTTTTTATCGCCAATATTAAACCAATCAAAGTAAATACCACTGCCCACCACCAAACTACTAAGTAGGACTCCGACACCGGCTGTTAATTTGCGCAAATCTTCCCTCCTCCGTCTCTTTTACTGTATGACTCTATTTTTTCAAACATACAAAATTACCTTTCAAAATTATAAAGAGAGAATATTTCACTTTACACATGCATGATGATTGCTGATTCGCAGGAATGTACCTTGGTTTCGAGGGTATTCAACATGCTTCCGCGACTCAACTTGACTTCATAGAAAATAAAAAAATCTGCTCGTTTCTACTATAGAAAACGAGCAGATTTTTATGAATCAATCTAGTGCATCTACATAATCATTTAACATATCCACATCCATTGGTCCTCTGATGGCGCGTTGAATGTAGCCGTTGGAATCAATAAAATAAGTGGTTGGAATTGTGATGACTTGATAATTTAAGCCAGCTTCATTGGCTGGGTCCAGTAAAATGGGGAACGTTAGCTCAAAGCTATCTCTAAATGTCATCACTGTATCCACTTTGGCATCAGCGGTCACATCACGTTCAGCATCTGTTAAATTGACCGCAATAATTTCAACGTTTTTCTCTTTTGCATACTCATCATAGAAGCTTTGCATATGTGGCATTTCCGCCTTACAAGGTGGGCACCATGTCGCCCAGAAATTTAAAACAACTTTTTTTCCACGAAGATCACTTAATGTGATATCTTCCCCGTCTAAGCTTGTTAAGGTGAAATCAGGCGGTATATTGCCTTTACCTAAGCCGGTTTCTGACTCCTCCATATCCTTACCTAGAGCCGATTTATCAATGGCACGTTCTTCGTCAATTTGTTGTTTTACATATGTACCAATCATCGCAACCACTAATAGCACAACGATCAGCAGCCCAATATTTTTTTTCATTTCTTACCTCCCACATTGATTCGTTCATGCTGAATGATTAAACCCAAACTAAGTAGTATTAAACTAACAGCCACAGCTGTTTGCCATATACCAAGTGGCTGTAAGAAAGCCACTATCAAATAGCTTAATGTATAGAGTAATAAAGCTTGTTTCACTGCTATTAGTTTCCATAATATGAGGAGTGTGACCACACTTAGCACAGCTAATGTTATAACTTCACTCGATGTGTTATTGTCATTAAGTAGCACAGCAAGCATTTGATAAATGGATTGGGTTAAAATAATAGCCCAGCTACCAGCTAGCATCTCTTGTTCCTCAAGCTGTAGACGCTGTCGCTTTCTCCATATTTGTAAGGATGCTACGATAACACCAAGATAAACACCCAATGTTCCGCCATTAAAATAAAGCAATGTGATTGGATTGCTTATAACCGTTCTGAAATCTGTTACAAGCAAACTTAACTTCCAAACAATAATAAACGTGAAAATGGCGTCACTATATAACTCAGACAACCTTTTAGAAAATTGTAAGCGCAGGATCAGCCACACAATAAAAAAAGTAATAAGTAAAGCGACTGCGGTAGCTGGTAAAGTTAATGTTCGGATCGAGTACCACTCTGTATTTATCATTCCAACGAATCCTCCTCCGAAAGCATAGCATAGAACCTTTTTAAAAAAGAATATTTCACATTGTTTTAAGAAAATCTTCAGAAATAACAACAATAAAAATACCCCACTATGTATATATTCATCATAACATTAATTAGAATCTTATAATAGCGATGAAACTTTCATTGGAATATTTCGTAAAATGATAAAAGGGGAGAGGGAGATATGCTTTCAAAGCGACTTATACTATGGATTGCCGCCATTTTTCTCGGCATTAGTATTCTGATGCTGTATTCAGAGTATCAAACGAAGAATTTGCTACAAGATTTTTTCCCTAATAAGGATCTTGAAGAAATAGTAAATAAGATGACAATTTGGGAAGTTGGCAATGGTACCAATAAAAGCTTGGCTATTATCAATCGTGACGATCCACGATTAGAGGATATGCGTTTAGCCTTAAGTACTTGGGAAGTAAAAAGAACCTTATTAAATAACAAAAAAGCTGATGTTGTCTATCAATTGGACATTACTTACTATGACCATACATTAAAAATATTTTTCTACAATAATGGCTTATTGGCGATAGATGGGCAAACCTATAAACTGGTGAATGGTGAAACATTCGATGAAATATTAAAAGCTATACACTAGAAAACGCTAGTGTATAGCTTTTATGTTTACAATGGAATATATTTCAGTGGATTAACACTGCCGACTGCTTGTCCTTTCCAAGGTCCAATATGCACTTCGAAGTGTAAGTGTGGGCCAGTAGAGCGACCTGTACTACCCATCGCTGCTATTTGCTGACCTTGTGTTACTTCTTGTCCTACACTAACATTAAATGCACTTAAATGTGCATAAACGGTTGTATAAATTTGTCCATCGATTGAGTGCGTCACAATGACAACATTACCATACGAACTAAGTGGGGCTGCGTAAGAAACAACCCCATCTGCTGCTGCCCATATTGGTGTTCCTGTTGCATTTGCAAGATCGACACCATAATGGAATTCAGGTCCTGCTCCAAGATTTCGCCAACCATATGGTGATGTTAAGCGACCATTCGTTGGTTTAATCCATGTTCCGTTTGATTGAGGTGCATGGACTGTACCACCAGATGATCCGCCACCATTGTTAGCAGCAGCAGCTGCTGCCGCGGCCGCTGCGGCTGCTTTACGTTTCGCCTCTTGTTGACGCGCAATTTCAGCCAAACGATTTTGTTCAGCAATAATTTGATCTTGCAATTCCTGACTTACTTCTAAAGCCTCTGAGTACTCTTTTTCAAGTAATACTTTTTCTGATTTCAGCTTTTCTTGCTCTTTTTCTAATTGATCGACTAGTTTATTTTTCTCAGCTTTTTGACTATCTAATGATGCTTTTAATCGTTCAAGCTCAGCTTTTTTATCTTCTAAGTTTTTACGCTTCTCTTCTACAATTTGCTTTTGCTCTTCTAATTTTTGTTTATCATCTTTTTGATCTTGAATAATTTGACGATCCGCTTCCAATAATGCATTAACTGCAGAGAAACGATCAATAAAGTCTACAAAACTATTAGAGCCAAGCAATACATCTAAATAACTAACAGAGCCCCCTGCTTGAATCGCACGTGCACGTTCTTGTAACAATAAATCGCGCTCTTCAATTTTATGCAAAAGCTCTTCGATAGACGCTTCTAACTTTTTAATTTCCTCATTTGTTGCCCGAATATCTGCTTGTACTTTTTTAATATTACTATTAGTTTTGTCGATTTCAGCGTTCAATGCTTGAATTTGATCTAAGATTTGTTGTTGCTTTTCTTGATTTGCTGTAATTGCATTTGATTTATTGCTGATAGATGAATTTAACTGATTCTTTTTTGTTTCAACTTGTTTCTTTTCTTCTTTTAAATCCGATAAACTTGTTGCATATGCTGATGGAGTTTGGATAAAAAGAATTAGAGCAGATGCAGCTGCAAGTGTTTTCAATGTGTTTTTCGCCTTACTTTTCACCGATTGAACTCCCCTTCGACTATTCTTTTCTTTTTCACAAATATCCGTTGTGATTAAATTTTTAAAAACTTACGTACTGACATGAAGCTTCCCCAAATACCGATCAGAACACCAATGAGTAACAGAAGACCGCTTACCTGATACACAAGTGGGGAAAAGTCTAGTAATTGAACAAGCTCTCCTTGTAAACGTGGAGCAATAATTTTATATATATTGTGGTAAAGGGTTGTGACAACCGCAATCGGAATAATAGAACCTAAAATCCCAAGCCACATGCCTTCTAATAGGAATGGGATACGCACAAATGAATTCGTAGCCCCTACAAGTTTCATAATTTCTATTTCATCACGACGAGCTATAATCGTTATACGAATTGTATTTGAAATTAAGAAAATTGCTGTAAATAATAACCCTAAAATAAGTACGATTCCTACATTACGACTAATATTTAAGAAGTTAAATAGTTTTTCTACTTTTCCTTCGCCATACATCACGTCATATGTATACTCATATTTATCAATAGCTTTCGCAACTTTTGCTGTTTGCTGTGGATCAGCAGCTTTTACATAAATAACATTACGTAATGGGTTACTTTGTTCAAAGAGTTTAAAATCATCACCGAAGTCTTTTACTAGCTTGGTTAACTCATCTTCCTTAGTGGAATAAGTCATCTCGGAGACACCAGGCAATTTTTTGACTTTTTCGATGAGAACTTTTTCCGCAGCTTCATCTGCTGTCTCATCAATTAACACTTTAATTTCGACATCATTTTCTAAATCCGTTGCTACTTTATTTAAATTCATCATAATAAGCGCAAAAACACCTACTAGAATGAGCGTAACGGTTACGGCACTGACAGAGGCAATGGTCATCCAACTATTTCGACCAAGTGATTTGATACTTTCCCGGAAGTGGCGCTTTACTGTACTAAATTTCATAGCCGTATTCACCTCCGTGTTCATCACGGACAATTAAGCCGCCTTCAATTGCAATAACACGACGACGAATCGTATTTACAATTTCACGGTTATGGGTCGCCATTACAATCGTTGTCCCACGTGCATTAATTTCCTCAAACAAATTCATGATTTCCCATGATGTTTCAGGATCAAGGTTCCCTGTAGGTTCGTCTGCAATCACCACTTTTGGAACATTGACGATCGAACGAGCAATCGATACCCGTTGCTGCTCTCCGCCTGAAAGCTCATTTGGAAACATTCTTGCTTTATGCTTCAATCCAACTAGTTCTAACACTTCCATAACTCTACGTCGAATTTCATCTGGCTTTTCTTCAATTACTTCAAGCGCAAACGCTACATTCTCATAAACGTTCAAACGAGGTAATAATTTGAAGTCCTGGAAAACTACACCAAGTTGACGGCGCAAAAAAGGGACCTTCTTATTCTTTAAAGTTGCTAAATCAATACCATTAACAATAATTTGTCCTGATGTTGCCTTTTCTTCACGGTACATCAATTTAATAAATGTAGACTTACCTGCCCCACTTGGACCGACTACATACACAAATTCGCCTTGCTTTATATTAACCGAAATACCATTTGTCGCAACAACACCGTTTGGGTATTTCTTTGTCACATTTTTCATTTCTATCATGATTAAACCACCTAAAACTCTCATCTATGTAAGAGGTATTTCTTTTACCATTATAGCACTCTATTTCTGTTTTTTTATTACAGTTTCATTTCAATCCGTGGCAGTTCCTTCTATTTCGTTCTTTCCTTGCCATTATCCTTAAGAAAATGACAAAAATGAAAACAAGATTCGCCTCTTTATGCAAGGTCGAATCTTGTTTGACAAGAAAAAAAGCATTCAAGCTTTAACTTGAATGCTCCTACTGTTAAATTTGTTGTTCATCTGTTGTTGTGTAGCGCACTAAGACAGCACCTGTTTTTGATTCGCCTTCGATGAATAAACGATTCGCATTTTCAACTTCTTTGTCGAAGCGGACTACCTTGGATAGGAATTGATCTTGTGACTCCATTTTAGAAACATCCTGGATACCCACATCCACTTTACCAAAATTTGTGACCACTTTGCCGCTCAATGAAATTGTTCGTGGAACATATAATTCCACTGCTCCAGCGACTGTTTGAGCTTTAATTTTAGATGAATTTGTCGAGCATGTTGTCACGACTACATGTCCATTAACCGACTTAGCTTCCACTTCATCCAAAGCACCATCCAAATAAACACGCCCATTCAATGTCTCAGCCTCTAAATCCTTACCTCGAACATTCGTTAATTCAATGGAGCCATTAGAAGAATCCACTTCCGCTTTTCCGAAATTAATTTTCGTTCCTTTAATGGCACCGTTTAACGTTTTCACTTTTAATTCTTCAAATTCTTTATCCTGTAATGAAACACTACCATTCATTAGGCGCACAGATAATTTTTCAAGCTTATCCTTAGGTACTAGCACCTTCACATTGACTTGAACAAGCTTTAATTGGCTCAAAATACGAAGTGATTGCGCTTCCTCTTTCACAACAAATTGCTCTAAAAAGTGATTGCGAGTTTCTTCTTCGCTATCGTTCATCAAAGGTGCCTTTACCTTGCAGATCACTTGAATAGTATCGCCTTCACCGGATTCCAATGAGAAGTTACCATTAGGTAATTCAACGATAATATTGTCTACATTGGCAGCAGCCACTTCTTCTGTATGGGTAAATTCAATTTTATCTCCGAATGGAGAAGCAACATCAAATTCCTTCACTTTTTTAACAGCCGTATTCATCATATCCATAAAAAGAGAACCGATTTGCGTTAAATCCTTACGAAAATCTTGCATTTCATCTTGGAAGTATTTCATAAAATCATCTTTTTTCTTGTCACCATCTTTTGATTTTTCTTCAAATAATGGCTCTTTTTCACTTGAAAAGGATTGCGTCTCTTTTGACACATCATTCATAACATGTTGAGTAGACTTGCCAGGTTGCTCTAATGCTTCTAATAATGTAATCGCCTCTTGTGCCGAAATTGTTCCTTTTTCTACAAGTTCTAAAATTCGTTGACGTTCATTTTGCATAAATAAATAGCCTCCCTCAGTTCGTTATACTATTTATACGATTCATCATGTGAAAAGTTTCACTGCAAAATTGAATAAATTGGGTCTTTTCATTACAACATCGTCAGGCTTTTACCTATGAAGATTTTATTGCTCGTTTTTTAGATTAGTTGGATCACTTCCGGCCTCTGTTTAAGCTGGTTCTTCCCATTTTGGATCATTTTCAATCTGGATTAAGCGACTTTCTCCACTTTAAGATCATCCTTCAATCCAGATTGATCATTTCCGTTCAAATGTAAATCCATTAAGATTTAGAAGCTTCTGCTAGCAATGCATCCATTCTCATACGATCACGTTCCAGGATTGGTTTTAAGTATTTGCCTGTATAGGAGCCAGCTACTTCTACTACCTCTTCAGGTGTACCAGTTGCAACAATCGTACCACCTTTGTCTCCACCTTCTGGACCTAAGTCGATGATATAATCAGCTGTTTTAATCACATCTAAGTTATGCTCAATAACTAATACCGAATCACCGTTTTCAACAAGACGCTGCAACACGACAAGTAAACGAGCAATATCATCGGCATGTAATCCTGTTGTTGGTTCATCTAAAATATAGAAGGATTTCCCTGTTGAGCGTCGATGTAATTCAGAGGCTAGTTTTACACGCTGTGCCTCTCCACCCGATAAGGTTGTGGCTGGTTGACCTAATTTCATATAGCCCAAACCAACATCAACAATCGTTTGTAGCTTACGCTGGATCTTTGGAATATTTTCAAAGAACACTACTGCATTCTCAATCGTCATATCGAGAATATCTGCAATACTCTTATCTTTATACTTCACTTCAAGTGTTTCACGGTTATACCGTTTGCCGTGACATACTTCACATGGTACATAAACATCTGGAAGGAAATGCATTTCAATTTTAATAATGCCGTCGCCACGACATGCTTCACAGCGACCGCCCTTGACATTAAAGCTAAAGCGTCCTTTTTTGTAGCCTCGTACCTTTGCTTCATTTGTTGCTGCGAAAACATCGCGAATATCATCAAAAACACCTGTATAAGTTGCTGGGTTTGAACGAGGTGTACGCCCAATTGGCGATTGATCAATATCAATTACTTTTTCAAGCTCATCGATGCCTGTCACTTCTTTATGCTCGCCAGGCTTAACCTTTGAACGATTCAGCTTCTGTGCCAAAGATTTATATAAAATTTCATTAATCAGTGTCGATTTCCCTGAACCAGAGACACCTGTCACTGCTACAAATAAGCCTAGTGGAACATCTACTTTAACATTGCGTAAATTATTTTCCTTGGCACCTTTAATGGAGAGCTTTCGACCATTTGGTTGGCGTCTTTCTATTGGTAAAGGAATAAACTTTCTACCACTTAAATATTGTCCAGTTAAAGATTTTTCATTATTCATAACTTCCTGCGGTGTACCTGCTGCCACAATTTGCCCGCCATGAACGCCTGCTCCAGGTCCTACATCGATGAGATAATCGGCTGCAAGCATCGTATCTTCATCGTGCTCTACCACTATTAGCGTATTTCCTATGTCACGCATATTTTGTAACGTGCTAATCAGCCGATCATTATCACGCTGATGCAAACCAATCGAAGGCTCATCTAAAATATAGAGGACCCCCGTTAATCGTGAACCAATTTGCGTAGCAAGTCGAATACGTTGCGCCTCTCCACCAGATAATGTACCTGCTGCACGACTCAATGTTAAATAGTCTAAACCAACATTCACAAGGAAGCCCAATCGTTCTTCGATTTCTCGTAAAACTAATCGAGCAATTTGCATATCCTTTTCAGAGAGATCAAGCTCTTTGAAGAATGTGTCTGCTTCCTGAATCGAATATTGGGTAACCTCACCAATATGCTTATCGGCTACTTTCACTGCTAACGTTTCAGGTTTTAAACGATACCCTTTACATGAAGGGCAAGCCTGCTGTGCCATGTATTTTTCCATCTGCTCACGCACATAATCGGATGTTGTCTCTTTAAAACGACGCTCAACATTGCGCACCACACCCTCAAATTCGATCATCTGATCTCGCACATTGCCAAACTCATTTTCATAATGGAAGTGAATCTTGTCTTTTCCAGAGCCATATAAAACCTTATCCATCTTTTCCTTCGGCAAATCCTTCACAGGCACGTCCATTGGAATATCGTAATGATCACATACAGCTTTTAATAATTGTGGGTAGTACTGCGAACTTGTTGGTTCCCATGGTGCGATGGCATGCTCTAGCAAGGAACGATCCCAATCAGGTACCACTAAATCTAAATCCACCTCTTGTGTCGAACCTAAGCCATCACAGCTTGGACAAGCACCGAATGGACTATTAAATGAAAACATACGAGGCTCTAATTCACCTATCGAAAAACCACATAATGGGCAGGCATGATGCTCACTAAATAGTAACTCTTCATGTTCCATCACATCGACAAGCACACGTCCATCTGCCAGACGTAAAGCCGTTTCTAAAGAATCACTCAGACGAGCTGCAACACCTTCCTTCATAACAACACGGTCCACTACTACTTCGATGGAATGCTTTTTATTTTTATCAAGTTCGATAGCATCATCTAAATCACGCAATTCCCCATCAATTCGTACACGAACAAACCCCTGCTTTTTTAAATCTTCTAGTAGTTTAACATGGGTACCCTTACGTCCAGAAACCATTGGTGCAAGGAGCTGCATCTTAGTTCTCTCAGGATAGGTTAATAAACGATCCACCATTTGCTCAATCGTTTGGGAAGTGATTTCTATGCCATGATTTGGACAAATCGGTTTACCAATACGTGCATAAAGTAAACGTAGGTAATCATAGATTTCCGTTACCGTACCGACAGTAGATCGTGGGTTACGACTAGTTGTTTTTTGGTCAATGGAAATAGCAGGCGACAAGCCTTCTATTGCATCGACATCTGGTTTATCCATTTGTCCAAGAAATTGGCGGGCATAGGCGGAGAGGGACTCAACATAACGACGTTGGCCCTCCGCATAAATTGTGTCAAATGCTAGAGAAGACTTTCCAGAGCCTGATAATCCTGTTAAAACGACTAATTGGTCACGTGGAATTGTGACATTGATATTTTTTAAATTATGAGCACGTGCGCCTTGCACGACAATTTCAGTATTTTTCACAAGTCATTCACCCTTCTACCTTCAATTCAAATATTGTATCTCGCAACTCAGCCGCACGTTCAAAATCAAGCGCTTTTGCTGCTTCCTTCATTTCGACTTCTAGGGAAGCTAAGAGCTGTTCTCTTTCCGCCTTTGTTAGCTTTTTGCCTTTTGTTGCCTTTGTTACATAGGATTCCTCTTCTTCTGCTACTTGTGTTGCACGTATCACATCTGGGATTTTCTTAATGATCGTTTGAGGTGTTATGCCATGCTCCTCGTTATAAGCCATTTGTAATGCACGACGACGTTGCGTTTCATCAATCGCCTTTCTCATCGAGTCTGTTATATGATCCGCATACATAATGACATGACCATTCGCGTTACGAGCAGCACGACCAATGGTTTGAATCAATGAACGTTCTGAACGTAAAAATCCTTCTTTATCAGCATCTAAAATCGCCACAAGGGACACCTCAGGGATATCAAGACCTTCACGCAATAGATTAATACCTATTAGTACATCATATGTTCCTTTGCGTAGCTCACGGATAATTTCAATACGTTCTAGTGTCTTAATTTCTGAATGTAAATATTCAACTTTTAAGCCCATTTCCTTCAGGTAAGCCGTTAAATCCTCAGACATTTTCTTCGTTAGCGTTGTCACTAAAACTCGCTCATCACGCGCAATTCGATCTTGTATTTCATCAATTAAATTATCGATTTGCCCTTCGATAGGACGTACATCAATTAATGGATCTAATAATCCAGTTGGTCGGATAATTTGCTCTACCATTTCTGGTGTATGCTCCAGCTCATATGGACCTGGTGTGGCTGATACATAAATGGCTTGATGTACACGGTTTTCATACTCTTCAAAACGTAATGGACGATTATCTAAAGCAGATGGCAAGCGGAAGCCGTGTTCCACGAGCACACCTTTACGCGCTTGGTCACCATTGTACATTCCTCGAACCTGTGGGAGTGTTACGTGACTTTCATCGACCACAAGCAAAAAGTCATCAGGGAAGTAATCTAGCAAAGTATATGGAGTGGCCCCTGCCTCACGCAATGTTAAATGACGTGAATAGTTTTCAATTCCAGAGCAAAAGCCCATTTCACGCATCATCTCTAAATCATAACGTGTACGTTGCTCTAAACGCTGTGCCTCTAGTAATTTATCTTCTGATCGTAATAATGCAAGTCGTTCCTCTAATTCTTTTTCAATGTTTTCAATTGCTTTTCGCATTTTTTCTTCTCGTGTAACGAAGTGGGATGCTGGGAAAATAGCCACATGCTCTCGATCCGATAAAATCTCTCCAGTTAGTGCATCTACTTCACGAATGCGATCAATTTCATCACCGAAAAATTCCACCCGAATACAATGCTCATCACGAGAGGCTGGGAAGATTTCCACTACATCTCCACGTACCCGAAATGTTCCGCGAGTAAAACTAACATCATTACGCTCATACTGAACGTCTACAAGCTTGCGCAGTAGCTGATTACGTTCAATTTCCATACCTGTACGAATGGAAACAACCATTTCTCGATATTCTTCGGGAGAACCTAAACCATAAATGCAGGACACAGATGCAATAATAATGACATCCTCACGCTCAAACAATGCAGAGGTAGCAGAGTGACGCAGCTTATCAATTTCATCGTTAATGCTAGAGTCTTTTTCTATATAGGTATCTGTCTGCGGTACATAAGCTTCTGGCTGGTAGTAATCATAGTAGCTGACAAAATATTCAACGGCGTTATTTGGGAAGAACTCTTTAAATTCACTATATAGCTGGCCAGCTAACGTTTTATTGTGTGCCATGATTAGTGTTGGTTTTTTGACTTGCTGGATGACATTCGAAATGGTAAACGTCTTACCTGTTCCAGTAGCACCAAGCAATGTTTGATGACGTTTGCCTGCTTTCACACCCTCCACTAATTCCGCAATGGCCTGTGGCTGATCCCCGTTAGGCTGATATGGCGCTTGTAAATCAAATGTTTGCACTCATGTCCCCATCCTTTCCTTCCAATTTGTACATATATTTTAGCATAGCAATATTAAAATTTCGAACATTTAACGAACGAATGTTTGTAAAAATTTTTTTCATCTCTAAAATTTTTAATACATAACATGGCGTTCAATTTAACTTTTTACTCTTATAATAGCCGTTTTATCAGGTTTTCAAGCTTCATCGGTGGATGATTTTCCCTGTTCAGAGTGATGATTATTGCTTTTGGAGCGAGGTCACTTCTTTTTGAGCGGTTATCTCACTGTTATGATCGGAAGACTTTACTTTCCGAGCAGCTTTCACTCTTTTATGAGCGGGTCCTCTGCTTTTGGAGTGAAGTCTACATTCCCGCACATATTTTCAAAATCAAAAAAATCCCACTCTCCAATAGATATGGAGAGCGGGTTCGTCAATATGATTCATCTTCTGTTTGCTGTAAGGAAGTTAGTTCGGATGCGTATTGATAAAATGCGTTTTCATCTTTTTCATCGAGTGCTCTATCTATCAGAACCATGAGCTGCTCTTGCCGATGCATACGCTGGATACGATTTAAAAATAAATCTAAATAAATCTCGTTTAATAATTTCTCTGCCTCATCAACTTTTTTCGACTGACCAACGGCTTTCAGAAAATCTGTATACGAATAATATTTATCCAACGATCTCACCTCGATCCTTTTCTAAATTATATGAAAATTGAATTTAAAAAGCAATGCTTACGATTCGAAAATATCTTGGATTAGCTATTAATCCATTTATATTTAGAGCAAATTCTCTAAGCATTTCGTGCTTTTCTGAACGATTTTCAACTATTTCATCCAATTTAAGAAAGTCATATTCTGTTTTACACTACCGTTATCACTAGAAAAAAGGAGGCACTCCCTATATGACAACTAACTTTGTAAACGGCTACTTAATTTCATTCAATACTTATTTGCTGCAACCTATTCAGCATGACTCCAAAGTCTTCACGCATGTGATTGATAAGCATAATGAGCTGATTGTTACACGCAAACCGATGCATGTCCTTCGAAAATCCTGCCTCTCATTAGGATCAACCTATGAAGCCGCAAAACAATCGGCTAAACGTTTTTTTGGCAATCAACACAAGCTACCAATCGTCGTGGCCTTTGATTACGGTTATCCCTGTATTTTTCTGCCCACTTTTTCACCCAGCTCCATTCACAATATATGGATAGGGCTTCATGCAATTATTAATATTACTCCTAGTGAAATGGGGTGTATTGTAACATTAAAAAATAATAAACAAATTGAATTGCCTATCCGATATGCATCCATTAGTAAACAGTTTCTTAACGCTTCTATGCTGTATAAATATTACATGAGTGAACGAAAACAACTGAGCCAAGATGCACCCTATCATCCACCCTTTTAACAAAAATCCCCCAAGAGCTTCTTACTCTTGGGGGAATCTGTCGATTAATTTATTTTTGAACGTAGATAGGCATTTATAAATGGATCTAAATCGCCATCCATCACTGCACCCACATTACCTGTTTCTTCATTTGTACGATGATCCTTCACCATCGAGTAAGGGTGGAAGACATACGAACGAATTTGGGAGCCCCAGCCTATTTCTTTTTGCTCACCACGTATTTCATCTAATTGTGCTTGCTGTTTATCAAGTTCTAATTGATATAGCTTCCCTTTTAACATCGTCATCGCTTTTTCACGGTTTTTAATCTGGGAGCGCTCAGCCTGACATTGAACGATCGTACCAGTAGGAATATGCGTTATACGAACGGCAGAATCTGTCGTATTAATATGTTGACCACCTGCCCCTGTTGCACGATACGTATCAATTTTTAAATCCTCTGTACGAATATCGATTTCAATATTGTCGTCAAACTCTGGCATAACATCACAGGAAACGAAAGACGTATGACGGCGGCCAGACGAATCGAATGGAGAAATACGTACTAGACGATGGACACCCTTTTCCGCTTGTAAATAACCGAAAGCATTGTGACCTTTAATCGACAATGTTACAGATTTAATCCCAGCTTCATCTCCTGGTAGATAGTCCACTGTTTCCACTTTAAATCCACGCTTCTCTGCCCATCGTGTATACATACGTAATAGCATTGAGCCCCAGTCCTGTGATTCCGTACCACCAGCACCAGGATGTAGCTCTAAAATGGCATTGTTTTGATCGTATGGGCCACTTAGCAGTAATTGTAGCTCGAAATCAGCCATCTTTTGTTGGAATTCTGCTAGTTCTTTGCCTAGCTCTTCTTGTAATTCTTCGTCTGGTTCTTCACGTAAAAGTTCCAGTGTCATATCTAAATTTTCATGTGTTTCCACTAAATCTTTATATTCATTGACAATTGCTTTTAAGCCATTTCCTTCATTGATAATCACCTGAGCACCCTGCTGATCATCCCAAAAGCCTGGCTCTAGCATCATTTCATCTAGCTCCTGAATACGTGCCTCTTTGTTCTCTAAGTCAAAGAGACCCCCTAAAGTCCGCCAATTTTTTGGCTGTAGTGTCTAACACATTGCGTACATCTGCTAATTCAATCATCGTTAAATCCTCCGAACGTTAGTCATGGAGCTAACACTTTATTCATAAAGCCCCGTATCTTTTTATTATAACGTTTTTATAAAGGAAAACATACTATCTAGCAGATGTTTTGTGGTAGTAAGTTAACTATCCTGCGTCTCGTCCTCAAACATATTCTTGGCAAGACGTTGAAATACTTTCACACGATCATACTGAACAAGTAAATATTTTGTTCGTTTCTCTAGTCTATATTTTAATAAAAAAGCTCTTTGAATCCGAGACTCTAACGCATTGACACTGACATCCACAATAAATTCCATGCCATTCATAAAGGTAACCTTTGTCCTCTTTTTATCCACAGCGACATAGTCATCTATATGATGGACAGCGAACCAGATACAGTCAGGATGTAGAGGAGACCTACTAGGGAACCATAAAATATTACAACGCTCATGCACGACAATAGGATTTTTATTAAGCTTGCCTAGGATCATTTTCGAACCATCGAACGCTCCTCTTAAACTAGAACCAAAATAACGCAGATTAAAGTCCAATAATTTCGTTGGTGGTAGCGTAGAAATATACTCATTATTTTTCTCATACACCTGCGTACATAAATTTCCAAAGGAATCATACACAGGCATATACATCATTGTTTCACTATTCATAATATCTTTTTTATGCATCTATAGTCCCCCTTTATACATTTTATGTTGCTTCCAGTCAAAATAAAAAGGAATATACTAATATGCGTACATTCCCGCTATTTTAATGAGTAAGATTGCTTGAAAATTCCGATCCTCCTTAAGACTTAGTATCACAATCAAAAATTCAGGATAATAATAGGATAAATTACTTGTACTATATACCTATTATTACAGCTATTGTATACCCATATTTTTCAATTGTCTATAAATTCTGACTATTTATACTAAAATTTCTTCAATTTTAAGCTAGTTTAAAAAGAAAAAATCATTTCAACACGTAGTTAAAATGATTTTTTCACCTAGATATTATTGAGCCGTACCATGACAATTTTTAAATTTCTTACCACTTCCACATGGACATAAATCATTACGACCAATGTTTTCAGCCTTACGTACAGGTTGCTTTTTCGGAGCGGAGCCACCTTCTTCTTTCGGATTAACAGCCTGCCCCTTCGCCACCTCTTCACGCTCAAGATTATTGCGAATTTCTGCTTTCATTGCATATTTCGCAACATCCTCACGAATAGAGGCTACCATATCCTCAAACATCGCAAAGCCTTCTTGTTGATATTCACGTAGTGGATCGTTTTGACCATACGCACGCAGATGGATACCTTGGCGTAGTTGATCCATTGCATCAATATGATCAATCCATTTTGTATCGATTGATCGTAATAAAATAACCTTTTCAAACTCACGCATACGCTCTGGTGTCAGTTCTGCCTCTTTTTCATCATAACGAACATGAACAGCATCAGAGATTAACTGATTAATATCTTCAGCAGACTTGCCTTGGAAATCAGATACTTTAAGTTGACCTTCCTCTAAAAGATTGGCCGCTACAAAGTCTTCAATAGCCTTTAGGTTCCAATCCTTCTGCTCACCTTGAGTATACAGGCTAACAACATTATCGATTGTTTCTTGAATCATAGACTCAACAAGCACACGCATATTTTCTGTTTCCAGCACATCATAACGCTCTTTATAAATAATCTCACGTTGCTGACGTAGTACATCGTCATATTGTAATAATCGTTTACGCGCATCAAAGTTATTACCTTCGACACGTTTCTGTGCTGATTCTACAGCTCTCGACACAACTTTAGATTGCAATGGCTGGGAATCATCCATACCTAAGCGCATCATCATCGACTTCATATTATCAGAGCCAAAACGACGCATTAAATCATCCTCTAGGGATAGGTAGAATTGTGTAACCCCAGGATTCCCTTGACGACCAGAACGTCCACGAAGCTGATTATCAATACGACGTGATTCATGTCGCTCTGTACCGATTACCGCTAAACCGCCAATTTCGAGTACTCCTTCGCCAGGTTTAATATCTGTACCACGTCCAGCCATGTTTGTTGCAATTGTCACTGCACCCTTGGTACCAGCGTTCGCAATAATTTCAGCTTCACGTTCATGGTTTTTCGCATTTAACACATTATGAGGAATTTTATGTTTATCCAATAGTTTTGAAATAATCTCAGATGTTTCAATAGCAACTGTACCAACAAGAACAGGTTGACCAGCTCTATGACGCTCTGCGATATCAGCAGCAACTGCTTTATATTTCCCTTCCATCGTTGCAAAAATCAAGTCAGCACGATCATCACGAGCAATTGGTTTATTCGTTGGAATAGCGACAACATTCATATTGTAAATATTGCGGAATTCCTCTTCCTCTGTTTTCGCTGTACCTGTCATCCCTGCAAGCTTTTGATACATACGGAAGTAGTTTTGGAAGGTAATTGTCGCCATTGTCATCGATTCATTTTGAATCTCAACGCCTTCTTTAGCTTCAATTGCTTGGTGTAAGCCATCAGAATAACGACGACCCTTCATCAAACGACCAGTAAAGCCATCAACGATCACAATTTCGCCATCCTGCACAACATAATCGACATCATTATGCATACTGACATGCGCCTTTAATGATTGATTGATCGCATGATTTAAACGAACATGTGTCAAATCAAATAGATTATCGATGCCAAATGCTTTTTCTGCCTTTTCCACACCTGCATCTGTTAACGTAACACCTTTTGTTGACTCTTCATACGTATAGTCTGTCTCTGCATTTAACATACGTACAAAGGCATTCGATTGTTTATAAAGCTGTGCTGATTTCCCAGCCTGACCCGAAATAATTAATGGTGTACGCGCTTCATCAATTAAGATCGAGTCCACCTCATCAATGACAGCATAGTGTAATGGACGTTGTACACGTTCCTCTTTGTAAAGCACCATGTTATCACGTAAGTAGTCAAATCCTAGCTCATTGTTTGTACTATACGTAATATCAGCCTCATAAGCAGTTCGTTTTTCATCTTTTGAAAGGCTATTCAGGTTTAGCCCAACAGATAAGCCTAAGAAATTATAAAGTTGTCCCATTTCAGCAGCATCACGACTCGCTAGGTATTCATTGACTGTTACAACATGTACACCTTTACCAGTGATAGCATTCAAATAAACAGCCATTGTCGCTGTTAAAGTTTTACCTTCCCCGGTTTTCATCTCCGCGATATTCCCCTCATCAAGAGCAGCAGCCCCCATGATTTGAACACGGAATGGATACATCTCTAATACACGTTTTGAAGCTTCTCGACAAACAGCAAACGCTTCGGCACGAATCGACTCTAAATGCTCACCCTCAGCATAGCGTTTTTTAAATTCATCTGTTTTCGCTTGTAGTTGATCATCTGAAAGCTGTTCCATTTGAGAAGCGAATCCCTCAACTTGGTCAGCGATTTTTTCTAATTTTTTTAACTCACGTTTATTGAAATCAAATAATTTATTTAATAGGTTTGCCATGAATGTTTTTCACTTCCTATATAGATTCAACTTTCATTTTACCATTGTGTAACAGTTTCATGCAAACTGTCACCTCGGGTACATATGATTGTCATACAAAAAAAGACCCTCGCCATCGCGAGAGCCTTTGTCATCATGAAGTTTTAAGTAGTTTCAATTAAGCCATATTTTCCATCTTTACGCTTATATACAATATTTGTGCCGTTCGATTCAGCATCAGTAAAGACATAAAAATCATGTCCAAGCATATTCATTTGTAGAACTGCCTCTTCTTGATCCATAGGTTTTAAATCAAATTGCTTTGTACGAACAATTGAGTATTCTTCTTCCTCTGACACAGCATCAGCGGCTGCTTGAGTAGTAGCAAAATAAAGGCCTGCACCTTCACGCTCGCGGAATTTACGGTTTACTTTTGTTTTATGTTTGCGGATCTGACGCTCTAATTTATCAACAATTAGATCAACAGCAGCATACATATCATTATGACGCTCTTCAGCACGAAGAGTTAGGTTCTTCATTGGAATAGTGACTTCCACTTTAGTTTGTTTGTCATTGTAAACCTTTAAATTGACATTAGCGTTGGCATTAACATCTTCGTTAAAATAGCGTTCAACTTTATCGATTTTGTTCTCAACATACTCTCGAATAGCTGGAGTTACCTCAATATTTTCACCACGAATGTTAAAGTTTAACATGTAAACTCCTCCTTTATAACTGCTATACTATCTATTTCTACACAAGTGTGTGAAATTCCTCTAAAATCATTCTTTTTTTTACAAAAAATTTTTTATAAATTTTATAAATTATTATTTTGTTTTTTCGCTTCAGCTGCTTCCTTTTTTCGTCGAAGCTTTAATTCTTCAACAATCAAATCTTCCACGGGAGCTTGATTATTGAAATAGATGCCATATTGCTTGCCGTTACCAAATGGACGACTCCAAATCACTTCTCCATAAGCGCGAACTTCTTGTGTATCAAGCACAAAATGGATATCTAATGGAGGAGGGTTTATACCTAAATCCACTTCCGTAAACATCTTTAATCCACGTGGACTAATATCCAACAAGTCAGCCATAGCGGTTTGTCCATGATTGACCTTTCCATTCTCATAAATAGCAAAAGTTATTTGAATAGGCTCCTTAAATTTAAAACGGAAACCTTCTTGACGCTTAAAGATCATATTCCCACCCCAGTACTCTTTTAAACATGTTTATTGCTTTGATTATGCCATGATGCCCAACTTACAGCTACAGGGAATAAGTAACATATTTTACCGTTGAATAGCCTAATTTATGACTATTTCGTGATAAAAACGATTTAACAAAAAAGAGACCATCTCTTTCGATGGTCTCTAATTGTGTCTAAATTTGTCCGCTGTTTCCCTGACCAAATTGCTGTTGTCGATTAATGCGAATTACTTCCTTCCACGTATCGCGAAATTCCGTCACCAATCCTTCCACTTCTTCAATAATGGCTACATCATTTTGAATGTTGGCTTCTACTAAACGATGATTCATATATTCGTAAAGAGGTAGCATTTGTTTCGAAATCTCAATATCCATATTGAGTGTAGACATCAGTTCACTAATAATCGCCTGAGCTTTTTGAATGTTTGTATTTTTCTCTTGAATATTCTTATCTTGGATAGCTTGTTTCGCCTTATGCAAGAATTTCAAGCATCCATTATAAAGCATTAATGTCAGTTCGCCAGGTGAAGCTGTAGTCACACTATTTTGTTTATACGCGTTTTGTGCTGTTAAATTTGCTGCCAATAAAGGACAACTCCTTTGAAAGGTTACTTATTTACTAGTTTAAACCATTTTACGAAGAAAAGCTATTTACGTCTCAGCGTAATTTTGTCTGGTTTTTGAATTGTAAGATCACAATTCACTCCTTTTAAAATCCATGACATCTGCCAAAGCATTATCTACATTCAGCTAGCAACTACTACCACGATGAATGAAGATAAACTATTAATTTTTTTTGTCATAATACATGCCATCCATCACACGAACATTTGAATAAGGATTGAAATATTGCTGTTCACTTTTCTTCGTTTTTTGTAGGTTTACCATGTCTTGTTTAACTGCATCCATTACATCTGCTAAACGCTTTTTAATACCCTTATCTAATTCTAGCAATGTACGATGAATGTGATTTTGTTCATCAAAATGAAATCCCTCATCCATTATGCCTTTAATAATCATACCACGCTTGTCCAACATGTTATTAATAGTGTTGATATATTCATCACGGTCTTCACCTTTAGGAGTTTCACCCAAATGCTTAAATAAATTTGCTGATGCTTGCAATAGTTGATCTATTTGCTGCATATTTTTCCCCTACCTTAATTAGAAGCCTCCGCCTTGCATAAACATACTAGACTGTTGATTTGCTTTGTTTATTGCTTGCTCCATAGCAGAGAATTGTTTCCAATATCGTTTTTCTATGTTTTCCAATTTCACTTTCCAAGCAGCAATTCTATCATCCACACCAATTAAGCTTTTACCGATTGAGTAATTTTGCTCTGTCATTGTTGTTTTACCAGCTTTTTTCTCAATTGTGGCTACAGAATTTTTAATGGACCCACGGAGCTTTTGGACAATCCCACCATTACCATTTTCTAAGGATTTTGTGAAAGTATCGGATACTGCTTGTGGATCTGCCGTAATTGCTGCACGTAATTTTTCTTCATCGATTTCTAATTTACCGCCTTCAAGATAGGATTTTGTAGTAGTTATACCCATCTCAGATAAAGTATCGAATAAGGCATTATTACTTCCACCCTTTTCATACATAATGCCACGCATACTTGACAATGCATTTCGTACAATTGGATCACTTCGAAGCATACCGCTTTTCGCTTTTTCTTCCCATTTCTCAATATCTTTTTCTTCCATATCAGCTTTTTGCTCTTCTGTTAACGGTAAGAAATCACGATATTTCTTCTCAGATGTTAAACTATTTAACGAAGCAACTAGACCATTATATGTTTCTACAAACTTTTTAATTTTATCTATCATTGCATCAGCATCTGTAGTGGCTGTCAATGTAATAGGTTTACTATCTGAATATTTATCTTTTAAAGTAACATTAAAGCCATTAATATCAAATGTATTTGAGCTACGTGTGATTTCAGCACCATTCACAGTTAATTTTGCATCTTGTCCACCTTTAGCTAATACATTTGCATAATTCGGGTCACTAGGATCGCTTGAGGTAAACCCTAATTTAGAAAATAATTCTTGACCAGTTTCTAGATATGCACTTACCCCATCATGGTCACCATACTTGACACCTTTACCAGTCGCTTGTGTTGTCAACGAAAATTGCCCAGTCGCTTCATCGTAGAAAGCATTTAATCCAGTATCTTTATTTAACCCTGCGACAACACTTTCAATAGTGTCAGATGTTTTAAAGGTTTTTGTAACTTCTTTCATGCTACCATCATTTTGTAGCACCTTCATTTTTATATCAATTTTTCCATTTGCATCACCAGTAACACCAAGGCTTTTTAGAGTAGTTGTTTTTGCCCGATTTGATTCTGCCACTAGCCCTACTCTATTACCTGCCGTTGCGAGTTGATCAATTTTATCAATTTTTAAAGTACCAGATGCAGATGTGTTAGCAGTGACAGAAACAGCATCATGTGAAGAAGTCGCACTTTTTTTATAAAAATCTCGTTGTAACGTCATTTCATCTAATAAAAACTTATCAAATGATGCTAATTGTTTATTCACATCTCGATAAGCATCACGTTGCCATTCATATTTTTGCTTCTGTTGATACAGTTTATTTAACGGTGCCTTCTCTGCAGACATTAACTTTTCTACCAGACTGTCAATATCCATTCCTGAAGCTAATCCACCAATTCTTGTAACCATTATAAAAACCCCCAATATTTTCTAAATTTTTTCATCTATAATCATCCCTGCAAGTTTTTTCATTTCGTAAAAAGCATCAAGTAATTTTTCTGGAGGAATCTCTTTAATTACTTCCTCCGTCTCAGAGTTAACTAAACGTACGAAATACTTATTTAATCCTTCGTGTAATACAAATTTAGACTGTTTATGATCTAAATTTAAAAATTCACCAATAGAATCAATCGCTTTTTCAATATTTTCTTTTGTAACTTTTCTTGTGCCAGTCTCTTGTTGTTGATCTTGCTTCAAAACATCTGTTATTTGTTGAATTGGCTCTGCTGAATTCTGTTCAACATTACTTTGTGACACTGTCGAGATAGTTTTCATAGTTGTATCTAAATTTTGAGTATTGATACGCATAATTACCTCCCATTTACTTTCATCTTAGTTACAATTAGTATCGGCTAAAAGATTGATAATTTCATAGTGATATTAGAAAATCAAGGAAAAATGGCTATTTTAGCTCAGCCTGCTATCACAGTTAGTAGAATAAAACATGCCATTACCTAAAAAAATGTCTCAAAATTATTCTGAGACATTTTTTCCTAATTTATTATTGATTGAACATCTTGAATAATCTTATCTATAGTAGATTGAACCTCATTTATGTTATTTTTACATACTCCCACATAAATTTTACATTTCGGTTCAGTCCCTGATGGTCTTACACATATCCAAGAGCCATCTTGTAATATATATTTTATGACGTCAGCCTTCGGTAGATGGAGTGGCTTTATCGTACCATTTAGATAGGAGATACCCTTACTGTAATCCTCCATTGCAACAACAGGAGTATTACCAATTTCCTCGTATGGTGATATGCTAAGACGATTCATTATGCTCTTCATTTTTAATTGCCCATCCAAGCCATCATATGTAAATGTTAATAATTTTTCACCGAAATAGCCAAATTGCTTATATAGGTGATTTAGTACCTCTATTAATGTTTGATTCTGTTTTTGGTAATATGATGCCATCTCTGCGGTTAGAAGTGCAATCTGCACTGCGTCTTTATCCCTGACAAAACTTGCCGCTAAATATCCATAGCTTTCTTCGTAGCCAAATAAAAATGAATACTCACCAGTTGTCTCAAATTCTTCAATTTTCTCAGCTATAAACTTAAACCCAGTAAGCGTATTTATCGTTTGAACATTAAAACTTTTGGCGATTGCTGTCCCTAACTCAGATGTTACAATGGTTTTTAATATAACACCATTTTCAGGTAGTGTCCCCTCAAGTCTTCCTTTAGTAAGAATATAGTTTAATAAAAGTGCTCCTAGTTGATTGCCTGTCAATAACTGATAATTGTCCTTCGTTGAAATTGCTACACCTAAGCGATCTGCATCAGGGTCTGTCGCAAGGATTAGTTGAGCACCGACTTGTTTGCCAAGAGTAATTCCCATTTCAAACGCTAACGCTTCTTCCGGGTTTGGATAACTCACCGTTGGAAAATTACCATCTTGTATAGCTTGTTCATTTACAATATGGACATTAGTGAACCCTGCTTCTGCTAATGCACGCTTTGTAGGTTCTAGACCTGCACCATGTAAAGGTGTATAAACTATGTTTAGATCTGCATTTTCATTCGTTTTCTTTACTAGTGTCTTTAAAGCTTCATTGTATGCATTATCTAAATCTTCTAAGATTTCTATGCAGAATTTCGATTCAAGTAGCTCTTTTTTTGTAAAGGAGTGAATTGTAAATATATCATCCACCCTTTTCATATGTTCTATAATCTCATTAGCAAACTTTGGTGTTAGTTGTGCTCCATCCTGACCATACACTTTAAATCCATTATATTCTTTAGGATTATGACTTGCTGTAATAACTACCCCTGCATAAGCTGTTAAATAACGAACAGCAAAACTTAGCTCAGGGGTAGGTCTACTTTCTCGGAATACATAGCTTTTAATACCATGAGTTGCTAAAACGCCAGCTGTTTCATATGCAAATTCTTTAGAAAAATGACGCGTATCATAAGCTATGACCACACCACTTTTTTTTGCATAATCACCTTGATCTTCAATTTGTCTGGCCAAACCTTCCGCAACTAATCGAATCGTATGAACATTAATACGATTTGTTCCCGCTCCTAGTTTGCCTCTCATACCACCTGTTCCAAATGGAATATATTGATAAAAATGATCCTTTATCATTTGGTCATCATTAATAATTCTATTTAATTCTTCTTGATAACTACAATTAGCTTTGTGTAACCATTCCTCGTATAATTCCTTATGCACGTACCTTCACCATATCTTCCTTCAATAAATCTAACATTTTCTCTTTATATGCCTCCACACCTGGCTGATCGTATGGATTAACCTCTAGTAAGTTAGCACTAATGACACACGCCTTCATAAAGAACATCATTAAATAGCCAACATGATACGCATCTAATTTTGGTAGTTCAATACGTATTACTGGTACGCCACCTTCTTCATGTGCTAATGCAACACCATCTTTAGAAGTTGAATTTATACTATTCATTGAACGCCCTGCTAAATAATTGAGACCATCTATATTATCTACTGAAAAAGGAATTTCAATATCGCCTTCGATAGTGTCAAAATGAATAAGCGTCTCAAACATAATTCGACTTCCATCCTGAATAAATTGCCCGATGGCATGTAAATCAGATGAATAATTTACAGTTGAAGGATATAATCCTTTGTGTTTCTTCCCTTCACTTTCCCCAAATAACTGTTTCCACCATTCATGTAATTTATTTAGTCTAGGTTCAAATGAAGCAAGAAGTTCAACAGAATAACCTTGTTTATATAAAGCATAGCGATTCCAAGCATAATCAATCGCACTATTTGATTCACTTGAAAAATCCAACTCCGCTTGTCGTCCCCCACGAACAAATGCCTCTATATCAATGCCTGCAACAGCAATTGGTAGTAAGCCAACTGGAGTAAATACTGAATAACGTCCTCCTACATCAGACGGAATAACAAATTGGCGATATCCTTCTTTGTTTGCAATTTTCTTCAAAATACCTTTTTCAGCATCAGTTGTCACAATAATTCGCTTACGGGCTTCTTTTCCATATCGTTTATCCATGTATTTTTTCACAACTCGAAATGCTAAGGCTGGCTCCATCGTAGAACCTGACTTTGAAATAACATTGACATATACTTCTTTTGTATCTAAATAGGTTAATAATTGTTTTAAGTAGGCACCGCTCATATTATTTCCGGCATATAAAATTTCAACATCATTTTTGGTAGTGAAATAGGGTGTTAGCGCATCAATTACTGCACGGGCACCAAGAAATGAACCTCCTACACCAATAACTAGGAAAATTTTCGCTTCAGAAATTACTTGATTTGCAACATTTTGAATTGCAAAAAGCTCTTGCACTGTAACAGGATTGTAATGCTTCATACTCGGGCAATCAGTATTTTTCATTCTAGGTAACTCAGTTAATGGCTGAAAATAGATCATCTTGTCAACTCCTGTTAAAACAGCTTACCATTTTAAAGTAAGCTGAATATAGTACTACTTATTTCGGCTGATTTAGTAATTCTTTAATATTCGACACAATAATTGCTAGATCTTCTATTGTCATTTGAGGATGTATCGGTAAAGTTAAGGCCTTTTCATACCAATTTTCTGCAATTGGACATAGGCCACGTTCGTAACCTAACTTTTGGTAATAGGGATGCCAATAAACAGGAATGTAATGTACATGTACCCCTATATTCATCGATCTCATTTTTCCAAAAATTTTCTTACGCAATTCCTTTTCAAGCTGAATCATATACAAATGCCATCCTGAATTCGTTTCGTGTAGTTGTTGAGGAATGACAATTCTATTCTCATCTTGAAAAGCTTCTGTATAAAAATCTGCAATTTCACGACGTCGTTGGATAAAAGTGTCAATTTTCGTCAATTGAGACAAGCCAAGTGCCGCTTGTAAATCCGTCATTCGATAATTATAACCAAGGTCTGTCATTTCATAATACCAACCACCTTGTTCAGATGAATACTCCGTTTGCTCGATACCATGACTGCGGAATAATTGTAGTTTTTTATAATACTCTTTGTTATTCGTTACGATGATCCCACCTTCAGCCGTGGTAATCGGTTTAACTGGATGAAAACTGAACATGGTCATATCTGCTTGTATCCCAACCTTTTTTCCTTTATATTCAGCGCCAAGGGAATGAGCACCATCTTCAATAACAACTATGTTATGCTCTCTCGCGATGGCATTGATTGCGTCTAAATCAGCAGGCTGACCTGTAAAATCTACAGGAATGATTGCCTTTGTTTTGGATGATATCTTTTTTCTAATTTCGGTCGGATCAATATTATATGTACGGGCATCAATATCGGCAAAAACTACAGTTCCTCCCATATAACGTACACAATTCGCACTTGCCGCAAAAGTAATGGGCGATGTAATGACTTCATCCCCTTCACCTATTCCAGCTGCGTAACAAGCTGCATGGAGGGCTGCCGTTCCATTACAAAATGCCACTGCATATTGAGCACCAACATAATTAGCAATTGCTTGTTCAAACTCTTTTATTTTAGGGCCTTGTGTTAAAAAAGGAGAACGCAATGTTTCAATTACCATTTGAATGTCTTCTTCATCTATAGATTGGCGACCGTAGGAGAGAAAATCATTGCGCTTTTTCATAGTAATAACTCCCAACTTAAAGGCGTTCCTTTTTTCACATCTTGATTAATGTGCTTACCAATGATCAAATCATAGTATTTTGTCGGCAATCCTAGGCCAGGTCGTATACTTCTCACATTTTCTTTGGTTAGTAGGTCCCCTGCATTTAAGTTTTCACTTATATACAACGAGCGTCTAAATTTTGTAGAATCCTTTTCAGCATCTGTTGGTCCATATTGTACTTGTCCTAAGCTTTGCCATGCTCGCTCTGTTTCTTCTACTAGCATTTTTAGCTCATGAGGTTCCATTGAAAAGGCTGAATCGACACCGCCATCAGAACGAGAAGTTGTAAAATGTTTTTCTATTACAGTTGCACCAAGAGTTACTGCTGCCACTGATACACCCACACCCAACGTGTGATCTGATAAACCAATTTCAGTTCCTAATAATTCTCTCATATGGGGAATAGTAGCTAGATTAGAGTTTGCAGGAGTAGCAGGGTAAGTACTTGTACATTTTAATAGTACAATTTGTTGATTCCCTTCAGCTCTTGCAGCACCAACTGCTTCATCTAGTTCTCCTACTGTTGCCATACCTGTAGAAATAATAATAGGTTTTCCAGTTCGAGCAACTTTTCGAATTAAAGGTATATCCACATTCTCAAAAGAGGCAATTTTATAAGCCGGTACGTTTAAAGTTTCTAAAAAGTCAACAGCTGTTTCATCAAAGGGTGAACTAAATGCTAGTAGACCATGTTCTTTAGCACGATTAAAAATTGCCTCATGCCATTCCCAAGGGGTGTAAGCTTCTTTATATAAATTATAAAGAGAATTTCCCTTCCAAAGGTTTTCATCATCTTGTATATAAAATTCCCCTGTATGGACATCTAATGTAATGGTATCTGGTGTATATGTTTGTAGCTTTAATGCATCTACACCTGCTTCTGCCGCTAGATCTACTAAGTGCAATGCTCGCTCTAACGATTGATTATGATTACCGGACATTTCTGCAATGATAAAAGGTTTGACATGCTTCCCAATTTCCTTATTTCCAATTTTAATCATGCTAACAACTCCATTATTTGTGATAACCAAGCATTTGGTTGTGGTGCTGCTGTTAATTGCAGACTAATACTTTCCAGCTTCTTTACATTCATGTCTCCTATACCCTTTAGTAGGTTTCTATACTTTTCTACAGTCACATCTTCATGCCATCCTAGATTTATTACTGCGCCTAGTTGTGCAGCATAGGTAGTAGTAATGAGTTGGTTAGCAGCAACAATCGTACTAGAGGAAGGGAGTCCCACATAGCAACGTTCCCACATAGTTCCACCACCAGCACCTATGCAAAAATCTGCCTGCTGCATAAGCTGTGCCATATAAGATATTTGACAATGATATTGATAATTACGCTTATTGCAAATTTCCTTGATTTCCCCTTTATGTACATTCCCGTTCCCAACAACGATATCTATTTGAGCAAATGAGTAATTTTCTAGCGCAGTTAAAATTTTCATTGTCTCATTTGTTGGATCAGTTCCCCCCATAAATACAAGTAGACGTTTAATATTATGGCGCTGTGACATTTGGTTTCGAGCCATTAAAAACTCTTCACGCATAATTAAGTACTTTGGTCCAAGTAATTTCACACAATGATTCGGTACAAGTCCATCGTAACGACTCTCAAAATTCGGTACAACATTTTGATCAAGTAATAAATCACAATCATGTACTCTTGCCAAATCATCAATCACCATTAGTTTTTTTGTATGCTGTCGAATAGACTTCTCCCATTCGATATCCAAGCCGTAATGATCCACGATATAAAGATCAGCGCCTTCAGCCTTTGATATATTTTTATAGCCCTGTTGTGCAACAAGATTAATCAAATTGCCTGCGAGAGGTTCCATCCAAAATCGAACATTACATCCTCTCACTTTTAAATTGTCAGCAATTGTTAGACATCTCATAACATGACCGCTTCCGATTTCCACTGATGCATCTGTACGGATAATTATTTTTTTCATTAAATCACCGGCTTTTGTTCAATATGTGCATTTAATACAGCTACCTCAGGTGTTTCTCTTAAATATTGAATAACCTTTGAGCTTGACACTAATGGATCATCAAAATGGTTTGCGATTGCTGAAATCAATTGATAGTCTTCTTCAGTATCTAATGTTATACGTAGTTCAGGAGCTATACGATTTGCCGGTACTTTATATGTAACTGAATTGAATCTTTCAGCATATTCATACGCAAAATAAGTAACATGTTCACGATGTCGAGGTTCTTTTCCCATTTCATGAATATGTAATAATGCCTCATAAGATATCATTTCAACTGCTAGGCCACGAGGAAGCTCGCGGTCCATTAACACGATATCCTTTTGCTCTTTTTCCATAAGTGAGACAATCTCACTCGCTATTTCGTAATCAACAAATGGACAATCTGAAGTCACACGCATTACATAATCAGGTTTATACATGTTAGCACATTGTACATAACGGCCTAGTACATCATCTTCAGAGCCGCGGAAAAAAGCCACTTGATGCACTTCACACCAGTTTGCAATAGCATCGTCCTGTGGTAAATTACTTGTTGCTACAATAACTTCACTAATCCCCTCAATTGCTCGACAGCGTTCTATATCGTATGTAAGGACATCCACATCACCAAGTTTTTTTAAAATCTTCCCTGGCAGGCGGGATGAGCCCATTCTAGCTTGGATGATAACAATTGTTTTCATGACTGCACCTCTGGAATATATTTTTTGAATTTATCCCCAACTTCTTGCCAACGGTCCTTTGTCATTTCAAATACATGAACATCATGCCACATATTATTTTTACATATATGGTGTTCATATTTCCCTACAAGACGCGCCCCCTGTTTTAAATGAAGCTTTTGTACGCCTACATTTATATCCATTACTTCACCAATTAACTTTTCTAAACCAAGCTCTGTAAATGCATAATTGTACATGTATGCTCCTAAAAAGCCTGCAAGCATTGCATATTTCATATCACCAATATAAAAATTCCAGGCTCCACGTTTATGTCTCCAATCGATGTCAGTGATTGAAATAAAGCCTATAATGTCACCTTTATATTCCATTAACCAGTAAAAACCTTTTTGATCAGCCCGAATGGTATTCAACCATTTCTTTTGATTTTCTAAACTATATTCAATATCTGTATACATATAGCGAGTTATATCTTCTCGTGTACGCCAATCTAAAATTTGCTGAAGATGTTGCTCTTCAATTGGTATCCATTTCATATAATGATTACTTCCCTTGTAAATGATGTTAAAAAGCTTTGACCATCCCATACTCCTGTAAATTCCAAAGCTTTACCAATCGGAACTATGCGATCGATTCCTCTAGTTGTAATAGCATCCACTAAATTTTCAAGTTCCTCACGTTCAAAACCAAAATAAGCAATTGTTTGATCTTTATCTATTAGTACACCTGCTAAATCTTTCAGTGTCTCTACAGTATATTCGTAAAACATTCCGCCGCCGCAATGACGTTCACGGACATCTGCTGGCACATCAGATAGCTTTACACGTGAAAAATAAAGTCCATTTTCCAAATTACCTACAACACTTTCAGTTGCAAGTACGAGACTAGTAGTGTATTTCAACACTTGTGTTGCTGCCATTAATTCATATTGCTTTTGCTGAATTTTTTGTGCGAACACTGTCCAAAACTTATTGATTGCTTCTTGGTTATCACCACTCCAGACGATTAATCTTGGAGAAGAACACGCCATTTGATCAAACCAAAAAACATCATTATAAAACTGCTCTACAAGATTGTCTAATTCCTTCTCATTTAACTTAGAGATTATCTCACTATTTAAAACAGCCAATGAGAATCGGTCTGGAAAAGTAAGTTCATTTGCTAAGGGTGCTAGTGGTACACTTCGGATAGCAGAAATCGTTACATCTCCACCCCAAATGACACGTGTCTGACAAGCAGAACTTAAGACGGCTGTTGCATTTTCCTCATGCCCATATGTACATATTATCGTCTGCTGAGCAATTTTTTGAAATTCAGGACGAGTTAACTCCTCTATAATTATTTGCAAAAGCACGTTTAAGCCCTTTTGCTCCTTACTAGAAATTCGAATGATGTTTCGATTGCCTGCTAACAACGACAACATCCAAGAATAAACAAAAATTGTATCAACATTCGATGGCGCAATATGAAACACAGTTCCTCGCGCCCTTACTTTCTTTTGTGCAGCCCCTTGTTCAAATGCAGCTTGCATTTCCTTGATATTTGCCTTTCGAAGCCAGTAACCTAATGCTACAATTTCAGGCAATTCTCTTATACGAAGAAAACGTTTGGATAGAGCCTGTGTAAATGCCACTACCTCTTGGTCAAAAGGTTTATTTGGTTTATAAAAGGAAAGCTGTTCCATAGCAGACTCAAATGCAATATTTTCTGGCCAAAATAGATTCATCGCTTAGTCCCTCCTTGAAAAGTATCACTACAGCCCCGGAGCTCCGCCTTTGGAATTCTCCCTGCTACAGAGAAATATTTCCCTTTCCAACCACAAAGGCAATCATCTTCCCCATGAATGGTACCTAGATCTTCTGTCAGCAATGAATGGCCCGGATAGCTTTTGGGTAGCTCACTTAACACCTGAATAAGCCCCTGTTCTCCATAAGGAATTGGCTCAAATGTAATGGGGTTACGAATAATAATATCTGCATAGCTAGGTGTATGAAGATGCCCCATACTACACTCAACAAAAATGGATCCAACTTGTTCGACCATTCCGTAATAATTATGTACCTCTCGAATGCCTAACTGCTCATGTAGTAAGCGATTAAATGTAGAGGAATCAACCGCTTCATCCTTCAGCTTCTTCCAGCCACCACCGTGAATTAAAATACTGTCTCCACAGTCAATCTTTATGTCGCTTGCTATTACTTCTTTATAGACATACTGCCAAATCATAAACGTAAAGCCGAACAATAAAATTTTTTGCCCCGCAAACTCCTTTAAAAATGCCTGTAAGCCCACAATATCTAAGCTCATATCATCATTTAATGCATAAAAATGCTTACGACCAAAATTGGAGAAGCCTAAAATGCCAGCACCACGAGCACTAAATGATTTACGATCTTTTAGCACTGATTTCGTATCTAAAATAATCATCGGTAAACGTTTACTGCCAAGCAAAGGTTTCATCACTTCAACCAATATTTTAGTTTGTGCAACAGAAGTTTCTTTGTCTAAGTAGATTTTAGACACCTGTTGCCCCGTTGTACCACTTGAAGTCAGTACTTTTACGATTTCTTCTTGTGAAATCGACTTTAACTCTAAAAGCTTAAATACTTGCACCGGTAAGTAAGGTACTTCTTCTAAAGTGTCAACTTGTTGTACAGCATCACTTTTTTCTAGCATCGCCTTATATTCTTGGCAATTGTCCATATGCCATTTTGTTAATGCATTAAGTTTATCTAATAGCTGCGCTGATTTTTGCTGTCGTTCCAAATGATATGGGGCAATCATAAACAGCTCTCCTTTAATTTCATATAATCTGTCTTACCATTAGCCAAGCGAGGAATTTCTAATATGACCACCTTATAAGCTGACCTATGCAATTTATATAGTCGTTCAAGGTTTTCTTTGACATGGCCCATCTGTTCTTCTTTTTCAATTACCACCACTAACTTATCATCGTTACCAGTACATGCTATTGGTGCTTGAATGACTGCCTCTAACTTCTTCTCTACATCATCTAAATTAATCCTTAATCCAAATAACTTAATAAAACGTTTCATTCGTCCTGTAATAGTAAAATACCCTTCATTATCAACAGTTGCAGTATCTCCCGTATATAGTATGCCGGATAGTTCATCCCCTAATGATAAATCTTCTAAGCATTCCGCATATCCCATCATTACATTAGCACCTTTATAGATAAGCTCACTCGTCTCACTATCTATAGTCAAGTTTCCACCTGGTATGGCAATACCAATCGAACCTAATTTAGTAAGTACACGTTCATGGGGAATATAAGACATGCGAGGTGATGCCTCTGTTTGCCCATACATGACAAAAAACCGCTTATTATTTTGCTGTGCATATTCACCAAAAACTTTTACTAATTTTTCATTTAGTCGTCCACCAGCTTGCGTGAGCGTCTTTAAATAAGGTAAATCCATTTTCATAAAACCAATACGTTGAAGCATCTGATACGTAAAAGGAACACCTGCAAGTGAAGTAGCTTTATGCTCACGAACTTCCTCCCAAAATGACTTCTCCATTACACTTTCTTCAGATAATATTAACGCTGCTCCCGCTAATAGATGACTGTTCACAATTGACATCCCATACGAATAAGACAATGGTAAGTTCATAACAGCACGCTCATTCTCATCGATGGCTAAATATTCAATAATTGATTGTGCATTTGAACGTAAATTACCGTAAGATAATCGAACAAATTTTTGACTTCCTGTTGTACCAGATGTGCTTAATAACACTGCTAAATCCGCATGAATCTTATAGTTGGAAGTTTCGTCTATTCTAGTTAATAGTAAATTTTCCGATTTATACCCCGAAATATTTATGTCTCCTACAATCCATTTTGGTCGATATTGTTCGATATTTTTTGCTAATAATTCCTTATTGATATCATAATTTAATAGCATCACCGCATGACCACTGTCTAAAGCAGCGATGTATGAAGCTAATACTTGTACTGTATTCTTAGTTAAAATCAAAATTAATTCTTTTTGTGTACTATTGAATATAAATTTGTTGGATTGCTGTGCTAATTGCGTATATGTATAAGTGCGTTCATTTGTCACTACAGCTAGTTGCTGACACTTCTCCGTTAACTCAAAAAAGCTCATTTGATAGCTCCTTTCAAAAGAAAAGAACATGGTTAAATAACCATGCCCCCATCCACCCCGATAACTTGCCCTGTTACATAAGATGACAAGTCTGATAATAAAAATAATATCACATTTGCCACCTCATCTGCCTGACCGAATCGGTGCATTTTTATCGAATTAAGTACGGTATCTTTTCTTTCTCTAACATAATGGCTCGTTAAATCTGTCTCGATAAAACCTGGTGCAACAGCATTCACACGAATACCTTTTGCTGCCCATTCTTTTGCTGCAGATTTTGTTAACCCTACAATAGCCGCCTTACTCGCAGAATAGGCTGTGCTTCCTTCCGCACCCTGTATACCAACGATAGAGCTAACATTAACGATAGAACTTACTTTATTTTTCATCATCAGCTTGGAGGCTAATTGCATTTGTTGGAGTACTGCTGTTACGTTTACCTGCATCATTTCTTCAATGACTGAAGTCTTCATCATACCAAGTAAACCTTCATGCATAACACCAGCATTATTTACAAGTCCATCTAATCGACCAAATTGTTTTTTTATATCTAATACAGCTTGCTTTATCGCCGTTTCATCTTTCATGTCATATAGGACAGTAAACGGTGATAATCCTACCTCTGAGACAGCAGCCTTCGTTTCAATTAAACTTTCCTCAGTTCGTCCATGTAAAACTACTTGTGCCCCAGCTTTTGCTAGAATTACTGCTGTTGCTCGACCAATTCCACGACTTGCTCCTGTAATTAAAATAATTTTATCCTTCAACATAGGTGACCTTTACGAAAATTCAATTTCATATTTCGCTAATATTTCTTTCGCTTTTGCAAAAGAGCTCATATCAAGCACGTCGTCCGTATCTAGCATCACATCAAACTGATCTTCAATTTCTGCAACCAATGCCATATGGGCAACTGAATCCCACTCTGGAATTGAATTGTATGTTAACTCATCAACTACATGAATAGCATCTATTTCTAAGCTTTGTGCAAAGATTTGTTGTAATTTCTCTACATTCATCTTTTGTATCCCCTATCTAACTTTCTATACTATTTATCGACCAATTTTAATAAACATAAAGAAAAATACATCTACTCTATGTTAAAGAAAATCGTATGTAAGTTTACTTATATCTTAATAGATTTTCGCGCAATTCTCGCATAGTAAATCGAAAAGAAGGAAAATCGGATTTTAACTCTACTAAATTATGTGCTGCATCCATATATCCGGGATGTTGCGCAATAGCTTCTTGGAACAATACATCAGCTCTTCGTTTTTCTCCATGTAATGCCAAGAGTACCCCTAAATTATTTAAAGCGGCACCATGGGTAGGTTGAATACTTAATAACTTTTCAAACATCTGCTGTGCAAAATTTTTTTCATTCTTCTCGATATAGTAAATACCAGATAAAAAATATTTAGATAATTCGAATTCGCCATTATTAATACTTTTTAAATAACTGAAACCCTCATCATAACAATTAAACTGATATAGGAGTGTAACAAAATCAATCGTATTTCTCTCCTTAGTAAAGTTTCGTCTGAAAACGGCTTCCTTTACTTCCTCTATTGAATAAATATCTAATATTGCTTTTCCAGCTTGTGACGCCTTTTTTAAATCTGAAGTAATACTCATCTCGTGACGTCTAAAATAAACATAAGGTTCATCCACATAGACAAAAGTACCTTCTCTGGATAAACGTAAAATAAACTCCGCATCCTCTGACACAAAGAAATTCGCTTTGTAGCCACCTATTTTTAAGGCAGCATTCCGATTTAATAATAACCCTGAAGGGGTAATAATATAATTACGTACAAGTAGGGAGCCAAAAGTCTCTTCATATGATAGTTGTTGTCCTCGATACTCGCTATTATCTAGTACATTACCGTTCTCATCTGTTTGCACATAAGCGGGATGAACACATACTGGTTGTGGTTCAATTTCCATATATCTACGTAATTGTTCAACCTGTAATTTTAATAAGTCAGGATGGATTGTGTCATCAGCATCCATCATTAGTACCCAAGCATTGCGTGCCTCCGCTAATCCTCGATTACGTGCTGCTGAACCACCTTGATTATGAGACTGACGAATAAGCCTTACAACTGGATGTAACATACTATATTTCTCGACAATTGCCGTTGACTGATCAGTTCCGCAATCATCCACTACTAAAATTTCATCGATTGGATATGTTTGACTAATCAAACTATCTAATGTTTCAACTATGTATTTTTCAGCATTATATAACGGAATTACTACACTAATCTTCATGGCGTCATCCCTTTTCATTCAAATGAAAGTCCGACTTAATCACAAGTCGGACTCAATTTTACTTTAATTTATTATACAACTTTAATGCAGCAGCTACTACTGCATCCATATCGTAATATTTATATTCCGCTAATCGTCCTACTAGATGCACGTTTGTTAACGAATCTGCAAGCTTTTTATACTGCTTATACTTCTCTTGATTTTCTTCTGTAATGATCGGATAATATGGGGTATTTTCCCCGCGTACGTACTCTTCCGGATATTCACGTGCAAGCGTTGTTTTGCTATGCATTTGACCCGTTAAATGCTTAAACTCAGTAATACGCGTAAAATCGTAGCCATTTGGCGAATTCAGCTGTCCAACAGTTTGTTTATATTCAACGTTAAAAGTGTCATACTCAAAGCGTAATGAACGGTAGGGAAGCTCACCATATGTATAGTCAAATAACTCATCAATCGAGCCTGTATAAATAATGTGTCCCTCAAACGTCTGACCGAATAACATATGGCCACTCTCTGAAATCGTCATTACATCTTGGAACTTCGTGTTAAGCATAAGATGAATATTCGGATGATCCAGCATCTTTTTAAACATTTCCGTATAGCCAAACTTCGGTAAACCTTGATACTTATCTTGGAAATAACGATCATCACGTGAAATATAAAGAGGTACACGTCCTGTAACAGTCGGATCAAGCTCCTCTGGTCCAATTCCCCATTGCTTCAACGTATAATTTAAAAATATTTTGTCATATACATAATCCGCTAAAAATTTTAAATCTTCATCGCCTTGCTCACGAAGCTTTAAAATCGGAACCCTCACATTGTATCCAAGCAAACTAACAAGCTTTTGCTGTATACGTTCCGCCATCTCTTTCGGGAATACTTCATTGATTGTATTTAAATTAAATGGAATCGGTACTTCTTTCCCATCGATTTTTGTTAGCACACGATGCTCATAATAGTACCATTCTGTGAATTGAGATAAATAATGCCATACTTCTTTCGAACGTGTATGGAAAATATGAGGACCATATTCATGTATCAACACACCATACTCGTCAAATCGGTCATACGCATTCCCACCAATATGTTGACGTTGCTCGATAACTAACACTTTTTGATTTTGCTGTGAGGCGAGGCGCTCTGCTAGGACGAGGCCTGCATAGCCAGCCCCGATGATGATTGTGTTAAACATTTGAATACTCCTTATAAGGATTAATAAAATCTACACCTTCTACAAAACCTCTAGCTAGCAATTGCTCTTTAATAATATGATAGGCATGTATAGGAGAAATAATATACTTAATTCCCTTATGAAACTTTGGTAGCGTAACAACTAAACCCATATTTTTTTCTCCTATTCTCTTAGGATTGGCATCAAAAAAACCATCAACTTTTATTTTGTTTTTCTTTAAAAAATGATATATGCTTTGACCAGCTTCACCTGCTCCCCAAATATACATCGGCGAATCATTTACAGTAAATTCTTTTAGAACTTTCCGATTTAATTTTAATGAGAAATAGGTATTCTCTAAATAAATTTCTCTAGAAAATTCAATTTTAGGTAGATTATTTAAAGCTGCTAACTTATTAAAATATAAATAGATTTGTTTTAAATATGTTTCGTGACCTTCAGTCGTACTACGAGCGTTAGAATCATTTGTGCCATGTATTCGATAGTAAGTTAATGGTTCCATAATAGTATGGATTTTACCATAAAAAACACTTAGCAATGATAACCTTGCATCTGGCCATACGAAATTTAGACCATCTTCTTCAAGTGGTAGAACCTTTTCTAAAAATGACCGTCTAAATGATAGACCACTCGTTGGGACAAATAAATGAAAAAAATTATTGTCACTAAATATGTAAGATTTTATATCTTTTACATCCTTTATTATCGGTCGGATTTGATTTTTAAGGTTTCCATCACTGTCCATTTCTAACATTAAATTTTGAACAGTAGTTATTGAAGTATCATCTTTAAAAACTTTTAATATTTTTGAGATTTTATCTTCACTAAACTTGTCATCACTATCCAATAAACAAATAATATCACCTGAAGATTGTAAAAAGGCTTGATAAATTGCATTTGCTTGGTTTTCGTTAGAAGTATGATTATAGTTAGGATTTGAAATTATATTAATATGACTATTATATCTTTTTAAAACTTCCATAGATTCATCCGTTGAGCCATCGTCATAAACTATTAACTCAACGTTTTCTTTAAGACATGAATTAACTGCATCGCCTAGAAAATTAGCATAATTAAAATTATTAACAAGTACTGATACCTTCAATATTTTTACCCCTTATATTTCAAAAGAACTTTTTTGTTTTAATATTTTATCAAAAGATTCTTTTAACTGCTTACTTAACATACTAATATTATCGATTGAGATAGAATCATTAATAACTATAATAGAACGTTCTTGTTTCTCTATGAATTCCTTTATTCTTTCGATTTCTTGATCAGTTCTTCCAAAACTAAAACCAATTTTTCTATAATATACAGGTTCAAACTCTCCACTCATAATTTGCCAAGTCCGCATAAGATATTGACACACATCTTTTAAAGTTCTAAATTTATTTTTTGAAACATTATTTAATATTTCAGGTTCTGCATCCCATACCTTACTAAATGTAGATTTTTTAAATGCTTGAGGTAAATGTGGATGATAGAGTCCTGGAAAGTAATAACGTTTTGTATAAAACTCATTTAAATATAATTGATCTTGATATATTGAATTTAAATATTTATTCTTATTTTTCTTAACATATTTTTGAAAATCGAAATTCTGATTTATTACCCCAGCCTCAGTTGTTAGCATATGAATATAGTTATGTTGGTTATAGGTTGGATTAAAATAATTTGAAAAAACTGCCTCATCACAAGGTAAGTCATTTTTGAAGAAATTATCTGGATTTAAATAATTAATGATAAAAAAATCATCATTAAAATAAACAAAATTCTCTGCTAAGCCTTCTATTTTGTGTAAATTTATTTCAATTGCACAACTATTAAATGTAGGTAAATACTCTTCTTTCATGAATTCTTTATGTTTTACTATATTTAACTTAGGATGATTTAAGTTTAACCATTTTGGTACATGTCCATAAGTAACAAAATGAATTTTATTTACCCAGGGTGTAAATTTTTCTACTCCTCTAAACCAATATTGCAATAACCCCCAATCTCTGTATCTTAAATCCCCCCCTTGCTCTTCTTGAATATTACTACTTAACCCTGCATAAAAATTTTTTGTTGTTCTCCATTCAACATCATTATTATCTACCCATGTTACCACAAAATCTATCTTCATAATTTTCACCTCTCGAAATACTTTTTTCAATGTCGTAGGAAATAATTTAAAACATGTTTTGTCGTATGGGACACCTTTACGACTGAGTAACAGAATCATGCCATGCTTTTTAACTTTTCCTGAAATGTCTCACTGGAGGATCAATCCTATTGTTGGCTTATGTGCTTGTACATCGTTATCTAGTCCATCAATGACCATAAAGCCCAAAATTATAACCTACAATATTCATAGAATGCTAATTAAGATACGACGTTTAATAACATCATCAATCACGTACCGTGTGAATGTACATATTATCGGCTACCCATTTTTCATTAATTATCGTTGTTTGAAAAACATGTTCAATATATTTCAATATTCTTCCCTTAAAATTTATATTTGTGTAGACAAAATTTTTTTCTAATTTTCGGAGAACGTCAGATTTGTTCACAAGTCGTTGTAGCGCTTAAAATTGAAATTCACGCCCTTCTTTTAGTAACTATGCGTGTCTATAAATCTATTCTATATTTAGTAAATAAATTATGCAAAAAGTTTAATAATATTAAATACATATTACTTCACACAGTTATACAGTCTTTATCCAATAGAGTTTTTGATATCGCTTTCACATAAATTCGGCATTCAAATTGAAAGGGCAACTTAAAGAAGCAGTCGTGTAAAACCTGCAAAAGATAAGCTTTTAAGTTGGCATTGTTTGCATGCTTGCATATGAAGAAATTTCGTAGGTAATTAGATACGTACATAACTGTTTAAATACTACATTGGATGTGCCAAATAAAACAGGTAAGTTTTGCTTAATTCAACGAAGAAATGATTCAGTACTCTTCGAGATTTATATATGTTTTCAATTTCTTCTGCCTTCATGTCCATCAAATTGGTTACAACACAAATTTCCTCACATTACAGTGTTCCCAGAATACAAGTGATATCGGCAGTAACTGTAGACTCTATCCTTTTCATGACTTCCTTTCCATGATTTTTTTACCATTCAGTTGCAAATTCTCTGTATTTAAGACTTTCTTGTTCCTGATAGTATCGATCCACTTAATTGATGGAAAGATCGAAAACTAAAATTAAATCGTTTATCTCCCAGTTGTTCACCAATGGGACTGTCGTGCTTAAAAGCCTGTTTCTTAACACTTGTTAATGGGTTGATGGTTGTTTCATTAGTGATGCTTAAGTGTAGTGTAATGACTGAACGTTAACCATGATGAAGGCTATAGTGAGCGTGATTTACCAATTGGAAATGACTTGGACATATTCATTTGACGATGTGGGGAACGATTTAGTTTGCCAACTATAACTGCTTGCCGTAAACCTTTTCGCTTGATTACCATGCCCCCGAGTAAATACATTATATATATCTACGTGCTGTCTCAACATAATTAAACTCTGTTAATATCCTTTGTAGCTCTGATTCCGAAAGAAAGTTTTGAGTAAAGTGTAAAAAGGTGGGATGGGGAGTTCAATAGAGTTTCCTCCTTTCTTACTTTCTTAAAAGTTTTTGTCACTAAAGTTTCACATGAGAATATTTTTTATTTACGCAGTTTTATTAGTAGAATTATATAATCAATAATGTGATAATGCCCTAATTAAGTATTACGAAATTATACTTTATATGCAAAATACTTAAAAACCCAAATCTTCAAATGTAAATTTTATATCATCTATAATTTATTATTGACGAAAAAAGAAAGAAAGAACTGAATTTAAAAACTCAGTTCTTTTTGATCACTATTTTTACCTTATTTATATAGATTGCTTAAAAAGGTATAAACCGCATTTTCGATGAATAATACTCTTCATTTTTTCATTTTTTCACTCAACTCATTCACACCTTCAATACCAATAACATAATCTAGATTTCTTATCAAACCTAAATCATCTAATTGCAGTGCTATCTCTTTATAGTAATCACTAGCTATAATAATAAAATGTTTCTTTTCAATCGCAGATATACTCCACACAGGTTTCCCTTTAAAAAGTCCCCCAACTTTCCGTTTATTATTATCAATAAATCCAACTATATCCAAACTACGTTCTCTTAGTAATTCATACATATTGATTCCACCACTACCTGCTCCAAAAATTAATATATCCATTTTGTTAAAGAAGTTATATTGAGAGTTATAGGATATTTCAACCCCAGAAAGCTCCTGGTAATGTATAAACTCCTTTTTTAAAGGGTGGTCACATAAAAAACTCCAAGGCTTAATAGATGATGTGTAATGAATAGTATAGGGGTTATTAATAATAGACTCAATATAATCATCTTTATAAATTTCATATAGTGCTAAATCCTTTTTCGCCCATTGTCTAATTACATTCCAATTTTGCTCTAAGCAGTACCATTCATCTTGTATAATATAATTTAGTATATCTTGATCTGCATACGGTAAAACTAATGATGTAGTCTCATAAAACTCCAAACATCTTTCGGTAAAGTTTGTTTTTCTCATTTTATCCAGGTTCATAATCATTAGCCCTGCATTAAAATATCCTGGAAAATTAGTTTTATGTAAATAACTCTCCATTTCTAAATTGCAATCTTTCACTGCTCCTATATAGAATTCATCAATATCAATAGCGTCTAATTTTGAAATATCTTCTTTAAAGATAATATCTGAGTCTATATATATAATTTTATCTAAATCTTTCAATACTTTCGGTAAAAGTAATCGATAAAATGTTTCGATACTTAAATGTGCTTTATAATTTTTGAAATTTGTTAAATTTAAGTTATTTCTATCTAGAAAGATAAAATTCAGCTTCACCTTAATATGGTATTTAGAAAGTTTATTGTTCATGTATTTTTCATCAGACTTATCTAAATCCGAATTCAATATATATACATTTAAAATTTGATCTGTATTTTCCAAAATAGAACAAATTGTAATTATACAATAATTAACATATGCTCGATTAATAGACATAGCAATATTTAAAATTTCCAACGCCCTCATTTCATTCATAAAATCGATACTAGTTACCCTTAATCGTATATAAATTTTTATTCAGGAGAGATAATTTTCACATTAGTTAGATCATAATTTTGTTTCTGCATATTTTTAAGTATCTCATTATGATACATGCTACATATAAGAAGTGTAATCTTCTCTTGAGGCTCATTTAAAACCTCGGTCGGGGGATAAACTTTAACATTATAAATATAATTCCCCCATCGCTCACTATCATTATCTATGAATCCTTTAATTTCTATGTTACATATGTTGAATGCACGATAAACTTTTTTTCCAAATTCTCCAGTACCGAAAATAAAGATATTTTTACATGAATCTATTTCCTCATATATACTATCATCTTCCCATGTCTCCATTTTTTTTAATATATGAAAATACTCTTCTGATTTAATTTGATAATTTAATATATTCCACGGCTTTAATTTACTAGAATAATGTATAATTGCTGGGTAATTAGAGACTGTTTCATAACATTCTTCTGAATAATACTCTAAAAAATCTTCTTTAAAGGAATATATGGAATTTTGAACATTCCATTTTGGATGTAAACGTAACCAATCTCCTCTTAACACACCATTTAATATATCTTGATCACCAAAAATTATTTTTTCCCTATTTCCTTCAGTAAATTTAATAAATTTCTCTAAATATTTTTCAGTCCTCCATTTATTTAAATTAATTACTATAAAACCTGCATTAAAATAATCATTTTTCTCTTTCAACCCTAAAACTCTGTACATTACCCCTTCTAAGTTTGGAACAGCTGCTAATGGATACTTCCCAATATCAATATTCCATACATTAAGTAAGTCTTCTTTAACCACAATATCTGAATCAATATATATTACTTTCTCAATATTATTTGGTAATAACTCTGCTAAAAACAATCTAAATAAAGTTTCTACAGTTAGATGATCCGCAACTACTGGAAATATAGAAAACTTTTCTCTTTCTATTTTATAAAAGTTAAAACTTAAAAATGGATAACCTTTGAATATATCTTTCAAGAAAATTTCATCTTTAATTGTTAAGTCATTATGAAGAACATGAATAAATAGTTCCTTTTTAATTGTATGATTAATAATCGACTGCAACATTACTGAACAATATTTTATGTATTTTTTGTTAATTGAACATGCTATATGCATAAAAACAACTCCTTTCTCACATCTTGTTTTAAGCTTCAAAAATTATTATCTTGTTTTAATTATACAGAGAGTGTAATAAAATTGAATAAGTTAAATATTCAAACAATTCTTTTTCCCATAAAACCCCTTTATTGTGTTGGCGGTAGCTATCCAATTTCAAAATATGGACTATCGCCTGAACTTAATTTTGTTTGAAGAACAAGTGTAAAAACCTAATTACATGAAATGTCACAAATTCCGTTGAATTTACGCAATATTAGATATTTACCCATTATTTGGGTTGTTTGATGATTCAGTGAATAAGTACACCCAAAGAGAGCTATTTATAGAAATATTAATGGCTTTTTTATACATTTTATACAATACCTTTATATACAAAAAACTTATCACTTATATTTACCAAAGGATAGTATTCCAAATTTTTTAGCTGGAATTTTATTTCAGGGAAATATGTAATGGAACCAACTATAACAATAGTTTTATTATCTTTTGCTAACTTCTCAGTTGAAATAATAGGTAAATTCAAAAATTCGGTATTTTGTTTATGTTTATTATTATCGATAAAACCTTTGATTTTGAAATTCGGATAGAGCTTTTTTATTTCTTCTAATACTAAACTTCCGCCTTTAGATGCACCAAAAATATAGAAATTAAATTCACTAATTTCCCCTAATCCTTCTAGGAAATTTGCCCACAAAGTTTTTTGCCTATATTCCCAGTAAAGCTCTTTAAATTTAACCTCTGAAAATAATACCCAAGGTTTAGGTGTAAAAGAATAATGTATCACACTAGGTATATTATAATTTAATTTCGAAAGCAAAAATTGATTTGATATTAAATAATTCCATTCGGAAGAAATTTTTTTAAAATTTTGTTGTGTAGCATAATTTAATACATCTTGATCACAAGTATTTCTAGGGTTTAAAGGACTGAGCAGAAACTCTAAACATCTTTCTCTGAACTCTTTTTCCCTACATTTAACTAGGTTCATAATCATTAATCCTGAATTAAAATATAAAGTATCTGGTATTCCTAATTCTGTTGCGAATTTTTTATTATGATCTAGTGCCGCTGCTAAATAGTAATCACTCACATCTATTCCCCAAAGTTCCTGAATATCATTATTGATAATAATATCACCATCTATATATATTACCTTATCTATGTTATCTAACAGTTCAGGTATTTCTAATTTTAAATAGGCTGTTTCAGTTATATAAGATCTTTTATTAAAATTTGTAGTATCTAATCCCCTACAGTGTTTAAATATTACTGATACACCAAAAGGTTTAATACTTTCAACCATTTTTCTTATATTATCTGTATCTAATTTTTTATAAACAATATAAATATTAATATTAGTCTTTTTTTTAGTATTTAATATTAAAGACGTAAGCATCGTTGTAGTATGACTTATATATTTGTCATCTACACAACAAACTATATTCATTTTGTTATCTCCCTATATATTTTTAATAATCGCTGTTAATAAACACATATTTATTAAAAATACATGCTCTTTCACCCAAACTTGTGTTTGACCGTACATTCGAGCTACGGGGATGCTTTCCGTAGGCACGTTTTCAATCATCTTGTTGCCCCTGTCGCCTCACTTTTGCTTGGAAGTTCTTTGCTGTTACCGACAAAAGTTTTGCTCTGTAGCGAAATGCACAGTCTGTAGTTACAATTGCCTCCCTTCGATCCTCAAACTTTACTCGGTCAAGAACAAATTTCAGTGTTGAACCAAAATTCTTGTAATATATATTTCATTGAATCATATCTAAAATAACTCTTTAAGTAGCTCACTCGCTTTTTGATGATTACCATCTGAATATTCCAAACACTTTTTTAAACTCTCAGCAGCTAACTCATTATTTTTTTGCTCAATATGAATTTTCCCCATATAAAAAAATGCTGAAATAATAAAGTTATTAGATTTTGTTATAGCAGTTTCGTTAATGTTGTCATACAAAAGAGTATACATTTTTAATTTTTCTAGTGCTTCTACAAGATTATTTTTATGAATTAAAGCTCGTCCACTATAATATAAACTATCTAAATTTAGTTTATTAAAATATTTACATAACTTCAAAATTTGATCATACTTTTGCTCGTCAAAAAATTGCTTAAAGATTTCTCCTAATATACCTGTTCTTTCTTCAATCAAAGAAACAAAGTCTTCTGCATAATTTTCAAAGCATTCCTCGGAAATCAAGCGATTAGTAAACAGCAATATATCCCTTTTCTTAATCTTTTTTCGATTTTTTAATGCTTTTTCTAAAGCAATAATAGTAAATTTCATTTCATTATTTAAATCACCTAGTTCTTTATATGCAAGTGCCACATATAAAGCTTCTTTATAGGAATCCGTTCCCTCATAATTATTAACAATTTTTTCAAATTCCTGATCCGTGAAATAGATACTAAACAATATTTCCTTTCTTAAAGACCCACTATCAAAATTAGGAGATTTAATATTGTCAACAATTTTAAAAAAAGTTGATTCAAATAAAGTTTTGCTATTATCTATTATAGTCTCATTGATTTTTTCTTTAAATTTTTTTTGTTTATCAATTGCTTGAAGTATCTCATATTTTGTTTTTGCTTCTACTACCCATCCATTTTCAATCTCTTTTTGAAAGAATAATTTAGAGCTGTCATGCAATGTAATAGAAGGAACGTTAAATTCTTTTGCCTCAATTACACAAGTAGAAAAGGCTGTAATATGAATATCCACATGTTTTAATAGAGCTGGTAAGGGTAAATTGGTTGCTTTTAATGTTTCAACTTTTCTTTTTGTAATAAATTCTGCCAATTGTTTCTCACAAAAATCATGTTCATTTTTATATTTATGTAACATTTGCTGATGGTATCTAATATAGAATTTCCAATTAGGAGGTGAAACCCTAATAACCTCTATAACCCAATTAGGTATGTTATATTTCCACCCAACTAAAGGATACAAGGGTTGTACTGTAAATAATATATTGATATTTGAGTTGTTTAGATATTTATTTACTTCTTGATCATAAAACTTAGTAAGAGTACTCTCTTCATTTTTCCACATTTCTGTCCAGGGATTTCCTCCTATTACTACATCATGTCTTTCAGTTTTAGATACCCATGTTTTAATTGGTAATCCATGTTCTTTTGACCAGCACCAGAAATATGTGGGGAGAGTATTAAAGCCATTAACAGGTATACTGTTCCAATTATGATAGTATACACTTCGTTGATTCCCATGTTGTATATCTATACTTGGGATATTCAACTCTCTAGCTGCTAATATTAATGCATAACTTATAAGTTGATAATAATTAACTATAAATACACTTTTAATTTTTTTTTGAAGTATAATTTCTCTAAATCTTTCTTTCCAATAGAGAATTTGTGTTGCCATCCACTTTACTTTAGAAATATCAGGGACATCATTTTCGTCTTTTGTCAAATACAATATTTTTTCTCTAACTTCCTCAAATCTATCTAATTTTAAATCTAGATTTTCAAGATTTTCCAAGTCCTGTGAAGCAATTAATTGATTTTGTAACGAATATGTATTTTCAATGACAGGAACCTTGCCGGCATTCTGATAGCTAAAATCTAAATTAATTGCCTTATATCCCATTCTCTTTGATATTTCATAAAAAGGGTCAGAAAGTCTATTATACCAAATTGAATTTAGTTTAACTCTATATTGGGAATCAGAAAGAAAAATTATATCTATGTCTTTATCATCAAAAATATGTGATAAAGATGGAATTTCCTTTGGATTTTTAGTAATTTCATATATTTCATTATTTATTTTACTCTTTGACTTTAATAAATTTAATGAAGTTACTATTCTAAAGATAGGCCAAAAATCTATTTCATTTATCTTCCAATTTTTAACAGGTAAGTTTTTCTCGATATAATTAATTGTTTGCATTATTTTTAGTTCGTCCATTTTTATACCTACCATTATTTTTTTTGTAATCAGAAAGAATTTACTAAAAAGCCACAGCACAAACTTTTTATTATCAATGATATCTTTATTTATGGCATTCTTTATTTGCTTTAAAACTCAAGCTTAATAGAGTTTAATAGAGTTTAATAATGGAAATAATTCTTAGCTGAAGACTTTCAAATTCTCTTCTTCAAAACAAGATGTACCTCTGAAGAAAATTCCGATTGATCTAATATAAGTTGTACACTATTCATAACTTCTTTGAACTTATCTTCAAATATTTCTAAAATTTTCTGAGAAACATTTTTTTCTATTAAATTCAGTCGTAATACTCTGTATAAATCCATAGAATCTGCTCCAAATTGCCATTTTCCTATTATATCAAGATTAAATTCTTCGCAAAAATATCCTATAGATTCATTGCTATAAAGATGTGTATGCCCTCCAGCTAATTGTCTATGAAACATATCTTCTTTCAAGAATTCAAAAAATACAGAGTATGAAAAGAGTGGTATAGATATATATATATATTGAATATTAATATTCTTTTCAATAGCAGATAATATCTTCCTTGGGTTTACTAAATGTTCTAATACGCCTATCATGGATACTACTTTAGCGGAAGTATTTAATAATACCTCCTCTAAGTTATCCAATTCCACTAAATTTACCAATTGTTCTCCCAACATTTCATTAGCAAATATAACTTGTTTTTCTGAAACTTCATACCCTTGTATATTACTAAAACCTGAATTCCTCAATGCCTGTAAAAAGTATCCAGACCCTGCCCCAACATCTATTATTAAATCATTTTTATTTAGGCTACTTATTATAATATCTTTTAAAAAAAAGGATTTTGGATCATAAACAGATTTTACCCTATCTAACCATAACTTTTTCGTTTCTGAATGATAAAGGTCTTTAGAGTAGTAGTTTGTTTCATCTTCTACATATACTGCATAGGCAAACTCTTTTGTATCTTCATATATACCATTTAAATGCCCACAATTGCTACATAATTTATACTCTATTTTTTGTTTGGAAAAATCAACTTCACTCATCAATAAATGATTACAGTTTTTACATTTCTCCCTCAAGATTTGATTACGTGCTACATTGATAATTTTTTTTTGATTTTCGTACAAAGAATCATTATTTTTAATAAAACTTTGTTTTAAATCAAATATATCATTTATATCTTTTCCGAATTTTTTCATGTTATACTCCTAGTCTAGTTTGAAAATTTTAACCTTAAACCTCGTTTGTTAAAATACTTCTTACTTTTTCTAAATCTTTAGGTGTATCAACAGATAAAGATTCCCCATCTACCATTGTAACTAACACCTTTTTATTATTTTCTATAAATCTTAGATGATCTATATCTTCAATTTTTTCATGTTCTCCCATAGGAGTTTTAGAGTAGAATTCAAGTGCTTCTTTATTAAAACATTCAACACCTATTAACTTTTTGTATTTAAAATCAAGTGTACCTTTTGGATAAGGAATAACAGAACGGGACATATAAATAACTGTACCATTTCCTAAGGTAGTTAATTTTATATTCGCAGGATCCATAGTTTCTACTGGATCCGTTAATTCTCTCATTAAATACCCTGCGTAACACCCATTTGATTTTTGCCTAGGTATAATTTTTCGAATATTATCAGGAAGTATTAAAGGTTCGTCTCCATTGACACAAACATAGTAATCAGCATCCTTTACGGTAGCCACTTCAGCAATGCGAAGTACATGATTTTCATGTTCTTCACTCGTTAAGATTGTTGGAATTCCCAGCTTTGAACATGTTTCTACTATTCTGTTATCATCTGTAGCAACAATTACTTCAAAAAACTCTTTAACCTGTATTGCTTTTTGAAAGGTCCACCATATCATAGGTTTACCATGAATATCTGCTAGGGGCTTACCTGGGAACCTAGTTGATTTATATCTTGCCGGAATAATACATAAAATTTTCATAGATAGGCCTCCTCGAAAAATGTTCTGTTAGTTTAAGTTATTTATTTGCGTAATTTAAGTTATATAATACAACACTCTCTACTCTAATCCTGACTAATAGTGTTGAAAATATCTTGGAAAATACTTGGAGTTAAAAAATTTATTACTATCTCTTTGTTTAGATTTTTATTAAAGTCTATTAACATTTCGTTAATTTCATTATTTATTTGTTCAAAATTTCCAGAGCTGTATCTCGATTCTAATTCTTCGTTATAATAACTGTAATTATCATTACTATTAAAACCATCAAATCCTGCAATAGTAATATCCTTTACATCTAACTTACTTAATAACCTTAACAGCATTACTATAGAATTATCATAATATCTCCATTCTCTCTTTATTAAACTGTTGTAATCTACAATGTAACTTTTTAAATTATCTATTACTTGTAAGTTTGAAGTAATTATTTTTGTAGTTGTGTAGAACAAATCACTGTCTATTTGCTTCCCAAAATCCATCCTTTTTTTATTATTATAAAAAACAAAATCTATAGGAATTAAATTAGTTAAATGATTTATACTTATTACAATTGGAGACTCATTCTGTACTTTTTTGATTATTTCAGATGTAAAACTATCAATACTTTTCCCAGGAGCTAGGAGGAAAACTGATTTACTTTTAAAGATTTCTTTTAAATCTTCAGTTACTTTTTCATCATTGAATTCATTAGTAAAATATTTTTGATATAAAAGTTCCAACTCATCATAATCATATCTTTTTCTAAGATTCGGATTGAGCGAGTCTATAATAATTCTTAAATCTTTTGTATTTATATTGTGTTTATCCATCAAGTATTCAACATTATGAACATGAGAACCATGAATTCCTGCAACAAAATAAGGAATATTATATCCCCATGTATATTTCTTTAAAAATTTATCCATGTGTACATCCACTAAATCTAATAAAGCATTTATATTATAATTATGGTCATATTTCTTATTTAAATATGAAACAATTAATTCTGTTGGAGTATTACCTGCCCCTCTCCCCATACCACATACAGTGGAATCAATGATAACTTCTCTCTCTCCAAAGCTTATCTCAGAAAATTTTTGAGAAAGTGCAACTGATAATTGTAAATTATTATGTGAATGAAAACCTAGTTTAATATTTTCTTCAAGATTATTATTTATTAAATAGTAAATTCTTATCAAATCTTCTATATACATAGATCCAAAAGTATCAACTATTGAGAATGCATAAGGTTTAATTTCATTAACTTTTTCAATTAACTCTAATAATTCTGCATCTGAATACCCAAGAATATCTACAGGTTGAATATATACTTTGTAACCTTTATTAATTATTTCTTCAGCAAGCCCTAATGCCTTAAAACGGTCTTTTTTAAAAAAGCAATCTCTTATAGCATCCACCCCTTCACCATTATAGCGTGTTAATTTTTCTATGCTATATCTTCCGTAATCTACCATAACTACAAATGATGTCTTTAGTTTTTTTTCTGGCAAATACATATTAATTTCTTCGATTTTATTATATGTTGTAATACCTGGTCTATAATCTATATCTTTCAGAAATCCACACTCTATTATATCGATGTTAGCTTCACAAAGTTTACCTATTATACCTTTAATGGTTCTTTCTCCAAAATCCATATTAACAATATAACCACCATCTCTTAAAGTACAATCTAGAACTTTAACATGACTCATATAATTACACCCTGTATATTAACCTTTTAATTTATTTTATCTTCTAATAAAAAATCTAAAAACTCTCTAACAGCTCCTTCTCCACCTTTAAAACTAGATATAAAATCAACACTTTTCTTTACTAAAGGTGCTGCATCAGATGGACAACCAGTGATAGCACATAATTTTATACATTCCAGATCGTTTTCGTCATCTCCTATGTACGCAATATTCCCGTATACTAATTCATATTTTTCAACAATACTTTGTAGAATTTCCTTTTTATTATTGATATTTTGAAATACTTCATCTATACCTAATTCTTTCATTCTTATATTAAGAATATCAGAATATCTTCCAGTAATAACAATAGGTTTTACACCAAGATGATTCAATTGTTTAATTCTAAGACCATCTTTTACATTAAATACCTTTAATTCCTCTCCTTGTACTCCAAAATAAACTTTCCCATCAGTTAATGTTCCATCAACATCAAACACTACCAATTTTATCGCATTTTTATCCAATATTTTTTCTCACTTTCTAAAATAGATTACAATTTATTTTAAAATTAGTAGAGGTCTAAACCCCCAACCTTTACCTATTAATGTTTGTATTTGAAATGTAAAATTATTACCTTCTCCACCTCTAGCTACTGCATATTCGTCAAAGGAGATTTTATTATTGTTAATTTGATTATTCAAAATTTTATTAAATGGATGTGTAATACCTTTTTCAGGCTTATTCTTCGTCCAAGATACATTATTTTCAGTATTCCAATTAAAAGAACTCTTAATATAATTATTCCACTCATTATTAACAGGTAATACTTTATGTTTGCTTCTTTTATTCAAATTATTTTCTTCTATATAAGAATTCCCTCCATCTAGAAGACTAATTATATTAGGTAAATTTTTTAGCAAATTTATATTACCTTCAATTACTCCGTTTCTTTCTAATTCAAGCCAAGAAATATAATTCTGCACATTACGATCCGCAATCAGTTTCTTATTACCATTGTTCTCATCCACCATAATAAAATAAAAATCTCCACTCGGTTCAGGTGTACCCTCGATAGATAAATGCAATGCAATTTCTTCCCCTAAACCGCTAAATTCCCCAACTGTATTATATTTTGCCTCATAATAACATCGAATACGTTTACCAATTTCTAAATCTTCTATTCGTTCAACCTCATGAATATGATAAGCACGACCATCTTTATTAATGGCAATGCCCATAAAGCTAAAATCTGGATTTTCCGATACAATTTCTACTGTCACTTCATGCATTATATTTTTCAAATTTAACTTTTCAAATAGGATTTGCTGCTGGAATGTACCATATAGTTCTTTATTAAAAGTATCTTCAATTTTCACTAAGTTTGATTTTCCATCAATTGTTACTTTTAATTCCAATAGCTCTTTAGCATGATTCGCCCCCAGAATTTGTAATTTAGTACCTTTAAATTTAAAAATAAGCTGGGTTTCAGAATTTACTGTATCAACACTAAAACCATATCTTTCAAGCTCAATCTCTTTTTTCTCTTCTTCATTCTCTTCAGTATTTTGAACTTCAAAATTCGTTTGAATTTCTAAAACCTGCTTTTCCCAATTACCTTCAAAATGGAAAATCCCTGATGTTGATTCATAATATTTATAACTGTTACTAACTCTCAGCGGTCGATATACTTTTACATGGAAAAAAGGCGCTAGCTTTTGATAAGCATCAATCGTTAATAACAAGTACTTGCGATAAATCTGCACCGAAGCATATAATTTCTCTGTTAACACAGGCATTTTATTGCAAATGCTTAAATCTGAATAAAATTTACTTTCATAGTATTGGATCACTGGCATGATAAGTGTATTGACAAAATGGTTTTTCTTAAATATCTCGAAGCGTGCATAAAAATTTTTTAAAATAGTATCTATTTTTTTAATATCCATTGATTTGTGATAAGTCTCTAAATCGGTCAAAATCTCCAGCATTTTATTGATCAATTTAGGAAAAGCTTGGCTACCTTTTTCTAAGTTTAGTAATTTATCTTGGTTAGCCTTTCTCCCATGATGCTCTAGCTGTTCCCACCAATTAGCTGGTACAACTTTTTCTATTAATTCATGCTGTATAATACTTTCAAGCGTTTGAAAAGGAGCATTTGCAATTTTAGCTCCACCAATCGTAGTATTAACAATATTGATATTTGGTAAAGTTGAAATGTAAAGTTCCATTTCTCTCCGCATTAAATCAAACGTCGGATTTGTCTGGACTTGGCTTCCATGTACAGATTCCACATTAAACACAGCAACTAGATCTTTCTCAAATAATTCGCCGTCTACTTGTTCTGGTTCTTCACCTGTTCGTTCTTCTTTTGGTGTCCACCTCGTTATGCCCTTTGCATAAAATTGATTACCTTTATAAGCAAAGTTTTGACCGACTAATATGATTTTACCAACATTTAATTTGTATAATAATTGCAGTGTCACATTGGCTATTGTTGCTGAATCGTTAATAGTTACCGATTGTACATTATGTAAAATAGGCGTTAACTTATCCTTTTCCACTACAAAATGTGCAAGTGGACCTGGGAAGGTTTGCACTGTTTCATACCCTACAGTTGTACCATACAGTAATGGAATATCGTTTATTTGTTTTTCTCGTAGCTCTTGAAACACCATATGGTTATGTGACTGTGGGTCATAAGACAAAACAGCATCAGGCTGAATATTATTTGCAATTAATGCTCGATTGGCTGATCCTACTGCAAAAATAAAAGCAAGTCCGTTTTTTTTTATATGACGTATATTCTCTATCTCATCTGACAACGATGGCCCTGCTGAAACAAGTAGCACTGGTTTCCCTTTAAAGATGTTATTTTTCTGTTCTAAAATATTTGGAGTTTCAAAAGTCGATTTGATATTCATTAACATATTGATAGCCCAACGATCCTTAAATTTCGCCTCAACTCTTGTATTACTATATTTATCTTTCAAAAAGCGCCGATACAACTCAGTAAAGTTTGAATATTCATCTTTAGCGATTTTCTCATATATAGGAAGCTGAAGTAGAAAGACTCTTTGGGCAAAATTAATACTAAAATTACTTAAATGCATAACTAAGTCTCTTTCAGTATGCTCCACATATTGGTTAGCAATCCCCTCTATTGAAACCCCTATCCGATCTGCATTCTTTTTAAATTCCTCATATACTTCCACAATCGGCTCATAGACTGAAATTATTTTTTCAGGGTATTTCATTTGTACTTCTTTTACATGGTAGCCTAATCCCACACCATAAAATAAAACATGGTCAGAGGCCTTCAATTGTGCTGCATTTGCTTCGATAAAACGTTGTGCCTCGTTAACAGGATTATATTTACTATGTATCGGAAGCATATGGCCATCATGCTCTACCTGTATAACTGGTAGGTTTTGTTTACTTTGCAGTAATTCAATTTTTTTATGTGCCAACTGACTTCCCTCCCTTTTATACTTGTCCTATACCGTAATACTGCCAGTTCGTTTGTATTTCCTTATGATTGCTTAAAAAATTGCGTCCATCAAATAAAACTTTACTATGGACTAATTGACTTATTTCTGACCAATCCACTGTTTTAAACTCATCCCATTCCGTTACTAAAAGTATTGCTTCCGTACTATCTACACATTGTTGAATAAATTCTGTTGAAGTTACACCTATTGTAGTCGCCTCTCTAACAATTGGATCGTAGACTGTAATCTCTGCACCTCTATTTTTAAGCTGTTCTATTAAATATAATGATGGTGCTTCTCTTAAATCATCTGTATTTGGTTTAAAGGAAAGTCCTAGAATGGCTATTTTTCTTCCAACTACATTGTCGTTAAAATGCTGCATTACCTTTTCTAAAAATAATTGACGTTGTTTAGTGTTCACTTGTATTGCTTTCTCAACAATTGTCAATGGTGCGTCATTTTCTTTTGCTAAATAGGCTATTGCCTCTGTATCTTTTGGGAAGCAAGATCCTCCGTAACCAAGTCCTGCATTTAAAAATGCGCGCCCGACACGGTGATCCATCCCCATACCATCTGCTACGTCAGCTACATTTGCCCCTACTGCTTCACAAAGATTAGCAATCTCATTAATATAACTAATTTTCACAGCCAAAAATGCATTCGCAGCATATTTAATCATTTCGGCACTTTTACGATTCGTACGTACAATTGGTAAACTTAATGGTTTAAACAATTGTTCAATTATACTGCCACTTTTTTCAGTCTCTGCCCCAATAACAATTCGGTCTCCATGAAACGTATCATGAATCGCATGACCTTCTCTTAAAAATTCTGGATTTGAAACGACTTCTACTTTTACATTAGCTACTATATTTTCTTCAATAATCGATTGAACTAAATCGTTTGTGCCCACGGGAACAGTACTTTTCACCACAACAATTGTATCGTTCACAATATGTAATGCTATATCTTTTGCAGCTTGTTTAATATAGGTTAAATCTGCGGCACCACTCTCACTTTGAGGTGTACCAACAGCTATAAATACGATTTCAGCATGTAGAAAAGCATCTACGTGATTCGTCGTAAAAGTTAATCGATTTGCTTCAATATTTTTGACCATTAATTCATCTAGCCCTGGTTCATAAATAGGGGATTTACCCGCCTTTAGTTTGTTCACCTTACAATCATCAATGTCAATACAAGTCACGGTATGACCTATCTCAGAAAGAACAACCCCTGTGACAAGCCCTACATATCCAGTACCAATAACAGCTACATTAGTCATCCTTTTTCCACCTTATCTACCACTTGTCTAATATAAGCAAACACTTCATCTTTTAAATCTTCACGCTCTAACGCAAAATCAATTGTCGCTTGGACAAAGCCAACTTTACTACCACAATCATATAGCTTGCCCTTCACATCATGAGCTACTATACGTTCAGAATGGTTAAGTAATTCTATAGCGTCTGTTAATTGGATCTCACCACCAGCACCTGGCTGCGTAACCTTTAGTGCATTAAAAATGGTAGGTGTTAGAACATAGCGTCCCATAATCGCTAAATTAGATGGGGCATCCTCAGCCTTTGGCTTTTCTACAAACCCTTTTACCTCAATGGCTTTTCCATCCTCCACCTTACCAGCTGGATCAATCACTCCATATTGATGGACGACACTTCTATCAACAGCTTGTACACCGATTACTGAAGCTTGTTCATGTTCATATGTTTCAATTAACTGTGCTAGTGCAGGTGTTTCAGCTTGTAGAATGATATCCCCTAATAGTACGGCAAATGGTTCATCACCAATAAAGCGGTGAGCACAATAGATAGCATCCCCAAGACCTTTCGCTTCCTTTTGGCGGATATAATGAATATTTGCCAAATTTGAAATGGCTTGGATCTCGTCAAGATCTTGCCATTTACCTTTTTTTGTTAACAGCTCTTCTAATTCATACGTTTTATCAAAATGATCTTCAATAGCTCTTTTATTACGTCCGCTAATAATAATAATATCCTCAATACCCGCGGCTACTGCTTCCTCTACTATATATTGAATAGTTGGTTTATCAACAATCGGTAGCATTTCCTTAGGTTGTGCCTTTGTGGCAGGTAAAAAGCGTGTACCGAGACCAGCAGCTGGAATAACCGCTTTTCGTACTTTTTTCATTTACACTCGCTCCTTGAAATAAGCAATTGTTTTTTCAAGCCCTTCCTCTAACATCACTTTAGGCTCCCAATTTAGTAAACGTTTTGCTTCATCAATTACTGGCTGACGTTGCTGTGGATCATCCTGTGGTATTGGCTCATATTGCAACTGCATTTTTTTTCCTGTACCTTTAATAACCTTTTCTGCTAGCTCTAACATTGTAAATTCATTTGGATTACCTAAATTTATGGGACCTGTGATTTCTTTCGGTGTAGCCATCAATCTTAAAAATCCTTCAATTAAATCATCCACATAACAAAATGATCTTGTTTGTAAACCATCTCCATACACTGTTAATGGCTGGTTTTGTAAAGATTGAACAATGAAATTACTAACCACTCGTCCATCGTTAGCATCCATTCGAGGACCGTATGTATTAAAAATCCGAACAATTTTGATTTCTATATCATACATTCTTGCATAATCAAAGAATAATGTTTCAGCTCCACGTTTTCCTTCATCATAACAACTACGTATGCCAATTGGGTTAACATGTCCCCAATAATGCTCTGGTTGAGGATGTACTAATGGATCTCCATAAACCTCTGATGTAGATGCTTGAAAAATTTTCGCCCCTGTTTGACGAGCTAGTTCAAGTAAATGCAATGCACCGAGTACACTTGTCTTAAAGGTATGGATAGGGTCAGCTTGATAATGCACCGGACTGGCAGGGCATGCTAAATTATAAATTTCATCTAAACATCCTAATTCAGGAGGTGGTTCTGTAATATCGTGCTTTATAAATGTAATGTTCTCTTGTATATGTTGAATATTTCTAAGTGATCCAGTTTGTAGATTATCCAGACAAATTACATCATGACCTTGTTCAACTAAGCGATCAATTAAATGGGATCCTAAAAAGCCTGCGCCACCTGTTACTAAAATACGTTTCATTGCTAACCTCCAAATTTCTTTTGATGCCAGTTCCACGCAGTTAAAATAATTTGTTGTAAATTAAATTGTGGTTGCCATCCTAATACTTCCCTTGCTTTTTCAGCTGATCCAATTAGCTTAGCAGGATCTCCCTCCCGTCTGTTCGTAACAATATACTGAATTGGTAGGTTCGTAACTCGTTCAGCCTCTTGAATTATTTCTAATACTGAATAACCTTCACCGTTTCCTAAATTTAATTTCAAGTTACTAGTATTTTTATGTAAATAATCTACTGCTCGATAATGTGCATCTGCTAAATCTATTACATGGATATAGTCTCGTATACAAGTACCATCATGAGTATCAAAATCGTCTCCAAATACAGAAATAGTTTGTCTTTTACCTATAGCGACATCCAAAACTAAAGGAATTAAATGTGATTCAGGTTCATGCCATTCTCCTATTTCACCTTCAACATCTGCACCGGCTGCATTAAAATAGCGTAATGCAACATATTTCAAACCATATGCATGAGAATAATCATCCATTACTTGCTCTATCATTAGTTTTGTCCGTCCATACGGATTAATAGGTTTCTGTGGATTTCTTTCTGTAATTGGTAATTCCAATGGATTACCATATGTTGCACATGTTGAAGAGAATACGATGTTTGTCACATTATGCGCTAACATTGTATCTAATAATTGTATAGAATTCACAACATTATTTTGATAGTATTTTGCAGGCTGTATGACAGATTCTCCTACATATGCAAACGCAGCAAAGTGAATAACAGTATGGATTTGCGGATAATGATTAAATAGATTCTCTATATCTACTTTTCTGGCTAAGTCCCCTTCTACAAAAGGAACTTGTTCTGGGACAAACTCGCGATGCCCTGTACTTAAATTATCAAAAACCACAACTTCTTTTCCCTGCTGCACTAAATACTTTACAGTGTGCGATCCTATATAGCCTGCTCCTCCAATTACAGCAATCATCTACATACCCTCCGCTAATTTACGTAACTCCTCAACGGTTAACCAATCGTTATTATTATCACTTGTATAAGCAAATCCATCTGGTAAGGCTTTCCCGCCCTCAGCATATTTTTTGGACCACCATGGAAATTCTGGTTGGATTATATAATAGTCATCAAATTCAACGGTATGCCTTGCATCATCTTCCATAATCATTGCCTCATGCAGTTTTTCACCAGGGCGAATGCCCATAATTTCGATTTCACATTCGGGAGCAATAGCACGTGCTAAGTCCATAACCTTCATGCTAGGAATCTTCGGTACAAAGATTTCTCCACCATGCATGCGCTTTAAATTATCGAGTACGAATTGAACACCTTGGTCAAGCGTAATCCAAAAACGTGTCATCCGTTCATCCGTTACTGGTACTCTTCCTGTTTCTTTAACTTTTTTAAAAAAAGGAACAACACTGCCACGGCTACCCACAACATTTCCATAACGTACAACAGAAAAACTAGTTTTTTTATCCCCTACATAGGCATTTGCTGCAACAAAAAGTTTATCTGATGCTAATTTTGTAGCACCATATAAATTCACGGGTGCACATGCCTTGTCTGTAGACAGTGCTATCACTTTTTCTACGCCGCAATCTATAGCTGCCTCAATAATATTTTGTGCACCATGAATATTGGTTTTCACAGCTTCAAATGGATTATATTCACAAGCATCTACATGCTTCATTGCTGCTGCATGAATCACAATATCGACACCATCAAATGCACGATGTAATCGATCCTGATCACGCACATCACCAATAAAGAAACGCAAACGATTGTCCGTAAATTCCTGTTTCATTTCATATTGTTTCAGTTCATCACGGCTAAACACAATAATTTTTTTAGCTCCCTCTGTTAATGCCTTTTTAATAAATTTCTTTCCAAAGGAGCCAGTACCTCCAGTAACTAAAATGACTTTATCTTTTACAGTCACGTTTTTCCCTACCTTTATGTATCAGTTTTCTATCTTTTCAAAAATCCACTCAGATGCACTTGCAAACATTGGTGCAATTTCATATTCAAATAAGTCCGCTACAGTGACAAAATCGCTAATTTCTAATGCATGATTTATTTCATTTAGCATATCAAGCGCTTCTTTTGTTTGACTATTGACTTTGTAGTTTTGTTCAATCATATAATGCTCCACTGATACTAACCAACCCATTCCTTCACTTAAATCGATGATTATTTGTAAAGCGTCTGCTTGTTGGCCAATACGTAACATGTTAGCAATTTGCTGGCAGCCCTGTTCAATTCTTATAACATATTCATAATAGGATTGTTGTGTCTCTTGCATTAATTCATTCATGAATAAATCCTCCCATTCTCTACTTACTATTATATCGGTTTTTTTTCTTAATTATATAGGGCGATAACACGAAAAAACCTTGCGACATAAAAGTCGCAAGGTTGAAATTATTAGTAGGATTAACCTAATAATTGAAGAACGCCTTGTGGTTGTTGGTTTGCTTGAGCAAGCATAGATTGAGCAGCTTGCATTAAGATGTTGTTCTTCGTGAATGCCATCATTTCAGCAGCCATATCTGTATCACGGATACGAGACTCAGCAGCTGTTAGGTTTTCAGAAGATGTACCTAAGTTATTGATAGTGTGCTCTAAACGGTTTTGAACCGCACCTAGTTTAGAACGCTCGTTAGATACTTTAGATAGAGCTTTATCAATAGTTGATATTGCTTTATCAGCTGCACCTTGTGTAGAAATATCAATACCTGTTTTTTCAGTAACACTTGTAGCTTTATTTACAGTTTGATCTGCTTGTACAGTAGCTGAACCTGTAATTGTACCTGTTTCTTTTACAGATAAAGAACCTAATTGTTTTAATGCGTCTACAACATCTTGGTTACTTGCAGTAATTGTTCCGCCTGCTTCTTGAGCTAATTTAATAGTAACAGTTTTACCATCGTTACTCATAGTTGCAGTTGTTTGAGTTACTGCTTTACCTGATGGATTAGTGTCTACAGCTTCATACTTTATAGTAAGATCTTCTCCAGTACGATTGCTTACAGTTGCACCTGCAATACCCGTTAAGGCAGTGGATGCACCCGAAAGACCTGCAACATCTAATGCTTCAGCATCTAATTCTGCAATTTCCAGTTTAATATTTTGACTTGAGTTAGCACCGATGTGGAATGTTACAGCATTTGATGAACCAGAAAGGTCACCGTTTAAAAGTTTACGTGTGTTGAACTCTGTATCTGTAGAAATACGAGTAATTTCTTGAGATAATTGGTCCATCTCTTTTTGTAATTCTGCACGGTCTTGAGCAGTGTTTGTATCGTTTGAAGATTGAACTGCTAATTCACGCATACGTTGTAGGATAGAGTGTGTTTCGTTAAGTGCACCTTCAGCAGTTTGGATTAATGAGATTGAGTCTTGGGCGTTTTTAGTAGCCATGTCAAGACCACGGATTTGTCCGCGCATTTTCTCAGAAATTGCTAAACCAGCAGCATCGTCACCAGCACGGTTGATTTTGAAACCTGAAGATAATTTCTCAAGGTTTTTAGAAGCTTGAGTGTTGTTAAAGCCAAGGTTACGGTGTGTGTTTAAAGCTGAAATGTTGTGTTGAATTCTCATTTGGAATTCCTCCTTGAATAATAGTTTTTGTCATCTCACATCCATGTGAAATGTTGTTGGATTAGGTTGTATTGTATGTACTTCCTGCCCCTACACTATCTATATCGTATCTATTAAAAATAGTTTAATAGTATTACAAAAAATATTTTATTTTTTTCTAAACAATTTGATTATAAATTTCTAAATTGCTCCAATAGATTTGAAGTAGTTGACAGCGCTTCTTTATTTTGCTCTTGAATCGCCTTAAAAACTTCAGATCGATGTACTTTAACAGTTTTAGGTGCAATTATCCCTAGCTTTATTTGATCTCCGTCTATAGCTAAAATTTTGATTTCTATTTTATCACCAATCATAATAGATTCATCTTTTTTTCTAGAAAGCACAAGCATCATTTAGCACTTCCTTCCAAGGAGTGCATTGGGAAACGTAATGGATAAGCTTTACTATCCTGTAAAACAATCTGCTTACCACATTTTTGTTTAACATTAATAACAATGGGTGCTAATAAATTCATCGTTGAATCTTGAAAGGTTTCTTTCAAAGTTACAATGGAGTAAGTAATAACATCTTCTTCGTTTTCTATATGTAGCTGTTCTTTATCTTCGTCACTAATTTTAAAACTATAGTTTTTTTTAAATACAAAGGGGTAGGCAACAACAAAACCTATCTCTACTTTGTTCACTGACTGTAATACCGCGAGTGGTAGATTAGCATCAATCGGTAGAAGAACAAATTTTTTTTCATCTTCTAGCCCTAGTAAACCATGTTCAAATGTAAGTATCTCTTGTTCAGTAACTTCTACTTCACCTATAAATTTTGTGTTTAGCTTCATTAAGCGTTGACACTCCTTTATCAATAACATCAATTTCCACTTTAGGTCTTTGAACCATTGTACCAGTTACTTTACCAGGTGTGTATTCATGAATAGGTTTACTCACTTTTGCGTCAATAATGGGTTCTCTTCTTTGGATATTAACGTCAGTTGTGCCTGGTGTGTAATCTATTTTTACTGATCCTACTGATGGTACAAATTTAATATTGAATTGCACACGATGGGGTCCATGATTTTGCTTGGCGATATTTTGAATAGTCGCTCGTCCCTGCCCTTTTCCAGCTGACATCATCATTTTTCGTCCTTCACTCGCACGTCTTGCAGCTCCACTCAAAGCAGCCTGTTGACCTTCTTTAGCGGCATTTTTTGTGGCTTCAATCGGTCCAATTATCCCCAGGTCTCGTCTTGCTTGCGAAGAATCAATTATTAATACACCTTTTGTAGTATTGATTTCTAAAATGGCTGCTGGTTGCTCAATATGTTGCGTAGCCTTTGGTTGTTCAATGTGCTGGCTGGGTTTTCCAATATGAAGATCTAGTTTGGCATCTGTTGTATGGATTTGAATTTGAGGGAGTCTCATATCTTTTTCTCCTTTTAATAAAAGCGTTTGGATTTAAATAGTCCAAACGCTTACTTTCAAATTTTTAGCGAATAAAATCAACTAATGTTTGTTGAATAATTCTTGACCCTACAGAAAGTGCAGCCTGATGTATGGACTCTGACGTCACCATTTCTGTAATAGCCTTTGAGTAATCAACATCTTCATTGTTCGATAGTTGTTTAGTAACGCTAATTTCCCTAATTGATAAACGATTTTCCATTAATTCAACACGGTTTTGTCGTGCCCCAACATTTGCTTGGGCTTCTAGCACTTTATTGTGCATATTAGTAATATCATCTGACTTACTATCCGTTGAAAACCCACCCAACGCTTCACTAATTTCAGCACCTGTAGCAGGTCTCGGTACAGTTTCGGGAGGAACAATGCGTTCTGGATCTAATAAATTAGAAATTTTCCCCATTAACGTATCGATATTACCAAATAAATCTGCACCAGGAGTATTCACTTGTAACGTTATTCCATCATAAACCTCTATTTGTACATCCCCATTTGGGGAAGTTATTTCATCTGCAGTACCAGCATTAATATTCGTTCCGTCATAAAGTTGATAATCAGCATTAATTATTTTTAAACCATCTGGGTTTGGTGGTGTAGCTTCTACAAACAATGGTTTACCAGTATTCGTCCCACTAAAAATATAACGATCAGCAATTTTAGTATTTGCTACGTCTTGAATTTGTTGACGAATTTGATCAATTTCTTCCTTTATTTTCGCACGTTCGTCAGGTGTATTTGTATCATTAGAAGCTTGAATCACTAGTTCACGTACACGCTTCATTTGCTCACCGACTTGGTTAAGTGACTCGTCTGTTGTATCAAGCCAATTATTTACTTCATTCATATTCCGTGTATACTGCTCAACTTGACCTAAATCACGACGATATCCCATTCCTTTTACAGCAATCACTGGATCATCGGAAGGTCTAGTGATTTTTGAACCAGAGTTAATTTGGTCTTGCAGCTTGGACATTTTGCCATAGCTTCGATTTAAGTTTAAAAGCATGTTATTGGATAACATCGATTGTGTTACGCGCATGTTTGTAAAAACTCCTTTCTAGTGTTTTTATAATCCTACTCGACCCATTCCATTTATGATTTTATCTAATGTTTCATCGACAACTGTGATCATACGAGCATTCGCGTTATACGCTTGTTGGAATGTAATCATGTTTGTCATCTCTTCATCTAAAGAAACCGAGCTAACCGACGCACGACTGTTAGAAATTGACAATAGTAATGTTTCAGATGTTTTGTTTAAACGATAAGACTCTTCACCATCTGTTCCCATCTTCCCTATCATTCCTTGATAGAAAGAGTTGAAAGTTGCCCCATCTAAGTCACCTGTTGTTATCGTTTTCCCTAATATAGTTACTGTTCCGCCATTTTGAACCATCGACTGAAGATTCGCCAGCTCAATAGCCCATTTACCATTTCCTTCTTCATCCTTTTGAGAAGAAGCAGCTAACTTGGATGGATCTGCAGTAAGGTCATCATTTACTTTAATATTCCCTGCTGTTATGACGCCCCCAAGAGGATTTGTTGTAAAGAAATCAGGAATACCCAGATTACCTGATAAATCATATCCTTGTGCATGCATAGCATTAAATACTTTGGCAAATTCAGATGCTAATTTATCTAATTTAGCAATTGTTTCTGGGTAATAGCCTTGATTTGCATCATGGCCATAAGAGTCAATTAGTGATAAAAGCTTCCCTTTGCCTGGTTCCAGTTGATTGTATGTAACATTCCCTGAATTAGTATTTCCTGACCCAGTTATAGTAATGTTATTGAATAAATTTGTTAAATCATTACCATCGATTTGATTTGTACCACTATTAACTGCAATACTGGCAAAGTCCTTACCATCGACTAACTTAATTTCCGTCGTTGTACCATATGGTTTAAAAATGATCGTAACGCTGCCTTCAGCTACATCACTTGCCAAACCACCCGATTCCACATTTTTGATTGATACAGGGATGTACTCATTTAATTCGTCAATTAAAATATCCCGCTGATCATATAAATCATTAGGCACAAGTCCATTTGGCTCCACTTCTTGTACTTGCTTATTAATCGCTGCTATTTGCTTTAAAATAGAATTAATGCGGTCTGTCGCTACTTTTATTTCATTTCCTAAATTCCCTTGAATTCGCTTCAACTGGGTATCCATGTAGTTAAAGGATTCTGCCAAATGGTTTGCACGCTCAATCGCTACCGTTCGTGATGAACTCTGTTCTGGATTCGTACTAACGTCTTGAAGTCCCTTCCAAAATTGCTCTAACGCTGCATTCAAACCAAATTGTGATGGTTCATCAAGAATATCTTCCATTTGTGAAATCGCATTGGAACGAGATTCCCAATACCCCAACTTGTTCGTTTCCTGACGATACTGGCGATCAATAAACTCATCGCGAATACGTTGGATAGATGTCGCTTCGACACCAGTCCCTAGATGGCCAGGATAGTAAGGTGAATTTAATCCAGCCGTTGGGAAACCTGGTGTTGCCTGCATATTTACTCGTTGACGAGAGTAGCCTAGTGTGTTGGCGTTGGAAATATTATGACCTGTTGTATATAAAGCAGTTTGCTGTGTGAAGAGGCCACGTTTACTAGCTTCTAAGCCCATAAATGTTGAGCGCATTTTTCTTCCTCCCTTGTTATGCTTGTGAATCGAAATATGATTTTTTAGCTATGGTATTAGTTCCACGTACTTCGTTGCTGGAATAGTTCATTTGCTCTGTACGGGGTCTTACTGCATCTAATGTTAGGTTGACGATTTGTAATGATTGGAAAACGAGTTTTTGATTTAGATCATTTTGTTTTCGTAGGTCATTGATAATTTGCATTAAACGTTCGCGAACTGCTGAAAGTGTTGCTTTGTCTGCTTGTTGTTCAGCAGCCTCGATGACATCCGCGACAGTTGTTTTGTCAGATGAAGCAAGTCCCTTTGCTTCAAGGTAGTCCGTTACCTGTTTCTGACGCTGTTGCTCGAGCTTATCGATGGCCGCTACATGTGCCTGCTCGTCCTTGAGCAATTGGTCTAAAGCTTCGATATCGCCACTTTTAATAATTTCTGTTTTTTTAAAGGCTAGTTCGAGTAAGCTTTTATGCATTCTCTCTAGCATTGTTAGTGTAGAACTAATTGCTTCTACAGACATATCGTTATACACCCTTTCTGCTATTCCCTAGAAACGATAATATTTCAGCATATCCTCTGCCACTTTACGAGCGTCTACTTTGTATTCACCAGAAGCGATATCCTTTTTCAATTGTTGAACATGGTTTGCTCGCTCTGTACTGTATGTTGAAACCCCTTGCATTTCCTGCGCAGCCTTTGAAATTTCAATTTTATCGGCGAAAGATGCCTTGTTTGTATTTGATTTTGCATTGCGTACTTGGTTTTTATAGGCGTTTACTGCATTAACTCCATAAGATGTAATTTTCATTTCAATACCCCCCATCTCTAAATCCTATCTTACTATTATTTCGGATTGTCTCACATAATGTTAAGTTTTCACATAGAAAAAAGTGTGCTAATTTTGTTTAAAATTAACACACTTAGCGTAATTAACGTTTACGATCTGAGTGATAGGTTACACGGTCACGTTCTTCAACACTTTGGCGAAACTCTTTGGCAGCTTCAAATGTCCGTAAGTCTGCTTTTAATTCATCTTGACATTTCGAGCAGAGCTTTCCTGTAGTCGTTAGATGACCACAGTTATCACATGGATAGCCTAGGTTTGGAAACATAGCTGGCTGTAAACGGCCTTTACGAACCCATTTAAACAGTAAGTCTTTATCTGCCCCCGTTGCTTCCACAATTCGTTCTACTGTTGCCGCACGGTTTTCACGTTTACGTAAGAAACGATAAACGATTTGATAAAGCTCCTCCTCTGATTGTGCACACTTATGACACACTTCTCGGACTCCCGTATAATTAAAAAATTCATTACATTTCGGACAATTACGAACCTCTGCCATTGGCCTTCCTCCTCTTTCTAGAAAACTTATCTACGAATGCTGTCTCATTAACTATTATACATAATGTATTGGTATTTTCATCCTTCAATTAATGTGAAGTATTGGACATTTTTAGCACCCGATTGCATTAAAACATGTTCAGCATGCTGTAAAGTTGTCCCCGTAGTTTTTATATCGTCAAAAAGAAGATAATTTTTATGTTCGACTTGTGCACCCTCCTTTAAGCGAAAAAGTGGAGCTGCTTGTATACGTTGCTCTCTATTTTTGGAGCTTTGGGTTTCTGTCGTTGTCTTTTCTAATAATTGTATAAAAGGAATATGCGCTGCCTTTAATAGTTCATCAGTATGCGAGAATGTACGCTCCTGTTGTTTGAGAGGGTGCATTGGAATGGGTAGAATTATCGCTTTTTCTTTGGTGAGACGATTATGAAGCTCCTGCCGAAATACCTTTGCAAGAGCCACATCTTGAAGAAATTTTAACTGGTGTAAGTAATCCTTCATCGCCTCATTATATTGATAAAGGGATGTAGCAGATTGAGAAGGTACAAAACGAGCGACACATCTTTCACATATAGTCGGCGAGAATTGCTTGGTTAGAATCATTTTCCAGGAAATAGTTATTTTTAACGATTGGGTGCACATTAAACAATGAGATTCTATTTTATTCATTCAGAAAATCCCTTCTTATTATAAAATTGAATTTTTGCGCATGCCTCATCCATCTCTGCCGTGATGCCGTGATGAAAGAATAAGACCTCCCCATCTGGAAATTGAACATCTCGTCCAACTCGGCCTGCAATCTGAATGAGTGCATTGGCGGTAAATATCAATGATTCTGCCCCAATAACAGCCACCTGTACATTGCTGATTGTAATGCCTCTTTCTAATATCGTAGTGGTTAATAAGCCCGGAACTTCTTTATTTCGTAGCTTTAACACCTTCTCCTTCCGCTCAGGGTCAGCTGCATGTACAGCTAATATGTCTTCATTTAACTCTTGAACAAGAGGTGTTGCACGTTTCATTAAATCAATTGTCGGGAAAAATAGTAAAAAGGGGTCCTTTTGGTGTAAGCGCTCCTCTACCCACTTTTTTAACCTTTTAGGGATTTTACCTCGCTTGAAGCATTTTTCATAGCCCCATAAAGAACGCACTTGTGGGACTGGTAATGGATGATTATGATAGCGTTTTGGAATAAAAGAGTAGCTTTCTTGCTGGAAAGTATGGAGTAATGCTGCTGATGGGGTTGCTGTCACAAATACCAGAGGAGCCTTTTCCTTTTTAGCCTTTTCTACTGCTCTTTGAAGGGTTTCATCAAATGTATAAGGAAAAGCATCTGCCTCATCTACAATAATGACATCAAATGCCTTCTCAAATCGATAGAGCTGATGGGTTGTTGCTATAACAAGCTGTGCATAGCCATTTTGGTAAGGTGCTCCACCGTATAAAGCATGAATGGTTGTTTCAGGAAAAGCCTGTTGAAAGCGTGGATACAGTTCTAACACTACATCTGTCCGTGGTGTAGCAATACAAACTCGTAGCCCTCGCTTTAATGCATCATACACAGATGGGAAAAGTAGCTCTGTTTTGCCTGCACCGCAAACTGCATGAATTAAATGCGAGCGTTTTGCTTTCATACTTGCTAAGGTTTCATTTGCTGCCTGTTGCTGGAGTTCGGTGTATTGCCCTGCCCATTTTAATGAATGCTTGTTAATTTTTATCGCCTTGGGGCCTGTCCAAATCATCAATTGTGTACAGCTACTGACTCTCCCCATCTTAATACAGTGTCGGCAGTAGACACATTGTTGCTGACATTTTGAGCAATCGAATTGTGTGAATAAATGTGGGTCTGTATTGTGACAACGATTGCATTTTATAGCTGGCTTCATTTGAATTCCTTCTATTATACTGACGTATTTTCGCTGTATCGCTTTCTCAAGATCTACGGATGAAAATGGAGAATGATCTTTTAACCAAATACGCCCTTCATGAAAATCACGTAATGCTGGTGGTAACAACCAACCCCTATACCTCATTACATTCTCTCCCTTCATAGAAAAAAGTCTCTACTTTGGCTGTAGAGACTTCTGACAATTCGTTATTTTTTTGTCCATCCTAAGCCCATCGACCCTTCACCTAAATGAGTACCGATAACAGGGCCAAAATAGCTCAATTTAAAGTTCACGTTCGGGTACGTTGCGGCTAATTGCTCTAGCCATTCTTGCGCTTCAGCAGGGCAATTGCCGTGAATGACAACAGCGTCCATCGCTTCATACTTTTTGGCATCCTCTGCTAGCAATTCTTCAGCACGCTTTAATGCCTTTCTACGTGTTCGGATTTTTTCGAAAGGTACAATTACCTTGTCCACGAAATGTAAAACAGGCTTTACTTGCAATAAACCACCAATTAATGCTGCGGCAGAAGATAAACGCCCACCACGCTGTAAATGTGCTAAGTCGTCTACGATGAAGTAAGCTCGGATATACTGCTGCATGTCCGCTAATGCTGCAAGTATGTCTTTCGCTGAATAGCCCTCTTTCGCCATTTCAGCCGCTTTTAAAACGTAAAAGCCTTGAACAGCACAGGATATTTCACTGTCGAAGGTATAAACATTAATGCCTTCCACCATTTCACCAGCCTGTACTGCACCTTGGTATGTTCCACTAATACCGCTCGATAAATGGATAGAAATTACCTCATCGTAATCCTTTGCAAGCTCATCAAAAAGAGCGACAAATTCTCCGATTGGAGGCTGTGTTGTTTTGGGAAATTCTTTGGCACCACGCACCTTATCATAAAATTCAGATGCTGTAATATCTACCTCTTCTGCAAATAATTGACCTGAGATATTGACACTTAAAGGTATCATGTGAATGTTTAAGCGTGCACGTTCCTCAGCTGTAATATATGCAGTACTATCTGTTACGATTGCCGTCCTCATCCATGTCCACTCTCCTATGATTCTTAGTTTACAATCTATTTCTTATTGGTGCAATTGTTGTTGCCATCACTTTGCTTTCATACAAACTACGAAAAACAAAAAGAAATGAATGTGAAATGAATGACGAACGCCGAATTCACGTTCTCGCCCTTCTAGAGTTGTGCTAGTAAGCTAGCTTCCATTTCACATTCATTGTCTATGTATAATAGGCATATCTTCACTCAATTCTTATGTTGAATGAAGATAGCTCCTGTTAATTTCCTGTACTTGACTGTGAGTCATCACCAATATAAAAGACACTTGTCACTTTCCAATCATTGTCCTCTTTCACAAAGACTGTTACCTGACGTCCTGCACTTTCATGTTCGACATTTGTCTCAAGCTGAAGTGAGTGCATTTTCATGTTGGCAAATACTTGTGCCTCTTTTGAGTCATACTTTGCAATTGTTACATTCTCTACTTCACGCTTAATATCAAATTGTTCAAATACTTCTGTTGCATATGTTTTTTCTTCATCGTATTTAAAACCCTTTGGATTTTTCGAGATAGTATTCATATAACGATCAATTTCTTCAGCATTTAATGCAGCAATATACTCATCAAAAGATGCTAAAATAGCCTTTTCATCTTCCGCTGGTACATTATCAGCCTTTTCTACGTTTCCACCCATCATTTCAAAGCCAACTGTACCATCCTCTATTACTTTATCTCGTTCTTCATCACTCATCTTCTCATCTTTATTACCACAGGCAGTTAACACTAATAAGATTAGAACTGCTAGAAAACTTTTCTTTAACATCAAAAAACCTCCCGCGCATATTGTAGCATATAAATGCTTTCGTAGGAATTTTGTTGTGCATTTTCAACATTTAGGTGCTACATCTTCCTTATGACGCATTAGGCTGTAAAATGTTGCATGATCTGCTAGTTATCATGTTCATACAAATGAATAGTAATGTTACAAAATTGTGAATGACCTATTCATCATTGTGTAGGCTCAATGCAAATTATTACCAAAAAATAATAAAAAACTGTTTTAAAAACTACTTCAATAAAAAGTAGCTTTTAAAAACAGTTTTAGCAATTAGCGTACTTCAACCCAGCCATTTTTGATAGCTGTTACAACTGCTTGTGTACGGTCATTAACATTCATTTTTTGTAGAATACTTGATACGTGGTTTTTAACTGTTTTTTCAGAGATAAACAGTGTCTCACCGATTGTACGGTTTGATTGGCCATCCGTTAATAATTGCAGCACTTCACATTCACGCTTAGTTAGCAAATGGAATGGACGACGAATTTCCGTTTGATGGAAATTCCCTTTATTTTCATGTTCTGAAAGTCTTTTAAATTCTGCTACTAGATTTTTCGTTACTTTTGGATGTAAATAAGAGCCACCGTTGGCAACAACTTTAATCGCCTCAACGATTTCATCTGCATCCATCTCTTTTAACATATAGCCAAGAGCACCTGATTTTAATGCATGTGTAACATATGTTTCATCATCATGTATAGATAGCATAATCACTTTTGCATCTGGAAATTCAGTAATTAACTCTGCCGTTGCTTCTACTCCATTTTTGCCTGGCATGTTAATATCCATAAGCACTACGTCTGGTTCGTTTTCAGCATATAACGTAACCACATCTGTACCATCGTCACCTTCTGCTACTACATCAAACGTATCTTCAAAATCTAAAATGCGTTTTACTCCTTCACGGAATAGCTGGTGATCGTCTACAATAATAATCTTTGTCATTTGTCCTTTACCCCCTAAATTTCTGCAACAGTTACATCATTCAGCTTCTAACGGTATTTTAAATAACACCGTCGTACCTCGATTGATCTCACTATTAATGGTAATGGTACCATTTAATATTTCAATCCGTTCTTTCATTCCTAAAATCCCAAAGGAATGGTCTTTCACTACTTGTGGGTCAAAGCCTATTCCATCATCTTTTACAACAATGTTAACGGCATCTTTTAACCATTCAAGCTTCACCCAAATGTCTTTACACTTTCCATGCTTCATGGCATTTGTTACACATTCTTGCACTAAACGGAAAATGGATACTTCATAATTTGATGGTATACGTTTTTCTGTACTTCTCGATTGGAAATGAATTTCAACACCTGGATTATATTCAGTTACTGTCGATAAATACTTCTTTAATGTCGGAATAATTCCCAAATCATCAAGTGCCATTGGTCGTAGATCATAAATAATACGTCGCACTTCAGATAAAGCATTACGTACCGTTTTCTTTAAATCGGCAATTTCAGCCAAAGCCTTTTCAATACCTTTTTCACGATACGTTCTATCTATTAAATCAGTGCGCATGAGTACATTTGCAAGCATTTGGGCAGGTCCATCATGGATCTCTCGCGATAAACGCTTACGCTCTTCTTCTTGAGCTGCAATAATACGTATCCCAAAATCCTGCTTCATTTTTGCTTGTTCAAGGGCTAAACCAACATTTCTTAAATCTGAAGTTAAGTAATTCAAAACGACATTTACCTGATTGACAATATGATCAGCACGTTCAATCGTATCGAGTAATCCTCTTAATCTTCTCTCTAGATCATCTCTTTTATCCCGTAGCTGTTTTTCTTGTGTTCTAATAACGGAGAGCTTTACTTGAAAATCATGTGCAGTTTCATATGCTTCTCTAACTTGTTCTTCGGTATAATTATCAAAAGCTTTACTTACTAATACAAGTCGTTGTTTAGCAAGCTGCGTACTTTTTTCCAATGCATCGCCATCATCAATTACGATTGATATTTGTTTTCGAACAATTTCTAGCTCTTTTTGCATATCTTCAAAGCTTCTGCGGCTTTGTTCACTTATAATAAAGATATCATCCTTTGAGCTCATGATTGTATCTAACATTCGATTGAAAATGTCATCAAGCGACTTTAAATCGAAGGTATCATTTGAAAACATAGTATACTCCCCAGTCTAATGTCTTATGATTACTTACTAATTTAATAGACTAAAATCACATATTCCATAGTCTACACCTATTATAGCATTACCATGCTAAAATTTAATGCTTTTTCTTCATGAAAATTATAGAATAGAACTCTAGTTAAAAGGAGATTGATACAAATGAGAGAAAACTATTTAACAGTAAAAGGATATGGTGAAAGCGAAATTGTCATTTCCAAATCTCGCTTTCTCACTTATATAGAACGTGCAGAAACGGAAGAGGATGCAATTTCTTTTATAGATGGTATAAAAAAATTGCATCATAATGCAACTCATAACTGCTCCGCTTATATTATTGGAGAGCATGATCATATTCAAAAGGCAAATGATGATGGGGAACCTAGCGGTACTGCAGGCGTCCCTATGTTAGAGGTCTTAAAAAAACAAGGATTAAAAGATACGGTCGTTGTTGTGACTCGCTATTTTGGAGGCATTAAGCTCGGCGGTGGTGGTCTTATTCGTGCATACGGAAAAGCAACTACAGAGGGATTGATTGCTGCACAGGTAGTTGAACGTAAATTGCATCATTTCATGAAAGTGGCTATTGATTATACATGGCTAGGAAAAGTTGAAAATGAAATAAGAAGTTCATCATATACTCTAGAGGAAATACGTTATTTGGAGGGTGTTGAAATCATTGTTTCTGTGCTAAAAGAGGAAGAGGAACAGTTCAGAAGTTGGATAACTGAACTGACTAATGGACAGGCTTCTATCACTTTCGAAGATGCTCAATTTGTAGAATTTATTGTCAATTAAATAGTTTTAATTGTCGAAACTAAATATGCATAGTATAATTTTTTTGTTAGGCTATTTTATTGTCCACACAATTACTTAGTTAAAATTGAATAAAATTTAGCTTCATCGCATTATTATTCCCAATAATTAGAGGAGAATATATCTATTATGAAAAAAAGATCTGTTGGTCCAAATAAAAAGAGGTCTTCTAAAGCTTCCTTAATTATAAAAGTTACACTACTCCTAGTAGCAAGCTTGGTGATCTGTGTAACGGCTTATGCTGTTTACCTTACAAAACAGGTAGAGCATGCTGCAGACTCAGCATATGAGGAATTAGAAGGTCGTCAGGTTTCTGCAAAACGCGAAGAAAGTGTAGAGCCAGTACACGATAATGTATCTATTTTATTTGTCGGAGTTGATGATAGTGATAATCGAGGACAGGGATCAGACCATTCACGTTCTGATGCACTCGTTTTAGCTACATTAAATAATAAAACTCATACAATTAAAATGCTAAGCATTCCCCGTGATTCATACGTTTATATTCCTAAAGTAGGTTATAAAGATAAAATTACTCATGCACATGCTATGGGTGGAACACTTACTACTATTGAAACAGTAGAGGAACTATTTGATATTCCAATCAATTACTATGTACGTATGAATTTCAATGCCTTTATTGATGTAGTCGATGCTTTAGGTGGTATTGAAGCTGAAGTACCTTATGCTTTACATGAATTAGATGAGTTTGATAAGTTTACAATTAACTTACAGCCAGGCTTACAGCATTTAAATGGTAGTCAGGCACTTGCACTCGCAAGAACACGTAAACAAGATAATGATATTGAGCGTGGTAAACGTCAACAGGAAATTCTATCTGCGATTATTAAAAAAGTCGCTTCTGTTAAGTCCGTTACGAAATATGATGATGTCATTAAAGCTCTTGGTGATAATATGAAAACAGATATGACATTCACTGAAATGAAGTCCTTCTTATCTTATTTATCTAAAGGCGCACCACGTATCGATTCCTTAACATTAGATGGCACGGATGATACATCTACTGGTATTTATTATTACCAGTTAAATCAAGATTCTGTTGAAGAAGTAAAAGAGATTTTCAAAAACCATCTTGGCCAAAATGAACAATCATCGAGCCTGACTAGTGGCAATACAGGAACAGACAGCGCGGCTAGCAGCGATGAAAATTCAGCTATTGAATAAGACCTTTCAGACCATAGACAAATAACTTGTCTATGGTCTTTTTGCGTGACTTTTTCATTGATTGACCCCCCTTTCTATTTACCCCTCCTTGTAATCGATAAACTGCTTATTTAAGTTTCCCTTCTCTTCCATTCCTTATACATAAAAAACGGTTTAGAAAGAGCTTCTCATTGTCTAACGACTCACAAATTTAACAATAAAAAAGCAATCATACAAATTGTATGATTGCTTATATTTTATTTACTAAATATCCGTACAAAATTTAATAATGGTTTGTAGTTTTTACCAGCCAACCCGATAACCTCTACAAAGATTTCAATAGCTGTTAGGATGACCGCTACAAGTAATATAGCTCCCCACACCTTTGCCATAGAGAAAATGATAGCTGCTAATCCAAACATCACTGCAATTCCGTAAATGATTAGGACTGTTTGTCGATGAGTAAAGCCCATATCGAGTAATCGATGGTGTAAATGTGATTTATCTGGGTCAGACCACTTCTTTTTCATACGAACACGACGAACAATCGCAAAGAATGTATCTGAAATCGGAACACCAAGGATAATAATTGGGATGATTAAAGCTACGAATGTAATATTTTTAAAACCAAGTAACGCTAACACAGAAATCATAAATCCAAGGAACAATGCTCCTGTATCACCCATAAAGATTTTAGCTGGGTGGAAATTATAAAATAAGAAACCAAGTGAAGCTACAGCTAAAATGGCTGCTAACGCTAAAACAAACATATTGCTCATAATAAATGCCATGACGGCTAATGTAATCAGTGCAATTGTAGAAACACCTGCAGCTAAACCATCTAAGCCATCAATTAAATTAATGGCATTTGTAATACCGATGATCCAAATAATCGTTAATGGAATACTCAGTAAACCAAAGTCTAATGTACCTAAGAACGGTAGATTAACCATTTCAATTTCAATACCGCCTACAAAAACAACGATCAGTGCTGCAACTAGCTGACCTAGCATTTTTGCTTTAGCGGAAATCTCACGCATATCATCAATAACACCCGTGATCACGATTATACAAGCACCAATAATGATAGCTAATAAAGCCTCGTTACTACCATGTTTCGTATGGACTAAAAATGAGTATAAAATCGTCACGCCAATAATAAAGGCAAGGAAAATGGCTAAACCGCCAAGTCTTGGCATTATTCGAGCATGTACTTTTCGATAGTTTGGTGCATCAACTGCACCTATTCTAAACGCTAAACGTTTCACTAATGGAGTTAACAAAATGGATGCAACGAATGCTGCTATTAAAGACACGTAAAGCATGTCTCTCCTCCTCAAATAAATAATCTACATTGAAATCCAAATTGATTATAGCATGAACAAGCATTGAAATATACTTTTTCTAAACATTTTCCACGATTTCACAAATATTTTGTACATTTTAGCATTAATAGATTCCTATACAGTCAATTGTAGTCATCATACGCAAAATTTGATAGAATAATGGAGTGTCTAGCATGTAGACAACTTTAAAGGAGCGTATATTTCATGTTCTCAATTTTCAAAAGTAACAAAGAGCAAACTAGTGCTCGTCAATTAAAACGCTACTACAAAATAGTAGATCAAATTAACAATCTTGAAGAAAAATATGTTAACAAGTCAGATGCTGAATTACGAGAAATGACTTTTATTTTCAAAGATCAATTAGAACAAGGTGAGCCTATTACATCAATCATCCCAGACGCATTTGCTGTAGTACGCGAAGCCTCAAAGCGTGTATTAGGAATGCGTCATTTTGATGTGCAGCTTATCGGTGGTCTAGTATTAACTGAAGGTAATATTGCTGAAATGCCTACTGGTGAAGGTAAGACACTTGTTGCTTCTCTTCCCTCTTATGTGCGTGCATTAGAAGGTAAAGGTGTTCATGTCATTACTGTTAATGATTACCTAGCGAAACGTGACTATGAGCTAGTCGGTCAAATCCATCGTTTCCTTGGCTTAACTGTCGGTTTAAATGTACCGATGATGGAACCAAGTGAAAAGAAAGAAGCCTACAATGCAGATATTACATACGGTGTGGGTACTGAGTTTGGCTTCGACTATTTACGTGACAATATGGCTTATAGCTTAGCAGATAAAGTACAGCGTCCTTATCACTTCGCTATTATCGATGAAGTGGATAGTGTATTAATCGATGAAGCAAAAACACCGTTAATTATCGCAGGTAAAATGCCTTCTAACGATGAATTGCATCGTATTGCTGCTATGTTAGCGAAACGCTTTAAAGCAGACGAAGATTATGATTTCGATGAAGAAACAAAGGCGACTTCTCTTACAGATAAAGGTATAGAAAAGGTTGAGGCAGCCTTCAATGTAGACAATCTGTATGACTTAGAACATCAAACACTTTTCCATTATGTAATCCAAGCTGTGCGTGCACATGTTATGTTTAAGCGCGATGTTGATTACATTGTGAAAGAAGACAAAATTGAGCTTGTTGACATGTTTACTGGTCGTATTTTAGAAGGTCGTTCACTTTCTGATGGCTTACATCAAGCAATTGAAGCTAAAGAAGGCGTAGCCATTACGGATGAAAATAAATCTCAAGCGCAAATTACTATTCAAAACTATTTCCGTATGTATCCTAAGCTTTCTGGGATGACAGGTACAGCGAAAACGCAGGAAAAGGAAATTCGTGAAGTGTACGGCATGGAGGTTATCCAAATTCCAACAAACCGTCCACGTCAACGTGTTGATCAGCCTGATATTATTTTTAGCACACAAGAAGCAAAATATAAGTATGTTGCAGCCGAGGTGAAAAAGCGCCACGAAAAAGGCCAGCCAATTCTTATTGGAACAACATCGATACTACAGTCTGAAACTGTAGCTGAGTATCTAAAAAAGGAAAAATTAACATTCCAATTACTTAATGCAAAAACAGTTGAACAAGAAGTTGAACTTATTTCACAGGCAGGTCAAAAGGGTCGTATTACTGTAGCGACAAACATGGCTGGTCGTGGTACAGATATCATGCTAGGTGATGATGTCCATGAACTTGGTGGTTTATATGTAATTGGGACTGAAAAACATGAAAGCCGCCGTGTAGACAATCAGTTACGTGGACGTTCAGGTCGTCAAGGTGATATAGGTGAAAGCCGCTTCATTCTCTCTATTGAAGATGATATGTTCCGCCGCTACGCAAAAGAAGAAGTAGAAAAATTCTCTGCAAAAATGATTGTAGATGATAAGGGTATTATTCAAAATAAAGAGGTACAAGAGCTTATAGACCGTACACAGCGTATTGTTGAAGGTTCACAGTACGGCATGCGTGAATACAACCTAAAGCTAGACGATGTCATTAATGACCAGCGCACGGTTCTTTATGGCTTACGCGACAAAATTTTAGCTGGTGAAGACTTGATGGGTGAGCTAAAAAAAATGCTTCGTGAAACCGTTGAATTCGCTGTCCATGACGCCGCACCAGAAGATGTATCTTCTATTGATTGGGATTATGATCAAATGGAGTACGCACTTAACTCCCTGTTCATCACACCAGTGACAATCGATCGCGAAGTTGGAAAAGTAAAGCAAATTTTAATGGATGTTCAGCCTTCTGAACAAGAACTGTTAAGTCATATGGAGAAATTTGCTGAAAACGAAAGAGTAATGGAAGTACTTCCACAAATCATGCTTAGCCATATTGATAGCGGTTGGGTAAAGCATTTAGAGGCAATGAGTCATTTAAAAGAAGGAATCGGTTTACGTCACTATCAGCAAGAAGATCCAATGCGTATTTACCAACGCGAAGGACTTGAATTATTCGGTAAAAACTTCCAAGAATTACGTCGTTCAATAATCATTGAAATTACAGGCTTCATGAAAACAGTTGAGGCACAACAGGAGGCACAATAATGGGCTTATTCTCATTCTTTAAAAAATCAGATAAAGTTGTTCAGGAAAACACAATTGATTCAAAAGATTTATTAGGAAATACTGCAAAAAACACTGGTGATAATCGTGATGTAGAAACAAAATTATCTTTCCATCCTGAGTGGGATGTGCCACAAGAACAAAAATACATTTTTAACTTTCTAGCGAATGAGCTAGAACCATTGAAACCAAATCAATTATCACTATCTTCTATTAGTATTGAAGAAGACATACTCACTCGTAAATGGCTTGTTCGTGCATTTTTCCGTTCATCCTTATCCCAAGCAATTGAACTAGGAGAAATTGAACTTTTCATCTTGGATAAAAACGATGAGCTTGTAGCATCTAAAAAATTCGATTTTAAAGCACTAGGTACAATTCCAGCAGAAAGTGCCCGTCCATGGGTGTTTGAGTTTGAAAATGCTACAATTAAAGCCGATGAAGTGCCAGAAGATGGTTGGAAAATTGCCTTTAACCTCGTTTCCCTTCGTGGTCATCAATTAGAATTAGATCCATCATGGGAAGAACAATTACCAGAGGCACAAAAAGAAGAGCTTGCGAAAATCGTCAAAACTCTACCAGAATTAGGCGAAACAGAGGTAAACTTCACTGGTTTACAAGCAAAACTAGCTGACAATGGTAATTTAAATGCAACCATTTTTATCCGCAATGGACATAAGAAAGCAATCAATTTAGAGCAATTACCGTTAGAAATTATTGATGCAACAGGAAAACAAATTGCAAAAGGTTCATTTAAAATGAATCCAATTTTAACTGTCCAACCAAACTCTACAAAGCCTTGGACATTCATATTCCCAGCAGAGCTTGTTGATGCAAAAGACGCTGACCTCTCTCGTTGGACAGCTCGTGTAACACAATAGCCTAAAACCCCCCTTCTCTTTTATGAACTGCTCCCCAATTGTTAGACACATCTAACAATTGGAGGAGCA
>NZ_JPVR01000073.1 GCF_000772935.1 Lysinibacillus boronitolerans JCM 21713 = 10a = NBRC 103108
ATCCTCCACTTTTTCTTCCTTATCCGCCACTTTGAGCAGGTTATCCGCTACATTAAATTCTAACCTCTACTTTACGCTCTATCCACCGCTCTATAAAAAAACGCCCACCGAAGTGAGCGTTTCTTGTTATTCGTTTGTGCCTTTTTCCACGTCATATTCTGTAATCCAATCACTGAAGCTGCCTACATATAATTGGATGTTTTCATAGCCTTCATCTGCTAATACAGCATAAAGCGGAGAGGCTGTTACGCCGCTTCCACAGTAAACAACAACCTGTTCATCAGGTGTAACTTTTTGACGTAATGCATCGTTTGCCTTTAGTTGACCATTTGACTTCAATTGCTCCCAGTCAAAGTTTTTCGCAGTTGGGATATGGCCAGCTACTTTATCCAATGGCTCTACTTCCCCTCTATACCGTTCAGCAGCGCGCGCATCAAGTAAAGTGGCTTTCACCTCTCCATCCACAATGGCTTTTACGGCTTGGCGTGGTGCGTAAAGCTCATCTTTCCAATCAAACTCAATGATGGTTGGGGGATATTTAATAATATCCTTGGTAAAAGGAATTTTCGCCTCAAGCGCAGGGGCACCTCCGTTGACAATCACTACATTTGGGAAACCAGCGTAGGTTAGCATCCACCAGGCGCGTGGGGCAAATGGAGCTGCTCCTTGGTCATAAACTACAATCTGATCTTCATACCGTAATCCTAGTTCTTGAAAAACGGATGCCAATTTTTCTTTGCTTGGCATTGGATGACGACCTTCTTTGCTGTCCATATCCGATAACTGCTGTTCTAAATCAATATAGATAGCACCAGTAGCATGACCTTCCTCGAATGCTTTTTTGCCAGCCTCTTTGTCCTGAAGATCGAAACGAGCATCGATAAAACGGACGCCATTAAACTGAATTTCATCCACTGATTTGAATACTTTTCCCATTAGAATCACCTCATGCGTATTGTAATTGTGCGTAAATCGCTTTCCAAGAAGCTAAACGACTCTCTTCTTGTAAGGCTAATCTTTCTGTGTCAATTTGTTCAAGCGCTTGATGATAGATATAGTAACGTAATTTTTCGGCTTCCTCTGCAATAAACGTAATCGCCCATGTCATGAGAGAAACTTTCTGTGCATCTAAATAATCTTGTGCATCTGGTTTTGTTACAGCTTCTAATGCCTCACTCAGCTTCACTTTTTCATTCTTTTCAAAGAAAGCTTTTTGATTGCGGAAATGAGATTTTACGCTAGCATATTTGGAAATATCCGCAAACGGTCCTTCAAAATCCAATAAATTTGGCTCAGAAGATTCAAAGGCTAGGAATGAGAAGCTTCGATTTAACTCTTTTAATTCGCGTACTTCATCTTTAAAACGTTGTTGCATCTTTTTGCTAATGAACTGCGATAAACGGAAGTTTGTTACACGCATTTCTTGAGTAAAATCAAAACGCAAGCTTTGCATCACTTCTTTTAATGCATGCTCCAATGCTTGCTGTGCTGGCATTGCAGCAAAGGTAGAAGGATTGTAGCCTTCCTTAAAGAACTCAGGATAACGATAATAAACACGCTGAAGAACATAATAGAGTAGCTCATCAAGCTCCTGTTTTGTTTCACTCTCTAACATGCTCGTATTCAGCACACTGAACTTCGATTGAATATGCTTTTCAAGTGTTGCTAATTCCTCTAGTCGCTCATCTTTACGTTTTAAGTTTTCCTCTGTTTGGGCAATTAAATCCGCCAAACGTTGCTCTGTTTTATCAACTTCCTCTGCAAGAGCTTGAACGGCTAATGCACTCAATTCATCATTTAAGAATGTATGGAAGTCTTTTTCAAATGGTGGCATACCTGATGTTAAATCGGCACCTTCTACCTTTTCCTTCAACGCTAAAAGACTAGATACTCCATATAGTCTTGGGAAGCGAATGCCAAAGCGTTGTAACTCTGAGCGTACATACCCTTTTACATCTTCCTGTTCTTCATCCGTTGTTGCTAAATCAATCGCATTGACAATAAAGAACATTTTATCAAGCTCAAATGCATCCTTTACACGACCAAGCTGGATTAAAAACTCGCGGTCAGCTTTGGCAAAGGCATGGTTATAGTACGTAATAAATAGGATGGCATCAGCATTACGAATATATTCAAATGCTACGCCTGTATGGCGGGCATTAATAGAGTCCGCTCCTGGCGTGTCAACAAGTGTCACGCCCATACGTGTTAATGGACTATCATAATAGAAGTCGATATTGTCAACAAAGCAAGATTTATTCTCTTGTGCTACAAATTTTTCAAACTCTTCACGGTCTACACGAAGAATAGAGCCAAACTCAGACTTAAAGGTTGGATAGCCTTCTTTATAGGCACGAATAAATGATTTATGAACATTTAAACGTTCGTCCGTTAACTGAACGGCAAGCCCTTCATCAGCACGATTATAGGCTTCCTCCAATGACGAGACAGACAAACCAATCGCCGCATAGGAGCCTTGAATATCCTCTAGCATTTGTTCTGCAGTTTTAAGCTGTACATCCGCTGTTTCATGTGGGTGCTCAGGTGTAACTGGACGAATTTTATTGATGGCCGCAGTTGTTGGGTTTGGGGATACAGGTAACACCTTGGCTCCCATTAAAGCATTCGAGAAGGAAGATTTCCCAGCACTAAATGCGCCAAACAAAGCAATCGTAAAATCCTTTTTCTGTAAACGTTCTACTTTATTTTCAAGGTATTGGGCAACTTCGGCAAAGCCTTGCACCTCTTTGACTGCATTGGCAGTATGGAGTGCACGGTTAATCACACCTTCGATTGGTAGAGTCGTTGCACTAATAGCTTGCTGAGCTTCCTCTTGTTGGATGATTTGCTCTTTTGGCTGCAACATGGACTCGTCAAATAATCGAATTTCTGCTAAATCTTGCTTAAATGATTGTTCCCAATTTGTAAGCTGTTGATTGGCAACTTGACGAATTTCATTGCTCGCTTGATGCATAGTGCTTGCACTATATTGCTGATAGCCTTCAATTTCAAGAACCGCATTAATAGCATCTACTTTGTCCTGCATACCCGCCATTTTTAATTTTGACGGTGCAGCAGTTTCTGTTGCTACAGCTTCAAGTGTTGGCGCTTGCGCATTTTTCCAGCTATCTGTCTCCTGAATGAAGTAGCGCTTTGTTGCTTCTGCGACACGGTTAGCGAAGTTTAGCACAGCATCACCTGTTAAAATAGCGCCTGTTTGAACTTGTTGCTCAATCAATGAAAAAGGTAAGTCAAATACATAGGCATCAATGGCAGCGGCACGTTCCTCGTTTAATGCACTAACGTCCTTCAATGCCTTTTTCATAAGGCCTTTTAAATGCCCCGTAATTTGTGCATGGACCACATTTTGATAGGCACTATACGCATCCTCTTTACGTCGGTTTCGCTCTTCCTCTGTTTTTTTCTTTGCAGTAAAGAGCCCACCAACTTTAAAGCCTTCCTGCATACTTTCTAAATAAAGGCGTAAGCGATCACGTAAATCAGCTGGCATAATTGCAGCATTCGCGAGCAACTCCTTACGTTGCTCCTCAAACGTTTCGTTCCAAGCTTCTACTGAGAATAATTCAACCTGACGATTTAATTTATTGTATTGCTCTAAAATATCTTGATGGTGTGCCCAGTCATCCGCACTTAAAATTTCTTCATCAATTGCTAAACGATCCTGTCTTTCTTCCATTAAATAATTGTCATGCTCGCTTTGCAATAAACGCAATGTATTCGTAGCTGTTTGTACAAGCTGCTCCTGCCAATCATTCATACTGTCCATCACGATTTTCTTTACTGCCTCAAAATCATTATGTGGATGTTCAGGCTCTCTTAATGATGTGAAGAAAACACCCTTCGGTACAACACCCCATGCTGCAAAGGATTGATGAACAGTTGCTTTAAATTCTTCGAAGCTCAATTCATTATCTTTATGCTTATCGATCATATTGACAATTAAATAAACATTTGGATTATATTTCATTAATTGCTTTGTGAATTGGAAATTTAATTCTGACTGCACATGGTTGTAGTCCATTGTATAAAATACGATATCGGCAATATGTAATGCTGATTCCGTTGACATGCGGTGTGCATCATCTGTGGAGTCTACCCCAGGCGTATCCATTACAGTGACACCTAGTGGTAGTGTAGAGGCACTGTGTCCAATCTCAATCTGTGACACTAAATCCCCATTTTTACTTAGCTCTTTTACTGTTTTAAAATCATAGCCAGCCTCAAATTTTACAGGCTTTTCATTGTGCATGTAAACAATCGCATAGTCTTCCTCTGATTTATGGACTTTTACGATGTTCGCACTTGTTGGAATTGGACTAGATGCCAGTAGATTTTCACCAGACAACGCATTAATCATACTTGACTTCCCTGCAGAGAAATGGCCTGCAAAGCCAATCACATACTCTTTTTGCTGAATTTTTCGAGCAAAAAGTGATGTTTTATCCATACGCTCTGTATCACCATTATGCTGATAAATTATGTATTGCAAAGAGGCTTGCTTTAATAGCCCCTCCAATTGTTGTTCAAAATCTTTCATGAAACCAGTAACCCCTTTTTCATTAATTATTCATAATTAGTATTCTACCTTATTCAACTAGCAAAGTATAACACTAATTTAAAGCATATATGCCAACGTTTCCATCCTTACAAAAACATGTTTATACAAAAAATCTATGCCAAATGATAGATGGTCAACTAGTTCTTTTTGTATTTACTTCATATTTTATAGTAAGCATATTCGGGGCAAAGTTATATTTTTTATGAAGGGAGTGTGATGCCATATGATGAATCCTAAGCCTCATCAAATCATTGAAAAATATTGCTCATGTAACTGTGAGGATCGATTTATCTGGCCCCGTATAAAGGCAACTAACGGCATACCCATTAATCCTCCTACTGAAATAGTCCCAGAAGGAACGATTATACCAACGATCCAGCGATATTTTTATATCGTTACAGCTGATCTTGATCTATCTAATGGGGCAACTCTTCCAGCCGATCTCTTTTGGAATGATGAAGCAAATTCCGTTACTGAGTTTGCAGTTTTTTCACCCAATGGTTACGTTAACCTTTATATTAATGCAGTAATGCAGGAAGGCGGTATTTATACGGTAACCCCAGCCTCCCTGACAATCGTACCCTATAATGCGACATTGTATAGAGGAACACCCATTATTATCGAATCGCTAGGCTTTACAACAAAATAAAGGAAATGAAAGGAGGTGAAATGGGTGGCACTTTCCATTATTAATATTCACGTCAATGTAACAGGTAGTTCTACAAGATTTTTTAACGTCTTAGCTGCACCACTAGCCATTGCAGATGGCACAACAGTCGCTGCAACAACGTTTTTAAATGATAGCGGTACAGCCGCAACAGCATTCCCAGAAGTCGCAAATGGTTACTATAACTTATATATCAATGGTGTTCTTCAGGAGGGTGGTGCCTATACAGTTTCTACAACTGAAATAACGTTCAATACTGTCACAGGTACACTTTCTGCTGGTACGCCCATTGTGCTAGAAGCTGTTGAGCTAGTGACAACAATCTAAATAAAATGGATGCCTTGTTTAGGGCATCCATTCTTACATTTTATTGCAGTTGCTGTCTGACACCTGCAATTTTTTTTGCGTAATCTAGCGCATGTGGGCCATCTCCGTGAATACATAAGGTTTGCACCGCAACTTTAATTTTTTGGGACTGGACTGACAACACTTCATTAGCAGTCAAAATACCTTTTACATGCACTAGCATTTCTTCTTCCGATTGTATTAAGGCATTTGGTTCCTGTCTGTTCACTAATGTGCCGTCATCGTTATAGCGTCGATCCGAAAAAACCTCTTCATATACTTGAAGCCCTATGTCTCTAGCAATCTCTACGATGAGGCTACCAGATAAGGCATATAAAATAAGCTGCGGATTAAAATCATACACTGCATTGACTACAGCTAACGCTTTTTCACGGTCATTCGCGCATTGATTATAGAGAGCGCCATGTGGTTTAACATGATGAAGCGTACCTTTTTCAATCTGCACAAATGCTTGTAAGGCACCAATCTGATAAACTAACATATCATAAATTTCAGCTGGGCTACATTCCATATTGCGGCGACCAAATCCCTCTCGATCAGGATAGCCTGGATGTGCACCAATATGAACATTTTTATTAATGGCACTGCGGACAATTTGATGCATAATCGAATGATGTCCAGCATGGTAGCCGCATGCAATATTGATGGAAGTTACATAGTCTAATAGTGCTTCGTCTTTACCTGTGATAAATGCATTATAGCTTTCACCTAAATCACAATTAATATCAATTGGCATCATGCTTCCTCCAGTACAAAGTGAATAGTGTTAAACATACGCATTTGTGCTACTTTATGTAAATCCTCTTCATGAACTGTCGCAATAATAGGATAGCCTCCTACTGTTTGAGCATCAGCCATTAGGATAATGGGATCACCACTTTGCGGCACTTGGATCGTACCGAACTGTGTAGCTTCTGACAGTATATCTTTCATTTCCTGAAGTTGTAAGGCAGGTCCTTTTATGTAGTAGCCCATACGATTGCCGCCGATAAATTGAAAAGGATTTTGTAAAAATTGTTGCTGACTCTTTTCTGTAAATAAATGAAAGTGCGGTCCTTTAAACAATCGAACCGTAATGGAACTGTCAAAATTCGGACGATAGGGTGCATATAGCCCTCTATTATATTTTAAAGACGATGATACCTGCCCATACAAAATACTTCCTTTTGTAATCCGTGTTCCCAAATTGCCAAGCGGAAGGCAGGATTGGCTACCAAGCTCATCGTTTGTACGAAAACCTCCTAATGGAGTTAAGTAAACAATAGAGCCTTGATGGACACCCTTGATAGCTAATCTATCTCCCCTCGTTAAATGGAATGTTTTCCACATTTCGATTGGTACATGATTAACCAAGCATGTACTATGCCCCCCTGTTAATACATAAACACAATCAGCAAGCGCCTCAAATTCAAAACCACCAACAAACATTTCAAAAGACGTTTGATCATGGTGGTGATGTAAGATTCTCTGAGCTGCTTGAAACGATCGGTTATCCATTGGTCCAGATAACGGAATACCAAATGCCCGATAGCCGTACCTTCCTTTGTCTTGTAAGCTACCATAAACCCCTTGTTTTGTTACGAGCAGAAGTGGCTTCAAACGCTACACTCCTTTGCTTTTCATTTCCCAAAATTGCTGTTTGGTTATTTCATAAAACTGAACTTCATCACCAAGTTCAAATAAAAATGGCTCTTTGCCATGAACATCAAATAAATCCAACGGTGTTTTTCCTATAATATTCCAGCCACCGGGTGAATCGACAGGATAGATTCCTGTTTGTCCACCCCCAACTCCAACAGAGCTTGCTGATACAGATGCCCTTGGTTTCTGTAAGCGTGGCACAAATAATTTAGAATCAAGCTCGCCTAAGTAAGGAAAGCCTGGTAAAAAGCCGATTAAATACACATAATAGCTTTTGGACATATGCAATGTTTTAATGTCCTCAAAAGGTAAACCTGTAAAATTCATGACGCGCTTTGAATCTAAGGCAAATTCCTCATCATAGCAGACGGGGATTTTTAAAAATCGATTCGTTCCTTTATCAATTGTTGTGGAGGCTTGCATCTCAAGCCACTGCATTTCTAAACGTTCAACATCTATATTTTGTTTAATATAAGCTGTTACTGTATGGTAGCTTGCAACACTTTCAACTAGGTTATGTCGTAGCTGCTGTTTCAGAAAACGATTAAACGTTTGGACCGCGTGAAAGTTTGAGTGGGAGATTTCCTCCTTGAATGCAAAACGAATAGTATGTTGACTAATCCACATCGAATGAGGAAAATCAATGATTGGTTGCACGTGCCGTCTCCTCAATACAAAGCTGTACTGCAGCTATCAAATCTCCGATATTCCAGCCGGGAATTTTGCCATGTTGGATTGCCAGCTCAAATGATGCTGGAATATGAATAAAGCCAGCACGAACCCCTTTATGTTGCTGGGCATAAGCAAGCCCCTCATACATAATGTTATTACACAAGTATGTACCTGCTGTATTGGAGATTTCCGCTGGATATCCTTCTCCCTGCAAACGATTTACCATACTGCGAATCGGTAAGTTTGTTAGATAAGCATCCTCCCCCTCCTCATAGATACTCTCATCAACGGGTGTATAGCCATTATTATCAGGCTCTCCGTCTTTCACATTAATGGCAATGCGCTCTGGTGTTACTTTAAAACGTCCTCCTGCTAACCCTAATGAAATGATGATTTGTGGTTTCACTTCTTCTATATGTTGTTTTAATTGCTCCGCTGATTGCTGAAAATCAACAGATAAAATTCGTCCGACGATATCATAGCTATCTATCTTCTTTCCATTTAATGCTTCCACAATTTGCATTGTTGGATTTATTTTAAAATCAAGAAATGGTTCAAACCCTGTTACTAATATTTTTGTCATATTTGTCACCTGATTTCTATCGGACGTTTTTTAAAGTAGCGTCCAAATTGTTTAATTTTATTTACTTTAGTAGAAAGTGCTGCTTCAATAATAGCTTGATTAAATAATTTATGTGCTTCAATACAAGAAGTTAATTCTTCATCATAAACAATTTCATCAGACACTTCAGAAATGATATCTAGAGCCACCCACTGCGGGTAGCGTAATATACTTACAGATGAGTATGTTGGCGTAACTTCCATACTTCGATAAAAATTTATATTTCCCATTTCTTCAATTGGGTACTTTTGTGGATCCCACTTTGTGCCATATTTATAGTAGCGTTCACGCCAATAAGCATTTTCTTGGGCAAATATTGTACCCTCAAAAATCATATTCACTTTTTCAGCTACTCGTTCTAGATTCGTAGCCTGGACTTCCCTCGTATCATAATCCGCATATCGACCAATTCCGTAGATCTTAGCACTTGGAAGCGTGTAAGAAACAGGGAAAATAGGTGGACACGCATATCCTGCGAATGGTTGAACCCATTCACGAGCAGGGATTCCATGATCATCAATCACTATATCAGGTGCCCATTTTTTTAAGATAAGTGGTAAAACATTTGCCTCACCAAATACACTTTCTTGGAATTTGACATAGGCAAACTCTAAACCTACCGCATTAAATCTTGCAGCATGATGTTTCCATTTTGGATGTTCTTTTGTCAAGCTCTCCATTATTTCATAACCATCTGGATTTGATAGCGGAATAATGATTATATTAATCTTTTTTAAGATTTCAGGATGGTGACAAATAATATCTTCCATGAGCTCTAATATAGCAGGTGTACTAGATACTTCGTTTGGATGATGGCCCGCTTCAAAGACAATCGTATGCTTTTCATCCGATTTTTTAAGTCCTGAATAAAAGTCACTAGTAATAGGCTCAGTCACTTCAAAAAATGGAATGACATTCCCTTTGTAAGATATATCCCCATAATTTAGTTTGACCTCAGAATAATTTTGATACCGCGTTGATAGTTGATAAACATTTTTAATTTTGTATTTTAAATTATCATTCATTTTCATTACTTTCAGATAATTACCTAAATACATTTCTACTGTTTCAAATTGCCCCTCTTGGTTAAATAAAATTCTTTTTGTAACTGGAACTAAATTGGTTTTTTCATGCCATTTGTATGCCCGTATTACACTTTTAATAGGCTTATAAATATTTTCCTCTATATGAATAAAGGGAATAATACCACCAGGAGCTTGATAAGGTTGATTAACTAATCGGCGACCGAGTTCATTAAAATAATCAAGCGTGTTAAAATAAAGGTCTTCGTATAACGCTTCAAAGGACGAGTTTGCTTCTTGCTTCACGTTTAATTCTTCTTCAATTCCAGATGAAGTAAAGTCAATTTCGATGCGATCAAATAAAGGGAACAATTGTCCTTGATCACGATTTGTTACATCAATATTTAATTTTCCCACTATCTGAGGAAGAAACCCATTGATATACGTTTTATAGAAACGCTCACGATCTGACAATATTGCATTTTCTTGAACCAGTTTCCCATCTTCAAATAACCTATACCCCGCTGTAGTTGGATAGACTTTTCTCTGACCATCAACATAATCCAATTCACTAATCAGCGGATTTAATTCAGCAATTAATAGATCATCAACATAGACACTATAGATGTGCTGCTGTGTGCTTGAAAGCTCAAATTGTACATTTTCTTTCGGTATGCCATATTGCATTTCAATCAATTCGTCCACTGGGTAAAGTTCCATAATCCAGCGATTATGTTGTTCTAAACCATTTTGATTAACCCCATCTTTACATATTATTTTTACTTGTTCAAAATGACCCGAAACAGATGGAAGTACTTCCTCTAATATCCAGTATAACCCTGTTTTAAACGCAGAGCGAACTGTAATTGTCTTTAAATTTGAAAATTTCTTATACAAATCTAAACAATATTCATCTCGATTTTTTTTAGAAGCTGTAAGATAGATTTCAGCATCAAGCATTTTATTTGGTTCATCTTGCAAAGCATTTAAAATATACGATGCTTCCGATTCATCTTCCCATGTTGTTTCATACAACAAATCTGCTACATTTACTTGTTTTTCGTTTAGCTCCCAAACACCAAATAAGCCACCTTCAGACACATGCTTTTCTTTTGCTATTGAATGTAGGACAGTCGGTAAGCAATCTTTAGTACCACAAATTTGAATAACGTTTCTAGAACTTAACTCCATGAAATTTTCAGTTCCTTGCTTGATATCAATCGAGAACTGTCGATGATCTTCTGTGACAACTGGTAAAGAAACAGAGGTAGCATACAGTCCTAAACGTAATGCAAGATAGCAAACTTCTTTTATAATGGCGTTTGACATGATTTCTTGTTGTAAATTAATTTTCACACTTAAATGCTGATGTGGATGTGCCTCGTCCTTCTCACCAGTTCCATAGGCTGACCACAGATGACTTAAACTTTCATAATAAGAGGATGGAATATCTGTATGCGTTTCGGCCATTCCTTCACTTGCTATCGTACTTAACAACGTTGACAGCGAAGACTCAGTTTCATAATAGAGTGTAAAGATAGATCCATTCTGTGAAATAAATGTACTACTATGTTGTAAAAATTCCATTGAGTACTGCTGATTAGACGCTTGAAATAAATCAAAATCTATTTCATTTGACTCTAAGCCTAACCTCGCACAAAAATCAATCAATCCGATTGGAACAAGATTTGTAGGTAAGTTTATAAATAAAGAAGGCTTTTTTAGGGTTTCATTCTTATTAAATAAAATTGAAAATATTTTTGAGTTCACACTATCACCTAAACTTTCATATTTGGATCTAAGCGATCTCGTAGCCAATCTCCTAGTAAATTAAAGCCTAGTACAGTTAACATAATTGCAATACCTGGAAATACAGAAATCCACCAAGCTGACGTCATATAATTCCGACTGTCTGCTAACATTCCGCCCCACGAAGGTACTGTCGGTTCAACACCTAACCCTAAAAATGTTAGTGAAGCCTCTAATAAGATAAACTCTGCGATACACATCGTTGCTAACACTAAAATCGAAGAAGCAACATTTGGTAAGATGTGCTTAAGGATAATTTTAAAATGTGTGCCTCCGATTGCCTTTGCAGCCTGTATATATTCTTGTTCCTTTAGAGCTAAAATCTCCCCTCGAATTAGCCTAGCAAAACTAACCCAATATGTAAGTCCAAGAATAATAATGATTTTTTCAATCCCTGTTCCAAATACACTCATAATTACAATTGCTAGTAAAATAAATGGCAGACCTAATTGAACTTCAGCTAACCTCATGATTAAATCGTCCATCCATTTCCCAAAATACCCTGACACAATTCCAAGAAATGTTCCAAGGACTAACGAAATGAGCACACCACAAATCCCTACCAAAAGGGAAATACGAGCACCATATATAATCCTACTTAGCAAATCCCGTCCAACTTGGTCTCCCCCAAGTAAATATTGAGATTTACCAGTATCGTCTAACCATTTAGGCAAATCTAGACGATGTCCTAAACTAGCTGCTCCTGGATCATGTGGAGCAATATAAGGGGCAAATATCGCACATAGAATAGTCGTGACAACTAATAATAGACCGATTATCCCAGTTGGATTATTTTTAATAAACTTTAAAATACTTATTATTCTACTAACCTTTTTTATTTCGACTGTTTCTGCTTCCATTATCTGTGTCATTAATTGTCACCTCTTCCAGTGCGTATTTTTGGGTTAATTAATGAATAACATAAATCCACAATTAGATTAACGACAATCATGATAAGAGCTAGGAGAATTACTCCACCCTGTACGACTGGATAATCTCGTTGATTAATAGAATCAACAATTAATCTTCCGATTCCTGGCCAAGAAAATACTTGCTCTACAATAACAGCCCCCCCTAAAAGTCCACCGAACTGTAACCCAACAAACGTCACAGTTGGCAATAAGGCATTTCGAAAGGCATGTCGAATAATGACAAGCCATTCTCTAATTCCTTTTGCTCGAGCAGTTGTCACATATTGCATTTTAAGCACCTCAAGCATAGAGGTACGAATTAATCGAACTAAAATACCAGATAAAATCAGACCCAATGCAATGGATGGAAGGATCAATGAGCTAAACCCATCAAAGCCCGATACAGGTAACCATTTTAACTGAACAGCAAAGATCAAGATTAGCATAAACGCTAACCAAAAATTAGGGAAAGAGATACCTAATAAAGAAAAAATACGACCAAAAATATCAATGGACTTGCCTTTATAAACTGCAGATAGGATACCGATAGGAATAGCGATTAACAATGCTACAGTCATCCCCCCTAAAGCAAGTGCTAGTGTTGGCCATGCTCGTTCTAACAACATTTCCAAAACTGGACTATTCGAACGATACGATGTACCAAAATCAAGCGTTACTAAATCTTTCATGAATATGATATATTGCTCCCAAATAGGCTTATCTAAACCCAACTTTGCTGTCAGTTCCTCTACTGCTTGTTGTGAAGGTTCCCCAGCACCGAACATGATGCTTACCGGATCCCCCGTTAAACGAATGGCGAAAAATATAATTAATGAGACAGCAATTATCACCAACACTGTATGCGATAAACGTCGTAGTATATAGGAAAGCATAATTCCATCCTCCTAATTTGAAATGAAAGAGATAGTATGACAAGCATACTATCTCATAATTTTTTACTTACTCGACAGTGACACCTTCAAATCTAAAGCGGCCATCATGAGGTGGTTGGAAATCTTTTATTCGTTTATTCACTGCGTATATTTCAACCTCAGAATATAAATTAACTTCTGCAGCATCTTCATATAACACTTCTGTCAGCTCTTTAAAGATTTTTTGACGCTCCTCATTATTAATCGTTGCTCGCTCTGCCGCTAATAATTGTTCAACTTTTTCATTTTTATAGGATGGATTCCAGAATTCCCCTTCGTGATACATTAAATAAGCTGTATTATCAAAATCTAAAGTCCAACCACCCCAGCCATTTTTATACATTTGACCAGCTTTCCCTTGTGGTATTAACTCTGATTGGAATGTAGTATTTTCCACACTATTAATAGAAACTTTCAATCCCACTTCTTGTAAATAAAATGCTACTGCTTGGGCTATTTCTTTAAATGTTCCATCCGTACCTGGAATAAAGAATTCAAGTGTAGTACCTTCAGGAACCTTAGCTTCTGCAAGTAATTTTTTTGCTTTTTCTGGATCATATGGATATGGCTCTAAATCTTTGTTATAGCCAAAAGATAGATTACTTTGGAACGAACTAATGAGGTTGCCATAGCCACCTAAAATTTCTTTCACTATTGTTTCCTTATCAATGGCATAGTTAATCGCTTGACGAACACGTACATCATCAACAGGCTTTTGTGCTGGATCAAAACGAATTGAATACGCTGTAGGAGTGGACACATCCTTTAATTCAATGAAATCAGTTCCTTCTGCTGTTGCCGCTTGCGAAACCTCTAAACGTGTCATAATATCAATATTTCCTGTTTGTAATTCTGCCAGTGCCGTCGCTGTTTCTGGAATCACTTTAAATGTTACTTTATCTAGTTTAATAGCATCTTTATTCCAATAATCTTCATATCGCTCAATAACTACTTGTTTATCACGTTGATAATCAGTCATTTTAAATGGACCAGTACCAACAGGCTTCATGTCAAAATTCTCTGCACCCTGTTCTTGGATATATTTAGGTGGTACGATGACAGCACCATATCCTGAAAGTTTAGTCAATAATACTGGGTCAATGGCATTTAGGTGCATAGTGACTTCATAGTCACCTGTCACTTCAACATTGTCAATCGACGTATAGTTTGAATATTGCGGACCTTGTTGACCTTCTTCTCCTAGTAGACGATCAAATGTAAATTTAACTGCTTCCGCATTAAACGGTTCGCCATTATGGAAGGTAACACCTTGTCGTAGTTTAAAAACAATCGTTTTATCATCTATATATTCCCAAGATTCCGCTAACCCTGGTTGAATTTCTAAATCTAAAGAACGACTTACTAATCCTTCAAATACCGATGTTGCTACTGTACTCCAAGCAAGTAAAAATGTATCAATTGGGTCCCAGTTTTGTGGGTCTCCTGCCACACGAATAACTAATTCATTTCCACGTGTTGCTGCTGGATTTTCACCAGATGATTTACTACTATTTTTACTTTCGTCTTTTGATGATGTACCGCCACTACATGCTGTTAAAACAATCATTATACAAACAAGTAATAGCGCAATCCATTTTTGTTTCTTCATACATTGTTCATCCCCTTTTGTATTTGTGCTATCTATACGCCATAAGGATATGGCATCGAATAACCTAGTTCAGCAGATATTGAAGCTGCCGTTTCCCACAGACCTTCTAAAAATTCATTTATTTTTTCTTTTGGTATGAGTGTCTCTATGCCCGCTATACTAATCGAGTATTCTACCTTGCGTTCACTATTGAAAATCGGTACTGCTATTGATACAGTGCCTTCTTCCAATTCTGACACGCTGTAGGCATAGCCATTTTTTTTCCCAAATTCAATTAGTTCAAATATCTCTTCATCAGTAACAGGTGTTCCACTAGCATATTTTTTACGAGTTTTTTGAAGTACCTCACTAATTTTTTCCTCTGATTGAAAGGATAAAAGTATTCTTGAACAAGCGCCTGCATAAAGAGGTGCTCTTCTCCCCACCCGTGTATATAATAAAACTGGTTTTAAACTTTCGATTTTTTCGATATAAAGACCATCTGTTTCATCCAGTATGCTTAGTTGAACAGCCAAGTCAAACTTCTGTTGCAACATCTTCATATACGGTATAGCCAAAGAACGAATTTCAATTGAATTTGCAGCAATTGCACCTAATTCAATGAGTTTATTCCCAAGTAGATAATGATCACTCAATACTAACTGTCCACCGCTTTGAACGTAAGGACGTTTTAATACGCCTAAATCTGTAAATGTTTTTAAAAACCTATGTAAAGTCGGTTTAGGAATATCCGTTTCGATCGCTAGCTCGTCTAACCGCCAAGAAGGTTTTTCTTCAGTAAATAACGTTAAAATATTAATACCTTTTTCCAATGTTTTGCTCATGTTAATCGCTCCATTTGCTCTTCATAAAGTAAACAGGAAACTTCATGCTTATCGCCAATTTTTTTAAATTTCGGAGGTGTCACTTTACATATTTCCATGCAGTTTGGGCATCGTGTATGGAATGTACAACCCGATGGTGGATTAGCAGGATTGGGAACATCTCCACTTAGCACAATTCGCTCCTTTACTTTTGAAGGATGAGATTTTGGTAATGCCGATAGTAAAGCTTTTGTGTATGGATGTTTAGGATTATTAAATAATTCGTGTTTATCTGCCATTTCCACTAACTTTCCTAAATACATTACCCCTATGCGGTCACAAAAATGATGCACTACACTTAAATCATGTGATATGAAAATGTAGGTAAGGTTCATTTCCTTTTTTAAATCTTTCATAATATTTAATACTTGAGATTGAATGGAAACATCCAGAGCAGATACTGGTTCATCTGCAACAATCAATTTTGGATTGGACACTAATGCTCGAGCAATTCCAATCCGTTGTCTTTGACCACCTGAAAATTCATGTGGAAAACGTTCTAACTGCTTTTGTGTAAGTCCAACCTGTTTAGCTACTTCATAAACGCGTTGTTTTCTCTCTTCCTTTGTACCTATTCCAAAATTCACCAAAGGTTCTTCGATTATTTTAAACACCTTCATACGAGGATTAAGGGAAGAAAAAGGGTCTTGAAAGATGATTTGCATATCACGGCGCTTTTGACGTACCTCTTTTGGGCTAAGAGTGGCAATATTTTCTCCATTCAGTAAAATTTCACCCTCAGTAGGTGTTAGAAGCTGAATTAATGTTTTACCCATAGTGGACTTTCCGCACCCAGACTCTCCGACAATTCCTAAAACCTCACCCTCATTTACAAAAAATGAAACATCATCTACTGCTTTTAAATGACCTGAACGTGATCCTTTAACTGGAAAATATTTCTTTAAGTGTTTAACTTCTAACAATGGACTGCCCATTGACAATTCCCCCTCCTACTTCGTTCTCTTCGTACAGCCAACATCTAACTTTGGTACCAATAGAGGTTGTATATAGATCAGGCTTCTTTTTACATTGATCTGTTGCAAATTCGCAGCGATCGAAAAATCTACAACCTGAAGGCATATCGGATGGTGATGGCACCACCCCTTCTATTGATGGAAGGTACTCTTGTTCTGATTCAATGTCAGGCAATGAATTTAATAACCCTTTTGTATATGGATGAAGCGGATAATTAAACAAATCTAGCACTGTTGCCTCTTCAACAATTTCACCAGCATACATCACAATTACTTTCTCACATATTTCTGCTACTACACCAAGATCATGGGTAATTAAAATGATGGACATATCTAGTTTTTCTTGTATGTCTCTCATTAAATCTAAAATCTGAGCCTGGATTGTCACATCTAATGCTGTAGTAGGTTCATCTGCAATTAATATTTCTGGTCCACAAGCCAATGCCATGGCGATCATAACCCTTTGTCGCATTCCTCCTGATAATTGATGAGGATATTCATTCACTACTTTATCTGGACGAGGAATACCTACGAGACGAAGCATATCAACGGCACGTTCATGAGCTTCTTTCCTTGAAATTTTTTCATGGCTATGAATCATTTCCATAATTTGAGAACCAACCTTATATACTGGATTGAGCGAACTCATTGGTTCTTGAAATATCATAGAAATTTTTTTCCCACGAATCTTTCGCCATTCCTTATTCGACTTTTTATTAATTTGTTTTTGATCTATGTAAACTTCTCCACCTTGCCAGTTAACCCCAGCAGGTAACAATCCCATAAGTGAAAGTGATGTCATGCTTTTTCCACAACCTGATTCCCCTACAATCCCCAAAGTTTTTCCTTTTTCAAGTTGAAATGATACTCCATTCACAATGGCAATATCTTTTTTATTTTGTTGAATACCTATTTTCAAATCGCTTACTTCTAAAATATTCAAACTCATTTCCCCCTCCGTTCCAAAATATGAAACGCGATTCCATTTTTTAAAATCTTAACAGAAAAAACTTGGTTATTTCAATAGTTTTCAGAAAAAAATAAAAATTCATCTTAATTAAATTATTCCGAAAAAACATTTAATTTTTTTATCATTCCTAGAAATACAAAAAAACATGGTCCGAATATTCGGACCATGCCTATAGATGTTTAACAAGTATTAGCTCTTATTTCAAATGTGCAGTTGCCTGGTTCATGACGTATTTTCCAACTCCAATATAGATCACTACAGCTGCTCCAATCAATACGAAAGTCATTGCGAACCGCTCCTTCTTAGTTATTTTTCGTTAAGTTTTCAGACGTTTACATTGAATTTGAAAATCATTCTCATTAATATATTATAAATTTCACGTTAATTCGTCAAGACATACTTTCATCTTACCCTTTTTACATGGTAAGATGTAGAAAAGTCGGAAAAAGGATGCGGTAATGATGAGTAATTCGAAGTACTTTCAAACTATTTTAAACGGGACAATCCACGCTTTAAAAACCATTCTTCCTATGGATATAGAAGTAAAGTCGCCTAGTATTATTTCTGAACCCTTTCAACAGCAACAAATGGGCGTATTAATTGGCTTAATCGGAGATTTAAAGGGACGCGTTATCATTGACTCCTCTCCCGAGGTGTTCAGCGGGATCGGTAGCACTATGTTCGGTATGCCGCTTGAAGGAGAAATGCTAGAATCCTTTACAGGGGAATTTGGTAACATGATTGCAGGAAATTTATGTACAGCTGTTGGGCAAGAAAGCTTAGAAATTGATATCACTCCGCCAACGGTGATGGTGGGCAATACAAAATTATATGGCTTTGAAAAGGCCTTTGCTCTCCCAGTTTCGGTCCCAAGCGTCGGTGCCCTAACAGTTCTATTAACAATTGAAGAAGAAGCGGAATAGAAGCTTGGTAGGTTTAAAGTCTGTTCCAAATAAGACATTGTATGCAAGACATTCAGCATGTATGTGTGTAAGATTTGCCTTTCGCCCACAAGGGAATGAGAAGGACGGTTCTCCCTTTCTTAAAATCTATTATTTTTATTAAAAAAAGTTAATTACAATCATTAAGCAAGCCATCTCAATGACTTTTGAGATGGCTTGTTTTTTTTCTCTCTTAAATCCTTCACACTTTCTTCACATAATTCCCCTAGAAGTGTGATTTTTTTCACATCAAAATGCAATGGATTTCTATATGATGACTGTAAGAAACACAACAATAAAAAGCGTAGGAGGAGCAAAAATGGCAAATAAAAAGAAGTCAGATGAAAATTTAAAAGGTTCACTCTATGCAGTTTTTGGAGTAGGTATTATCATCATTTTACTTTGGGTGTACTGCTTCGATTTGTTCATTGGACGGTTTTAATCTACGAAGAAGGGACAGAAACATATGCACATACATAAGTATGAGAAATACTGGCTTGTGTTTGGAGTTACCACTTTAGTGGCATTCCTGATCATTCTCGGTATCGGAGCATTTCATCAAGGCTCCCATCCAAACAATGGTAAAAAAACACTAGATTACGAGAAAGTGAAAGAGACAGCACCTTTTGATAATCCAGGTGTCCATAAGGTAGAAGGTAAGGATTGGGATTACGAAGTGGTGGTAATTGCTTCTGCATTCAATTATAATCCTCCACAAATCGAGGTTCCACTTGGTGCAAAAGTGAAATTTATCGCAACAAGCGAGGATGTTATGCATGGTTTTGAGGTTGCAGGTACGAATATCAATATGATGCTTGAGCCTGGCTATATTTCGGAATATGTGACAGAAGTCAATAAGGTTGGCGAGTTTTTAATCGTATGTAATGAGTATTGTGGTACTGGACATACGATGATGCACTCTATGCTAAAGGTGGTGGATTCAAATGAGTCACACTAATTCAATGACAAAAGTGGATCGTCGAGATGCAAAGCTAGCAATGGCACATATTTACGTGGCATTTATCGCATTGTTATTAGGTGGTCTTGCAGGTTTATTACAGGTTTTTGTACGCTCTGGTCAATTTACATTACCAGCAGGCATCGGTTATTATCAAGTACTAACAGTTCATGGTGTATTACTCGGTCTTATATTAACTACATTCTTTATTTACGGCTTCCAAATTGCAAGTGTAAGTCGAACATCTGGTACATTCACTGATACTCAGAGAAAACTTGGCTGGATTGGTTTTTGGTTAATGACTATTGGTACAGCTGCTGCAGCAACGATGGTTTTATTGAATAAGGCAACTGTTCTTTATACATTCTATGCGCCATTAAAGGCACATTGGATTTTCTATTTAGGTCTTACATTCGTCGTAGTTGGTTCTTGGGTTGGCGGCGCAGGTCAAATTTTACGTTATGTCCAGTGGCGCAAAGAAAATAAAGCGAGTGGACAACGCAGCCCATTACTATCATTTATGGTAGTTGTTAATAATTTAATGTGGTTCGTGGCAACGCTTGGTGTGGCAGCTTCTGTTTTAATTCAATTGTTACCATGGTCCTTAGGTTTAATTGAGCGTGTCGATGTGGCATTATCGCGTACCCTTTTCTGGTATTTTGGCCATGCGCTCGTATACTTCTGGTTATTACCTGCCTATATGGTGTGGTACGTGATTATTCCAAAAGTAATTGGTGGGAAAATTTTCTCCGATTCTTTAGCAAGACTTTCGTTTATGCTGTTCTTACTCTTCTCTATTCCTGTAGGGATTCACCATCAGTTAACAGAGCCTGGTATTGATGGTACATGGAAGTTCATTCAAGTTGTTTTAACATTTGCTGTAATCGTGCCTTCTCTCATGACGGCCTTCTCGATGTTTGCAATGTTCGAGTTACGTGGACGTGAATTAGGTGGAAAAGGACTATTTGGTTGGTTTAAAAAATTACCTTGGAAGGATGCTCGTTTCTTCGTACCATTTATCGGTATGGTGTCATTTATTCCAGGTGGTGCAGGCGGAATTGTCAATGCCTCTTATCAAATGAACCAATTAATTCATAATACTATTTGGGTTACAGGGCATTTCCATTTAACGATTGCCACAGCTGTTGTTTTAACTTACTTCGGTGCGGCATTCTGGTTAATTCCACATTTAACAGGCCGTACACTTTCGAAGTCTTTAAATAATCTTAGTAATTTCGCTGGTATCTTATGGGCTACTGGTATGACGATTATGTCTTCAGCAATGCATATTGCTGGTCTGATTGGTGCGCCTCGTCGCTCAGATTACTCAGAATATGGTGGCGCTCAGCAGGCTTACGATTGGATTCCTTATCAAATCGCACAAGCTGTGGGTGGAACAATTCTCTTTATCGCCATCCTTGTGATCATTTATATCGTAGTGAAATTAGCTTGGTTCGCACCTAAAGGCGAAGAGGAATTCCCAGTAGGTGATGTACATGAGCTTAGCGGTCCGACACCAGCTATTTTAGAAAACTTTAAAATATGGCTTGTTATTTTAGTAGCCTTAATTTTATTCGCTTACACAGTACCAATTATCGATATTATTTCGAATTCACCAGCTGGCTCCAAAGGCTATCAATTGTGGTAAGCATCCAAACGCATCTTCCTATAAAAAAGCGATTTCTCTGTAACGAGAAATCGCTCTTTTCACTTTATAATTGATAGAGTTTCGTATATTTTTCTTGTAGATAGTCTGCTAGGTACTTAGCATTTAAGCCTTCCCCTGTCGCTTCTTGTAATAGCTCGAATGGCTTTTTCAATGCTCCATATTGGTGGACCTTGTCTGTTAACCACTCACGAATAGGTAGTAGCTCTCCCTTTTCTAATAGCTCATCAAAGTTTGGAATATCCTTATCCATCGCGTGCTTCCACTGTGCTGCATAAATCATTCCTAATGCATAGGATGGGAAGTAACCGAACATGCCACCTGACACTCACTAAAATGTCTCTCGATGTTGCTTACTCTGAAAATCGTCAAGTAAATCCCTCAATTACTCATAAATTTAAATAGTTGTCCCATAATATCATATTCTTGAGCAGGAATTGCATTAATTAACTTATTATATTTTCCATCTGCCTATGTTCCTTCTTTTCCATATAAAAGTTACCAAGTTACATATACTTCACAAACTTAATCGAATTCTAACATAAACTTCTTGTTGATTAGATTTGTAATAAAGTTTGATTAAATTAACGATATCAACCTTGATATGAGAACAAAACTAAAGAGCAAGTTTTGAAAAAATGATTGTTCAAAGCTTGCTCTTATTTAATGGGATAGATTAAATTTTTTAAAGTTCGATAATTTTTGAAACTCTTGTTGTACAAAGCGCTACGTTAACTCAATTAGTAATTCATTATTTAACCAACGTTTGAAGACTTATTAACACGGGGGCATACACAACTAGTGGAATAAGCAAAATTACTGCACCAATTTTTTTATTCCCCTTTTGTAATAATAAAAGAGTAGTCAAGAAAAATAATGGATAAATAATAAAAGTAATTATTAATACACCATCAACTACTTGATACAATTTTCCTGTAAATGCACTTATGAATGGGATTGAAATCCATTCTAGTACGCAAAATGCAATAACCAATATCCACAACCATTTAAGTGTCACCATAATCACCCCTAAATTTTTAATTGGTCAAAAAAGTAAAAACTATATACGGTTCATCATACATAAGCTACACTACTCAACAATCTGGCCAGATTGTTTAACACAATAGTTCAATTTAAAAATGACTCTTTATTATGTTGAACATTATATAAAAAATATTGATGTAACATGAAATGTAGCTTACTTTCAATCTTGACTTGTAATTTTAGTAGCCTTATTTATATTAGCTTACACAATTCCAATCTTCGAAATTATTTCAAATTCACCAGCGGGCTCAAAGGCTTTAAGCTTTGGTAAGAATATTTTCAAAGCAACAAGCGATTTCTCTAAAATGAGAAATCGCTTGTTTTTCTATAGCTGATATAGCTTTGTATATTTTTCTTGTAAATAATCTGCTAGGTACTTAGCATTTAAGCCTTCCCCTGTCGCTTCTTTCAGCAATTCAAATGGCTTTTTCAATGCTCCATATTGATGAACTTTATCAGTTAGCCACTCTCGAATAGGTAGCAGCTCTCCCTTTTCTAGTAGCTCATCAAAGTTTGGAATATCCTTGTCCATCGCATGCTTCCATTGCGCGGCATAAATCATTCCTAATGCATAGGATGGGAAGTAACCAAACATGCCACCTGACCAGTGCATGTCTTGTAATACTCCCTGTGCATCTGTCTCAGGACGAATACCTAAATATTCCTCATATTTATCATTCCATACCTGTGGGAGATCCTTCGCCTGTAAATCACCATTGAAGAGGTCACGTTCAATTTCATAGCGAATCATGATATGTAATGGATATGTTAGTTCATCTGCTTCAATGCGAATCAATGATGGTTCTACCATATTGATGGCACGTAAAAAATCGGCTAATGCAACATCGCCAAATTGAGCTGGTGAGAAGTGTTGAAGACGCTCATAGTTATGCTCCCAGAACTTTTCATTTCTGCCGACAAAGTTTTCATAAAATAATGATTGGGATTCATGAATCCCCATCGATGTACCAGTAGCTAATGGCAGACCTGCAAGTTTTTCATCAATGTTTTGCTCATACATCGCATGACCACACTCATGAATCGTGCCAAAAATAGCTGAACGGAAATCATTTTCATCATATTTAGTGGTAATACGCGCGTCACCATAATTTAAGCCGATCATAAATGGATGGACACTTTCATCCAAGCGACCAGCATCAAAGTCATAGCCGAGCTGAGTAAGCAATTCTAACGATAATTCACGCTGTGCCTCTCGCGGGAAATGCTTAAATAACATGCTAGTATCAGGTTTATTCGATGAATGAGCAATTTTTTGAACAAGCGTCACAATAGACTCTCGTAATTCACCAAATACTTGATCTACGACATCTGTTGTCATATCTGGCTCATATAAATCTAGTAATGTATTGTATGGAGATCCATTTTTAATGCCCCAATATTGAATGAATTTTTTCTGCCATTGAATGATTTCTTCTAGGTATGGTAGGAATAGAGCAAAATTATTCGTTGCCTTCGCTTCTTCCCAAGCCGTTTCTGCCTTCGATTGAAGAATGACGAATTCTTTGTATTCATTAGCAGGAATTTTTTTATTTTGATCGTAATTCTTTCTTACTTCTTCTACTAAACGTAGTGTTACATAGTCAAGATCAGCTTTTTGTGCCTCTAATGCTGCTAAAAGCTCTCCTAGTTCTTCACTCGTCTGCATATCAAATAAGGAGGCTGATAATGTACCAATTACCTCAGAACGTTGTGCTAACCCCTTTTTCGGTGCACCCGTCCGCATATCCCAATAAATCACATTGAGCGCTTCCTCATAATGCTGCATTTTCTTCACATAGTCTGTAAATTGTTGAACAGTCATGCATTCATCCTCCTTTTCACGTTATTATTTTATCATATTTTCGAAAATTTTGTATATTGCGGACTTTCTAGGATAATCATTCAGAATATTCCTTTTTTATCTTCTCTATTATTTTAATATATTGTCTATCCCCCAATCCATAGTGTGGAAATAGGGAAAATAATTGCTTTAACAGGTCATTTTGGGATAGATGGAGGTGTTTTTTTATATACGTAGTGATCTCATTCTCTTCATTTAAATAGCTGAAAAATAAGTGAATGCCCTGATACATGACAGGTATAAGCGTTGTCTTGGGCAGACGATGGTGCATCAATACTTCCTGATAGACCTCCCCATACGGTCCAAGTTCTATCTCTGTTTCTTCCACTTCATAGGTCATTTCCTTGACCATATAATAATAGACTTTGCCTTGATAGCTTTGTTGCTCTAGGAAAGCGAGGACTGTCAATAAATTCATCTGACAAAACATATCATCTCCAAACCATAAAACAATACATTCAGAGTCATTTGTTAACAATGGCTTTAACGGATTCAATGTCACCTGCTCATATTGCTGTAAAGACACCTCATGCCCTATAGCACGCAGTTTATTAAATTCTTCACTGAAAATCGGACTAATCGTTGGATTCGCACACATCGCTTCATTGAAAGGAACGTAATCGCTGTTGCCCATTAATTGTTGTTTTGCGAACTCCTCATACATCATTTGACCATTTAATACATTCAATAGCTTCTGATCGTATTGCGCATTAATCTTCTCTTGTAATACTTCAATTTTTAATTTCTGAGAAATATCCATCGTCAACCATCCTCCTGTAATCTCAACTTTACAAAGGTTTGTAAAGGTTGAGGGGACTTTCTGTAATCATTCGGACTTATACCAAAGTACCTTTTAAAAGCTCTAGAAAAGGATTCCTGCGATGAAAAGCCGTAGTGAAAGGCGATGTCGATTATTTTCTTTTGGGGATCTTTTAATGCAGTAGTAGAAAGATAGATTTTACGTAGTGATCGATATTTTTTAATCGTCATCCCTGTCGCCTGATGGAATTTAAAAGAACAGTAATAAGGAGAATAACCCATATCCTTTCCTAATTGCTCCAATGAAAATCCTTCTGATAGGTGACGCTCAATCCAATCAATCATCTCCTGTACAATGTTGTTCATCCACATCCCTCCCAATTTCATTATAGTAGAAGCGATAATGATTTTTATGATATAAGTTGTGAATGAAAAAAACTGCAGCAAACTTTAAAGTCTGCTACAGTTTCTGCTCTCATAAATAGAGGAGAGTTTTCTATATAATTGGGGATTTATACTAGCCTTCAAGTCATGTTCGGTTTCCAATCAAACATTTTTTGAGCTATCATGAAGCTTTATTGGAAAGAAAGTTGGGGATCCTTTCGATCCATTGAAAAATAGAGTCTGTTTACTCTATTCAATGTTTTGGCAAATAGCAATTACCTGTTTCACAGCCTCTGCAGAGTGCTGAAGGGCTGTTTGTTCTTCATTTGTTAGGTGCAATTCAATGACAGATTCGATGCCATTGCCACCTAAAATAGTTGGTACCCCTAAAAAGAGATCGTGGTACCCATATTCTCCTTCTAATAGGGCAATAGAAGGGATAATTTTTCGTTGATCTTTGATAATAATTTCAACCATTTGGGCACACGCTGCTGCTGGTGCATAGTAGGCACTACCATTACCTAGTAAGCCAACAATTTCACCGCCGCCTTTACGCGTACGCTCCACGATTTGCTGTAGTCGTTCCTGAGGAATTAGTTTCTCTAATGGAATGCCGCCTGCATAGGAATAACGGATTAATGGTACCATTTCATCGCCATGTCCTCCTAGGACGAAGCCTGATACATCCTCTGGTGCAATGTGAAGCTCCTGCGCAACAAACGTGTTGAAGCGAGCTGTATCTAATACACCAGATTGACCAATGATACGATTTTTGGCAAAGCCTGTTTCCTTATGACACACATACGTCATGGCATCAACAGGATTACTCAACACAACAACAATACTATTTGGAGCATAGTGTTTAATTTGTCTTGAAACCTGTTGAATAATTTTAGCATTTGTTGTGACTAAGTCATCACGACTCATCCCTGGTTTACGTGGAATACCTGCTGTAATGACAACAATATCCGCACCAGCGATATCTTCATATTGACTCGTGCCTTTAATGGACACATTGAATTTTTCGATGGGGCCTGTTTGTAGCAAATCCAAAGCTTTCCCTTTTGTCGGGTTCTCGGCCTCTGGAATATCAACAAGCACTACATCGCCTAATTCTTTCTGTGCTAAAAATAAACTCAGTGTGGAACCGGTGTGGCCTGCTCCAATAACAGCGATTTTATTTTTACGAAATGCCATTATGCCTCACCTCGATTATCTGTCGCTGATGTTGTTTCTGTTGTTTTTTTAGCACGCGTTGCTGCTGGTGCAGAGACAGCCCTTTTCTTTGGTGCCTCTGGTCCTTTAATCATTTTAAAGACATCTTCATCAGGTCTCGGAATGACGTGAGCGCCTAATAATTCACCAACACGCATAGCGGCTGCTTTTCCAGCCTCTACTGCGGCTTGTACAGAACCTACGTCACCCTTCACGACAATCGTCACGATGCCACCATCCACAAACTCTTGTTTGACGATTGTGACGTCTGACGCTTTAATCATCGCATCAGCAGCTTCATAAGAGCCTACTAATCCTTTTGTTTCGATCATTCCAATTGCGCTACTCATTGTCCTCACCTCTCATTACTTCAGTAGAATCAATAATACCAATGACAACTGCATCAATCGGTAACGGATTATCTTTCATGATATAGCGAGATGACCCACCACTTGTAATCAGGACATCATCACCAATACCCGCTCCTATACGATCAGCTGCAACCATTTCTGTGCGAATCGGCTGTTGATTGGAATCAATAGGTTGAATGATTAGTAGCTTTAAACCATTCAGTCCCTCTTCCTTGCGTGTTGCCCATACACTGCCTATCACTCTTCCCATTTGCATGAACTTCACCCTCTTTATGCGACACACATTGTCTAACTACTCTCAACGAATCGTTAATGTTTTATTTAACTCTCGCAGCTTATCATAAGCCAATGCTGTCACAATGGTTTTCTTTGGAACGACAATTTCTTGTGCATCGATATCGAGCACTTCTATTTGTGAAAGTAGCTTTTTGTCATAATGATAGACGGACGGTTGCTCTACTTTCTGTACGACTGGCGACTGCTCTTTCACAGTGATCATAGGTTCACTTACTTGATGATGCACGATTTCTGCAAGCGTTCCTTGTTGAATTAACCCTGCATTTGCTTCATCTGTATCAATATGCATTTCTAAGCGATAGCGCTCTGAAACACGGATAACCACATTCGATAAAATAATTGGGCGAATACCTTCTACCTTAATTTGGACAGATTGCCCATCTACGACTTGGAATCTCGCACTATCCGCTGGGGACATATGAATATGTGCCTGTGCAATAATGAGGCCTTCCTTTAACACAACACTTCCCTTTGGACCAATTAATGTAACAGGACTGGAACCTTGAATATCACCAGAAATTCTTAATGGTGGCTTCAGACCTAATTTCATAGCATCTGTCCAGCTTACTTCCACTTGAGATAAGGAACGAGCGGGACCAAGAATACGCACGCGCTCAATTGACCCTTTTGGACCTGCAATTACTACAGTTTCCTCCGCAGCAAATTGCCCTGGCTGTGAAAGCTCGAATTTCGGTGTGAGCTGATAATTTTCACCAAAGAGCTGTTCCACTTCTGCTTGTGCAAGATGGACATGGCGGGCAGATACACCAATCGGAATTTTACCGTCATGTGGAGGGGAAGATTGATTTTTTAAGACCTGTTGCAGAACTTCTTCCACAATTTTTTGCACTAAATTTTCTTGCATCTTGCCTCCTCCTTACGATGATACTTTTATTAATTTACCCTGTGCCTGCTGTTCGATAAAACCAGCATTTGCTTCATCTGTATCAATGTGCATTTCCAGACTAAAATCATTGGAAACACGTACAACGACACCTCGGAAAGTGACAGGTCGATCACTTACAACTTCCACTGAAACTATTTCATTATTGCGTACTTCCAATGCTTTGGCATCTTCCTCAGTCATATGAATATGCGCTTGCGCAATGATGACTCCCTGCTGGATTTCTATTTCTTTGTCTTGAGAAAGTATTTTAATGCCCGCAGAATTGTCTATATCACCTGATTGGCGTAAAGGTGGTGTCACTCCTAGCTTCATGGCATCAGTGCGGCTTACCTCTACTTGGGTTGCTGGTCTTACAGGTCCAAGGACACGGACATTATGAATAACGCCTTTAGGTCCCTCAATAGAGACGCGCTCTTTTGCAGCAAATTGCCCTGGCTGTGATAAGTCAAAATCTTTCGTTAGAGTCGCATTTGGGCCAAAAAGTGCTTGTAAATCCGCTTCACTTAGATGGATATGACGAGCCGAAATGGCCACTGGAAAAGTTTTTATTGCTGTTGTCATGTTAGCCACCTCTTTATTTTATGGATTGTATTATCAGAACAAGTTGGAGAGCTGTTCTAAAGTTAGATCCAGCTCTCCTCTATAAATGGTAGTTATTTTTCCATCTATAGCGTTGGGAATTTTCTATCCAAAGAATATGAAATTATGCTTCTGCTTTTGGTAGAATCATTTCTAATTCGTGGTGTGGACGTGGAATTACATGGACAGATAATAGCTCTCCTACACGTTGTGCTGCTGCTGCCCCTGCATCTGTTGCTGCTTTTACTGCACCTACATCACCACGTACAAGAACTGTTACGATCCCGCCACCAACATGAACTTTTCCTACTAGATTAACGCTTGCTGCCTTTACCATTGCGTCTGCTGCTTCAATTGCTCCTACTAAACCTTTTGTTTCTACCATTCCTAATGCTGTACTCATTTGTCATTCCTCCAAATAATTTATTTATTTTGTAATGTGATTTGTTTTAATACTTGATCGACAATTTGTTGAACCATTGTTGTATCTAGAGCAGGCTCTTGTGAAACTACCGACTCAACAACGGACTGTACTTCGAATTCCGGTTTTGGCACTTCGACATCTTTAATGCCATACGCCATACGTTTGATATTTAATAAATGTCTTGCTGTAATGTTGTCTGACGTAATATTGCCGCCAAATGTCCCACAGCCTAATGTAAAGGATGGCGCTAAGCCCGTTGTGCCACCTACTGCACCAATTGAGGATAATGTATTAACCACAATCCGTGATACTGGTAATTCAACAGAAAATTGCTCTGCTAATGCTGCATTTTCAGTGTGAATTGAGCATGTATGTCCGCGTCCTCCAATATTTAGTAGGTCAATCATCACCTGCTTGGCTTCTGTACTGTTTTCCACAATATAAAGCGCAAAGATTGGTGATAGTTTTTCAAGAGAAAACGGAATATTTTTACCAATCATTGTTTCTAAGCCCACAAGAACTTTTGTATCGTCTGGTACTGTAATACCAACAGAATCTGCTAGGCAAGTAGCTGATTTACCGACAATCTGGGGATTTACTTTCCCAGGAACTGGCGAGATCAATTTTTCCATTTTAGCTTTTTCTTCGGCATTTAATAGATAGGCACCATTTTTCTTTAATTCTGTTTGCACTTGCTCTGCAATCACCTTATCCACAATAATGGCTTGCTCTGTTGCACAGATTGTGCCATTATCGAATGATTTACTTTGCACCAATTGACGTACAGATTTTTGAATATTAGCCGATTTTTCAATGTAAGCTGGTACATTTCCTGGCCCAACCCCATAGGCAGGTTTGCCAGAGCTATAGGCCGCCTTTACCAATGCACCACCACCCGTAGCTAAAATTAAATGAATGTTTGGGTGCTTCATTAGCTGCTGTGTTGCCTCCATGGAGGACATTGTTAAACATTGTAGTAATCCTTCTGGCGCACCTGCTTTTTCAGCAGCTACTCGACAAATATCCAAAGCCTCTTTTGTACATTTCACTGCATATGGGTGTGGACTAAGCACTAAACCATTTCTCGTTTTTAAAGAAATAAGTGTCTTAAAGATCGCTGTAGAGGTTGGATTTGTTGTTGGTACGATACCAGCAATGACACCGAAAGGACTTGCAATTTCGGCTACTTTTTTCATCCGATCATAGCCCACAATACCAACTGTTTTTAATTCTTTAATATCTTCATAGACATCTCGTGAAGCTACTTCATTTTTCATCTTTTTATGGTTAGGAATACCCATTCCTGTTTCTTGCACAGCCATTTTTGCTAAACGATCTGCTTCCTTAAAGGCAGCATCCGCGACAGCCTTTACAATGTTGTCTACTTGTTGCTGAGAAAATTGCATATAGGCAGCCTGTGCTGTATTAGCATGTTTAACGGCATCTCTCATTTCCTGAATCGCTAATAAGTCTTTGTCTAATGTGGCCATAAAGCCGCCTCCCTTCTAGATCACTGGGTTTCTAGCTATATTTTCAATAGCTTCTCTGAATGCATGTGCCGCAGCCTCGCATGAAGATTGACTGCCAGTTAATAAGCCGCCCCCAAAATTGGTTTCAGATGGAGGACCAAAGAAAACCTTTAGCTCAACATCTGCAGCCTTTAATGCTGCATCTAATCCAACAACTGCCTCAAGCGGCGGTGCGATTAAATAAGCAAGTGGGGTGCCAACTTTTACATCTGCAAGCTCAGCAAGATACGTCCCACAGCTTGCCACGGTATGGGCAAACAAGGCATGATTGTCATTATTATTAATGGCTTCAAAATACGTATCAAATTCAATTTTTTGTTGAATGGCATCAAGACCACTACGAATTTCATCAGGTGAGCTTCCAGCAATAATGCCAATCACTTCACCTGACAATGGACCAGATGCATGTGCCGCTCCCGCATAAAAGCTTTTTGCATAGACAACATCGACATCTGCCTTTTTCGTCGCCTCGTCTAAGGCTACGTAGCCAACATCGTCGATTGTCAGTGTGACAAGCCCAATGCTATGATGATGTGGCTTTAAATCTAACTGCTCTGCTAGTTCACTGTTGACTCTTGGAATGGTTTGCATCGCCAAGATTTGCGCCATAATTTTTTGAGGATACATATTTCAGCCTCCTAACCTTCTTTTGCGACAAGCTCTACGCCACTTGCCTGATAATGCAGGATTTTTTCTACGACTGTGCCAAGATAAGCGCCCGCTTCTAATGGTGGGATACCACCCTTATGGATATTTGAAATTACCATACGTTCCGCTTCCACTGTCCCAATTCTTGGCTTGTAGCATAAATATGCACTCATTGATTCTGCCGATACGAGCCCTGGACGCTCACCAATTAGGTAAACAATAACCTCTGCCTGTAGCAGCTCACCAATCTCATCCATTAAAGCAACACGCCCTTTATCGATATAGAACGTAGTACCGATGTCAATATTTAAATTGCTAAGGCTTTGCTGAAGGGCTAAGTAAACATCTTGAACATTCTCTTCAATCGCACTTGCACTCAAGCCATTCGAGATAATAATCTGAACCTTTGGCTGTGGTTTACATTTTTGCTGAATCAATGCCTTTGATTCCTCTGATAAACGACGCCCTAAGTCAGGTCTTGTAATGTATTCCTCTTTATCTGTGACTTTCGTTGTGACCTGAAAGACATCAAGCTTTTGTAAAAGATCTTCTGACACTTCGCCATACACAGCATCTACCGCAGCAGCATGATCGAGTCGGAATTTTAACCAGGTTTTCGTTTTCGGTCTTGTCCCCGCTCTCCCTACACCAATACGAGCAGGTGTATGTTTCTTAGCAGCCTGTACACTTTCAGTTAACGATTCTTCCTCAAACTGAAAGGGCTTGATGGGCACAGCGTCATTTACTGGTTGGTTGAAAGTAGTAGAAGCAAACGTTGTTACTTCCTGGGGAGCTCCATGCTGATACAGCTGAATTAATGGCTCCTGTGATGTTGCTGTAGCTTCTGTTGTTCCTGAAGAACGATTTTCCACTTTATCATAAAACTTAATAAGTGGTTGTTCTGTTGAAGTAGCAGCTATTTCAGGTGCTTGACTACCAGTACTTTTCTCCATCTTCTCCATGACAAGCTGTGTAATCATTGAAACTAATTGATCATTCACTTGACTCACCTACCTTTCAAAAATGGATAAATCGCCAGCTCTTGCTGACAGTCGACCATTTTCATAAATGCCCATTTTCTCTAACCATGCTAAATACTCTGGTGCTGGTTTTTTACCAAATGTTTGGAGTAATGTAGCCACATCATGGAAGCTCATCGATTGATAGTTGAGCATCACATCATCGCCCATTGGCGCAGCAATAATAAAGTTAACGCCAGCAGCTGTCAGCAATACACTTAAATCTTCCACATCATTTTGGTCTGCCTTAATATGGTTGGTATAGCAAATATCTACCCCCATAGGAATACCATGCATTTTGCCCATGAAATGATCTTCAAGACCTGCTCGAATTACTTGTTTATTGTTGTATAAATACTCTGGGCCAATAAAACCAACTACTGTGTTCACAATATAAGGATTAAAATGTCTAGCAAATCCATAATTGCGCGATTCCAGTGTTACTTGGTCAATGCCCATATGTGCCTCTGCCGATAGTTCTGAGCCTTGACCTGTTTCAAAGTAGAATAAATTTGGGCCAGTACCTGTTCCTTGTTTTTTAATGAGCTCCTCTGCTTCTCTTATTAAATCAGCAGATATACCGAACGAACGGTTAGCAATTTCTGTCCCTGCGATACTTTGGAAAATCATATCTGCTGGGGCGCCTTGTTTAATTGCCTTCATCTGTGTTGTAATATGAGCCAATACACAGTTTTGCGTAGGAATAGACCAATCATTGATGAATTCCTTTGTAGCCGTAAGTACTTTTTTGACACTTTCAACTGAATCATCTACAGGATTAATGCCGATAACAGCATCCCCAATACCATAGGACAGTCCTTCTTTTAGAGAGGCGATGATGCCATCAATATTATCTGTCGGATGATTTGGCTGTAGACGAGATGACAGCGTCCCTTTTTGACCAATCGTAATATTACACGTTGAAAGTATTTCAACTTTATTGGCTGCGTGAACAAGATCTAAATTGGACATTAGTTTTGTAACAGCAGCAATAATCTCGGAATTCATCCCTTTACTTAAACGCTTTAATTCACGATCACCCGTGTCATTTGATAAAATGTATTCACGTAGCTGCTCGATGCTCCAGTTTTTGATTTCTCCATATATTTGCTCATTAATATCGCCCTCAATAATGCGTGAAACCTCATCATTTTCTTGTGGCACTAATGGATTTTCGCGGATATCTTTAACTAAAAGCTCACTTAATACTGCCTTTGCTGCGATTCGTTGTTGAACCGTCTCAGCGGCAATACCTGCTAGCTGATCGCCTGATTTTTCTTCATTGGCCTTAGCCATAACATCTTTTAATGATTTAAAATTATATTTTTCTCCACCAAATATCACCGATAAGTTCACATTCATCCTCCTTACTTTGAATGGAAGGCAAGGGTCTTTACCACAACAGGAACAACGCCAGATGGCAGAACCTCTCCAATGTCGATGTAATCGCCCGTTTCCACTTTAATTTGATCGATGCAAATAATTGGTACTGTCGCATTTATGGCTTGTATGGTCTGTCCCATAATCTTTGCATAATCTGATTGAATGACTATGATAATTGGTATGTCCTTAGAGCATCTTGTCGCCAAATGTAGCAAAATGGCCTGACACAATGCATGTACATCCTGAAAGCTTAAATACGGCAATTCACTAAAATAAAGTGCAAATGGCGAACGATTGTCCTCTATAGAAAATAAATCATTTGCTCTCTCTACTGCTGTCTTCACTGTCGAGTTAAAGTCTGTTAAAGGATCTATATGACAATTGAAGACAGGTACATTTTTTAGTGGTAACACTTGTGCATCCACCTGAATGGTTGCCCCACTGATTTCAGTTGTTTGTGTACCAGCACCCGTCACTGTTGCACGTGCTGTTTCCTCTGGTTGTAACCATAAAAATGATTGTAGCTGTTCATGCTGTTGTAGCATTTTCGCTAATTTTTCACCAATATCATCATATTGACGCTGTGTACATTCATTTTCATAAATACAAGAGGCCACACCACCCGTAAAAACAATGGCATCCACAGGTTTATGCCAGTTTGGTAAATGCCCTAGTAATAATGGATGCTTTTCATCTCTGCATTGCCCATGAAGAATCATGGCAAGTGTTTGCACCATTTCTTCAATACAATGTGTCACTCGAATATCTTCGGCCGCATCACCGACCGCTAACGGATTAGCCCATCGTTCCATCAATCGCATGAGTGGCGGAGAAATTGATTGAATCTTGCCATCCTTAAACTCAATCAATCTACCACCAACATGTAAGGTACATGTACCAATGACCTCTCCAAATTGCATAACAGCAATATTCGCTGTCCCTCCACCAATGTCGATATTGGCGATGACTTTGGATGTATTCTTTGATTGCTGTAAAGTACCTGCCCCTTTGGCAGCAATAATGCCCTCTAAATCAGGACCTGCGGTAGCAACTAAAAAATGACCTGCGCCATCTGCAATGGTATGGACAACCTCACTTGCATTTTCCTTCGTGGCTGATTCACCTGTAATGATGATGGCCCCTGATGCAATATCAGATGGAGCAATTTGTGCCAATTGATACTGTTGAGAAATAAATTCCTCTATCTTTTTCATATCAATGATGTCTTTATTGATAAAAGGTGTTCTAATAATTGGACTTTGATGCAACACCGTTTTCTCAATAATTTCAATCCTTGGCACATGTGTTATGCCAGCCACATTCTTTAACAGAAAACTACTGACAACCATTTTTGTGGTACTTGTCCCAATATCAATGCCTGCACTAAATATTTTTTCTGTTTTCACCCTACACCTCCCTCTCGCTACTGTGAGCAATACATGAGATACGGACTATCGCTTTCCTTAACAAATTGTCGAATTTCTTCATTTGTCTTGAGTTGAATCAATGGTTCAATCAATTCAATGCCAAGCTTTTGCCAGGAAGAGGTTTGCACGATAGGGCCCTGCGTCATAACATTTTTTAATAAGGCGGTAGCCCTTTCTACATCTGCATCAGGGGCATCAATCTTGGTAATCACACCTATTTGTATTTTGGGAATCCCTAAGCTGAATTGCGGAGGGAATACACTCCTTGCTGATGTGGCATCCTGCAAGTAAATCACATGCGTTACTTCCAAAGATGTTGCCATAATATTTCTGTAATACATTGGATTTTCAACATATTCACCTGGTGTATCAACAATCCAGTCATCATAAACGAGTGCTTGTGTTTTGTTGGCACTGCTTTCTTTGCCCAACAATGTATTCATCAATGTTGACTTTCCTGCTTGCACACCGCCTATTATCATTACTCGATTTTTCATATGACACATCCTATGATTTTGTTATTTTTGATGGTGTATAGCCTAATACCTCGGATAAAAAACGATTGATTTCTAACATCGCCATTTCTACCTCTGACACACTACCAACAATAACGAGACTACCTGTAAAACGATCTAAAAACCCAAGTTTGACATTGGCAGCCTTTGTTGCTAAGTCCCCTGCAATAATTACCGTTTCACTTGGCGTACAAGTCATAATGCCAAGTGCACCTGCTTCTTGGATACCTAGCTTTTGAAACATTTCTGGATCAGGATTGGCAATAAGGTGACTCAATGTTAGCTGTTTACCCGGCACAAACTCCTGAATAAATCGTTTTTTCTCTTCACTCACACGTCATCACCTCACTTTTTAATCAATTAAGATTTTTGATCTGTTAAATACTCGCCTTCTTTGATAATGCCAGCCTTGCGATCTTCAATTTCCAACCTTAATGCAGTTGGTACTGAAAGCTTATAGGCTAAAATAATCGCAATAACACCCGCTAAAAACTTCCCTGCAATAACAGGTAAAATAATAGTTGGCTGGAAGTTAGCCGTGAATGATAAGTGATCACCTAATAAGAAGGCCGAACATACACCAAATGCAATGTTAATCACTTTGTCTTTTGGTGGCATATGGCGAATGAGTGTAAACATCGCTAAAATATTCGCAATCGTTGCTAAAATCCCAGCACTCCCTACAGAGGATAAGCCTAATTTTTTACCAGCTGCTTCAAGTGGCTTGGAAGCATACTTTCGAATTAGATACACCATTGGGAAGGCACCCGCTAGCATAATCCCGATATAGCCGGCTGTTTCTAATGCTCGGAACTGGTCGATTTCATCAGCCATGATCGGATCGAAGCCCCACGCACCAAAAATCTTTGTAAAAATACCTGTAAAAATTTCAACAATAGAGAACACTAACACCAGTTTAATTCCCGCATCCATTACACGACCGAAGACCATAAAGCCAGTAATCATGCCGTTTGGAATCAGCTTTAAGCCTAGTGCGATTAAGATAACAAAAATGAATAAAGGTAGTAAGTTAATTAATATTTGTAAAACAGAAATGGCAAATACATATGTAGGCGCCTCTGTTGTACTAATGACTTCACGTACTTCTGTGTTGAATAGCACAATCATGATGGAAGAAATAAATGCACCAATCGGGATTGTTAATACGCCAGCCATAATTCCTAGCGCCATATATTTATGATCACGCTTATCCAACATCGCAAGACCCATTGGAATCGAGAATACGATAGTAGCACCTGACATAAAACCAACAACAAGAGCCATTACCCATCCCTCATAAGACTCCTTTAACGCATTGGCTAATTGGTAACCACCCATGTCCGAGGCTAAAATCGTCGTTGCTGCGATCGCAGGATCTGCACCAATTAACTCAAAAATCGGACTAATAAAATGACTAATAAACCATGTTAAGTAAGGTATAGCTGCCATGATCCCTGCTGCTGGAACAAAAATATGACCAACCGTATGAATCCCATTCATAAATTCTTTCCCAATTCCATACTCAGCATCTCGGATAGCTCCGATTGCCCCTAAAACAGCACAAATCATAATAATATAAACGATAATCGTTCCTATCATTGCCATCTTACTCATCACCCCTTTTTTATTTATAAATTTATATAAAAAAAGGCACTTTAAAGAAGAAATCTCTTTAAAGCGCCTTTGCTTCAACTATTGACTTGTAAGTTGTTAATAATTTGCTGTGCAATCTGCACCATTTCCTGTTGTGTTTGCATACTTTCATTGCGAATCTTACGGTAAGCCTCGTCCTCGCTTATATTTTCAGCCTGCATCAGCAAGCCCTTCGCTCGTTCAATGACTTTTCGCTTATCTAATTGTGTTTGCTTATGCAAGATCTCCCCATTGAGACGGTTGAATTTATCAATTTGATGAAAAGCAACCTCTAGCACAGGCAAAACATTTTTTTCAGAAAACGGTTTCATTACATATCCTAATATATTATCCTGCTTCATGTATAGCAACAATTCTTTTTCACTATATGCCGAGATGAAAAGAACAGGTATACCAAGCTGTTGTTCAATAATTTTACTTGCCTTTAAACCGTCAAGTTTAGGCATTTTAATATCCATTAAGATTAACTGTGGTTTATGTAAAAAGGCTAATTCAATGGCAGTTTCTCCATTGTTCGCTTGAGCTACAACTTCGTAGCCGTTATCTTCTAACATAAACTTCAAATCAATCGCAATCAGTGATTCATCTTCGACAATCATAACTTTCCTAGTCATTTACGATAAATACCTCCTCACTTACAGGGAACTGAATCTGAGTATGTGTACCTTCATTACTAGGGATAATTGAAAATGAGCCAGCTAAATCATATTCTACAAGCCTTGTGATAATCTCCATACCAAAAGATGCCTTCACCTCTTGCATTCCAACGCCGTTGTCAGAAATATGAAGCGAAATTGTAGAATCTTCCTGAATGAATTGAATATCGATGATTCCTTCATCACGTCCGATAAACGCATACTTTAATGCATTTTGCAGTAGCTCGCAAATAATGAGTGCTAAAGAGACTGCCTTTTTTGAATGGCAGAATACCCGCAAATTTTCATGATGAAAGGCTAGTTGAATAGTTGCTGTATTAGACGTATCAATCATTTTATGACCAATTTTTTTAGCTAAAGCGATAACGTCTACTCTTTCTTCCGCGTTATCTTCATTTTCTAAAATTAGCTCATAAACCGATGAAATACTATAGATTCGATTTAATGCCTCTTGAAAAGCACTTGCATTCGAAGCAGACAGCTCATTGCGCATTTGCAAACGTAATAGACTTGTCACTGTCTGAAGATTGTTTTTCACGCGGTGGTGAATTTCTCTTATCGCAAATGTTTTCATCATTAGCTCATTTTCTTTCAGCTTAAGCTCTGTTAGATCATGAATAATGAGTAGTGTGACTTTCTCGTTATGACTGCGAATTGGAATTTTCTTCACAATAAAGGATTTACGATCAATCGTAATTTCAAGGAAAAAGACATCGTCGCCTTTATCATAGACCTCCTGTAAAAAAGGTAAGATTTTATCCAATGCTACATTGTCAAAATTTTCTAATCCAGATAGCTCTGAAATAAAATGATAGCCAGCAGGATTACTATAAATCACTTTATTTTCGTGATTTGTGAGAATAATCGACTCTACGAGTAAATCAGAAACAACTGGAATCGGTTGAGAATTTGGTTCAACAATATGCTCAATTAATGCAAAAGGCATATTCTGAAAATCATCCTTCGGTGTCGTTTGCATCTTCACCATTTTTTCCTGAATCAATACAGCAATTACTTGCTGCTGCTCATTAAAAATGGGAATGACATTTTGCTCCACCGTAATGCCTTCCTGCGTAATTGCTCTGGAAATGGATGATTTTTCTTTATGTTTAAACGCAGCAAATACGGCTGGTTCAAAACTTTCAAATACGAATTTTCCGATAACTGATTTTTCGTATAAACCAATCTCTTTCTTTGGGAATGCCTCTGCCACAACGATTGCATGCAGTAAATTCTCCAACAAGCAATCTATGAACATGTAACAATCAGTCAACTCAGCATAATACGTTAGCGTAGCCTCTATTTCTATTAACTTGTCAATATCCGTTGCCGATAGATTTGTATATTTTCTACACAATGATTGAATGTTCGACAGGTTCAAGCCCCCTATCAAGGAATAGTCAGCAAGCAAATTGACTATTCTTAAAAATCTTTGTCATTATTATAAACCTTTTGTGAAATTATTTTCAATACAAAAAATATATTCTTCCACAAGATTTCGTTGCATTACAAAGAACTATATAGCTTAAAAGAGAAATATTCAACAGTTTTTTAAAGAACCATAATTTAACTACGCACATAATGTTATTTTAAAATAGCAAAAAACGAGCTTACCTTTTGGGTAAACTCGCTTTTTTCTACTTGATTTCTGGAACAACTGCTACTATATTTTCAAAGGCTGCACGCTGTTTTTGTTCATCTTCATTTAATAATATGTGAATATCACCATGGTCATTCGATGTCCGAATTAAACGCCCCATCCCTTGCTGCAAGCGTAATTGCATGAAAGGTAGCTCCACCTCTTCAAATGGGTTTTCGGCAAATGTACGTTTCGCATCAAATAATGGGTCCTGTGGAGGAAACGGTAAATCATAAATAATCACACGCGTTAATGCTTCCTTAGGCAAATCTAACCCTTCCCATAAATGATATGAACATAATGTTTTAACTGTTCCTTGCTGGAAGTCTCGAACAATGGCTGATAGCTCTCGATCTCCCTCAAATGCTACATACATACGTTCCATTAGCGGTAATTCCGCCTTGAAGTTTAGCATGGCTTGCTTCGATTTAAATAAAATTAACGTTTGCTCGCCATCACGCAGCAACTGCTGAACACGCGCTGTTTTGTCTCGCTGTGTAAGCTCATGTAAATAGATTTTCATAACCTCTTCATAGTCGAATGGGGATGGTACAGAAAATGATTGGTAATCTCGAATTCCTAAACTATAGGCAATATAAGAAAAGTCTTTATTGACCGATAACGTGGCAGAAGAAAAGACGATTGGAAGCTTTTTAGAGAATAATTTTTCTGCTAAAACTTCTGTGATTAAACGAGGCATAATGACGAGCGTTTCTTCACCATCTGTTTCCTCTAACCAATCTACTGCATCTCCCTGTGCGATGAAAATACGCAATGAAGCCTCATATTGTTCTAAATATTCTTCCGCCATATTTAGCTCATATTCAGGAATCATGTACATTTCTGATTCAAAAACGAATTCCTCCATCAATGTTTCTACATCATCAATTAACTGCTTCCCGTAAGCGAGCAATGTTTTTGATTTGTTTATGCGTTTGCGATCTTCATTAGAAGCGACGATATCATCACGAAGTTGATCAAAAAATAGTTCATGATCATCCTGTAATTTCTCCATTGCATACAGTGTGCGCTCGCGTACACCATCTACCATCAAGCGCTCCAGTAATTGCACAATGGTCGTTGCCTGTACTTTATAGGTCATCGCTTTTTGCGCAGCATACTCCAATAAATGTCCTTCATCCAGCACCATCATTGATACCTCAGGCAGTAATGCTAGCTGACCTTCACGCTCACGAGATTCCTTTGTAGCCAAATGCTCCATTAGAAAATCTTGTGAACAAATAACAAGATCAGTTGATTTTCGATAATGAGAGCGATGCAATGTTTGCCCACAGCGATTACGAAGATCACAAACCGAGCATTGCATAATCGAATTGTAATTAACCTTTTGCCAATCCTCATCACTGACAGTTGGATAATCACTGCGTTCCCCATATGGATGAACAGCAATCATCGAACCCTGTGCATAAACACCATCAGGGATAGAAAAGGCAATATCGTCAATCCATTCATCCGACTCCACTTTTTCTGCTTCCTCAAAGCGTTTTAAGCATAAATACTGATCTCTCGATTTTGCTAGACGAACATCAATATCAAGTCCTAACGTTTTTTGGAGTTTATAAATATCGCCCCCCTCTTTTACAAGTTGGTCGATTAATGTTTCATCTGCACAAGCAATCAACGCAGGTTTCCCTGTGTAGCGTGCATAGGAAATGGCTGGAAGCAAATAAGCGATCGTTTTGCCAGTTCCCACTCCTGCCTCTGCAAAAAGAACATTCTTTTCTTTTAGTGCTTGTTCTATTTGATAAGCCATAAAGATTTGCTCATCACGGCATTCAAAGCCCTTTTCTGGTAATTCATCATAAAGAACATCGCCCATCCAGTCACCTAATGAATCGAAAAATGAACGGTCCTTTGATAATGCAAATGGTAAAGATTTACGCAATTAGTGTTCCCCCTCTAACTATCTGGTGCTATTATACGCGACGAAACGGAAGATAAGAAAAAATCTTATCTTCCGTTACTATTCGTTAATCTCTTTTAGACTTTTGACCCCAGAACTGATAATAATTTGTTTCAATAAAACCATTAAATAATTTACGCTTTTTCGTCGCTTGGCGTCCATATAATTCTTCAAAATTCTTCATGGAGGATAGCATATATACAGACCAAGTTGGATAGTTTTTCATGACCTTCCCAACATCGCGGATCACCTGTTCCACGACTTCCACATCACCAATACGTTCTCCATACGGCGGGTTTCCAATCATGACGCCATCCGTTAACTGTGTTGTAAAATCACGTGCTTGCATTTGCTTAAACGTGATTAACTCTCCAAAGCCTGCTTCCGTTGCGTTTTCTTGTGCAATGCTGACCATGCGGTGATCAATATCGGAGCCAATTATTTCTAATGGCTGATCATAGTTCGCTAAACTCTCTGCTTCATCACGAACCATATCCCAGATTGCAGCTTTCATCCATGGCCAGTCCTCAGAAATGAATTCACGGTTATAGCCTGGAGCTATGTTTTGTCCAAACATCGCCGCTTCCAATGTAATAGTACCAGAGCCACAGAATGGGTCAACAAACGGACGATTTGGATTCCATTTTGAAATTTGTACAAGTGCAGCAGCTAATGTTTCTTTTAATGGTGCCTCACCTTGTGCCTGACGATAGCCACGCTTATGTAGGCCAGCACCAGATGTATCAATCGTTAGTGTCGCCACATCCTTTAAAATTGAAACCTCAATTTTGTAAGTCGCTCCAGATTCATCTAAAAAGCCAAGTCGTTTATAATGCTGTTTCATTCGCTCAACGATTGCCTTTTTGGTAATGGCTTGACAATCAGGTACACTAAATAGTTTCGATTTTACGGACTTTCCTGAAACAGGAAAAGCAGCGTCCACTGGTAAATACTTCTCCCAAGGGAGTGCCTTCACACTTTCAAATAATTGTTCAAACGATTTTGCTGGGAATTGCCCAACGACAATCTTTACACGATCCGCTACACGTAGCCATAAATTGGTACGAGCAATCGCCGTTTCATCACCTTCAAAATATACTTTGCCATTGTCAACGGTTGTTTCATAGCCAAGTGCTTTTACTTCTTGTGCCACAATAGCTTCTAAGCCCATTGCTGACGTAGCTACTAATTGATAGTTTGCCATAAATTATTTCCTTCCTTGATGCTCAATTTCCCAATACTCCATAAACTCCATCAATTCGTTTAACGGGAGTGGTTTGCTGTAATAATAGCCTTGGATAATATCACAGTTCATTTTACGTAGTATATCCACTTGTTGTGCTTGTTCTACACCTTCAGCAACAACTTTCATTTTTAGGCGATGGGACATTTGAATAATAGCATCTACAACTGCCTGTTTTTCATCGAGTGATCCAATATGCTGAATAAAGCTACGATCAATTTTTAAACAATCTAATGGGAAGCGAACTAAATAGCTTAAGGACGAATAGCCTGTCCCAAAATCATCGATTGAGATTTTAAAGCCTAATTGTTTTAAACGAACCAATTTACTGACAGTCTCATTGGCACTGTTCATCACCGTTCGCTCTGTCACTTCTATTTCAAAATTGTTAGCTGGCATATTATAGCGCTCTAATATTGTTTGTATCGACTCCAAAAAATTCTGCTGTTTAAAGTGAATGCTCGAGATATTAATGGCGACAGGTGTTTTCCAACCATATTGTTGCATTTGAATGACTGCCTCACATGCTTTTTCAATAATGAGCTCACTTAATGGAATGATTAGACCTGTATCCTCCGCATAAGTGATAAACTCCGCAGGCGACACAAAGCCTAGCCTCTCGCTATTCCAGCGGACTAGTGCTTCTAAACCTTGAATCTGCTCATTTTCCATAGCAATCTTTGGCTGAAAATATAGTTCAAATTCACGGTTTTCTATTGCTCTTCTTAACTCAGAATCTAGCAATAGCACTCGTTGTGCGTCTGTTTGCAGCTCATCAAAATAAAAGGAATAGCCGTTCAATTCATTCTTTTTTGAATACGTCATTGCTCTATCTGCACAATTGATTAGTTCTTCTGTGTTCTTACTATCAACTGGATAAACACTAATACCAATACTTGTAGAAATAAAAACTTCCTGATCATTTATCATCATTGGCTGTTCAATACTACTAATAATTTGTTCAGCGAATTTTGCAGCCTCTTTCACATTTTTCACATTGGTTAATGTAATGACGAATTCATCTCCGCCATATCTTGCAATAATATCTTTATTTTTCAGTAATTTTTTTAGTCGATTTGCTACTTCTATTAAAATTGAATCTCCAACAGCATGGCCTAATGTATCATTAATTTGCTTAAATCGATCCAAATCTAAGAAATAGATCGCATGCTGCACTGAATGAGAAATAGCAGAAGTCGATTCCAAAAGATTATCCATTCTTTCGATATAGGCAAAACGATTGGATACATCTGTTAATGAATCCGTGAGCAAACGCTTTTCTAATTCATTTTCTACTATTTTTCTTTCAGACAAATCTGTGAAAATACCACAGTAATTTGTAACCTCACCCTCATCGTTGGTTACACAAACAATTGTTAACCATTCAGGATATACGTCTCCAGTTTTACGACGATTCCATATCTCACCTTGCCAAATGCCTTCTTGTCGTATCTGCTCCCACATCTCTAAATAGAACGGCAATTCATGTACACCAGATTGTAAAACGGCTGGCGTTTTGCCAACCACATCATCACATGTATAGCCTGTCACAAATTCAAAGGCAGGATTAACCATTACTATTTTTTTGTATTCATCAGTAATCATGATACCTTCAGATACATTTTCGAAGATTTTAAGTATTAAGGTAGTCGGATATTTAGATATCAGTTTCAGTTTATCCGTACTTTCCCAATTGTTTACTCCGTTCATGTTTCCGCTCCATCCTATCTCTCTATACTCCCCCTCAGAAGGGCATTTCGTCAGGCCAACCACTATGTAATCTATTACGCTCGGCGTAATTGTCACTGACGCTTCTCTTTCGCGCAATGAATGCGTCCAGATTTTTCGAACTAGCTCGAAAAGCGTCTCACGTAAATCTGTGACAATCGCCTAAGGCAATCTCTTGATGAACAGGTAGCACTACATCATCTAAAATGATAAATCATTTAAAGAACTGTTTGTCCTGGATACCTGGCGCATTTGCTTACATTACAAAATATGTGAGCAGTCAAGATCAATACATCACATTGATGCGATAACCGTTTTCAGATGTTGTGACTTAGAAGCGGTAGCGATACTTCTCAAACGTATAGCGCATACCAAGACTTGATTAACAAGGTTACTTTTTCCTCATGAATTCAAAATAAAAGCTCTCCACCGAGTTGGAGAGCGCTTGTTATTTCGTAGATAAGCATCAAAAAATTCCATAAGCCATGTTTTGTTCCCGAGTACTCAAACAGCTTGCGCCTCGTACGATCGGGTGGTAATCATCTATCTACAGAGCAAACTCTGTCCCTCTATCCGTTCAATTCCTTCTAGAGAGTGCCCCTACCATAATTTGGGTTTCTCACTCGTGGGGTTTACCTCGTTCCACCTTGCAAGTTTCCAAGCAAGCTTCGTCACTGTGGCACTTTCAGGAAGTGTCAACCATATCCAGAGGACTTAGGTTTTCCTTCCGCCGTCAGCCTTAATAGCTGCCTTACCTTATTTTTTCAGTAAGCACGAACACTACGGTCATCTCAGAACCGTGCGAGCATGGACTTTCCTCTACGACGTCTAGCGCCGCAGCGATTACCAGAATTTTGTGATGATACGAAAGATTATACTAGAGTTTTATGTTAAATACAATATAATTGACTAAAATTATTCGTACAGCTTGCTACCAAATACATGTTTTTCTAAATTAGAAAGACGTTTTAAAATATCAAAATTCGTTGTACCAGCTGCCGCTGAAGCAACAGGTTGTCTCTTAGGTGTGCTTTCAATTTCTTCTTTTAATTGTCTATTTTCTTCACGTAGTTGGGCCACCACTTTTTCAAACGTTTCATAGTCTTGAATAATTTCATCAAGAAAAGAATCTACTTCTTCTACATTGTAGCCTTTAAAGTTCTTTTTAAATTCCTTTTCAAGGATCATTTTTGACGTTAATTTAATGTCCATTCACATCGCCCTTCCTCACACTACATACACATATACATTATAATAGCATACTTCATCACATTATATCGTCTGAAAACACTAATTGTAAGGCTAAACTTGTCGTTTCATGCGCTTACCTAGGAATTTATTTCTTATTTCCTAATCTGCGTAGTCTCTTTTCCCAAGAAATTTCCCATTTTTGTTTTTGTTCTGCTCTCCATTGCTCATGATCTTGAATGAGACGTATGCCTTCTTGCGTATAATAAAGGGCCTGCTCATAATCCTTCATTTGGTGCTCATAAAGTATGGCTAGCTGCTCAAGGGCATGTAACTTTGTTCTTGCTTCAACAAAATGAAGAGAGGCCACGAATGAGTCAATAGCTTCACTGTAGCGTTTATTCTTTTTGTGCTGTATTGCTAAATAATATTGAGCATGGCCCGCTTCTAGTGCATCAAATTTCGATGTCACTTTTTCTAAAACCCTCACACTTTGTGTGCTTTCTCTTAAATCACCATACCATTTCCCGATGTTGGTGAAAGTTTTTGCCGATTCTTCCTGGTCCTGCTCAAACAATAAATACGTAGAATGACTATACAGTGTGATTAGTGATAGTAAATCCCACTCATTATGATGCAATACCTTCATAAGTGCATCAGGTACGCCACTTTTTACAGCATCCAAATAAATAATAGGTGCGAGATGGCCTGGGATATCCCCTTTACGCGAAAAACCAAGCTTTTCTTCCTCGACAGATTTTAATTTTAAGCGCTCCATATCATTTTTCCATAAACGCTTCGAACTATGCAACAAATCGATCTGTCGCTGCGAGCGTAATTTGGGTAAAGTTTTTTGATGCAATGTCCATCGTGTTTCAAGCTGTGGCCAATCAAAGCTTTTCCCATTATAGGTAATCACGGTAGCCGACTTTTGCCAAAGCTTGGATTCAAACAAGAAGGCTGCTTCATGTGCTGGATCTGCCATAATATATTGTGTGAGGATGAAGGATTCTTCAGCTACCTCTAAAAATCCAAGCAAAAAAATATGAGTCCCAACGCCCTTTAAACCTGTTGTTTCCGTATCAAAAAATAATACAGACTCCCCCATATCGAGCGCATAAGGATGATCAAACTCAGCATCTTGCCATTTTTTCAGGGCTTCAAAGAATGTATTTAGCTGATAGTGACCATGCTGATAGCTAAACGGATAGCTTACTTGACGCTTAAAGACGATGCCAAAATCATTTTCAACAACAGTTAGTCCTGCTCGTTTCCATTGCTCTGTATAGCTCGGCCTAGCAGGTTTTTGGAACGCAGGTTCTTCAACTTTCTGTTTAGCAGTCACTGGTTTTTTTCCAAGCATTTTTTTCATTTGTAATATTTTATTTTCGTAAGACATGAATTTCACTCATTTTCTGCTTATAGTATAAGACATCTCTTTTGCAAGAGTAACATGATTGTTAACCTCATTCAAAATATTCTTCGCCTCGACTTACCATGAATACAAATAAGAGGGCGGAAGAACCATTTCGCGTTCTTCACCCTCTGTTTGCTAAGCCATTAATTGTTGCAGTAATTTAGCTACCTTCCCTTTTGTTTGAAGCAATGATTCTTGTGCCCCAATACAGGAAGGACAGCCTGATTCACATGCACAATTTGCGACATGCTCATATGTTTTCATGATTAGCTCTTCCCATAGTTCATATACCTTTTCACTTAAGCCGATGCCACCAGGATACTTATCATAGACAAAAAACGTTGGCTGCTCATTATGTGTAGCCTTCACCTGCGGTACAACGGCTACATCACTACTATCACATTGGATAAATAAAGGAATGAAGGCGTTCATCGCATAGGCTACGCCAGTCATAGCATCTGTTAGCTCTTCCTCAGTCCATTTATCTGGTGCTGTAAACGATAGCCACGAAGCACTTGTATGCATTTCATCTGGTGGCAAATGTATAGGTCCTGAGCCAATATTGTCATGTGTGCCAAAGCGTATTTTCTTGAAAATCGTTGCTTGTGCAACTAAGCCAACATCGCCAAAGCAAATCGTACCGCCCGCATATGAACGGTTACGATCTTCCTCTAAAACTTTCATTTCAACGGCTAGATTGGCATCTGTATAGTAATCTACATCTACTTCACGTACATAGGCTTTCTTTTCCTCCCAGTCAAGCTTCTCTACTTGGAATTGAATACCTTGGTGTAAGTAAATAGCTTCTTCATGCAAGAGTGTCATGGCACTATGACGATCCATTTCACCAATAACCTTTGTCTGTGCAGGAATGGTAAGATCAATAATGACTACATTTTCCTGTGACGCTGAACGTAAGCTAATATCATGTGCCGGGAAACGATCACTCATCCAATGCCATTTATCACTTGTCTTAAATACTACCCCTTCCTCTGCTAAATACTCCAGCAATTCCTGTATGTCATATTCTCCATACGTATCGCCTGTTGAGAAAGGTAGCTCGAAGGCGGCACATTTCAAATGATCCATTAAAATCAGCATATTTTCTGGATAAATACGTGCTTCCTCTGGTGTACTGCCTAGTAAAAATAGTGGATGATTGACCACATACTGGTCCAATGCCGAAGATTGCGCAACATAAATAATCAATGCCTCATCCTGACGTCTCCCTGCACGTCCTGCTTGCTGCCAAGCACTCGCAATATTTCCTGGATAACCGGTCATAATACATGCTTGTAATTGACCGATATCGACACCTAATTCTAATGCATTGGTGCTAACTACTGTTTGAATCGTCCCATCACGCAAGCCTTTTTCGATGACACGTCGCTCAGATGGTAGATACCCCCCGCGATAGCCACGTACAGATTCATCGAGTAGCTTATTACGTGTCAGTTCCTTTAAATAGGTTACAATCATTTCTACTCGTACCCGACTTTTGGCAAAAATAATGGATTGAATGCCGGCCGTGTACAGCCTTTTAGCTAAATCACTAACCTCTAATACTGCACTTCTACGCACGCCAAATGTTTTATGAATAATCGGCGGATTGTAAAAAAGAAAGGTTTTCTTACCAACTGGAGCGCCCGAATCAGCAATGAGCATATGTGATTCATTCGTTAACAGCTCAGCAAGCTCTTTAGGGTTTTTAATGGTAGCTGATGTACAAATAAACACAGGCTTACTACCATAAAAGTCACAAATTCTTTTTAATCTCCGAATAACATGCGCCACATGGGAACCAAACACACCTTTGTATGTATGCAATTCATCAATCACGATATATTGTAGATTTTCAAAGAGTGAAACCCATTTTGTATGATGCGGCAAAATCCCCGAATGAAGCATATCTGGATTCGTCATGACGATATGCCCGGCCTTACGAACCTTTTGGCGAATACCTGGAGCCGTATCTCCATCATAGGTATAGCTTAAAATCTCCTCACCACTTTGCTCGATTAGTTCATTCAAATCATTTTTCTGGTCCTGTGCCAGTGCCTTTGTTGGAAATAAATAAATGGCACGCGCATTTTTATCTTCCATTATTTTTTGTAGCACTGGTAGATGATAGCAGTAGGATTTACCGGAAGCAGTTGGTGTCACCGCAGTAAAAGACGTACCACTCTGCGCCAAATCAAAAGCCTCTCGCTGATGTGTATAAAGCTGCTCAATACCACGTGCCTGTAAGGCTTTCACTAATGACGGATGTAAACTCCTCGGAAAAGGTGCATAGTTAGCTGGGCGACCTTCTAATGTTTGCCAGTGCAGGATACGCTCTTTTAGTTCTTCATCATATCTCCACTCTTGTAAAAGCTCACTAATCGTTCGTTTCTTCGATAGCATCCGTTACTGCCTCCTTTACTAATCGTTCAAATATTTTCAATGTATAGGAAGTAGAATGAATCGCATCTAAAAAACGTTTTTTACTCGTTTCTTTATAAAAAGATTGCACAACAAATTGCTCCATCGACTCTACGGCTGAAGCAATTTGTTGCGTATGCATGTATTTCGGTCGATTTTTTTGAATCCATGTATTGGCTTCTTGCTGCCATTCCTTCAAAAGTTGATGGATTTCATCTGCATGTGGCTTTACCTCTTGAAAAAAATCAGGTGTTCGATCTTCCTCACGCATTTGCCAAAACCGGGAAACGCATTGATCACATTCATCTATTAATTTGGATGTTTGCTGGATAACTAACAATTTTGCACCTCATCTCTCATCAATTACAAATAGCAAATATATTTCGTAGTGATGGCATATACATGGTGAGTATGTCTTGTCCACCACTTCAGCTATGGAAATATCACTGCTGATGACACCTATTTACCACAGCATTATGGCAAATATTGTATCATTCTTCATGCTATTGCGTTACTTCAATTGCTATGAGATAAGTGTACCAAAGTCTATCATTTTTCACTACTAATAGGCGAACAAGCATTCTTTACTTGCCAGTTCTTTTCTGCTAAGCTTACTTTCTGGCTAACCGCTTTGAGCTGCATAAAAAAATGCAAACGATGAGCATTGTTTTCCAGTGACACTCTCGTGAAAAGTAATTGATTGACCAGATCTAACTGCGCAACTAATTGTTCTAACTTGTTCAAAATAACGCCTCCTTTGCTTTACTTTAGTATTCCTCGTATGTATAGAATTACCTTCATACGTGACAAAATAAGCGTAAGTTAGCTGAAAGAAGAAGATTTTCGATAAAATTTTAAGAGCGAACCTCCCACCAAAAAAATCGTCATGAATGAAAGGTCACTGTGTGAGTATATTTTCATCCCAATGACCTACTTAAATTTATCAGTTATTTTGACGATTTGAGTAATAATGAAGCTGGCGATTTTTCGACGCAAATTATTTATACTTACCATCTGTTTTCTACTATTCTAGTAACAATTTCATGACTGATGGAGGTAGAGAACCGCTATTAAAACATGGTAAACTAGTGGATAGAAAAGCAGTAAGGTAAAGGGTGAGCTTAATGACAATTCGTTATCCAAACGGGAAATTGTATACCCCAAATGCTTCTGTACAGAAAACAGAAAAAAAGAGCAAAAACAAAGATTTATCTTTTAGTAATCGTGGGAAGACGCTAGAAGATGAAATTAATGAAGCAAACGACTATTATATAAAAAGGCGACTTGCTATCATTCATAAGAAACCTGTTCCTGTGCAAATCGTCAAAGTAGAGTACCCTTCACGAAGTGCTGCTGTCATTCGTGAAGCTTATTTTCGAACACCCTCTACAACCGACTACAATGGTGTTTGGAATGGGCATTATATAGATTTTGATGCAAAGGAAACAGCTTCCAAAACGAGTTTCCCCTTAAAAAATATTCATGAGCATCAAATGACACATATGCAGCAAGTGACGGAACAAAATGGTGTGGCTTTTATTATCGTTCGCTTTTCTGCTTATGAACGATATTTTATTGTGCCATATGAAGTTTTACAAAAGGCCTGGCAAGCAATGGAGAATGGCGATCGTAAATCGATACCCTTTTCGATCATCGAAGAAGAGGCATATGAAATTCCCACGAGCTATTATCCGCGTATCGATTATTTACCCATCATCCAACAATTGATTGATGCAAAATGCTACGGGTCTGAAAGTGAGGAGAAATAAGAATGACTGAACGTCGTCGAACACGTGGAGAGCATCAAAAAGCTCTCGCTGAAAAAAATAAAAAGAAAAAAACGAAACCAGCCTCATCGGCTAAGTCATGGTTTAAACGCATTTTCTTAACAGTCTTAGCAATCGGTGTAGCAGGCTTAATCGGAGGAGCTGCATTATTTGCCTTCTATGCAAGCTCGGCTCCAGAGCTCGATGAAGAATTACTGAAAGATCCTGTTTCTTCAGAGTTCTACGATAAAAACGGTGAATTATTTGCAACAATCGGTGCTGAAAACCGTAAATATATAAAATATGAAGATATACCTGAAGATATGATCAATGCTATTCTGGCTACAGAAGATGTACGCTTTTTTGAGCATCATGGTATGGATTTTTATCGTCTAGGCGGTGCTATTCTAGCAAACTTCCGTGATGGCTTTGGTGCGCAAGGTGCATCGACTTTAACACAGCAAGTAGTCAAAAACTCATTTTTACAAAACGAGAAGAAATTAAAGCGTAAAGCACAGGAAGCATGGCTTGCCTTCCAATTAGAGCGTAAGTATACAAAAGAAGAAATTTTTGAAATGTACTTCAATAAAATGCTTATGTCAGGTCGTATCTATGGCTTCGGCACAGCCGCACAATATTTCTATGGTAAAGAATTAAAAGATTTAACATTAGATGAAGAAGCATTATTAGCAGGGTTAGTGCAACGACCAAATGCGTATAATCCATTAAAAAACCCTGAGCTTGCTAAAAAACGACGTAATACTGTTTTAGGTTTAATGTATCAACATGGAAAAATTACTAAAGCCGAAATGGAAGAAGCGAAGAAAGCAGAAGTTCAATCAGGTTTAGCGGATGACGCAACACGACAATCATTTGCAGGTTCCAAATATGATGCCTTCCTAGATGTTGTTATTAACGAATTAGAAAATAATGGTGACGGTTCGGCAATGGCAGAAGGAATCAAAGTCTATACGACGCTTGATCCAAATGCTCAACAAGTTGTAGAAAATGTGATGAATGATGATAGTAATTTCCCAACTGAAGATATTCAGTCAGGTGTGGCGGTTGTTGATACAAAAACAGGTGCCATTCAAGCCGTTGGTGGCGGTCGTAAATATGGTGCAGAACGTGGCTGGAACTATGCCGAGGACTTAACAAATAATCAACCAGGTTCCACAATGAAACCGTTAGTTGACTATGGGCCAGCAATCGAATATTTAAAATGGTCTACAGGTCAAACACTTGTCGACGAACCAATGAATTATACAGGTACAAAGCAAACAATCACAAACTGGGATGGCAGATATATGGGTGCTATGACTGCACGTAAAGCATTATATGCTTCACGAAATGTTCCAGCTGTCAAAACATTACAGGAGGTAGGCACTGACAAAGCCAAGGAATTTGTTGGACGTTTAGGAATTGAAACAGAAAACCTTTATGAGTCAGATGCAATTGGCGGTGGTGCTATTACTATCTCTCCTATTCAAATGGCAGCTTCCTATGCTGCTTTCGGTAATAACGGGGTCTATACAGATCCACATTCGATTACAAAAATTGTTTATCGTGATGGTAAAACGTCTAAAAACTATACACCTGAGTCTAAAGTGGCTATGAATGATTATACGGCCTATATGGTAACAGACATGCTACGTGATGTAGTCAGCAATAAGCCTGATGCTTCAGGAACTGCTGCCAATGTGCCTGGCTTAGATATCGCAGGTAAAACAGGTACAACCAACTATTCAGCAGAAGACTTTAACAAATATAATTTACCAAATACAAGTGTGCCAGATTCATGGTTTGCTGGTTACACAACTAACTATTCCATCGCTATATGGAGTGGCTATGAAAAACACTTTGATCCAATTACAACGTGGGAAGAACGTCGTTTACCACAAAACTTATTTAAGACGATTATGCAAGAAATTTCAGCGAATGTTGAGACAGCTAGCTTTAAAAAGCCAAGTACTGTTGTAGAAGCAACGGTGGAAGTAGGCTCTAATCCTTTAAGATTGGCAAGTGACTATACACCTAGCGAACTACGTCAAACAGAGTTATTCGTTCGCGGAACTGAACCAACAGAGGTTTCTGAGGTATATGAGGCGCCAGAATTATCTACACCTTATAATGTTTCAGCAAGCTTAGATTTAGGAGCACAGTCTATCAATATTTCTTGGGAACATGATGCCATCCTAAATCCAGAAACGGATGAACCATTACCAACTTCATTTGAAGTTTCTGCCACACGTGAAGGTGGAGAAACGGTTATCCTTGGCACAGCAGATACTAAAGGCTTAACGGTTGCCAACACGCTTGAAGATGGTAATTATACAATCTCTGTCGTAGCTATTGTAGATGGCACACGCAGTGAGCCTGGAACAACTACCTTCCAGATTACAAGTACCTCTGAGGAAGATTTGGAAACGGAAGATCCAGATGAACCAGATATTGATTTACCGATTGATCCTGGTCAAGAGGACAATGATCAAGGTAATCACAATAATGGCAATGGCAACAACGGCAATAACAACAATAATAATGGTAATAATGGTAATGGCAATGGGCATGGTAATAACGGCAATGGTGGAAACAATGGCAATAATGATGGTAATCAGCAGCCAACACCTCCTACAGAGCCTACCAACCCAAATGAAGAAGACCAAAGCTCAGAATAAAAAAAACCGAGAAGCAGTTCATTCACTGCTTCTCGGTTTTTTATTAATGAAGGATCTGAGGAGGCTATCCGTCAGTTTTGACGTTCTATCCGCCACTTCTTACACTCTATCCTTCACTCTACACAGTCTATCCGCCACTTTTCGCGTCCTATCCTATCCTATCCATCTACTCTAGCTTTTACTAGCTTGAATCCGCAGTCGTGCTGTGCGCTTTTTCGTTTCTTTAAATAGCTCATCTAGTTGACGATAGCATGCATATTGACCTGGCTTAGCTTTGATAAAGGCTAGTCGCTCAACCCCATTAATGGGTAGCACTTCATCGCCTGCAGCTTGCACTAGTTGTTCAAATAGCTCAATAGCTTCTTCCATTAGCCCTTTTGCTAGACCGTTTCTGGCATCATGCGCTGTATGGATAGCGGCTTGTAGTGTAGTCCATTGGGCAAACCATGCATCTACTTTGTCTTTTGCAATGGCTTCACTATTCATGCTTCCTTCACCAGGCCTTTCTTTAAACGCTTTTGCCCTTCACGACAATCGTCGAGTAAAGGACAAGTATGGCATCCAGGATTTTGGGCCTTACAATGATAACGTCCAAAGAAAATTAATTGGTGATGTGTTTTTGACCATTTGTCCATTGGCGTTTTCTTCATAATCGTTTCTTCCACTTCAAGCACCGAATCTTTCCAGCGACAGAGCCCAAGGCGTTTGGATACTCGCTCCACGTGGGTATCCACTGCAAGTGCTGGAATATCGAAGGCTACTGACAGCACAACATTGGCCGTTTTTCTTCCTACACCTGGTAATGTCACCAATGCTTCACGTGTTGCAGGGATTTCGCCATCGTACTCATCTAGTAAACGTTGACATAGAGCCTGAATGTTCTTCGCCTTATTGCGATAAAGGCCAATAGAGCGAATATCCTGTTGCAACTCCTCTAAAGAAACAGCTAAATAATCTTCTGGTGTTTTATATTTTTGAAATAAGGTTTTCGTTACTTTATTGACTAGTACATCTGTACATTGTGCAGATAATAATGTGGCAATCGTTAGCTCAAAAGCATTGTCATGGACGAGCTCACAATGTGCATCGGGAAACATTCGATCCATTTCTTCTAGACAATGCTCCCACTGTTTTTTCGTTAACAAACTGGATGCCCCCTATTCTCTTTCTTCCAACCAATTGTAAAAAGGAACTCTACCCGTTGATTGTGTTTCTTGTTGAACTGTTCGAGCTGGTGCTCTGTTAAAGGTCTGTTTCTCACGGAACTGTTCACTTTGCTTTTGTGCTGCTTGTGGTGTTGTAATATTTTTCTTTTTCCATTCTAATAAAATGCGATCAATATAGCGAATACTCAGTTTCCCAGCAAAGACAGCCTCCTTTAGCGCCTCTTTGATGAGTGCTGGACTATGCTTGTCCTCATCAAGCCAGCATCCGATTTTTTCAAGTTCTAAAGGAGATAAAAGGCGACCCATTTCCTCTTCAAAAAGACGGAATATCTCCCCTTCTTCTTGTTGAAGTGTCACTGCCGTTTGTTGCTGCTCTTTCATATCGATCATCTGCAAAATGCGCTCCCATAGCGGGTATACGGAATACTTTTCATAAAGCTTCCCACCCGCATCAACATCTCGTGTAATTTCAAGAAAACCCTTTTGCATTAATCGCTGCAAACGTGATGTAATGTCATTGTCAGACATTGTGAGACGGTTCTTTAGATCATTAGGTGTTGGGAAGTCATTCTCCTCCATATGAAAGGCTAATAAGTGCATGACAATTAGTGCCTCTTCATCCTCCATATTTAACTCCTTATAAAACTGAAAAAAAAGCTGAGGAATGGGAATCATTCTCTGCTCAGTCCATGTACGGAGTCGATGATTATTTACGTTCATTATTCTCCAGACTCCTTCTTTAAGTAAGTAGAAAAGCCGCGTAGATAGTTCACTACGCGACTTTTAAATTGATTAGCTTATGGATATAAGCGGTTCAGTAAACGTGGGAATGGAATTGTTTCACGGATATGCTCTGTGCCTGAAATCCATGCTACAGTTCGCTCTAACCCTAGACCAAAGCCTGAATGCGGGACAGAGCCATGTTTGCGAAGCTCTAAATACCAAGCATAGGCATCTAATGATAGGTTATGCTCTTCCAGACGTGATTTTAATAGATCGTAGTCATGGATTCGTTCAGAACCACCAATAATTTCTCCGTAACCCTCTGGTGCAATTAAATCAGCACATAATACAACATCATCACGATCTGGGTGTGGTTGCATATAGAACGGTTTAATGCCTACTGGGTAACAAGTAATAAATACTGGTTTGTCAAATGAATTCGCAATCGCTGTTTCATGTGGCGCACCAAAATCATCGCCCCACTCAATATCGTCGAAGCCTTGTTCGTGTAAAAGCTTAATCGCATCATCGTAAGAAATTCGAGGGAATGGCGCTTTAATGTTTTCAAGTGTTGAAGTATCACGGCCAAGTCGCTCAAGATCTAATTTGCAGTTTGCAAGTACAGATTGTACGATGTGCGCTACATATTGCTCTTGTACTTCTAAATTTTCTTCAAATTCTACGAATGCCATTTCAGGCTCAATCATCCAAAACTCGATTAAATGGCGACGAGTCTTAGATTTTTCAGCACGGAAAGTTGGACCGAATGAGAATACTTTTCCTAAAGCCATCGCAGCCGCTTCCATGTAAAGCTGACCAGATTGAGATAAATAAGCATCTTCATCAAAATATTTTGTATGGAACAGCTCTGAAGTACCTTCAGGCGCAGAACCTGTTAAAATTGGTGGGTCCATTTTTGTAAAACCGTTGTTGTTGAAAAATTCGTATGTAGCGCGAATAATTTCATTACGAATTTTCATAATGGCATGTTGTTTACGAGAGCGTAGCCATAAATGACGGTTATCCATTAAAAATTCTGGACCATGTTCTTTTGGTGTGATTGGGAAATCTGTTGCTGCATGTAGTACCTCGATACCAGTTATAGCAAGCTCACAGCCAAAGCTTGAACGTTCGTCAGCTTTCACCTCTCCAATCACATACATAGAAGTTTCTTGCGTCATCCCTTTTGCCGTAGCAAAAATTTCTTCGCCTACTTCTTCTTTCACTACAACGCCCTGTACAAAGCCAGAGCCATCACGTAACTGTAGGAACGCGATTTTTCCGCTTGAACGTTTATTGGCTAACCAAGCGCCAATTTTGACTGTTTCACCGATATGCTGTGGCATATCTTTAATCATAATTTTTTTCATAGAAATCCTCCAAAGTTGACTAGAAGGATTAGTCTTGCCATTTTGATTTTACAAATGTATCAATACGACGGACTGCCTCTTCTAATAAGTCTAAAGATGTAGCATAAGATAATCGCATAGTAGTTGGTGTACCGAAGCCAGAGCCTGGAATCACTGCTACGTTTGCTTCTGTTAAAATATCCGCAGCAAATGCATCTACTGAATCATAGCCAGTGTGAGCCATAGCCTCTGCAACGTCTGGTAATAGGTAGAATGCACCCTGTGGCTTTAATACATGGAAGCCAGGAATAGCACTTAGCTGCGGGTAAATTTTTTCAAGACGAGATTCAAATGCTTGACGCATTTCCTCTACCGCATCCTGAGAGCCATTATACGCCTCCACAGTTGCATATTGTGCTGTTGTTGTCGCATTAGATGTTGAGTGTGATGCAAGGTCAGTCATTGCTTTAATAATGTCTGCGTCACCTGCAGCATATCCAATACGCCAGCCTGTCATAGAGTGAGATTTTGCCACACCATTTACAACGATTGTACGTGCTTTCACTGCATCAGAAAGTTGTGCAATTGAAAAATGCTCAATACCATTGTATACAAGCTTCTCATAAATTTCATCTGACACGATTAAAATATCTTTTTCTTCTGCAACAGCAGCAAGTTCTGCTAGCTCTTCACGAGAATAAATCATGCCTGATGGGTTGCTAGGAGAATTGATAATCACTGCTTTTGTCTTGTCTGTCACAGCTGCTCTCAGTTGATCCGCTGTAATTTTATAGCTTTGTTCACGTGTACCTTCAACATATACTGGTACGCCGCCAGCTAATTTCACTTGTTCTGGATAAGACACCCAATAAGGAATTGGAATAATAACCTCGTCGCCCTCATTTAAAATCACTTGGAATAGCGTGTATAAAATATGCTTTGCCCCTACACCAACAATGATTTCATTTGGCTGATAGGCAAGGCTATTGTCACGTTGAAGCTTATCAATAATGGCTTTTTTCAGAACTGGAAGTCCACCAGCAGGTGTATATTTTGTATATCCTTTTTCCATTGAATCAATGGCAGCATTTAAAATATTTTGAGGTGTATTAAAGTCTGGTTCACCAGCTCCAAGACCAATAACATCAATACCTTGCTCTTTCAATGCTTTTGCTTTTGCAGTAATCGCTAATGTTGAAGATGGTGTTAAAGTTTTTACACGTGTTGCTAATAAATTTTTCATTCGGGATCTACTCCTCTTATAAATTCGTAATGCGCTTCCACCAGTCGCCATCCTTAAACAAAATATAGACATAGTTGAGCTGGTCGTGGTCGTTCAGATACGTAATTTCCCAAACTGCGCCAGGCTCCTCATAGCCTAATTTCATGTGGAGGACTTTTTGTACATTTCCTTCATTTTTAAAAACCGATAATGCTTGCTTTTCCGTAATACCATCTTCTAATAACACTTCCTGAATGGAATCCTCGTCTAGATTCGTCGGAACAAAGACAGCTTTTTTATCACCGTATTCGTCTACCCCGAACACAGTAACATACGAATGTTTGCCATTATATGTGTAGGACTCCGATACAATTGCGAGGGCTTTGGCATCGAGTGCCAACTGTTCAGCCTGCTCTTCAATTGAACGGAACGGAGCCTCGGCTTTCCAGAGTACTAAAATACTAATGACAAGTGACAACGAAACAATAAAGACAGAAATGAAAATTAACCAGTTTTTCATCTATTCACCTTATGTTTCACATCGAGCTGTTTGGGCATAACACATAGCTGATGCATGTGTGTGTCTATAACTGTGTAACCATTCATTTTGCTTTCCATTTTGTCAACCTGCTTTCTTTCCTCATACCACAACATTATACAACAATTTTGTGCTGTCGTGTTTCTTAATTTCATATATTGTACGTTGCTAGAACAACGTTTTCAAATGATGACTACAGTAAATTTCATTCCACCACATAGAAGCCTCATTTTGGGGATAAAAAACATGGTCCTTTCACAAGAAAAATTCCTATTTAGCTATGTAAATAGGAATCTGTCATTATGATAATTCGTATAGCACGCAGCTAGCACGACCATTCGCTTTTGCTTGATATAAACAGCTATCTGCTTGCTCAAATAGCTCCTTGTATTGATAGTTTTTCTGATTATTCACACAAGCCCCCATACTGACACGTAAAGGATAGCTTTGCTGTTCTTGTTCGAGCTTTAATGAGAGCAAATAGGCATGTGTGTTATGGACCAATGTTTTGATATAGTCTTTTTGCGAATGCCTGAAACAAAGGATGAATTCATCTCCACCATAACGAATAATTTTCACATCTTCATCCTGTAAAAAATCCTGCAAGCTGTTAGCTAAAAGCTGTAAAATCATATCTCCAAATAAATGACCATGCGTATCGTTAAATAGTTTAAAATAATCGACATCCAAAACCGTAATACATACATAGGATTGCGTTATTTCGGCTGCATTGAGCCATTCCTGTAGCTCATAATCTAAAAAATGGCGATTTAAAACGCCTGTTAATGGATCATAATGCGCTTTTTTCTCAAGCTTTTCCTTTTGTCGCTTAAATTCCAAATTCATTACTTGTTGTAATAAATTTGCAACACTCATTTTTTCCGAGAGATCAATATATTCACGCTGTACATCAAAAATTTCATCTCGCCAATCCAATTGATACAATACATTTAAGAGTAAGCGCATCACTTTTTTTGTAATAGGCTTATCTCCATAAGATTGGGCAAGATCTATGGCTTGTTTATAATAGAATACGGCTTCTTCAAGCTTTTGTTGCTTTTCAAATAAAAAACCGTAGCCAAACAATGCCGCTACCTTTTCTCGTTTATGGTGATGAATAATGTCAGAAGATAACGTACTGTCCAGCAATGCCTTCCCCGTTATAAAATCACCTTCTAAAATATACACATCTGCTAAATTATTATTAATACGAATATCATGTAATTTTGCTAGATCAGGCATTGTTCTAGCTAAGGATTTATTATACGCTCTAGCTAATAGCCCCGCTTGAAGTGCTTCCTTTGTACAGCCCTTCTCTACCTCTAAATAGCACAGATTATTATGACAGCGAACAAGCATGATAGGATCTTGTAGCTCCTGTGCATAGGCGATAGATTTTTTTGTCATCTCTACCGTTTTTTCACGGATGCCAACTAAATCATAGATTAAGGACATCACTAAATGATACTGCATTAAATCTTTTGTCGTACCATAATCTTGACAAATGGCCTCATACTCATGAATTAGGCTGACCATGCTTAATGTGTCACCTAAAGAATGATGAACTAATATTTTTTGATAGTACAAATCCATAGCATATGGATAGTTATTGCTCTCTAATGCGACTAAAAGACCTTGATCAGCAAGCTTTAGTGCTTCCGTTAAATACCCCTTTGTGCGCATCTCCATTATCGTTTTATTTAATTCTTCTAATGTTAATTCCACCGTTTCACCACTTCTCCATGCCCCATATCATCCAGTTTACTTTGTGCTTTCTCAATTATAAGACATATTTATTCACTTCGTCCGCCTTTTTCGTAAGATACCAACTATTACCTACAACGCAAAAATCTCTTGTGATGATTGTTTTAAGATCTTACATCTGTTTGCTTTAAAATGAATCATTTTATTTCCATAATATGTAGTTAAATTTTTTATGTTCTTTACACATTTTTCTCCATTTTTGTCCCCGTTACCTGTTGTTTTTACCCATATGATGAGTCAATTAGCTTTTTTAGTATCGAAAAGGGACGTGATGTTGTGAGTATGCAAATTAACCCTTCTGTTCCAGCAACGATTCCAAAATTTGTAGATGAACTTCCAAAGCCAATGATCGCCAAACCAAAATACAGCAGAGGGCAACAGAAGAATGATTATTACGAATTGGTCATGATGGAAGGCCAGCATCGTTTTCATAAGCATTTTCCAAACACATTAATTTGGGGCTACAATGGGCTTTACCCAGGACCAACCATCGAAGCTTCTAAAGATAAAACGATTTATGTGAAATATAAAAACCAGCTGCCCTTACAGCACTTTTTGCCAGTAGATTTTACACTTCATGCTGCCAACGATTCACAAGAAGTAAGAACAGTTACTCACTTACATGGTGCCAATGTGGATTGGCAGAGTGATGGACATCCTGAAGCATGGTACACAAGAGACTATCGGCATACTGGTCCAAAATTTAATAAGGAAATACATGAATATACGAACCATCAGCCAGGCACTACCATGTGGTATCATGACCATGCCATGGCTTTAACACGTTTAAATGTATATGCAGGATTAGCAGGCTTTTATTTACTCAGGGATGCCCTTGAGGAACGCTCTAACTTACCATGTGGCGACTATGAATATCCGATTTTAATACAAGATAAATCATTTAATGAGGATGGCTCATTGTTTTATCCTGATGAACCCCCCTTTCCCGTGCCCGTTCACCCCTCTATCACACCAGGCTTTGTTGGCAATACGATAGTGGTTAACGGAAAACTATGGCCTTTTTTAGATGTAGAGCCACGTAAATATAGATTTCGTTTTCTAAATGGCTCTAATCGACGTGGCTATGTCATCAGTCTGTCAAATGATCAGCCAATGTTTCAAATTGGTACAGATGGCGGTTTCTTACCAGCCCCACAACTTATTCAATCTGTCGAGTTGCTACCAGCTGAACGTACGGATGTCATTATCGATTTTTCAAGCTGTGCTGGACAGGAAATTACCTTACTTAATACTGATACCGATTTTAGTGATGAACATACAAACGTGATTATGCAGTTTCGAGTAACTGTGCCTTTGAAATGTGAAGATACAAGTGAAATTCCAGAAAGACTTGCCGTTTCTATGGATCTACATCCACACCATGCACATATTGAAAGACAACTACCATTGACGGCGACTACCGATGAGTTTGGGCGACCTATGTTGCTATTAAATGATCGTATGTACCATGATCCGGCAACGGAAAAACCTTCTTTAGATAGTGTGGAAATTTGGAACTTTATTAATGCGACACCCTTTATCCATCCTATTCACCTGCATCTCATTCAATTTAAAATTCTGGAACGAAGGCCGTTTGATTTAGAGATCTATCAAAATGAAGGCATCGTTCAATTTACAGGGCCGCCTGAAGAACCAAGAGACTATGAGCGAGGTTGGAAGGATACGGTGAAGGCTGACGCTGGAAAGGTGACGAAAATTATTATGCATTGGAAAGATCATATCGGGAATTATATGTGGCATTGTCATTTCCTAGAGCATGAGGATCATGATATGATGCGACCCATTCTCGTTATGAAAGACGTCCATGCTGTCCAGCAGCCGCATGTAGCAGTAGAACATCCAGCAACACATCAAGAAGCAACAGCTCCAACAAATCCTACGAGCACGACAAGTACTACCCATCATAGCGAATCTTCAGCACCACTATTAAATGCGGTAGAACACTCATCACATGAGGAAGAAAGGGTAGACTCACCTACTGAAGAGGAATCCATTACTTTTCATATAGGAGATAATACACAACATATGCCAACACTACTGTTTCCAGCCCTTCCTTCCAATACTAATACCAGCAGAAATAGGCCTCAGCGTAGAACCCGAAGATTTTAGCTAAGTATTGCTATACAAAGAAAACTACCAATGAAAAGGTGGTTTTCTTTGTTCTAGCAATTTATTTAGCCTCCAATCGCCATATTTTTTTCGTTACGAAGGCTAATAATAATACACACATAGATATCATAAGGACTGGTATATAGATGTTGCCTTGAAAGAACTCAAATAACAACCCATACCCCATTTGCCCAAGTGGTGCCATACACTGTGATACTGCCATCATAATCGCCATGACCTTCCCTAATTGTTCATTGGGTGTTTCTTTTTGGACAAGGGTCATTACGTAAATGGAGATGATCGTCATCATCATCGCAATGATAAGAGCACAGCCAATAAATAAGCTATACGAGGGATAATAGCCAATTTGAAGTGCGCGAGGGAGCACAGCCATAGCCATGGGAATTACCAAAAATGCTGACACCAATACCCAAATATAGAGGGTGTGAATATGCAGCTTTTTTGCAAAGTAACCCATTGTTAACGCGCCTAAAATCGTCGCAAAATCAATAATGCCCATGCCTATTCCATACAATGTATCACTACTTTTCATCGTGACACGAAGAATAATAGGCACACCGACGATAAAAAGTGGGGTCAATAGTAGATTCAATAAAGCAGCTAGTAGCGTGCATTTTAAAATAAATGTTTGCTTTACCACATAAGTAAAACCCTCTTTCATGTCTTTCATTAAAGTCGGTACAAAATGACCATCGTAGCTACGATTCACATATGGAATTGTCATAAACATTTCTACAATAGCTGTAAAGAAAAATAATAAACCACTTACTATGACGAGAAGCTTGAGGCCAAGCATTCCATATAAAATCCCCCCTAGCACAGGTGCTGTCACCCCTGCTAATGCCTGAACCCCATTGACGATTCCATTAGCCTGCTCAAGCTTTTGTTCGCTGACTAATAGTGGAATACTAGCCATTACAGCTGGCGTGTACATTGCACTAATGAATGAAAGTAGCACCATAACCAAGCCAGTCCACAGTACAGAATGATTATCTGTTAGTAATACAATAAAAAAAATCAATACAATCCCGCTACTGACAAAATCAAATAGGACCATTAAATTTCGTCGATTAAAACGATCTGCTAGAGCACCACCAAATGGTGTAAGTAAAACAGGTAGGCTTGAAATAGCAAAAAGCACAGCAAAAAGGTCTGCCCGTCCTGTTATATCTAAAACAAAAAGTGAAAGAGCAAATCTTAAAAGCGCAGAGCCCAAAATAGAAATAATCTGCCCGACTACCATAATGATAAAATCCTTTGAAAAGCCTTTTTCTTTGACTAGCATTTCCATATAAAACACCCCTTACTATTTTTAGACCGACAGTCGGTCATTTAATATGTTAAAAAAATGTAGGCGCAAGTTGAGGCTTTACAGCTTCTTGGTCTTGCCCTACAGAAATAGACTGACTGCCGGTTTATAAATAGTATATGTGAACGCTCCAAAAAAAGGAACATATTTTTATATCTTCCTTTTTGTTATTCCTATTTGCTTTTAAAGTAATGTTTAATTTGCTCAATCATAGCTGTTGTTGCCTGACTGACATAGCGATCTACGCGGTAAATAATGGATAAGCTACGGCTTGGAGCACCATTTGAAATACGTATACTGCACAATGTAGGATCATTCATTTGTTGGAGCAAAGGATAGGGTTGCACCGTTACACCAATATTGGCTCGAACAAGATTCAGAATGGACGTGACAGAGCTTGTCTCAAGAATAGTATGGAGGTGAAAACCATGCTTTTTTACAGCCTCTTCTACAACCTCTCTACCAAGAAAGCCTTCTGGATACATCACCATAGGAAGGCCCTCTAATTCAGCAATTGGGATCACAGTTTGCTTTGCCAATGGGTGCTCCTTTGAAACGGTTAGTACATATTCCTCTTTACATAAAGGGATAATGACCAATCGATCATCTGATTCAACATTCGTCCCAATACCGATATCCACTTCATTTTCGAGAACCTGCCGCATAATATCGATGGAAGCAAGTATCTTTAATTTTACCTTTGGAAACTTTTGATGGAAATCTATCACAAGCTGTGTGATCCGATAATCAAGGTCAGATGGCATGATGCCAATACTTATTTGTCCCCCTTCTAGCGCCTGTAAATCTTTAATCGAATCTTTGACATTTTGTAATGTATTAAATACCTCTGTCGTATAGCTAAACAAAAGGGAGCCTGCCTCAGTCACAACAATTTTTTTGCCAATACGATCGAACAATGGCATTCCTAGCTCATCCTCCAGCACTCGTATTTGCTGGCTTAATGTTGGCTGAGAGATGCCAAGTTTCTCAGCAGCTTTTGTAAAATGTAGCTCCTCACAGACTGCCATAAAATAATGCAGATGCCGTATTTCCACATGGATCACGCCCTATCATAGTTTATAACTATCATTGTAATAGTAATAATAGTATTGTTCAATCATTCTAATTCCTATAGACTTCAATTTGGGCTTACTATTTATTTGATATGACGGAGAGAAAAGACAATGCATATAAAACGCAAAATTATACCAATTATCGCCATTATTTTAGCTTCTTTTAATTTACGGCCTGTCATTACTTCGGTGTCCCCTTTATTAGGAACTATTCGTCAGACTTTACATATGAGCGCAGCTACTGCTAGTTTGCTAACTTCTTTAGCTGTGCTCTGTATGGGCTTATTTGCACCTTTCGCAATCAAACTAGCCAATCGTTGGAGCATCGAGCGAACTATCGCTTACGCTCTTATTCTTATTGGACTAGCAACAGCTACCAGATATTTTGCTAATACTGCCTGGGTCATGCTAGTAACAGCCTTGTTATCAGGCATTGGCATTGCCATCGTGGGACCATTATTATCAGGCTATATTAAGGAGAAATTTGCAAACCCTTCCCGTGTAGTGGGTATTTACTCGCTAGCACTTGTAGTAGGAGCTGCACTTGGCTCAGGGCTTTCTATTCCATTAAGCCATCTTTTTCATTCATGGCAAGCTTCTGTTGCCTCTTGGGCTATTCTTGCTTTAATCGCTTTATTCTTTTGGTGGAAGCCAATCGAACAGCAAGCAGCTACAGCAACAGTCACAGATTCACCTAGTTTGAGCAATAATGCGAAGCAAATGTTACTGAGTCAAAAGGCATGGCTTTTAACAGGCTTTTTTGGTTTGATGGCCTTGATGTTTTATACCATCATGGCTTGGTTACCTCCCATCGCTGAAAATTTAGGCTATAGCAAACACGACGCTGGAATGATGCTGACACTATTAACTGTTGCCCAAATGCCAGCTACATTTTTAGTGCCTATTTTAAATAACCGTTTTCAGCATCGAGCCGTATGGCTAGTAGGTAGTTCATCATTAGAATTAATTGGCTTATTGATGCTACTGTTTTCTTATAATCCTTGGCTGAGCAGTATGCTAATTGGCCTTGGTGCAGGTGGGCTTTTCTCATTAGGGCTAACATTACCAATTGATGAGGCCAAAGATATTCACGAGGCTAGCTTCTTAGCTGCCATGACACAATCAGTTGGCTTTGTATTTGCTGCATTGGGCCCCTTCTTTGTCGGTCTTGTTCGAGATTTCACAGGCAATTTTACAACTGCTATTATTGGCATGATTATCCTCGTCATTGTGATGATTTTGATTCAACTTAAAATTGGAAACCAGAAGGAACCGCAAATACATCCTATTCACATGAAAAAGACGACTTTCTAACAAGGAAGGTCGTCTTTTGATAATGGAATCGATTTTGCGCCTTTGTTGTATTGCCTACATGGGGTGACACTGGCAATACATGTAGCGTCTTCACATGATAATTGCTAATTAGCTGACTGAAGCATATTTTAGAACAACTGCCTCTAAAACATCAATTCCTATTAATATATCTTCTAGCTCCGTATGTTCATCAGGATGATGACTTAAACCATCCACTGAAGGAATAAAAATAAGGCCAACTGGTCCGAGCCTCGTCATATTCATAGAATCGTGACCTGCTCCACTTTGCATATAGTGATAGGAGAGTTTCTTCTCTACACAAATCGCTTCTAAATCTTGCATTAGCTTTGGAGAAAGTAGGACAGGCTCCTCTGAGCTAATGACATTGTATTCAATCGTAAGCTGTCTCTTTTGTTGAACATTTGCAATAACCGTATAAAAATGCTGAAGCACTCGTTCTCTTGATTCCACAGAGGATGATCGGATATCTACAGTTAACTCCACTTCACCTGGAACTACGTTCATTGAACCTGCCACCACCTCTAGTATCCCAACTGTTGCCACAGTGCCAAACTCCTGCTCTGCTATCGCTGCTTTTTCCAATTCTAATGCCAATTCGGATGCTCCTAAAAGAGCGTCCTTTCTCATATTCATTGGAGTCGTGCCTGAATGGGACGCTTTTCCATTTAACTTCATTAAAAGGCGAACTGGTGCTGCTACCCCTGTGACAATACCAATTTTCTTTTCATAGTTAATTAGCAATGGTCCCTGTTCAATATGCAATTCGAAAAAGGCATGGAATCCTTCATCTACTCTTGTCGCTTGATCAACATTACTAAAATCAAGTCCACAATGAGCAAAAGCCTGCTCCATCGTAATACCATCTCGATCAACTAAATGGCGATATTTTTCTTTATCGATTAGTCCTGCCATTGCTTTACTGCCTACTGTCGACACACCAAATCTTGAAGACTCCTCACAGGCAAAGGCGATAATTTCAATTGGATGTTCTGTCACAATAGATCGCTCGTTTAATCGCTTGATAACTTCTAGGGCAGCAGTTACGCCCACAACACCATCATATTTACCGCCTTGATAGACAGTATCTAAATGGGAGCCCATGACAACAGGCTGCAATCCTGGCACACTGCCTTCTCTTCGAGCAATAAGATTACCACAATGGTCAATATGAATTTGAAGATTTTCATCTTTACATAAACGAATAAAGGCATGTAAACAAGCCTGTTCTTCATTCGTATAGGCAACTCTCGTAATCCCTTTCTCGCCTGAATTGTATTGATTCATTTTATCTAGTAATTGTTGATAACGTTCTTTATAGATCATGTAAACAGCTCCTTTTGAAGAATTACGAAGATGAAAATCAACCAAATGTACGCTTGTATAGTATCTTTTTTCATTGTATCAATTCTTTTACACTTTTTTGATTGAAAATTAGAAAAGGGATTCTCCATAACGAGATCCCTACTCTAATTCACTAGAAAGACTTAAGCAGACTATAACTGCTCCAATCTATTTACTATTCGCCATTTTGTCATTGAAACGATGGAACAATGCATCACATTCTTCAGTCGTTTCAATTTTTTGCATGTTCAATACACTTTTATCTTTACCCGTTAAGTAATCACGTAGATGCATATCAGAGAAGCCATGTACATGAGCATCTTCTGCTGTATTACAATAATGAACTTCTTTAATACCAGACCAAATGATAGCGCCCACACACATTGGACATGGTTCGCAAGTAGCGTAGATAACACAATCTGATAAATCCATCGTACCAAGCTTTTTAGAGGCTTCACGAATGGCTACTATTTCTGCATGTGCAGTGATGTCTGTATCACGCATCATTGTATTGCCAACAACAGCGATGATTTCATCACCTCTTACAATGGTTGCACCAAATGGTCCACCAATATTTTGTTCGATACCTTCTTTTGTTTTGTCAACAGCTAGTTGAATATAATCCATACCGTGATTCCTCCTAGTTAATAATATGAGTACCAGCCTGATTATTGATCGCTTCTTTCAGACTTTCAGGGTTTGTAATAATTACTCGATGACCACCATTTTCTAAGAAGCTTAAGCTTGCTTCGATTTTTGGTAGCATACTTCCTGGCGGGAACTGATTATCTTGAACATGCTGCTTTGTTTCCTCAACTGTAATTTCTTCAAGTGCTTGTTGTTCAGGTTTTCCAAAGTTAATAAACACACGAGGAACACCCGTCGTAATAATTAATGAATCTGCATTTACTTGTGCCGCTAATAAACTTGTCGCAAAGTCTTTGTCAATGACTGCATCTACACCCTCGTAGACATTGTTTTCTTTTTTCACAACTGGAATTCCACCACCGCCTACAGCGATCACGACATAATCATTATCAATTAATGATTTAATCGCATCTTTTTCCACGATATCGATTGGTTTTGGTGAAGGCACAACGCGACGATAACCACGGCCAGAATCCTCTACCATTTTCCAATCTGGATGCTCTACTAGCATCGCCTCCGCTTGCTCCTTTGTAAAGAATGAACCAACTGGCTTTGTAGGGTTAATAAAGTTGGGATCATTTTCATTGATTTCAACTTGTGTAATTACACTAACTACCTTTTTATTAATTTGACGTTTAGCCAGCTCGTTAATTAATGCTTGCTGAATTAAATAGCCAATTCCACCTTGTGTGTCAGCCACACAGTTTACTAGAGGAATTGCTGGCATACCCGATACCTCATTAGCAATTTCACTTCTTTGTAATGTGAAACCAACTTGTGGACCATTGCCGTGTGTGACAACCACTTTATATCCTTCCTGAATCATATCCGCGATATGTTCAACAGTTTGAGCAACTGCCTGTTGCTGACTTTGAATGGATTCGCTACCACTATCTTTTACCAACGAGTTACCGCCGATTGCTACAATTACTAATTTATTCACAACTACACCCCTACTTCTTTTTCTACACTATTTTGAACATTTTGCTGATTAAATCTATATAACAGCGTATATAAAATGAATGACACGATCAGTCCGCTAAAGAAAGCAAAGTTATTTAGCTGTACTAAAAACGGCACACTTTTCAGGAAAGCACCTGACATTGGTAAGAGGAAGCTTATTAATAGAACGATACATGCTACGATGTTATAGCCAGATTTATAAGCGCCATTATGACCTTCTTCCACATAAATCAAAGATAAATCTAAACGTCTTTTACGCTCGATAAAGAAGCTAGACAACATAATACCTGCGATTGGTCCAAACATAGAGCCTATAAAACTATAGAAGAAAAACAACGTCTCTGTACTCGATACGAGTTTCCAAGGCAAAATGACTGTGCCAATAATAGCTGTTAAAATACCTGCTGTTTTGACAGTAAAGACTTTAGGGAATAAAGCTGTCATTTGTAATCCAGATGGTAATAAATTACCGAAAACTACAAAAGCTGTTGCGCCCACATTTAAGGCTAAAATTAACACAATTACTGAAAAGGGATTTTGAATTTTATCAATAGCGTCCACAATATTAAAAATTGGTTGCCCGAAAGCAATTTCTGTCCCTGCTATTAAACTAATACAAGTAATCGCAAATAATAGATACGAGCCGATCATACCAATGGATAAGCCATAGATCATTGCTTTTGGTGATTTAGCTCTATGCGTAAAATCTGCAATGTTTACAATTGGACCAGCCCAGTTAGACACCAATGCGCTAACACATGCAATAAAGACCAATGGACTTTCCATCGTTGTTGAAGGCTTATAGTCTAAAATTGGTCCAATTCCTCCAGCAATATTAATTGCCCAAATCGCTGCGCCAATAATGAAAATATAAACAATTGGTGATGAGTATTTACCGAAGACTGTTAGCATGTCCATGCCGCCTAAAAATAGTAAAACTGTAACTACCCATAAAATAATATAAGAAATCATTGTCGGAACATCTAAGCCAAAAATAGCGAAGTCTCCACCAATAGACATATAGTTCGGAATGAATCTTGCAAATAATACATTAAGGGATTGAGCGCCCACAACGGTCGTCGTTCCAAAGAATACAACCCCTGCAATCAACCCTCGACATAACGCCGGAATAATAGAGCCTTTCACTCCAAATGAATCTCTTAGTAATATGGCAAACGGAATGCCATATTTAGAGGCGGAATATCCATTTAAGCAATAGCCTGCTGAGACGATTACTGCTGAAAGCATAATGGCTAAGAAAACTTGATTAACTGATAATCCTAAGACAAAAAACCCTGCAACCGTCATATAAGACATAATATTGTGAACTGCGCCCATCCACACGGTAATGTAGTTAAAGATTCCCCAGTCTCTTTCTTGAGGACCTTTTGGTAAAAGTTCTTCCGAATAGCCAAGTGCTCTATAATCTTGATTGGACTGTTCAATTTTTGCATGTTCCATAGAAAGCTCCTCCTACTTATAGGAAGTGGGCTTAAGCCCACTTCTCACTAATTGTAATTAATGCTTTTTCAAAAGCTTCCATTGGAGGATTTGTAATACCAGCACCAATCATTCCGATTCCAGCCTCTTTATGTGCGATCGCTGTATTAATAATTGGAAGAATACCTGATTGGATGACTTTGCGAATATCAATACCAGTAGGAATTCCCATGAAGTTTAATAATGGAATGGTAATATTTTGGTTTTCTGTCGTCGTAATTTCTTTCATTTTACGAGAATAACCAATTGCTTCATCCACTGTTCCACCTACTAAAGCAACGATTGCTGGTGCAGTAGCCATTGCGAAACCACCAATACCGTAAGTTTCTGTAATAGCACTATCCCCTATATCAAGGCCTGAGTCCTCTGGTTTGTAGCCAGCAAACATCGGTCCGATTACTTTTTGTGCTGGGCCAGTAAACCATGTATTACCTGGCATGCCACTAATACGAACACCAAATTCTACACCGTTACGTGCCATTGTTGTCACGACTGTACTATATTCGATGCCATGTGCAGCATCTAATGCACATTTACAGCATGCCATCCATGTAGGACCTGAGAAATAATCACTACTTGCCACGAAATCAAATACTGCTCGCTTCTGTTCAACAGGATAATCTGTTTCTAAGATATATGGTGTCAGTGCTTGAATTAATAAGCTTGTACCTGCATTATTACGGTTATGGCATTCGTCGCCCATGTGGAGCGCTTGTGCAAGCATTAATCGTAGATCGATGCCGTCTTTATTTAATTTCATTGCATCACGTAAAATTGGTCCTAACACATCACGCATCCATATTAATCGCTCAACAACGCTATCATCGTTGGCACCCATCCGTAAGATTTTTGCCATTTGCTCACTTAAATTTGTATAGGCGATATTGCCATACGTTTTATTTTCAACGATGTGCATAAACATCGAAGCAGATGTTACCCCAGCCATTGAACCAACTGCATTATGCTCATGGCAAGGTGAGAATGTGATATCTCCAGACGCCGCTACCTCTGCTGCTTCTTCTAAATCTTTCGCTAATCCTTCGAATACAAGAGCACCCATAACAGCGCCCTTCATTGGTCCATTCATATTTTCCCAAGTAATGGGTGGTCCTGCGTGTAAGATTGTTTTTTTCGTCATGCCAGGTACAACATTGATCGCTTGGTCGAAACCAATCAGCACGGGTTGAGAGTTCACAATTTTTTCCACCGCAAGACGATTTGCTGCTTCGATTTTTTCGGCAAGTTCTGCTTTATCGATATTGTTTAGTGCTGCAATAATTTCTGGCTTACCTCCACCCGGTGGTGACCACTCTAGGTGTGTAGCACTTGCATTTTGTGCTAATATATCATCCTTAAAAAGTTCAATACCTACGTTAATTACGTTAATTTTACTTGTGAAAAGTTCATTAATCTTACTCATGATTTTCTCCTTTCAACACCATTTCTCTAGCAAGTAATCCTGCATTTGTACTACTGCTTGCATGTGTAACACCTGCATTGACTAATTTTGTCACTTGCTCATCTATGTTTGGTGTATCTAAGTCTGTTCCAAGGACATACCCAATGATCTCTAAATGTCTACCTTCTTTTTCAGCTAATTGTTTAGCTTCAATGATGGCAGGAAGCATAACGCCCACTGGGTCTTCATGAGAGCCAAAGCCTAATACGAAGTCCATCACAATGACACCAACTGTCGGATCTTTTGCTTCTTGTAAGAAGCGCTCAATGCGAGAAGATGGATCGATCATTGGATGTGGTTTACCATTTGTAAAATCATCATCACCGAAGTCAATGAACGTATGTTCTTGACTCACATTGATATCTTTCAATAAGAAATCAGGATTCTTTTGGATGTTACTGTAAATATTATCTAATTTTTCCATCGCTAGATACATAGATTCATCACAAAGCGTACCGCCACAGAATAACCCACGAATGTATTTTTGCTCTGGCGCTAATTTTGCACGAACCTCTTCAACTAATGGAATGTTAAGTGCACGTTTGTTAATGCCTGCTTCATCAATACCTGCTAGTAAGACTGCCTTTAATGCTGCTTCTTTTGATGTTTTAGCAAATTGTCCACCAGCTGCCACTACAGCCTCTTCATTACCACCTATAAAGTAAACCACTACCGGTTTGCTGCATTCTTTAATTTGTGCAAGTACTTTTTTCTCAACACTTGCTTCAGGTGGCTTCGACACAAGTACAATCACTTTTGTGGCTTCATCGGCATCTAGTGCTTTGATGCCATCAAGCATCATCATACCGCCCACTTCTTTACTTAAATCTCTTCCGCCAGTACCAATCAGTTGTGTAATACCCCCACCGAAGTCATGAATGCGAACACTTACTTCTTGGCTACCTGTACCAGATGCCGCTACGATACCGATATTGCCTTTTCTTACAGCGTTTGCAAAGCAAAGTCCTGTATTACCAATAATGGCGGTACCACAGTCTGGTCCCATCATTAATAAGCCTTTTTCATGTGCTAAAGTTTTTAATTCTACTTCGTCTTCAACGCTTACATTATCACTGAACAGCATCACGTGTAGATCATTTTCAAGTGCTTTGCGTGCTTCGCGAACGGCAAATGCACCATTGACGGAAATGACCGCAAAGTTTGCATCAGGGATTCCTTGTGCAGCAGAATCAATCGTTGCATATTTAATATCACTTTTTGCTTGTGCTTTATCTTTATTTGTTAGTAATTCTTCCACTGCTAGGTAAGCGCTTTCTGTTTGATCCGCACTAGTAGTTTTGACAATAATCATTAAGTCCCCTGCTGTTGCTTCCTCCACTTCTGGTGTCATCAAACCAACGTTACGAATGACTCCTTTGTTCATTTCCGTACCCATACCAATAATTGCTTGCTCAACGCCTTCAATTTGATTCGCTTTTGTAGATAGTGACATCAATGACACTGAATCAAAATATGTGTTGCGCTTAATTACGACTTTAATACTCATCATTATCCTCCTAATACTATATTGGCTTCTAAGCCACTTATCAGCCCTAAGGCAATATCTGTTCCTGAGGAGGAGCCAATAGCAAGCACCCTTCTCAGAGCCTCAATGGATTCCACTTCTGTGCCATATAAAATGGCGTGTATGAATGAACAGATGGACTCCCTTACTTGTCCATGTGCTGCCTTCTTCAATGTTGTAAAGCTAATCTCATTGGTCAAAGGTTGCATCATTTTGATAACGCTTTCACACAACGGTTTATACATAGAACACGGGCTATTTTCTAAGTGAATGATAGCAAATAAGCCTACTAAAAAATCGTCCCCTGATGGTGTTAGTCCTGGCCCCAAGCCTACTAAATCAGTTGCATATGTCTGAAAGCAATCCAAACGTTGATTCAATATTTCCTCATAAAGCAAAGTTGTACGCTGCTGTAATAATCTCGATGTCTCCGCTTCAAATTCACTGACGGGTAAATCATTACGTTTGATACCGCCGCCTTTACCGTGTAAATCAATGAATTGTTTTACACGAATCATATTCATTTTTAAACTTGTACGATCTGCTGGATAAATCGGTAGCTGACATTGCCAACGAGTGGCTGTATGAATCGCTATTTGTAATTTCTCTTCTATTAATAGTTGATTATCGCGAACAGATACCCTGTCCTGTTGATTAATATACAGGTGATCCAATGTATCAAGATCAATAACTAGTGTATTGGGTGCACGATCCATTGCCTTCGTAGCAAGTGTAAAAATTTCATCATTACCATCACTCCGAATATTTAAGGCATGTTTAAACACACTATGAACCGTTCCCGTAAACGCCGTCGCTACTATTTGCTGCAGGAAATAATCATCACCCGATTTGGCATGTATCATATGTACACCCTCTTTATGTCGTAGGCATATTACTATTTCGCGCCTGCTTCAAGTAGAATTTTTTCAATTTCAGTAAATCCTTTTTCTCTAGCCATCGCTAATGGTGTCACACCATATTGATCAACCAATTGTGTATCCGCTCCATGTTCCACTAATAGACGAACTATTTCTTGTTGCTTTTCTCCGCCATCATTGAGAAGGATGGCTTCAATTAAAGGTGTCCAGCCACAAATATTTGTATGGTTGACATTGATATCTGTAGTCGTTACAAGTTCACGAACTACCTCTACAAAGCCCTTCTCACTTGCTGGATGAATTCCTACACCACCAAAGCGTGTTAAACGCTCTAAATCTGTGTTTGCTTGTAGCATCATTTTCACAAGCTCTAACTTTCCATTAATACATCCATACAAAAATGGGTTCAAACAAATTTGATCTTGAAGGTCGATATCCGCCCCTTCTTGAATTAAAAATTTTACTGTTTCTAATTGATCATTCATCGCAGCAAGTAAAATTGCTGTACGCTTGCGCTTATTTTGAGAATTAATATCCACACCTTGTTGTAAATAACCTTTCAGAGCGTTAATATCACCTGCTTCGGCTGCAGTTAAAAATTCTGAGACCACATTCATATCTACCAATTTCTTTCCTCCATTTCTCTGACCTATTGTTCATTTCAACTAAAAAGAAATAAACCGTGAGAATGTTACTACTTTCACATTTCCGTCTTACATGTTTTATTTTATTCTCTTATGCCGTGTATATCATTGTTTAGCAATACCAAAAAGAATGGAGATGATTTAGGCAATATGTACAATGTTTTGTGATAAGATGATGGCAAAGGAGTGAAATCATTTGCTAACAATTAAAGATATATTAGAGATAAAAGCACTTGAAGGTATTAAAATTGTTGCTGGAGAGCAAGGAATTCACAATGAAATTGCCCTTGTAAACATTATTGAAAATCCTGATGCATTTGATTGGCTGACACCGAATGAATTACTGTTAACGACTGGTTACATCTTCCAAGATGATGAAGCATTACAAAATAAAATTATCCAAGAAATCTCTAAAATTAATTGTGCAGGCCTTGTTATCAAAATGAGGCGCTATTTACAAAAGACGCCTCAAAACATGATCGATATTGCCAATCAGCATGGATTGCCGTTATTGGAGTTGCCTTATAATTACACCTTGTCTAAGGTGATCTCGATCATCAATGAAAAGGCATCTGGACGTTATGATCTATTAAATAGAAAATCATTGGATATGCACAATACGCTATTTAAGGTGGCGCTTGAAGGAGGAGGCATTGAATCCATTTCCTCAAAATTAGCCGAAACAATTAATAACCCGATAATCTTTTTAGATAATGACTGGAATTTACTGCATTATACAGATCTTGATACGAATCCTGTGCCACTTGCCTATGGGATCAACCTAAAGAAGAATCGTCCAACATTTTCAAAGGATTTTATTGATACCATTCCAAACGATCTCAACGAAATGCAAAAATCCATTACACGAATCTATCAATTAGAAGATCTAGCAGTAACATGTAGAATTCTCCCTGTTGCAGTGGCCAACTATATTTATGGCTATATTGTCATTTGGCAAACTGTACGGGATCTGAATGAGTTTGATTTCATCGTTTTAGAGCAAGCCTCCACGATCGTGGCACTAGAAAGGATTAAACAGAAGGAAATTGAGGGTGTACGTCTAAAAATTAAACAAGAGTTTTTTGATGATTTATTGACTGGAAAAATCACTTCGCTTGAAACGCTACAAACACTATGTGATCTCCACGGCCTAAAGATCAACCATAAATATTATTGCGTCGTCATCTCTTTTAGCAATGAAAACCTTCAAAACCAGCATGATTTAATTTCTAGAAAATACGAAACCGATAATATTGCAAAAAAATGTATGAACTTAATTTATGAGCACTCTAGCACGATCAATGGGGAGATTACTTGCCTTTATCGCAACAACCAAATCATCGTATTAGTTGGGCAGCAAGACGGCAAACAAGATTTCACGATTAATGAAACTAAGCAATACGCAGAAAACATTCTCCAATTATTAGTACAGCAACATACGCAAACCTCCTTCTTAATCGGAATTGGCAAAGAATATAAACATATTCGTTTTGTTCATAAAAGCTTTGCAGAGGCACATGAAGCACTCCGTCTTATGCGTCGCTTCGAAGAACGTGGAGCAGTGGCTCATTATGCGGATCACTCCATTTATCATTTTTTAGATTCGAATATTAATGAAGTGCCGCTAAAGGACTTTTTCTTAGAAAGCTTGGGCGCTGTCTTTGAGCACGATCTATTACATGGGACAAGCTATCTACTTACATTAGAAAATTACTTTATCAATCATATGAATATAAGTGAAACAGCCAAGGAAATGTTTATCCATCGCAATACGTTAATTTATCGGATTGAAAAGATTAAAGAAATTTTAAAAACCGATTTAAAAAGCTATGAGGAGCTGTTACAAATCCAGCTAGCCTTAAGAATCTATCGCTTGCTTGGTAAGTCTTTATACCACGATGAATTTGCAGACTAGTATCAAAAGGTGGTGATCGCATCACCTTTTTTTGATGACCATTCATTTCATATTCAGTTCATAAACGCATGCTATAGTAAAGCCATAGAAACGAAATACATTGTTTTTAGACAATGAAGGAGGCTTATTTCTTTGCAAGAAACATCAAATGATATGTCTAAACAAAAAGATTGGCGCCGTTTTATACAGTTAGTAAAACGTGCCGAACCACCGATATGGCTACTTGTCATCGCTTTAGTGATGAGTTTAGCAACGACAGGTGTAGGGTTTATTGTTCCATTATTTACAAAACAATTAGTGGATGGCTTTTCGTTAGAATCGCTTAATTATTGGCAAATTATTGTATTGGGTATTGCCTTTATCGCACAGGCTATTGCCAGTGGATTATCCATTTATTATTTAAATCGAGTTGGACATCATGTTGTGGCAAAATTACGTGACCAGCTATGGCGAAAGCTGTTGCATTTACCAATACCCTATTATGATGAACATGATACAGGTGAAACATTGAGCCGTGTTACGAATGACACAGCGGTTGTGAAAGAGCTTATAACAGAGCATTTAGCAAACTGTTTATCTGGCGTTATCTCCATTATAGGTTCTATCATCATTCTTCTATTTTTAGATTGGAAAATGACATTGGTCATGCTGATTGCGGTACCACTGGCAATGGTGATCTTAATGTTGTTAGGGCGACGTATGTTTGTGATTTCAAAAGGGATGCAAGATGAAACAGCGAAATTTACGTCTGTATTAAATCAAGTATTACCTGAAACCCGCCTAGTCAAGGCTTCAAATGCTGAGCAAATTGAATATGAGCGTGGAAAAAAGGGCATTACTAATCTCTTTTCATTTGGCTTAAAAGAAGCAAAAATCCATGCCCTTATTTCCCCGCTGATTTCATTCGTTCTGATGTCTGTACTAGTAGCTATTATTGGCTATGGTGGTGTCCGTGTTTCCTCTGGAGAGCTGACGGCTGGCGACATGGTGGCATTTATTTTATATTTAATCCAAATCATTATGCCAATGACGCAATTAACGATGTTCTTTACCCAGCTACAAAAAGCCATGGGTGCTACAGAACGAATTAGTGCATTGCTTGAATACGAGGAAGAACATATTGAAGAAGGCTTAACAGTAGAAAAAGTAGATCAACCCATTTATGTTAAAAATGTTGATTTTTCTTATGGTGAGGAACCCATTTTATCCGATATTAACTTCACAATTGAGCCAGGCAAAGTAACAGCCATCGTAGGGCCAAGCGGCGGCGGTAAAACAACCACATTTTCACTGCTAGAACGATATTATCGGCCAACGAACGGCAGTATCACACTAGGCGATACACCAATCGAAACATTCTCACTCCACTCTTGGCGCAGTCAAATCGGCTATGTGGCGCAGGAAAGTGCCCTGCTATCAGGAACAATTCGAGAAAATATTTGCTATGGTATTGACCGTGAAGTACAAGATGATGAGCTAGAAAAAGTGGCAAAAATGGCCTATGCAGATCAATTTATTAACGAGCTTCCAGACAAGTTTGACACCGAAGTTGGAGAACGAGGCATCAAGCTGTCAGGAGGACAACGTCAGCGTATCTCTATCGCAAGAGCGCTCTTACGTAATCCGCAAATATTAATGCTGGATGAAGCAACATCAAGCTTAGATAGTAAATCAGAAATTTATGTACAAAAGGCATTAGACAACTTAATGCAAGGGCGCACAACACTAGTCATTGCGCACCGTTTATCGACAGTGGTAGATGCCGATCAAATTTTGTTTATTGAGAAAGGGCATATTACAGGCTGTGGTACACACGAAACTCTCTTTGAAACACATGCTATGTATCGTGAGTTTGCCATGCAGCAATTACGCATTAAAGACGTTGAATAAAGGGGTTTGTTGAGATGACAAAACTATTAGTCGTGAATGATGATGCACATATTCGAGAATTGGTAAAAGTGTTTCTGCAAAATGAGGGCTTAGAGGTGATAGAGGCTATCGATGGTGTTGATGCACTGTCTAAATTAGACATTGAAAAAGTCGATATGGTCGTGATGGACATTATGATGCCCAATATGGATGGCTGGGCATTATGTGAGGAAATACGTTCATTCAATACAGATCTACCAATCCTTATGCTTACAGCTAAAGGAGAAACCTCTCAAAAAATCAAGGGCTTTCATTTAGGGACAGATGATTACCTTGTGAAGCCATTTGAGCCTGCCGAGCTAATCGTACGTGTTAAGTCTATTTTAAAAAGATATCGTATTTCCCTTTCTCAAGTTGTAGAGGCCGGTAATGTTAAACTAAATCGCCTTACACACGAAGTGGCAATGAACGGCGAGACGATTCTGCTTCGTTTGAAGGAGTTCGAGCTATTATTTACACTTGCAAGCTATGTCGGCAAAACCTTTTCCCGTGAACAGTTGATCGAAGAAATCTGGGGCTACGACTATGAGGGAGATGAACGAACAGTTGATGTCCATATCAAAAGAATACGAGAACGCTTTCCACAGGAGACGAGCGGCCTTGTCATTCGCACCATTCGCGGTCTTGGTTACCGCTTGGAACTAAGCACATGAGAAAACGAAGATTCTTGTTAAGATTAGCGATGGTCTTTTGCCTGTTTCTGATTGCAAACACCGTTTTCGCTTTTATTTCCTATCATGTGACTTCATGGCTGTATGGACGGTTAGGGACTGAGCCTCATGGATTTTGGCTACAGCTAGGTACAGTGATTGGTGTGTTTGCACTTTTTGCCTGTTCAGCTGCCATTATCTTTTTAATCGGACTAAATCGACAACGCAACTATTGGGATACGATTGTAGATGCATTAAGCCGCATGGCAAAAGGTGATTTTGATGTTCAGTTGGATCTGAGGGCAGATGAGGAGGATCAATTTGGGCAATTGATTCATGGTATTAATCATATGGCCGTTGAGTTAGGTGAACTGGAAAGAATGCGTCAGGAGTTCATTTCCAACGTCTCCCATGAAATTCAATCACCTTTAACATCTATTAATGGCTTTGCAAAGGCACTGAAGAATATTAATCTACCTGAAGAAAAGCGACAGCATTATTTAGACATAATTGAATTAGAAAGTAATCGATTATCAAAAATTAGCGACAACTTACTCAAGCTCACTTCCTTAGAATCGCAGCATCATCCATTTGAGCCTACAAATTATCGACTCGATAAACAATTACGCAATGTGGTGCTGGCACTTGAACCGAATTGGTTAGCCAAACAAATTGACTTCGATCTCGATCTTGATAACCTGAGCATCACTGCAGATGAGGATTTGCTAAATCAAGTCTGGATGAATTTGCTGACAAACAGTATTAAGTTTACACCTACCAATGGAACCATCACATTATCTATGAAAAAGCAATTCGACACGATAACCGTGATGGTTCAAGATACTGGCATTGGCTTAACCGAAGAACAACAAAAGCATATTTTTGAAAGATTTTATAAGGCCGATCAATCGCGAACTGCTGGAAATGGCGGTAGCGGATTAGGGCTGGCCATTGTCAAAAAAATAATTGATATGCATCAAGGAACCATTGCTGTAGAGAGCAAAATAGCTGAATATACAAAATTTTTGATTACTGTACCCATCGACAGTACGCCAACTCGTGCAAACGACTAAAACCGTCTGCACGAGTTATTTTTTCTAGTAAGCTACTTTGCTAAAGTATCGATATACTTTATTTAGTTTTTGCTGTTGCTTCCCTCTTTTGCTTTCCATGTTACCAAACTCAAAAAACTTCACTTTTTTCATCCCAACAAACTTAAACAACGCTCTCTTCATCAAAATTTTATGTGCATTGTTCAACCATAAAAATGGATAATTGGTTGGTCCCTTCATCGTGGATACACAGACTACAGACTTCCCTTTTAAAAGACCCTCTGGAAATAACCCCTTTGTATCTCGATAAGCAAAGTTTGCCGCAAATAATTGGTCAATATACCCTAACAGCATGGCTGGCGGTCTCCCCCACCAGATTGGATAAACAAATACAATTTGATCTGCCCAAGAGAGCTGTTGGCGGTATTTTTCCATTTTCGGATCCCGATACATATCACGACGTCGTTTATGTTCATGGAAAATTAAGCGTGGATCGAACTGTTCTTCATATAAATCTAGTATCTGAATCTCCTCGATGGCAGGATTTTCTCGACACCCCTTTATCACTTCTTGTAAAAAAGCATAATTTAAACTTTTATGGTTGGGATATGTATAAACAATTAACGTTTTCAACGTGTGCCTCCTCATTACTTATCATTTGATAACAAAATAATAATTCACTTCATTTTAGTTGTCAAATGATAATTGTTTTAGGACAAGTTATTTGTTATCTTGACAGTAAGAGGTGATCCCATTGAATAAAAGCGCTTTATTTCATCAGTTTGTAGCATTTACAGCTACAATCCATCAAGTGACACATGATCTCACACAAAATATTACCGCTGCGAATATCACACCGCTACAATATAAAATTCTTGAATATATTAAAGTAAGCCAACCCGTCACACCAACCGAAATCAGTGAATGTCAGCATATGTCCTTACCCAATACAAGCCGTGAACTACGAAAATTGCAGGAACAGCAGCTAATCCAAAAATTTAGCGACACAGCCGACCGCAGAAAGCAGTATGTCCGTTTGTCCAAAGAAGGTGAAAAAATGATGGAGGAGGCATTTGCCTGTATCGAAGAACGCTTTCTACAGCTTATCCAACACGCAACACAGGATGATCTAAAGGACATCCAGCATGCTCTAGCCATTTTAGAGGAAAAGGTTTTACGCCAAAATGGCTAAGACCATGCTGCTTTTGGGGTGTGGTGATCGCTACTATTCGTGAAGCAGGGAACGAGATCTTTTTTGACTGAAATTGCTCTTTCTTAGTTTGAAGTGCTCGCTTCTGATTCAAAGCCGCTCTTTCCTTGGCTTGAAGCGCTCTCTTTTACTTCAAACTTCTGAACCAAAAGTTGCTCATTCTTCTTGGAATTATTCGTCTTTCATGCAAAAAGGTTAGTCATAACTTGAAATGAATTATTAAAAAATCTTTATCAGCATACCCGTGTCACTCACCCGAGATTCGTAACCACTTTGTCTTTTCTTTAATAGTATAAAGGTGAGTAGAAGGAGGAGTCTTAAGTGGAAGTAGTAGTGTTTGATCGGGAGTGGATTGAGGAACAGTTTGAAACACTTCCATTATGGCAACAGTCAGCCTATACTGATTTTGCTGCCACGATTGCAGATGAAGCGAATACGTTTCCATGTATACCAGCAAGAATGGGCTTTTTATCAAACCATTTGCGCTATAGTTTTGTCGGGGATCCACGCGAGGAGCAATCGATTAGGATGTTAGCACAATGCTTAAAGGACTATACAAAAGCCTCACGAACTTTCGGGAAGTATACAACACTCACTGTGTTCTTTCATACCCCTCACGATATGCGAGATCGCTTTGAGGTGGCAGATTATCAGCAATTATTTTGGTCTATCTTAAATAATTTAACCAATATGGATGAGATGGAATGGCCTAAGAGTATACCAATGGAGCCTACTCACCATGAATGGGAGTTTTGCTTTCATGGAGAGCCCTATTTTATCTCTTGTGCAACACCAGCCCATAAATTGCGAAAGAGTCGCCATTTTTCCACCTTATTAATGGCCATTCAGCCACGTTGGATATTCGATGATATAAACAACTCAACGGCCTTTGGACGAAAAATCAAAAAGCTCATTCGTCAGCGAATTGCAGATTATGACACAGTTCCAGGACATCCAGATTTAAAATGGTACGGGCAAGAGGATAGTTATGAATGGAAGCAGTATTTTTTAAGTGATGATAACCATAGTCCATCCAAATGTCCTTTTTTAAGGATGTCTCAGGAAAACGGTTCATTCCGTAATGTTTCTTTGCCTTTTCACAACAATCCAGGTCGCCACACTGATTAAGACTATAAAGAGCAGGCTCACGTAAAAACCGAGTCTGCTTGTTTTTTCACCTAAAGTGCCAGACACCGTCACAGCAATGAGCAACATCCCTATACCATTCTTTACATGCCCCCACTTCGTTAACTCCATGAGTTTCCAGTAGGTCACCAAAATAAAGAGCCAATTATAGATCAACATTAAACCCGCAGCCGTGATCAAATATTCAAAGATTTTTTCTGGCATCAAAAAACCAATTACAATCGTAATTACTAGCCCACTCGTTAAAAATAAAAAGGCGGGAAAAGGAACTTTCATTTTTCCTTTCTTTGCGAGTATTGCCGGTGCATCATGGTCTTCAGCAAGTGTAGTGAGAATGGTAATAACCGCGTATAGCGAGGCCACCATTGTTGAAAAACCAGCAATGATTAGCACACCATTAAAGATATCTGCCACAAAAGGTATATGGTATCCTTGAAGCGCCGTAATAAAAGGACTTTCATCAATCGAAAAGTCTTTCCATGCAACGAGTGCCAATGCAAGGGCAATGGCCATGATGAAAATAATGGTAATCACGCTCAGCATAATTCTCCCTGCTTTTGGCGCCTCTTTTGGATTTTTCAAATCGATGACCATTAAACCCATCACTTCAATTCCTCCATAGGCATAAAAGGCATAAAGTAATCCGAGCCAAATACCTTTTATTCCTTGTGAGAAAAATGCTTCATAATTAGCCTGAAGTGAAGCCATCGTAGCAGATGATGTGCCCCTCATGATGATGACCACTGCTACAATAATGAACATAATGATGGCCGCTGCCTTTAAGGCACCGAAGATATTTTGGAAATTTTCAAAGCCCTTCATGCCTGTGAGAATTACGACTAAACCGATAGCAGCATAAATCGATGCAGCAATCCAGAGTGGTAACGCCGGGAACCAAAATTTCGTAAAAATGCCGAGCGCCATCAGCTGGCTTCCCATGATTAATAGCTCAGAAATCAAGTACACCCAGCCATTGCTAAAGCCTGCCCAGCGTCCAAAGGCTTGCTTGGCATAGGTACGAAAAGAGCCTTTATCTGGGTTTTCCACAGACATTTTAACAAGTGCATCATACACGATATACGTACAAATGGCTGCTAGCAAAAAAGGAATTAATACCGCAGGCCCACTTTTATGAATGGCCATACTTGTCCCAAGAAAAAAACCAGTTCCCAAAGTACAACCGATACCGAGAAGCGAAAGCTGCCACCAGGCCATACTTCCCTTAGCTGCTTTTGAAGTCATTTTTATCAACCCCTCGTTACGTTCTTACCAAAGGTAATGTCATACATCGAATGCCACCACCGCCTTTTTCAAGCTCAGTAACGTCAACCTCAAGCAAATTTTTATTCTTCAGCAGAGGATGCGTCAATAATTGTTGTGGTGTTGCCTGCTTGCTTATTAATATTGTTTCTGGATTCAGGTTAATAAAGTTGATGTCAAGAATGGTCTTATACGAGTCAAGCCAGTAAACATCCAAACCATGACGCTTTAAAAATGGCTCTACCATGTCAAAACGACTGCTTTGAGCTGTTAACACCTGTACAGGAAAATGGCGTACAAAGCTTTTAGCAACTACCAGATTCGGGTTCACAACATTACAATTCATATCTAAATGCAGCGTATCATTGCTTTTCGGTAAATCAATTATGGCGATTTCAGAAAATCCCTCTTGAAAAATGCTTTCCTTCAAGCTTTCGATAGCTTCTATCGTTGTTCTCATCCCAAGGTTAATGAGCACGGCATCTTTATTTAAAATTAACAAATCGCCACACTCGAATGAATGAAGCGGTTGTGATTTTGCTAGCCATTGTTGTGGAAACCATTTCTCTAAAAATGAATGTGCAAGAGGATACTCTGGTCTTCTAAGCGAACTTCCTGCCTTTCCAAGCAATAGTCGATTACCAATGACACAGGCGAGGTCACGCACAAAATAACGATTCAGCAACTGCTCACTTAATAACTGCTGATCGTGAGCTAGTTCCCTTGCATAATCTAGTACATGTACCCCAGCGTTTTCTAATGTTGTCTTTAATGCCATGAAATTCTCCATTGCCTTCTGATGGTTGACCGTAGCACTCCAACCAACCTGCTCCGCTATTTTTAGATCTGTTACATCTACGATGGAGGGTGCACAAAGCATTACCGCTTTCAGTTCCCCATGTTCTGACCAACAATTTAGTTGAAATGAATCCATTCAAGTATTCTCTCCTTCTTCACGACGATCTCTGTTAGCGTTACCATTGACTTTCGGATTATACAAGGATCATAATTAAGAAGAATTTACCAATTATAATTATTTAGAGAAAGGGGTGTCATTATGGAATACTATAAATTTTTAAGACAGTATGTAGGACACCAACCAATTATTTTACCTGGTTCGGTGGTTCTCATTCTTAATACTGAAAACGAAATATTACTACAAAAAAGATATGATGGCGGTTGGGGGCTCCCTGGAGGCTTAATGGAATTAGGCGAGAGCTTAGAGGATACTGCCAAAAGAGAGGTACAAGAAGAGACAGGACTAGCCATCACAGATTTACAGTTACTAGGTGTTTTTTCTGGTCCGGATTGTTACCTTAAAGTTTCGAATGGGGACGAATTATACGCGTTACAGCAGTCTTCTATACAAGAAATGTGCTTGGTAATTTAGTGATTGATTACAATGAATCAGAGACAATGCAATATTTCTCTCTTTACCATTTACCAAACGATTTAAAAGATCGTCGATATATTGAACCATATATCACACAATTAATTTAGAGAGAAAACAAGCCGTTCTCTCTCTAATTGTCATGTAAAATATTCTAATTTTGCTTGAGGGAAAAATTTCTGCATATAACCGTACAGATGCTCCTTTATATCTTCCTCTTCCTCTTTTTGATAGATATATTTACCAATGCCATATTTGCCCCATTTATATCGTCTTACCGTCTCGTCAAGCTCTAGCTTTGTCATTGGATAATTTTTTTCAATCACTCGTTTGGCAGGCTTTGTAAAGCGATGTTGAATAAATTCAAAGGTGATGTCATTGCGCACATCCTTTGGCAATTCAGCATCCAATCGCTCAAACATATGATAATAGCCCTCCTGCCAGCCATCATGAAGATAGATTGGCGCAACAATAAATCCGAGTGGGTATCCAGCTCTTGCCACTTTCCCCGCTGCCTCAATGCGCTTTTCCAATGGTGATGTACCTGGTTCAAAGTGTTTAATGACATAATCAGCATTGACACTAAAACGAAACCTTGTCCGACCATTATGCTTGGCATCCAATAGATGATCCACATGATGGAACTTCGTTACAAATCGTAACTGACCTAGCTCACTTTGTCCAAAATGCTCAATGGCTCGCTTTAAGGTGTGTGTAAGATGATCAATTCCTACAATATCAGAGGTACAGGAAGCCTCAAAGCGTGTGATGTCAGGTGCTCGTTCAGCCATATAATGATCGGCCTGTTCTAGAATCTCATCGACATTAACATAGGTCCGAATATAAGGTTTGCTGCCCATCGTTGTTTGTAAATAGCAATAATGACAATGCCCCATACAGCCAGTCGCAAATGGGATGGCATATTCCGCTGAAGGCTTAGATGTATCAAATTTTAATGTTTTTCGAATGCCCACTACTAAGGTCGATTTTGCTACCCGATACTTTTGAAAATCATTGTCACCAGGTAGATTTCTCACTTGATTGTGCGAAGTTGTATAGCGAATTTCAATCCCCATCTGCTCAAATTTCTCTTTTAGCTCCTGACCTAGTGGATAGTGGAGAGCATCTGGCTCAAAATAAACAAGCTGAGGGGTAAACGGCTTCATCATGCGAGTCCTCCCTTAATGAAAATACTGATGATAGGCCTGTTCAGCCGCCATCTCACTTGCAAAAATTACCATATCATTCGTGATTGGATAATATGTTTCAAATAAAAATAGCGCTAGCTCCTCTGGTTTTTCTGGATGATATACTACTGCCGCTTCCTGTATATTCGTTACATCTTGAATATGTGGATTGCGGTAAAAAATATAAACAATATCTCCCACATCAAATGGTTGTTGCATTTTTTTCACCTTCCTCTGCCTTTCCATTAGTTTGGTGAAAGTGTACAAAAAATATGTCATAAAAAATTTAGTTGGTAATATACATACATTCGTGCGGTTATTTTTAAGAAAATTGCACTTCCTGTAAATTGTAACACTTCAATTGAACCTGCTTTATTCAACTCTCCTACGTCGAATAGTGTAACGTTATCCACTCAAAATTCCCTTACTCTTTTCAGTCTACTTGTAAGGAAAGTAAGCCAGAATAAGTATCAAAACTGCATGTTGGTTAAATTTTCTTCAAAAGGTAAAAGGGTGAAACTTTTAGATTGCTCATACGTTTAATTAGATGTCTTGCTAAGTCAATCAAATGGCATGAAGAAGGGTGGAATTTATGAAAAAAATATGGACTTTACTTTTTGCTGTGATGCTTATTGTACCGTTAGTATTGCAGCCGGCAACCGCACAAGCGGCAAAAGCCATCACAATTAATGTGGATGGAGTGCAATTAAAAACCGATCAGCCGCCTGCGATGATTCAAGGACGTGTTATGCTACCACTTAGAGCGATCTTTGAAGCATTAAATGCAAGCGTAAACTGGAACCCAAAGACTCAAACAGTCACAGGGATAAAAGGGGATACAACGGTAGTTCTCAAGATTAAATCGAAGACAGCTACTATTAATAACCAGACAGTAACGCTTGATGTACCAGCACAGGTATTAAAAGGTAGAACAATGGTGCCAGTACGCTTCGTCAGTGAAGCACTTGGTCAGGATGTTGATTGGAACTCGGAAAAACAGCAAGTATCTATTAAAACTGACACACCAAGTAATAATAGTATTGCGCCAGTGAGCAATGTGTCGGTTCGAGATGTGGATGATCAGGGAGATGGGCGTGATCTTGAGGTTAGCTTCTCTAAATCGTCTACAGAATCATATGTAGATCATTATCGGGTTATGGTTGTGAAGGCTTCTAAAAGTTTCAATGTGTCATCAGCTCTTAAAGTCTCCTCATCTAATTATTCGGTGGTATCGACTTCAAATTCGAATCGTGTCGTAACTTTATCGCAAAGCTCGCGAGATGTGGACGGAGACTACATAAAAAATGATCAGTCTTATGTGGTTTATATACTTGCGATTGGTAAAGGTTCTTATTCTAGCGTATTATCAACTTCTTCTCCGAAGATTACTCTAACAAACATGTCTACTGTTACCGCAGTAACAAATGTGAAGATTAGCGATATTAACGATTTTGGCGATGGACGTGATGTTTCAGTTAGCTTTACTCGTCCACAGAATGATAGCAATACATCCAATTACCGTGTGTTTATAGTAAAGACCAAGGATGCTAACAATTTTAGTCTTACCACTGCGAATAATTTATCCAGCAATTATTATACAACAGTGGACAAATCGGGAAGCAACGGCAGTACGTTGATAGCAACTCTGTCCTCCTCAACACGAGATACTTCAGGTGACTTTATAAAGAATAACGAATCCTACACAGCGTTCGTTATGTCTGTAAGTAATACAAATTCTAGTATGAATAAACTCTCACCTGCTTCATTATCAGTAACGCTTACTGTATCTACTCCGATTATTACACAAGTAGATGATGTTAATGATTTTGGCGATGGACGCGATTTGAGAGTTAGCTTCAACAAAATGTCTGATGAATCGAATGTTCTCTCTTACCGAATTTTTGTTGTAAGAGCTAACAACTATACGAACTTTACATTGACAAAAGCCAACAGTTTACCTAACACTTATTACACACAAGTGAACAAAACAGGCAACAATATTACGCAGGTGCTCTCTGCAGGAGCAAAAGATACTGACGGTTATGCCATTCAAAATGGCGTTAGCTACCGTGTATTTATTATGGCAGTAACTAATAACTCTGCAAATAATGTACTTTCTCCAGCCTCCAATATGATTTCGCTGCTAAGCAACAATGTGGGTGCAGTGTCGAATATCATTGCCAGCGATGTGAGTGATAATGGTAACGGTCGTGACCTCTTTGTGTCATTTAATAAAGCTGCTGATGAGGCACCTATTAATCACTATCGGATTATGGTGGTACCAACAGCAAATTACAATAATTTTAGTCTGACGGATGCTAATAGCGTATCCAGCAGCAATTACACGACTGTTAACAAATCTGGGAAATCCACATATGAGCAAGTATTATCTGAAAATACTCGGGATGTGCGCGGAAATACTATTAAAGAAGGTACGAACTACCGTATCTATGTATTGACGGTTGCCAATGGAAATACCTTAGGAAACAATGCGCTAACTGCCGCAACATCTACGATTACACTAACTAAAAACTTCACAGTGCAAGCTGTAACTAATCTGAATGTTGCAGATATAGATGATAAAGGGGATGGCCGTGATGTGCAAGTAACGTTCACGAAGCCTACAGATGAATCGAATGTTAATCATTATCGGATTCTAATGGTTCCAACTGCATATTACAGTAGCTTTAATCTTTCACAAGCCAATAGCAGCTCTTACTATATCACAGAAGGCAAAGGTGGAAATTTAGTAGCGAATAGAACGTTAGATGGGATTAGGGATGTACGAGGTAATTTTATTACAGAAGGAACTAGCTATCGCGTCTATGTACTGACTGTTGCAAATGGTAACTCTTCAAACGCCTCTGCTCTATCCTCTCCTTCATCTGTGATTACAATTAGTAAAAGCAAAGCTGTTCAGGCAGTAAGCAATATTAATGTAAGCGATGTTGGTGATTATGGAGATGGTCGAGATCTACAAATATCGTTTACAAAACCTTCTGATGAATCAAATATAGATAGTTACCGTATTCTAGTTGTACCCGCATCAAAGGCAAATGACTTTGATCTGAACACAGCTATTAGAGCAACTAATTATACAGGTTGGGGTAAAGGCCAGTATAGTATGAAATTGGGGGCTACTAGTAGAGATACAGAAGGAAGACTTATAACGAATGGCGAAGAATATCGCGTATATATATTGTCTGTAGGTGGTGGAAATTCTAAGGAAATGTATAGCTTATCCTACCCATCTCCTTACATTGTTTTGGAAGACCTTTCAGCCGCTGGATCAGTGGAGAAAGTGACACTTAGTCTCTTGAATAAGGGATATAAATATAACGATATAAACATTAGCTTCGATGTCAAAAATGGTCAAAGCGTAACGGAGTATAGAGTGTTTATGTTGCCGAAGGATAAAGCAGAAAGTTTCAAATTGGAGGATGCTATTAGCAATCCAAATAGCACCAGAATTCATCCGAATCCTCTCTCCAACGTTAGCCAAGCGCTAAGCACACCAGTAGATGCATTTGGTAATCAACTTGATTCATCTACAGAATATGTTGCTAAGGTTCTGATTTTGGCGAAAGGAACTTATTCGCTATCGAACACATCAATTAATTCGGTGCAACTCCAGAAATATCCTGATAATAACCAGAATGAGGCGTCCCAAGGCCCTCAAATTAATCAATAGGTCCATTATTTTTAGCAGGTACTCCTATGGTGTATACATCACCATAAGGAGTACCTGCTTGTTTTGTAATAATAGATTACTTTTCTCTGTTTAAAACATGATCCTATTGCATTATATACTTCATCGCTCTATTTCCACTTCACTTCGTATACTTGAACGACAGCCTGGCTTATAGTTGCTTTGTCATCTGTACCTGCTCTGTTGTTACCTTTAATCCATGCTTTAACAAATAGCTCGTTGCTGGATTGCTCGCTAAGAAATTCACTGTCATCAAATGGACTTTATCTGTTGTAATACTTGCTAAAAACTGTGTTATTAACTCTACATTACTTTCCTCTAGTACTGCCATTTGATAAAGTAGAATACGCTCCACCTCACCACATTCATTCCACAAGGTTTTGTATAGCATATAGCCAAGTGGTTCATTGTTATCTTTATAAAACACCCTTGCTTCTCCCTGCTTCACGCTCTGCCAGCTACACTGCCAGGGAACATTTTCCCGATAGAAAGATAGATGTGCTAGCTGCTCTGGGCGAATGGTCGCCATACGAAGGGCTGCTGTAGGTGTCACCTTTGCTTCATACTCGCCGCTTAAAAATAGTAATTGATTGGCAATCACATAACCATATTTTTCATACAAAGCAATGGCTACCTGATTTTCCTTAATGGCTTCTAGCGTACCCAATTCTACATTTTCTCGCTGATAAATAGCTAGGGTTTCCTCCATTAAAAGGCGCGAGACGCCCTTACCACGATACGCTGGGGAAATACCAGTCCCCCCATTCCAAGCTGTCTTTTTGCCATCGATGGTACGAAAGCCATTCATCACAATGGCAATCGGTTCCTCTTGATCAAAAACGACGATCGAATGCTCAGGAGATAACCCCTCCCCCACTAGTCGCTGTAAAAACATTTCTGCTGTCATATTGATTTCAATAAAATAGCCTTCAAAGCCTTTATTCCATGCTTTCAATACTTCATCCAATGTGCATTGTGCTACTGTTTTAATCTTCATATGCTCCCTCTCTTCAAATGGAATCTAATGCTGCTAAATTTTCTAAGGTTAGTTTTCTCACAATCTCATAACCTTGTCCTTGACCTTTAGGCTTTATGACAACTGTCCCCATATTCGAAATGATACCCAGCCCCACATCTCTTGGAAAGCTATGACCAATAATTATGTTGTTTATGCCCTCGGGTGGGATGATTTCCAGCATTGATGTAGAAATCGTTAATATACTGCTTTGCACTACTGGAGGGAGGTTGCCACCTAGCATAAAGATTTCAAACAAGAAGGGGTCAATTTGGATATTGCTGTTTGGAAATGCCAATCGGGCAGTTTCAATCGTCCGACAAAAAGGGCTGGTTCTAATGGTGGAAAGGATGGGAATTTGCCAATAACGCAGCATTTGACCATAATAAATTGCCTCCCTCCGGCCTTGATCGGATAAATTCCGTTGATTTTGACAACATTGCAATGTGCCATATGCTTGATCTACACCAACAGTCGCTGTCCCATGTCTTGCATATAACGTTAGCCCACCCTTTCTTAATAGCGCCAGGAGACCATTTTCCATTTTCTTCATCTCCTTCATCATATCACTTCTACTTTGTAATGTATGTGTTATACATAGAAAAAAGCTCCCCACAATTTTTGGTAGGGAGCTTTTTTCTGTTATTTTATTGGAATTCTGACAATAGCAGTCGTTTCTAAATGTTTTGATGAATCAATTGAAATATGACCATTATATTTCGTGACAATTTCTTTCACAATAAATAAGCCTTGTCCTCTTATTCTTCCATTCTCATGTTTTTTCGTTGAAAATCCTTGATTAAATATTTGATCAGGATACGTAATATTTGGCCCTGTATTGGTAATTTTAAATTCATACTGTGCCTCATCTGCTGTACAGCAAATTTTAATTTTACGTTGTTCCTCAGGTAATTCAACAGCTGCATCAATCGCATTATCAATTAAATTGGATAGAATCTTGATTAAATCTGTCGTTTTAATCCTATTAAAGTCATTTTGAGAAAGCGTAAAATCCATATCAATATGAAGATTTTGAGCCGTTAATTTCTTCGTTTGCAATAAGATGGACAAACCTGGATGATCAATATTTAATTTTAATGATTTAATGGCTTGAACCTCTTTCGAAAGTGAGGATAAATATTGTTTCGCCTGATCTGTTTTTTCTAATTGCAATAAACCATGTAACACTTGAATATGATTTGTAAAATCATGACGTAGTGACGACACCGAAGTAATCAATGTTTTGATTTCTGCTAAATACGTGTCCTCTGTAGCGCCAACTTCCTTCGCCACCTCTTTTTGATACCATCTTTGTAAAAAGAAAAAAGAACCGATGACTATTAAAATAAGTACACCATTAAAAATAAAATTAAATAGGTTGTCTTCGATGACTTTACCCTTGATACCATTTAGTGTATCTGCACTAATGTCAATGCCTAAATACCCGATAATTGTTCCATTATCATCTTTGATGGGTGCACCAACAGATAAATAAGACCCATGTTCAGAATCATGAATTACCTCTGTAACATAGGTTTCACCATTATAGGCTTTTTCAACATGCTTTGCAGGAACAGTACAAACCACTCCTATACCGAAGCCCTCTTTCATTTCTTTTGGCATCCCTGTAATCATGGCTATTGATACTTCAGGATTGTCCACCTTTAAGGTGTATACGAATAGTGCACCTAGTTTTATCCTTGCGTCGTTTAAATAATTTCTTACTTTCCAATAATAATCATTTTCCTGTGGATTATTTAAAAATTGCTGATAGGCATCGGTATCGATGGATGCAGCAATAGAACGGGCTGCCTCTAAACTTTGATTGGCAATCGACTCTTCAACGGTCTTTTTTATTTTTACATAGGATGTAAAGATGTTTAAACTTGTAAACAAACATAATAAAATCGTTGATAGAATTAATATTAGTTTTATTTTTCTATTTTTCATAAAACACGGTACTTCCTCATCTGTAAATATTCTAGAATACTATTATATTATAATTAACTCTATTTTTTGTTTGTAAAGCAAACATTGCTTGTATATCCTACATAAATTAAAACACAAAATCAATTTTTATTTTATTCATACCCAAAATTACACACCGTAACCAATAGTTTAATAATCCTTGACAAGAAAGTAAACTAAAAAGGTAAGGAATAACGTTTTATGTCTCATTTCCTATTTAAATGGAAAAATGAAAAGACTACTAAAGAAAAGGTAACAAAAAAAGATCAGGTGCCAGCAATACCTGATCTTTAATACAATTTGCTTATTTTTTACTTGAAGTACGTGTTTGATCCTGTGGCTTTAAAAAGGTAGGTCGTTTACTATAACCTTTTGGAGACAGTCGCAATAAGGACTTACGTATATTGCCTTTTTCGAAATCGGCACTAAAGTTTACATATGGCACTCCCAAGACTTTCATATTTGCAGTGTATAAAAGAATGAAAAACACGGCTATAAAAAAACCAAATAAGCCAAAAAACGCCGAAGCCATAATAATGATTAATCGAAAAATACTCATAGCCGTCACAAAGGATTGATTGACCAATGTAAATGCAGCAATACTGGAAATGGCAATCACAACAATCATTGAAGGGCTTGTAACACCTGCTTTAATAGCAGCATCTCCTATAACAAGTCCTCCAACAACGCTGACTGAGCCACTGACTGCACTTGGCAGACGCAAGTTAGCCTCCCGAAACAATTCAAACATAAATAGCATCATTAATATTTCTAAAATAGTTGGAAAGGGCAATCCCGTCCGTGATTCTACAACTGTGGCAAGGAGAAGAAATGGAAGCTGTTCTTGATGATAGGTTGACAATGCAAGCCAAAAACCTGGCAGTAGCATACTAATTAATATCCCTACAATTCTGAGTAATCGTTCTAATGAGCTGACAATGATTGGGTACTCATTATCCTCTGCCGATTTAAAGAGCAACATAATATTTGTAGGTGTAATTATGGCATAGGAAACACCATCAATCATTAATAGTATTCTTCCTCTAATTAATGCCTGCATAGCAAAATCAGGTCTTCCAGTATAATCATGTCTTGGAAGAATTGTCGCTGTCTTTTCGACTGTTTCCATTAATAAGTCACCATTGATAACAATATCCGTATCAATTTTTTGTAATTGAAGTTTAATTTGTTCCAGCATATTTAAATTCACAATGTCTTCCATATAAAGTATGGCTACTGTTGTTTTAGAACGCTTGCCAATTTCTAATGTCTCTACACTAAAAGAATTAGTAGGTAATCGTTTTCTTAATAAAGCAATATTAATAAAAACATCCTCTATAAAGTCATCCCTTGGCCCCTTAACCACTAGTTCGAGTGTTGTTTCTCCAGGCTCTCGATTGGGTCTTTTTGAAATATCACTAGAATAAAGTAACTGATTTTCTTCAAAATACAATAGGACATGGCCTTTATAGACCCTTGTCACTGCATCCTCTTTCGATAAAATCTTTTGTAAATAGGGAATGTGTAAATGCTGTTCGATTTCTTCCTCTAGCATGTCCTCCGTGACATTACTTAACAAAGATTGAACACGTTGAACAACCACAGTTTGAAGTATTTGCTCATTGACCATTGCATCACAAGTTATCAAATGTACTGTATATTGCTGAAAATTATATTGTTGGAAAATCACGTCAGCAGAGCGTTGAAATAGTGATTTCAACATTTTCAAATTAATCAATTGTTCCATTGATGAAATACTTCTCATCTCCTACTGAGCCAGCTCAAGATTAGTACATTTATGAAAACAATCACCTTCAATAAATACACTTAAGCATATTTTTCCCATGGTTGTTCAAAATATTCAAAGAAACAAATGTTGTGACGAGCTTTTCACTTAGTCCTTATCCAATCATTTTCTTGAGATTTGCCATCTCAATCGCAGACATTGCAGCATCATAGCCTTTATTTCCAGATTTCGTGCCTGCACGTTCAATTGCCTGTTCAATATTTTCAGTTGTGACAATACCGAAAATAACAGGTACATTCGTTGATAAAGACACATTGGCAATGCCTTTTGCAGATTCATTACAAACATAGTCATAATGTGTTGTAGAGCCACGAATAACAGTACCTAAACCAATAATAGCATCATATTTCTTTGTTTCTGCCAGTTGTTTCGCAATAAAAGGAACTTCAAAAGCCCCTGGCACCCATGCGACATCAATAGATGCTGAATCAACCCCATGACGAGTTAAACCATCCATTGCTCCATCCAATAACTTGCTAGTAATGAACTCATTAAAACGACCTACAACTACTGCAATTTTCAAATCTGTTCCAATTAATTGTGCTTCAAATGTTTGACCCATTGTTCTTTCTCCTTTTTACATAGAAATTTTAGATTTATTTGTTGATAAGAGCTTACGATAAGCAACTAATGCTTCTATCGATATCATTTTTAAGCCATGATGTGCAGCGAATTTTGTCAGCTCTTCAAACCGAAGCATGTGTCCATCATCACCCATGATTTCGCAAATAACACCTGCAGGTATACTCTGACAAAGCGTCGCTAGATCAATCGCCGCCTCTGTATGCCCTCTTCGTTCGAGCACACCATGCTCTTTCGCAATCAGCGGAAAAATATGGCCTGGTCGACGAAAATCAGTCGGCTTAGCTTGCTTTTCTAGCATCCTTTGTATGGTTAACGCACGCTCAAAGGCGCTAATCCCTGTCGTTGTTTCTACATGGTCGATGCTTACCGTAAATGCGGTTTGATGATTATCCGTATTGTGCTGAACCATTGGATATAAATCTAGCTTTTGTGCAAGCTGCTGCGAAATCGGCGTACAAATTAAACCTCTACCATTGGTTGCCATAAAGTTGATTGTTGCTGGTGTGATGAATTCAGCGAGTGCCAGAAGATCTCCTTCATTTTCCCGATCCTCATCATCAACCACCACAATCATATTGCCCTGCCTTAAATCCTCTAGGGCTTCTTCAATTGAATGTAGCACGACTATCAACTCCTATTCTGTGATTTAAAAACCATGCTGTGCTAAATAATCTCGTGTAATCGCTGGCGTTGTTTGCCCTTTTTTTAATTGCCCTATAATGTATTTACCGACTAAATCGGTTTCGATATTAACGATTGCTCCAACCCTCTTCATACCTAAAACAGTTTCTTTGTAAGTATGAGGAATGAGTGAAATCGTGACACTATTGGCTTCAACATGAAAAAGGGTTAAGCTTGTGCCATCAATTGTTATGGAACCCTTTGGGATACAAAAGTTGGTTAGTTCCTCTGACATTTCGATATCAATATAAACGGCGTTTGCTACTGATCGTTTTCGCAAAATTTTGCCGACTCCATCAACATGACCAGCAACAAAATGACCACCAAATCGTCCATTAGCAGGCATGGCACGCTCCAAATTAACAGAATCACCTATTTCCAGCTGCTGTAAATTTGTTGCTTTGACTGTTTCAGGCATAACATCCATCGTAAACTGCTGTTGAGTAAAATGTGTCACCGTTAAACAAACGCCATTGACCGCTATGCTGTCACCAAGCTTAACATCCTCCGTTATCTTGGCTGATTGAATCGTAATTTTCATACTGTCCCGATCGCTTTGCACGGCTTTTATGATACCAATATCCTCTACAAGTCCTGTAAACATTCCATCACCTACTCTACTTTATTAGCACTTCTATCCTTTACTTTTAAAGTTGATCCACCTGTTTTTGTGCCTTATCCTTCTCCCTTCTTTCGTTAGCAATAAAAAATAAAAACCCCTTTCATCAAAGGGGTTTTGGGAGTATAAGACATCAACAAATAAGCCTACTTGAAAACAATTTTTTCATAGACTGTCATCTCATTTGTTCTTCTCCCATCCAGACTATCACTGTCGGTTTTGGATTTGCACCAAATCAGCTTGCGCTCACGGACTTTGAATTGCTTCATCACCGCCGATTGGGAATTTCACCCTACCCCGAAGAACATCTTCTATTCAATTGTAGCTAAATAAAAAAACTTCCCAAAAGATGATTGGGAAGTGATGTAATAAATGCATAGTCAAATAAACCTTCTAAACTAGAATCAATTTAAAAAGTTCGCATTTTTACCCTTCTCCCATCCAGACTGTCACTGTCGGTTTTGGATTTGCACCAAATCAGCTTGCGCTCACGGACTTTGAATTGCTTCATCACCGCCGATCGGGAATTTCACCCTACCCCGAAGGATATTTTTATTTAGCTAGTTTTACGATAACACTATTTTATAATATTATCCATCCTTCTTTTTAAAATTTTTTCCGCAGCATCAAATTTAAGCAGCTCTAACGAGACTTAAAAAATGTAAAAGAAGTGATTAAAACAATGACATTTAACCTGTTTATGGAACTTCTTCATCCAAAAAACGTTACTTTACAAGTGACTATTCAGTCTAGCCGTTTGGAGGTCATTTACTTGACACTTTTAAAAAATATATCGTTCAAGCAAGGTATTTTCTATGCCCTATTAGCACTCTGTTGTGGGCTTTCGATTGTTTTCGTACATCATAATGAACAATTTTATGATCGACCGATAGCGGAAATAACGCAGGTGGCTGTAACAGAATCGGAATCGATGACAGATATGTATGAAAATGAGGATTATTTGTTTACACAGGAAATCACGGCCATTATCAAAAATGGACAGCATAAGGGACAATCCATTTACCTGACGAATGACTATTCTTCCTCTGGTGCTTTTGATCAAGAATACCATGTAGGCAATGAAATCTTTGTTACAATAGATGATCGCGCCACACAATCAGCTTTAACAGGTACTATCCTCGATTTAAAACGTGATCAAACCATGGTAATAATTGCATGGATTTTTATTTTTACTCTACTCATTATAGGTAAAAGACAAGGCTTATTTTCTATCATTAGCTTAGGTGTCAATGCTGTGATTTTATCATTCGCATTAGATCTTTATGTGAAGCATGGGAGCGTAAGCCTGTTAGTAGTCAGCGACATTTGTGCCCTGCTATTTACGATTATTTCGCTCCTACTTATTAGTGGATTGAATACAAAAACATATGTAGCCATCGTGTCCACACTTTTAGGCACTGTTATAGCGCTTATCATAAGCTCTATTGTAATGTGGTTGACAGGTGAAAATGGCCTTCGTTATGAAGAAATGCAATTTTTAACACGTCCCTATCGTACCGTCTTTATGGCAGGTTTATTTATTGGCTCACTCGGGGCAGTAATGGATGTTTCTATTACAATGGCTTCCTCAATTTTTGCTTTATATGAGCAAGATCCTACAATCTCTGTCAAAGCACTTAAATCTTCGGGACATGAAATCGGTAAAGATATCATGGGTACGATTACAAGCATTTTATTCTTTGCCTACCTTTGTGGCTCCATACCTATGATTATTCTCTATTTAAAAAATTCATCCACATTAGGGCTTACATTGTCCTTGAATCTTTCTTTAGAATTAGCTCGTGCCTTAGCAGGGGGTATTGGTGTTGTCCTTACGATTCCTATCAGTCAGTATACCGCTATATTTTTCATTAATCGAAAGAGGGTTCAAGAATGAATGTTATCGTCTTATTAGCAGTTATTTTATTTGCGTTGATGGTGATAGTAGGAGGTAAACAGGGAGTACGCTCATTTCTTTCTTTATTCCTCAACTTTGGTGTGCTCTTTGTCACCATCTTTTTAATGACAAACCCTAAAAATAGCCCAATCATCTTGACGTTCATAGCCTGTACGATCATTAGCTGTATTAGTCTTTTCTATATCAATAAAACAAATAGTAAAACCATTACAGCCTTTATCTCAACAATGGTGACGATTGTTGTATTACTGCTATTTATTACCTTTATAACGGATAAGTCGATGATCCAAGGGTTTGGTGAAGAATCAACTGAAGAAATCAGCATCTTTTCTCTCTATATTGGTGTTAATTTTGTGCAAATTGGTGCATCAGTTATTATTATGAGTACGATAGGTGCCATTATGGATGTGGCTATTTCTATCGCTACCTCCATGCACGAGATTTTTTATCGCAACCCTTCAATTAGTAGAAAAAAACTATATACAGCTGGGTTAAGTATCGGGAGAGATATATTAGGAACCGATACCAACACGTTATTTTTTGCTTTCTTTGGTGGCTATTTAAGCTTATTAATCTGGTTCAAGGACCTCTCCTATTCGATTGGCGAGATTGTTAACTCCAAGGTTTTTAGTGCCGAAATGACAACCATTCTTTGTGCAGGTATCGGCATTGCACTCATTATTCCAATAGCCTCCTCTATCAATGCCTATTATTTAATTCTAACACGCGAAAAAACAGAAAAACTTTCGTAAACAGTTACGAGCACCTATCATGCATATGTGATAGATGCTCGTTGTTTCTTCTCTTATCACTCAAAAAATGAATGCTACGTCAAAAAAGTTTGTCCAAAATTTACGCCTGGTACTATACTTGTTGTGATTGGCCATGGACTTTATGAGTTGGGATGGTATTAGCCTCTGTCCAAACAAATACGCTGAATGCCTTACCTAGACAATGCTTTCCAGATGGTATTGCGATTACACAAACCACTCAGCAGGTATCTGGTGCAATTGGTATTGCTGTAATGGTATCGTTGTTCTCAGCAAAACAACAGCAGCTCCTAAGTGACATAACAACTAATACGCAAGAAGCAGCGGCATCAGGTTCAGCCTTTGTCTTTACTATCAGTTTTGTACTGGCAATAATGAATGTCATACTCTCTTCTTTTTGAAAAAAACACAATAATGCCGAGGTGTCTCCATGTACTTTTGAGACACCTCCTTTTGTTGTACTATTTTCATTGCAATCGCCGCATTTTCTGATAATATTTACCATAAGATGTTTACGTACGCTCAAAATGGTTGTTATTTCAAGAATACTAGATCGCCCATTCCATGTAACATTTTTTAGCATAGAACGTCAATACAACGAGATGAAAAAGGAGAAAGTTTGCAATGAAGCATATTATCTTTGATTTTGATGGGACGCTGGCAGATTCTACTGCCGTGTTTGCATCAGCATGGAATACTTTAGCCCAAAAATATAAATTTAAAGGCATTGAATTGAAGGAAATTGATACATTAAAAAAATTATCAATTTCAGAACGCAGTAAATTATTTGACTTCCCAATGTATAAGTTGCCTATGATTTTACCGCAATTTTATAAATTGTATCGTCAATCATTAAATGATGTTCATCTTTTCGAGGGAATGAAGGAAGTATTAATAGAGATTGATAAAAGAGGCTATAAAATCCTGATTATTTCCTCAAATTCTAAAGAGAATATTTTAGAATTTCTTAAAATGAACGGTATTCATTGTGTAGCAGATGTACTTTGCTCCAACCGCATTTTTGGTAAAGACAAAGTAATGAAAAAGTTTTTAAAGGAAGCGAATGTCGACTCGTCTGACGTCGTATACATTGGAGACGAACAAAGGGATATTGTTGCGTGTAAGAAAGCTGGTGTACCAATTATTTGGGTGGAATGGGGCTATGATGCCAAAGAGGTCGTGCAAAATGACGAACCTGAATACAGTGTCACAACACCACAGGAAATTTTAGAGATCATTTAATCATGAAAAAGGATAATAGCACTTGTCTATTATCCTTTTTATATAACTATCCTTTGATGTCACTAATTTGCATTAGCTTTTCTGCTGTACGATTAACCCCTTTATAGGCATCTGTTAATTCATGCATACTCGCAGCAAACTGCTGTGTAAACGCTGCAATTTGATTAGATGATGCATTGACCTGATCGATGGATTGTTTAATGTTTTCTAGTTGCACAGTTATACTATTAGCACTTTCTGTACTACTCTGGGACATTTTTTGTATTTCAGACGCGACCACCGCGAAGCCACGCCCATGCTCACCTGAACGTGCCGCTTCTATCGATGCGTTTAGACCAAGGATTCTCGATTTCATCGCTAAATCTTTTACTAAATTGACAATCACATTAATTTGTTCAATATCACCTGTCATCGTTTCTGAGAAATTAGATAGCTCTTCCAGACGATTGGAGACATCCTTACTGGCAATGGCTAATCCTTCATTTGTAGCTGTCATTTCTTCTACAGCACTTGAAAGCTCGGTTGCCAATAGACGCATACTATCCATTTTTTCGTTCGAAATAATGGCACTTACTACGCCAATAATACGTCCTCCTTCAAAAATAGGCTGGGCAGAGGCGATATAGGCCATACCAAAACCTTCTGCACTACGCTCCTCTTTCACAAATTTCCCTGAACTTAACGCTATTTCTGTTGCTGTACCTCGATATTTATGTACTGGGTCACCAACCCCAACTTTTAAATCAACCTTTTTTCCTGGTTTGTAGGCAAGCACGCTTTCCGTATCTGCCACGATGACACAAGCATCCTCTGGGTAAGTTGCTTGGTATAAATCAATCGAATCAATTGTTGCTTGTAGTTTAGGATGCATTGTCTTTTCCTCCCTAAAATTTTCTGAACTGTATCAATTTAACTATAGCATGCGATCCAAAAAAAGACACCAACGTGCAGTGGTGTCTCGATACAACATTATGATTTTTTCAATAATTCTACATATTTTTCTGCCGTTCGAATTTCAATTGTTAGAGAATTGTCCTTATAGCTTGCCTTAATTAAAAATGGTACATCATTTGAGTTTTGAAACCTAAAATCTAACGTATCATAAGAAACCGTAGCATCTCTTCCTTTTGGGACATATCCTACATCTAACGAATGATGATGGCGCTCAACATATTTGATGGGAATTTGGTCAACTGCATTAAACAAGGTGGAAGAAGTTTGACAGATTCCACCACCAATTCCCATGACTACCTTCTTATTAATAATTTCAGGTGCGGGTTGATAGCCATTTGCCTCATCTCTTGGACCTACAATTGTATTAAAAGAAAAATAATCGCCACTTCCTACGATCACATTATGAATGGCTCCGGCAGAAAGCTCTATATTTTTATTTCTTCCTAAATCAGCACGATTGAAATATGTCGTATAAGATGCAACAACTACTTCCTCTAATAATGGAAGGTCCTCAAAATTATAGCCACTTTCTGTTATATAGAGCGGCATTTCTACCTGCCCCCCAGTCGCAGAAGCTTCGATAATACGCTCGACTAGCTCACTTTCCTTTAAAATGATTTGCGGCTTCCCCTTGATCACTTGCCCGTTTTCATCCAAACGATCAAGCATCATACGCTGATCATAGCCATTTGATGTGTCCGTTCCTCTCGCCCATTCCCTTGCTAATTGCTCTAGATGTTTTTGATAGGCTAGTGGGTCTGTATCAAAGCCAAACTCCTTTGGAGATATCGTTTTAAGTACCTTACTCGTAGTTGGATCAACAACCTCTACAATAGGATCAATCATTTGTTCTTGTTCATATGTAACAGGTTGCTGTACTTCCTCACGTTGTTGAATTTCTTGTTCTAGCTTGTTATGATGGACTGCTTCTTTTTCACAACCAACTAGACCCATCATACAGATAACGCAGCATGTAGCTAACCACTTCTTTTTCAACCATAAACACCACCTCTATCTTCATACTACAGTGACATCTTATTCGTCTATTGCTCATAGTGTGTTGTTTTTTGGTTATTTTATTTGTCAAGACAGCAAAAACTCGCTACATTATCCTTACGCCTGACATAACTCCAGATTGTTTGAGGTTTTGAAAGATGAACATCAACGTGTAAAGTTGTTTTTTCATCCCCATTCCTGTACTTGATTAACATTTTAAAGTTTGCCGATGATTTAGGAGGAATGATTCGAGAAAAAGAGCATCTACTAGCTATCCCAAAAGCCAATAGATACTCTTTCTTTTTCAACTCTATTTTATAAACAGACTTTTATTTTTGAATAAACATTTGTGTCCAGTAGTTACCGTCCTGTACATAGCCTACACCAATATGCGTGTAGCTTTTATTAAGGATATTGGCACGGTGTCCTTCACTGTTCATCCAGGCCGTTACAACTTCCTGTGCGGAGCGTTGGCCCTTCGCGATATTTTCGCCAGCAGATTTATACGTAATACCGAAGTTTTTCATCATTGTAAAAGGTGTACCATACGTTGGACTTGTATGGTCAAAGTAATTTTTATCGTGCATATCTTGCGACTTATATTTAGCTACCCTTGATAGCTCCCAATCTTCTTGCAAAGCTGCCAGACCTGCTTTTGCCCGTTCTGCATTGACAAGTTTAACAACCTCTTGTTCAACTGTTGCCTGTTCTTTTACAGGGACGTTAATTTTTTGCCCTGGAGAAATTTGATTTGGGTTGGCAAGTTGTGGGTTGGCATCAATTAATTCCTGTACACCTGTTTCTGTTTTTAAAGCTATTTTCCATAGAGTATCACCAGATGTCACTGTATAGGATTCGGCGGCCATTGCCGCAACTGGCACTAATAATGAAGTTGCTACTACTGAAGCTAGTGCTGCTTTTTTTATTTTTTTAAACATGTTAATCATCCTTCCTAATTGCTCTACCATTATCGTAAATAGTTTCTGAGCCATAATCATCACAAAATATTTGGAAGGATTTTTACAATTGTATGACAAGCTCACCATATGTTTGGTTAAAGCCCTTTATCCCGCTATTCTTTACCATTCGGCTTGTCATCAAGTTGCAATATGTTTGTAATTGGCATACATTACTAATAGATTCAGCGATCAATAGCTGCACAATATATCCTATTTTGCTAATTGCTTACGCTGTAATCGATAAATTAAGAGAATATAGAGCCAATCATAAAAGAGCGTTGCTACAGAAATAATGGTAATTAATGGTGTGCGGAAGTATAGATAAAAGCCAACCGCTGCAAATAATGTACCCACCATCTTACAAACTGCTATCCCCATTGATTGACCAGCTAAATTCCCTCTTTGCAATAATAAAGCAATAAATAGTCCCGACATCATAAGATTTTGGAAGAATGCTACATACTTACCTTCGAAATCTTGAAATTCATAGACTATACCTAAAATGATCAGCATGCTAAAGATTAACGTGATCAAAAAGGAGAAATACAATAGCTTTTTTGATAGCATCTTACGATATTCATTTGGAGCATAACGTAAAAATTGCATCAAAATAAAGACATCCAATACAAACCAAATCAGCGTAATATAGCGTTGGAGGTCATTTTGTGGGTAGAAAAAGGCAAAGATAAATTCCCATGAAATATTGGCACAAATAGCAACCATAGGCATGCCATAGCTTTTATCTTGCCATCCCTTATAGATAACAAGTATATATGTAAAAATCCAAAAAAGACCCATGCCTACTTGGCAAATTAATAATATATCTCGGTCACTCAACATACACGCTCTCCCCCTCTCTAGCATTCCTTCTACTATATGAGGAAATCAATTCTTTATGTCTAAAAGTTTGCTAGACGGGTAAAGGAGTAGCTAAATATTAAATGACGGCAACCTATACATTCCATAAGCAATCCTATATAGTAAAACGAGGTGATTGAATGAAAATAAAAATGTATATAGATAATGAGCAAATTATCGCGGGGACTACCTTAAAAGATGAGATGGAAGTAGAACACAATAATATGGCTTTGCATAGTTGCCATGATGTTCAAGCTATCATTGACAATCGTCAACATTTAGCCACGACATTGAACTGTGATTTGCAAAATTTTATTTGTACAGAGCAAACACATAGTGCGAACTTTCATAAAGTCACATTAGCGGATCAAGGACGTGGAGCTGCGCAAATGGATACAGCGGTGAAGGATACAGACGCGCTTTATACAGTAGAGCCTAACTTACTATTATGTAGTTTTACGGCTGATTGCGTTCCAGTTATTTTCTATAATGCTGTGAATGGACTTGTCGGTGTGATTCATTCGGGATGGCAAGGAACAGTCAAAGAAATAACACCCAAGCTGTTTCAGCATCTAATGAATGAAGAACAGTGTCGACCTGAGGACTTTCATGTTCAAATCGGGATGGCGCTGAGTCAGCAGAAATTTGAGGTAGACGCAGATGTTTATGAAAAGTTTCACAGTCTTGGTTATGCCGAAGAATTTATGTATTACAATGCAGAAACGAAAAAATACCATATTGATAATCAGCAGACAGTTAAAAGGCAATGTGAGCTTGCGGGTATTCCAGCAAATCAAATACAAATTGATGAAACCTGTACATTCCTTAGTCCCGATGGCTTTTCTTATCGTCAAGATAAACAAGCTGGAAGACATTTAAGCTTTATTATGCGAAAAACACACTAACAGCAAAGACCCTTCTTATCGAATGGGTCTTTGCTGTTATTTTAAAGTACCTGTACTGATAATGGACGTTTCTACATGGACATTCACGTCTAATTTTCTAATAAGCTCTCTTGTTTTTTTCGATGTCCATTTTCCATGATGATACATTCTAAATTCTTCACTTAAGCCAGCTGGGTCTACCTCTGTTTTATTTAATCGCGCTAAAAATTCACTAATATCCTGTTCAAGCTGTTTATTTACATCTTTTTCCAGATCACTAATACTTTCAACTGTAAATAAATGTGATTCTCTTTCTCCCTTATATTCGCTTAGCGTACCCTTTATTTTTAAGAAAATCGTTAATTTGGGTGATTCCATATTTTTATTACTCTCTTTTTTCACACTGCTCTCGATTAAATCAATCATTACCTTTTCTTCTCCATGTCCTGCATTTAAATCAAGATGCAAAGGAGCAAGGTTTTTCTGTCCACTTAAAGCTTGAATAACTAGTGCTTCCTCAGGTTTAATTAATTCATGCATATGATTCCCTTTAAATATGGCAACGCCTTTAATCTCTAATTTTTCCCCACGTTTTTCAACATAGGGTAATACTGTATCAACTACTGGATTGGTAATCGAATACATAAAATCATGTATATTGGTATTTGGATTAAAAGCAGTATTTATACTAGGCTCTAATAGATTGTTCAAATAGAAAGTAATACTCGGCTTATCAGGATAATCCCCTTTTAAAATCGCTTCCGCATTATCCTTCACAACAGCTATCAATACTTTATTACCTACTTCCGCATTGCGATACAAGTGCTGAACGATTTTTCGAACATTCCCTTTCCGTGCAAAATCTTCATTTACTAAGACAACTCGCAATTGATTGAAGACTACTTTCTTATCGGATTGCTTTTCTATTTCCACGATGCCGCTTGATACTAAATCTGTTGTGATCGAAAAAATTTGTGTGTCTTTCTCTGCTTGTGGAGAATATTGGGGAATCGCTACTGTGAGTCTCATCTGGTCTTCATCGATATAGTCAAAAGCCATCGAGTCTACCATGCCAACATCCTCTAAAGGAACTTTTAATTCTTTTTTAGAACAGCCTGCGAGTAAAACTACAATCAAAAAAGAAATGATGCATAGACGCTTATTTTTCATATCTGCACCTGCTTTTTCCGAATAACATATATCAGGATTAAAAACACTGGCCAAATGACCAGCACATAGCCCACATAATTACTTGCCATAAATAATTTCTCTTGGAATTCACGCGAAAAGGGCATTTTTATAATAATAAAAATGATACAGGCGATGATATACAACTGATAACTTTGTTGCTTTTTCTTTTTAAGGAGGGTATCCACTCCCCGTTTTGCACACCATACATAGGCTGTGACAGAGGATAAGATGAGGAAAACCCAAAGCGTAATGCCAATGATATCGATTCGTTCAATAAAGGTAAATTCTCCTGCCTTAAATAGGTTTAATACTGAAAACTCTACATTTTTTAATTGCCACTCTGAATAATACATGACGCTAATAGCAGTTGTAATAAAACATAAAGCTATACTAATCCAAATGCCGATTAAGGAATGACGAAATGCCTTTTTTTGATCGATGATATAGGGAAAATAAAATAGAATTAATTCGTAACCCAGTATAGAAAAATAACCTTGCTTTAACGCTTCATAAAATTCCTTAGGCGTAAAATTAAATAGAGGCAAAAAATGACTTGGATCACCCTTTTCAATAGCCCAGCGCGTAAAATAGACTAATCCAATTGTGATAAAAAATGTCATCACACAAAATCGTGCAATTGATTTAATACCCCCACTTACAATGTAAATTAGTAGCAGTAAAAAGCAAAGGACAGGCATGGTGATGGTTTGTTCCTGCAATGCTGTACTTTGAATTAAGTGCATATAATTACTAATAATCCCTGCACTAAAAACAATAAATTGAATAATGACAAGTAGATTTATAAATTTTCCGAGCCATTTTCCCAATAATATTTCATTCATTCGAAATAAATCATCGTTGGGAAACTTCGAACAAAGCCATACCATCGCAAATAGTGTCAGGCTAGCAATCACACCAAAGAGAAGAGGCATAAATGATTGTGTATAGCCCATAGGACTTAATTTCTGGGGGAGCGAAAGGATACCGGTACCAATCATAATACTTTGCGCTAAGAAGATGACATGATAACGATTTAACACCTTTCCTTTTGTTTTATTCAAAGTTAACCACCTCATTCCCATTCTGACACTATTTTTTCTGTGCTTTTGAAATACCAGTTTTACTTCTTATATATTTAGTTGGAAATCGCATGACACTATCCAATAAATCGCTTGGCTTTCTTGGAATGGCAGGTGTCATATAATGCGTTCCTAAAGATTTGAGACTTAATAAATGGTGGATTAACCACGCAAAGGCGAGCATCTGTCCAAACAAGCCGAATAATCCTGCTGATAAGATAAAAATATAACGGATAAATCGGCTCGTATTACTCATTAAGAAAATTGGCGGTAAGAAGGAAAGTAGCGCAGAGGTAGCGACTAATACAATGAGTATATTACTGAGTAATCCAGCTTCTACGGCCGCAGTACCAATTACAATACCTCCTACGATACCAATTGTTTGTCCGACCTTGGCAGGCATTCGGGAGCCCGCTTCTCGCAACACTTCAATAATAAGCTCGATAAATAACACTTCAATCAGTGGTGGAAAAGGTACTTTACTTCTTGATTCTTGAAGATTTAGTAATAATTCATATGGCAAAATTTCTGGATGAAAAGTTAAGGCTGATATATACATTGGTGTAATCATGATCGTTAAGAAAAAACCAAAAAAGCGCAACATCCTTAATAAAGATGCTGTTGTCCAACGGTTGTAGTAATCCTCAATCGACACGAACATTTCAAAGAAAGATGTGGGACAGACAATAGCTAGTTGACTATTATCCATAAAAACGACGATTCTCCCATCCAGAAGATAACGGCAAATACTATCTGGACGGACTGTCATATAGTATTGAGGAAAGGGCGATAATGGATTATCCTCTATTAATTGCTTCAACACGGATATATCTGTAAATAACGGATAATCTACCTGGTCAATACGGTTTCTTAGATCATCTAAATTTTCATGGCTCACGATATTATCCATATACATAATTGATATTTTAATATTGGCTTCAGACCCTACAATTCGGTTTTCATTTTTTAGCATAGAGCTTTGAATACGTCTTCGCACTAACGAAATATTCGTTTCTAGTGATTCCGTAAATGCATCCTGTGGACCAATTACAGTTGACTCTGTTTCCGTATCCGTAATGGCCCTTGTAGGCGCACTATACGTATCGATGCTTAATAGGGCATTGGTTTCGTGGAAAAAAAGAAGGGTTTGCCCCGCATTCAATTTTTTAACGACACCCTGCACATCCTTCGGGTCAACATATTGAGCCATTTGGTGTATTTGTTTCAAATTATTAGCTAATGGAATCGTCACCATGGTTTGTAAGGTCATTTTCTCGATGAGTGAGGAGAAATAAATGACCGTCACATCCCCTTCCTCTGTATCGATCATTTTCAGTTTTACATCATCGACTTCGTTAATCTCCTGCTTTAATTTAGCGACAATCTGCTCGGGTATCTCGTTCATTTGCGCTCCACCCCTTTGTTCCGATAAATACCAGTTCATATTTTCAGTTTTATTAGTTTGTCTTTTTTTCATTTAATTATGTAAAAATTGTGCTAGCAAAAATAGCCATACAAAAAGGATGCATCCCAATTAGAGATACATCCTTAAAGGTTATTCTATAGAATCTTTGCTGTATCGGTTTTTACCAATACCAAATACATAGTAGCTAATTGTTACGAGAACTAAGAAAATAATGCCCACTATTAATGACACGCGTGTATCATCATTGAACCACATGCCGACTAGTACCATGATTAAAAAGATAATGGTTACATAGTTTGTAATCGGTGCGAACGGCATTTTGAAAGGATGCTTTGCTAGCTGCGCTCCCTTTGCTTTTCTAAAACGAATTTGACTTATTAAAATGATAAACCATGGAATCATCCCTGGTAAAACACTTGCACTATACACATAAACAAATAAGTTTTCAGGGGCTATATAACTTAGGATAACACCTATGACTAATCCAACTAGTACACCCGCTGTTCCAAATAAAGGCACGCCATTACTAGAAAGCTTAGCGAAAAATTTTGGTGCTTGACCATTCATAGCAAGAGTATATAACATACGTCCAGCACTATAAATTCCACTGTTACACCCTGACATCGCCGCTGTGATGACGACGAAATTAATAATACCTGCAGCAGCTGTGATACCCACCTTAGCAAATGTCGCCACGAAAGGACTACCAATTGTGCCAAGCTCATCCCAAGGATACACTGTAACAATAACAAAAATTGCACCGATATAGAAAATTAAAATACGCCAAATAATGCTTTGGATGGCATTGGTAATCGTTTGTTGAGGATTCTTTGCTTCACCTGCTGTAATCCCAATAAGCTCCACCCCTTGATAGGCAGCAACGACTAAAGATAAGGCAAAGAAGAAGCCTGTCCAACCACCCGTAAAGAAACCACCGTGACGCCACAGATTAGATAAGCCTATTGCTATCCCATCATTGCCAAAGCCAAAGAAGATGAGTCCGACGCCTGCAATAATCATTAAAATAATTGTAACGATTTTAATCATCGCAAACCAAAATTCAAATTCACCAAATGATTTGACAGATATGAAGTTCGCCACACCTAAAATCACCATTGCAATTAAACCAGGTATCCAAGCTGGTAATTCTGGATACCAATATTGCATATACGTTCCTACTGCTATAATTTCAGACATCCCAACAATAACCCATTGGAACCAGTTACTCCACGCTGTTAAATACCCTGCTAAAGGATGAATATATTTATAGCCAAATGTGGCAAAAGAGCCTGTACTTGGCTCCATATAAAGCATCTCACCCATTGCCCTCATAATGAAAAAAATAAAAATACCTGCAATACCATAGGCAAGGAGTACAGAAGGTCCTGTCCATTGAATAGCACTTGCTGAGCCCATAAATAGCCCTACACCAATCGTACCGCCAAGTGCAATCATTTGAATATGACGTGCTTCTAATCCTCTTTTCAATTCCTTATTGGCCACTCCATAACGCCTCTTTTCTGATGTAATTTCTACGTTGACTATCCTTTAAAAAGCATAAACAATTATTCTAAAAAAGACAAATGTATTTTTAGGAAAAACAAAAATTAATGATAATTTGATAGTTTCAGCAAATTGCCCTCTTTTATTTCATAAAACTCTGAAAATTCACTCCTTTAAATTTTATTTCACAAAAGTAATTGATTATCAAAAGGATATAGCGCCACAGATGAGACTCTTGAGCGAACGCGAGTGAAGCGGCTCATCGAACGCTGGCGGAACGGAAAGCAACCCCACTCTTTGCCAAAAAATCTTTTTCTGCTATAGATACGATTTTTTTGCTCAATCCATCCCTTTAATACAAGGAAAACACAAAAAACTCTATTCCCAATTTAACGAAAGGAATAGAGTTTACGTCTTTATTGTAGTAATGTTTGTTCCTGTAATTTTGCAGAGAAGTATTTACGTGCATCTGCTGTTAGAATTTGTAGCAATGTCACTTCTTCTTGACGAGCAAATTCTACAAACATCCCACTTAAATTCTCGTAGACATATTTGATTTTAAAGCCACTATCTAAATAATGATCTACTTTTTGAATTTCCTCTGTGCTTTGTTGGAATTCAGACATGCCATCACCTCACCTTCTTTTGAAAATGTCTTGATGTTGTCTCTCTTACTCGGCACCCTTCATCTCTAACAGAGGATCTGGTTGCTCCACCAGTTCATCTTCATCTGGGACCGCCGCTGGAGCTGCTGGTTGGCCAAATATTTCGTCTAAATTATGTCCGACTGTAATACCTAAATATTTTGCATCGCTTGGATCATCTAGCTCAGCTTGTGGATACTTTTTAAACCACCAATACTTCGCTAATACATAATATACAATCGCCCCTACAGCGAACCCTACTAAAGAAGAGTAAGTTGAAAAAATATTGGCCACTGCACCGCCGATTACCCAGGCGATTAACCCAGCCATATTAAAGCCCTTATAATATTTAAATTGCCCGTCTAATTCATAAAGCTCTTTTACATGTACGCGCCGTTTACGAATCAGGTAGTAATCAGCAAATAAGATCCCTACAATCGCTGTTAAAATACCGCCAATGATTAATAGGACATTGACCATGACATCAAATAGACTCCAAGGCTGTGCAAGAATACCAATAATCCCCGCAATCACAACCCCTACCCAGAATGGCACTTTCGGTCCACCGATATTAGAGAAAATAGTAGCTGCTGGGACAACGTTGGCAGAGGTATTTGTCGACCATTGTGCTAATACAATCATCAGCAATAGAATCCCAAGAATAAAGCCGCTTGCACTTTGCTGTAAGGCATTAATTGGATCTGCCGATGCAACTGCCATATAGCAAACAGCACCAATTGTCACAATGAATGTATTTGTGATGGGCATGACAATTAAAGAGCCTACAAGCTGTGTTTTATTACGCTTGAACCAATTACGCTCATTTTTAGGTGCCTTAAAGAATCGGGACAAGGACGGCATATCAGCTGCTAGTGTTGCCCAAAAGCCCATATTTGCCATCACCACTACCATAAAGGCGGTAAAAGCAGCGAAGCCTGTTGTTGGGGTTTCCACCCACGTCCAAATATTTTTCCCCTGAGATGTTGCATTATCTGCCAATGTGTAATACATCCAACAAGAAATTAAAATAATGACAGGGGCTGCTAAATCAGCAAAGCGCTCAATGGATTTAATACCGAGTGATGTATTAAAGAGTTGAAGTGCTGCAAACACAAGGAAGCAAATAAACCAATTATCAAAGCCAAACAATAAATTTAAAATTCCGTTTATTGCTAATGCACCAAAATACGTATTCAAACCAAACCAACAGGCAGCTGTAACACCACGTACAAGGGAAGGTATATGCGTACCGAATGTGCCAAATGGTGCGCGCATATAAACAGGGAAAGATAATCCATGCTCTATGCCGATATCACCAATTAACGTCATAAAGACGCCGATTAAACAAGAACCTACCAATGTTGCCACAATCACCATTGGTAAGGATAAATTCATGATAGCCGAACCACCAATGGCAAAAGCCGCTAATACAATTGCCATTCCTATCCAAATCACTGCAAAACCAAATGTTCCAATATTTCTTTGTTGATGTGTCACTGGAAGTAAATCTGGGGATTTTAAATAATTCCCTTCACGTTCCATAATGTTTCTCTCCTTTTTTTCTAATTTCCGTGACAACCTACTTGAAGTGCCTTCCTTCACCCAAAAATGCTGAAGGAAGGTGGAATTTCGATTTTAATCTTTATTCAAAATTGAACATAGGTGCTTTATTTTGATAGACTGCTCAGAAGTGATTGGCGTTCATTCCATGTCATTGATGGAATTGTGGATGGACGTTCAACCATTGAAATGGCGCCATCGACAGGACAAACAATTGAGCATAAATTACAGCCTACACAGTCTTCCTCACGAACCTTTAGCATTGGACGACCATCCTCCGTATAAAGGTCAATACATTGATGGGATGTATCCTCACAAGCAATATGGCATTTATTGCAATTAATACAAACATCATTATTAATTTCTGCAACAATTTTATAATTTAAATCTAAATCACCCCAGTTTGAATACCTTTGCACAGAGCGACCAACTAAATCCATGACTGAAGCTAGACCTTTCTCATCTAAGTAGTTATTCAGCCCATCAATCATATCCTCCACAATACTAAAGCCATGATGCATTGCTGCTGTACAAACCTGTACGCCTGTCGCACCCATTAGGATAAATTCCGCTGCATCTTGCCAATTGGAGATCCCCCCAATGCCGGAAATCGGTACATTGACTAATGGATTACGAGCACATTCTGCAACCATGTTCAGTGCAATTGGTTTAACCGCTGGGCCACAATAGCCCCCATGAGCTCCTTTGCCAGCCACATGTGGTATGGTATTCCAAGAGTCTAAATCAACACCTGCTAAACTATTAATCGTATTGATCATACTCACAGCATCTGCGCCACCTCGTGTTGCCGCTTCGGCCGTCACGGTAATATCCGTAATGTTTGGCGTTAGTTTAACAATGACAGGTGTACGTGCCGCTTCCTTTACCCAGTACGTTTGTTTTTCCACCAATTCAGGGACTTGACCAGAGGCAGAACCCATGCCTCGTTCTGCCATCCCATGTGGACAACCAAAATTAAGCTCAAGACCATCAACCCCCACATCTTCTACTCGTTTGACAATTTCATGCCATTTTTCTTGCTTTGGTTCCACCATTAACGAGGCAATAATTGCGTGATTAGGAAATTTCTTTTTCGTCTCATAAATTTCTTGTAAATTCACTTCTAATGGCCGATCCGTAATTAATTCAATATTATTAAAACCTGCCACACGTTGGCCATTATAGCTAACGGCTGCAAAACGGGAAGACACATTTAAAATCGGTTCTCCTAACGTTTTCCAGACTGCGCCACCCCAGCCCGCTTCAAATGCACGCTGTACTTGATAGCCTGAATTCGTTGGTGGAGCAGATGCTAGCCAAAATGGATTCGGCGATTTGATACCCGCTAAATTAATGCGTAAGTCTGCCATATAAGTTCCCCCTCTATCCGTACTAACAATCTTTTGTCAACTGAAAGCATAGTGCCAGATACAGGCTGTATGACCATCATTTCAAAACATCGAATCATGTATTCTTTCAGATGGGGGATTAACAGCCTGTAAAAACCCGATTGGTGAATCTATCAATCAGTGGAGCCTCCACTGATTGAAGGTTCACTTTATGCAATCTCACTTGGTTTTCTTAAGCGTTCATGAATCTTATATGCTGCATCTTTTCCTTGCTGTACAGCGGTCACTACCATCGCTTCACCCTGTCCATTGCCAAAGACAACATCTCCACATGCAAATACCTTGTCATTGGACGTTTGCATTGTTGTCTCATCAATATCGACAACACCATTTGTATGAGCTAAACCAAAGGCTTCAATTAACGATACAAAACGAGTTTGCCCGATGGCTTTAATAACAGCATCCACTTCAATGATAAAATTGGAGCCCTTAACTTCTTCTGGGCGTTGTCGACCATCAGGACCCGCCTCACCGAGCTTCATTTTCACACATTCAATCCCTGTCACCTTACCTGCTTCATCGCCGATAATTTTCTTTGGTGCCGTTAGCCATTTAAATTCCACGCCATCCTGCTTGGCAAATTCATACTCAAATTTGTATGCCGTCATTTCTTTTTGTGTTCTTCTATAAAGAATTTGTACATTGTCTGCGCCTAAACGTACCGCACTTGTAGCACCGTCAATCGCCGTGTTTCCAGCACCGATTACAGCTACCCGTTTCCCTACAATATCATTTGTAAGCGGTCCCATTTTTGTTTTTCGAATAAACTCAATTGCATCATGTACCCCTTCTAAATCTTCCCCGTCAATGCCCAGATTCGGGACAGCACCCATGCCAACAGCTAAAATCACACTATCATAGTGCGCCAAAATTTCATCAGCAGAAATATCCACACCTACAGCTGTATTCGTTTGAATGTCCACCCCGAGCTGTTCAATCTGCTCGACTTCCCAATCTACCACATCATTTGGTAATCGAAACGCTACAATTCCATAGCTTCCTAAGCCACCAGCCTTTGCTTCAGCCTCATAGATAGTTACTTGATAGCCTAAGCGACTGAGTTCACGTGCTGCCGACAAACCAGCAGGACCTGCCCCTACAATGGCTACTTTCTGTCCATTATGTGGACCTGCCTTAAATAGCTGAGCATTGGTTTCCATTGCCCAATCCGTTGCATAACGTTGTAACTCACCAATTTTAATGGGCTTTGTTGAAGAATTTAAGACACACGCCCCTTCACACAGTTCTTCCGTTGGACAAACTCTTGCACAGCTTGCACCAATTGGGTTTGCTTCTAATATAGTCGTCGCAGAACCCTTCATATTACCAGATGCAATTTTTTTTATGAAATTTGGTATTTGAATACTTGTTGGACATGCTTTAATACATGGTGCGTCGTAGCAATACAAACAACGATTGGCTTCCTCAATAGCCTCATTTTTTGTCATCTTACCTTTTAATTCTACAAAATTACGTCTAAGCTGCACGGTCATTGCATTTTCTTGAATCGGAGCCATTTCCACATCCCCCTCATGTGTTCATTTTTTCCAATACTCTAATTACGAAACCGATTGCTTTGCTCTCCAGTCAAAACAATCGGTCCTATCCTACAGGAAGCTAAATGTTTAGTGCTTCCGCAGCTACTGTTTTTAATGGACGTTTAATGTATCGCCCACTGCCAAGTACCCCTACAAATTCTTTATTTTTAATGACATATTCCCCACGTACGAGTACACTAACAGGCTCACCTGTTACCTCCCAGCCTTCATATGGGTTATAGTCCACATTCATATGGTGTGTTTTAGCCGAAATTTGGCGCTGTGCCTCTGGGTCAAAAATGACGATATCCGCATCTGAACCAATTGCAATCGTTCCTTTTTGCGGGAATAAGCCAAATATTTTTGCGGCACTAGTAGAGATCATATCAACAAATTCATTGATGGAAATTCTACCTTTTGCCACGCCCTCTGAGTATAAAATACTGAAGCGGTCTTCAATGAATGGCCCGCCATTTGGAATTTTCGAGAAATCATTTAAGCCTAGCTGCTTTTTACCCTTAAAGCTAAAGGAGCATTGGTCTGAGCCGATTGTCTGAAGCTGTTTCGCCTTTAAGGCATTCCATAAATGTTCCTGATGATATTTAGGTCGAAGTGGAGGTGACCAAACATATTTGGCTCCCTCAAAGCCAGGTTGTGCTAATGCTGATTGATCGAGCGTTAAATACGGTGGACAAGTTTCACCATAAACATCATAGCCCTTCTCACGGGCAGCGATAATTTCATCTACCGCTTCTTTACATGTCACATGCACCACATAGAGCTTCGCACCAGCTATATGAGCTAATTCGATAGCACGCTTTGTTGCCTCGCCCTCCAATTCAGCTGGACGAGTCAGTGCATGATAGATGGGTTCCTTATGTCCTGCACGTCTTGCTTCCTCTACTAGTTCATCAATAACAGAGCCATTTTCACAATGGACCATCACAAGCGCACCGAGATCCTTGGCGATTTTAAAGGCTTTAAATAGTGTACGATCTGTCGCTTGAAATTCTTTTGCATACGCCATAAAAACTTTTACAGAGGTAATGCCCTCTTGCTCCAATAGCTGCGGTAATTCGGCTTCGGTTTCAGGTGTTAAATCACCAATCATCAAGTGGAAGCCATAGTCAATAGCTGACTTTCCTTTTGCCTTGTCATGCCATTTCTCTACTGCTGTCGATAATTTTTCTTCCCCTGCTGTTAAGCAGAAATCTAAAATAGTAGTTGTCCCACCAAAAGCTGCTGCAATGGTGCCTGATTTCCAATCATCATCTGTCACCGTATTATTAAATGGCATGTCTAAATGCGTATGGGGATCAATGCCACCAGGCAATACGTACTTGCCTGTAGCATCAATAATTTCAGCGCCAGCATCCGTTAAATTTTGTCCAATTTGAACAATTTTACCGTTATCAATTAAAATATCTGCCTCAAATACATCAGCAGCTGTTGCTACTCTTCCACCTTTAATGATTTTTTTCACTATGCCTCTCACCCTTCATCACAAAATTAGAGAATGCTTGATAGTTAATGCAGTGTATATGTTTCGCCCATACTAAACTTCGTTTGTAGCGTTAACACCGTTTCCAATAAAATATCTGCGCCCTTTGCACAATCTTCAAAGGCTGTTTCCTCTTCTTCACAATGACTCTTTCCTTGAATACTTGGAACAAAAATCATCGCGGAAGGAACCATACTTGCCATATACTGTGCATCATGTCCAGCGCCACTAAACATACGAAGAGATGAATAGCCAAAGCTTTGACAAGCTCTTTCTACTTCATTACAAATCGCACTATCAAAATACACGGTATCCCTGCCCCATAACTTGACAGGCTGAATATGGCATCCGCCTGCTGTCTCTGGAAGCGCGTTGAGAATATCCTCAACCTGTTGCATGACCTCTGGTTTCTGGTGACGTGAATCAATTGTAAATGTCACCTTATTTGGGATGACAGTATGAATATTCGGGGAAACATTCATACGACCAAAAGTAAAAACAAGTTGTTCGTCAATTTTTCCTAATTGCTCATATAGCTCTGTAATGATGGTCGATGCCACAATCATCGGGTCTTTACGCATTGACATTGGTGTTGTACCTGCATGGTTTGATTGCCCACTAATTGTAATTTCATAGCAGACCATGCCTAGTACACCCTCAACCACACCAATTTCCTGCTGTTTTGCTTCTAATACTGGCCCTTGTTCAATATGCAATTCGATATAAGCAAGTGCTTCCTTCAGACGATTGGCTTGCTCTCCCTCATAGCCACTTGCTTGTAAAGCTTCTTGAAAACGTATGCCATGTTTATCTGTGGATTGTAGCATTTTTTCTTTGTCGAATTTCGAGGTGATAACGCCTGAACTCATCATGGCTGGATCAAAACGTGCCCCTTCTTCATTCGTGAAATTGATAATCGTAAGTGGAATGTCCACCTCAATATCATTTTCCTTTATTGTTCGAATGGCCTCGATCGCTGTTAGTACACCTAACACGCCATCAAATCTTCCACCTTTTTCAACTGAATCTAGATGGGAACCCATGACAATGGGTGGCACATTTTTTTTGCCAGGGAGAGTGGCATAGATGTTGCCCATATCGTCCACCTGGATAGCCATCCCTAACGCTTTGCAACACTCACAAAAATAGTTTCTTGCTAATACATCCTCATTCGAAAGAGACAAACGTGTGACGCCACCATTTTCAGTGGCTCCAAATTGACTAAATTGTTCAATTAACTCTTGCAATCGTCTACTATTACATTTATACATATGCAAGTCCTCTCTTTCACAGTAGTTAATAAACATTCTAAAATAGATAAAATTTGTGAGATATGGATAGTAAACTAAAAAAATATGTGCAACTGCACATCATATATGGTAAGTTATGTTCATAATTAAGGGGGGGAAGTATGGGGACGATTCGTAAAATTGTAGAGGGAGTTCAATTCCCAATGCTCACATTAGTCGCTGGACATAGTGGTACGTATCGCAGAGTTACTGGTATTAATGTTGTGGAAAGCAGTGATTTAATCATGTTTTGTAGACCCAATGAATTGGTCGTCACAACAGGCATTCATTTAGATGCACAGCAAGATTCCTTGGAACAGCTTGTCAAACAGGCTTACACGAAAAAAGTAGCTGGCTTTATCATTAATACAGGACCATTCATTCCTAATATTCCAGAAGCCGTCATCTCTTTTGCCAATCAACATGATTTCCCTATTTTTCAAATGCCATGGAATTATCGCATTGCCGATCTATTAAAAACTACCTTTCAATTTATTGCCAATCACCATCAAGAGCTTTCTATCGAAGAAAAGGTTCTTTTCAATCTACTATTTCATTTCAAACAAAACGCTAACACAATGAAAGATCAACTAGCACAGCTAGGATTTCCTCAAGGAAGAGAACTAGCGATCATAACTTGTACAACCATTGGCTCTCAGGCAGCTATTGATCGTTATGAGGTGATGATCCAATTCGCTTTTCAAAATCGCTATCAACGCTTCTTAAAATTAAAGCATAAAAATCACCTCATCTTTTTAATTGATAAAGCACAAATCAATACACCTAATATACCTTTCTCAAAAGTTGTAGAAGAAATCTATGAAAAAATCACGTTAAAAAATGGCTACTTGGATATTATTATCGGCAAAGGCAACTTTCATAAAGAGCTAGAAAATGTTCGCAAAAGCTATGATGAGTCCTTAACCGTCATTCATTTCGCACAGCTTCATAACAATCGTTATTTATATAAATACAAAGAAATTGGTGCCTATAAAATATTGATGGCTGTAAAAAACCAGCCCCTCATGAAGTCGTTCAGTCAGGACATTTTAGGACAGCTTTATCGCTATGATGAATTACATGGGACAGACTATGTACCTTTTTTACGTATTTTTGTTGAGGAAAATGGCAGTACAAGCAGGATTAGTGAACGTCAATTTATACATCGTAACACGGTCCTTTATAAAATTAAGAAAATTGAAATGCTATTGGATATGGACTTAAGCAATCCCTTTACAAAGACTAATTTATATATTGCCTTTTTAATTGAAGATGTCTTAATGCATCAGTAGCCTGTTACGCCTTTAAATTAACTGAATTTTCTTTCTCATTAAATACTCCTTCTAAAATTCTTGAAGCATACATATAAAGTACAAATGGGGTCGACTGTGCATTTTTGTTGTCCACATCTGACGAAAACATATGCATGCTAATCAACTACCTGTTCAGAAGGAGTGAAGCTTCGTGACAAATGTAACAAGTCCCAATTGGCAAGTAAAAGATGAACAATTTGTATGGCACTCTATGAAGCCATACAATCCAAAAGCAACAATGATTGTCCAATCCTCTAAAGGGGCATGGATTACCGACATTGAAGGCAAACGCTATTTAGATGCAATGGCAGGTTTATGGTGTGTAAACGTTGGCTATGGACGAGAGGATATTGCCAAAGCTGCCTATGAGCAATTGCTAGAAAATACGTATACACCCTTATCTGTTGGGCATATCCCTGCTATTCAATTAAGTGAAAAAATTAGTGAACTTTTAGGGGATGATTATGTTGTCTTCTTCTCCAATAGTGGCTCCGAGGCAAATGAGGCGGCCTTCAAAATTGCTAGACAATATCATCAACAAAAAGGTCACGTCAATCGAACAAAAATTATTTCTCGTTACCGTGCCTATCATGGTAGCTCCATGGGTGCACTAGCAGCAACTGGACAAGCTCAACGAAAATATAAATATGAGCCACTGGCACCAGGTTTTTTACATGTCACACCACCTGACACTTATCGTGCCAATGAAGACCATATTCAAAGTAAGGACCCTTGTGCATTACCATCCGTCCAAGCAATCGATCATGTCATGACTTGGGAAATGTCAGATTCCATAGCAGCAGTCATAATGGAGCCTATTATTACTGGCGGTGGTGTAATTATGCCCCACGACAGCTACTTACAAGGAGTTAAAGCTGTTTGTGAGAAGCATGGCGCACTACTCATTGTCGATGAAGTCATTTGTGGTTTTGGTCGTACAGGCAAAGCTTTTGGATTCCAAAACTACGGCATCCAGCCAGATATTGTGACAATGGCGAAAGGCTTAACAAGCGCTTATATGCCACTATCTGCCACAGCGGTTCGTCGTGAAATTTATGAGGCGTTTGCTGGAACTGAGGACTATGACTTTTTCCGTCATGTCAACACATTTGGTGGATCACCAGCGGCATGTGCCGTCGCATTAAAAAATATTGAAATAATGGAGAAGGAAAATTTATTTGCCCACTCGGCTGCACTAGGTGCTACATTACTCACTACATTACAGGAGCAATTAAAGGAGCACCCGAATGTTGGAGATATTCGCGGGAAAGGCTTATTAATTGGCGTAGAGCTAGTGCAAGATAAAGTCAGCAAAACACCACTCGACATTACTCTTGTGAACAAAGTGATCACACAATGTAAGGAACAAGGGTTAATCATTGGGAAAAACGGTGTAACCGTTGCAGGCTTCAATAATGTGTTAACCTTATCTCCTCCTCTGGTTATTTCCACAGATGAGAAGAATTTCATTGTTGAAAAATTTGTGCAAGCCTTACATTCTATTAAACTGTAGGAGGAATAGCTAGATGGTAACGAATACAGACATACAGGAGTTAGGTCATTTTATCAATGGTCAAACAGCTCTAGGGAAAAGCGGTCAGTTTTCAGATGTTTACAATCCAAGCACTGGTGCTGTCATTGCTCGTGTTCCTTTGGCAACAAAACAAGAGGTACAGGAAGCAATAGCTGCTGCCCAAGCGGCTTTTCCTGCTTGGCGCGCCTTATCCGTTGGTAAACGAGCTGAAATTGTCCTTAAATTCCGCCAGCTCATAACAGAAAATATCGATGAGCTAATTGATATGATCTGCACGGAGAGTGGCAAAACGATTGAGGATGCCAAGGGCGAAATTACACGCGGTTTAGAATCTGTTGATCTAGCGATCAATGCCCCACATTTACTTAAAGGAGAGTATTCTGTGAATGTTGGTGGTCATATCAATGCTTATTCTCTGAAAGAACCATTAGGCATAGTAGCAGCTATCTCACCATTTAATTTCCCTGTCATGGTACCACTAGCAATTACAAGCATGGCGGTGGCTGTAGGGAATTGTGTGATTCTGAAGCCGTCAGAGCGGGTTCCTTGCTCTGCTTTATTTTTATCAGAGCTGTGGAAAGAGGCTGGCTTACCAGATGGGGTATGGACGGTTATTAATGGGGACAAAGATGCTGTTAATGAGCTATTATGTCATCCAGCCGTTGAAGCGATTTCCTTTGTAGGCTCTACGCCAGTTGCAGAAGCCATTTATGCTACAGCCTCTAAACATGGGAAACGTGTCACAGCACTAGGCGGAGGTAAAAATAATATGGTGGTTATGCCAGATGCTGACTTAGAACATGTAGCAAATGCTTTTTTAGGGGCTGCCTATGGAGCTGCCTCCCAGCGTTGTATGGCACTGTCAACCATTATTCCTGTTGGTGAGGATACAGCGAATAAATTAGTGGGTATTCTTGCCGATAAAATTGCCAAATTAAAAGTGGGTCCCTATACAGATGCCGAAGTTGATTTTGGACCAGTCATCACGCAGCAATCAAAGGACGCCATCATTGGCTATATTGATCGTAGCCTAGAAGAAGGCGCTACACTGGTCTGCGATGGGCGAAATCCGGAAATTGCCAAACAATCGAATGGCTTCTATCTTGGACCTACATTACTCGATCATGTAAAGCCTGGAATGGAAATTTATGAGCAAGAGGTTTTTGGGCCTGCACGTAATATCGTCCGCGTGGCAACATTAGAGGAAGCTATCGCCCTTATTAATGCCCATGAATTAGGAAATGGTGTAACCATCTTTACGAACAATGGTGCAGCCGCTCGAAAGTTTACTACTGAAATTGAAGTAGGTATGGTAGGCGTTAATGTACCGATTCCTATTCCAGTAGGCTATCATAACTTTGGTGGCTGGAAACGTTCGAGATTTGGGGAGGGACATATGTTTGGACCTGACCAAGTACGTTTCTTCACTAAAGCGAAAACCATTTCAGAAAAGTGGATAGAACAAGGGAATGATGTTACCTCATCCTTTGCATTTCCAAGTAATCAAGACTAATCATAAAAAACAAATATTCGCGTAGTCAGAAGCTACGCGAATATTTATGCTTGCTAGTGAAAAAACTGACAAGCCAAATGGTCACCAATTTTTACAGTTTAACTACTTGTTCTTTTTTTTCACTTCTTTTTCTCTTACTTCAGAGAAATCTGCTTCTTCCCCAGCCTCCATGCCATAGCTAGGATTTCTATCCATACGAGTGAATGTATCCACATCATCCTCGTCTTCAAATCGCTTTACAAGAATTGGAATCGAAATTAGCCCAGCAAGACCAACGAGTGCATAAATCCAACGAGATAAGACCGCCGTTTGTCCACCAAATAAATAAGCAACTAAATCAAATCTAAAGAATCCAATGAGTCCCCAGTTGATTGCACCTATAATAACTAATACTAAGGCGATTCTATATAGCACGCTCATGTGTACACCTCCTTTATCATCAATACTCCAAGCTATATTTCTTAGCAGGGAGGTGTCATAAAAAGCGATAAAATGACAAAGACTAGTCATTACAACCGCCGTTTTGACGGTCTTATTTTTTGCAATAACAACTTTTTTATACTGTGTACAAATGGCGTAATGACGTACTCTGATGAACGGTATTACTTGGATGGATTTTTATGTGTTTGCTCATGCTGAAGCAGCCATTCTTTGCGCCACATCCCGCCTCCATAACCTGTCAGCGTTCCATTAGAGCCGATAATTCGATGACATGGCACAACAATGCTGATATTATTTTTACCATTCGCACTGCCAACAGCCCTTACAGCTTTTTCATTGTTAATGGCAATGGCGATATCCTTATATGAAGCCGTTTCACCAAAGCCTACACTCGGTAATGCATGCCATACAGCCTGTTGAAAGTCTGTACCTTGAAATACATAAGGAAATGAGAACTCCTGGCGTACACCTAGAAAATACTCATGCAATTGCTTAACACACTCTAGTAAAACTTCAGGTGTGTCATGCTGAGGAGTGTTGACGACCTGCTCTCGCTCTGCAAAGTTAATGGCATCAATTGCTGTATCATTTCCCTCAACTTCTATAATTCCAATTGGTGATGGATAATCTAATTTATATCGTTTCATACAGTGACCTCCATAAATAAAAGGTGGCATACGCTTGCCAGCCTTGCCAATGTTTCGCGTAGTTCTTCATTTCTTCCATCGTTGGTTTTCGTTCGAATGCTAGTTGTATTTTTAAAGCATTATGCAGACCAACATCTGCTATCGGAAATGCTGTCGGTTGTTGCAGACATTTCATAAGCACATAATCTGCTGTCCATGCACCAATTCCTCGAATGTCCATTAAACTTTTTTTCATGGCTTCGTAGCCCTCTTTTTGACATAGCAAATCTTTTGTCAATTGACCGCTTGCTATACTTTTGGCAATATCAATAATGTATTCTGATTTCCTCCGTGTAAATTGGAGGTTTCTCAAATCATCTACCTGAATAGCCGCTATTTTCTCTGGCGTTGGAAACAACCAATAGCTTTGCCCTTCAAAGTAAACATATTCTCCAAAATGCTCGACAAATCGCTTTTTTAACGTATAGGCAAAAGTTAAATTTATTTGTTGACCAATTATCGCCCAAGCGATTGCTTCAAATAAATCAGGAATCCCGATTAACCGTAATCCGCTATATTTTTTCACAAGTGGCTTTAAGATTTGATCGTTTTTAGCCATCTGGTAATACCCCTGCAAATCCGTTGTTAAATCAAACCACTCTGCGACATATTGTGCGATGATTGCCTGTTCATGGCTAGATGGCTGTTTCATTGGAAATGTGACTATTATTTTATGATCTTGCTCAGTTATTTCACATAAAATAATTTGGTCATTCATCTTCAATAATTTGTAGAGCACATCATCCTTTATATGATGAAGAATTTCGTGAGGTGAACGCTTTAAGAACTGCAAACACTCTCTATAATTAAATGCTTGTGGTAACTCGATAACTAAATAACCACCATCGTTCGTCCATTTCATATCATCTCCACCTGCTACGATAGGTTACGATATTCTGTAGGTGAACAATTTTTCAGTCGTCGAAAAACTTTATAAAAGTTAGATGGACTTTGAAAGCCTGCTTCATAACAAATTTCTAAATTTGTATAGTCTGTATGTTTTAATAGATGGGCAGCCTTATCAATTCGAATTTTTTCTAAATATGTTCGGGGCGTCTCAGCTGTCTCTTGTTTAAATAGTCGTTCTAGATGAAAGGGACTGAGGCCAACATGTTCCGCCATATCCTGTAAAGTCACTCTTTGCTTATATTCGTTAATGATAAAAGTTGTGACACTTTTAATTAATTGCGTATGTGGGGAATGTTCGATTTCAGGCTGACATCGTTTACATGCCCGATAGCCAGCCGCCTCCACCTCTTGGATATCTTCATAAAATTCAACATTCATTTTTTTCGGTTTTCTGGATTTACAGGAAGGACGGCAATAAACCTTAGTAGTTTTAACCGCTGTATAAAAAAGCCCATCATAGGTTTGATCACAAGCTATAATTTTTTCCCACTTCTCCTCAAAAGATAAATGGATTGCATTGTCCACGATTATCTCACCTCATTCTTATTGGCTATACATATAACGAAGAAGTATCTTGGTCTTTTAATAATTGTGCAGCATGTTGTGTTAAATGCGCAATTATTTTATCTGAAAGTGCGTTGCCAATACTAAAACGCTTTACCCCTAATTCTTTTAATAGCTTGACATTCGTTAAACCAGGTAAAGAAAGAAGATTAATGGGCGCAATTACATTACAAGCCATCGCTTTTATTTCATTGACATCTGTTAAGCCTGGGATAAATACACCGCTTGCCCCACTTTCGATATAAGCTTTTGCTCTTGTCATTGTTTCCTCAAATGGTCGCTCCAATTGAAAATACGTATCTGTCCGGGCATTTATAAAGAAATTTTTATAACCATGATTATCTAATTCTTTCCTCACATTTGTTATCAAATGACAGTGTTCAATTATGCTTCTTAAGCCTGCTTGATGTTTAAGGGAATCTTCAATGTTAATTCCTGCTACCCCTACATCTGCCGCTCTTAAAACATTGTCGATAATTTTCTGCTCATCATGGCCATACCCCGCTTCAATATTTGCTGATACGGGGATATTCACTTGCTCTGTAATGGATTGAATAATGGTGAGATGTCGTTGAAAATCGATCTGTTCACCATCCGCATAGCCAAGCGAATTCGCTATGCCCCAGCTTGTTGTCCCAATAGCTTGAAAGCCTGCCTTTTCTAATGTTAATGCGGATAACACATCCCAAGCATTCCCAATAAATAATAGCTCTTGTGAAAAATGTAAATCATGAAATTGCTGAATTTTTGACATAATATAAGCCTCCATACTGTTTGTTAGACCTTATATTATCAGGAACTATCCGTTTATTTCGTCCTCAATCTTGCTGTTATGGTCTGTACTATTTTTGTGATATGGATAAGCCGTCAATGATGAATAAGACCAACTGGTGGTGCTATCGTGTTACAGAATGTAGCAGAGCTATTGAAAAATAATGTACGAGCCGGATACATCGTTGGTAGAAGGGGTGATGAAGTGTTTTAGTCATTTGTCCATATACTTATTAAAGGATGTTGTGCAGCTATCTGAAAATCTAAGACTGCAGCTTGAACAGCATTCGTTTCCAGTTGTTGGTCACAAATCAAGTAGCTTTGGTGTGATATGCTTTGTGAAGGATAATACATTCATTCCTTAATATTAAGATGTGATAAAGCTTTATATCAGGCCAAATACCATGGTAGAAATCGTTTGGAATTTTTACTAGATGATACAAGTCGGGAGATGAATAAAGAGGCATCATTAACATGACACCTCTTTGTAAAAGAAAACCTATTTTGATTCTAAAAAGCTGGCTTTGGAAAGAAACCAAAGTCAGCTCGCTATCCTTTTGAAACTAAATTAAGTAAGTGCCTGTTCCTTCGCAAGCTTTCGTTGTAAGGCAATTTCTTGGCGTTTTTCTTTCGTTACTCGTTGCCAAATGACTACTGTAATGAATCCAATAATAGCTAAGCCTAATAAAATACCAAAGAATACTTTATAGCCCGCTGTGCCACCCCAGTAATCTAAACAAGCACCTGCAATAATCGGCATAAAGATTTCACCACTATAACCAATTATCATCAGTGGCATGGACACCGTTCCTGTTGATTCTACTGGATAATCGCCTTCTACTAGGATTGCAAAATGCATAGCTTGCAAAGCATACATAGATGTATAGATAATCCCAATGAACACTAAAAGCATAAGGATAAAAGAAGCTTTTCCTGGCAATAAAATGAGCCCTACTAAACCAAATGCTAATAAAATATAGCCAATTAACACCATATTCGACACACCAATGCGGTCGCCTATGATTCCTGCACCAAAACTACCAATTGGACGACAATATTGCGAGAAATAGCCCAACGCTGCAGCAATTAACGTAGACGCACCAAATGCCGCTGTAGCATAAGGTGTGATGTAATAATAGCTTATAATCATTGCATAAGACGTAAAGATAAGGATCGTTGCTAGCCAGGTAGTTGGCATCTTCAATACTTTCCAAAGTACTGCCCAATCAAACGATTTACTGCTCTCCTTGTCTCCAGGACTGACAGTTGCTTGGTCTGGATCTTTATACAGCATCATAATCATGAAGCCCAACAAAAGACAAATCACAGAATACACCGTAATAACTGCTGAGAGAGCCATTTTATCACTCATATGTTTTGCAAAAAAAGCAAAGATCCCTAAAATCACAGCAGATTGAATAATATTGGTTACACCACGTCCGCCTTCAAAAAATCCAAAAGCTTTTCCTTGTTCATTTTCAGAGCCTAAAGAACGAACCGCTTTTACTAATGCTCCCCAGAACGTCATAATGGACGTGATGCCCCAAGCAGCATGAATCAGTAGAAGTACTGGATAGGGTGGATACAATAATAATGTAAACCCTAATAATCCTGTGGCTACTAAAGAAATAGTTAATAAATATTTCGTTTTCCAACGATCTGCACAAAATCCTCCAAAAATATAAGAAATTAAACAACAAACACCATACGCACTACCAAGTGTCCCCATTTGTGTATTGGTTAAATGAAACGCATCCAGAAAGACATCATAATAGTAGTTTCTAAAATAAGGCAATGCGTAAATTAATGCACCTGAAACAGCTAAAATAACTAAAGTAGCTGTATTCTTTTTTAACTTAGCCTCCATATGTTTACCCCTTATATGTTATTTACAAGCCGTGACGTTTAATTTTTTGATCCCATTCCTTATAGAAGACCTGTTTATCATTTTCTTTGATGGCCATTTCGCCAACAATTTGGAAGTTTTCCTGATCGGATGTTTTGGTAACAGTAATATCAGCGTCAATCCACCAGCCTTCACGACCAATTTTCATCTTTTGATAGATTGTATACTGAGCTGACAGTGGATCAGCATTCGTTAAGGTCAATTCTCGTTTCAAATTATGTTCTACAGTGACATCAATATCATCAAAGCGATAAATGCCTTCACCAAATACGCCTCCAACCCCATCTGTAATGCATGTCCATGTATCTGTTAAAATATCATAGGATATAGAACGATCGACTCTTCCTTCTTGTAGCGTTGTGATTGGCGTTAATGGTGCACTTTCAGCATTCATATTAGGCCCTACTACTTGCTGACCATGGAAGGTTGGCAATGATAAGGTAGCCGTTTCTAGATTTAATGTCAATGTAGCGTCTTCTGGCATTGGCCAAAACATCGGCCAAAACGTTGTAGCTAAGGATAGACGTAAACGATGCCCTGCTTTAAATTGATGTCCACAGCAATCTAACTGCACAAAGGCCTTCACTTTTTCACCAGGTGTTAACGGGTCTACACGATCATGCCCATTTAAGTGTGTGAGGTTCATCACGCCATAGGATACACGTGTGACAGCTCCGTCGGGTGCTACGTCTGATAGCTGTGCAAACAGCATTGCATGTGGTTTGTCACTCATTAATTCCACTTCAAATTTTGGATAGCCCACAATCTCTAAGGCATTCTCTAGAATATCCGTTTCAAAAACCATTGCCATTCCATCGTCTAATCGTTGGTCTGCTGGACTTTCCCCTAGTACGCCAGCGCCCATCCATTCACCAGATAAAAGACCATGATTTAAAGGGGTTTTTAGTAGGACTTGCTCTTGTTGCTCGCTACGATTTTCTATTAGTTTTCCATGTGTCAATTGATAAACATTTGTTTGTACCGCTTTCGCATCTGGCCATGCTTCTAATCCAACCCAATAGCCTTTGCTTATTGGTTTCTTAACGGATGGCTCCATGCTTTCTTCTACCCAAACATTCACCATTGGTCCTTCCATTACATCATTATCTATTCCTTTTAACCAATGATCCCACCATTTCACAGCTTCTTGTAGAAAGCCCATTGCAGGACCTGGCACTCCATCATGTGGATAAACATGTGCCCATGGGCCAATGATGCCTTTTCTCGGAACAGAAAGCCCTTCCATTAAACTTAGGACGGTATTCGTATAGGAATCTTCCCAGCCATCCAGCGCAAAAACAGGGATTTCTATGTCCTGATAATTCTCACAAACGGAACCATGTTTCCAATAATCGTCTCTTGTTTGATGCTCCATCCATTGCGCCATCCACAAAGGCATATTCTCTAATCTTTCCATCCATTTATCACGCCAGCCATCACCAACAATATGGGGATCAATCGGACGTAGCTGGTAGGCTAACATAATAGCGCCCCACCAGAAATTATCGTTTAATAAACAACCACCCTTATAGTGAATATCATTGTTATAACGATCATCTGTAAAGCCTACTGTAATAATCGCTTTTAACGCCTTTGGTCGACGAGCTGCTACTTGAAGAGAATTAAAGCCGCCCCACGATTTCCCCATCATCCCGATATTACCATCACACCAGCTTTGATTAGCAATCCATTCAATGACTTCAAGGGCATCATCCTGCTCTTGCTTAAGATATTCGTCCTTTAATAAACCATCTGACTCCCCTGAACCCCGCATATCCACTCGCACAACAGCATAACCATGTCCCGCAAAATAACCGTGCATAGGCTCATCTCTTGCTCTTGTCCCATCTGTTTTACGATAAGGAATATACTCTAAAATGGCTGGTACTTTCTCTCCCAATTTCACATTTGGTAGCCAAATACGACTAGAAAGCTTTGTGCCGTCTGCTAACTCGATCCATGTGTTTTCAATCGTTTCATATGTACACGCAAATTGTGTCACAATTTTTTTACTCATTGCATAATCCTCCCCTTTTGTCTAAGTGCAAGACTCCCTGTTATAGCACCCTCTTCGTCTAATTATTCAGAATCTTGATTATTTAGTAATCATGATTATAAAATAATTGTGATTAGTATATCACCTGAAATTCTAATGCACAACTCTGAAAATGATAAAAGCTAATGCTATAATGAAAGAAGATAATTAAAATTGTTATGCTATAATAAGTTTAAACTAGTTATAAATAGGTAAATATATACATTTAATTAATGATTTTACATTACTTATTTGTTCGTTAGGGGGATATTACTTTGAAGAAAAAGGAAATACAAAGGAGTCGTATGTGGAAATATTTTGTAGACGCTACTGCGGAAATCATCGAAGAAGAAGGGCTGGAACATGTCACGATCCGAAAGGTTGCTGATAAAGCCGGTTACAACAGTGCTACTATCTACAATTATTTTTCAGAAATATCGCATCTTCTATTTTTTGCATCCATGAGATGTATGCAAGACTATACCAACGAAGTTGCTCGCTACATAGAAAGAGGCAAAGACCCTATTGAGAAATACTTATTGGCTTGGGAATGCTTTTGCCAATATTCCTTCAAACAACCTCAGATTTTTCACGCCGTCTTTATTATGGATTTAGGGGAAACACCAGAGGCACTATTGGAAAATTATTATAATTTTTACCCGAATGATTTAATCAATATCCCTGAGGATTTAAAAACCATTTTATTTCAACACAGTCTAACAAAACGAGGGCGTTCTATGTTAGAGATCGCTTTAAAAGAAGGCTACTTAACTGAAGGTAATGTAGATGCCATCAATGAAATTACACTTTTAATTTGGCAAGGTATGTTTACAAACCTATTGAATAATCGTAAAAGTTATGATGCTGAACAAGCAACGGCAATCGCTATGAAATATATTACAGAGATTGTTCGTAATGCCAATCTTTTTGATGAGCAAAATAAAAACAAACAACAATAATTATGCAAGTAAATATAACATTGCCACTCTTCAAACGTATGTAAGAAACCCCTTCTAGCAATGCTAAAAGGGGTTTCTCCTATTTTTGCCAATGATTTAGTTCCTTTAACAATTCGGGTAGCTGCAATTTCTTGACATCGATAGGTGGCAATGCCTTAATAAACTCTTTCCCATATGACTTACTAGTAATGCGTCGGTCTAGGACAATAAAAGCTCCTTTATCCTGTGAAGAACGTATTAATCGACCAAAGCCCTGCTTAAACCTCATGATCGCTTCTGGTAAGGAAAGCTCAGTAAAGGAATTACGGCCTTGAGTAGCTAGATGCTTTGCCCTCGCCTTAAAAACAGGTTCTTCTGGTGAAGAAAATGGTAATCGTACGACAATGACAGAGGCCAGTGCATCTCCTGGAACATCTACTCCCTCCCAAAAACTGTTTGTGCCAAATAGAACGGCATGACTAAATTTTTGGAATGATTTTAGAATACGCATACGGCTACCGCCTGTAACACCTTGTGCAAATAGCATGTAATCATCTAATAGTTCACTATCTTGGATAAGCTCGACTGTTTTTCGTAGCATATCCTGTGCCGTAAAGAGTACAAAGCAACGCCCTTCTGTCATTCGAACAGTCCGCGTAATTGCATGGGCAACAGCCTCAATGTATTCCTCCTGGCTGACATGCTGAATATCTGGCATATCGGTGACGATAAATGCCTTTGCCCCAGCATAATAGGCTGGCGGAGCTTGGAGTTTCAAGACTTCTACATTATCAGAGATACCTAACTGGCGTGTAACAAAGCGCTCATTGCCTGGTACCGTTAATGTGCCTGATGTCCAAACAATACTTGCTTGCTGACGTAATGGTGCTAGTACTTGTTCAATTATTGGCGTTACATTGACAGGCTTCTTAAAGACATGGAGACTGCCAGGGACACTCCGTACATCAAATTCTAACCAAACAGAATTGCCGTCCTGTGATGACAGAAAAATATCGTCCCATTCAGCAATTTTTATCTTCACTTCTCGAATCCAATATTGCCATTCAGATAATACATATTGATCGTTTTTATCTAGCTGCTCAATCGCATTTTCGAACGAGTGCGTAATGCTAGTAGCAAGATCCAGCCATTGTTGGGTTAGTTTGCTTACTTGTGCAAACGATTCTTTCGCAAGTGAAACATCCTCTAAAAACAAGGTGCATTTACTACCTGCTTGTTTCCCTTTCATTTGTTGCTGCAATTTTTGAATAGTTCTCTGGATTGTTTCATCAAATGTCCGCTGCAAACGTATAAATTGTGCATCTAGATGCTGTAAATTTTGCATGGCCACTCGCTGTTTTTTCTTCGCTGCCTGGCAAAACTGTTGAAATAGAGCCGTGTCCTCCATCGTACCAATTTGTCCAAAAATATACTTCCACTGTGTATACGAGAAGACCACTTCATCCTGCTGCATAGCAGCCTGAATAAATTGATGCGCCTCATCAATAATCCAGCCATCTATTTCAGTAAAGAGTGGTGTTTGACGCACTAAATCACTTAAAACCATGGCATGATTCGTTACAATACAGTCAGCAACTACACTGTTCTTTAAAGCTTGCTCATAGAAATCAAAGCCCTTTGAAGGCTTGTCATTCGGTATTTTTCGGATTTTCTCTAAAAACAGTTGTCCACCACCAGAAACATTGAGCTCGCTCAACACACCTGTCTCTGTTTTGGTCAACCATACAAGTATTTGTAAAATAGTAAATGTATCATCATAGGATTCATCAGCATGTGCCATACATTGCTCAAAACGTTCGAGATCAATATAATGCTGCATTCCCTTCAACACACACAAATTCACTTTTGTCCCAAGGATTTTTTCGATCTTTGGTAGTTCTTCCTCTACAAGCTGTTCTTGTAAATAGGAAGTATACGTACTAATGGCTATCTTTTTATTGACAGCACGAGCAAATAAGATAGCTGGAAGTAAATAGCCAGCCGTTTTACCAATACCTGTAGAAGCTTCAATCACGCACTCCTGTTGTTCATGTAATGCCTGCCAAATCGTGTCCATCATGTCAAATTGTGCAGGACGTTCCTCAAAATTCGGCAGTGCCTTTGACATTAAAGCTATTTTCTCATCTACGGATTGAGGGTAGGCAATCGTTTCTGTCACATGCTCATGCTTATTTCGGCCATTACCAATCGCAAAATTACGGTAATAATGCACATTTTCGCGGCCCGTTGTATGCTGGCGCTTAATTTGCAACGCCTCAAAAAAAAGCTGAGAAATATTTGATTTCAAGCGAAATGAACGCTTATGCATCTGTTCAAGCGTTAGCTGTGGTAAACTTAGTAGCTCCTTCCAGCAATGCTTGAATAGCTCTGCTGTCGCGCGTGCATCGTCATCCGCTCGATGTGCATTTGCTAGCTCAATATTTAAATCAGCCGCTAAATCGCCTAGCTTAAAACCAAGGGACATAGGGAATAAAATTTTAGCCAGCTCCACTGTATCCATTTTTTTACCTTGCCACTTTGGAAGTCCAGCACGTTTAAACTCTGCTTGTAAAAAGGATAAGTCAAAATCTGCATTATGTGCGACAAATACACAGTCAGCAAGTAGCTCATATATGTAATCCGCATGCGCTTCAAATGGGAAGGCATCCTTTACATCCTCATTCGTTATATGCGTTAAATCTTGAATGAAGGTTGGAATAGCTTTCCCCGGATTAATAAACTTCGTATAGGTACGCTCAATTTCCCAATCCTTCATAATAACAATGGCAATTTGAATCATCCGGTCCCCATTGGCTGGTGAATGACCAGTTGTCTCCAAATCTACAATTGCATATTTTTGACTTTCCATCATACATCTCAACTCACAGTTCACATTAGATAAGTTGAATTTTATCATATAATGATCGCCGCGGCATCCTTTCTCCTCCTTTGTTGACTAACCGCATCCATACAAAAAAACGCAACCTTAGAGAAATCCCCTAAGGTTGCGTTGTGGAATCGTTATTAAGCGTTTACTCCAACAATGTTAAGCTTATTGTTTTTTGGCAACATCAACAATACGACCCTCTGTTGTTGTTTTCACTTCTTTAAGTGATAGTAATTGCTCTTGAAGGTTTTCCCAATCAGATAAGCCTAAATCTGTAACACGACCTTCTTCATATGCTTTAGCAAACATATCGAAGCCGTCTCCACCTTTAGCTGTGAAAGCATTTGTCGCCACTGTATACTTTTTACCATCTTCTAAAGCAACATATTTACCAGTCGCTTTATCTAAATATTCGATAGAAACAACACGTGAGCCTACTTCTTTTGAAGAGTCATATTGTAGTTTTGCTCCACCGATGTGTAAGAAGCCACCGTTTTCTTTTGGCGCATTTTTCAAGGATACTTCAAATGCTGCTTTAAGCTCTGCACCTGTAACATCCATTAATGCTAAAGTGTTACCAAATGGTAATACTGTAATCACTTGACCAACAGTAATATTGCCCGCTGGAATTGCAGCACGAATACCACCGCCATTTTGTAATGCCATTACAACTGTTTTATCTGTATATTTTTGTGCCTTTGCTAGCATACCGTCTGTAATAATATTTCCTAAAGCTGTTTCATTGCTACGAACACTGTTTAGATTGTCTTCAGTTGCACGTGGATTCGCTAATTCCTCAGCAATTTTAACACCGATCTCCTTGTTGCTAACTTCATTTACTTTTGCTGTAAATGGCTCAAGGATTTTCACTAACGCTTCATCTTCTACTACTTTACCAAGATCGATTAATTCTCCTTCATACTTCGTGACAATACCATTGCCATCAAATGTTACATCAAGTGTACCTAAATAATTTACATATTCATTAGCTTGTACGATTAATGTAGCATCTTTTGCTTCACCAACTGTATTTGTATCCACAACAAATGGTTTTTCTAGTTTTGTATGGTCATGGCCACCAACGATGACATCAATCCCTGGTACATTTTTAGCTAATAAAATATCATTATCTACATTTGGATTATCATTATAGCCAATATGTGTTAAAGCGATAATTTTGTTGACACCCATTCCTTCAAAGGCTGCCACTGCTTTTTTCGCTTCATCAATATAATTTGTAAATGTTATTTTATCAGGAGAAGCAATATCCATCGTTTCCTCAGTCGTTAAGCCGAAAATACCTACTTTTTCTCCATCAATTTCTTTCACAATACCAGAATAAATTTTACCATTCTCAGGCTCACTTGAAACTAAATCTGTAAATAAGCCTGTGAATTTAGCATCTGCTGAGAAATCAGTATTAGCATCTACAAATGGGAATTTAGCGCCTTTAACAAAATCCGCTAATGCTTGATGGCCTTCTGGTGATGAACCTAAATCAAATTCATGGTTACCAAATACCATTGCATCAAAGCCAATTTCATTTAATAGTGCTAGGTCTGCTTTACCATGGAACTCGTTGAAGTATAGTGTACCACTAAATGCGTCCCCAGCATGTAACGTTAAAACATTTTTCTTCGTTTCACGTTGTTCTTTCACTGCTGTCGCTAATTTTGGTAATTTATCTGCACGAGCATGTGTATCATTCACATGTAAAATCGATAATGAGAATGCATCTTCTGATTCAGGAGTTTCTGGTTTTTCTGGTGTTTCTGGGTTTGATTTTGTTAGAGCTTCTGCAATGAATGTTGCCAGTTGTCCACGTGTAACTTTTTCACTAGCCGCATGATTTTTTGCACTTTCTAGCTCTGGTAATGTTGGAATTGATGCTAAGATTTTTGCTAAATCACCATGTGTAATTGTTTGGTTTGGACGGAAAGTATTATCTCCATAGCCTGTAATGACATTTAATCCTACAAGGGCTGCAATTGAGCCATAATAAGGATTTGATGTACTAATATCCGTAAATTTTGGATCCACTACTTCTTTTGTATCCAATTTTAATGCGCCTGCAATCATTTTTGCAGCTTGTCCACGTGTGACATTTGAATCTGGTTTGAATGTACCATCTGGGTAACCACTAATAATCCCTGCTGCATAAAGTGTAGCAATGCTTTCAAAATCTGCATGACTTTCCTTTACATCCGAAAAAGGACTTGCTGCTGATGCTGGTACTACCGCTACCGCTGTTACAGCTAATGCTGCCGCAGTAACTGTTAAAAATTTGTTACGTTTATTTTCCATGACAAATGATACCTCCACTAGTAAAATGATGTACTAACAACTAAATTCTACATAAATATGACGCAAAATACTAGAACATTTGTAAAATTATAATTTTATAAACTAGTTTAATAGTAATAAAAGCAAATTTTTGCCAGTAACTTTTGGTATAAACGTAATCGCAAAAAAGGAGGATTGGCTATGCTTTGCCATCCTCCTTTCTAGTATTAATTTATACTATTGCTGAATTCACATCACCGTTGCCTCTGGCTCGTGTGCGATCATTTCCTTAATCGTGTTGCCCTCTCCCATGATGGCTACAGTTGGTTGATGGTCTTTAGCCTCATGATTATCTACATACACATAGGAAATAATGATGACAATATCACCACGCTGTACAAGTCTTGCTGCTGCGCCATTGACACAAATGACACCTGACCCTCGTTCACCCGCTATAATATATGTTTCAAAGCGAGCGCCATTATTATTATTAACGACATGTACTTTTTCGTTTGCCAGCATACCTACTGCATCTAAAATATCTTCATCTATTGTTATGGAGCCTACATAGTTTAAATCTGCCTGTGTCACTGTTGCACGGTGGATTTTACTATTCATCATCATACGAAACATTTTATAATCCCTCTTTCACAGTAAAAATACAATTATCAATTAAACGTGTTTTACCTATATAAACAGCTGCTGCCAACAAGACTTGCTGTGTTGTAGCTGTCACTGGTGTTAAATCGGGGTAGGCTAATAATTCAATATAATCAATTCGGCCATGTGTTCTTGCCTGAATATGAGCTTTTGCTTTAGCAAGTGCGCTATCAGCATCACCATTCGCTAAAAAGCTATCGCGTGCCAACTGCAATGCTTCATTGATCGCTGGAGCCTCTTGTCGCTCTGACCCACTTAAATAGACATTACGTGAAGATTTTGCTAAACCGTCCTCTTCGCGTACAATTGGGACAACACGTATTTCTAAAGGGAAATTAAAGTCACGTACCATCGTCGCAATAATCGCAACCTGCTGCGCATCTTTTTGCCCGAAATAAGCTCGATTTGGCATTGTTAAATGAAATAATTTAGAGACAACCTGTAAAACACCATCAAAATGACCAGGGCGACTCGCACCACAAAGAATCGTGGCCTGCTCACCTGCATGTAGGCGAATCCCTCCATCTTGGGGATACATTTCTTCCACATTTGGTGCGAACACAATATCCACACCGACAGATTCAGCTAATGCAGTATCTCTAGGCAAATCACGAGGATAACTTTCAAAATCTTCATTTGGTCCAAATTGCGTTGGATTGACGAAAATACTCATTACAACGACATCATTTTCTGCACGAGCTGTTTGTGCTAATGTTAAATGACCCTCATGTAAATAGCCCATTGTCGGAACAAGTCCAATCGTTTTTTGAGACTGCTTAGCTGCTTGAATTTCTTTGGCTAATGCCTGTATCGTCGTAACGACCTTCATCATTTAACGCCTCCATATAGCTGATCTAACGCTTCCTCTTTCATTGTGAAGAAATGCTTTGGAGCAGGGAAAGTACCCGCTTTCACCGCTTCTACGTAACGAATCATACCCGTGCTTACCTCTTTGCCCATATCAGCAAATTGTTGAACAAATTTCGGTACATGGTGCGAACCGTAGCTTAGCATGTCATGATACACGAGCACTTGTCCATCAGCCTCAACTCCAGCGCCTATGCCGATGGTTGGAATAACAAGACTAGCTGAAACGATCTCTGTCAGCTGATGAGGAATACATTCTAACACGACTGCACATGCACCAGCCGCTTCGCATTGTTTTGCTTCTTCAAGCAGTGTAGCAGCCTGCTCAGCTGTTTTTCCTTGTACCTTATAACCACCAAGCACGCCCGCTGATTGAGGCAACAAGCCTAAGTGAGCTACTACTGGAATACCAGCTGACGTTAATTTACGAATGACAGGTATAACCTCTCCTGCCCCCTCAACCTTTAAAGCATCTGCTCCTGTTTGCTGCATCATCGAAATGGCTGTTTTTAGTGTCTCATTGACATCGCCATGATAAGAACCGAATGGCATATCAACGACCATAAACGTATCCTTTGCCCCTCGTCTTACTGCTTTTGCATGATGAACCATATCCGCTACAGTCACAGGCATTGTAGAATCATAGCCAAGCACGACCATTCCAAGTGAATCCCCGACTAGTATCATCTCAACACCAGCTTCTTCCGCGAATTTAGCAGCTGGATAATCATAGGCTGTTACCATCACGATTTTCTCGCCTGCCGCTTTCATCTTTAAAAAATCTGTTGTCGTTTTCATTTTGTAGTCCTCCTTTTTTAAAGGAAGAAAACAGAAAAACCCTTCTGTGTCGAAAATGGACAGAAGGGTAGTGTGTCGTTCAATGATAAAAAGACCCCATAAAGAGGCAATAGCTTGCAAAATGAAAGCTATATTTGAACGTATCGTTTTCTTCCGTCCCTGTCTAAAAGATCAAGGCAGATATTTGGTAGTATAGTCTATTGCGTTTTTGAAGGTGCCGTTCACAATGGATACTGCCCTTCGCACATACTATAACAGATTTTCCTACTAATCTTCAAATATTATTTTCTTACAATATCTTCGTCTAACAACATTGGAAAAAATTTTCTTTTAGAATTGACATTCCATGTTATACGTCATATACTATCCCCATACTATATGCCATATAATATAAAATGAAGTATAGGTATTACATGTGAGGTGAAAAGATGACATTTCAGCTTGGTTCAGCTTTACTTGATGCTTGTGTACTGGCTATTGTTGAGAAAGAGGACGCCTACGGTTATTCTTTAACACAGCAGGTACAATCAGTCATGGAGATTTCAGAGTCTACACTGTATCCTGTATTACGCCGCTTACAAAAAGCGCATTACTTAACAACGTACGATCAGCCTTATCAAGGTAGAAATAGACGCTATTATCAAATTACAGAGCAAGGACGTATACGATTATTAGAGCTATTAAAAGAATGGCAAATGTATAAGGAAAAGGTTGATTGTGTACTTTTAGGAGGGAATTTAGATGGATAGAGCAAGCTATTTGAAACAGCTACGAGGAAAATTACGTCGGCTTCCTGCGCATGAGTTAGACGCTGCGCTTGCCTATTATGAAGAATACTTTGAGGAAGCTGGAGAGGAAAATGAACATCAGGTCATTTCACAACTTGGCTCTCCTTCACATGTCGCCTCACAAATATTAGCTGATTTCGCATTAAAGGATTTAGAAACCTCCTCGGCAAAATCAACAAAAAAGAATATGTCTGCCATTTGGCTCATTATTCTAGCTATACTGTCTGCGCCCCTTTCATTGCCATTACTTGCAACAGCCATTGCACTCATTTTTTCATTTGGCGCAGTCATTATCAGCTTAATCTTTGCTATTGTCGCAACTGTTATGAGTATTTTTGTCGGTGGCGTTGTGGCGATCATTTCAGGTTTCTTAATTTTAACAGAGCATTGGCCGACTGCACTGCTTTTTATGGGTGTCGGGTTAATCGTAACGGGCTTGGGAGTCTTACTGTTCCCAGTTGTTGCTCGTGTTATCAAGAAAACCGTTGTTGTCTCTGTTGAAACATTAGGCAGACTATTCCACAAAATGACAAAGAAGCGAAAAAAGGGGGACTTCTAAAATGACGTCAAAAAATACCCTTATTGCCATGACAATGATTGCATTAGGCATTCTACTTGCATTGATTGGCTATTTTTCAGGGGGTCGCTGGCTGATTCTAAAAGATTCAGAGGGGCTTTACGTCCCAAGTAATACTAAATTAATAAGTCAGTCACATGCTTTAGATGCATTCACAAGTATTAATATCGTAAATGATTATGGAGATGTGGAAATTGTTGCAAGTGATAGTGACTATAAATTAGACACAAAGGTCCTTGAGCAAGAAGATGTAACATATCATATTGATAACGGAACTTTAACCATCAAAACAATGGCAAAGAAAAAGGATGGTATTCAATTTGGCTTCGGTAACCTTTCTTCCCCTTCAATCAAACTCTATGTCCCAAAAGATACAAAAATAGAGGCGATTGTGATAGACAGTAATTTTGGCGATACAGCCATTCATGGGCTACAGTATCAGCAGCTTCATCTCATCCAGGATTTTGGAGATATTACTTTCAATAACTCGACTGGTGACAAAACAGAGATTAGGCAGTCCTTTGGTGATTTGACGCTTCAGAAACTTACTAGTAACGGCTTGACTATTGAGAGCGAGCATGGAGATATCGATATAGATGGCACATTAAATGGCCAATCAACCATTACCTCAAGTTTTGGCGATACAACGCTTCACTTACAAAACAAACAAAGTGATGTAGGCTATGCTCTCAAAACAGATTTCGGTGATGTGACCATTAATGATGAAGAACAAAGTGGCACCGTGACTCAAGTAACGAAGGGTGAGCACCAACTGAATGTTTCCTTATCACATGGTGATATAGATGTGTCACTAAAATAAAGAATAGACAATAAAAGAAGCTGCAAGTATGAACGTTACTCGCAGCTTCTTTTTATAATAGTTTGATGTCTCCCGCATAGATCGTGCGAATCGTTCCATCATCCTGCGTCAGCTGTAGGACACCATCGTCTGTAATGCCACTTGCAACCCCTTCAAAACGTTCGCGTATCGTCGTTACCTCAATACGTTGACCAATTGTACAGGACAATTGCTGCCATAGTGTTTTTAGACTCGCAAACCCCTCTTTGACATATAGCTCTGTAAACTGTTCTAAATAGTGTAAGATAGAGGCCACAAGTGCTGCACGATTGATTTCTTCCCCTGCCTCTAATCGTAATGAAGTGGCAATATCCGCGATTTCAGGTGAAAAGTCAGCTGCTGCTTGGTTCGCATTTATGCCAATTCCAACAAGTAAAGCTTGCACAAGATCCGCCTCAGCCTGCATTTCTGTTAAAATACCCGTACATTTTTTTCCATTAATCAATAAATCATTAGGCCATTTAATCGCTGGCTCTACATGTTTATATAAGGTTTTAATGGCCATCGTGACAGCTACTGCCACCACAAGTGTATAGGATGAGGCCTGTTGGGGCGTAACATCTGGCCGAACAATAACGGTCATCCAAATACCTGTCCCATGTGCAGACTCCCAAGGACGAGCCATACGACCACGCCCCGCTGTTTGCTCCTCACCAATGATAATCGTACCGTGTGGGGCTCCTTCCTGTGCAAGCTTATGTGCAATCGTTTGTGTAGAATCAACTACATCATAATAATGGATCTCACGTCCAAAATGCTCTGTCTTTAAAAAAAGCTCAATCTGTGTAGGGCTCAAGCTATTTGGTACGCCTGTCAATACATACCCCTTTTTCTTAATTGTTTCAAATGTATACCCTTCCTCTTGTAATGTTTGCATATGCTTCCAAACAGCGGTTCTTGAGACACCAAGAGAATCTGCTAACTCCTGACCTGAAACCGCTTCTCCATCAGCAGCCAATATTCTTTTTAAAATTTCGTCCTTTATGGAATTTGTCATCTTCACATCAATCCTTTAGTTAACTGTACTCTTGTTATGTAACTTATTTTGTCTTAATCATACTGTAAATTAACGTAAATGACCACCAACGATGGGGAATTTAATAAAAGCCATCTCCCGAAAATGAGAGACGGCTTTTGACTATCATGTATTTGGCTTTAAGTAAGATCCTGCTGCTCAAGCCAGCTTTTAATCTGTTGTCGATCATTTTGAAGCTCATGATGAAGAATGGCTGTCAGCAGATCCTCCAATGTGGCTTTTACCCACGGTCCACCTTTTTTGCCAGACCATTTCAGTAAATCAGCCCCATTCACCACTAATTCTTGCTTATGTTGAATCGGTAGCTTTGCCTGTAATTCTCGAATAGATTGTTGAGGGATTGAAGCATCTAATTGGAGAAGTCGTGCAAAATATTGCGCAGCCACTAGTTCTTCCTCTGTATAGATAAAATAATGACGATTTGTCCAACCATCTTTTAAAGCCTCAAAAGCGGTTAAAACGGATTTAATAAACGCCATTTCCTTATTAGATAATCGATAATCGCGCACTACCTCACGCCATGCCGTTCCTTGTAGTAAGGCAAAGTATGCCCAACCAAGAAGAGCATCCTGTGTTTGGAAATTACGCCATTGCGCAGCTTGAAAATCACCTGTTAAATAGGCCGCTAATCCGCTGTCCTCTAGTTTTTGTATACCCCCAAAAACGGTTTGTCCTACCCAAAGCTTATCAAGCTCTGCTTTAATGCGTTCTTTTGCAATAAAGGTCAAATCAGCAGCCCTTTGCTGGATGGCTGCTAATGTATTCACCTCAATCGTAAAATCAAGCTGTGCAGAGAAGCGAATCGCTCGTAACATCCGTAGAGCATCTTCTGCAAACCGTTTTTCTGCCTCTCCTACCGCACGGATCACGCGCTTTTCAATATCTTGACGTCCACCATAATAATCTACAAAAGAGCCATCACGACGCATGGCAATGGCATTCATCGTAAAATCTCGGCGTTGTAAGTCCTCTTTTAGAGATCGAACGAAATGGACATTCTGTGGTCTTCGATGATCTGTATATTCCCCATCTGTCCGATAGGTAGTCACTTCCACAGGTCCAGCGGGTACGATAACAAGTACCGTCCCATGCTGAATCCCAATATCTACAGTTTTTTGAAACACAGTTTTTACTTCTTCAGGCAAGGCATTTGTAGCCACATCTACATCATGGGCAGGACGATCGAGTAAAGCATCTCTTACAGCTCCACCAACAATAACCGCTTCAAAGCCTGCTTGTTCTAATTGTTCAATGACTGAATAGGCTGCTTGCCATTCTTTATTGTTTTGCATGATTTCTTTCCGCAACCTTCTCGTACAGATTTTCATATTGTTCCACAATTTTGGATGAGTGGAATTTTTCACTTACTGCACGGATGGCCGCTTCTCGGAAGCGCAGTAATTGTTCCTCATCTTGCAATAAATGGGTTGCATACTCCGCAACTGCATCTGTATCCCCTAATTCTACGATATAGCCATCTACGCCATGCTCAATGACTTCAGGAATACCACCTACGTTTGATCCAATACAAGGTACACCACAAGCCATCGCCTCTAACAACACCAGTCCAAACGATTCTTGCTGTGATAATAATAGCTTAAGATCACTAATCGCATACAGTTCAGCTAAGTTTTCTTGTTTCCCTAAAAATAAAACATCCTTCATATACGGACTTCCTTTTACTTGGTCCATGACACGATGCTTTTCTGGGCCATCCCCTACTAATAAGAGCTTTGCTTTCATGTTGGCACGGATTTTCATAAAGGCGTCTACAATGTGTGGAAGGTTCTTTATTTTACGGAAGTTGGATACATGAATGAGGACTTTTTCATCTTCTTGAATACCAAATTGCTCTTTTAAGTTTCCTGAATTTCGTGGGAAGTATTCGCGTTCATCCACAAAGTTATAAATCGTTTCAATTGGTTTTACTGTATCAATCAGTTCATAGGTTTGTTCTTTTAATGCCTGTGACACGGTTGTCACAATATCAGATTTATCAATCCCATACTTAATGGCCTGTGAGAGCGTAGAATCTTGCCCAAGCACCGATATATCTGTACCATGAAGGGTTGTGACGATGCCAATGTCTCGACCGCTCATTTCACGTGCTAGCACCGCACATACTGCATGTGGGATAGCATAATGCACATGCAGCACATCCAACTCTTCATCCTTGATGACGTCTGCCATTTTACTCGCTAATGCAATATCGTATGGAGAATATTGAAATACTGAATAATTATTAACTTCGACTTCATGGAAAAAGACGGTTGGATAAATTTTATTCAATCGAAATGGTACGCTTGAGGTGATGAAATGAATTTCATGTCCTCTTTCTGCAAGCATTTTGCCTAATTCTGTTGCGATGACACCAGAGCCACCAACTGTAGGATAACAGGTAATGCCGATTTTTAGCTTTTTCATTCGATGATCATCCTTTCTGAATCACGTCTTTTGTTAATTTCGTCTTTCTTGTATCAGTCTCCAATCCACAAAGCCTTCTTGTAGGCCTTTTAGTAATATTTCTGCTGTTCCCATATTTGTTGCCAGTGGCACTTGGTAAACATCACAAAGACGGATTAGTGCAGAAACATCTGGCTCATGTGGTTGTGCTGTTAATGGATCACGGAAAAATACCACCATGTCCATATCATTATTGGCAATCATTGCACCAATTTGTTGATCGCCACCAAGTGGTCCTGAACGAAAACGTGTAACCTCCAAACCAGTAGCTTCGATGACACGTTGTCCTGTTGTACCGGTAGCATATAGCGTGTGTTCTTGTAAAATATTTTGGTAAGCAATAGCAAACTGTACTAAATTATCTTTTTTACGATCATGTGCAATCAATGCGATTTTCATATAGCTTCCATCCCAATCTTTAGATGATGTTTTCTAAACCATAAACAAGCTGATCCATTTTCATAACCTCTTCTATGCAAAAAGCAACACCAGACATAAAAGAATTACGGTTTAATGAATCGTGGCGAATCGTTAGTAGCTGCCCATCCCCTCCAAATAATACTTGCTGGTGTGCCACTAATCCAGGTAAACGTACGGAGTGAATGCGCATACCGTCAAAGTCTCCACCTCTTGCACCTTCAATGGTTTCTTTCTCTTCTGGATGTCCTTGTGCCTTTGACGTACGGACTTCTTGTATTAACTGTGCCGTTTTCACCGCCGTTCCAGATGGTGCATCAAGCTTCTGATCATGGTGCATTTCTATAATCTCTACATCTGGTAAGTATTTGGCCGCTTCTTTTGCAAACTTCATCATTAGGATAGCACCAATCGCAAAGTTTGGTGCAATAATGCAACCTAACTCTTTTTCTTTGGCCATGGCTGATAATTCCTCTAGTTGTGCATCTGTAAATCCTGTTGTACCAATTACAGGTCGTACATTTAAATTCAGTGCTTCCTTCGTATGTTTGTAGACTGCATGTGGATTAGTTAAATCCACTAGTACATCCGGTGCAGTTGCTTCTACAAGATCATGCATTTCTGTAAATATAGGCACTGTATAGCTTGCTGGAAACATATCTAAATCAGCTAAAGTTTTTCCTACTTCCTTATAATCTAGTACAGCTACTAATTCCATTTTGTCATGTTTCATGACCGTATGTACAGCCTCAGCTCCCATTTTTCCTCTTGCTCCCGCAATAGCTACACGAATCGACATCATTCTTCATCCTTTCTAGTCCAACGATCCTTATCTCTAGTTTCAAATTTATGTATGACGCGTAAAAGTGCTTCATCTAGTTTAATACCTTGGGCATTTGCAAAACAGACAAGTACAAAGAAAAAGTCTCCTAGCTCCTCTTCTATACTGTTTGTATCCTCAGTACTCTTTTTCTTTTTTTGTCCATAGACATCCTGAACTTCGCGTGAAAGTTCACCTAATTCTTCTGTTAGACGTGCAAGTAATTCGAATGGTGGAAAATATCCTTCTTTAAATTGACCTATATAGTCATCGACACGCTGTTGTAATGCTTGCATTGTTAGTTGATCTGCCATAAAAATCACACTCCTATTTACCATCGTATAAAATTTACACCATTGTTGTCAAAACCAATAAAATGTCAGATAATAGATAACACTACTTCATTTGTTTGGAACTACAGGAGGTCAAATGCTAAAACAGATTAAAATTCGTAATATTATCGCGATTATGCTCGGAGCAGCCGTTTTCAGCTTCGGCTTTGTTCACTTCAACATCCAAAATCAACTGGGTGAAGGTGGACTAAGTGGGATTACACTCATACTATATTTTACATTAGGATGGGACCCCGCCTTAATGAACCTGTTATTAAATATTCCCATGTTTATCATAGGTTATCGATTACTTGGAAAAAAATCATTTGTCTATACGCTTGTCGGCACTTTATCCGTATCTCTTTTTCTAAAAATTTTCCAAAAATATCAATTTACTATCCATTTAGAGGATGACATGTTGCTTGTGGCACTTTTTGCTGGTGTCTTTGTTGGATTGGGACTTGGGATTGTCTTTCGTTTCGGTGGCACTACAGGTGGTGTCGATATTTTGGCACGACTAGGGCATAAATATTTTGGCTGGAGTATGGGGAAAACCATGTTTGTCTTCGATGCCATTGTCATCATCCTTTCTTGGCTGACGTTCTTGGATGCCCGTTCGATGATGTATACATTAGTAGCCGTATTTGTTGGAGCCCGTGTCATTGACTTTGTACAAGAAGGTGCCTATGCTGCTCGTGGTGCGCTCATCATATCGGAAAAGTCTGGAGCCATTGCTGAAACAATCGCTCTTCGAATGGAGCGTGGTATCACAATTTTAGAAGGACATGGTCATTTTACCAAACAACCTAAAGAGGTAATCTATTGTGTGATTGGTCGCAATGAAGTTGTACGGTTAAAATCTATTGTGCATGAAGTTGATCCTCACGCATTTGTTTCCATCATTGAAGTACGAGATGTGGCAGGAGAAGGCTTCACACTAGACGATCAAAAGCAACCCCTTCATTAAGCATACGAAGATAAAAAACTTGCTATAGTGGTGCACCACTATAACAAGTTTTTTCTTAGTCGTCGCTACGCATATTGGTAAAAATTAAAATTAAACGTAATAACTCTAGTACAGCTACCGCTGCCGCTGCTACATAAGTTAATGCTGCAGCACTTAATACTTTTCGTGCTGGTCGTTCTTCTTCATTTGTAATAATACCAAGTGAATTCATTTGAACTAATGCTCGCTTCGAGGCATCAAACTCCACCGGAAGTGTCACTAATTGGAAAACAACACCTGCTGCTAATAATATGATACCTAATAGCAGGAAATTCGTACTACTTGCAAAAATACCAATCATTACGAAAATCCAAGACGCATTTGAAGAAATATTTGCTACTGGGACTAGCTTACTACGTAATGTAAGCATCGAATAAGCTTCTTTATGTTGGATGGCGTGACCTACCTCATGGGCAGCAACCGCAGCACCTGCAACACTTGCTTCATAAAAGTTACTTTCTGATAAAGCCACTGTTTTGGTTGCCGGATTATAATGATCAGACAACACACCTTGCGTTGGCACAACTCGTACATCATATAAGCCGTTTGCATCTAAAATCGCACGCGCTACCTCTGCACCAGTTTGCCCCTTCATTGTACGTTGCTTTGCAAATTTATTATACGTACCCTTTACCTTCATTTGAGCATAAAGTGGAAGCAGCATAATAATCACAAAATAAACAATATACATGCTCGTTGACAATTTTCTAACCCCTTTCTACCTCGATACTATAATTCTATAATTTATACCCTAATTCGGCAAATATTTGCGCCACCTAATTGAGAAAATGGCAAGTAAAATACATGCAATTGATAACCAGAATGTAAAGTAACCAATATAGCTTGTGTAATTGGCTAAATCTCGATACATAGGCATTTGCCCAAATACATAGTCAATGACATCATTATGCAGTGTCCAAACAGCTGCTATCACAACATGCCAATAAGTGAAGACATATTTCTTCATATATAGTACAGCTTGTACAGCCATGGCAAAATGTGAACCAACTAACATCCACCCCTGCCAGCCAATAGAACCTGTTTCAATTAATGTCCAAATATTCATCACATCTGCCCATAAGCCATATTTCACCAACGTAACAAGGGCAAGTACTTCCATTAATGGCCAGCTTTTCCCCATAATCCAAGCAAGCAACACAAAACAAAAGAATAAACTGGCTGTCGGGCTATCTGGAACAAATATATAAAAAATAGGCTCTGTGATGGCGAGCTGCCACCCATACCAATAATAGCCATAAATTGTACCTAGTAGATTAATAATTAGCAGTGCAATCAAGAATGATTTATGGGTCAGAAGGTACCAAATATTTGCTCTTGTTAGTTGCATGATGTTAACTCCTTCCGATAAAAACAATCCATTATTTATGTATAGTTGTGAAATTCTAGAGCTTTACTCTACCTTTCAATTGTATCTCACCATCAATATGTGTTAATTTATTGTTTTAATTCGCTTACTTGTTTCAAGAATAAATGTTTTTTCGACATCTTTCGCTAAAATCCTTTATACAAGGGAACCTTTTTGTATGGCTTCCAGTCCCAATAGTATAACAAGGTAGAAAAAAAAGAGCCAGTTTCCTGACTCTTTTACTATTACTCTGCTTTTAAGCTTTCGATGAATTCAGCAAGTTTTTGAAGATCTTCATCTGAACCTGTCCATAATCCTGGTGGCATTTTACCACTTTCAGAACCATTATGAGCAATGTCCTTAATTTGATCAGCTGTTAAACCAGTGTTCATTAGAGATGGCGCACCAGCTCCACCTTCTAAACCTTCACCGTGACATGTAATACATGCAGAACCAGCATAGATTTTATAACCTTCTGATTCTTTATCGAACTCAACAGTTTCTACGATTGCACCCATAGCTTTTTGAGCTTCCCAGTCGTGGTTAACAACTGACTCCCAAGTTAGGTAGAACATAGCAGCTAAAGTTAATAACATAAACGCTGTTGGCAATGGACGTTTAGATGGACGACGTTCTGGACCCTTGTCTAAAAATGGCATTAATAATAGCGCTCCAAATGCAAGACCTGGAATTACAATAGCTCCGATTACATTGTATGGACCAGAAGCAAATGAGTATTTTAAAAGTTGATACATAAATAAGAAGTACCAGTCCGGTAGTGGTGTATATGCTCTAGTTGGATCTGCCGGCCCTTCAAGTGGTGACGGGTGAGCGACAGTTAGTAATAAGTATCCAATTAAAAATACAGCACCTACCATCCATTCCTTCAGTAAGAAGTTCGGCCAGAAAGCTTCCGTCTTACCTGGATATTCGGAATAATCCTTTGGAACGTTCGGCATTCTGTGATTCGCTTTAATACGAGAATCGCCGACAAATTTCATTCCTTTTCCGCGATGCATAGTGTCCCCTCCTTTTAAAGATCATCGAACCGTCAAGACAATTACAACGGTCCTGAAATTCCTTGACGACGAATCATGATAAAGTGCGCTGCAAGTAACCCAAACAATACTGCAGGTAAGAAGAATACATGAATCGCAAAGAATCGAGTTAACGTTTGAGCACCAAGAATCGTTGTGTCACCCGCTAATAATACTTTAATCATCCCACCGATAAACGGTACAGATGCTGCAATTTCGATACCTACTTTAGTAGCGAATAATGCTTTCATATCCCATGGTAATAAGTATCCTGTAAAGCCAAGACCCATCATTACACCAAAAATACCTACACCAACCATCCAGTTTAACTCACGAGGTTTTTTATAAGAACCTGTGAAGAACACGCGAAGTGTATGTAAGAACATCATTACGATAACTAATGAAGCCCCCCAGTGGTGCATACCGCGTACGATTTCACCAAATGCTACTTCGTTTTGTAAATAATAAACTGATTTCCAGGCATTCACAACGTCTGGTACATAGTACATTGTTAGGAACATACCAGATAGAATTTGAATTACTGTGATGAAAAATGTTAATCCACCAAAGCAGTAAACGAATGCTGAAAAATGATGTGCAGGGTTAACGTGCTCTGGCACTTCGTGGTCGGCAATATCACGCCAAATCGGTGTAATATCTAGGCGTTCATCGACCCAATCATAAATTTTATTTAGCACAGTTGTCGTACCCCCTTACTTATTTAACTAGAGTATTTGCTTTTGCTGGACCAATCATTAAATAGCCATCTTGTTCTTTTACTTCAAATTCATCCAACGGACCTAGAGGTGGTGTACCTGCAATGTTTTTCCCGTTTTTCTCATAACGACCTGCGTGACATGGGCAGAAGAATTGTTCTGGGTGTGCAGAATCTCCATTCCAGTCAACCATACATCCTAAATGCTTACAAACTGGTGATAGAGCAATGATTTGATCGCCATTTTTATATACCCACGCTACGTTTGTAACGTCCGATTTGTACCATGCATCAACTTGTTCGAATGAAAAGTCAACTTTAACAGGTTCATCAGTGAGATCAGCGATTTTATGCTCTGTTTTTACAAAATCTCCACCATCATGTTTTTGTAACACTGGATCAATTGCGAATCGAAGCATTGGCATTAACATGCCTGCCGCCATAAATCCACCTACACCAGTAAGTGTATAGCTTAGAAATTGACGACGTGAAACTCGATTATTACTCATTATTTTCCCCCCTCTAACTTAAAGGTCAGTCCAACGGACATACTTTTACAAATAGTAATACTAGGACATATATATGATATATCAAGTCCATAGCTTGGTCAATATAGCATTCTGTGGAAAGCTGGAGAATGTGAACATTTATTGAAACTAATTGTTAAATCTGTGCCCATTTAGTCGAAAGCATTGGAATCACTTGACGCAATTGATCTTCTAGAATGGATTTTTTCACACTGGCATCCATACTTTCTAACGGAATCGCTGGTAACCAAATCATATTGACTACCTCTCCACTCTTTGTCCAATAATGGTCACAAGTAATGAAGAACACATGCTTAAATCCAGCATTATGTAATTGTGCTTCTAATTGCTGTGGTAAATCATCGTTTTTTAAAGTTGTCATATAAGAAAATGGTGGCATGACTAGTAGTCGTCCTTTAAACTGCTGCTCTATAAAAGAAGTTAAAGACATGACAAAATCTACCTCGGCACCACTTTGTTTCATTTTTTCAGAAGAGAGATCAATGGATACAAGTGGAACAATCGCGGTATCAATAAAATCTTTTTGTGCCATAAACGATGTAACATCGTTTGCATTAAAATACATTCAACAAACCTCCTTTTATCGCAAAATAAAAATGTCCTTTTCCACTCTACAATAGGATACCCAATTAAAAGTGAAAACAATCATTCACTAGTAATGTTACCATATTGAAATGGATAAAGGACATTCAATTTTTACCTATAATTAACGTAAATTAGCCGTTTCCTTCAATGCTTGTAACAAATTAGACAATTCATAAAAACGCGCTTCATCTCCCTGGTCGAGGGCTTCATCAATTTGTGCGAGTAATTTCTCTTCTTGGAATACGAGTAAGCTATTGGAAAGCAGCTCTTCTGCCAGTATACGATCTTTTTCACTGACGAGCAGTGTTTCTGGCATATAAGGGTTTTCTTCAAGAACTGCTAAGTATTGTGCACTTGGTGGTATATTAGGAAAATTCAATTGTATATACATATCTTCTTGTTCATGTAAGCGTAAATCATGGAAAGACTTCTCAGCATCTGCCGTCATCACATTGCCTTTATAGAAACGAAAAGGCACACCTGTTGAGTCTACTGTCGACATCACCATTGCCCTAGGACAATAGTGAGCTTCTTCCACAAAGCGGATTCTTTTTAATAAGTCATCATTACTTAATAAGTAATTTAAAATCCATACACACTCACGACGTTTCAATTGATAATTTTTTAAAAACCATCGAACAAATGCTTTTTTATCAACAACTGATACAGAAGCAGTCATACCCACTCCCTCCTTTACTCAAATTCTAAGGTTTCTAACTTCTCCTGCCACTCTGGTTCACCCGGTTGAATGTTGATTAATTGTCTAAGAACCTCTTTTGCCTCTGAACGCTTTCCTTCTTCTAATAAAAAGTAAACATATTTTTCTAAAAATGTTGCGTCTTCCTTAAAATCATTATATGCCAAACGGTAAAATTCGTATGCACGGTCGTACAATTCTAAATTTTCATATGCCTCTGCCGCAAAAGGGTATAAAGTGCTCCATTCAAAATCATTTTGCTGTAATGTCTCAAATAGCTCGATCACATCCTCATGGCGCTCCTGTTGACCAAACACAGAAATAAGTGCCAGTACCGCTTCCATATATTCAGGATCGAGCGCTATAGCTTCTCTCAGATGTTGCTCAGCTTCTTCTGGCAAACCATTTTTCAAGGCCATTTTACCAGCGAATAAGTAAAGTGATTTATCATATTCATCACGCTTTAACCCCTCTTGAATGGCCGCATACGCTTTTTGATTATCCTCTGTCATTGCATAGCTCTCCGCAAGCAATAAATAGGCTGAGAAGTAATCAGGATCTAATTCTTTCAATTCCTCTAGTTGTTTAATAGCCATCTCGTATTTTTGTGACTGGAAGGCTGAATAAGCAGCACCAAATAAAATATCGGGCTTTACTTCATCGTCAAGGGCTTTGACATAATAATCGAATGCCGTCTCATAGGCTGCCCCTGCACGATAAACCTCCGCTAGTCGTTCGACAAGTGGAATACCAGCAAATTCATTTTGCTGCTCATATAAGTCCTCATACAGTCTTGCTGCCTCTAAAAAACGGCCTGTTTCAAATAAAAGCTCGGCTTTTGCAAAATGCAATAATGGCTCGTCTGGTAAAATCGCTAATGCTTCATTTATACGCTTTTCTGCAACCTCAAATAACCCTTGCATTTGATAATAATCGGCTAACACCAATAACGCTTGTGGATATTCTGGGGAGGTTTCTTCAATTTCTAATAATAAATCTAATGCTTCATCTTCATTACCAAGCTCCATTAGGACATTGGCATGATCTATTTTTAACTGTGCTTCTTCTGGGAATAAAAATTGCAAATGCTCCAGCACACGGTCAGCTTCCTTCATGTACCCATACTGCATAAAAATCTCCGCTAGTGCATAGATCTCCTCGGGTAGCTCCTTCATTAAAAATGATTCTAGTAGCTGATCTATTAATGCTAAATCCCCTTGTTCAAGTGCTTGCATCATTTCAGTCATCGCATTGTTCACAGTCATTCACCTATTCTTTCGTTGATACCTTTATGCTACAAAACATTTACTTCTGAAACAAGAAAAAACTCCCCAAAAGCTTGGAGAGCCTCTCTTTAATTGTTACTTCACTGCCTCAATATGCTCAAAAAACGATGGGTAGGATACAGCAATACATTGTGCATCATCTAGTGTAACAGCTCCGTCTGTTATTAAAGCTGCAACAGCACCCATCATGCCGATACGATGATCGCCATATGTTTGAAGGTTTGCTCCTTTTAAAGGCGTTGGTCCCTCAATAATCATACCATCTTCTGTTGCTTCGATCTGGGCACCAAGTTTCTTCAATTCAGTCACAACAGCCGTGATACGGTCAGTCTCCTTCACCTTTAGCTCCTCGGCATCTTTAATGATCGTTTGACCATGTGCTTGCGTAGCGAGTAATGCAAGGATTGGAATTTCGTCAATTAAACGAGGAATAATGTCCCCCTCAATTACTGTACCAGTTAAAGAAGAGGTCGCGATTTGGATTGTTGCTGTAGGTTCAGCTTGATTATCGTCATTCGGCGTTACCGTCATCGTGGCGCCCATTTTTTGCAGCACCTCAATAATGCCATCACGTGTTGGATTAATGCCCACATTGTTGAGTGTTAGCTGACTATTTTCGCAAATGGCTCCTGCCACTAAGAAAAAGGCAGCCGATGATATATCTCCTGGCACAGAAACATGCGTCCCATTGAGAGCTTGTCCTCCTTCAATGGATACTACGCCATTATCTACTTCTACATGTGCACCAAATTGACGCAGCATTCTCTCTGTATGATCTCTCGAAACATCCATTTCTCTAACAATGGTTGTTCCTTCAGCACGCAAGCCCGCTAGTAAAATAGCAGATTTCACCTGTGCACTTGCTACAGGCATCTTGTAATCAATGGCTTGTAATTTTGTTCCTTGAATGGCTAGTGGTGTATATTGCCCATCTGCACGCCCTGTAATTTGTGCACCCATCTGACGCAGTGGATCTATAACACGTCGCATTGGTCGTTTTCCAATGGATGCATCTCCTGTCATGACAGAGTGAACAGTAGAACCAGCTAAAATGCCTAGCATTAAGCGTGTTGTTGTACCAGAGTTACCCGTATATAACACTTCTGTCGGCTCCTGCCAGCCTTCCATCCCTGGACTATGAATGGTTACATTTGTCCCTTCCACCTCAATCTGAACGCCAAGTTTCTGGAAGCAATCAATTGTACTTAAACAATCTTCACCTAGTAAAAAGCCCTCTACTGTCGTTGTGCCACTAGCAATGGCACCAAACATCACAGAGCGATGGGATACAGATTTATCGCCTGGAACGGTTAAAGAGCCCTGTAAAGAAGGCTTGTTGTATTGCAATACTTTTTCACTCATGAACTTTATTCCCTCCAATATGAAGATAGAAAGCGCCGAAATGCCGACGCTTTCTTATGCTAAGAAATATACGTTTCGAAATTTGCTCGTTTTTGAATACAGGCTGCAGCACGTTCGCGATCATTTTCACTTTGGAAGCTAATGACTAGAATACCGAAAACATCTTCTCGTGATTCAACAATGCGTAGATTCGTAATACTAATTGCTTCATCCGCTAAAAAGCCCGTCACTTCAGAAATAACACCTGGATAGTCAGGAACATCAACATAGAGGTCGAATGGTGTATACATAGCCCCTGCACTAATCGGTAATTCATCTCTCAGTTCTTTAGCAACTGCAAAATAGTTTTCAATATCCTGTGAAGAACCCTCCATTAGCAGTTTCTTAATGCGCGTCATTTCTTTTTCCCAGCCATCTAATTGCGTGAGGAGCTCCTCGCGATTTTGCAGCGTAATATCTCGCCATAAGATGGGGTTCGAAGAGGCGATTCGTGTCACATCACGAAAACCTCCTGCTGCAAGAGAACGTGTCATTGGGTACTCCCCATTTTCGCCACCTAATTGATGGACAAGTGAGGCCGCGATAACATGTGGAAAATGACTCACCACCGCTGTCATGTGATCATGCTCACTGGCAGATACACTGACTACTTTTGCATGGGTAAATTTCAGCAAACTTTCAAGCTGTGCCATATGAACAATTTCTTCCCCAGCGAGTGGCGTAAGCATGTAATATGCGTTTTCAAAAAGATGCGCTTTAGCAGCCAGCACACCGCTTTTATGAGACCCCGCCATTGGATGTCCACCAATAAACGTTATCCCAAGTTCTCTTAATTCGCTGGCTTTTTGCATAATTAATTTTTTTGTACTCCCTGTATCTGTTACAATGACTTTATTTTTCAATGGCCATGATTTTAATTGCTCCATCCAATCCAGTGTTGCATTAACGGGTGTCCCGAAGATAATAACATCAACCTCAGCCGCAACAGCCAGTGGATCTGCGACAATATCATGCACAATATTTAATGTTTTCGCATGCTCACGTGTTTGTGCGTCCATGTCATAGCCAATAATTTTTGTTTCAGGTGCTTTTTGCAAAGCAAGGGCAATAGAACCACCGATCAATCCAAGCCCTATAACGAGTACTTTGCGAGTCATGCAAATACCCCTTGTTGTTTTAACACTTCATCAAGTTGGCTAAGTAATGCTGCATTTTGAGCCTCTGTTCCAATTGTCACACGGATAAATCCTGGTAACCCTAATGCATTACCACTGCGCACAATAAAGCCTCTTTTCATCAGCTCTTGGAAAACAACATCACTATCAGCATGAGTATCAAAGAAAATAAAGTTTGTATCAGATGGGAAGTATTTTAAATTATGCTTTTCACAAAATTCTACATATTGTTTTTTGCCTATTTCATTAGCTTCACGGCAGGCTTCAATATATTCTTGGTCACTGAGCGCTATGGCAGCAACAGCTTGACTTAAGATTGTATTATTGAATGGTGCACGAACAGGATCTAGCTTAGCAATAACATCAGGTTGGCCAATTGCATAGCCAACGCGGAACGAAGCTAAGCCATAAGCTTTAGAGAATGTACGAAGTAAAAGAACATTCGGATATTCATCAATGATTGGTAACGTATCCTTGTGGTCTGGATGTGTAACATATTCAATGTATGCCTCATCAAGCACGACAAGGACATCGCTTGGAACCTTTGCAAGAAAGGCACGCAATGCAGCATCAGGAATGACAACGCCAGTCGGATTATTTGGACTACATACCCAAACAATAGAAGTTTGGTCATCAATTGCAGCCAACATTGCCTCTAGATCATGTGCTCCATCTTGACAAGGCACTTTACGTACTTCAGCACCTTCAATTTCAGCATTGTGCCAGTATTGAGAGAAGGAAGGGTCGGCCATAACCGTGTTTACCCCTGGATACAACAGAGCACGAGTAATAATAGCAATGATGTCATCGGAGCCGTTACCAAAAAGAAGCTGTGTCTCTTTCACACCTAGATGATTTGCCACAGCAGTACGTAGGTTTTGTGCATAGCCATCTGGATAAAGTGCATGATTCACTGCATTATTTTGTAAATAAGCTGTTACCTTAGGTGAGCACCCGAATGGATTTTCATTCGACGCCAATTTAATAACTTCCTTTAAGCCATATTCACGTTGTACTTCTTCAATTGGTTTACCTGGCTTATATGCTTGCATACCGTCCAATTGTTGTTTCCACTTCATCTAAAACATCTCCTCTACTTATTTAGCCTGAGCCAAATCTGGTCTTAATTTTACTGCATCATTGAGATACAAGTGCTTTACATCTTTTTGGGCTACCTCTACGTTTGCATGTATTAATACACGAATACATAATGGTAACGCTTCTGGCACATCCATTTCATGTGTACACATAACAGGGACATATTGCCAGCCATCCATCAAGCGTACTGCACGAGCAGGAAATGCTGAGGTAATATCTGGCGTTGTTGAAATGAGGATTGATGCGATATCATCAATTTCCACATTATTTGCAGCCACAACCTCACGCACTAATCTTGCTGTCTCATCCCATACAAGCTCTGGCTTGTCAGATTCAATTGTTATTGCTCCTCTAAGTCCACGAATCATACAAGCACCTCCGCTAATAACTGTCTATATTCAGCATCTATTTCTTGACATTCTTCTAAATCAATAGCTTTGACAAAAGGCTTACCAATTTTCTCCAAAAGAACAAATTGTAAGATGCCATATTCTGCTTTTTTATCTTTCATTAGGTAGCTAGATAATTGATCAAATGAATAATCACGCACAGCTTTAAAAGGATAGCCATTTTTTAACGCAAACTGTAAAAAGGATTGGGTGAACGTACGATCGAGTTCTCCATATCGTTCACTCAATAGAAGACAATAGACGAGTCCAATCATTACCGCCTCACCATGTGCCACTTTGCCATAACCCGCAGCCGCTTCAATGGCATGTCCATATGTATGGCCTAAGTTTAAAAACTTTCGAACGGATTGCTCTGTTTCGTCCTCAGCAACAATTTGTGCTTTCACTTCAATTCCTTTTTTTAACTGCTTTGCTAGTTCATTTTGATTAAAATGAATCACCGAATCTCCTGTCATTAATTCCTCTAGCCAGGTCGGGTCAGAAATCATGGCATGCTTAATTAACTCTGCTGTTCCTGAACGTACCTCACGCTCTGATAAGCTTTCTAAAAGGGCTGTATCATATATCACGCCTTCTGGCTGATAAAATGCGCCAATCATATTTTTCCCTAGCGGATGATTAATGGCCGTTTTTCCACCAACTGCGGAATCATGCGCTAGAATAGTCGTTGGAATTTGAATAAACGGAACCCCACGCATATAGGTTGCCGCAACAAAGCCTGTTAAATCGCCAACTGCTCCTCCTCCAAAGGCAAAAATGAAGGATTTTCGGGAGCATTTTTGCTCTAATAAAAATGTTTGAGCTGCGTTGTATTGATCAAAGGTTTTACATGCTTCACCACCTGGCAAAATAAAGACCTCAAACTGGTACGGGAAATTTGCTTTGAAGTACTCTCCCTGTGCTGCCCAAACATTGACATCTGTAAACACAAAGAGCTTATCCGCATTTTGCAGTTTATCAGCAAATGCCTCCACAGCTTCAGTTAGAAATTGATGCCCAAGAACAACTTCATATTGATGCGATTTTGTTGCTACTGGTACACGCATAACTTAGAACCCCTTTGTATATTGACGATGCTCGTCAATTTGAGCTTGTAATTGTGGTAGTTGATCACTATGGAATTGCTCTAAAATTGCATTCGCTATTTCCCAGGCAATAACATGTTCTGCAACTACAGATGCTGCTGGTACTGCACAGCTATCAGAGCGCTCAACACTCGCTTTAAACGGCTCTTTTGTTTCAATATCTACACTTTGTAATGGTTTATATAAAGTAGGAATTGGCTTCATCACACCACGTACAACAATTGGCATACCTGTTGACATACCACCCTCTAAGCCACCGAGTCGATTAGTTGCACGAGTATAACCTTCTTCTTCAGACCAAATGATTTCATCGTGCACTTCAGAACCCTTTCGACGTGCCATTTCAAAGCCAAGTCCAAATTCTACTCCTTTAAATGCATTAATGGATAGCATGGCTGCTGCAAGTTTCGCATCCAGCTTACGATCATAATGTACATAAGACCCTACACCTGCTGGCATGCCTTCCACTATGACTTCTACAACACCACCGATCGAATCACCAGCTTTTTTCGCTTCATCAATTGCCTCAACCATTTTCGCAGAGGCGATAGGATCTACACAGTAGCAAGGATCCGCTTCGACAATGGCACGAATTTCTTCTGTTGTTTTTCCTTCTATTAAAGATGTATCGGCTTTGATTCCCACTATCTCTGTAACATGTGCAACAATGGAAATGCCTAGTTCATTAAGTAACGCCTTTGCCACAGACCCAACTGCTACACGTACAGTTGTTTCACGCGCAGAGGAGCGCTCTAATACATTCCTTAAATCACGGTGACCATATTTCATGCCTCCGACTAAATCAGCATGACCTGGTCGAGGGCGTGAGATTTGACGCTTGATATCTTCAGGATTGATATCATCAGCTAATGGCTCTGCTCCCATAATTTTAGTCCAGTGCTTCCAGTCATCATTTGTGACAACGAGTGCAACAGGAGATCCAAGTGTCTGACCATGACGAACACCAGCTACAATCTCCACTGTATCTGTTTCGATTTGCATGCGGCGCCCTCGTCCATGACCTCCCTGGCGACGTTTTAAATCGTGATTAATTTTTTCTGCTGTAATGGGTAAGAGTGACGGTAAACCCTCAATAATTGTCGTTAATTGAGGTCCGTGTGACTCACCTGCTGTTAAGTAACGCATAAACACTTTCTCCCTTCAACTCGCTAAAGTATGTATTTTTCACTATAACATATATTCTTTAAAAAAACAGTCCTTTTACGAATGTCTTTTAAGTAGTTACCATTTTCATAGATCTAAATGTGAATATTCTGAATGAAAGTTGTAAAAAAACAACTAGCTAAATTTTATAAAAAATACGCCTTTGCTTATGATAAGCGAAAAGCGTATGAATTATCTATGTTTAATGCTTGGTCAACTATATGTACAATTGTGTCATTTGTACAAAGCTTTTCATCCATATTATTAATTATTTTTACGATAGAAGAACGTGTCTTCCACATCAAATTCATAACGTGCTGGATTAAAAATTTGTTCTGTCGATCCAACAAATAAAACGCCATCCTTGCGCAGTGCTTTACTAAAATTATTATAAATTTGATCTTTCGCTTCTTCTGTAAAATAAATCATGACATTGCGACAAACAATTAAATCATAATTGCTGTCATAAGCGTCATTCAATAAATTATGTTTCTTAAAGGTTACACAACGCTTAATTTCATCCTTCACCCGATAGAAGGAGCCTTCTTGCTCAAAATACTTTGCTTTAATATCACTTGGCACCTCTGCTAAAGAGCGTTCAGGATAGACACCTAACTTCGCCTTTTGTATCACATTCTCATCTAAATCAGTGGCAATAATTTGAATTTGAGATAAAGGCACCAATTGAGATAAAACCATTACTAAAGAATATGGCTCTTCTCCTGTCGAACAAGCAGCACTCCAAATTTTTAAACGCTTATTAGTTTGTAAGAGCTTCGGAAATATTTTCTTTTGTAATACTTCCCAGCGCTTTCCATTGCGATAAAATTCAGAAACATTGATCGTCATACGATCTAAAAATTCATTCATTAAATCACGATCTTGTTCAAGTGCCTTTAGAAAGTCTACAAAATTACGATAGCCCTTTTTCTCATAAAGAGAGGTTAATCGTCTTTTCATTTGCGCTTCTTTATATAACGCTAAATCTATTCCTGTTTTGCGCTTAATACCTTCTATAAACTGTTCATAATCAGACATATGGTCATCTTCCCCTCTAGCGTCGTATTACCATTATAGCGGAAAAGTCCCAATCCTGAAATAGTCTTTCTCATGTAAGCAAATCTACTTGCTTGCGTTTTGTTTTTCCTCTAAAAGTAATACTTTCGACTGTTCTAATTCAAGTCTCATTTTTTCTGTCTCAATCGTATACGTTTCTAACCTAAGCTTTTCTAATTCTACTTCTTTTTCAACAGCTTTTAGTTTTATTTTTTGTTGTCTAGTACGAGCGTCTGTAAAAATTCCAGCTAAAGAAATAATGACGCCTCCAATTATCGCTACAATGGCAATTGACAATCCCTTCACTTCCTTTCGTTATTACGATTATACGGCAAAATGGAAAAAATAGTTTCATTTTTCAGGAATTTATTCCAATAAAAAATGAAGGTAGTTTTGACCACCTTCATTCTATCCATTATCGTTAGACTTGTATGCGGTATTCTTTTAAATCTTCTCGTAATTTAGCCTTTAAGAATTTACCTACAGACGTTTTCGGTACCTCGTCAATGAAGACAATATCATCAGGAATCCATGTTTTATGGAATTGTTGCTGTAGACTCTCTAGTAATTCTTCTTTAGTAATCGAATCCTTAAACTCTGGCTTTGCTACGACACAAGCTAATGGTCGCTCCAACCACTTTTCATGTGGAATGGCAATAACAGCCGCCTCAAAGACCTTTGGATGGGACATTAATGCATTTTCAAGCTCTACTGAAGAAATCCATTCGCCACCACTCTTAATTAAGTCCTTTGTACGATCGGTGATTTTTATATAGCCATCTGTCGTCATCACTGCAATATCGCCTGTATAAAGCCAGCCGTCTTTAAAGGCCTCTTCCGTTCGTTCATCCTGATAATATGCATTGGCAATCCATGGGCCTCTAATCGTAAGCTCTCCCATCGTTTTACCATCCCAAGGCACTTCACCATTTTCATTGACAATCCTAGTATCAATAAGAGGCATCGTCATACCTTGTGTTATCCGAACATTCATTTTTTCATCATCCGTATAGTCCTGCATATGTGTTAAATATGTGGATAGGCTTACAAGAGGTGAGGTTTCCGTCATACCGTAACCTGTCATGTACGGGATATTAAGTTCTTGCTCAAAACCTCGAACAAGACCAAGTGGTGAGGCAGAACCTCCACAAACAATTAATCGCATAGACGATAGGTCACGAGGATTTTGACGCTGCTCCTGTAGTACGCCTAGCCATATGGTCGGTACCCCTGCTGTCAATGTGACTTTATACACATCAAATAATTCAAGCAATAGCTGTGGTGTAAACATCGGACCAGGTAAAACCTGTGTAGAACCAAATGCGACACTGGCAAATGGTAATCCCCATGCATTCGCGTGAAACATAGGTACAACAGGTAACACTACATCCGACTCACAAATCGCAATACTGTCGGCAAGACCAGCTGCTAAACTATGGAGTACAATACTACGATGTGTATACACTACTCCCTTTGGCATGCCCGTCGTTGCACTTGTATAGCACATGCCTGCAGGTGTATTTTCATCTAAATCTTCTGGGAATGTGAAATGTTCATCTGCCTCTGCAAGTAGCGCTTCATAGGAAAGAGCATTTGGAATCGGTAAAGTTTCTACCGCAACAGCATCACCCATAATAATAAAATGCTTCACCGTTTTCAGCTGAGATACGATTGGTGCAATCAATGGCACGAGATTATCATCTATTAATAATATTTCATCCTCAGCATGATTGATGACATAAGCAATATGCTCAGGGGATAATCGAATATTAATCATATGCAATACGGCTCCTGCACATGGTACAGCAAAGTAAGCTTCCAAATGGCGATGGTGGTTCCAAGCATATGTGCCCACCTTCATTCCTTGCTTCATACCCAGTTTCGTCAGAGCATCAGCTAATCGGCGAGTCCGTTTGACATAATCTTTATACGTAAATTCGTGAATTGTAGTGGCACTTGTTCGAGAATAGATTTTCTTTGAGTGAAAAAATCGTTCTGCGCGATTCAAAAAACTTGTTAATAATAAAGGTGTATCCATCATATGCATTATACCGCTTCCCTTCATCTACGATTTTTTGAAACGATCAACACTAAAACAATTTAAACGAGAATTGGCCGTTACCTTGGTTGCATACGAATGGCACCATCCAATCGAATGACCTCTCCATTTAACAAGCCATTATGAATAATACTTTCAACCAAAAGAGCATATTCCGAAGGTTTACCAAGTCGTTTAGGGAACGGTGTCATTTGAGCAAGGGCTGTTCTTGCAGGCTCAGGTAACGAAGCAAACATCGGTGTTTCAATTAATCCTGGCGCAATGGTCATCACTCGGACACCGATTTCCGCAAGCTCTCTTGCAATCGGTAACGTCATCGCCGCTACGCCCCCTTTTGACGCGCTATAAGCAGCTTGTCCAATTTGCCCATCAAATGCAGCCACAGACGCGGTATTAATAATGACGCCACGCTGTCCATCCTCATTTGGCTCATTATGCTGCATTTTATCCGCAACTAGACGAATGACATTAAATGTACCAACTAAATTAACCGTAATCACCTTTTCAAATAGAGCAAGGGCATGTATACCGCGCTTTGAAATAACTTTACTCGCATCTGCTATGCCAGCACAGTTCACTGCAACATTGACCTTACCAAAAGCTGCAACAGCCTGCTCTAGGCCTGCCGCCACGTCCTCTTCCTTTGTGACATCCACTCGTGCATAAAGGACATTTTGACCTAATTCCTCCACTAGAGCTTGTCCACGCTCATCATTCAGATCAAAAATAATCGCTTTGCCACCCTGCCCTACCAATTTCCGAACGGTTGCCTCTCCTAACCCAGAGGCACCCCCTGTTATGACTGCCACCACTTCATGTTCTTTCATCAGACATATCCCCTTTTACATTTTTTCAATGATTGTGGCATTGGCCATTCCCATTCCCTCACAAATAGCCAACAAGCCGTAACGATAATTCTCTCGCTCCATGCGATATAGCATAGTCGTTAACAATTTCGTACCAGTTGCCCCTAATGGATGTCCCAGTGCAATTGCACCACCATCAGGATTGAGCTTTTCTGGGTCTCCTCCTATTTCATGCAGCCATACGAGCGGCACAGGTGCAAAGGCCTCATTTACCTCATATGTGTCAATATCCTCTATCTTGAGACCTGACCGTTCTAATGCTTTTCTAGTAGCCTCGATTGGCCCTGTCAGCATTAATGTCGGATCAGAGCCCACGACCACTCTTGTTACAATTTTAGCGAGTGGTTGAATGCCCAGTTCTCTTGCTTTATCCAATGCCATCACGACTACAGCTGAGGCCCCATCACTCATTTGGCTCGCATTGCCCGCAGTAATCACACCATTCTCCTGAAAAACGTTTTTTAATCCATTTAAAATGTCAACGGTAGTTTCTGCTCGAGGACCCTCATCAACGGCAAATGTTGTCACTGTGCCATCCTCTTGTGGAACTTGAATAGGTAGTATTTCAGCTTGGAAATGACCCGCTTCAATGGCGGAAATTGCCCGTTGATGGCTTTGATAAGCATAGCTATTTAGCTGATCTTTCGATAAAGACCATTGGGAAGCAATTTTCTCTGCTGATAATCCTTGATGAATAATATCATAATTTTCCTGTAAGCGTTTACCAGCATGTGCGTGTTGCATGTTTGAGCCCATTTGTACTCTTGACATACTTTCTACGCCACCAGCAATGACAATGTCCATATCTCCCGCTAAAATGGCCTGTGCCGCGAAATGCACGGCTTGTTGGCTTGAACCACACTGACGATCAATGGTTACTCCTGGCACACTATCTGGGAATCCAGCCATTAATAAAGAGGTACGCGCAATATTTGCCCCTTGTTCAGCTGTTTGCGTCACACATCCCAAAATAACATCGTCTACTTGTTCCTTACCAATGCCTGCACGCTTTACAACCTCCTGTAATACATCCGCTGCTAAATCATCTGCTCGAACTTGACTTAACGCGCCCTTACTTCTACCTACAGCAGTTCTCACAGCTGCTACAATCACCACTTCTCTCATGTCCATAACCCCTTTTTCACGTCATCCTCATAGTTTATTGACGAGTCTACTAAACTATTCCTAACTTAATTATCAGAATATTACATTATTTATTGTACATGAGTAAGAAGTTTTTAACAATTCTATATCGGAGTGATTCCTCCCCTTTTTGCGCAATAAAAAAAGCAATCTCATAAATTGAGATTGCTTGATCTATTCGAAATTAAACTAAATCTTCACCGAAGAATAAGCCGATTTCGCGCT
>NZ_JPVR01000072.1 GCF_000772935.1 Lysinibacillus boronitolerans JCM 21713 = 10a = NBRC 103108
TATCATTAAATACTATACATCCTACCTATAATTATACTATTGATTACATCGTTCCTCTATCTCTTATCATTTTTCCACTCCTTATGCTAAATGCCCGCCCACTAAGCGATTCCTTGAAATAGCGGTACCAGCGTTGGTATAGGAGGCTGCACGTAATAAGGCCACCACTCCATATTTTCTACGAATCGCATCCATGACATGACCAATGACCTGTCGCTGGTCCTTACGCTCATCAAATAAATCAAGCTGAATGCTACGCTCTGGCTCTAAGTTTGTCAGTCTAACAGATAATTGACGCGCTGGCTCACCCGCAAAATGCTCATCTAGTAAGGCCAGACAAGTCTGATACATAACAAGGGTCTCATTGGTTGGACTTTCGATGGTTCTTGAGCGATGGAACCCCTTCGTCATCGCATTGCGACTGTAAGAGAGCCCCAAGCTAACAGTCCGCCCGACATAGCCTGCTTCTCGTGTACGTCGCATCACATCCTCACACATTTCTAGGAGTACAACCGCAATATCCTTTCGTGTGTGATAATCCTTCATGAGCATTTGGCCCTTCCCAAAGCTTAACGCCGCATTGTTCACTAATGGCTCACCTAATGTGGAGAGATCAATGCCCCATGCATGGTAATAGTATTGATTACCCATAATACCAAAGCGCTTTTCTAATTCGGCTAAATCGGCATGGGCTAATCCACCGACTGTTTGAATGCCCATCGCATTTAAATTGGCTGCCATCTGTTTCCCAATCCCCCACATATCAGACAACGGACGTACTGGCCAAAGCTTTGTTGGCACATCGGCATAGGTCCATTTGGCAAAGCCTGTTTTTTTTGCCTCTAAATCTAATGCTAATTTAGCCATCAGCATGTTTGGTCCCATGCCAATAGCGGACGGAATGCGGAACTTTTCATAGATGTCTTCCTGAATCAATTTGGCTACCTGCTCAGGTGAACCCCAAAGTTGCTCTGTGCCTGTTAGATCTACAAAGCTTTCATCCACACTATAAACATGGATCGCCTCTGGAGGGACATATTGTGCAATCAGACGCGTAATGGCCATGGACATCTCTAGAAAAAAGGACATTTTTGGTTCAAACAACTTAATGTCTGGATGTTTGGGAATTTCATAGCGCCGATTCCCTGTTTTAATGTTAAATTTTTCTTTCATCACTGGTGATGCAGCCAGTACAATACTGCCAGGTTGTTCAAAATTACCGATGACGGCAATTGGATCTGTCAGCACATCTAGCCCTTCTAGCATGGCAATACAGCTTGCATAAAAGCACTTCATATCAATACAAAAAATATCTTTCTGTGGGAAGTCGTTGTAATTCATATCACCTCAGACTCCCGTTGGAGAATGGGCAGAAGTGCTAGAACATTGTTAATACGAAACGTACGCTTCGCTAGCCTTGTAAAGCAAAAGGCGGTAAAGGAATCACCTTTAATATGGATGATTTTCACGCGCCTTTTCGTAATGGCACCTGATTTCGCTATATACATCATGTGAACGATTTGGTGACGATGCATGGCTTTTATCAACTGTTCTTTCATGTTGAATGCTCCTTTACTGACTCTGTTTGCGTTCATGTTGAACAGAGTTTTTAATAACCAAGAACAAACGTTTGTGTTTTTATTATACGCACGTATGTTCTGAAATAGAAGTGGTAATTTTAGCTAATTTTCATCCTGACAGAGCTAGCTGTAGCTAGGCATTTGTGTAAGTCTAGGAGCACCTAAAACATAATCTATGATGATGAATAGCTCAATTACATGAGAAAGGATGTAAGTATCAGCTCAAATATCGATTATAGCTCCCCTTCTGCAGCGTTCACTTTTGATGTCAATAAAAGTACGCTTTTTAAAAAAGACTCCCGAAATTACATTAATATTCTCGGTGTGGAACAATTAAATACATTAGAAAATACATCTTTGCTTGATATTTTTTTAAGTAAGGACAATGTCATCGAGCCACATTACCATCAAAATGCAGCAGAGCTTGTCTATTGTATTGCAGGAGCAGCAACGGTTTCTCTATTGAATCCCTTTACCAAGAAAATTCAAAACTATCCTATCAAGCCTGGGCAGGTTGCCAATGTACCACAGGGCTGGTGGCATTATGAAGAAGCCACAGAAGATGACACGCATCTCCTTGCTATTTTTGATGCGCCAACGCCAGAGGTCATTTTAGGCTCGGATATCTTAAAATTCACACCAGCCAATATTATGGCCCATACGTATTGTTTAGATGAAGAACAATGGAAGAAAACGATTGCACCGATTGTTCCTACGACTTATATCGGACCAGCAAAAGGCTGCAATCGTGTCAAATCAGCAACCGATCAAGCCCCTTATAAACCAACCATGCCACAGCAATATATGAAACCATGTCCATACCCTTCCCCATACCGTTACCCTTCTATGTATCCTTATGGCACCTACTATTAGCGACCTCTTATACATTTTTTATTGTAAAAGATGAATAGAATGTCATTTACTGCTCCATCCTAATCTTAAATCAACCTAAGAGTTAGGAAGTGTCAGGATGACAATGATAAATGAAAATCTAGCATCACTACGATTTAAGGAGATTTTTAAGCTTTGGTCACAGCTTGGGATCAATCAAGGCTATATTGCTTCAAGTCATGCTTTTTTTAAGCATACACGTGATAAAAACTTAAAAATCCTTACATTGGAATTTATTCAATGTTTAAAAGAGGAAAATAAACAGCTAACACTGCTATTAAAGGAAAATGGTGTGTTAGCACCAACAGCATCGATAGAATACGGTAAAATGAAAATAACAGATATTCGCGGAAAATCTTTCATTAATGATGGCGAAATTAGTGCTATTTTATCGATGAATATTGCCTCCTCTTTAATTGCCGTAAGCCAAGCTTTAGAACTGGCAGTAAAGAAAACACATCTAACCAAATATGGTGAACTCCATATGCGTTATGCGCTACTTGGAGCGAAATTGATTGACCTAAGTAAGAGTAAAGGCTGGTTATTAGCCTCTACACACTAAAAAGAAGCCTCCGTTTTATAACTAACGGAAGCTTCTTTTTTTATCTTTATCGATTTCTCACGAACAATAGCTTATACCATTGATTGACTAGGAATGGTAACACCGATAGGCTATAAATAAAGCCTAGCTGTGCTAGTGTTAATGGAGCCACCTCAAAGACCGTTGTAAGCATCGGCATAAACAAAACAATGTGTAAACTTAGCACACCAATGATAAAGGCGAACCATGTATATTTATTCGAAAATACACCAATCGCAAAGATGGATTGTTTGGAGCGAGAATTAAAGCCATGCACTAATCTTGACAAGCATAGTGTTGTAAAGGCCATCGTGCTTGCTGTTAGCGTATCACCTGTCGATAAACCGATTTGAAACGCAATAATGGTGGAAATGGCGATTAATATCCCTTCAAGCACAACTTGTGTTGTAAAGGCTTTATTTAATAAAGGGGTATGAATGTTTCTAGGCTTGTCCTTCATTGTTTTCTTATTATTTGGCTCTAAACCGATGGCAATAGCAGGCAGACTATCTGTTAATAAGTTGATGAATAGTAGATGGACAGGTGCGAAAGGAACAGGTAAGCCCAGAACCGTTGCATATAACACGACAAAAATAGCGCCTGCATTTCCAGATAATAAGAACAGAATAGCATTTTTAATATTTGTATAGATGCTACGACCATTGGCAATTGCCTTGACAATCGTTGAAAAATTATCATCCGTTAAAATCATGGATGAGGCATCTTTTGCAACCTCTGTGCCTGTCACGCCCATAGCCACCCCAATATCTGCTTGCTTCAAAGCAGGTCCATCATTGACACCATCTCCTGTCATGGCCACAACATGTCCTTTATCCTGCCATGCTTTAACAATTCGAATTTTTTGGGCTGGTGTAACACGGGCATACACAGAATAATCCTGTACTTTCTCTTGCAGCTCTTGATCAGTTAAGCCTTCGAGCGCATGTCCCTCTATAGCTTCAGCTGGATTTTTCAAAATACCAATTTGTTCGGCGATCGCGGTTGCTGTAATTTTATGGTCACCTGTAATCATGACGGGCTTAATGCCTGCCTTTATGCAGCTTTCCACAGCCTCTTTCGACTCTTTTCTTGGCGGGTCCATCATCGCCACTAAGCCGACAAAGATTAAATCTCGTTCCGCTCGTGGATCGACTTTTTGTAGAGGCAATACCTCCTTATAAGCAATGGCTAACACCCTTAAGCCATTCATAGAAAAATCACGGTTCACCGCCTCGATTTTCTGGCGATGCTGCGGGGTTATCTCAAAAATACCTGTTGATGTTTTGATTCGCGTTACTTTTGGCAAGAGTACATCCAGAGCCCCTTTGGTAATCATGATGGATTGCTTGTCCATCTGATTGACAGTGCTCATGAGCTTCCTCGCCGAATCAAATGGAATTTCAGCCAGTCTTGGATATTGCTCACGTATATTCAATTCATCTAAACCATATTGTTTCCCCAATTTCACAAGCGCAATTTCTGTAGGATCACCAATTTCTTTCTGCTCGCGCTCGACAGCATCACTACATAAAAGCGCTTTTACCATTAACTCTTTTTCCACTGGGTTCGTTGGATTAAGCCAATCATGGGGAATCTTCTTCTGATCTACAAAAACTTCCTGTACCACCATTTTATTTTCTGTTAAAGTACCTGTTTTATCAGAGCAAATGACCGATACACTCCCCAAGCTTTCCACAGCATAAAGCTTGCGAATAATTGCATTTTCCTTCGCCATCTTTTGGGTGCCAAAAGCTAATACGATTGTCACGATGGAACTCAAAGCCTCGGGGATAGCCGCAACGGCAAGAGATACGGCAAACATAAAGGACTCTACTAAGGCTCGTCCTCGGATAAGGTCAATCGTAAAGATTGCTAAACAAATCAGCGTAATCCCTAAGGCTAACTTTTCACCGAATTGATCGAGACTAATTTGTAATGGTGTTTTCTTTTCCTTGGCTGTATCGAGTAAATTCGCAATTTTTCCGATTTCCGTCTGCATCCCAATTGCCGTAACCATCACGATGCCACGTCCATTGGTCACAAAGCTTCCTGAATACACCATATTTTTTTTATCCGCAATGGTGATATTGTTTTTTCGAATAGGGTCTGTGCTTTTTGCCACAGCTATCGATTCACCTGTAAGAGAGCTTTCGTTGATGTGTAAATTATGGCTTTCTAGTAGTCTTCCATCCGCATTAATATAATCTCCCGCCTCCAACATCAGAAGATCCCCTACCACAATTTCTTCAGAAGGAATTTCTACTAGTCGATTATTGCGCATGACCTTGGCAATGGGAGAGGTCAATGCTTTCAGATTATCTAATGATTGCTCTGCCTTGACATGCTGCACTGTACCTAAAATGGCATTTAAAATAACCACAATCATGATTACAATGGTGCTTTCTACTTCTCCTAGTAGAAAGGAAACGAAGGCAGCAACAAGTAAAATGATGACCAATAAATCTTTGAATTGGCCCATAAAAACAGCCAACGTACTTGTTTTTTTCCCTTCCTCTAATACATTACAGCCATAGACCTGTTGCCTCTTTTGGACGTCATCATCAGTCAAACCTTGCGTGGTGACGTTCAATATCTTCATGACTTCAGCAGATGATTGTTGATGATATTCAGTCATTGGATTCTCCTTCCATTTACAAGATTTGAAAGTCTCCTACTATTCTTAAAAAATAATATTCGCTCTTAAAATCTCAAACTACTCAAATCTGTAAATTCATTAACTACAACAATCTATTCCATAGAGAATTAGAGTATGCTAAGAAACCATAGAGAAATTAATTTTGGAAAGTGTACGAAAATAGATTCATGCAAACCAATTTAAAAAGGTATTGGGACGGCTTTCCCAATACCTTTCATGGCGATTGTTCGATTATGAATGATGGTGTGCTGATTGATAATCTACGTGCTGCTCCTGTCTAAGAGGTGCTCTTTTAATAGAAAAGATCGCGCAGCCTAAGGCACACAGAACTAGAATCGTACCGAAGCTAGCGAGGTGCATTACAGACCCTGTCCATGCAAACATTGCGCCACCAACTGCTGATCCGATAGAAATACCAATTTGTAGAGCAGCTGTATTTAGGCTTTGCTGAATATCCGATGATTGAGGATCCGCCTGTATTAAGTAATTTTGTAATGGCGGTGTCAGTGCCCAGCTCAATGCACCCCATAAAACCGTAAACACTAAAAACAGTGGAAGGGCAATAATTGTATAAGGAATACTGAATAAGACAATGGCAAAGGCTGAGACAATTAAAATAATGGCTTTACTTGTACCAATTTTATCACTCACCCAGCCACCTACAGCATTCCCACTAACAGAGGCAATACCAAAGATTAAGTAACAAATACTAACCCATGAAGCACTCATATCAAATGCCTCTACTAAAAATGGTGTTAAATAGGCGTACAGCATGTAATGACCAGCTAGCATAAACAGGGTAGTTAACTGTGCTGTCAGGATTTTCAAATTCGCCAGGGATTTGATTTGCGCCTTGAGTGGCACTACTTCTCCAATTGGCATTTTTTCAAGTAATAGGGCAATTAATATCATGGAAATCGTTGACAGTACACTAATACCTAAAAATACAGCCCGCCAGCCAAACGCTTCTGTAATAAAAATACCCATTGGCACACCGATCACAAGTGCAGAACTTACGCCCATAAAAACAAGCCCTAATGCTTTAGCACGATGGCGAGGCTCTACAATTTTAGTTGTAATCGTTAATGATAAAACAATTACTAACGCTGTACTCATAGCTGTGAAAATACGCGCAATTAGCACAATGATGAACGTTGTACTAAAGAAGGTCATTAGATTCCCTAACGTGAAAATAAATAAAGAAATAAGGAATAAGCGCTTCCGCTCCACCTTGGCTGTCAAGGAAAGTAGAACAGGCGCAGAAATCGCATAAACAAGTGCAAAAATAGTAATTAATTGTCCCGCTGTCGCTAAAGATACATTTAAATCCTCTGCAATATTAGGCAGTATTCCGCCAACAATTAATTCAACTAACCCTACTGCAAAGGTAGTCACAGCAAGAATATAAACTCTCCAATTCATCGTAATCTCCCCTTCGTTACACGCTCATTTTTGTAGGAGATTGTTTTAAAACAAAATAAAAAATCCTAACTACAAAAATGAAGCAAAGTTTTGTAGTCAGGATTTTATGGTTCCTGGTAGAGACCCTCAATCCATATTATTGAGGTTATACAGATCAAATATTTACTCTAGCTATAGTAGCACATCAAAATTTCATTGACAATAGCTTTTTTTCATAGAATTCATTGCATCTAAAAATCTTTTTGGCAAGAGAAAATTTCGATTTTCTGCTTATATTTCGACGAATTTGACCATATATATAAACATACAATAACTATTTTACGAGGTGATTGTTTGCGTATAGTAGGATTTGTCTGCTATTTTTTAATACTATTTTATGGCGTAGAATTAGTAGAAGAAGCGTTCACAAATGAAGAACCAGCAATGCAATCTCCCATGAAAAGTAAGTCATCGCCCATCAAGGAAACCGTTGAAAATTCAAGGATTTGTGTCTATTATCCCACTTATAAAAGCTGTACCGATTTACCCCAACATTAAAAAAGAGGCTACTCAATAGAGTGACCTCTTTTTTCATCATTTTGAGCCAATATGAAAATGACTAAATGGATATAGGATTAATTTTGATTCACCAAACACTGCATCCTCTGAAATTAAACCATAATGGCGACTGTCACTACTTTTTAGGCGATTGTCACCAAGCACAAAATACATGCCCTCTGGCACTTCTTTTTCATTCACTAATTGCTCCAATGTAAAGTTTTCCGTAATGCGCAATTGATTAGGATCATCCGTTTGACGGTTCACATAATCTTCTTTGTATGCTTTGCCATTGACGTACAATACATCGTCTTTCATTTCCACTTTATCCCCTGGAAGACCAATGACACGTTTAATATATAGCTCATCTTCGACAGGTGATTGGAAAACAATTTGATCGAAACGCTCGATTTTACTTGTTTTGCTTACAATAATAATATCCTTATCGTGATAAGTCGGATACATGGATGCTCCCTGCACTTTAATCGGCGCAAATAAAAATTGCTTACAGCCAAAAACAACAACAGCTGTAATGACAATAATTTTGATGTAGGATAATATTTCTTTTTTTAGATTGGATGTTTTTTCCGCTTGCATGCTCATTCCCCGATACTGTTTTTTTAATAGTATAACATTTTCTCACTATTATTGACGAATGAATCACACAAATTGTTTCCTATTCATAGAAAAATAGACAAGGCTACAAAGTAACATTGTCTAGAAATTGATATTTTGCTGTTTCATCGTTATGAATGGTTAGTTTGTGTAGCAGAGTGATGCTGCTCGTTTAATAAATCTACTGCTAATACGATACCCACTGGTAATGCAAATGCTAATAAAATTGTGCCTATAATCATCACAATCACTCCTTTAACCATTTCTAATGTCAGTATACACTTAATTTTCTGATATTTCAAGAAATATCGAAAAAAGATGAATAACAGCAAAAAAATCATTCAACTAGGCATGCACCCTACCTGAATGATTTTTTATCCCTTACATAAATAATTTTAAACATAATACTTGTAGGCCTCTAATTGCTGATTGGACTGGATTTTTTCGCACTTTACGTTTAGGTACATAGCTTTGCATGCAATGATTCAGCGCTGTATACCTCAGCACCTGGGTCCTCCCATTCATTCATCTCCCTCCCCTCGTGGCCAAAAAGTTAACAACTAATATGCGACATTTGTAAGCAACTTGCTTACTTACTTTTTTAAATGGTTTTGTAAATCTGTTTGTATTTTTTGAAGCTCTGCCTCATTCGGAATATAGTACCAAATGCGGTTAATCCTTTCACCTTCGCCCTCTTCAAACGATAACTGCTCAATATCCTTATCCATTTTTTTATAAATACCTTGTAGCTGAATAAGGTCCTTCACTGAAAAATTCATGCGAACATTGTCGCCTAGTACATTCAACATATCGGTTGCTTTTAATAATGTTGATGGTGTGGAGGCTTTTTTCATCACCGCTTCAATGATTTGACGTTGTCGAATTTGGCGTCCAAAATCACCTCGAGGATCTTCATAACGAATACGAGAAAAAATAAGGGCCTCATTACCATCTAATGTGATTTCTCCCTTTGGATAATGGTAGTCGTCAAAGGTTAAATCCATATCATTATCGATTGTTACGCCACCCAGCGTATCAATAATTTGTAAAAAGCCCTCCATATTAATAAACACATAATAATCAATGGGTATATTTAAAAAATTTTCGACCGTATCCACAGCCATCGGGACGCCTCCAAAGGCATAGGCATGATTAATCTTATCTACTGTATCATGTCCAACGATTTCTGTTCGAGTATCACGGGGTATACTAAGCATTTTCATCGTCTGCTTTTCAGGATTCACAGTGATCACAATCATGGTATCGGAACGACCACTATCATCTTTTCGTTCATCGACCCCAAGCATTAGAACCGAAAAAGGGTCTTTTTTAATCACTGTTTTTTCTTCTGGTTGTGCTGCATCTGTTGTTTGAATAAGTGGTGTATTTATTTTATTCATAGTTTTTTGGATGGTAAAGTAGGCAGTACCTATAAAAATCAAAAAAATTGCTAATAGGCTACCAACAATCCACAGCCATAATTTTTTCTTGCTCTTTTTCTCTTTTGAGCGTTTCATGTTTTTTTCCATACATAAGTCCTTTCTTGCTTAACAATTTTGCCCCTCTTTTTGACGTATTAAGTTGGAAAAAAGTTTATCTAGTCTACTTATATGCATAATGAACGAAAAAAAGACGTACACTAGTATTTACTAAATTTACAACATACTATTCCCTCATTTGTCAATTATCTTCCTTTTACATTCATTTCCCTCTATCAAAATGATGCTATCTTAATTTATTGAAAATTCATTATTGTTGATATATACTATTTTTCAGATACAACGTCTCTATAATAGAAACGTTTTTAGGAGGAATCACTCAATGTTTCAAAAAAGAAGAGAACAGCTTGTTTCCCGTATGCAGCAACAGTCAATTGATGTAGCAGTACTAGTGCCAGGGTCAAACATGTATTATTTTACAGGTCTCCAGTTAAAGCAAAGTGAACGCCTAACAGTAGCCGCTATTACTGCTCATCATCAATTATACTTTCTCGTTCCACAAGTAGAATTAACAAAAATAGACGTAAGTTATGGTGGGACAATCTTATCCTATTCGGATGAGGAAGGACCGTCACAGGCCATCCAGCAACTAAAAAAAGAACTAGCAACAGCGCAGACACTTGGCGTTGAGTTTGACACCATGCGCGTGAAGGAACAGAAAGCTATCGAAAGCCTTACATATGACACTTTATGTGATATCGGTGAAACCATTCGTGATATACGTATGGAAAAAGATGAACACGAAATAGCCCTCATGCGTCAGGCTGTACAGATTGTCGAAGAAAGTCTTGCAGCCACATTACCGATTATTCAAGCGGGTATTTCAGAAATGGAAGTCGCAGCCCAATTAGAATATGAAATGAGACGACGTGGATCAGAGGGAACACCTTTTGGAACCATTGTTGCTTCTGGTTATCGAGGTGCACTTCCTCATGGTAGAGCGAGCACAAAGAAAATAGAGACAGGTGAATTAATCGTCATAGATTTTGGCGCGATTTATAAGGGGTATGTGGCGGATATGACTAGAACGGTTGCTTTAGGAGAAGTTTCACCAACGCTCAAAACAATTTATAGCGTTGTGAAGCAAGCAAATGAAACAGCCATAGCAGCCATAAAACCGGGCATGACAGCTCATGCCATTGATGATCTAGCAAGAGGCATTATTCGCGATGCTGGCTATGGCGATTATTTCACACACCGACTTGGCCACGGCATTGGTTTAAGCGCACATGAAGAGCCTTATATGATGCAGCGGAATCAACTAGTGTTAAAACCAGGCATGGCCTTTACCGTGGAGCCAGGTATCTATGTGCAGGATGTTGGTGGTGTTCGTATCGAGGATAATTTAATTGTTACAGAAGATGGTTACGAAAATTTAATGACCTATTCCAAAGAATTAATCATTTTATAAGGTTGGTGTGTACAATGATCGATATGAGGAAAATACAACAGGATATGCCGCTACTTGAACACTATATTTATCTAAACACAGCTGCTGCATCTGCCATGCCACAGCCAGTCGTGGATGCAATGACTAGCTATCTCCAAAAACAAGCAAGTATTGGTCCCTACCTGCCCTCTTTTCGTCAAGAAACGTATGCGCAAGTAGAGCGTATTCGAGAAAAAGCCGCATTGTTCATCGGCGCAATAAAAGAGGAAATTGCCTTTATGCCAAACGGTTCAGTGGCGATTAATTATGTCGCTGGAGGCTTGCAATGGAAACAGGGGGATGAGATTATAGTGCTCGACACAGAAATGTTGAGTAACTATGTGCCTTGGCTTGCCCTCCAGCAGCAAGGGGTTCAGCTGAAAGTGTTAAAAACCAATGATGAATATATGGTAGATTTATATGCACTTGAGCAACTCATCACACCACAAACAAAATTGATTGCCTTTGCCCATATGTCCAATGCTGCTGGGGCACTCCAGCCTGCCAAAGAAATATGTCAGCTAGCCCAGCAACACAATGTACTAACATTGATGAATGCCAATCAAACACTTGGTTTAACACCGATGAATGTTGCCGAGCTTGGCTGTGACTTTCTAGTTGCATGTGGACGAAAATGGCTACGCGGTCCTGAAGGATCAGGTATTTTATATGTACGAGAAGCACTCATTCCAACATTGACGCCTATTATGATTGGCTGGGGCAGCACCCAGTGGGATTATCAGAACAATGCCTATTCATTTTTAGAAACAGCTAAACGTTTTGAGCCAGGTTGTCCGATCATTCCAAGTATTTTCGGATTAGGGGCAGCTATTGATTATGCGAACAATATTGGTATCCACCACATATATGATCGTGTAAAGCAGCTAACAAACTATTTAATTGAACAGCTTGCCACCATTCCAGGCATTGTCTTATATGGTCCTCAAAATAGTGCTCATCGATTATCGATTACGCCGTTTAACATTGAAGGGCTGTCACCAGATGAGCTAACCAATGCTTTAGCAGACCAAGGGGTCATCATTGAAGCTGGCACATTTATGGCGAATACCATTATGGAACGCAATCAGATTACTAAAATGGCACGTTTTTCACCACACTATTTTAATACGTTTGAAGAAATCGACACAGCTGTATCCATCATGAGAGAAATCCAAGCAAAGGCTCAAGATAGACATTAACTATCTTGAGCCTCTTTTTCATGCTTATTCATGATATAATTTAAAGCTGTATTGATCGAAATACCGTTGAATATTCATCGCTCCATATTGAAGAACATTCACCATATCAGGTAACTTCTCCTCTGTTGGCTTACGATAAATAGGACCAGCAATTGTTAAAGAGGCAATGACTTCTTTTTTACTGTTAAAAAGAGGTACACCGAGCCCAAATACGGAATGAGAGTACTCTCCCGTCGAAAAGCACCAGCCTTGCTGTTGTATTTTTTCTAAATCGGCTAACATTTCATCAGGGTCAGTAATGGTTTCAGGCGTTAACCTTTTCATCCCATGCTCCATGATTTCTTTTTTTCTCTCTTCAGGTAGATAAGCCATGATGACTTTACAAGATGCCCCGATATGTAGTGGTGTCCGCGTGCCAATCGACACCGAAAACTTAATGGTTTGAGAGCTCTCAGCTATTTCTACTGTGACACCATCTGTTCCATCCAGCCATGTTAAAAATACGGATTCTTTGATGGTATCTGCAAGGTTGATCATAATTGGTAAAACAAAGTCAGAAAGATTTAATTTATCTTTAACCATCTGACCATATTCTAAAAAGCGAAGCCCTAATTCATATTTTTTTGTCTCAGGATTTTGAATAAGAAAGCCTTGTTTTTCGAAGGTTGCTAAAATCCGATAAATAATGGAGTGACTAATATCCATCTCTTTCGCTAGCTCACGAACACCCCATGTAGGATTTTCTTTATTAAAATATTTCAGTACCTCCAATGAGTTATCTAATGTTTTTAATGTCATTTCACACCTCAAATGTCTCTATAATAGAACCGTATTTTGATTATAAAATGAACACGGACAATTTTCAATAAATTCAACTATTTTACAATTAGATTTTAAATAAACTATTTAATTCAAGCAGTTCATATGAACATTCGGATTGTGCTGAGCATGGCTATCAAGCAAAAAAAGAAGGCTATCCGCTAGATTCCTCTTTCTATCCGTCACATTTTGAGTTTTATCCACCAGTTTGGACATTCTATCCAATATGAGCCATTCTATCACGCAAAAAAGGAAGGCTATCCGCTAGAGTCCTCTTTCTATCCGTCACATTTTGAGTTGTATCCACCAGTTTGGACATTCTATCCATTTAGAGCCATTCTATCACGCAAAAAAAGAAGGCTATCCGCTAGATTCCTCTTTCTATCCGTCACATTTTGAGTTTTATCCACCAGTTTGGACATTCTATCCACTTAGAGCCATTCTATCACGCAAAAAAAGAAGGCTATCCGCTAGAGTCCTCATTCTATCGGTCACATTTTGAGTTTTATCCACTAGTTTGGACATTCTATCCATTTAAAGCCATTCTATCACGCAAAAAAGGAAGGCTATCCGTCAGAATCCTCTTTCTATCCGTGACATTTTGAGTTTTATCCACCGGTTTGGACATTCTATCCACTATGAGCCATTCTATCATGCAAAAAAAGAAGGCTATCCGCTAGATTCCTCTTTCTATCCGTCACATTTTGAGTTTTATCCACCAGTTATCCGCCTAAACAATGAAAAATCAACCCACCTCTTAAAAGGTAGGTTGATTTTTTACATGGCTATTTCTGCTGGATACCCTGTACTAATTTTTCTTGAATCCGCAAGTATTGGGCAATTTCCTCATCATCTAATACTTCAAAAAGCTGTACAAAGACCTCTTTCCCGATAGATTGAGCCTTTGCTAAAGCACTTTGACCCTCATCTGTAATTTGTAAGCGAATGGTGCGACGGTCGGATGGATCATATAGTCTTTCTGCTAATCCAAGCTTGACCAGCTTTTCAGCAATGCTCGTCATCGCACCTTTTGTATAGCCGATTGTTTCAGCTAATTCTGCCTGTTTTTGAGGGCCTTTGACATGTAGCTCATTTAAAACTAAAATTGGTGAAATTCCTAAAGGATATGGGAACGCTTTTGTAAAAAGTATAATATTCGCATTGTTCACCTGTTCAATCATATGAATCAGTTTAAAAATATTTGTCTGTTTCAAAAAAATCCTCCTCAAACGCTGAGAATTAATGAAGCATTAGTGAGCCTCCATCCACCATAATCGTTTGACCCGTAATGTATTGAGAATCGTCAGAAGCTAAGAAAACAGCTACTCGACCGATATCTTGCTCAATATCACCAAAACGACCTAACGGAATTTTACTTCTCACCGCTTCATAATACTCTGGCTGTGCTTTTGCCCATGCTTGTACACCTGGTGAATCAGCAAGCGGACTAATGATATTGACATTAATACCAAAACGTCCCCATTCATTTGCGGCCACACGAGAAATACCACGAATGGCTTCCTTGGCAGCGGCATAAGCAGCCTGTGTTTCATGACCTTGAATGCCTGCTCCAGATGCAAAGTTAATAATATTACCCTTAGTTTCTTTTAAATGCGGTAGTGCTGCTTGCATTAAATAGAAGGTTGGATAAAAACCTGTCCCAAATGACAAGTCAAGATCTGCTTGTGTAGTTTCTTCTATTGTAACTTGTTTAGCAGCATGAGCGTTATTAACTAGCACATCTAGTTTACCGTATTTTTCTACGACTGTATCAATAATTTTTGGTAATTGGTCGCGTTCCATTAGATTAGCCTGTAAAAACATAGATTTTGGCGACATTTCTTGTAATTCTTTTGCCATTGCCTCGCCTGCTTCTGCATTTAAGTCAACAATTGTAACAATCGCCCCTTCCTTTACCATAGCTTTTGCCATTCCACTACCAATACCACCTGCACCGCCAGTAATGATGACCACTTTGTTTTGTAGTTTACCCACTGCAACAACATCTCCTTCTTGTTTCTCTGTTAATAGTTTAACATTAAACTATTTAATTTTAAACTAAATTGCTTCAGATAAAAAAGCCTATTCTGGAGAAGGGTTCATCCAAAATAAGCTTTTTCTAAAATTGATCTTTCCTACATGATTGTGCCGATTACTCTTTTCCAGCGCTCTATTTCTGATTTGATATTACACCAAATATAGACCCTTTAATGTAGGTTTGTCCTTGCAATGACTGCAATTGCTCTGGAGTACCAGTTACTACAGCCCCAGTTATTTTCACATCGCTTTTCTCCAAGTTTCCATTTTCCCCTACTAAAGCTTGATAAACCTGGTTTGTTTCCCACTCAAAATTCTTGCTTTTACGAAGAAGCTCTATGTTTCGAATAAAGGTCTCAACCTCGTCGTTTAAAGAGCGTCGGGGTTTTGGTTTGGATGACTCTGATTGGAAGCCGTAAATGTAAGGACCATTGGCTGCAATCGTACTCTGTCCTCGCTTAAAAAAATCTAGTGTATCATCTGTATAGGCACCCACCCACCACCAAACTACTTGTACTTCAGAAGGTAGCTTGCTTTTAATTTCATCCAAACTATAAGCATCATCAAAGGAAATAGCTATTTCTACTAAAGTATTTTTCTCCAATTGGCGCAGTTCACTAATCTTATCTTGATAATGGTCGTAGGAAATCTTTGGATGATAAAAAAACATTTCTCGGTCACCTGTGTAGTCATTAAACCGTTCGAATTGATATGTTTCTGCCAGTGATTCTGAACCTTCTATTTGAATGGGGCTAGAAATGGCAGTACGTGTAAGGGTTCCAAATAAATTATAATCGCTTTTGATAGGCTTCCAAATATAGGGCCGATGCTGCTCTCCAAGCACCTTATAGGTTGTTGTTGTTATTTTCCCTCCCAGCAAATGATCGTCATAAACCTGATTACTAATTTGGACATTGGGCCCACTTATTTCGTTAAACAAATGAATATCATCCATTACTTTTTGCGCACTATTTAACGATAAAGTTCTCAACCCATACCATAATGCTATTAGCACAATGGGGGTAACGATTAATGTAATCCCAATCATTTTGACTGTTGACCAAAACCTGGCCTTTCTCATTATTTTTTTCGTCTGTCTATCATCAAATACAAATTCATTTTCTTCTTTATTCATCATGAATATCCTCCTTAAATCGTTCAGTAAATTCTTCCCTAGCACGTCTGACATGCGTTTTGAGTGTGTTTTCATTCTTATTCATCAAGGCTGAAATTTCCTTATACGATAATCCCAGCTCATATTTCAGGATTAATAATTCCTGATGTAAAATGGATAGCGTTTCGAGCGTGTTTTGTATGTCCTTTAATTTTTCTTTTTTTAGCATTTGGATCTCAGGAATGTGAATCAATGAAGTCAATTGAACTTCCTCTAATTCTGTTGTTGGATGACGTTTTTCTTGTCTCTTGAGATCATAAAATTGATTGGTTGCTACACGATATAACCAGCTCATTACTTTATCTGAATGAATTCCATTTTTATGTAATAAAAATTTATAACATGTATCTTGGACGATATCTTCTGCATCCTCATGGGCTAATCCACGTTTTCTCAAATAACGATATAGCAGCGTTCCTGCTTGCTGTAGAAACGCATTCATTGATTGTTGTACCATGTCTACCTCCCTTCTGCCTATACAACGCAGAACTCCATGAAAAGTTTACATATTACTAAAATTCACCATTAAATTTTTTAGTTTAGTGAAAACCAACTACATTTATTTTCAAATACATACAAGCATCTTTTTAATTTGACAAGAATATACTGTAGCAGCTAGCTAAAATCACTTTCAAGAAAGGAGTTGTGGATAATGGGTGCTAAATGGATAAAGGTTTCAGTCTTTTATTTATTGATTGTTTTTGCTTTTGGCCTGTTTATGCATTATACGGTTCAACTTCAATGGAAAGCGACACATGCTCATATTGGTGTGGTAGGTTGGCTGACTACTGGATTCATTGGTTTAATTTATTCGATTTATAAAAATGCTGCGGAGACAGGTCTCGCTAAAGCACAATTCTGGCTTTACAATCTTGGTTTACCCTTCCTTTTTGTTGGCATGATGATGGTGTATTGGGATGTACCACGCTGGTTATTTGAGCTTTTCGTGTCCGGTGGTGGTATTGCTGTAGCGCTGTCTGTTCTGTTATTCTTTGTCAATGTCTTCAAATATGTAAGATAAATAGAAAAGCCCCGCTTCAGTTGAAGTGGGGCTTTTCTAGCTATTACTATTGTTGTAAGGAGTTCGCCTGCATTTGATACATCTTGTCATAAATTCCGCCAAGCGCTAACAGTTCATCATGCGTGCCGTTTTCTACAATTTTTCCTCGATCAAGCACAAGGATACGATCTGCATTTTTAATCGTTGAAAGTCGATGGGCAATAATAAACGTTGTCCGTCCTTTTTTCAGGACATCCATCGCATGCTGAATAATTTCTTCCGTTTCCGTATCAATATTCGATGTCGCTTCATCCAATATTAAAATGGCTGGATCAAACGCCAGGGCACGTGCAAACGAAATCAACTGACGTTGTCCTGAAGATAAGGTACTGCCCTTCTCAATAACTGGCTCCTCATAGCCATTTGGTAAATTAGCTAAAACACGTTCTCCCCCGACAGCATTTAAGGAAGCTTCTATTTTCTCGTGAGAGATGCGCGGGTTGTTTAAGCTAACATTGGATGCAATCGTACCTGTAAATAAGTAAGGGTCCTGTAGCACAATACCCATATGTTCACGCATCGTTTGACGTGGAACAGAGGTAATATCAATGCCATCAATGGTAATTTTGCCTTTTGACGGGTCGTAGAAGCGGAACAGCAAGTTCATAATGGAACTTTTCCCTGAACCTGTATGACCAACTAAGGCAATTGTTTCACCTTGATGTGCTTCAAATGACAGGTTTTTCAGCACATATTCATTATCTTTATAGGCAAAGGACACATCTTCGAAAACCACATTTCCTTTATATCGTGGGATGCTCTTTTCAGAAACAGGCTCACCTTTCGTATCTAGCACCTCGAAGACACGCTTACCTGCAATGAGTGAACGCTCAAGCTGTGAAAATTGATTTACAATATTCGTAATCGGATTAAATAGCTTTGTTAAGTAATCAACAAATGCATACAATGTCCCTGCTGTAATCACTTCAGTTGCTGTAAAGGAGCGTGTACCAAAGTAGAAAATAAAGACCGTAAACATGATAAGTCTTAGCGTATTCACAAGGTTAAAGGATGTAGCTGAATCAAGCACCAGCAGCTTACGCTCATACGCATAATGCTCATTATTCATGTCATCAAATTCCTTCGTCATTTGCTGCTCACGACGGAACGCCTGAATAATTGTCATGCCCTGAATGGATTCATTAATCATGGCATTAATATCTGCAATTTTTGTACGAATGACATCGTTGTATTTAGAGGCAAATTTTCGATATAAAATCATCCATACATAAACAATTGGAATCATTGTTAAAGCAAGCATTGCCATTTTCCAATTTAAAATAAAGAGCGCTATATACACCCCAAAAATAGAAATGAAGCTCGTCACAAAATTGGATAGAACCTGTACATATAAATTCCGAACTGCCTCTGTATCGTTTGTTACACGCGCAACAATTTTACCCGCTGGTAAATTGTCGAAGTATTGGATCGGTAAAGTTTGAATATGTTCAAAGACATCTTTACGTAATTTTTGGATGACACGGTTTGCCCCAATTTGCAAATAAATATACATAAAATATCGTAATATGGCTGTGGCAATGGCTAAAAGTAAATACACAATGAGCAACCATGTAATCGGTTTGATTTCTATATGACCGATTGTCATGTAATTATCAATAATATGTTTCGCAATAAACGGTCCAACAAGCTCCGTGAATACGGCAATTGTTAGGAAGAATAAGCCTAATAGTATCGGCTTTTTAAAATACATCGCATAGCGTGTTAAACGTTGACTCGTACTCATGAGGCACCTCCTTCTAGCTGCTGACGGTCAAATTGCTCTTTATACCATCCTTGTTGCGCAAGAAGTTCCTCATGTGTTCCCTGCTCTACAATTTGCCCATCATCCAGTACGATGATGACATCGGCATGCTGAATACCAGACAAGCGATGTGTCGTAATAATCGTCGTTTTACCTTGACGTTCACGCTGAATATTTTCAATAATTCTTGCCTCTGTCTTCGCGTCGACAGCGGAAAGCGAATCATCCAGCATTAAAATTTCAGGATCTTTAATTAAAGCACGAGCAATAGACACACGTTGTTTTTGACCGCCTGAAAGAGAGACACCCTTTTCTCCAACAAGTGTTTCAAGACCCATTGGTAGATTGTCTAAATCCTTTTCAAAATACGCGGCACGTATCGCCTGCTGCAACTCTGCTTGTGTTGCATCTTCTTTCCCAAATAATATATTTTCACGAATAGTGCGTGAGAATAGCACATGATCTTGTGGTACATAACCAATCCAGTCGAGGATCTGCTCCTTCGTTTGAGCCGTAATATCGATACCGTCAATGGAAAGCTGTCCCTGTCCGATTGGGTATTCTCGCAATAATTGGCGTAGGAAGGTTGTTTTACCTGCCCCCGTTTTACCAACAATGCCAAGGGTTTGACCTTTTTTCAAGGAAAGTGAAATCTGCTGTAGGTTTTTCACCTGACTCATCGGATATTGGAATGTTAAGGCATCAAAGCCAATCGCATTTGGTGTCGCAATCATTTGTGGATTCGGAATATTTCGAACATCCGCCTCGTAGTTCAAGGTTTCCTGCACACGATCTAGTGAGGCATTCCCCTGCTGCATAACATTGATGAGCTCACCAATCGCAAATATTGGCCAAACAGCCAAACCTAAATAAACATTAAACGTGACCAGTTGCCCAACCGTCATCGTCTCTGTTGCCACTAAATGAGCCCCGTAACCAAGTGCTACAACATAGCTAATGCCTGTTCCAACTTTTGTAATTGGGCCAAATAAAGCATTGATTTTTGCTGTATGAATATTTTTTGCATACACGACTTCACTCATCTCTGCAAAATTAGCCTCATCCTTTTTTTCCTGCACATAGGCACGCACCACTCGCACTCCTGCTACAGATTCCAGCACACTATCGTTTAGCTCCCCAAAAGCATCTTGTGCCTTCATATATCGCTCATGAACAATTTTTCCTAAATATTGAATGAGGATCGCCATAATAGGGACCGGTAACATAGCGAAAAATGTGAGCTTCCACGAAATCATATAGCCCATCGCAAAAATGATAAAGCCCATATAAATCGTTGAATCAATCAACGTCATAATACCAAAACCAGCTGTCATGGATACGGCATTTAAGTCATTTGTTGCACGTGCCATCAGGTCACCGGTACGGTTTTTCTCATAAAATGTTGGGGTCATGCGTAAAAAATGCTGCATTAAATTACGACGTAAAATTTTCTCAAGGTTGATAGCTCCTTCAAATAGTCGGAATTGCCACACAAAATTTAATAAATAGCCCCCAATAATAATTCCAATAAAAATCAAGACATACTTTGTTAAAATAGCTGGTGTCATTTCTCCTGCAGTCAATAGATCTATAATAGAACCGAGTAAATAGGGAGGGACAACCTCTAATCCACTGGCAATCATTAGTAAAACAATGGCCACCGTATATTGCTTCCAGTATTTTTTAAAGAACCAGCCTAATTTACTTAACACATCAAACATACATCATAACCTTCTTTCCTCCGTGCTGTTGTGGATAACTACCCACTTTCTAGAAATTCCTTTTTGAAAATCATTCGTCTAACTGTTTTTGTCATATACATACACTCCTTTTTTGTTTGCACTACAACCTTTTTTGCACAAAAAAAGACACATACCCTAAAAGAGTAAGTGTCTCTTATAAAAGGCAGGATAATTCCATACCTAGTTCTGCAATAGTAAATAAAGCGTTAGGCACGGACAATGTATGTAACTGTGATTGAATTTGATACTGATAAAATTAACATTGTCATGCCCTCCTTTAGTTTATTTGTTATAGTGTTCTTGAAGATTATCACACTATAGAAATATTTGTCAACTATCACCCTGTTATTTTTTATCATTTTCAGGAAATAGTTAGCGCTTTAAAGCATTAAAATGCTCTAAGGAATCAAAGGGAGAACATGCTTAAAATTACTGTGTTGTCTATAACCTTACAATAAATCTACGGCACAGACATTAACCTAAAGACTGAAATACAAGACTAGTGATTTTGATACCAAATAGCAGACAATAGAAAATTCTCTTTGCGTCTGTTGCACTCCTTCAATATGCTTATCTCATCATCTTTATTTATTTAGTTAATTATTATTTAGTTAATTATTATTTAGTAGTGTCGGGTTTTCCGTTTATGGTTTAGCCGTCAGCGGGTTCACATAAGATGGATAAAGAAATGTCCATGTAATAAAATCTATTTCATTTTCCAAATATAATATTTCGAAATATTATTTCGTGAGCATTTATACCTTTCTATACACTATATACATTTTAAAAGTCGATTTTGGGACATAACTTGAATTGAAATATTTCTAAAATTTTTGTCTCATGATACACTTTCTTTATAGTCATTTTCAGTAAGGGGTTTTTATGTTGAGGTCATTTCTAGCGGTGGGAATTGGTGGAATTCTTGGTGCCATCTGTCGATATAGCCTTAGTCTCGCCGTTCCAAATACAGAAGTATTTCCATTCACAACACTGTTTATAAATTTACTAGGCTGCTTTTGCCTAGCATGGCTTTTTACTTCTTTTATAAAACGCACACCTATTATACTAGGAATAGGTACAGGGTTTTGTGGAGCTTTTACTACCTTTTCGACATTTTCCTTAGAGACACTATTACTCCTAGAAAATAGCCAGTGGCTACAGGCTGTACTCTATGTTACAGTAAGTGTTTTAGGTGGATTAGCCTGCACATGGCTGGGAATACGACTTGCTAGGGGGCGTATTGCATGATGTTAGTCGGAATTGGTGGTTTTTTTGGCGCTCTTTCTAGATTTTATTTAGGAAAATTACTTGTACATCCCTATCCATGGGCCACTTTTATTATTAATAGTACAGGCTCCTTTGCGCTTGGTTTCTTATTTGCCCTACATCTTAGTGATTGGTTATGGCAATTAATTGGCATAGGTTTTTTAGGAGCCTACACAACTTTTTCTACTTTTGGATTTGAATGTCTACAGCTTATAGAACAACAAAAATGGAGACAAGCCATTAGCTATATTGCCAGTACCTTGCTAATTGGCATACTTTGTGCAGCTATTGGTTATCTAGTCGTATAAAAGAGGGTGAACTAGTGACACAGCCATCAAAGGAGTTACTACAGGAATTAGAAGTTGAAATAGAGCAAACGCTCTATTCATTGATTGACCTAGAATTAGAAGAAAATTACGCTACCATGAATACACAATTTGCCCAATTACTTGCCAAGGTTCAGGCTGCCCAGTTAATTGATTACAAGCTGGATGTTCTCGTTGAACCTCAAGCTTTTGCAACTGAAACTTGTATTCTTTTACAGAGCCTCATAGAAGCAAAGGCGAGGCCCAATAAAAGACATAAGCTGTTAACACATCGCATGATTTTGAAAATATGGTTACGAAAAAATCAACGATTCATGAGGGAGTTTCTACCTCAAATGTTTTAGGCGCCACTTGAATTTGCAAGGGCGCCTTTTTTATATTTGTAGTTGTTGCAACACTTCTTTTATTTTTCCCTTCACTGTCAGATCAAATGGGGTTGTCTGCTGTGAAATATCTAAATTAATATAAACGGTTTTTCCTGTTGTCATCATAGGTAGTTGGTTGACGGGATATACCTCAAGGCTCGTTCCAATGACAAGGACAAGTTCAGCTGTTTTGATTGCCTCCATTGAACGGTGCCAACTTGCTTGTGGTAGGCTTTCTCCGAAGAGCACAACATTTGGACGAAGTTTCCCACCGCAATGGGCGCAACTAGCCTTATTCAAGAAGCTTGCCATGACAGCCGCCTGCTGGCAACGATGACAACGAATAGACCGGATCGAACCATGTAACTCCTCGACAGATTGACTTCCTGCCAATTGGTGAAAACCATCCACATTTTGAGTAGCGATTAGAGACACTAGACCTCTTTGTTCCCAATCAGCTAATATATGATGTCCCTCATGGGGAGCCACCTTTTCTAGGTTTTCGATACGTGTTTTATAAAATTCATGAAATAATGAGTAATGATCTGTTAATGCTTCCGTTGTCGCGACAGTTCTTGGATCCATTTGTTTCCACCAACCAGATGCTGAACGGAAATCAGGAACCCCACTTTCCGTTGACATGCCCGCTCCTGTTAGAATCACTGTATTATTTGAGGATAGTAACCACTCACGTAAACGTTCTATTGCCATTTTACCCCTCCTTTTTCGAATTACAAAAGCTTCCTTCACCTATTTCGACAATCAACCTATTTTTCCTTTGCATCGTTATAGAAATGTTTAAAAGGAAGCTTCCATTTTAATTTATTATTCACCGATAACATGCGAATCACTACTATAAAAATAACTATGACTGACAATTCAAGCGGACTGTCCCACCCTAACCATATACAAAGGGCACATACAAATGTTAGGACGGCATGAATTTCTTCTCGTAATGCAAGCGGCGCTCTACCAGCTAACAAATCTCGCACCATGCCTCCGCCAACACCAGTAAACATCGACGCTATAATAATAATGCCGAGGTCGTGATGCAAGCTTTTTGCTAACAATCCGCCTTGTATTGCGAAAGAAGCTAGGCCAATCGAATCAAAGAAATAGCCCCAGCGGTTCCAGTGATGAATCCAGTTCCTTTTGACAAATAAAATGGTCGTCAGCGTGACTAAAACGACTAATAAGGATTGCCGTTCCCATATATCTGACACAGGGATATCCAGTACAACGTTGCGTATAATGGAACCACCATAAGACGTTGTCAGACCAAGCACAAATATGCCAATAAAAGAATAGTTGGCCTGTAACGCTACAAATGCTCCACTAATGGCGTAGGCAATAATACCAATGATATGTAATACCGACCATGTCACATCATCCATCTCCTTTTTACTATACAAAAAAGCCCACCATAAAATAGTTGCGCATTGAGTACGCAAGCTATTTTATGGTGGGCTAATATCCTAGCAGTAGTACCTACTAATTTATCCATCTCACCATGTATCATAAAAAATATAGCGGCTGAGCCATACTAAATGACACAACGACCATAAAATTTCCTAGTTAGAATTGTAATTGATTTTTTTATTAAACTCAATATGAATTTTTGATTATAGCGTTTCATACATGACTTGGCCCATTAAAGAGACGTCATAATCTCCTAATGCAGCTACTTCAGCTTGGAAATCAGGTGTCTTTAAAATCTCCTTCACCATATCGATGAGTGGTTGATTTTCTGGTGTTTTTAATAACACAATATCGTAACGTTCAGTGACCAGTGGTATAAAATCGACCTGAATAAGCTTGGCAATTTTTTCAATGCCTATCCCGACATCTGCGCGTCCATTGGCGACAGCAGAGGCGACATCGAGGTGGCTCATTTCTTCATGGGCATAGCCTGCAATCGTGGATGGTGCGATACCGTGAATGCGCAATTGCTCATCTAACAGAGTACGAGCACCTGAGCCTTTCTCACGGTTGATGAATGTGAATGTCTTTGTTTGAAAATCTTCAAATGAACGAATTTCCAACGGATTCCCCTTTTGAACATAGAAACCCGCTTTACGTGATACAACATTGATGAGAACAAAGGCATGACTGACAAAGATTTTTTTTACATAAGGGGTATTATAATCTCCTGTATCCCCATCAAACATATGCAAGCTCGCAATATCACAGTCTCCATGATACAGTGCCATCACACCATTAAAACTACCTTCATGTGAGCGTAATACTTTTGAAGAACGCCGTTTCTCGATATATTTTGCTAAAATATCTAGCACTAAATCTTGCCCACTCACTATAATTTTCGCATGATTTTTAGTCGGAGTGGCTATGGAAGCCTGTGCAGCAGCTGGCGTACTACCTGTTTTCCGTTTTTGTATATAGGCTTGCAAGTCAGCACGATCTACCCTCATTTGCCGGCCTACGCGAAAAACTGGCAAATCACCCTTCTTCACTAAATCATAAATTGTTAATTTTGAAACCTTTAAAAATTGTGCAACCTCTTCAATCGTATAGGATTGTTCTTGTGACATGTAAAAGTTCTCCTCCTATAAGCCTCTATTTTCATGGTAACGTATTTATAGCCTTATGAACATCTTGACATTTTGTACCCTTACTAACTTTCTTTTTTATTTATATCTGATTATAATTAGTTATGTCTTGTTATAACGAGTTATAAAAGGAGTATATTTATAGTGAAAAAATTTTATCGTTTATTTGCGACACTGTTCGTACTAGTTGGTCTAGTAGCAGCCTGTGGTAACCAAGAAAAAGAGGCGGCAACAAACGAACCTGTGGAACTAACGATTTCTGCGGCAGCTAGTCTACAGGATGCCTTAGAAGAACTGAAAACAATTTATGAAAAACAACACGATACAATCAAAATCCTCTATAACTTTGGTGGTTCAGGTGCATTACAGCAACAAATTTTACAAGGGGCTCCTGCAGACCTTTTCTTTTCAGCGGCGGAGGATAAATTCGATGCGCTTGTAGAGAAAGAAATGATCGATCTAAAGCTAGGAACGGATCTTTTAGCCAATGACTTAGTATTAATCGTGCCTAAAAACAATGAAAAGCAAATTCAATCCTTTGAAGATTTACAACAAGCAGGAAAAATTGCACTTGGTACGCCCGAAACGGTTCCTGCTGGGCAATATGGTGTGGACACATTAAAAACATTGCAACTTTGGGATGCACTCGAATCAAAAGTAGTGTATACAAAAGATGTACGCCAAGTACTTACTTATACAGAAACAGAAAATGTGGATGCTGGGATGGTCTATAAAACAGATGCCCTTGTCTCTGATAAAGTCAATGTCGTGGCAACTGCCGATGAGGCGATGCACGCACCGATTATTTATCCTGTAGGTGTTCTAAAGGCAAGTAAGCATGCGCAAGAGGCGGAGGATTTTTATCACTTCTTACAAAGTGATGAAGCGATAGATGTCTTTGAAAAGTATGGATTTAAAGGGGCTCAATAAAAGATGAGTACCGATTTTTGGTCTCCACTTAGGCTTTCGATCGAAATTGCCTTTGTTGCAGGAATCATCGCTATTATAGCAGGGATTTTAATGGGAAAATGGATGGCAACTCATGATTTTAAAGGCAAGCTAGTGCTAGAAACGGTGTTGCTATTACCATTAGTATTACCTCCTACAGTAGTCGGTTTCCTGCTTATCGTCATGTTCGGGAAAAATAGTATGTTAGGAAATTTCATTATCTGGCTATTCGATCAACCTATCATGTTCACATGGTGGGCGGCCGTCATTGCTTCTACAATCGTTGCCTTTCCATTAATGTATCAATCAGCTAAAACTGGCTTTGCCTCTGTCGATCGAGATATTGAAAATGCGGCACGTGTGGATGGAGCGAATGAATGGCAGGTTTTTCTTTATGTATCCATTCCCCTTGCATCAAAGGCACTTGTTTCTGGTGGGATTCTAAGCTTCACACGAGCTTTGGGTGAATTTGGAGCGACTCTCATGTTTGCAGGGAATATTCCAGGGAAAACACAAACAACACCACTAGCAATATATATGGCCATCGATTCTGGAAACATGACCCTTGCCTGGGCATGGGTTCTGTGTATGATTGCTATTTCCTTCCTTTTGCTTCTTAGTATCCATATCCTGAAAGTATAAAAGAGGTAGTTGGCTTAAGCCAACTACCTCTTCTTGCTCATCCCCCACTGATCGGTGGAATAAAGGCGATTGTGTCACCAGATTTGACAATCGTTGTATCCGTAGCAAATTCCTCATTAACAGCTGTCATGATCTGTTGTAATGATAGCTGAGGATAATGCTTTTCCATCCATTCTTTTAACTGCGCAACTGTCACATCTGACAGCTCTATTGATAGCTTTGACTCACCAAGTGCTTCCTGTAGGTGGGCAAATAATAAAATGTTAATCACAGGTTTTCTTCCTCCTGAATAGTTGGTTTCCCTTGCGGATAAGGAACATTTTCTAATTGGTCACCAATCCACTCTGTCCCGTCCTCCCAATGTTCTTTTTTCCATATGGGCACAATTTGTTTTATGCGATCAATTGCATATTCATTCGCCATATACGCTATTTTACGATGCGGTGATGACACTGCAATCACGACAGCAATATCAGAAATAGCTAAATGGCCAACACGATGGGTGATGGCCACTTTTGCTTCTGGCCACTCTTCTTGTATTTCCTTCGCAATCTGTTCAAACATTTTAATTGCCATCGCTGGATAGGCTTGATATTCCAAATGCAATGTTTTTTTACCATTCGTCATTTCGCGCACTGTGCCGATGAATAATGTAATGGCTCCAGCATTTCGACTAAGGACTTTTTGTCTTACTTCCTCCACATCTATTGGTTGATCGATAATTTCAAATAACGCTGTCGTCATCGTTTTTCCCTCATTTCTGCCAATAAAAATTCCATATATTGTGTTTCGTCATGAATCGAAAAAGCAGGGATTGTTAGGAATGGATCGAGTGGATAGCTTGGCCAATAAATCACACAGAGGATATTGGTTACTTGCTGTAGCAGTATTTGGTCCTCAGGCGTGCGCAGCAATACAACCTTAGGATAATGTTCATTTTTATACCCTTCAATCAGCATGATGTCCATAGGAAGAGAATCATAGATCGCTAGTATTTCAGCCAATTGCCAGCTATTTTGGTGAATGCTCATACGTAAAGTACCCGCCCCCTCCACTGCTGTGACAACTGCGCCTGCTTGCTCATGACGACTGCTATCCTTCGAGGTTTCGATCATCGGTACACCACCATGTCCGTGATGCTTTATGGTTCCTACTCTTAGCTCTTCCATTGTAGCCTGCTTGATCAATCGCTCCATCAATGTCGTTTTTCCACTATTTTGATAGCCAACTATCTGTAAGATTTTTCGATATTGTCCCAAGGCCACTCACTTCCTTGCAAATCTTCTAGCAAAAGGACATCCACTTGCATACCCTTTTCATAGCCTCTAGAGCCGCCTGGTAACACAATGAACGCATTGGCTGTCGCTAAAGATGAAACTGCACTCGATTTATCAAACCCAGATGGGACAGTTACAAGCTTCCCTTTTTCATAATCGATACGAGCTCGTACAAAGCGTGTAAAGGGATTTGGCTTTGTAAAATCAGCCCCTAAAATCGCTTGCTCTCTGCGTAAATGTGGTTGAGAATGCCCATATGCAGAACGTATAATCGGACGTACAAATAGCTCAAAGCCAACATAGCATGCTGAAGGATTACCAGAAAGGCCAAACAATAATTTGCCGTTGCGAGCAGCAACCGTTGTCACACTACCTGGACGCATCGCTATTTTATTAAACAATACCTTTGCATCAATCGCCTCGTAAATAGCTGGTAAATAATCATAATCACCTACAGAAACGCCACCCGTTGTAATTAAAATATCAACTTCCTGTAGGGCCTTTTCAACATGATCAATACATAACGCAAGATCGTCACTAAATTTGCCAAAATATTTTACTTCTGCGCCAGCACGCTCAATTTGCGCCATTATCATATAGGCATTACTATTGCGAATCTTACCTGGCTGTAAAGATTCACCTGGCTCTAGTAATTCGCTACCAGTGGCAATCACACCAATAACTGCTTTACGATAAACAGGTACTTGCTCATAGCCAAAAGTAGCAAGCAGTGCCATCACCCCTGGATTAATCGTTTGCCCTTGCTCAATGAGGACAGTCCCTTTTTGTATATCTTCTCCTCTATAGGAAATGTTGCTTCCTGCTTCAAAAGGTCGTTTAATCGACATATACTTTTGATGATTTTCTTCGAATGTATGGGTTAATTCTAGCATAACCACTGCATCACAGCCTTGAGGTATTGGCGCCCCGGTCATAATGCGGACTGCTTGATGATCGCCAACTACGTCTTCAAAAACATAGCCTGCCCCAATTTCTCCAACGACTTGAAAACGGACTGGATGCTGTGAGGAGGCTTCCTTACTATCGACGGAACGAATGGCATAGCCATCATACGGTGAACGATCAAAAGCAGGTACATCATGATCGGCTCTAATAGCTTGTGCTAGAAAACGTCCATGTGCTTGCGTTAATGGCACATGCTCCTTTTTTGCTTGAAAGGCATAGTCCATTACACGATGAACGGCTTCTGCCACAGGAATTGGTTGTCTTTTTTCTACCATTTGGCACACTCCCTTAACCTAATAAACGATAATAAATGTTTTTGGCTTTCTGTATATCTTGTATACCATGTATTACAACTCGCCCATCTTGGAAAATAACGATTCGGTAATCGTCCGCTTGGCAAGATAGCAAATAAGGATTGACCTGAACTTCCCCATTGGAACGGAGTTGGTTTGCTAGCTGGTCGAGCGAATAGTGAATAGGCTTAGGTGGTCGAATTTGTACCGCGTCTCGGCCACAAAGGATCTGTAATTTCGTTTGATTTTCATAGGAGAGATAAGGATAGGTCGGCTGATCACCACAAGATGGACAATCAAACTGCCTTATTTTCTCCACATTGATTTCATAGTGTTGATTTTGCCAAACATCAAACGTTAAGTAGCTTTTTCGTAAGGCTTTGTCATCTCCAACAAGCAGTTTAAGGACCTCTGCCACTTGATAAGCGGCAACAATTTGAACTGCTGGACTAATAATGCCAACGGTATCACAAGTCATCCCTGTATGGGGCATCACTTTTAATAAGCAATGTAAACAGGGCGTTTTGCCTGGCACAACCGTGTAGGTCGCACCATAACTACCAACACAAGAGCCGTACACCCAAGGAATTCGATACTTTTGCGCAAGGTCATTCATGACAAAGCGAACATCAAAATTATCGGTCGCATCGACCATCACATCTACATCTTCTAGTAATGGTAGCAAGGTCTCTGTGCAAGCATCCATAATGCCGACATGAATTTCTACCTCTGTGTTTATTTGTTGGAGACGCTTTTTAGCTGCGATAACTTTGGGCATTTTTTCTTGTGCGTCTAGCTCTGTATATAATTGCTGTCTTTGTAAATTACTCCACTCTACATAATCACGATCAATGAGGGTCAGCCTGCCAATACCCGCTCGCACAAGCGCTTCTGCACTAGCACTCCCCAATGCCCCCGCACCTATGATTAGGACGTGTTTTTGTTGGAGGGATTGTTGCCCTGTTTGTCCGATAGGGTGAAATAATTGTTGTCTAGAATATCTATTTTGCATACGTATGAGGCCTTTCTTTCTATGAATTTTCGTTTGACCTTTTCATTTATAGCATTATAATAAAAGCAATGTTTTTTAGCAAAAACGCATTTGAAGGAGGTCTTACTGTGCATCCAACACATCAGCAGCAACCAATTCAAGTTGCCATTTTAACGGTCAGTGATACACGCACAAAGACAGATGATCATGCTGGTCAGCGTATTCAGTCCTTTCTACAGGAAGCTGCATTTGAAGTTGTAGACTACCAACTAACAAAGGATGAACCGCTCGATATCGCTCGTCATGTTAAAAATTGGTGCAGCGATCCAACAATTAATACCATTATCGTTACGGGTGGAACAGGATTTACACCAAGAGACCAAACCTATGACACCATTCTGCCTCTGTTTGAAAAAGAAATGATGGGGTTTGGTGAATTATTTCGAATGCTCAGCTATGAAGAAATTGGTCCAAAGGCGATGTTTAGTCGTGCCACCGCTGGAAGTCTTCAGCAAACAGCCATTTATGTTTTACCAGGCTCCACAAATGCGGTGACTTTGGCTATGTCGAAGCTCATAGTACCTACTGTCCAACATTTTGTCGGAGAGCTGAAGCGCTTATGAAAATTGCTGGTATTGTGTTAGCTGGTGGTCAATCCTCTCGCTATGGTCAGCCAAAAATGTTTGAGATGTTTGCTGGACAGCCATTATATAAACATAGTCTCATAGCCCTGCAAAAAAATCAGCTAGATCCTCTCATTATCGCTACAAATGCGCACTTACAATATCAGTTTGGACAGGAAAATGTCCAATGGGTCATTGAAAAGCAGCCACATCAAGGCCCTCTTTTTGCTTTGCATCATATCATGACAGTCTATCCTGATGTGGAATGGTTTTTTGTCGTAGCAAGCGATATGCCTTATATGAATGCAGAATTTATCCAAAAAATGTTAGGGCTGATTAATGACACTTATGATGCCATTGTTCCGACGCAAGCGCTACGCGATCAGCCATTAGCTGCATTATATCGACGTACTGCTTTACCAAAGGCGACACAGCTAACGGCACAAAACAAACGGAGTATGAAAGTGCTGTTAGAGCAACTTCGTGTCTGTTATGTCCCTTTTGATGACGATAGCTCAACATTTATCAATATCAACGCACAACAAGACTGGTCACAAACAAGTAAAAAGGAGTTTAATGATGAATAATTTTACACACTGGAACGAAGAAGGTCGCCCTAAAATGGTCGATATCTCCGCAAAAGAAAGCACGACACGTACAGCCATTGCGCGCAGTACGATTCTTTTATCTGATGCGGTCTATGAAGCCATCCAACAAGGTGGCATTAAAAAAGGTGATCCGACGCAAGTTGCGCAAATTGCAGGGATTATGGGCGCTAAAAAAACAGCTGATATCATTCCCATGTGCCATCCCATCATGCTACAGGGCACGGATTTCCAGTTTGACTATGAAAAAGCAGAGAATGGCTATGAGCTCCATATTCAAGCCACTGTTAAATGCAGTGGAAAAACGGGTGTTGAAATGGAAGCGCTCACTGCTGTGTCTGTCGCTGCACTAACTTTTTATGATATGTGCAAAGCCGTTGATAAGACGATGGTCATCAAAGAAACTTATCTTGTTGAAAAAACGGGTGGGAAAAGCGGCACTTTTGTGCATAAATAAACAGAAAAAATTCGGCATTATTGTGCCGATTTTTTTCTGTTTTTTTACTCGCTACCCCCCAATATGAGACATTTCAATTTTTGACGTTTTTCTTTTTGCCATCGTTTGTTCATTGCGTTCATCTGAATAACGATCATTTCTTGTTTCCCAAACGTTCGTAATGCACTTGATGATGGCAGCATCATCTTGCCCTGAACGTAACAATTCCCTTAAATCTGTGCCTTCTGTTGCAAATAAACAAGTGTATAATGACCCTTCTGCAGAGAGGCGAGCACGTGAGCAATTGGAGCAGAATGAATCCGTTACAGATGAAATTACACCAATCTCACCTTGAGCATCTTGATACTGATAACGCGTTGCCACTTCTCCTTTATAATTGGGAGCTATTGGTTGTAACGGCGTAAACTGATGGATTTGCTCAATGATCTCTTTTTTGGACACTACATCGTCCAAGCGCCAGCCGTTCGAATTCCCTACATCCATATATTCAATAAAGCGTAGAATATGTTGTTTTTCTTTAAAAAACTGTGCCATGGTAATAATATCTTGTTCGTTTTTCCCTTTTTGAACAACCATATTAATTTTTACTTGTAAGCCCGCTTCTGCAGCCTTTTCAATTCCCTCTAACACTGGCAATACCTTGCCTCTATGACCATTCATCTCGAAAAAACGCTCATCATCAAGTGAATCTAAACTAACAGAAACTCGGGCTAAGCCTGCCTGTGCCAATGGCTGTGCGTATTTTTTTAATAACGAGCCATTGGTTGTTAAAGCAATATCTTCTACCCCTTTTATGCGGTGAATACGGGCAATTAATTCGGGTAAATCACGACGTAGCAAGGGTTCCCCACCTGTAATCCGTATTTTTTTCACGCCCAATGAAACAAAGATTTTTACTAATCGTTCAATTTCATCAAAACTTAATATTTTATCAGACGGTAAAAATGCGTAATCTGGACCAAATACTTCTGCTGGCATACAATAGCGACAGCGAAAATTACAACGATCTGTCACGGATATTCTTAAATCTCTTAACGGTCTGTGTAATTGGTCTTGTAGATTCGTCATTTAATCTCCTTCTTTCAATTCATTAGCTGGTAATAGGATGCGTTGTGGGTGTGTATAAATATTCAATGTCTGTTGCCGAATAAAACCAACCGTCGTAATACCAAGCTGCTCTGCTAATTGCAATGCTAATTCGGTTGGTGCTGATTTAGATAGCACGATGGCACAGCCTATTTTGGAAACCTTTAGTAAAATCTCCGATGATATTCGTCCGCTAAAGACGATAATTTTATCTTCCATACGGATGTTGTTGCGTAGGCAAAAGCCGTAAATTTTATCCAAAGCATTATGACGCCCAATATCCATGCGACTTAGGACGATGCCATTTACATCACATAGTGCAGCATTATGCACGCCACCTGTTTTCTTAAAAATATCGGCACTCTCCTGCATCGCATGCATTAAACGGAAGCAATCCCCAGTCGTTATTTGCACATCGACTTGATCCATTTTTTTCGCTACTAATGCATCATTCGTAAACACAAACCCTTGTCGACTCATCCCACAGCAAGACGTAATATAGCGCTTGTTTTGCGTCTGTTGGTAATAAGGATTAATATGCTTTGTTTTAATATGCACAAAACCCTCTTTCTCTTGGTGCCAAATTTCCTCAATATCCTCAAAACTACGAATCACTCGTTCAGAAGCTAAGTAGCCAATCACCATATCTTCCACATACTCTGGTGTACATACCATCGTGACAAATTCTTGCTGATTAATTTTTACGGTCACAGCGTATTCTGAAACAATTAAATCATCCATTTCTGTCACTTGTTGTCCTTCAACACGCACAATTTTTCTTGTCATTGCTCGATCCATAAGGCACCCCCTTTATTCACTGATATGCTTTTCAAAAACAAAGACGGAAATCGCAAAATCCTCTTCAATTTTAATATCTGAAAATAAGTGAAGTAATTTGCTGCCCATCAGTTCTTCCATACCCTCTGGTGGCGATTGTCTATATAAATCTTGAATCATACTCGTCCTTGCAGCATGCACCATTTTCAGCCCTTCTGGTGTACTGGCAATAAATTTTTCTGTCGGAGTGATATTTCCGTATAAGGTAGATACAGCCATATTCTCGACAAAAACGGTATGAATACGTTCTGGACCTTTACCGAATACTTCCTTTCTTAACTTTCGAATCATGTCATTAAATTCATGGATTTTTTTAGACATAGCAACGATTCTCCCATCATAATTAAACTTTTTTAGGCAAATGGTTATGTAGGCCACCCTTACAGTTTGTTAATGATATAGCAACTTTAAAAAAAATAAAAGAGAAAATACTTTTTGATAATAATTCTCATTTAATAAATTTTATGATAAATATTGTTCATTTTGAAGGAAAGGGCTATAATATGCATATCAAATGGAATTAATTTATTATGAACTCTATGTTACGATGTTGCATACTGTTTTTAATAGTTGAATTCTATTGTTATTAAAAAATAAAAGTAGATTGAGTTTTTAGCAAGACCTGCTAAGAATTTTATCCACCATGAATTATTAGCATGTCTAGGACATGTGATTTCATGGTGGATTTTTTTATTTTTTCAAAACCGAGACATGGATAACATGTTATGATCTAGCAATTTACCTATTTTGAGGTAGCTTCAAGAACCATTGGGAATTACAATGATAACAAGACAATCTTTTCAACAATCACCAACTCGATTTGTTATTCCCTTTTGTCTTAAGCTGTACCATGTTAGCCGATTCGTCTCAAAGTGCAAAAGGAGGAAGTTACCTTGACTCAAATTAATATTAATGGCGTACCGTATGAAGTAAAAGAAGGAGCTACAATCCTTGATACCATTAATCAACATGACATTCCGCATCCACAGATTTGTCATGTGCCCGCTGTTGACCCAATTGAAACATGTGATACATGTATCGTGGAAGTGAATGGCCAATTAGTTCGTTCCTGCTCTACAAAGGCAGTAGACGGCATGAATGTATTCCTAACGTCTGACAAAGCAAAAGCGGCACAAACAGAAGCGATGGACCGTCTACTCGAAAATCATTTACTGTATTGTACAGTTTGTGATAACAACAATGGCAATTGTGCATTACACAACACAGCCGAAATGATGGAAATCGAGCATCAAAAATATCCCTATCAACCAAAAGTGGAACCTCATGAAGTGGACATGTCACATCCGTTTTATCGATACGATCCTAACCAATGTATCGCTTGTGGTCAGTGTGTAGAGGTTTGTCAAAATCTACAGGTAAATGAAACATTATCCCTTGATTGGGAAGCAGAAAGACCACGTGTCATTTGGGATACAGGCGTTGCTATTAATGATTCTTCCTGTGTAAGCTGTGGTCAATGCGTAACCGTGTGTCCATGTAATGCCTTAATGGAAAAATCGATGCTTGGAGAGGCTGGATTTATGACTGGCCTCAAACAGGATATGTTAGATCCGATGATCAGCTTGATTAAGGAAGTTGAACCAGGCTATAGCGGTATATTTGCCGTTTCTGAAGTGGAAGCAGCCATGCGTAGTAAACGCACAAAAAAAACAAAAACAGTTTGTACTTTCTGTGGTGTAGGCTGCTCGTTCGAAGTTTGGACAAAAGGTCGTAAAATTTTAAAAGTACAGCCTTCCGATGGTCCAGTAAATGCGATTTCTACATGTGTTAAAGGAAAATTCGGCTGGGATTTTGTCAATTCTGAGGAACGTATTACAAAACCACTCATTCGTAAAAATAATGAGTTTGTTGAATCCTCGTGGGATGAAGCCCTGGATTTAATTGCAACAAAACTAGGTGGTATTCAACAACAATATGGTCCGGGCTCTGTCGGCTTTATCTCCTCTTCTAAAATTACAAATGAAGAGAATTACTTAATTCAAAAAATGGCCCGTCAATTATTTGGAACAAACGATGTCGATAATTGTTCTCGTTATTGCCAATCTCCTGCAACTGATGGTTTATTACGTACAGTTGGCATGGGAGGAGATGCTGGTACGATCAAAGATATTGCTAAGGCTGGACTTGTCATTATTGTTGGGGCTAATCCAGCTGAGGGACATCCTGTTTTAGCAACACGTGTGAAACGCGCACATAAATTACATGGTCAGAAATTAATTGTTGCGGATATTCGTAAGCATGAAATGGCCGAGCGTTCCGACATTTTTATGCGTCCAAAGCAAGGTACTGACCAAGTTTGGTTAATGGCTGTTACCAAATATATCATTGATCAAGGATGGCATGATGAAGCGTTTATTCAAGAAAACGTCCTTCATTATGAAGATTTTAAACAAGTACTTGCAACCTATACACTTGATTATGCACAAGAAATGACTGGTATTAGTAAAGAAACTTTGATCGAAGTGGCTGAAATGATTCGTGATGCAGATGGTACATGTGTTCTTTGGGGCATGGGTGTAACACAAAATACTGGTGGCTCCTATACATCCGCAGCGATTTCAAATTTACTTTTAGCAACTGGGAACTATCGTCGTCCAGGTGCTGGTGCCTACCCACTTCGCGGCCATAACAATGTGCAAGGTGCCTGCGATATGGGGACACTTCCAAATCTATTGCCAGGCTATCAAAGAGTCACAGATGACGAGGCACGTGCAAAATTTGAAAAAGCCTATGGTGTCCCTATTCAACCACAGCCTGGTCGAACTAATATGCAAATGTTAGATGCGATTATGGAAGGGAAAATGAAAGCGATGTATTTAGTGGGCGAAGATATGGCACTAGTTGACTGTAATGCCAACCATGTAGATGAGGTGCTTTCACAGCTTGACTTTTTCGTTGTCCAAGATTGTTTCCTATCACGCACAGCACAATATGCAGACGTGATTTTACCTGCTGCGCCTTCGCTTGAAAAAGAAGGTACATTCACGAATACAGAACGTCGTGTTCAACGCCTGTATCAAGTATTACCAACACTTGGTGAGTCGAAAGCAGATTGGGAAATATTGCAAGCGGTTGCTCGTCGTTTAGGAGCAGATTGGCATTATGATCACCCAAGTGACATTTTTGATGAAATGGCGAGCCTATCTCCCCTCTTCTCACAAGCCAACTATGATGTTCTAGAAGGCTGGGGAAGCTTCTGTTGGGGTAGCCATGATGGTAAGGATACACCATTATTATATGAAGATGGCTTTAACTTCCCTGATAAAAAAGCTCGCTTTGCTTTAAATGATTGGGTGCAGCCTGTTGAGTTTGAAGCACAATACGATTGTCATATTAATAATGGCCGTATGCTTGAACACTTCCATGAAGGAAATCTAACAAATAAATCGAAAGGTATTCAATCGAAAGTACCTGAAATTTTCGTTGAAGTATCACCAGAATTGGCGAAAGAACGAGGCATTGCAGATGGAGCCCTACTTCGTTTAGTGTCTCCATATGGTGCCTTGAAACTAAATGCTCTTGTTACAGATCGCGTACAAGGAAACGAATTATTCTTACCAATGAACTCTGTTAGCAAAGATTCAGCCATTAACTTCCTAACTGGCCCTGCAGCAGATGTGAATACGTCAACACCAGCTTATAAACAAACAAAAGTACGAGTAGAAGTGCTAAAAGCAAAAGGTAAATCACCACTTCCTCGCACAAACCCACGCTATAAAAAGCGTCATCCTCAAAATGGTGTTGAGGTACAACGAAAATGGAATCGTCCTGGCTACGTTCACTTAACAACCATAAACGAAAGAGAGTGAGAGCATGGCTGTACCCATTACAGGCATTAAAAAACAACAATTAACGGAAGAACAACTAAAGGAACAAAAATTAGACAATCTAAAAGAATTGCTTTCTGAAAATGAAGAAGCTGTCAATCAGGTGTTTAGTATTATGGCTGAATTAAATGAAATCGGTGCACTAGAAGCAGCAATGAAGCTACTTGAAGCCAAAGAGGAAGTAGCCCATATTGCACTAGGACAATTAACGCGTAAGCCTGTAACCAATATCATTAACAATATAATGGGTGTTGCGGGAGCATTGACGGAGCTCAATCCTGAAACAACGACTAAGCTCATTGAAGGCTTAAATACAGGCGTAGATGAAGCAAGCAAAGCACTTGAATCGAATGAAAAAGTTAGTGCCTTTAAGCTCATGAAAATGTTAAACGATCCAGATGTCAATCGTGCGCTCAATTTTGGGGTTCATTTCTTAAAGGGACTCGGCAAAGGCTTAAAAGAATAAGGTGGTTCCTAAATGTTAACAAAAGAAAATGTTGTAAACGCATTGAAACAGGTGAATGATCCTGAACTTCATCAGAGTATTGTAGATTTGAATATGGTGCGAAACATCCAAATACATGACAATCATATAGCACTGGATATTATTTTGACCATTCCAGGATGTCCGTTAAAGGCAAAAATACAGCAAGATGTGGAGGAGGCATTACAAGCGCTTGGTGCCTCCACTACCATTAGCTTTGGAGCTATGACAGAACAGGAGCGACGCACATTAACAGCCTCACTACAAGCAAAAAATGTTACTGAACAAGGAATGCCAAACATGCTACTGCCTAATTCTGGTGTGCAATTCATTGCCATTACAAGTGGTAAAGGCGGTGTTGGAAAGTCTACGGTGACCATTAATTTAGCGGTTGCGCTTGCTCGTCTTGGCAAACGTGTAGGTATTTTAGATGCTGATATCTATGGTTTCAGTATCCCTGCCATGATGAAGATTGACCAAAAGCCTACTATGCTTGATCAAACGGCGATTCCAGTAGAACGTCACGGCGTAAAAATGATGTCGATGGGCTTTTTTACAAATGACAATCAGCCTGTTATGTGGCGTGGTCCTATGCTCAATAAGTGGATTCGTAATTTCCTTGTCAACACGCTATGGGGAGATTTAGATTATCTCCTCATCGATTTGCCACCTGGTACAGGAGATGTTGCGATTGATATGGCTGCGATGATTCCACAAGCTCAAGAAATCATTGTGACAACACCGCATCTTGCCGCTTCTCATGTTGCATCTCGTGCAGGCTTGATGGCGCAACATACGAAACACACGATTCTTGGTGTTGTTGAAAACATGGCCTATTTTGAAGGTGCTGATGGTCAAAAAAACTATCTATTTGGGCAAGGTGGAGCCGAACAATTAGCAGATTTATTGCAGACAGATGTGATCGCTCAAATTCCTTTTGCTCAACCTGAAGAAAATACAGGTTCCTCAGTCTATGATGAAGAGTCGATAATCGGTGAAGTGTTTACTCATTTAGCAGAAGATCTACTCTATAAATAATAGAAAACCCTTGATTTGTTTTTACGCAAATCAAGGGTTTTTTCGATCACTTATAACCAGCCTTTTGTAATACCTGCATGAAATAAAAACGATACGTATTTTTTACAAATGTCTCGAGGGGTAGCCCTACATTCACTTGATATTTTGTAAATATAAAATAAAATCGTTTATCCCACTTTAGGCGTAATAACTCGCCTGCTTCTTCGCCATACTTCATCGTAAATTCTTCCATCAAAGGTTCGATCATCTCATAACAATAGTCTTTTAAATGGGCCAGTGCTTCAATATCCTTATCCCTTTGAAAGCGTATAATCCAATCCATTAATTGCTCATCCATATTTGCACGCCGTCCTTTTAATCAGAGTTTCTTCCTATTAAATTATACTCCTTTTTTGGCGAATCAAAAAAAGAATGATTTTTCCAATAGAGTTCACTCATCAATAGGACGATTCCAACGTAGATGATAGTGAACAGCCCTCTTTTTCATTTTTTTGTCCAATACCAGTAATCTATCACCGGCTTGAATGACATAGCTATTCTCTAAAGTCCGTACAGCGGGCTGTTGTTGCTGGGAATTAATGATGCCAATATTGCTTTCCCACAATATTTGATGTTTGTTCATATCATAGTGCAATAACATGTGTTCAGCACTTTCTCGCTGTGTTTGCCTATATGAAACAAGAGCCGTTTTTTCTATGATATCTACATCCACCACTTTTGGTTGTAAATTTGCATAGGCTTGAATGGCTGGCTCGGTTAGGACAGCTTGACTAAAATCTCGAATGGCCTGATAATCCTCTACAGGCTGTGGATGTGTAGCAAAATAACCCGGCAACTCAGTCTCGATGAAAAAACGGGCTGATAGGTAATCTTGAGCCTTCACATCCTCACTTAATGTTTTACCATCAAAGCGATAGAATTTGCCATCGACCCCTTCCAAATATAAATTGTTCTTTAGGACAGCCATTTGATATGCATTATTGCTCAATATTGCTATTAATGACGGATGTAGCGTTCGAAACTCTTTTTCAGAAAGTATTTCTTTGCCTGTTTCCAAATCTAACAGTGATAATTGACCAAACTCATCATCCCGATGATGGACAAGAACACCGCCCATAAATTCCCCAAGCAGTGTTTCTTTATAGGAAGCTGATTTTGTCCATTGCTTTTCACCTGTTTGTAAATTCACAGCTACTAGGAGATGGTGTGCAATTAAATGCGTAATTCCATTCGATGTCCCATTATTTTCTGAACCTTGCACCATTTGAACAGCAATGCTTTGTGAATCATCAGTATAAATCGGCGAATCGGATTTGATGGGAAAGCCTCTCCCCGCTAAGCCAAAAACAATCATTAATAGATTACTGACCAATAAAAAAGCAATGAGCAAAATGCTAGAAGTAACGAGTCGTTTACGTTTCATGACGATAAACAAAACTAGTAGAAGTCCTATACCTAGCACGATGCAGAAAAAAATATCGTGGATAAACCAACCATTTAAACGCCATGAATCGATATATCGTTGTAGAAATTGTTCCACTTCCCTACCCCCTTAAACAACGATTAACTAAAATCTGAATAAAGCACATAACGGTCACATTCCAAGCATTGAAATAAATAGCCTTGATGATGACCTTTGTTCATTAAGGATGCAGAAAGTTCTTCTTTTGAAAAGCCGGTATAATTATCAAATTGATCCTCAATTCCTCGCTCTACTAAATCAGGCCAACCAACATAGCCGATAAACGCACAATAGTCGGAGCAATGTGCCACCCAATTATTGCCCTGCCAGCTTACATAGCCAGGCGTCCGAAAGAGCACTTCCTCGGCAAATGTGGGGTTCGTAACCTGTTCATCATCCATTAAGTCTTGCTGGAAAGAACCATCATATTTTTGAGCCGCTTCCCCACTATGGATGCAGGAAGGACAAAGATAATCTACTTCCTCAATTGCATAAATACCACCAGTATAATAGACATCCACTTCTTGCTCGCAACAATCACATACAACGATTTCATCTGTTTCAAAAATTTCAGCCTCTAGAGGGTTTGGTAGATATTTAAACGTTGGAATTTTCGTTTTAAGCTGCTGATGGTCTCTAATTTTTCTTGGCAGCAGAGGATTCACCGAATTCGGTTGATCTATGTAGGTCTGGAGAACGCCATATTTTTTCCGATCCTTTTTATCGTCTTTATTCATAATGACAGTAAATAACTGATATGCCTCAGGATACATTCTAAGTAAACAGTAAACTTCTACTAAAATTCTTACTGTTTCTTCAGTTTGTTGAACCTGCTTTAATTGATCTTTAAAAATATGCATTTGATTAATGGTTATCGGATTGGAAGGATTAAATTTTTGTCTTAGTTCGTGCCATTCTTCCACAATCGTCATAAAAAATAGGCCTCCTTCTCAATTGCTATTTGGCAAATGAATAATCTTTTATCATTTGGCAGATTTCCACTTTATAGTTTGTGTACCATTTGTCTTTACCCAATTGTTGTGCTGTTAAATGCTTGGCATTGTCTTTCCATGCTTGGATAGCCTCTAGCGATTCCCAATAAGACACCGTTATGCCCTTTCCTTCCTCGTTTCTAACACTTTCAACACGAATGAAACCAGGCTGTTGCTGTGCTAAGGCATCGATTAGGTCAGCCATCTTGCCATAGCCATCCCCATCTTGCTCAGTTCTTTGCGATGTAAAAATCACTGCATAATATGTTTCCATTTATTTCTCCTCCTCTATTACTTTTATTGTAAACCATAATGACTTTGACTAAAATCTAAATATAGGAAACTGAAAGGATTGTGACAGAATGGGAATTAATCCAAACATGGCAGAAATAGCAGCACTTCTTGGTGAAACGTCAAGGGCAACCATACTTGCTAGTATGATGGACGGTCGTTTTCATACGGCTAGTGAACTAGCTTATATGGCTGCCATTAAACCGCAAACTGCTAGCTTTCATCTTGCTAAATTAGTAGAAGGAAAGCTGATAAAAGTTGAAAAACAGGGCCGTCATCGTTATTTTCAATTGGCTGGTGAGGACATTGCTCAATTTTTAGAATCATTCCTAGCCATCTCTCCACCACCTGAAGTACGTTCATTAAAGCAATCGAGCCAAATCAAATTATTACAGGATGCTAGAACTTGCTATGATCACCTTGCTGGTAAATTGGGTGTCCAATTAACGGAATCGATGCTGAAGGCAGGCTATCTTACATTGGAGGGTAAACAATTTGTCCTGACAGATGAGGGGACATTATTTTTTACGACATTCGGAATCGATTTAACTGCTTTAAAGAGAAAACGGCGCTCCTTTTCCCATGCCTGTTTAGATTGGAGTGAACGGCGTTATCATTTAGCTGGTGCACTAGGCTGCGAGCTATTAAATCAATTCTTCAACCTTGGTTGGCTATTACGAGTTCCCTCTATTCGCGCCATTAAAGTGACGGAGAAAGGAAAATTAGGCTTTAAAGAGGTCTTTCATTTGGATTTATAAAAGAGGAAAGGGCACGGAGTTATCTCCTAGCCCTTTCTTCACTAAAAGTACGGTTTACTAAATAAATGCCCATGATGATGAGTAAGCCGCCAACCATTAGTGATGGTTTTAACGGTTCATCCAATAACACCCAGCCTGTTAATACGCCAAAAAAAGGAGCTAAAAATAAATAGGCACTTGTTTTTCCTGGATCACTATTTTGCAGAAGATAATACCACCCTGCAAATTGAATGATCGAAGAAAAAATACTAAGCCACAACAGAATCAATAACGATTGTGGATTCACACTAAAAAAAGGTTGTTCTAACAAAGCGCTTCCAAGTAATAAGAGTAAGCCGCCAAATAGCATCTGATAAGCAGATAAAACCCACGTATCGAATAACACGCCCCATTTTTTCACCAATAGTGTGGCAGTAGCCCAAAAAACAGCTGATAGCAAGCCAAAAAGGATACCTACTTTCAATTCAACTTGTGCCCCCATTGTGATGATCACGCCGATTAAGCCAAATAAAACCCCTATCCATTGATAGAAACGATAGCGTACTTTCATAAAAATGGTGGCAAAAATTACAACTAATAATGGGTTTGTAAATGTTAAAATAGAAGACTCACTTGCCGTGATAGTGCGTAGACTTAAAAAAATACACCCCATCACACCTGCCGTTTGAAAGAGCCCGATCATGCATAACTTGAACCACTCCTTCCTCGTGATAGGATGAGGTCTCTTCAAGATGATAACAACGATAGCCATGATGATACCAGCCAATATAAAACGAAGTGCAGCTAATAATAGAGGCGAGGCATACGGTAAGCCTAATTTAACAATGGCAAATGATGAACCCATTAAAAAGGTCGTTACTACTAATAAAGCAATAAATTGATAGTTTTTCATATTCTGGCTCCTCATATAATTCATGTTATATGCTAATTATAAACGGAGAGTATTTCAATGCTTATCGAAATATGGATTACAATGTATAGCAAAGCCAAGCAACCTTGTAGCAGCTTATTACTAACCTTTTTTTAGTGTCGGGATCGAACTAAAAAAAATCTTACCTCTTTAAAAATGGAGAGATAAGATTTTATTTTTCATAAACGCCCTTAAGGTTTCAACAATTTTTGGTGATTTTGTATGGTGTAAATATTGTCCACTATCCAAAGCGATTACTGTTCCATGAACTGAATGCTTGAAGGCCGTTTTGATTAAGCAATCAGTTTGGCAAACCACGCAACATAATGAGCACCTGGAATCAATAATAATTGTGCCATAATCGTTCCTAAAAACCTGGAAAACATCATCATAACAGACATTCTTTTCAGGTCTAGATAGCTTCCTCTCTTATTGATCACATCATCTGCTAGAATGGATATTTTCGGGTCAATAAATAAGATTAATAGTATTGTTGCAATGCCATTAATTAATCCAGATGCCATAACAGCAGTAGTCTTTAATTCTGGTACTAATAATGTGGCATACAAGGCTGATAAAACACCTATCGTATAAATAGCTGTAATAACAATATTGATGACAAATAATTTAATCGGTATATCCTGTAGACGAATGCCTTTTAAATAACTAAAATTTGGTGTATGAATATGCTTAATCCCTCGTCTTACATAGTCAAATGTAAAGCCCTTTTTCAATAAAGCCGGGATTGAACCTCTTTCCTCAGCCAAATGAACGATAGCTCTTGAAAAAATGGCTACAAAGGTAGGGATAAGTAAGATTCCTACTATTGTTCCAAGCGAAGCCGCTCCAATAATTAGTCGAAATTGATGTTCTACAAATGTCATCGCATTATCCGTAGGTGCTGTATCAACAAGGCTCCCAGTGAATGGTTGTTGCATCATATTTGCTAACCTCGACACCATGACCATTACATTAAAAAGAGATAAAGCGGAAGCTAGTAATTTGACACGTGCTCCTGATAAACGTACTGCATATGCAAGCGTTTCAATCGCATGAATGATTAAAATAAATAAAGCAATCATGATTAATTTTTCTGTTATTAAATCCACATATGTACCTACTCTTCACTTTCTAACGATTTAATATTGTAACGCTTATTCAATAAAATAGTTCCAATTGAAAAAATGTGATGTCAACGGCAGAAAATACAATTTTAAAAGGTAAGGGGTTGATTTCCGTTCCAACAGCGTCCGATGAGTCGCTAAATCCCCTAGGAGTGACGCTGGCTCCTGTCCAACCATTCTACAAAAGTAGCTTTTCCTCTTTCATACTGGCAGTAGTGATGAGTGACTACTCTAGCCATAAAGAGTAGTGAACACCTTTGTTTTATTTGATTTTCTAAAAAAGAAACATTTTAATGGATTGGAGTGGAAGCCTACTTGAATCTTCTGTGATAGCGATACAGGTAAACCTCTAAACGGAGCTGTGTTCGCCCAGAGGAAAGCTGTAACCTGCACGGAAATTTTTCAACACTATGAAAAAACTTACCCTAAGAAAGGGTAAGTTTTTTGTTACTACAGTTGCTTTACCATTAATTTTAATAGATCATCCTTCCTCGGATAATAATTAGCTTAGCTTCCAATTTCCCCTTCGCCTTTTTAAGCAGCTCTTCTAGACCAAATGACAACAGGAATCAATACTAACGACAATAGCCCTCCTGTTAAGGACAACGCTGCATAGCTTGAATTCGCCACTACCATACCTGATAGCGCACCACCTGATGCACCTGCCAATGCCACAAAGACATCCATTTTGCCCTGTGTTTTTGCACGGGTAGAAGGCTCCGTCGCATCAACAATTTGAGCAGTTCCACTAATTAAGCCGAAGTTCCAACCTAATCCCAGTAAAGAAAGTGCCACAATGAGTAACACCATGGAATCACTTGGTGCAAATGCAGCCACTACGCCAGCAAGAAGCAATGTAATACCTGAAGCTATACTCATTGCGGTACGGCCGATTTTATCAACAAGAATACCTGTGACGAGTGATGGCAGATACATAGCACCTACATGAAACCCTATCACAATACCAACCTCGGCTAATCCATGGCCATGATGTTTCATATGTACAGGTGTCATTGTCATGATGGCCACCATGACAATTTGTGTCAGGACCATAACTGTTGCTCCTACCGCTAGACCTCTTTTATTGCTTGATATAGGCATGGATGGTACTTGATTTTCTTTGTTCATTTTTTGCTTATGTGCCTCTATGGCTTTCGCTATTTCTAGCGGGTCAGGACGCAACATAGTAAACAATACAAGCCCCGCCATAATAAAGGCCAAAGCAGATAATAGAAATGGACCCGCTAGAGCTGGAATACCGATAGACAGCGCCACTTTTCCCATCCATTCTACTAAATTCGGACCTAAAACAGCACCAAACGTGGTCATAAGCATGGTTGTACTAATCGCAGTAGCACGTTGCTTATTATTGGCTAAATCTGTCCCAGCGTAACGTGCCTGTAAATTAGTTGCCGTACCAGCTCCATAGATTAATAGAGAGGCAAACAATAACACAATACTATTCATTAAAGTAGCAAGGACTACACCTATTGCACCAAGTCCACCCACTATAAAACCTGTTGATAAGCCTATGCGGCGACCATAACGCTGAGATAGTTTTCCTACAATGAAAGCCGCACCCGCAGAGCCTAACGTAAATAATGCAGAGGGTACACCCGCATAGGCATCCGTTCCAAGCATTTGTTGTGCCAGTAGAGCGCCTACCGTAATACCCGCCGCAAGTCCAGCTCCCCCAAAAATTTGGGATAAGCTAACAACTATCAGTACACGCCTATATAAGTTTTTTAGTTTTTCTGGTGACTCAATATAGGACGCAATTGACTCTTGAGATTTTTCAACCATTTTTCAACCTTCTTTCTCTATGTATATCAAACAAGATTACTTGAATTAATGAAGAAGGAACCGTCTCCATCTAGACAGTTCCTTTCCTATGCTACCATCTTTTTATACCTCTATCGTATGCCCCAATTGGTGTCATGCATAAAGGACATGATATTAATGTGCATGCATAACGACATTCTTTTTCTTAGCGTAAAATAAGAAAGTAGTGGTTAAACTTAAGCTTATGATTCCGAAAACAAGTCCCATACCACTTAAACCAATTAAATCTAGCATCATACCTGTCGATAAAAGCACGATTTGAAAGACGACGGAATCAATCATGTTGCGGAATGAGAAAAAGCGTCCATGAAACTGTTTGGGTACTTGTTTTTGGAAAATTACCATTGTCGTTGGGAAAAAACAGCCAACTGAAAAGCCAAAAACGCCAAATGCCACTAAAGCGAAAAATGGAATATCTGCCAGTAATAATAGGAGCTCCATTGAGCCGATAATAAAGGCCAATGAAAAAAGCAGTGTACCCATTTGTACACGGTCAGCAATCATTTTCAAACCAGCTGCACCAAGCATAAATCCGATACCTTCCACCGTATACAATAATCCTGAAATTGTGGTAGATTGATGAATTTCAGATATTTTCATAATCACTAAATTAAAAGAGCCTAAAAATAATGTAGGAATTAACATTAAGACAAGCGTCATCAAGACGACTGGATGCTCTTTCACCATCGGTAACACTTCTTTAAAATTCCCTTTTTCTTTGTTTGTCATCGTTTCAGTAGATGCTTCATCCAATTGCAATAAACTAGTAATGACAAACATGCCTAAATAGACAATAAATGAAATAATATATAACCATTTTAACTCAAAAAAACTGAGCATAAATCCAGCAGCGGCTGTACCGATGATCCTTGAAATGGTTCTCGCATTCATCTGCCAAGCATTTAATGTAATTAAATCCTGTTCCTTCGCAATCATGGGAATAATAGATTGCAAGGCAGGCATATAAAATGCTGCCGCTATTTGCAGCGTGATTAAAAATAGAATCATCCAAATGACCGAATTAGTATAAAGTGCGATAAACATAAATAAAACACTGATGATGCGTCCGATACTCGCCATCTGGACAACCGTTTTTTTCTTCGATTGGTCAATGATACGTCCTGCCATTGGACCAACAACTAAGCCTGCTAAAATACCACAAGAAATAATTAATGATTTGTGAAAGTCAGAAGGTACTACCTCTTGCATAAAGGCTAAATTGCCAATAATGCCAGCCCACAAGCCAAGACCTACGACAAATTCACCTAATAAAATAATCCATACGTTTCGATTTCTCCACATGCTGTTCTCCTTGTTGCTATCCTAAAATTTATCGTAACAAAATTTTAAATTTTCGTACATGAAAATATAGAAAAATTTGCTAGATGCTGTGCTATTCTTTCTCTTTCTAGTTTATCTTAACGAGTATACTATTTTTCCTAGAAGGAGTACTCATTCAAAAGTTTGAACTTGTCTCCAAAAGAAAAAACATCGTTTGATGGGCGTATCAAACGACGTTTTTCGTTAAGAAGTTTCTAGTTTATGAACAAGTGCTTTTTTTCTACGTTCAACGATTTTTTGACAGATAAACGTCACGATAAAAATAAAGCCGACTGTTGTTGCCATCATACCTGCTATAGAGGTATCCCAGAATTTCGCTAAATAATAGCCAATGACGGAAGCAGCAGCTCCAAAGAGCATACTATAGACGAACATTTGCTTAATCGTCTTGCTGATTAAGTAGGAGGTTGCAGCTGGCCCAATCAACATGGCAACCACTAAAATGGCCCCTACACTATCGAAAGCTGCCACTGTTGTAAACGAAATCGATGTCATAAAGCCATAATGAAGAAAGACAACGGGAATCCCAATGGTTGCTGCATACACAGGATCAAACGTCGTAAGCTTCATTTCTTTAAAGAATAGGAGTAGGAACGCCATATTAATGACGAGGACGAGCAAGAGCATCCATACAGCCTTAGGCATTGCCAGCCCAAGCAATGTCCATTTATCCCAAGGAACAAAAGCAATTTCTCCCATTAAAACATGCTCAACATCTAAGTGCACATTGCCTGCAAATAAGGTGATGAGGAGAACACCTGCTGCAAACAGAGATGTAAACACTACGCCTATCGCTGCGTCTTCTTGAATACCAGAAGAATGTAATAATTGCACAAGATAGGCTGTTAAAATCCCTGCAAAGGCGGCACCTACCAACATCCAAAAGCCATTCAATGTTTGGGTAATAAGGTATGCCATCACGATACCAAAGAGCACTGTATGACTGATCGCATCTGCAATCATGGACATTCTACGCAAGATGAGGAAGACACCTGCAATTCCACAAGTTACCCCAACTAACAGTCCCGTGAATACAACCCAAAATTCGATCATCCTACATCACCCTGCTTTCGAAATTGCATTTTCCTACGATATTTACTAATTTGACCAGTTGGACTTATAAAATACGATAGAAAGAATATACCTGCTGCCACTAAGACAATTATAGGACCCGTCGATAACCCTGTTCGAATCGCACTAATAAAGGTTCCTGTTATGCCAGCGATACCTCCAATCGCGGCACTTAAAATGAGCATTGTGCTCAATTTTTTTGTCCATAGCTTGGCACTGGCAGCAGGAATAATTAATAGCGCTGACATTAAAATGACGCCAACAGCTTGTATACCTGTAACAATTGTCATGACAATTAAAACCGTTAATGTTGCCTTTAAAGCCTCTATTGGTAAGCCAATCCCTTTTGCATAAACAGGATCAAAGATCAGTAGCTTCCATTCCTTATAAAGCAAGAGACTGACCATAATAATGATGGTTGCACTAATAAAGAGCCACATTAAATCTGCCTTGGTCATCGTCGCAGCTTTACCGAAAATAAAATTATTCAGACCACTCTGATTCCCCAGTGGACTACGGTTGACCACTGTTAAAAATACAACACCAACACCAAAAAATACGGTGAGGACTAATCCAATGGCAGCGTCAGCCTTCATTTTTGAAAATGACACAATCCATTGAATACAATACACAGATAATGCAGATGTAATGCCCGCTCCTAGCATTAAAATTGGCAATTCCTTTTGACCTGTTAGCAGGAACGCAAGGGCAATGCCTGGTAATGCTGCATGCGCAGCAGCATCCCCTACTAGACTCTGTTTTTGTAAGAAGGAGAACGTGCCTGTGATGCCTGCTGCAATGCCAAGTAACATCGTTCCGCTCAGTACCCACAATAAGTTACCGCTTAACATTATGTCCCTCCTTACACATGCTGCATCATGAAAAGTTTACCACCATATGTTTTTTGTAATTGCTCTGGTGTAAAAACATCTTCCGTTGCGCCTGATGCTAAAATCGTTTTGTTTAATAGAATCGTATAGTCAAAGTATTCTTTGACGGTTTGAAGGTCGTGATGCACAACAAAAATACTTTTTCCCTGTGCCTTTAAATCCTTTAAGATATCAATAATCGTTTTTTCTGTCGCAGCATCTACTCCTGCAAATGGTTCATCTAAAAAATATATATCTGCATTTTGTGCAAGTGCTCTAGCCAGGAATACACGCTGTTGCTGGCCTCCTGAAAGCTGCCCGATGGAACGCTCTGCAAAATCCTGCATCCCAACACTTGCTAAAGCTTGTCGAGCAACAATTTTATCCTGCTTAGACGGTCTTTTAAATAAACCTGAATGGCCATAACGCCCCATGAGCACCACATCCAACGCATTTGTTGGGAAATCCCAATCCACCGCATTACGCTGTGGCACATAGCCTACGACCAAACTCTTTGGCTCAAACATCTTCCCTAAAATTTCTACCTTTCCTACTTTATTGGGAAGCTGATTTAAAATGGCCTTTAAGAATGTGGATTTCCCTGCACCATTTGGGCCAATAATGGCAGCTAGATGACCTGTAGGCACTGTTACACAGGCATTTTCCAATACTGTTTTTTTATCATACGCCACTGATAGATTTTCCACTGTTAATGCATACATTTTCTTCACCTACTTTAATGCATCGACGATCGTGTCGATGTTATGTTGATACATACCTATATACGTACCTTCTGTTGTTCCTTCAGTTCCCATAGCATCGGAGAATAATTCCCCACCGATGACAATGTCGTGGCCTTTTTCCTTAGCCCCTTCAATGACAGCTTTCATCGCCTTATCGGACACACTGGATTCTATAAAAAGAGCCTTAATCTTATTTTCTACTAAGAAATCAACCATCTCTTGAACATCTTTCACACCATACTCTGAATCCGTACTCAGTCCTTGTAAGCCACGTACTTCAAATCCCTGACTTCTGCCAAAGTAATTGAATGCATCATGAGCCGTTACTAATATTCTTTGTTGCTGTGGTATTTCATTCACACGCTTTTCTGCGTAGCTTTGTAAATCATCTAGCTTTTTCAAGTAAGCTGCTTCATTTGTTTGAAAATCTGCTTTAAATTCAGGGTATTCTTCCTGAAGCTGCGTACTGATTGCCTTGACAACACCTTGCCAAAGCTCAATATCAAACCAAATATGCGGATCATGGAGCATGGCATCCGTATCACTGGCAAGCAGTTGCTTTTCATCTAATGTCTCGCCCACTGCCAGGACCGTTTTATCCTTCGCCATTTGTTCAAAAATATCGAGCATTTGTCCTTCTAAATGTAAGCCATTATAAAAAATGACTTCTGCTTTATCCAATTTCGATAAATCACTTTGAGTCGCCTTGTAGAGATGCGGATCTACACCTGGACCCATCAATGCCGATACCTGTAAATGATCGCCACTGATTACTTTAATCGCATCTGCAATTTGTCCTGTGGTTGCGACCACAATGCCTTCTTTTTCACCCTCTGTTTCTGCTGAACAGCCAAATAATAGAAATGAGAGTGATAATACCATCACGCCTAACCATTGTTTCATTTTCCTACCTCGACTTTCTCATTTTTAAGCAATTGTTTGAAAAAAGTGCTAAACAACAACGTAACCAATCGGCGGACAAGCCGTATATTGTTTGTCATGCCCGCCCTCTAATGGTATTGAACGCTAATCTCACAGCTTTTTTTCATACAATGCCTTAATTTATATTCATTTTCCTGATAAGCTGGCGCCAGCTCATCCAGAAAAGTATTAACATCATCCCTGCGCCTACTGAATCGGTCAGTTTCCATACGATTGCTAAAATAATTAAAATGACCATTGGAAGAATCGTCAGCTTGAAATCACCTAAATCTTTCATTCATGCACTCTTCTTTCTCCACAGATATTTTGTTTCCCTTAGGAAAAATATATGCTTAATGCAAAGAAAATTCAACTACTTTATGAAAATTTCTTTTAAAAAATTTTTTTCTTATGTAAAAATTAGTTTGGCCCAAACAAAAAATCCCCAATGCTAACATTAGAGATTTTTTAATACATAGATTTATGTGAATAAACGTTCATTCTTCTTTTTCTAACGGTTTTCCTATAAATTCAAAGGCATAAATATGTGTTTTCGTTAATTCAATAATATCCTTAATTAAAGCTTCTTCTGATTTTCCATAACCGCTTGCAATCCATTGCATCATCAATCCATAAAAGCCGTAGGAAGTATAATGCTTGAACATGTTCATATTGACAGGCTGCTGATTGATCGTCTCAAATTTAAATTGCTCTTGATAAATTTTTGTAATCGTTAAGGGCATACGAGTATGTAACCCAGGAATCGTATCTTCCACATTCAGCAGCTCGAAAAACAAACGATGCTTATAAATGTAATGAATAATATTAAAGGATGGTGCCTTCAATTTTGTTGTATATACCTTTTCCCCATATAGGTAGGGTTCACCTACTGCTACTTCCAGACCATTCAGCATCTGTTCTAGTAAATTCTCTGCCAGCTCAAATTTATCTCGAAAATGCACATAAAAGGTACTTCGGTTATAGCCGGCTCGTTCTACAATATCCTTCACTGTAATGGCTTGAAAACCATGTTGTTTCATTAAATCGACAAACGCCTCAAAAAAATGACGGCGGGTTCTTTCTTGTCTTTGTGTCCATTTTGGCAATTTTACTTCCCCCTTTTAGACATTTCAGGGACATATGTCTACTAGTTAGATATTTACTACGACATTAATGATTGTTTCCGTTTTCAGGCGTTTTACAATAAAAGTACACCGTGATTTACACAGTGTGCAAGAAAAATGATTGTTTAAGGGAGTGTCATGTATGGGGAAATTACAAGATAAAGTCGCAATTATTACAGGTGGTGCTTCTGGTATCGGTGCTGCAACCGCTCAATTATTTGTAGCAGAGGGAGCAAAAGTGGTGCTTGTGGACCTAAACGAGGAAAAAGGCCAAGCATTTGCAGTCGAACTACAGGCAACAGGCGCAGAAGCCATGTTCATCAAAGCAAACGTAACGGATGAACAGGAAGTAGCTGCTATTTATCAAACAACGATTGAGGCATTTGGCAAAGTCGATGTCCTTTTTAATAATGCAGGAATTGGTCGTGTTACGCCAACTGAGGAGCTTCCTTATGCGGAATGGCGTCAAACTGTAAATGTAGACTTAGATGGTGTATTTTTAATGGCGCAGGCTGCCATCAAAGAAATGCTAAAAGCGAATGGTGGTACAATCGTTAATACAGCTTCGATGTATGGTTGGGTTGGCTCGCCAGGATCAGCTGCTTATAATGCAGCAAAAGGGGGTGTGATTAATTTAACACGTTCATTAGCATTGGAATTTGCTACGCGAGGTATTCGTGTTAATGCCCTATGTCCAGGCTTTATTGATACACCGATTATTCCAGAAGAAAGTAAGGAACCATTACGTCAGATCACACCTATGCAACGACTAGGACAACCAGAGGAAATGGCAAAAGCTGTTTTATTTATGGCTTGTGACGATTCAACGTTTATGACAGGGAACACATTAACAGTAGATGGTGGCTACACAGCCCAATAATGACGTTTAAAATAATCGCTTCCCGACAAAGGGCAGCGATTATTTTTTCACTAGAAAAATTTGCAGTTTTTATCCATTTCCTGCAAACTATTACTAAAGCGAGCAAGAAAGGATGAAGACGACGAATGAAAAAATTAATTGGTACATTATTATTTTCTATTCTGATTATCGCTAGTGCAGGCAATGTACAAGCTGCTGGCTTTCGGGATGTATCAGAGGATCATTATGCCTATGAAGCTATTTTATGGGCAGAAGAATATGATATTGTTAATGGCTTTACAGACGGTACATTTAAACCGAATGCTACTATTACTGAACAGCAATTAGCAAAACTATTAGCCAATTTTTATGAGCTCGAAACGCCCATCGACGAATTAAAAAAGCAAACGCCTTCGGCAAACTGGTCGGATGAATTCTATAACCAGCTCGCAAGCTACGGGGTGCCTTTAAATGGCTATTTCGACAACCGAATTCGAGCGGCTACTGTAAAGCGCGGTGTAGTGGCACAGGCTATTGCTCATTTAGCTAGCGGTAAGAAGGGATTAGATCAATCTATTCAGTTTTTACTTGATACCTATATTTCTTCCGGGCTAAATCCACAGTATGAAGATCGTAATTTACAAAAGTTTTATGGCGTGACAAATAACATGACCCGTGCGCAAGTTGTCACGATGCTTTATCGTATGGACGAGCGAAATTATTATGAAATTTCAGCGGATGCACAAGCCATACACGAGAATGCCAACAATGTTTCATTAATGACAAGAGCTAAAAATGCCCAAAGTCAGCTCGATAAATCTTTGCAACAAGCAACACCTGGTAAAAGTGCTTGGGAAGGTGTCTATACGTATTATTACAAATGGGGTAAAGGTGCAAACGATTTTAACCGCCGCGATGCCGTCATTTCGAACGCTACAAGTAACAGCTTCTCTATTGCTTTAACAGCAAATGATGGGACAGCTTCAGGTAACGTCAATGGAACAGCCACGATAACAAGCAGCTCAAAAGCCTTAATGAATAAGTCCTCAAACGGCAATCGCTGTGTCGTTGAATTTGAACGTTTATCCAATAATGCCCTAAAGGTGTCCGAGATTGATTGTCGTGCTGAACGTAATGAAGGCACCAATTTTTCGGGTACCCTCAAGCAGCAATAATTTTAACAGAGTCTGATTCATTCAGGCTCCTTTTTTTTAATTCCCCAGCGTTTGATACTTCTGCTTGGCAATAGCAATAAAATCGAGGAGGCACGGTTGCAAATGCTTATCTTTATGCCAAGCAATATCTGTATAAATAGGAGCTAGCTTTAATGTGGACGGTATCTCTGTTACATGTCCCAATGTCAGTTCTTTTTCTACGACCATTTTAGGTAAAAACGTCATACCTAGACCTGCAATTACACATTGTTTGATCGCTTCAATACTGGCAAATTCAATCATTTGTAAAGGCCGAACCCCTTCTAGCTGAAGCAATGCTTCTAAATGATTACGATAAGAGCACCCTGTTTCAGTTAACAGCATCGTTTCATGTGCTAGCTGTTGAGCGGATAGCGGCTCCCTTCTTTCGATAGGTGCACTGACAAAAATAAGCTGCTCTTCAATCAATCGCTGTCGCTGTAACATCGATGTTTCCTGGTAGGTATCTGTAATAAAGGCAACATCTAGATCCCCTGCCTGTAATAGCTTTTTAGCAATGTCCGTTGTATGCACTGGCTTAAAAATGATTTTCACATGGGGGTGAACCTGTTGAAATTGCTGTAAAATGCTGGGCAATCGATAGACACACTGACTTTCCTGTGCCCCCATCTTCAATAGGACTTGCTCCTGCTCGTTGGATATAGCTTTTTTCATTTCACGGTCTAGCTCAAGCATTTTTTTTGCATAATGCTGTAGACGCTTGCCCTCTTCCGTGAGAATAATGCGCTTGCCAAGCCGCTCAAAAAGTTGAACACCCAACTCTTGTTCTAAAGTTTTGATTTGAGCTGTAATACTCGATTGAGCGTAGTCAAGAAGCTGGGCTGTCTGTGTAAAGCTTAATGTTTCAGCTGCTGTAAAAAACGTTTGAAGCTGCTTAATATCCATCACTTGAACCCCTTTATCTATTTCTTCGATAGTTTTTTTAAAAACATTCATCCTTTTCGATAATAAAATCCAATATACACTAGTTTGTAACTGAAAGAAAGGGCTGCCAAATGTAGTGACTGGCATTTAATCCTTTTATCATATAAAAAGAAACGAATTTGGAGACTTCTTTCATCCAAATACGTTTCTGTGTTTCTGCTATAAAAATAGTAAATATAATCTAACAGCTAATAAGGTCGATTGATAGTTGGCTCGTTCTTTTCTAAACCAACACCTATTGCAATTCTTTTCTAAGATGGTCAGCTGCAGACAACGCTTTGAGATCTTGAATAATATCGCCTGGCTTGTTTCCTTCTCCTAGAATATACCCCTCAAAGGTTATCCCAACAAAATCAAAAATATGTTGAAATTGCTGAATCATTGGTAACCCCTTTATATAAGGCTCATCTCCACCAACTGCAATAACATATGCTTTTTTAGAAGACATTAATGCTTTAAAATCAGGATAATTCGGGTCTCTTAAGGTTTGTGACCATCGATCTATAAAGTTCTTCATCGCTCCTGTCATACTATACCAATAAATAGGCGTAGAAAAAATAAGAATATCATGCGGAAGAATACGGTCAATGACGGCATTATAATCATCGCTGACATCTGAGAATCCCTCCTCAGCATGACGCTTATCGATTATTGGCTGAATGACACAATCCTTTAGATAAATTTCTTCAATCATTAGGCCTTGAGTGGCTAATTTTGTTAAAGTCTCTACATTCCCATTCGACCGATTGCCACCGTAAATAACTGCTATTGACATTTAGAATATCCCCGCTTCCTTGAAGTTTTTACTATTGTTCCCGTATACCTATATCTTATTATGTATTTACAATTCGATAAAGATGATTATTTCGATAAAATCAATCGAAAAAAGTGATTTTAAAGGAGATTGCTGTTTTGCCTTCCTTTGGCAAAATGTATAAAGCCATTTTTTTGGCTGTATTGAGATAGGCTGGGCGTGGCTAAAAATGTGGCCTCTATCCCCTATTCTGTATTAATTATCTTGAGGAAAATCAAAATATCTCTTGTAAGAGAGAAAAAAGAATACTGCCAATGCGCGTGATAAAGATGTGCTAAAGTTAAGGGAAGCAATAGTTGCTTTATTGATCCAAGCATTAAAATTGTTTAATTATTTGACGTAAAATGATGCCTACTATTCTTGTTTTCTAAGAATTTGTCGTACATTGCAAGTTAGTAGTCACTGTTTGCTAGTTACAAGGCGTGATTGAAAAGATACTATATAAACTGTCCAGTTCAAACAAAGCAGGACAAAATTCACGATATGACCAATATTGGGATTTTGGGAAGGGTTACGTCAAGTAGGGATAGCCCCGCAAGACGTGGTTCGAAAAGCACGACTACCTATTACAATCATTAATGAACCTGTCGTCTCTATAACTCAATATTTTTCGATTTGGCAGGCTTATTCCGATATCATTGACGACACTGCTAAAGGAATCATCAAACTAGCGACTAGCTTTGAACCAAATCATTACCCCCCTACTGTCCTAGTAGCCTACCATGCACGTGATTATCGTGATGCCTTAAAGAGAATGGCACGGTACAAACAACTGTGTCCGCCTGAAAGCTTGCGTATCACTGAGGAGGGTGAGGAATGTACAATCGAACTAGAATGGTCGTATACTGAGCAACCTGGTCCTCCTATGCTGGTTGGTATCACACTTGCATTTCTTCTTGAGCTTGGACGTCGGGGGACAGGTCAACCGATCGCAGCAAAGTTCGTTGAATTTTCACATGAAATGGGCGATGTACAGTCGCTTGAAGATTATTTCGGTTGCAGTATCCAAATTGGTGCAAAGTGTAACCGGTTGACGATACACCGCGAGGATCTGGATCGTCACTTTGCCTCATATAACTTGGAGTTGCTGGAAATGTTGACCCCTCTTCTGGATCAATCGTTGAATGTGCACCAACATAGCAGCTCCATCACTGAGATGGTTAAATGGATAATAAAACGTAGCTTAGCAGGAGGACGGCCTGACATACAGACAGTCGCGAGCGAGCTAGGAATGAGCGACCGTACCTTGCAGCGCAGGCTTACTAACGAATGCACGAGCTTTAAGTTTTTGTTAACACAAGTTCGACAGGATCAGGCCCGCGAGTATCTAGCAGACCCCTCGCTTGATATTAAAGATGTCGCCTTCTTGATTGGATACGAAGATCAAAACTCATTTTACCGTGCCTTCCACCTATGGGAAGGTGATACGCCTTCAAATTGGCGTTCTAAACATGTAGGAACAAATTAGATAAATATAAAATTTTGAAACACAAGACCAATAGTCAGACTTTCAAAAAAGTTGGCGTTTTTATTTTTACATCCAGAAAATCAAAATAGATAGAGGAGCAATGTAATATGGATATAGGATTGAACAATAAAACAGCTTTAGTGACCGGATCTACAAGAGGTATAGGTAAAGCAATCGCTATCGAACTAGCCAAAGAAGGTGTGAACGTACTAATAAATGGGCGAAATGATGAAGAGGTACAACGCACTGTAAATGAAATTAAATTAGCTTATCCATCTACTTTTCCACAAAATGCTACAGCCAATATTGCTGATATACATCAAAGAGAAGCTTTATTTGAAAAATATCCGTGTATTGACATTTTAATTAACAATATGGGTATCTATGAAATTATGCCATATGAAGATGTTGATGATGATACTTGGGAAAAATACTTCCGTACTAATGTTCTTGCGGCAAATGGATTATCTAAATTTTACTTACCAAAAATGTTGGAAAATGATTTTGGTCGCATTATTTTTATTGCCAGTGAAGAAGCAATTATGCCCTCGGGACAAATGCCTCAATATTGCATGACAAAAACGATGCTATTATCTTTGTCAAAAAGCCTCTCTAAATTAACAATAGGAAAAGAGGTTACAATTAATACAATCTTGCCAGGACCAACACTCTCTGAGAATGTGTATCAAATAATTGATGGTATGTTTCCTAATCAAGACATGAGTTTTTCTGAGAAAGAGAAAGAATTTATGATGACAAACCTACCTCAATCAGAAATACAAAGATTTATCAAACCAATCGAAATAGGAAGAATAACTACATTTGTATGTAGTCCATTTGCATCTGCATTTAAAGGATCACCGATTCGTATGGATGGTGGTATGGTACCGACAATTTTCTAACATTATCCTCGTCCCCATCATGATAAATCGCTGGCTGCATATTGCTCGATGAAGGAGCAGAAGTAGCCTCTTGGAAAATATATTTCCACGACATAAAAAGATTTACCTAATTACGGTATACAGAATGATAATAAACGACCTAATCGCTTACCGCAATTAGGTCGTTCTACCGTCTATGCTTCTACTGAGATATGCTGGAAGGTTGTCACATCAAATAATCCTGTATCTGTTAGCTTTAAAGCAGGAATAACTGGTAATGCCACAAAAGAAAACGTCAGGAGAAAATGGAAATCTAATGTTGGATTAAGCGTCTTTAATGCACTGTGCAAGCCTGCTAGCTGCTCCTTTGCCTCTTGAGCTGGTACATCCGTCATCAAGCCACCAATGGTTAATGGCATCTCCGCTAGAATTTGGCCATCCGCAACAATCACAAAGCCCCCTTGGATTTCCTGAATGCGAGTAAGCGCCATGACCATATCCTCATCATTTGTTCCTACAACAAGGGCATTATGGGAATCATGAGCTACTGTTGTGGCTACTGCTCCTTTTTGTAAGCCAAAGCCTTTGACAATTCCTAAACCTGTCGTGTGTAACTGATGATGACGTTCGATTACGGCTAATTTTAATAGATCTTGTTCTACAGACGGGACAAAGACCCCTTCCTTTACAGGGACATCCATTATTACATGATTGGTAATTAGCTGATTCGGCACAATCTCCATTACATTCGCCTTTGTACCCTTTGTGAATGCTAGTTGTAGCCTATCCTTTGTAATGGTCGGTAAATGGACAGATTGATAGATATGAGCAGGCACAACTGGCGCTTGTCGATTTGTCAGCATCTCACCATTTTCAGCCACTTTCTGCCCATTTTTCCATACAGCTTTTGCCTGCATCGTCGATAAATCGTCTATTAACACAAAATCTGCCTTATAGCCTGGTGCAAGTACACCTCGGTCCAATAAACGATAGCATTCTGCTGTGTTTACCGTTGCTAACTGGATTGCTTGCAATGGTTGCATCCCTTCAGCTATTGCCATGGCGATATCATAATTGATGCTGCCCTCATCGATTAACTCATCCACATATTTATCATCTGTACAAAATCCAAAGCGACGAGCATTGTGTGACTGGACAGCTGGCAATAAGTCACGTAAGTTTTTCGCGGCTGAGCCCTCTCGGATTAGTACATACATCCCCTGCTCTACACGGTCAATCGCTTCTTGAGCCGTTACACATTCATGATCTGTGTGAATACCCGCAGCTCGATAGCCTGTAATTTGTTCGCTTTGTAAGCCTGCACAATGCCCATCAATGACTAAATTTGCTTCCTGCGATAATAAAATTTTCTGAAGCATGTCCTCTTGCCCATTTAACACCGCTGGGAAATCCATCACCTCAGCTAATCCTCGAACCTGCTCATGTTGTAGAAATGGTGCCAAATCCTTAGCTGTTAGTGTAGCGCCTGCATTTTCAAACTGTGTACCTGGCACACTTGATGGCAGCATCACAAAAATATCCATATCTGCCTTTTGTGCATCATCGAGCATAAATTGAATGCCTTCCGCTCCTGCGACATTGGCGATCTCATGTGGATCTGTCACCACGGTTGTGATACCATGAGGAAGTAAAACGCGACTAAATTCTCCAGGTGTCAACATAGAAGATTCAATATGTATATGACCATCAATTAATCCGGGAATGACATAGCCTCCTGCCGCATCCTCTTCCTGTTTAGCCTGAAACTGATTAGTGCGATCTAGAGCAACAATCATACCATTCTTCACAACGATATCTGCTTTTTGCCATGTTAACGAAAAAACATCCGCAATTTGCGCATTTCTCAGTATAAAATCTGCCTCTAATTTTCCTTGAGATGATAATACATTTTGTGTTAGCTGCTGTAATTTTATCGACATAACCTATACTCCTTTTTCTTTTAAGAACTATCATGCCAAAAAGCTACTAATCATTGCAACTATTTATCGTTACGTCAGTAAAAAACGACCATTGATCAATGGTCGTTCGAAAATTCTAGCTCTTTGGGTGGTTGCCCTTTTTTATTCATCAAGCGCATACGAATAGGCTCAATTTTTAATGTCACCATTTCATCCTGATTGCCAACAAAGATACTTGTAAAAAATTCGGCTAGTTTATTTTTTATCCCTTCTTCATGTACTTCCGTAAGCTTGCCTTCTATTTCCACATACGTATCACCAAAGCCACCATTTTCGTAGCCATATAAAATATGGGTATATGGATTTTTGCGTAGCTCTTCCATTTTTTCTGAATGTTTATTCGTCACTGTATACAACACAAAATCTTCATGCTGGAACGTCATGTAACGTGAGTACGGTTTGCCATTTTCTACAGTTGCCATTGTTCCAATCTTTTCTCGATTTAACACTTCTAAAATTTCATCACGTACAGAAGTCATAGTATCCCATCCTTTCATCTACATATCTATTTTGCCCTCTCCTAAGAAAGCTAACCGTCTTTTTTTGAAAAATGTGAAATGACAATCTTCGGGCATATTGAAAATCTATTGTTATAATAACTGGATGGACAACAGGAATTTTCGAATGAATGAGGGTTAAAAATGAAACAAGCTTTTTTCACGCGCTGTTTGTTTTTCATAACAGGCATTATCGTGCTTTCTTTTGGGATCACATTAACAATTAAAGGCCAACTTTTTGGTGTGGGCTCATGGGATGTACTACATATTGGCTTAACAAAAACATTGGGCTTATCAATCGGTTCATGGTCCATTATTTTGGGACTTGCTATTTTAGCGTTTGATATGCTGATTACGAAAAAGTTTCCTTTACCTGGAACGTTTATCGATATGTTTTTGGCAGGCATTTTTATCGATATTTTCAACTATTGGTTACCTGATATTGATGGTTTTTGGATGCAACTTATTTCTTACCTTACAGGGTTAGTGTTACTAGGCTGGGGCTGTGGGATGTATATGGTGGCGAATTTAGGTATTGGACCTCGTGATACACTTATGCTGATGATGGTCCATAAGCTTGGCTGGAGTGTGACCCGCTCTCGTACAACAATGGAAGTAACAGTTGCAATTATTGGCTTCCTACTTGGCGGTCCTATAGGCATCGGTACGGTGTTTATGGCATTTGGACTTGGACCAATCGTACAATTTGCCTTATCCTATAACGAAAAATTATTTATGCGATGGACAGGCGTGAAAAGCGCTGTTGTCTAAACTTTAATGACAATGCATTTTTGCATTGTCTTTTTTTACAGTTGAAATATACAGTGCAACTATATATAATCAAACTATATAGTCCAACTGTATATTTGAGGTGAAGATGTGAAAAAACATAAATTATTACCTTTATCCGAAACCATGCATTATATTCTACTCGCCTTACGTGAACCGCTACATGGCTATGCTATGATGCAAAAAATTGAGGAAATGAGTGCTGGTACAGTCCGAATTGCTGCAGGTACGATGTATGGAGCCATTGACAATTTATTGAAATATCATTGGATTACACCTGTTGAAACCCAGGATACAAGACGCAAGGTTTATCAAACGACAGAAGAGGGTCTAGAAATATTAGCCGCAGAGCAACAAAGATTGCAGCGCATTTTATCTTTATACGAGGGAGCTGGCGAACATGATAAAGTTTAAAATCTTTTTTGATATCGAAAAGGAAGAGCGTTGGTTAAACGAAATGTTAGCCAAGGGTTGGATATGCTCCAACATAAACTCAGCAGGTATTTATACATTTCAGCCTACTGAAGATCTTGAACAAGTTATTCGGATTGATTGTCAGCAGGATCTTCGCAAAGAAAAGAAAGCGACCTATAAGCAATTACATGAGGATTTTGGCTGGCGTATAGTAAAAGAAAAAGCCTATGACGGCACCTACTATTGGTTAAAAAGAAAAGATGGCAATGATGAATTATTTTCAGATCATGATTCCCACATTGCGAAATATAAACGTTTAATGAAACAAGCAAGCAACTGGGCCATACTGTCATTTATCTTCTTAATGATTTTTTATGCCAACGATAGTTACTACTCCCTTTTCAGTATAAAAAATGCGTATTTTACACCTGGTTTATGGGAGAAAGAAGGGTTTTCTTTCCTTTTTGCCTTTTTATTTGAAACACCCTTTGCCATCGGGCGCTTTATCCCACCATGGCTATTTTTAGTAACTTGTAGTATTTACATCACTTTATATTATCGTTACCGAAAATCGATACAGCAGTTTAACCAATAAACGGTAAGGAGCCACTTACGAAATGTAAGATGGCTCCCTCTTTCTCTATCCTCTTGTTTCATCCGTATTTTGCCCTGTCGCTTCAAGCACTTCAGGTGTATCGTCGACTGTATCATCTTCCTGTACATTTTCAGCAGCTGGTGGTGTGATGGTCACCAGTGTATAGTCATCCTCATGTAAAATTTCAAACGGAAACTGTTGGCGAATATCCCCTACATAAAGAGAAGTGCCAATCGCAACATTCGTGGCATCTATTTCAATGGTTTCTGGAATTTCAGTTGGCTTCACTTTAATGCGAACCTCACGATTAGGCTGAAGCAGGAAGCCTCCTTCTGCCACTCCTACAGCATCACCAATCACGGTTACCGGAATATCGACTTCTAGCTCCTCAGACATATTAATGGACTTGAAATCAACATGCTTTACATTACCCTTCAATGCACAGCGCTGCACTTCTGTTAAAACAGCATTGATGCGCTTTCCTTCCACATCGAGTTGAAAGACACTTTTCGTACCATGTGCAGCCAATATTTTCGCAAAAGCTCTAGCATCTAACGTAATGGCTGTCGGCTCCATTTGAAAACCGTAAACAACACCAGGAATAGCCCCATTTTGTCGAAGCTGTGTTAGTGACGAATGACGCCCTTTTTGACGTTTATTAGCAGTTAAAACCATATTCATCGAAGATTTCCCCTTTCATGGAAACTAGTCTCATAAAAGGTTTTGCCTTTTCCCCTATTTTTTATACCTTTGTCTATAATTAAAAATACCTCCTCGAAATGAACAATATACATTTGCACAGCAGATACATAGATGTTGTACGAAAAGGTAACAAACCTGACTCTGTGTCCGTTTTAGAAAGTGCTATTGTAGATTTAGAACGGTTCATGGATGTTAGAGAATCTAGATACCCAGGCGCTAAAAAATCCCCCTTTCCTTTTGTTAGCGTTTATGGTGGTGTTGTAAGACCTTTATATAGAAGAGCCATTCAAAATATCGTAAATAAATATACAGCAGCTTTCTTTAGAAACGGTAAAAGTCCACATAAACTTAGATATTCATTTGCAGTAGATTTTACCCGGAGCGGTGGAGACATAATTTTATAAAGGGATCAATTAGGTCACTCAGCTATTAAAACAACTTCATTGTATAAGAACATGTCTTCTAAAGATGGTGAAAAGGTACTCAATGAGATGGATAAACGTAGATAAAAGAGTAAAGCCCAAACTACTGACCAATAGTGTTTGGGCTTTATTACTAGTAGCGCTATAAAAAACAACAAGCAAGGTATTAAACCCTTGCTTGTTAGAACGTTTTTCAAAAAATTGATATTATCTCAGGTTACTTATTAATGTTTTTTATATATGAATTAAGATTACCTAGTTTACTAAATTTTTTATCATAGGATATTCTACCATTAAAGTTCTCTAACCAGTAAGTGGCTTTTTCGAAATCTCTATTTTTTACAAGAACCTTAATGATTTTATTGAAATTAGGACTGTAATAGAATTCTTCATTTTCAAGGATTTTCAAACCTTTATGAAAATATTCAGATGCCTTATTGTATTTTTTTAAATCAGAATATAAAAGTCCTATATAAATAAATGCACTCGATTTTTCAGTGTCTGTTAAAGAATAGTTTAACCCTGAAACCAATGTATTAATAGCTTTATTTTTCATAAAAAATAAATCATAAAGATTCGCTTTTCTTACTATGCTATTATATTTTCTGGATGGCTGATTTTTAGATATATTAATTTTAATTACCACCTATTACTTAATTTTACTTAGTAAATATCGCTCTGCACTAAGTAATCCTTTATCAATTGTTTTTCCAAGCCTAGTAGTATCAAACCACGGATCCCATTTCCATAGTTTTCCACTTAAATTCACTGCTGTACTTGCAGCTCCCTTAAGAAAGGATCCAGAAATATATGCGCTAAATCCACCTGTAATAAAAGCTTTAATTGCCTTTTTATTTGGTGCTCTATTCAACATAGTAAACCCCTTTAAGGCCATTTTTCTTGCAACATAAGCGGATACACCACCACCACCAACAAACAATACAAAATTTGTTAATGTATTTTCACGTAAATCAGCGAAAATCATTTTAATAAATGATTTTAGTATTGATTTTAAATTTTTTGAAATTGAGAATTCCCCATCTGGATCAACGAACATTACAGGATTATTGTTCGCATAACTATAACCATTCAGTGTTAAAGGATTCATTGTATCTCCACGTACAGAATCTAACGATAAGAACACTCCTGTATCTGGGTTATAATAACGTGCCATTAGATAGTAAAGTTTTGAATCTTCATCGTATCGATAACCAGCATAACGGTACGGATTGATAATTGCCAGTGCACCTCTTTGGTTAATAATATTGCCCCATGCATCATATGTGTATTCTGCAACAATTTCACCATTTGTATTTGTTAAGGCTAGTACATCTCCACGATAGTTCGTTAAGTAGTAATATGTTGAACCTTGATAAGTCATTGTTAGAGGATGACCATTATCGTCATAAGTATATGCTTTTGAAATGACCCCTTCTGAGTTTTCTTCAAACAATACTTGATTTGTTATACCGTTATAACGATAATACGTTTCGCCGTTACTGTCTTTACTATATATACGACGTCCATTTTCATCATAACGATATGAGGCAACTGTCGTACCCGTTAGAGACTTAATTTCTGTCAATTGATCAAATGCGTTCCAAGCATATTGGAAAACACCATCATTTGTAACATTTCCATTGTCGCTAACATAATAAGTTTTATCACCAGCAGCCATCATCTGGTTTGAATTATTATAACTATAGTTGGTTGTAGTTATACTACCGTTTTGCAAAGTGGTTTTAGAAATACGGTTTCCAACTGAATCGTACGTATATGAAATGGATAGACCATTACTGTATTGTTCTTTGACTAGCTGGTTTAAAACATCGTACGTGTAAGTGACTGTACCATCATCGTTTGATACTTTGGTAATTTGCTGATTTTTATCATACTCATACTTATTTGTTTGCCAAGTCGTTTCACTATTGGTTTTCAATGTTTCTGATTGTAATTGATTAAAACTATACTCATTTAATATAGCTGCACCATTTCTGAAAATTGTGCTCTCCAATAAGTTGTTTTTATTCCATATGAAGTTAGCAGTGTTTGCCCCATTAAGTGTGGTTTGAGTTGTTTGACCATTCTCATCTGTTACATACTCTATGGTATTTGTACCATATTGAATGCTCTCTAAATCTTTCTCATTTTTATAAGTGTACATTATTGAACGATTCACTGGTGCACTAATGTCTACCCTTTGTAATAGTTCATTTTCTGAAAGGGTATACGTAACTTTTTGATTGCCAAGTGTATGATTTGTCACTGTCGTAGATAAACCATCTACTTGTGTTGAAAACTGATTAACCCCATTCACTTTCACTATCTGTGTATTGGTATCAGCTGAAGTAGTATAGGCGATTTTTTCACCTGCTGCCTTGATAATTTCACTTAAATCACCATCAGCATTATAATTGTAAGATGTAACTTGTCCCCCTGCATTTGTTTCTTTTTCTATGGCATTTTGTGCATTATAGCTAAGAGACATTTGCTTTTTACCATTAGCATTTGTCACAGATGTTAAATTGCTGTTGGCATCATACGTATAAGTCGTTATTTTATTTGCAGCATCTTCTACCTCTACTAGTTCATTTTTCAGATTGTATTGAAACCTAGTTTTCCCCTTTTTTCCGTCTTCATATGAGAGGATATTTCCATTAAAATCAGTTACAGTTTCAGTTGTAATACCTAATTCAATATCTTGATAGGTTGTTAGTTTTTGATTATTCTCATAGCTAGTGCTATACGTTTCGATTTTCCCATCTGGATATTTTACTTGTGTCAAATCCCCATGGTCATTATACGTATAGGTTGTTGTTTCTCCTTTAGGTGTTGTGGAGGTTTTTAGATTACCATTCTGATAAGTGTTGGTAGTTGTTTGCTGATTGGCATCTGTCTGAGTTAAAAGATTACTGTACTCATTATACGTATAGGATTCTGTCACACCTTTTGAATCATTAGTGCTTAATAAATTTCCCTTTGTATCATACTTAAATTTCTTAGTATAAGTAGATCCATCTGAATACATAACATTTTGTGAAAGAACATTATAGCTATTTTCATCTAATGTATAGGTTGTTGTATCTCCTGAAGGATCAAACATTTTCGTTACATTAAAATTGTTATTTAAACCATAGCGTGTAACAGTACCTTCTGGGCTTGTAACTGTCACAATATTATTTGTTCGATCTAAAGAGTAATTAGTGATAGAATCTACTTGCCCATCTAATGAAGGTTCTGTTACCGATACTAAATCCAATTCACTATTATATCCATAAAGCATTATTTTCTGCTTACTATCGATGATTTTCGTTAACTGTCCATTAGTTGTGTAGTAGAACGAAGTAGGTGTTGATGTAGTGTCATCTTTCTTAACCAGTACTCGTGTTAAATAACCATCAGTATACGTATACGTTATATCCTGTTTATTGTATTTTGCATTTGTAATAAGCCCATCAGTATAAGTTAACAGTAATTTTGTGCCTAGATTAGTACTGATAGAAGTAAGCTGATTTGATGTATCATAATTATAAGTGATTGTATTGCTATTTAAATCTTTTTGCTCGGTAATATATGCTACTTCCACATCTGTATCACTATTGCTTTCTCTAACTTTAAATGTTGTTGTGATACCAGTTTTGCTAGTCAGTTTAAAAGTGTACTTATCCACCATATCTAAACTATCATAATTACCTGCTGGTGCAATATACTTATCTCCATCCCATGAGTAAGCATGGACCGTACCATCTGCATCTTTATATTCGACATTAAAATATTTATCATTATAAAATAATTTCTCTGAACCTGTAAAACTCCAACCATAGCCAAATGGAGATTTTTCAAAATCCTTACTATTATAAGTTCTAGTAAAATCTAAACCAAATCCACCATAGTTGAATAAGCTAAAATCTGTGTATTGAATAACATTATTATTTGTGCCTAAATTTACATAGTTAGATCCATTTGAAATATCATGTGTGGCATAATCCCAATAGTCTTCCAACCCTAAACGGTTGGGTGTTTTATAAGTAACGACAAGTTTTGGTTTATAAGCGAGTGGGTTGGTTGTGCTTTCACTACTGATGAACTTTTTGTAAATTAATGTACTTTCTGAAGTGCTTTTTAATAATAAACCAAGATTTGATTCTGGATTATATAGCCATCCGCTCACCATACTCGTTGGAATAGACCATCGTTTAATACCTTCTTCTACATTACTAGGTACTGAAGAGACTCCTGTGACAGTTGAAAGAGCCGTGGTATTAAAATCTCCTCCCCCTGTTGTCCAGCCTCCTGCTGTTGCATAGTTATTCCATGTAGCCGTATTTTCATCCCATGAACGTTTCATGGCATGCATACTTAAATTAATAGGAGTTGGATCATTAGTTGAAGATAGATAAAGACTTACATCCGCAGACATAATAATGCTTTTTTCTGGAATAGGTGTTACATCAAACTTCAATAAACTTCTAACAATATTCCCGTCTGTGGCTGTACCTGTACCTAACTCTGTATCATTTCCCCCAGTTTGAGTTGGAAACTTTTTTCGTAATGTTGTATCAAACATTTTTGAGTTACCTTGGATACGTACAATTGTTGGATCAATGACAATAGGGTATTGTCTTTTAGTATCCTGTAGCCAAGCTGTATCTGGGGTTAAATCAATCCATAAAGTATTGTTTTCTTTTCGTGTTTTTAACGTGATATTATAAGATTTTGCTTCTTCAGGTATAGAATTTGTACCGTCAATAGATTGAAAGCCTGCAGGTTTATAAGCATCATACATAAACGGTGTTTCTATAACATAAACCAACTCACCTGTTTTGGCGTCCTTTAAATTGATTTGATTATTAATTTGTTCATATGTCAAATTTTCAAGGGATAGCTGATATGAGAAGGTTTGGGGTAACCCTTTTTCGGGCTTTTTGTTAATTATAATATCTTCTTTTACAAAGTTTTCTCCAACAGAATATGTAGTGGAAATATTATCAAAAACATTTTGGTACTCAATTTGGTTATCTGTAGCAACCCCGATAACCTCTTTAGCAGGAATTACTTCACCTTTTTGTTTAATTTCTTTTAATCCAATATTAAGGTTGTATTGATTATCCGCAACTTGTACGTTGTTGGTTTCCTTATCAATTCTTTCATCAAATGTTACAGTAAAGTTATTTGCCTTATTTTTATATTGCCCTTTTCCATTATTTTTCTTTTTTTGAAGGCCGTTATCAATATCTTTCCAGTTACCTTTATTATCTTTAAAATGAATAGGTGCCTCATATATTTCAGTTGTATAAGTACCATTAGAATTGTTAAACGTTTTAGAGGTTTGAGTACGTTCCCCTACTACTTCAATTTTTTCTTTTCCTTTCGTAATTTTTTGGGGAGATTGTTCTTTGGCAGCAACACTTGCAAAATTCCAAAAAGGAATAAAAGCAATAAACATTGCCAAAACAATCAATTGAATAAAAATCTTCCTTAGCAAATTGTTTCCTCCTAATACTTGTGATTTTTGAAACATTATCTATTATAGACAGACAATCACTATTAGGATGGTGCTAAACTAACCGTTTTAGGTAGTACATTATGGGAATTAATATATAAAAAGAACTATTTGTAAATACATATAAATGATTAAACCATAAATCCTATACCGCCTAAATTTTGATATTATGTATAGTTTGCTTCTAACTAAAAACCCCTTCATTCACACGAAATAGACTGCAAATAAATTGCACTATCGTGTAGATGAATGGGGAGTTCGGTTTTTTAAATTAACCAGGTTTTTGTTCAAAATAAATACCTTAATTCTGATGCTTGTCTAAATATTCCTCTATCATCCTTTGTGCGAGCCTACTATCGGTTATGTTCTGGGTTTTCGCTAACTCGGATAGTTGTTGATGATATTCTTTTTCTAACACAAGTACAACACGTTTGTCATAGCTAATTACATGTAAGACATATCATTATTCGTTAAACAATATTTCAATTCGTCTCTGAACACCTGGGCTTCAATTTTTGATAATTAACTTTGAAATTGAATCTTTAAAAGTTTTGAGCACCTTATCACATATGTGTTTTTAGGCATATTAAAATAGTATCATGATGTTTCTTAGGTAAAGGCATAAAATAGCAAAGAACCCCATTAAAAATAAGTAGTAGCAAGCATAAAAATTTGAGGCTTGTCGACTATAGAGACTGCTAGCAAGTGAACTCCCCTCTACAATTCTTATAATAAAATATGACATAATCATTAAGACTTGGATATTATTTTTTATGAAGTGGTGTCATAATTGATGCCTTGATCAAAGCAGACAAAATTATGTAAAAGGATTTATTAGAAATGGCTATCTTTAAACCAGTGACAATGATAGAGAAATGATTAAAGAAACAGTTCGAATTTATGAAGTTTGGGTAAAAGTACAAGCATGAAATTGTTTTTTTACAATTTCATGCTTGTACTTAAATCTTTGTATTAATATAAGGTGGACATATCTTCCCAGCTATTTCATTCCGTACATGGAAATAATTATCTTCTCTGTGCTCAATGATTTTTGCTTTGGTCCAATAGTTCCACCTTAGGTAGTACTAAACTAGCTGTTTATTCAATACTTCAAATAAGTCGTGTAATTTGTTAATTTCATAATGTGGCTTAATTTCACTTGTGTTTTCGATATTACGGATATTAAACCAGCATGTGTCGATACCTGATAGTAAACCGCCTTTAATATCGGATGTCAACGAGTCCCCAATAATCAGCGTTTTATCTTTATCAAAATCATCGATCCGTTCAAAAACATAATCGAAAAATGCTGGCATAGGCTTTTGATAGCCTGTTTGCTCCGAAATAAAAATGTCTTTAAAATGTGGCGCTAGCTTAGCATCCACAAGACGTTTATTTTGTGTAGCCGTGACACCATTTGACACCACATATAAATGATAATGGTCTGCAAGCTGTGCAATTACCTCATAGGCACCTTCTACATAATGGTGGGCCTCACACAAATATTTTTGGAACAGTGCTTCAAAGTAAGCTCCATCGACTTCTATGCCAAATTCCTTAAAGGCAACAGCAAATCGCGTATTATGTAATGTATTTTTTGTTAATTCCCCACGCTCAAAAGCACGCCACATGGACTCATTAATTTCTTTATATCGCGCAATCATCTCTGAAGTAACTGCTATATTTTCCTCTTTAAACATGCGGTCAAGTGCTGCGTTTTCAGCTAAATCAAAATCTAGTAATGTATCATCTACGTCAAACAATAATATCTCATATTTCGTCATGTTCATTCCCACTTTCTTCGATGCATTGTGACTATTTACTCTATATCATGATAACGTTTTTTATGAAAAATAACAGTAAAATGTCCTATGACAGAATATTAGAACATATAGGCGCTTTATACACATGCTTATCCGTCCATTGAAACTAGGGAACTTTTTCTATATTGGCAAAAAATGTTCGTCTAGCCCTAAAATAGCCCATTCTGTAATTTCATATTTGAAATTATCGGTGAATATGAGACAATAGATTGCTAGAAAGGAAGATGTACGAAAGATGACGACCTTACAAAAAATAACACCTGTCTTTGATCCTTGGGAAGCTTATTTAGATGTGGAACAGCATGGACAAATGACACTATCAAATATTGAATTTACAACAACAACACTTTGTAATATGCGCTGTGCCCACTGTGCGGTAGGGTATACATTACAAAATAAAGACCCAGAGTCATTACCAATCGAATTAATTTTAAAGCGCCTAGAAGAAATTCCACATCTTAAAACGATTTCGATTACTGGTGGAGAACCGATGATGTCTAAGAAGTCCGTTCAAAACTATGTATTGCCTTTATTGAAATATGCACATGAACGAGGCGTGCGCACACAAATCAATTCCAACTTAACATTAGAGCCTGAACGTTATTTACTGATTGCACCGTATTTAGATGTCCTACATATCTCACATAACTGGGGTACGATCGATGAATTCGTTGAAACGGGCTTTGCTATGATGGAGCGAAAACCGACTTATGAACAGCGTGCAGCTTTATTCCAACGCATGATTGATAACTCTAAAATGCTAGCTGAACACGGCGTTATGGTATCTGCGGAAACTATGTTAAACAAAAAAACTTTACCATACTTAGAACATATCCATAACCAAATCATCCATGAGATGAAATGTGCACGCCATGAGGTGCACCCAATGTACCCATCCGACTTTGCAAGTGCACTCACTTCTTTATCACTAGAGGAAACACGTGAGGCCATTCATCACCTGTTAGATATTCGTGATGACAATACATGGATGTTGTTTGGTACACTCCCATTCTACCCATGTAGCCTGAATGAAGAAGATCAAAAGCTGTTACAACGTCTCCGCACAGCGAAGAATGTCACAATGCGTAATGACCCAGACGGTCGTTCACGATTGAATATCAATATCTTTACAGGTGATGTGATCGTTACCGACTTTGGTGATACACCAGCCCTCGGCAATATTGTACATGACAAACTACCATCGATCTTTGATAAATGGATGGCAACCGATTTGGCAAAATCGCTTAACTGCCATTGTCCCGCAGTCAAATGCTTAGGCCCAAATGTCCTTGTAAAAAATATGTATTATCAAGACACCGCTTTTGTGAGTGGCTCTGCTCGCGTATAGGTTAATGAGAGAAACACCATGTTGAACAACATGGTGTTTCTTTTTACATATGGAGCTATAAAATGTAGGTTATCCGTATACCTGGTCTTTAATGCATCGTATATAATTGTTCGATCGTAAGTGAGGAATCCGCCTCTTGATTTTTCTTGTCTGCGGAAATGATTTTCCCTTCATAAATCAATCCACCTGTACGTAAATCAACGATAGACAACCACTGTCCATCGCAAACACCATATCATTATGATAAAAAAAATTTTTTTGTTCACAAGATGTATAAAAAATAATAGTCGAGCTATACTATTAAAGATTTCACTTCAAATCCAATGACTAGGAGGGTTAACCCGATGAGTGCGATTGATCGATAACTCAGAAGGACCATCAAAACTGAATAAGCTAAAGTACAGATTTCTTAGGAATATCCTTAAGATCCTATGCGGAAGCGAGGCAGTGTGTCATGGAGCAAAAAATGTAAGTGGTAATCAGACCCGGAAATTAATTTCCGGGTTTTTCTCATTGTAAAGCCACTATTCGAATAAATACACAAAAGCCATATTCAAATGATGAATATGGCTTTTCCTCTTATCGAATTAATTCCTTTGCCAGGAATCTATAGGTATTTAAACGACTTTCTAATTCATATTGATTGCAATTTAGCATCACTTCATCAAAGCCATAGCGTTCTTGCTCAGCGCTTAAAAAAGAAGCAATGTCTTGTGGTGTTCCGACAAGATTCGCCTTGCGATTATTGTCAATCGTCAATTTATCCATTTCAGTTAATGGATAATCCTTCGCTTCTTCGGGTGACATTGTTTGAATGATTTGCCCCTTCATTAATTGAAGACGAGAAATATCAATCGGTTTAGCTAAATATTCCGCTTCTTCTAAGGTTGGGGCAACTGTTGCTGCATATGTCACAATGATCTGTGGTTTATCCATATAATAGGAAGGCGTAAAATAGGCTTTATAGGCATCAAAGATATCCTTTGACATATTGCCCGTGAAAAATTGTGCATATGAATAGCCTACTCCCAGCTGACCAGCCTGCATTGCACTCTGACCACTAGAACCTAGTAACCAAGCCTCTGGTAATGAAATATGAGCAGGCGCTGCAACGACTTGATCATAGACATGTTCACCTGTTTTTTGATTATTCATTAGTTTTAATATGATTTCTAGCTTATCATACTGTTCTGTGAAGCGTTGTCGTCTTCCCTCTGCCAAGGCATAGATAGCGGCATGATCACCACCAGGAGCTCTCCCCACACCAAAATCAATACGATTGGGTGCCAGCCCCGATAATGTTTTAAAGACCTCTGCTAGCTTATAGGGTGAATAATGCATCATCATGACGCCACCCGTACCAATGCGAAGCCGCTGTGTTTTAGCAGCTAAAAAAGCAGCAGTTACTTCTGGAGCTGAACTCGCCAATGACTGGCTATTATGGTGTTCAGCAAGCCACATACGGTGATAGCCAAGCTCTTCACCTAGCAATGCCAGCTGTTCTGTACGTTGAAAAGCCTCTTCTGCAGAATGACCTTTTGGAATCGGCATTTGATCTAAAATACTTAATCTCATGTAAAACATCCTCTCTGTCTCTAGCTCCCCCTTTTACTGTAATACAGTTTGGATGATTTACAAAATAAAAAACCTTACTCATAAGCTAGTTGTTTCTTTTCCCATGTGTGATAGACCATACCAACAAGCTTTTGTTGTTGCTGCTGGTTTAAGACTACATCTTTAAATTTCATTGCCTCTAGGGAAAATTGCTGCGTTTGTTCGTTCACGACAAATTGGAGAATAGCATGTCCTTTTTCGTCTTGAAACGTAATATCACCTGATAATTCTACAACTTGCTCCCCAGTTTTTGCTTCATAATAGCGCCAGTAAGGTTCAAAAAAAGCGTAATTAAACGCATTTCGAACTGTGACATCTGAAAAATTCTCCAAATAGCCTTCCTTTACGGTATCAATATACTCATGATCTGTTATATCTTTTTTTGCATTAAAGACATACCCTACAAGTACTCCCATAAACACAACACAGAGAAATACACGTATATGATTTCCTAAACTCATGTCATCACGTCCCCTTTACGTAAAAACATCATCACCTACATAATACATCAAAATAATGACTCCAAGTAGAATTATTTTGAATTATGCAGAAATTATCGTCATTTAGCATTGGATCACTTCATTTATTTCTATTAAAAAATAGCAGCTAGAGTATTTACAGCCTATTCTCAGTTCGCTACTATCAGATTATTATGATAGAAAAGAGATGACCTTTTGTGCCTTTTGATTTAGATATAAATATTTTATTAATTTTAATACTCTTCGGTTTTTTAGCAGCCTTTATTGATTCAGTGGTTGGAGGAGGCGGGCTTATCTCATTACCAGCTCTTATGTTCGTTGGTCTTCCACCCTCTGCTGCAGTAGCAACCAATAAATTGGCAGGTACAATGGGTTCCCTTACTAGCACAGTGACATTTTATCGCTCTGGTAAACTAGATATTAAAGCCGTCTATAAGCTTTTCCCCTTCGTCTTTTTGGGCTCTATGCTGGGTGCTTGGATTGTCCACCTAATGGATCCAAGTGTACTAAAGCCATTAATGCTGATTATGCTTGCAGCCGTTGCCATCTATACCATCTTCAAAAAAGACTGGGGCAGTATGACCACCTATAAACAATTAACGCCAAAGCGTTCTATTATTTTTGTTTTCGTGATTACACTTATTGGCTTCTATGATGGCTTTTTAGGTCCTGGGACAGGCTCGTTTCTACTCTTTGCTTTTCTCATAGTTGGCTTTGATTTTTTACAAGCAGCAGGAAACGCCAAATTTTTAAATTTCGGCAGTAATGTAGCTGCCCTCCTTATGTTTATATACTTAGGACAAATCAATTATGCCTATGGACTACCAATGGGTCTTGCGCAAATTGCAGGAGCTATTGTTGGTTCAAAATTTGCCATTAAACGCGGCAGTGGCTATGTACGTAAATTATTTATCGTTGTGACCATTCTATTACTCTTGAAAAATACATATGACTATTTTTCATGATCAGTCGTTATACTAACGTATGCCAATACTATAGAAGGATCAAACTTATCTCAAATGGGGTAAGTTTTTTTCATGGCATCAACTTTTTCCCTCTCCTCGAACGTCTAGTAAATGTATACAATTTGATAATGTTAATAAAGGAGCTTCTTTGGACATGAGAACAAGAAATGCATTTCAACATGAAGAGGTGTTTGTCCAATTCATTCGAGAACAAAAAGAGCGTTTTTATTTGCTCGCGTATAGCTATACAAAAAATGAACAGGACGCACTAGATGTTGTACAAGACAGTATCCAAAAAGCCATGCTTTCATTAGATCGACTTGAAAATGTGACCTATATGAAAAGCTGGTTTTATAAAATAGTTGTCCGTACAGCCATAGATTTTTTACGTAAGCATAAACGCTTACAAGTGACAGATGATGATACATTACAATATTTGACGCCTGCTCAAGAGGATGTTTATGAGAACGTTGACTTGGAGCATGCGTTGGATGAACTCCCGCAAATGTATCGAGAGGTTGTCATTCTCCATTATTTCGAGGATTTAAAACTCGCTGACGTGGCGAACATCCTCGACATTAAGTTGAGTACAGCCAAATCGCGTCTTTATAAAGCATTAAAACTATTGAAAATACAATTGGAAGATGTGAAGGGAGAAACTGCACATGGATAAAAAATTACAGGAGTTAGAAAAACAATATATGAAAGTCCCGATTCCAAAAGAGCTAGACTTCGTGGTTGAAAGAGCACTTAAGCAAGGTCGAAAAAAGAAAAAAAATCGTACACCTCAATGGGTCCTTGGATCTGCCGCTGCAGCCATGCTATTTACTGCTGGTTTAAATGTAAGCCCTGCAATGGCACGCACACTTTCCGAAATTCCCGTGGTTGGTAGTGTGATAAAAGTATTGACTTGGACAGAATATGAAGTGGCAGAAGATAATTATGATGCCAATATTAAAGTACCTTCTATTGAAAACTTAGAAAATCAAGATTTGGCGAATACATTAAATGAAAAGTATCGTGCAGAAGGTAAAACACTTTACGATGAATTTATGGCAGAAGTGGGCGATTTAAAATTAAATGGCGGTGGTCATTTAGGTATTGATAGTGGCTACGAAATTAAAACCGATAATGAACAAATTTTATCGATTGGTCGTTATGTAGTGAATACCGTTGCATCTTCTTCAACGGTAATGGAATACGATACGATCGATAAAGAAAACGAAATTTTAATTACTTTACCAATGCTCTTTAAAGATCAGCACTATGTTGAAACAATTAGTGAAAATATTAAAGAACAAATGCGTACACAAATAGCTGAATCGAATCAGGATAAGGTTTACTGGGTGAAGGGTGCTGGCCTTGCCGATGAAGAGTTAATGGAGGAATTTACAGCCATTAAACCCGATCAGCAATTCTACATTTCTGATAAAGGCAAGCTTGTGATTTCCTTTGATAAATATGAAGTAGCACCTGGCTATATGGGCGTTGTAGAGTTTGAAATCCCAACAGATGTCTTAAAAGAAGACCTTGTTAGCACAAAATATATTCATTAATTTAGCTTACTTTTCCTATGATGAGGTATTGGATGATGGTGTCATCTAATACCTCGTTTTTTCATGAAACCATACCATTTTCTGCTTATAAAGCCGACTTTTTTTGTCAAAGCTAATATGTATCAATCAATGTTAGAGGGTTTTCAACATGAAAAGTGTAGGATCAATCAGTATTTTACATGTCATCTTCCTATCAATGACTGTTATTGGCTTGAAAAATCATGTAACCATTATTCCTCCACTACTAGATGTGGCCAAAAGAGATGGCTGGCTATCGGTATTGTTTGCTGGGGGAATTGTTTTCTTTTGGCTATTTTTAATAGTATATATTCAATCAAAATCGAATCAGGAGCCCATCCGAGATTGGCTTGAATCAAAAATCGGGAAAATTGGCTCTACTATTGTTATTTATACAATTGCTATTTTTTTAATGATTATCGCTGCTTTTACAATGGTTGAAACATTGCAATGGGTTAATACTACATTTTTACCGCAAACCCCTGTGATCATCTTACTATTTATCTACACTATTCTGTGTATTCTTCTTGTGACGACTAGCTTACAGACGCTCGTCATTTTAAACGTTTTTGTATTATTCGGAGTAGTTATCTTTGGCTTTTTCGTTGCCTTTACGAACATGCAGGTGAAAGGTTATGAATTATTACGTCCATTTTTTGAACACGGATTTCAGCCTATATTGCGAGGCATGATTTTCCCTGCGTCCGGTTTTATTGAGCTTTTAATGTTACTATTTTTACAGCATCAATTTAAGGAACGTATTCGCTGGTACCACTTTGCTATTATGCTGGCCATTTTAATAGGACTGACATTAGGCCCATTAATTGGGGCCATTACAGAATTTGGACCGAATGAAGCGGCTAAGCAACGCTATCCTGCCTACGAAGAATGGGGATTAGTGACAATCGGTCGCTATATCGAGCATCTTGACTTTTTCTCCATTTATCAATGGCTGACAGGAACCTTTATTCGTGTTAGTTTCCTTTTGTACATTGTGGCCGATTTATTGAAGATGACAGGAAATCCGAAGCGTATATGGCAAATGCTTGCTCCGCCCTTCTTTATTCTTTGTTTACCATTAATCATGCTAAATGAAAGCCTATTTTTAAAAGTAAAAGGACATTATATTCTTGCAGCCACTTTTATTTTTTTCTTTTTACTCTCAATATTTTTCGTAGTCGTAGCTTTCTTGTCGGATAAATCTTCTAAAAAGGGGAAAACTGAAAAACAAGATAGGAAAAGTGGTGAATCATAATGCCTCAGCAAGAACAGGCGCTAGATCTTAGTACGCTCAGAAAATTATTTCAAAAATCGGCAGATATTCAATTTCAGGAATATATGTTTAATCAGCAGAAAGTACACTTTATTACGTGTGATGCTATGATTGATCAACAAATGCTTAATGAAGTGATTATTCAACGTATTCAGTATTTATATGATCATTTGGATGAGGTCCCCTTTGAAGAGAATATCGCAAGGCATCTTCATGTTCCAAGTATGCAAAAAGTACAAGACAAGGAACAGCTGATAACTTTTGTCTATAGTGGCTTCTTGTTGTTGTATTTTGATGAAGACAATCTTTTATATGCAAGCAATATTGCCCAAAAGCCGAATCGCAAGCCTGAAGAAACGCGCATGGAGGTTCTTGTTAAAGGGCCCAGAGATAATTTCATTGAAGATATTCGCATCAATATCGCACTATTAAGAAAACGCTTGCCGACCAATTCATTTTGTGTGGAAAAAGTAGAGCTTGGGAAACGATCAAAAACCACCGTAGCCATTCTTTATTTTGAGGATATTGTGGATATGGATATTTTACATGGAATCAAAAAGCAGCTTGCTGCCGTTGATACAGATATTGTTTTTAGTGGCGATTTATTGATAGAACGGGTGAATAAAAATTCCAAGCTTTTTCCGAAGTTTGATTATACAGGACGACCTGATTATGCGGTTCAGGCCTTAGCAAGAGGACGTTTTATTATTTTTGTAGATGGCGTCGCCTATGCCATCGTTACCCCTGTTAATTTGTTTCTCTTACTGAAATCAGCTGAGGATAATGAATATCCTATTATTTTCAGTTCACTCGAACGTTTATTGAGGATATTCGGTATTTTAATTGGATTACTACTCCCTGCATTCTGGCTTGCCCTAACAACCTATCATCAAAATCAATTACCCCTTCAACTACTCGCAACCGTGGTGCAAGCGAAGGTGGGCTTACCGCTCCCTTCTTCGCTTGAAATGTTGCTCATGTTACTGATGTTTGAATTGTTTCGTGAAGCCGGTTTGCGTCTACCCTCCGTTATTGGTGGGACCATCAGTGTTGTAGGTGGCTTAATTATCGGAGATGCAGCCATTCGAGCAGGTGTAACGAGCCCTGAAATGATCGTTGTCATCGCTATTTCTACGATTGCCTCCTTTACATTGGTAAATCAGTCACTTGTTACTTCCGTCAGCATATTACGTGTTGCCTTTATCTTTGCTAGTGCCTTTTTCGGTTTGTTCGGTTTCTTTGTTTCTTTATATTTGACGCTGCTTTACTTAAGTAATATTCGAATTTATGGCTACTCTTACATGAACCTGGCAACAGATCTAAATTGGGCAACCATTAAAAAATCGATCTTTCGATTATCACCTAAGGGCTATACAGAACGTAATAAAGCACTTGCTCCACAGGATTATACACGAACATCAAAGGGGCATGAAAATAAGGATTCCCAAAATAAATAGCATCCCTTCAAAACTGAAAGGGGTGCTATTTTTGTCCGTTCAAATATTTTGTGCCCTTTCTTTAATAGCATCCAGTACCCTTTCCCAATGACCTTTCATTTCTTCTCGTACTGTCTGATCAGAAAGTTGTTCTTGATGAAAGCTAATGGTCGTTTTATTACGTTCTTTTGGTAAAATACGGATTTGTACGGTAGATGGTTTTGACCACTCTTCCTTTTGCCAAGTCAATCGAAGCTGCTCTAACGGTTTAACAATCCTGATTTCGCCTGTCCCTGTCTTTGAATGGTATTTGTGCCCAGGTTCAAATATAACTGAAGTGCCTTCCCCCAGCCATGTACGTACCCCTTCTGTTGTCGTAATCAATGCCCATGCTTGCTCCTGCGAAATGGGTAACGTCCTTCTAACCCCTACTTGAAAGCCCACACTTTTCGTTTGACCGATGATTTTTTCGTTATCCATTGCTTCACCTCTATTTATGACCTTTATAGTGAACTGTAGTTCTATTCGATAAACTTGCTAAACATTCCTTCTATGTATTCATAAATGAATGTTCAATTTTCCCTATCCATGCCATAATGAATGATTTGATCTGGTACCCTTTGAATATTCGTTGGCATGAGCATTCAATCGTCCCCTCTTTCTACGTAACCTTTAATATGCATGTTAGTGTGCTTTGGCTACAATATGAGTACAGTAACTAAGGGAAACAACTAAAAAAAGGGAAATTGTTTAAAAACAATCTCCCTTTTCTTTATTTACGTCAATTCCACAAAATCTTTCTGAACGCTTTGTTCTGATTGTCCCTTGCGAAATTGAATATGATGAAGCTTTGCAAAAATCCCATTTTGAGCCACTAGCTCATCATAGGTGCCATCCTCTTCAATGCCCTTTGGTGTCACAACTAATACACGATCAGCATTGCGGATAGTTGCCAGTCGATGGGCAATAACTAGGGTTGTACGATTTTCAGCAAGCTCTGTTAATGATTGCTGAATAATCATTTCTGTTTCTGTATCTAAGGCAGAGGTTGCCTCGTCTAAAATCAAGATCGGCGGGTTCTTTAGGAACATACGCGCAATCGCTAGTCGTTGCTTTTGGCCTCCTGATAATTTTAAGCCACGTTCACCTATTTGTGTATCATAGCCCTCGGGCAGCTCTGCAATAAATGCCTCTAGATGGGCTTTTTTCGCTGCCTCTCGAATTTCCGCTTCACTTGCATCTAATTTTCCATAGGCAATGTTTTCACGAATCGTACCTGTAAATAAAAAGACGTCCTGCTGTACGATACCGATTTGAGCACGTAATGACGCTTGTGTCATATTCCGTATATCGATACCATCAATCGTAATAGTGCCTTTTGTCACCTCATAAAATCGAGGAATCAATGAGCAGATTGTAGTTTTACCAGCACCCGAAGGCCCTACAAAGGCAATAGTTTGGCCAGCTTTTACATCAAAGGATATATCATTTAAAACCAGTTTGGATGCATCATAATTAAAATGAACATGATTGAAGGAAATATTTCCATCTAAATGTTTAATAGCCTTGGCATCCTCACGATCTTGAATTTCTGGCTCCTGTTCAATTAATTCACGGAAGCGCTTAAAGCCAGCCATTCCTTTCGGATAAAGCTCTAATAAAGCACTAATTTTATCAATTGGTTTAATCAGAACATTCGTATAGAGCACAAAGCTTACAAGTTCCCCATAAGATAGCTTTCCATTAAAGCTTAACCAAGCACCGACAACAAGCACAACTAGTGTTAAAAGACGCGTCATCATGTAGATACTGGAGTGTGTCCCTGCCATAATTTTATAGGCATATAATTTTGCCGCACGGAAAAATCCATTTTGTTCTTTAAATCGGCTAATTTCAAAAGCTTCATTAGTAAAGGATTTTACAACTCGTACACCAGATACACTATCCTCCACACGCCCATTGACATCAGCAATTTTGCCATACATCGTTTTCCAAGCATTGTTCATTTTTATATTACTAAATGTCACAAGCCATGTTAAAAATGGCACCATAATCGCTGCAATCAAGGCGAGTGTTGGATTGACATTAAACATAATGGCAAAGGCCCCAACAAAGGTCATGATCGCAATAAAGAGATCCTCTGGTCCATGATGGGCAAACTCACCTATATCAAACAAATCATTAGTAATGCGACTCATAATATGACCTGTTTTCGTATTATCAAAGAATCGGAATGATTGCCTTTGTACATGCGTAAATAATTCTTGACGCATATCCGTTTCGATATTTATGCCTAGTTTATGTCCTAAATAGTTAACGATAAAGTTCAATAATGTACTAATAGCATAAACAAGCAGTAGTAGGACACTTATTTTCACAATCATGCCCCAATCTCCTGTTGGCAATAGCTCATCGATAAACCATTGAACAGCCAATGGAAACGCAAGCTCTAAGATTGCTACAATAATGGCACTCGAAAAATCGATGACAAACAATCGTTTATGTGGCTTGTAGTAGGAAAAAAATTTTCTATACATGTTTGTCTCCTCTCTAAGTTGTAAAAATTTCGCCTATCTTTTAATAGTACCATTTGTGCAAACGTAACGGAAAAGTATTTTTTCTCCATAGCAGTATATTTTTATTTACTTTTATATTGTTGCATGTTACTATGTTAGTAAGAATTGAATAGCTTTTGACTTTATTGTCAAAGGGGAGTAGCTAGCAGATGCGATCGATGCATCTGATTTCACATTCGTCATTACATGGTATATTACCATCGGGTGTGATGGCATTTCTTGTCACACAGAAACCTTTCTGTGCAACGAACAGTTAATTGCTTAGCAAGACCTTTGCCTATTTTTTAGGCAGGGGTCTTTTTCTTTTGCTTAAAATTAGGGAAAGAATAAGTTAGCAAGCCATTCATTTCTGTTCAACAATTAAAGGAGGCAATAAATTTGGAGGCAATATTTTTAGAATACGCATGGGTACTTGTCGTATTAATTGTACTAGAAGGTTTGTTAGCAGCAGATAACGCCGTCGTAATGGCTGTTATGGTTAAGCATTTACCAAAGGCACAACAACAAAAGGCTTTATTGTATGGATTGGTGGGGGCGTTTGTTTTCCGCTTTGCCGCATTATTCCTTATTACAACGCTTGTTAATTTCTGGCAGATTCAAGCGATAGGTGCAGCTTATCTTTTGTTTATGTCTATTAAGCATATTTATGATTCGCGGAAAGCATCCCAAAACTCCGAAGAAATCCAAGAGCCGAAAAAACAATCTGGCTTCTGGATGACGGTTGTAAAAGTAGAACTTGCTGATATCGCATTTGCTGTTGATTCTATTCTAGCGGCGGTTGCCATTGCTGTCACACTTCCACATATCGGTGATTTTGATATTGGTGGTATTAACGCAGGTCAGTTCGCAGTAATGTTCCTAGGTGGTATTATTGGTGTTATCATGATGCGTTTCGCAGCTCGTTGGTTTGTAAAGGTTCTCGACAAATTCCCATCACTTGAAACAGCTGCTTTCCTAATTGTCGGCTGGGTTGGTGTAAAATTAGCTGTCTTAACATTAGCACATGAAAAATTAGGTGTGATTCCACACGAATTCCCCCACTCCACTCTTTGGAAAGCTATTTTCTGGATTGTCTTAATTGCTATCGCATTAGGTGGCTACCTAATCGGTGTCAAAAATCAAAAGAAACAAGAACAATAAGCACGAAAAATTTCGCTTCGATTACGATCGGGGCGATTTTTTCTTATTTCCTTAAAAATATAACAGAAGGAATTCTCTAATTGATAACCAATATCAATTAACTTTTGCATATATTGCCTTGAAAAATAATTTTTTTGTATGATACTGCCTTTACACTGTATACTAATAACGAAGTCATTTACTGCAAAAGGAGGAAAACTTTTATGTTATCTGAAAAACTACACACAGCTCTTAATGAACAAATGAATTTTGAATTCTACTCTGCGCATGCCTATATGGCAATGGCAGCCTATTGCACTGATCAAGATTATGATGGCTTCGCTAACTTCTTTTTAGTACAAGCAGAAGAAGAACGCTTCCATGCCATGAAATTTTATAATTTCTTAAGTGATATGGGCTACCGTGCAACAATTCAAGGTTTTGAAAGCCCAGGTAATCACTTCGAATCTATTTTAGATGCCTTTAAAACGGCTCTATCACATGAAAAAGAAGTAACACGCCGTATTTACAATTTATCGGACATTGCTTTAGATGAACGTGAGCATGCGACAATGGCCTTCTTAAAATGGTTTATCGACGAGCAAGTAGAAGAAGAGTCTACATTTGATACATTAATTCGTAAAATCGAGCGTATCGAAACGGACTCAAACGCTATCTTTATGCTAGATGCAGAATTGGCTACACGTACATTTACACCAGATGCAGAAGCATAATAGATCTTATAAGAAAATCTGCCATTAAGGCAGGTTTTTTTTAGTTATTAAATTGGTAGCGTAATCGTTTGCGTTCCTTCTAAAGTAAATACGAACTGGATTAACAAGGCCCTTTAAATCATAACTTTCATTCTGTACAATTTGATTTTCTTTCGGTCCATAATGACTAGAGCTGCTCTATAAAATTCGCTGCCTTGAGCATCAATCGCTACCTAGAATAGCACTCCATTTTTCTTGAGAGTGCTTTGGTGCATGAATTGTTAGCATCTGATCATTTAATAGCTAATCCTGTTAGCGGTGGTTTTGCTATCACCTTACTTGTTTTTATTAAAAGCTACCTCAATGGTAAAGCTAATCATACTCTCCCAATGTCGGTCTCTCTAAAATCAATACTTTGTAGATAGTATGTCTCTTCTCCATCTATTAAATTCCCTGTTGCTGTTAGACCATCTTGATACACTTGCTTTTAATTCAAGCGTTCTTATTAAACTATCGAGTATAAAATTTAAACAAGGTGTTGCTGCAGCAACATCTTGTTTTTATTGTGCTAAACATCATTAACTTTGAATTCTTGGTATTCTAAAATACAGGTTTTTTATTTCAGTTATACTTGTATAGATGTTTTCTGCGAAATAGTTATAAAAATCAATACAAGATGAGCCGCTTTTAATAGAAAATCTTTGTCAAAATAAATATTTTTATACAAATTGAACCAATAATGATTTGATAATCGTCTAATAGCAGAATTTGAAATTGGTTGAATGGGAGGGTTGTAGATTGGACAGAGAAGAAAAAGATTACTTATTAGAAAAAGTGATGATTGAGTATGGTACTGAGTTAGTTAGATTAGCATTTACTTATGTGAGAGATACGGAGATAGCTAAAGATATAGTTCAAAATACTTTTATCAAATGCTATAAAAATCTTGATTCATTTCGATTTGACGCACAAATAAAAACATGGCTCTATCGTATAACCATTAATGAATGTAAAGACTATTTAAAAAGTTGGAATAACAAAATGGTACAAGTAAAGAGCTTTATAAGTGAAACTGCAAAATCAATATTACCATCAACAGAAAATGCTGTGATGGAAAAGTATAATAATGAGAAAATAAAAGATATTATCCTTTCTCTGCCAAAAGTGTATCGTGAAGTGGTTTATCTATACTACTATGATTCATTAAAGACAGATGAAATTGCCGAAGTTTTAGGTATTCCAGTTAATACTGTGAAAACAAGATTAAGAAGAGCCAAACAAAGATTAGAGTCAATGATAAAGGAGGCAGAACTTAATGGGCGATAAACGATTTAGAGATAATTTTTATAATACCTCTGAACAAGAACTAAGATTTACGAAAGAAGACCGTAATGAAGTATTTGCTAAAATCCATACATTAGAGGAGCAGAATAATATACAAAAGAAATCTCTTTTTTCGTCTTCAACAAAATTCGCTCCCCTTACCGTTTCATTATTAGTGGTCGGCTTGTGTATATTTTTGTTTATGCCATCATTCTTCTCTGGAAACTTGAATACAGAAAATAATAGTAGTGATGCAGGTGGTACACTACTTCAAGAAGATGAGATTTTAACCACACTCTTTACGGTGAAAGATGTGAGTAATAGAATTCATGTTAACCTTTTATTTACTTATAATAAAGATAAAAAGAAGATAAACCTTTTATCTATCCCCCGCGATACTTATGCGCCGATAATGGATAAAAATACTGGGTCTACTTCATATGATAAATTGACATTGGCTTATGTTAACGGTTCGGGAGGGGCCGAAAATGTAAGAAATACGGTTTCTAAACTATTTGATTTATCCATTGATTATTATGCAGTTGTGGATTTAGAAACCTTTTCAACGCTGATTGAATCAGTGAATGGAATCGATTATGACTTGCCAGAAGCTATTCGAGTAAGAGCTATTTCGACAGTGGCATTTGAATTCAAAAAAGGGATAAATCATTTGAATGGAGAGGAGATTGTGGCATTAATGATGGCGGCTTCAGAGGGAAAAAGGTACGAATTTGATGAAGAAAACCTATTAAACCTCATTCATGCGGTTTTGAATAAAGCAAAAAACGAAATTCCTCCAACGCAATTTAAAGAGCTTACTTCTAGCATAGAAGGCAACATCGCCATTGATCATTTGCTAGAGAACGAAGTAGAAATTGATTCTATTAAATTGTTATCTTTAAAAGATGGGATGAGAGATGATATGAAAGATGGTAAATACTATTTAATGTTTGAGAAAGATTTTTTAACCTCTATTTCAGAAAAGTTAACAACATTTAACTAAACAGGCGTGAATTATTTAGGAGTAGTCTGATTGAAATAATAATTGATTTTAAGAGGATATTAGCTCATCTAGTGAACACAATATCCTCTTAATAAGTTATTCTATTAATAAACAGCGTACCTCATCTTATTTATGAAACTCAAACTTTCGCATCGTTGCAAACGGAAAAATTTAGCACTCTAAATTAGCTTAACCCTTCCGCTCATATGGCTTTACAGCTTCACTCGCTTTAAAGTTATAGACGGGTTTAATCACTTTGACAATATCTACAGTTTCCCCAATCGCAGAAGTTATTTCTGTCATCGGCTTATAGGCCATTGGCGCCTCATCCAAGGTTTCTTCATTGACGGATGTTGTCCAAATTCCCTGCATCGTCTCTTTAAAATCAGCCATATTCAAAGCTTTTTTCGCTGCGCGTCGTGAAAACATGCGTCCCGCTCCATGAGGTGCTGAATAATTCCATTCCGCATTGCCTTTTCCTATACAAATCAGAGATCCATCCCGCATATTCATTGGAATAACTAGCTTTTCATCTTTATTTGCACGAACAGCCCCTTTGCGAAGCGTCATCGTTTCTGTATCGATATAGTTATGAATCGTATCAAACGTATCTGTAAAATGCCAATCCATCTGTTTAGCAATGGTTTCTGCAATGGTCCAACGATTCATCCGTGCAAATTGCTGTGCAATCTTCATATCATGGATATAATCATGGAATGCTTCCCCCTCTAAATATGACAAGTCTTTCGGAACGAACGGTGTTTGTTCTTTATAGGCTTGTATCATGGATTGAATCTCTTGTTGTCGTCCTTGCTGTTTCAATGCTTCTATTTTTTCCGTCAAATCTTCTCGACGTAAATTTTCATAAGCTCTTTTTTGATGCCAATTAGCCACCTTTGCCCCTACATAGCGTGACCCCGTATGGATGAGCAAATAGTGCTGATTTTCTTCATCTTTGGCAAGTTCAATAAAATGATTGCCTCCCCCAAGTGTACCTAATGACAAGTTCGTATAGTCGTCCTTCAAGCCGCTTGCTCGAAATTGTTTCCCTTCAAACTCTACGAAATGTCGGCTTGGCGATACTTCTTTATGAATATCCTGCCCACTTGGTACATATGTGCGAATGATGGCATCAAGTTGAGCAAAATCAACTGTCGTTACGTCTAGTTGTGCTACAAATACACCACACCCCACATCAATGCCGACAAGATTTGGTACAACACGGTCTTGCAATTGGATGGTCGTGCCAATGACACATCCTTTACCCGCATGATAATCTGGCATAATACGTACTTTAGTGCCTGCCATGAAAGCCTGGTCTGTTAATTCTTGAATCTGATCAATAGCTGTTTGTAATGCTGTTTGTGCAAAGATTCTAGCATTCGTGAAGCGTCCATTTATTTCAATCAAGTGTATCCCTCCCTACTAGTAATACGTAAAACTGGAATGATTTGTTTCATACCATAAAGAAAACGTTCTAAAAGTAGTGCTACTTTTAGAACGTTTGGTGAAAACCTACTCTTCATATTGTACAACTAATTTTTTTGGTATTTCGGGTATATCATTTGATTTTACATCTTCTTCTCTTAAGTCAAGCATTTCCAGTGGATATTTTTCTTGTACATCAAAAGGTATTGCAATACTTTCCATTTTATTATTCATTTGACTCCGTGCGAGTAAGCCATTATTCGATAAATCAATGGCTAAAATAGCCTGCACAGTTTCCTCAAGCATGGCAATATCCTTCGGTTTCAACGGTATTTGCTCATTCATCAAAAATGGTTGAAGATGCTCTTTTATATAGCCCTGTGCTTCGATTAAGCAAGAAAATTCATTTAGTTTTTCAGCATAGCGCTTTAATTGACGCTTATCTTTTGCACGTTGTTGATTTAATTTCTGTACTTTTTGTTCAATACGGCTCATGCGTTCCCTCACTAAATCAATTAAATAAGGCTGTGTGTCTTGAATCGCTTGTAGCATCGAAGCCTCTGCATGTTGTACCTTGGCAAATTGTGCGATACAAACCTCTTGCTGCTCATTTAATTTTTGAACACGCTCTTTGAAAAATTCATTTTGCGTATGTTGGCCAAAAATAGCTTTCATAAGACCTTTCCCATGAATTTTTTTATGCTGTGCATCTAAACGCTCATATTCGCGTAAATACTCACTATGCATATTGCGGTATTCACGCAACATTTGTTGATAGTGCACAGCAATTTCAGTAAATTTTTCCACTTTGGTATCGTGTAAATAATCATGTTGCGCGATCGTTTGTAATAACTGATAGAGTGTTTGAACCTGTTTAAACGTATTCGCAACCTGTTCATATTCTTGCTCATATTCTTGGACAATCGCTAAGTCACGTTGATAGCGAGAATATTCATATTGGGTATCGCCTGCGTATTTTTCAATATTCTCGACAGCAGATTGAAAAGGATCTCGTTGTGGAATTACAGTTAATTCGAAGCGGAATCGTTCAAGCCATTGTAAGAAGCGGATTAGGATGGCATATGTTTTTTTATCACTATTTTCAGCTACACGATGAATGTGAGCAATTAATTGATCATACTGGCTTTTTTCCCAAAGCTCATGATTGTCTGTTTGTTTGGCTGCTAGTGCACTCCTTGCTGAAATTCCTATAAAATCACTCATCAAATGACCAATACGTTGTTGTTCAGAGTCCATAAATACTGCGGCATGCTCCTCATCATCGATGCCATTGATGACACATAAAGGTTCTACCCCTTTATTTTTTAATGTCTCGATCAATAGAAGTTCAGCATCCATTGCCATCGAACCAGCGCGTAACACCCAGAAAATTTCATCAACACGATTCATAAGTGCCTCTGAAAAATAAGCCATTTCTCCGCCGCCTGCCTCTAATGACACAGAATCAATAATAGTCACTGATTTTAATAAATCATTTTTCAAATAGACTTCTAGATAATCTAAATGTTCACGTAAAATCTGGGAAGCAAACGTATCGCCAGTTGTTAGTAGCTCTAATTTACTGAGATCAAATACAGCGACAACACCATCTAAAAAATAAGCTTTAATCTCTTCTTGCACGCCGTATCGTATAAACGTATTGACACTTGTTGGATGCTGATCATCTACCGATAATATTTCGCGTCCTAGAAGTCCATTCACAAGTGTTGTTTTGCCCACCCGCTCTTTTCCAACGATTAAAATCATCGTCTGGTTATTGGCATCTTGAATGATTCGATTTAAATGTTTTGCTGTATCTTTCACATATGTATTTTGGACAATGATGCCATGCAAGTGTCGTAATTGGTCAACAAATTGTGGCAAAATATTATTCGCTGAGGTTGTATTTTCGATTGGCGTATTGTCAATGTTCGTCATCCTCAAAACCTCTTTTCGTATGTATCTATAAGACCATTATAAATGAAACTATGGCTTTTCTAATACATGGATTGATGAAAAAAGGACAATATACTTATTCGTTTATACACTAAATAGGAATTCATCCTTACTCCTTTTTCCTAACTGCCAGATATGGGATTGTTACACAGACTAAAGGGAATGGTCCAAGCTATGAATTTAGAAGTATTAGGTTTGGTTATTTCTATTCAAGGTTGTCTAGTAGCCGACCTTTGTCCTATTCCTCCAAACCAGCCATACGAGCATAAACAGCTCCAAGTAATGGCATTCCACCTTGAGCACCTAATTTCTCTACAGATAAGGAGGCAGCGATATTTGCAAAATATACAGCCTCATCCAACGATTGCCCTTCTACTAAAGCATAGGCTAAAGCCCCATTAAAGGTATCACCCGCCCCCGTTGTATCCACGGCTGTTGTCATATAACCAGGCACATGAATTGGGTAGGAGCCATCGAAATAACGTGAACCGTCACTTCCTAGCGTCACGATTAATTTATTAGGATATTTTTCTAAAACTTGTTCCACTGGCTCGTTAAAAATTTCAGCACATTCTGTCTCGTTCGGTGTTAAATAGGTAATATCCTCCATCCACTGCACATCAAAATTGGCTGCTGGAGCAGGATTTAATAGTACAGGGACACCTGCTTCTTTACATAATTGAATGGCATGGGCAGTCGTCTCTTTAGGGATTTCAAGCTGTATCATTACCAAATGGCTTTTTTGTATCAAGTCTTTTGAAGCTTCAAGATGTGAGATGCTTAAGTCATAATTAGCTCCCGGTACGACAACAATTCGATTATCGTTATTGTAAATAAGTATATTAGCAATGCCTGTAGGAGCAGTAGTGCTTTTTACAAGGGCATCTGTCTGAATCTGCTCTTGCTGTAAAGCAGCATGTAATGTCTCACCAAAATGATCATTCCCTAAACAGCCAACCATCGCCACCTCACTGCCAAGACGAGCTGCGGCAACGGCTTGATTAGCCCCTTTTCCTCCTGGAACTGTTTGAAACGAGTTACCTAGAATGGTTTCCCCCTGCTTTGGAAAAGCATTCATTTGTACAACTAAATCCATATTTAAACTTCCTATAACTGTAATCATTGAATTCCTACCTTTCAGCTTTTGATCAAACAAAAAACAACTGAAATGAGCAGCATCATTTCAGTAGCTTAACAATTTAAAAATTCGTATAAACTTAAAAATTCCTAAATGCCTAAATTCTTTCACTTACTGCTTCTTTTAGTCGTTAAATGAAAACGATCTAGCCACTCAGGTTATCCTCCTGTACTTCATGCGAAGCAATGCTTGAGATGACGCTACCAAAAGCTGGCTGGGCTTGCTCCTGTACTATACAAAAATTTTTACGATGGTCCCATAGTGCCACCTTTGCATTTGATGTTTCCTTTTATTATAAAGAATTTTATATGGGAAATGCACTACAAACACAAAAAAACTGAAGACAACATCAAGTTTGTCTTCAGTCATTTCAATTAATAGGCTACTCGCTTCGCCTCATATGCGGCGATATGGTCCTCATATTTAAAGGTTAAGGCGATTTCATCCCAACCATTCAGTAACGTTTCTTTATAGTATGGATCAATTGTAAAATGATAGATTGTACCATCTTCCCCTGTTACGGTTTGCTCTGCAAGATTTACTTCCATCTTATAGGGCTGTGCTAAGCCTTTTGCTAAAATTTCATCACATTCCGATTCTGTTAGCTTAATCGGTAAGATACCGTTTTTATAGCAGTTATTATGGAAAATATCTGCAAAAGAAGGTGCAATCACAACGTTAAAGCCGTAATCTAAAATAGCCCATGGTGCATGTTCGCGTGAAGAGCCACAGCCGAAATTATCTTGTGCCACGAGAATTTTAGATTCTTTAAATTCAGGTTTATTTAATACAAAGTCAGCTATTTCGTTACCTTGTGCATCGAAACGCCAATGGTAAAATAGAAACTGTCCAAAACCTGTACGCTCAATACGTTTTAGAAATTCTTTTGAAATAATTTGATCGGTATCAACATTTTTTCGATCAAGTGGTGTGATGACACTCTTTACGATATTAATTGGTTCCATTTTTCAATCATCCCTTCCCAGTAAAGCAAGACTTACACTGTTTCCTTCACAAATTCACGTACATCGACGAAGTGACCTGCAATCGCAGCGGCTGCTGCCATTGGTGGTGACACTAAATGAGTACGAGCTCCAGCGCCCTGACGTCCTTCAAAGTTGCGGTTTGAGGTAGAGGCACAGCGTTCTCCAGCTGGTACGACGTCATCATTCATCGCAAGACACATCGAGCAACCAGACTCTCGCCATTCAAAGCCTGCATCCATAAATATTTTATCTAAACCTTCTGCCTCTGCTTGTTTTTTCGTAGTATGTGAGCCTGGGACAACGATGGCTGTGACCTTGTCATGCACCTTACGCCCTTTGATGACATCAGCAGCTGCACGCAAATCACTAATGCGTGAGTTTGTGCAGGAGCCAATGAAGACATGCTGGATGTCAATGGATGTTAATGGCTGTCCTTCCTCTAGGCCCATATAGGCAAGTGCTTTTTGAAGTGCCGCCTTGTCAGATTCATCCTCATAATCTGCTTGTGTTGGAACATGCCCAGAAACACCTGTACCCATCGATGGGTTTGTTCCCCACGTAATGATTGGTTCAATTTCTTCAGCTTTTATAATACGAACCGTATCGTACGTTGCATCCTCGTCTGAAGCAAGACTTAACCAGTAAGCGGCTGCTTCTTCAAATTTTTCTCCCTGCGGTGCATATTTGCGCCCACGAATATAATCGACTGTTGTTTGGTCAGGTGAGATAAGCCCTGCTTTTGCGCCTGCCTCAATTGACATATTACAAATCGTCATCCGTTCTTCCATAGATAGTTTGTGGATAGCCTCTCCAGTAAATTCCACAATATGTCCTGTACCAACACCAATACCGAACTTGGCAATGATGGCTAAAATAATATCCTTTGCTGCTACCCCAACTGGTAGCTCCCCTTCAACACGAATCTCCATTGTTTTTGGCTTATTTTGCCATAACGTTTGCGTTGATAATACATGCTCCACCTCTGATGTACCAATACCAAATGCAATGGCACCAAAGGCACCGTGAGTCGATGTATGAGAATCACCACAAACAATGGTTTTACCAGGCTGTGTTAATCCAAGCTCTGGTCCAATAACATGGACAATCCCTTGGTCAGGGTGACCCATGCCTGCTAACTCAACGCCAAATTCCTCAGCATTTTTAGCTAATGTTTCGATTTGATTGCGTGCAATGGGATCATGGATAGTTGGTAAATTTTTTGTCGGTACGTTATGATCCATTGTCGCAAAGCTTAAATCAGGACGACGCACTTTACGTCCGTTCATGCGTAACCCTTCAAAAGCTTGCGGAGATGTTACTTCATGAATTAAATGAAGATCAATATATAACAGGTCCGGTTTGCCCTCTTCCTGATAAACAACATGTTTATCCCAAATCTTTTCAATTATATTTTTACCCATTGTCTTCACCTGTTTCTTTAAATATATGTTGTCATAATACTTTGTGATACAAAGCTAGTATCAATTTCGTTAATTACCTTATCTGTCCATTCATTCGTCGATAAAATGCGACTGCCGTCACGAGCAAGATCGGCTGTAAAGTAGCCATCATCAAATACTGCACTTACAGCGCGTTCTATTTCTGCCGCTTCTTCTTTTAAGCCGAATGAATATTGCAGCATCATCGCTACGGATAAAATGGTTGCAGCAGGATTTGCTACACCTTGCCCTGCAATTTCTGGTGCTGAGCCATGTACTGGTTCATATAAGCCAAAATTATCACCACGAATAGATGCGGATGGTAAAACACCAAGAGAACCAGTAATAACAGATGCTTCATCACTTAAAATATCACCAAACATATTTTCAGTAACGACTACATCATAGTGTCCGGGATTTGTAATAAGTTTCATTGCGACAGAGTCTACTAGGTTATGTTCTACAATTACATCTGGATACTCTTTTTTCTTTGCTTCTACAACTTCACGCCATAAGCGACTTGTTTCAAGCACATTCGCCTTGTCAACAGAGCATAACTTGCCCCCACGTAAACGTGCTAGCTCAAAGGCATTTTCAACGATACGCTCCACCTCAGCTTTAGAGTAAACGGTTGTATCAATTGCGCCATTTTCAGTACGCATACGTGGTTCCCCGAAGTATACGCCACCTGTTAGTTCACGTACAATCATTAAATCAACGTTCTCAGCCACTTCACGCTTTAATGGTGAAGCATCTAGTAAACTCGGGAACGCCTTTACTGGACGTAGATTAGCAAATAAATCGAAGTGTTTCCGAATTCGCAGTAACCCTTTTTCTGGGCGTAATTCAGGAGGGTTTTGATCCCACTTTGGACCACCTACAGCTCCTAATAAAATCGCATCACTATTTTCACACATCTCGATTGTTTCATCCGGTAAAGGATTGTTGTGCTGGTCGATTGCAGCACCCCCAATTGTTGCATATCCTAAATGAAATGTATGATTAAATCGTTTACCAATCACCTGTAATACACGTACAGCAGAAGCAACAACCTCTGGCCCAATTCCATCACCGGGAAGTACTGTAATTTTTCTCTCCATCGTCAAAACACCTTTCTTTGTATAGCGTATTCGCTAATTTAGTAAAGACGCTCACCTACCTTTTATCGAGATGAGCGTAGTCATTACGTCTAAGCGTAATTTTGGGTTAATTGATACAATACGCCATGACATCATTGCATCCGACTTGTGAATGGTACTTCATACAATTCACTACCTCAGCAACCTATACAGGATGTGCGCGAAGGCTTGCTTGTATTAAATGACGATTAATAGCATTTAAATAAGCTTTTGCCGATGCTTCTAAAACATCTTGAGAGGAATTACGGCCTGTAGTCGAAACCTCATCATAGCGAATATTAATCACTGCTTCACCTAGTGCATCTCGTCCTTTGCCAACCGATGTCACACGGTAATCAATGACATGTACAGCTCCAGGTACAAGTTGCTCCAGTGTATTAAAAATTGCTTCTACTGAACCAGAGCCAGTAGCCACAACGGTTTTCTCTAGTCCCTCAGGTGTAAGCACAATGGCTGTCGCTGTAGGAATATTTTCAGTCCCATATTGCACCTGCACCATTTTCAAATCAAAGAGTGGTACATCTTCTACTTGAATTTGTTGCTCAGTAAGAAGAGTGAGTAAATCTTCCTCTGTAATCTCCTTTTTACGATCAGCCAATTTTTTAAATTCCACAAATGCTTTGTTTAGCTTTTCATCAGAAAGATGGAAGCCCATTGTTTCCGCACGATCACGGAAGGCTGCACGACCAGAATGTTTCCCGAGAACTAATGGTATTTCACCTTCGCCGATTAGAGCAGGTGAAATAATTTCATAGGTTTCTGGATTTTTTAAGACACCGTCTTGATGGATGCCCGATTCGTGTGCAAATGCATTTCTTCCTACAATCGCTTTATTTGGCTGAATCACAACATTTGTCAATTTACTGACTAATTGAGACGTACGTTTAATTTCTTGCAACTGAATGCCCGTTTGCACCTGATAAATGTCCTTGCGAATATGAAGTGCTACAGCAATTTCCTCGAGTGCCACATTACCTGCGCGTTCGCCGATACCATTGATTGTTCCTTCGACTTGTGCAGCACCATTTTCAATTGCGGCAATCGTGTTAGCTGTTGCCATCCCTAAATCATCATGACAATGGGCAGAGAATTTTACGTTGTCAGCACCTTTGACATTTTCCAGTAGGAACTTAAATAATGCACCATATTCTTGCGGGGATGCATACCCTACAGTGTCTGGAACATTAATCGTTGTTGCACCAGCAGCAACCACTTCGTTCATAATTCGCACTAAAAATTCACGATCAGAGCGGAATGCATCCTCAGCAGACCATTGTACAAGTGGGAAGAACTTTTTAGCGTATTTAACAGCCTCTACCGCTTGCTCCACCACTTGCTCAGGGGATTTTTTTAACTTGTATTCCATGTGAATAGGTGATGTGGCTAGAAAAATATGAATATGCGGCTGTTGTGCTACTTTAATCGCTTCCCATGTAGCATCAATATCCTTTTGGATACAGCGAGCTAGCCCCGTCACAATGGAATTTTTTACTGTACCTGCAATGCGATGGACCGCATCAAAGTCACCGGGTGACGAAGCAGGAAATCCTGCTTCTATAATTGTCACACCAAGGCGCTCTAACTGTTTGGCAATTTCAATCTTCTCGGCTGTGTTTAAGTTGATCCCAGCAGATTGTTCACCATCGCGAAGCGTAGTATCGAAAATATCAATTTTTCGCACTTGTCGCCACTTCTCTCACAACTTTTTCTTTACCTTCGTTGATGAATGGCATCATAGCACGTAGTTTTGCGCCTACTTCTTCGATTTGATGGTTCGCACCAGCTTCTTTGAATTTTGTATATTCTGGACGACCATTTTCATTTTCTTGAATCCAACGACGAGCAAATGTACCATCTTGGATATCTGTTAATACGTCTTTCATACGAGCTTTTACAGACTCATCGATGATGCGTGGTCCTGCAACATAATCTCCCCACTCTGCTGTATCTGAAACTGAGTAGCGCATTGTTGCCATACCGCCCTCAAACATTAGGTCAACAATTAATTTAAGCTCATGTAGTGTTTCAAAGTAGGCTAATTCTGGTTGATAACCAGCTTCTACTAATGTTTCGAATCCTGCTCTTACTAGCTGTGTTGCGCCACCACAAAGTACCGCTTGTTCACCGAATAAATCTGTCTCTGTTTCTTCTTTGAATGTTGTTTCAAGAAGCCCACCACGTGCAGCACCGATTCCTTTACCATACGCAAGCGCTAAATCTTTTGCTTGGCCTGTAGCATCTTGGTGAATAGCGAATAGTCCTGGTACCCCAGCACCTTCCTGGAATTGACGACGAACTAGATGTCCTGGTCCTTTTGGTGCTACTAAAAATACGTCAACGTCTGCTGGTGGTGTAATTTGACCGAAATGAATATTGAAGCCGTGCGCAAACATCAATGCTTTACCAGCTTGTAAATGTGGCGCAATTTCCGCTTCATAAACTGCTTTTTGGCGCTCATCTGGTAGTAGAATTTGGATAACATCTGCTTCTTGTGCTGCTTCAGCCACTGTTTTCACGTCAATACCATCTGCTTTTGCCGCATCGAAGGATCCACCTGGACGAACCCCTACTACTACGTCAAAACCTGATTCTTTAAGGTTTAAAGCATGTGCATGACCTTGTGAACCGTAACCGATAATTGCGATTTTCTTTCCTTTTAATACGTCCTCGTTGATATTTTGCTCATAGTACATTGTAGCCATAGTTAATTTCCTCCTAGAATATGTTTTGTTTTTATAGCTTTAGATACTTGCTCTGTCTATAAAGCTATTCATTTTTATATGCAAACTATTTTAAAATAGAGAGCTGCGGGTTTGAGACTTTTTGTGTTTCACGAACGGAGGCAGTTGCCCCTGTACGTGTAAGTTCTTTAATGCCATATGGTCGAATGAGTTCGATAAAGGCATCAATCTTCTCTGGATGTCCTACTACTTGATACGTCACAACATTTTTGGCTGTATCAATAATTTGGGCGCGGAACGGTTCAACAATTGAATTCATTTCCAAGCGTAAATTTGGTGGGGAAATCACCTTTACTAGTGCTAGCTCTCGCAGAACAATCGATTTATCGGTAATGTCATTGACCTTTAACACATCAATTTGCTTGGATAACTGTTTCACTAGCTGCTCAATTTTGCGTTCGTCCTCTATGTTGACAACGAAGGTCATCTTTGAAAAATTCGGTTGCTCCGTATGACCTACTGTAATCGATTCAATATTGAACTGACGCTTCATCAATAAACCTGTCAAACGGTTTAATACACCACTTTGGTTAATCACGGTTACGGTAATTACTCGCTTCAATTCTTTTTCACCCCAATCATTTCATGTAAGCCTGTGCCAGGTGCTACCATTGGGTAAACACATTCAAGCTGTTTCACTCGACAGTCAATTAATACTGGCTCATCAGACAGCAGTGCCTCACGGAAAATAGCCTCTGCTTCATCGATTGTGTTAATACGATAGCCTTTAATGTTATAAGCATCCGCTAACTTAACAAAATCTGGTTGGATCGGCATAAGTGATGATGAATAGCGCTCTTCATAGAATGTTTGTTGCCATTGACGCACCATACCTAGACAGCTATTATTCAAAATCACTATTTTTACTGGTAAGTTAAATTCCTGTAGGATGGATAGCTCCTGTGCCGTCATTTGGAATCCTGCATCTCCTACAATCGAAATAACTTTTTTGTCTGGCTTCGCAAATTGGGCGCCAATTGCGGCCGGGAAGCCGAAGCCCATCGTACCAAGTCCACCAGACGTTACCCATGCATGATCATTATTTAAATGATAATATTGCGCTGCCCACATTTGATGCTGCCCAACATCTGTCGTCACAATGGCATTCCCTTCAGTAATCTTGTGCACTAATTGCAATGCCTCTTGTGGTAGGATTTCTTGCGTATTTGTATCCTTGCAATACCATAATGGATATTCCATCGCATGATTCCTTAAATAAGCTAACCAATCAGCTGTATCAGGACCTTGGAAATCCTTTTTCAACAGTGCTTTTAAAGCCTCCTTGGCATCAGCAACAATTGGAATATCTGTCGGTACATTTTTGCCAATTTCAGCAGGATCAATATCGATATGGATAATCGTTGCATTTGGTGCAAATGTAGCTAAATTACCTGTTAGACGATCATCAAATCGTGCTCCAATATTGAGTAATAAATCCGATTTTGTGATCGCTGTATTTGCTGTAGCTGTACCATGCATCCCAGCCATTCCAAGGAATAAGTCATGTTCACCATGGATGGAGCCCAATCCTAGCAATGTGTTCGTTACTGGAATACGATATTTCTCTGCGAAAGTCGTTAATTCCTCACGTGCATCCGCAAAAAGAACACCTGCACCTGCTAAGATGATTGGGTTTTTTGCCAATGAAATGGCTTGAATCGCCTTTTGGACTTGTAGATAATTTGGTTTATATGTTGGCTGATAGCCTGGTAAATAAATTTCATCAGGTGCTTGCGGTGGATTCTCTACATCAAACAACATTTGAGAAACGTTTTTTGGGAAATCCACGACAACTGGTCCCTTACGACCTGTGCTAGCGATATGGAAAGCTTCCTTCACAATACGAGGAATATCATTGACATCCTGCACCTGATAGTTGTGCTTTGTAATTGGTGTTGTAATCCCCATAATATCGGCTTCTTGGAAAGCATCTGTTCCGATCACAGATGTCGCAACCTGTCCTGTAAAAACAACCAATGGAATAGAGTCGATCATGGCATCCGCAATACCTGTTACAAGGTTTGTTGCACCAGGTCCACTTGTGGCAATAACAACGCCTGTTTTACCTGAAACACGAGCATAGCCTTCCGCCGCATGAATCGCACCCTGTTCATGTCTTGTTAAAATATGACGAATTGGGTTTTTATACATCGCATCGTAAATTTGTAATACCGCTCCTCCTGGATAGCCAAAGACGATTTCAACACCTTGATCGTGCAATGCCTGCACTAATACATCTGCACCGTCCTTCGCTTGATAGGTTTGGTCAGCTGTTGCTGTTGGAGCTAATTGTTCTTGTTCATTGATTGAAACTTTCGCACTCATCAAATTTTGCCTCCTTCATTTCTTTCAAACTCACACATCAGTGTTGTAGATTAGTGAAGTGTCAATAGCTGGATTGACTATTCCTCTCATCCTTTTCGTTGAGAGGCTGTTCAATTGCATTGTGAAAATAATAAAAAGCCTTTTTCTCCACACGCAAAGAACTACCTTACGTAGGGATGAAAAAGACTTTCCATGGTACCACCCTTTTTTATAGCAAATAATTGCTACCTCGCGAATAAATGACTGCATTTATGCACCAATGCGAAAGACATCGCATCCAATATAGTGTCATAAAACATTTATTCATTAATAACGAGCACTTTCGATTATGCCCGGAGCTATCTAATGGTGTAAACACGTTTAATAGCCCACTCCGAGGGGATGTCGGATCTAGTTGTATCGCCGGCTTCCAGCACGACCGGCTCTCTGGTAGATACAAGGCTCTAGAACCTTTAACCTCATCAACGTTTTTATTTATCTAGTTGTTAAATTTTCATTACGCCGCCAGTGGAAGCGCTCGTCACTAATTTTGAATATCTTGCTAACCAACCACGTTTGATTTTTGGCTCAAAGACTGGTAATTTTGCACGACGTTCAGCTAAAACTTCATCTGAAACTTGTAAATTAATCGTACGATTTGGTAGATCAATTTCGATAATATCTCCGTTTTCTACTAAAGCGATTGGACCGCCTTCAGCAGCTTCTGGTGAAATATGGCCAATTGAAATACCACGAGATGCCCCTGAGAAACGACCATCTGTAATTAATGCAACCTTTGTACCAAGGCCTCGACCTTGAATGGCAGATGTTGGTGCAAGCATTTCTGGCATCCCTGGGCCACCCTTAGGTCCTTCATAGCGAATGACGACTACATGGCCCTCTTTCACCGTTCCATTATCAATGTTTTCCTGCGCTGCTTCTTGTGAATCAAAGACGATTGCCTCGCCCTTGAATACTTTAATAGAAGGATCAACTGCCCCTACTTTAATAACAGAGCCATCAGGTGCGATGTTACCGAATAAAACCGATAATCCACCTACAGCACTATATGGATTGTCTTTTGTTCGAATGACTTGATCATTCGTGATGTGATAATCTTTGACAAGCTCACCCATTGTAACGCCTGCTACGGTTGGACGGTCTGGATGAATAGCACCTGGAATAGATGTTAATTCATTGATAATGGCACTAACTCCACCCGCTTTATTAATATCATCCATTGAAATATCTGAAGCAGGCATGATTTTGGCTAAATAAGGCACTCTTTCTGCTACTTTATTAATATCTTCAATGTTGTAATCTATCTCGGCTTCATTGGCAATTGCTAATGTATGGAGAACTGTATTTGTGGAGCCCCCCATTGCCATATCAAGAGCAAAAGCATCATCAATTGCCTCTTTTGTAATAATATCGCGAGGTTTAATATCTTCCTTGACCATGCGGATTAATTGTTTAGCTGCTTCTTTAATCAGCTTGTGACGCTCTTCAGAAGTGGCAACGATTGTACCATTTCCTGGTAAAGCAACACCGAGCATTTCCATTAAGCAGTTCATTGAGTTTGCTGTAAACATCCCTGAACATGAGCCACATGTTGGACAAGCATTATTCTCAATATCCAGCAGCTCTTCCGCAGACATTTTTCCTGATTTGTGTGCTCCTACACCTTCAAACACAGATGTTAAGGAAAGCTGTTTCCCTGCTGCAGAAGTTCCCGCCTCCATTGGACCACCTGAAACAAAGATAGATGGTACATTCGTACGAACTGCTGCCATAAGCATTCCGGGTGTAATTTTGTCACAGTTTGGAATATAAAATACGCCATCAAACCAATGTGCATTAATAACTGTCTCAGCTGAGTCTGCTATAATTTCACGACTTGGTAAGGAATAACGCATACCTATATGCCCCATTGCAATACCATCATCGACGCCAATTGTATTAAATTCGAATGGAATACCACCCGCTTCAATAATAGCTTCTTTCACTACATCAGCGAACGTACGTAAATGAACGTGACCTGGTATTATGTCGATATAAGAGTTACAAACCCCAATAAATGGTTTGCCTAGATCTTTTGCTTTTACTTTGCCTGTTGCATATAAAAGACTTCGATGTGGCGCTCGATCTACGCCTACTTTAATCATGTCACTTCTCATTTTAAACGCCCCTCATTGCTATCCATACTATGTTCGTCGCTATAGACAAAATGTTCTGTCTTTTTAATTTTTGTTTATAGAGTAACAGTCTCTTAGATGATAACTGCTGTAACGAACGTGTTAAATTGTTGTTATCATAGTACGAAAAAAAGGTCTCGTCAACAGTATTTTTTGAATTGTTTAAACAATTCAAAAAATCTGTCAAAATTGAAATCGTTTACATGCTGATTAAGCATCAGTTTTATCTCGCTTTGATAAAAATTTTGACATTTCGTTCAAATTTTAATTTTTTAATAATAAACAAAAATGAGTGAATAAATATCTGCCATATATTTGAATAAGCTAAATCACAGAATAAGAGAGATAACGCTTACAATAGAAACAATTTTTTTAAGTATCCTGTAAAAAATACTTGTTCAGGATCATATTGGTGTCGAATGCTTAAAAACTTCTCAACCTCTGGATACAACGCATGAACCATTTGCGCTGTTAAATGATGTTGTTTTCCCCAGTGAGGACGACCTTCATATTTTTGCATCAATGTATGCACCCATTTAAAATAAGGCTCTTCTGCCATTCCCTTATACATATGAAAGGCGATAAAAGCCGACTCACGCCCTTGTGTTGGACTTAAAAAACCTGCTTCACCTGCAGTTGTTCGACACTCTAAAGGAAAATGAACATTAAAAGTGCCTTTTTTAAAGGTTGCATGGATTTCCTCTAAACAAGCTTCAAAATGGGGTAAAGGGATGGCATATTCACTCTCTTGGAACTTCACGCTTCGAGGTGAAGGATAAATTTCATAGCTTATCCCTACTTTTTCACTTTCTACCACATTGGCAGCCGCTATCTTGCTCATAGCACCACTTAAACGTGGTTTCCATTTACAAAGCTCTGACATCGCAAAGAAGGCCCCATTTTCTACTATTTGTAGCTTTAACGTTTCTATTCTTTTATTCCATTCACTTTGAAAGACAGGCGCGACTGCATTCATCCGTTTTACTTGAATTGTTTCACTACCAGGGAAATAAAACCACTCCACATGACGATGCTGACGAATATCCTCGGCAAATAGCGAGAGACCATTTGTCAACGTTTCTCTTGCCCCAATATAATGCAAACCATATAGTGGCATGACCTTAATCGTTACTTTGACAAGAACACCAAGCATTCCTAGAGATACGTGCAGCGCTTCAGATAAATCATCCATCCCTCTCCTATATTCCTGATAAGTCCCAGTGCCGTCTACAAACCCCCATGCCTCGACAGCTGACGAAAGAGAACCAAGTGTAACCCCTGTGCCATGTGTGCCAGTTGACACTGCACCTGCAATGGTTTGTTCCTGAATATCGCCCATATTGATTAACGCAAAGCCGTGTTTCGCTAGCATTGGTCCAATTTCATATAGGTAGGTCCCCGCCCATAATGTTGCCTCCTGTCTTTCCTCATTCACAGCGATTAATCCACGCAGATTATGTAAGGAAATAGCTATATGCTCAGGCATAGCTACAGCGCTAAAAGAATGTGCAGCACCTGTGACACGGATTGTCTTTCCTGATTGGCATGCATGCATCACAATTGCTGAAACTTCATCAATAGAGTGTGGTAAATACATTTCACTCGGATAGGAAATGACATTACCAGCCCAATTTGTCCACTTTTCACCATTCCGCCAATTTTCTATAGAAAACATTGTCCATCCCCCCTATATGTTGTGTAAGGGCCAGCATACTTGTCCCCACGAATAGCATGCAGTACCTGAAAACGCTCACAAAGCTCTCCAGCCTTTGCATGTCGAAAATAAATGGTATCGCCAATATGGATACTTTTCCCTTTGACCTTAATTGGTGTTTGCACCTCTCCTGCGCCTTCTAGGCTAAGATATGCAAAAGTGGTAGGGTCATAGAATACAGGCAAACGATCCATCCCAATGGCTCCAGAAGCCGTATAGCCTCCCCCATGACAAACAACGATATTTTTTTCAGGCATTCTTGTTACACGTAAGGCAAATCCAGCAGCCTTTTCTAGCTGTAAATGTGTAAATTGATCGAACAATGCTGGCGCATAAAAAGCCGAGCCAACTGTCATTTCCGTTACTTCCTTTTGTTGATTGGTGTATGTCATACTTCCTGACCCACCGCCATTAACAAAGCGCAGATTTGGAAAATAAGCCTTGATATGGGCGATTGCTAATCGACGAAATTGTGTTACTTGCTTTTTGGCTTGTACCTGCATGGCTTCTATGACTCTACCTTTTAAAGCATTCGCTGGACGATTGCCAACACCTGCTATTTGAGCCTCATAGCCCATCGCTCCTACCACTTCAATCGAAGGAGTGTTTTGAATGGTTTTTAAAAAAGGTGTCAACGTTTCAAGAGAAGACAATGAAGAACGTTTTGTTCCAAAATACAATACTTTAAAATCATTCGAAACATTAATATCAATACAAACCTGTACACGTACACCAATCTCTTGTCCTAATTTTGCCAATAGTTCGATATGCTCTGGCCGATCTACCATAAAGGTGACGATTTTTCCTTCTTTCACAAAATGCAACAATTGACGAATTGGTGCTTCCTCCATTACTGGATAGCCAAGCAATAAATCATCAAACTGCTGCTCTAATAAAAAAAGGGTTTCTGCTGCAGTGAATGTCATAAACCCAACAACATTCTCAAGCTTTTTCTGGATATAACGAAGGACTTCAACAGAACGAATCGATTTTGTTGCAATACGAATTTGTTTTCCACCACAGGCCTCTTGAACCATTTGTATATTTTTATCTAGTGCATCTAGGTCCAACCATGCAAATGGCCTTTCCAAATCACAAAATGCTTGATCCAATCTTGTCGTCATTTAATCACTCCCTTGTCTGTACTATGTATTTGACATTTAACAGAATAATTCCTTTTTTAATCACTTGAGCAAAATAAAACAACCGTGAGCCTGTTATTCAATAAGACTACACGGTTGTTTTAATATGGGATAAACATTTCATTCACCTTTCTATTTAATTGGTTACGATGCGTATAAAAAATCAGCTGCAAGATTTAGCATCACTAATAAATGCAAACCCGCAATTAAAAAGCCTTGACGATTTAAACGTTTCATAACAGCCATATTCATATGACCACGCTCCTTTTCTACATTATAATCCCTTTATACAGAATTTTCAAACTATTAAAAAGTGGAAATTTACCCATTTTTCTTTTTCGCAAAAAAAAATTTCACCCTCAGAAATATGTGACTGCACGGGGGATTGAAATTCTGCTTCAACAAATAGTGGACTTTTTTATGAATGAAAAGATGATTGTAGTAAATAATTTAGTTAAATGGCTAATTATTTTATTGCTGATGGAGATTGGGCATTGCAAGCATTTCTGGTACGAATTAAATGCATGAACATACTATAGAAGTAAGCGATAATTGGTCTATGTACAAAATAGAAGTAATTGTAGTTAATGTGGACATTTTCACAGTAATTTATGCAGTTGGATTAGCTATAAAGTGAGGACAGCAAAAGAGCCTGCATTCACTTGTCTACAGTCTCATTTACAACATGTAATAATTACTAAACAACATCACAGTGTTTAATCTACTCCATTCAGGGTATAACTAAGTAATCGCCATTATATCTTAAATTTAAGGAGATGAAAGTAATGATTAGTTTCATTTGGTATTTAATTATCGGAGGAATTCTTGGATGGTTAGCTGGCGTCATTTTAGGTAAAGATGTACCTGGTGGCATCATCGGGAATATTATTGCAGGGATTGTCGGTTCTTGGATTGGTAGTATGGTTTTAGGGAACTGGGGCTGGAGAGTAAGTGATTTCTATGTGTTCCCAGCACTAATCGGTGCCATCGTGTTGATCTTTATCGTCAGCCTTATTTTAAAAGGTATGCGTAAAGCAACTTAAATATGTAATGAAGAGCCATCCATTGTGATGGCTCTTTATTTTTTTTCATTTAAAAGAACTGCTGCTTGGAGTTCATCGTGAAAATCATTATATAATTGGTAGTAATATAACACATCATCTACATATTTCTTGCTATGGTTGTATTGATAAACAGCTTTCTTAATATCCCCTGTCGCAGCACCGTATTTAGATAAGTAATTCGCAGCACTAAATACTGCATCCTCAATATCATAGGGGTCGGCTATGCCATCGCCATTTGCGTCAACGCCATATCCTCCGTATTTAGCAATTGTCTCAGGACTCATCAATTCAGTTTTCGTTATGCTTCCTTTTCCTAAACCTGAGCATGTGGGATGCTGCCAGCCAACGAATGTACAGGGCATGAATTGCATATGCCCCTCTGCCCCCGCAGATGATACCATTGATTTTACCGTAGAAAACCGCGTTTCAATACGATGATGCGCAGCAAGTAATGTCCATGGTACACCATATTTTTCTTCTGCAGCTACATAAACGGGAATGTATTGCTCAGGAATATTCATATCGAAGTGCTGTTGAATCTCCTCGATTGCCTTTTGCTGTACAAGCTTTTCAAAAATCGGTAATGTTTGAAGCTCCTTCCACGCAAAAAATGTGAGAACATACACGGTAATTGCAATGGGAATCAATAATGCTATCATACCCAATTTTGTCGCGGGTGATAACATGGGTTTCTTATTCTTTTTCTTAGCCATACGTCACACCTAATCTAGTATTCTTTTTCTATATTACCAAATTTTCCGTAATATACAGTAGATCTTTTCAATTTTGAAAGATTGAAGTCATCCTCTTAGAAGAAACACATCATTTCCACCATGAAAGCAGTTGAAAGGTTTGGTAAAAATATAGTAAAATACAGATTGATTCATTTATTTGGATAATAATAGGGAGGAATTTATTTTGTGGAAAGACTTTAAAGAATTTGCGATGAAAGGCAATATTGTCGATCTAGCAGTAGCAGTAGTTATTGGTGGTGCTTTCGGTAAAATTGTTACCTCCTTAGTAGAAAATATCATCATGCCATTGGTCGGTGTTTTAACGGGTGGTATTGATTTAACAAAGAGTTTTGTTTTTGGCTCAGGTGAAGCCCAAATCAATTTTGGTGTATTTCTACAATCCATCATTGATTTTTTAATTATAGCATTTGCCATTTTTATGGCCTTACGAATTATGACGAAGCTCACACGTAAAAAAGAAGAGGCAGTCGTGGAAGAACCAACACCTGAACTCGATGCCAAAGAAGAGCTTCTCAAAGAAATTCGCGACTTGCTTAAAAAAGAACAAGCCTAACCTATTGTTAAAGCATCTGTCTCTCATCTGAAGGAGACAGATGTTTTTATTTTGTTTCGTTCTATGCGCTGCTTCAGAACCTATCCCTCACTTTGGCTGCTCTATCCGCTACTTTTCATGTTCTATCCGCTAGTTCAGAACCTATCCCTCACTTTGCCTGCTCTATCCATCACTTTTCATGTTGTATCCGCTGCTTTTCACGTTTTAACCGCTACTTCAGAACCTATCCCTCACTTTGCCTGCTCTATCCATCACTTTTTACGTTCTATCCGCTGCTTTTCACGTTTTAACCGCTACTTCAGAACCTATCCCTCACTTTGCCTGCTCTATCCATCACCCTTCACGTTGTATCCGCTACTTTTCGCGTTTTAACCGCTACTTCAGAACCTATCCCTCACTTTGCCTGCTCTATCCATCACTTTTCACGTTCTATCCGCTGCTTTTCACGTTTTAACCGCTACTTCAGAACCTATCCCTCACTTTGCCTGCTCTATCCATCACTTTTTACGTTCTATCCGCTGCTTTTCACGTTTTAACCGCTACTTCAGAACCTATCCCTCACTTTGCCTGCTCTATCCATCACCCTTCACGTTGTATCCGCTACTTTTCGCGTTTTAACCGCTACTTCAGAACCTATCCCTCACTTTGCCTGCTCTATCCATCACTTTTCACGTTCTATCCGCTGCTTTTCACGTTATAACCGCTACTTTAGAACCTATCCCTCACTTTGCCTGCTCTATCCATCACTTTTCACGTTGTATCCGCTACTTTTTACGTTTTAACCGCTACTTTAGAACCTATCCCTCACTTTGCCTGCTCTATCCATCACTTTTCACGTTGTATCCGCTACTTTTCATGTTCTATCCGCTAGTTCAGAACCTATCCATCACTTTTCACGTTGTATCCGCTACTTTTCACGTTTTAACCGCTACTTTAGAATCTATCCCTCACTTTGCCTGCTCTATCCATCACTTTTCACGTTCTATCCGCTACTTTTCATGTTTTAACCTCTACTTTCTATCTTGTATCCGCTAACTAGAAACTATCCTCCACTTCTTCTAGCTCTATTTGAAACTGCTCATTCTTGCTAAGATCACTCCATTAGAAAATAACAGGAAGTAAATTAATCTCCTACTATTCCTAGGTGATTAACTTTAAATAATCTAGCTAATTTTCAGAAATCAACTTGTTCTTCTTTAGTATCCATGTTAAATTGGTAACAATTATTGAGAATACTATTAAATTGAAAGCAAAATTAGTTGCTTTTAATAATATTGAAGAAAAGAGTGACGTCATGACATTAAACAGAAGTATTGAAACAAAGCTTGTACAACTTGGTAATTTAAGTGACCCAGCAACAGGAGCTGTGAGCCCGCCCATTCATTTATCGACTGCTTATAAACATACTGGGATTGGTGAATCTACAGGTTTTGACTATACACGTACAAAAAATCCAACACGTGCTCTTTTAGAAGCAGGAATTGCTGATTTAGAGGGTGGCGATATGGGCTTTGCCTGTAGTTCCGGGATGGCTGCCATTCAATTGGTGTTATCCCTATTTAAACCAGGCGATGAATTAGTCGTGCCAGATGATTTATACGGCGGTACATATAGACTATTTAATTTCTTCCAAGATACTTATAATATCAAACCTGTTTATTCTAAATTTGAATCGGTTGAACAGGTAGAGACATTAATGAATGAAAATACACGTGCAATATTTATTGAAACACCAACAAATCCACTTATGCAGGAATTTGATTTACAAGTGTATGCGGAGTTAGCACATAAGCATGGGGCATGGCTAATTGTGGATAATACATTTTATACGCCATACTTCCAACGCCCTATTGAATTAGGCGCAGATATTGTGCTTCATTCTGCAACGAAGTATATTGGTGGTCATAATGATGTTTTAGCTGGGCTAGTGGTTGCTAAAGGCACAGAATTAGCCGAACGCATTGGCTTTATTCATAATGGCAGTGGTATGGTGCTAGGAGCTATGGATTCATGGTTACTTATTCGCGGTTTAAAAACAATGCATCTTCGTCTAAAACAACATGATGCCAATGCGAAGGCGATTGCTGCTTACTTAGAGGAAGAAGAGTTAGTGACAGATGTCCTTTATACTGGAAAAGGTGGCATGCTGTCATTCCGCTTGCAAAAACCTGAGTGGATTGACCCATTCCTTCGTAACTTAAAGTTAATTACTTTTGCAGAAAGTCTTGGCGGTGTCGAAAGCTTTATTACGTATCCTGCTACACAAACACATGCAGATATGCCGTATGAAGAGCGTGTGGAGCGTGGCGTTTGTGATCGTTTATTACGCTTCTCTGTTGGCATTGAGGAAGCTGAAGATTTAATTGCAGACTTACGACAAGTGTTTGATATCCTAAGAAAAGAGGCGTAATTGATGAAGCAACGTATTGAAACAAGCCTCATTCACGCAGGTGTTCGTGATGGCTATGGTAATAAAAAAGGGGCTGTTAACGTCCCGATGTATCTGTCCTCTACCTTCCATCAAGAAAGTATAGATGAATTTGGAGAATATGATTATGCTCGTTCAGGCAACCCTACAAGAGATGCGTTAGAAAAAGCTGTAGCAGAGCTTGAGGGTGGCGTTCGTGCCCATGCATTTTCATCTGGTATCGCTGCCGTGTCAGCAGCGTTAATGCTGTTATCGCAGGGAGATCATATCGTCATGACTGAGGATGTTTATGGTGGAACCTATCGTTTTGTCACAAAGGTGTTGCCTCGCTTTGGGATTTCCCATACATTTGTAGATTTTACGGATCTACAAGCTGTAGAAGCGGCAATTACGCCTGCTACAAAACTACTTTATATGGAAACACCATCAAATCCAACATTAGGTATTACAGATATTCGTGGTGTAGTGGCGCTTGCCAAGCAACACCACTGCCTTACATTCTTGGATAATACCTTTATGACACCGTTACATCAACGCCCACTAGAACTTGGTGTGGATGTCGTTATTCATAGTGCAACGAAATTTTTATCTGGACACTCTGATATTATTGCTGGCTTAACGGTTACTGCAGATGAGAAGCTTGGACAGGATCTCTACTTTATCCAAAATTCATTCGGTAATATTTTAGGTGTGCAGGATTCATTTACACTTCTCCAAAACATTAAAACAACAGATGTACGTTTTAGTCGTTCTGCTGAATCTGCACAAAAAATTGCTGCCTATTTAGCTAGCAATCCACTAGTTGAGCAGGTCTACTATCCAGGACTTGCTTCACACCCTGGCTACGCTATTCATCAGCGTCAAAGCACGAGTCCTGGGGCTGTTTTATCCTTCCGACTACCAAGCTATGCTGCTGCAAAAGCATTGGTTGAGGCGATGACAATTCCAGTATTTGCGGTCTCTCTTGGAGGAGTAGAATCTATTCTGTCTTACCCTGCAAAAATGAGTCACGCTGCTATGGAGCCTGAGGAGCGTGCTAAACGTGGCATCACTGATGGCCTTCTACGTTTTTCTGTAGGACTTGAACATGTGGATGATTTAATTGCTGATTTTGCACAAGCCCTAGAGATTGCTGCCAAGGCTTAGTTGAATCAACATAAAAACCGCGTCAACTAGACGCGGTTTAATTGTGATAGGTTCAATTTTTCACCTTTGCTAACAATCGGTATAAATAATCCCCATGCCCCTTTGCTAGCAAGGCATCTTGCTCAGCTGAAATCCAATAGAACGAAAAGAGTAAATCCCCTTCGTTTAAGCCAGTTGGATGATGCTGCCATGTATTTCGTGTTTCATCGGATGTTAAATGATAAAAATACCGTTTCTGTAAAACACCTGATGGATGATTAAAATAGTCCTGTGCTATTAACGCTTGAACGACAAGTGTGGTTAGACCTGTTTCTTCTAGCATTTCACGTTTCACAGCATCTAAAGGTGTCTCCCCTTCCTCTACCGTACCTTTGGGCACCTGGATACCTGCCCCAACTGAATTCTGTTCAAATACGAGTACCTGTAATTGATCCTCATGCGTTCTCGTGATATAGCCAAATGCTTTTTCAACTACTTGCATGAAAGTGACCCCCTTTGAATGATTAAATGTTACAATAAAGAAAAAAATTGGAATAGCAGGTGAAAAGTGTTGACACTTATTATACGACAGATGCAAGAAAATGACATTACTTTTGTACAAGAAATTGCTAGAATAAGCTGGCACTATACATATGAGGGAATCATTCCTCATGACATTCAAGATCGTTTTATACAACAAGCCTATAGTCGAGAACGTTTAATCGAACGTCTTATCAATAGTCCCTTTCTTGTTGCAATTTTTGATGAAAAGCTAGTAGGCTTTGCTAATTTTTCAAATGTAACACAAGGTGAGGCGGAGCTATATGCGATTTATTTACATCCTGATATGCATGGTAAGGGCATTGGTACTGCACTCTTACAGGAAGGCTTACGTATGCTCCCAAATCTATCGTCTTTATTTGTTTGTGTAGAGAAAGAAAATAAACTTGGTATGCATTTTTATCAAGCAAAGGGATTTGTATCGATAGAAGAATTTGATGAACAATTTGATGGTCATCTACTTAAGACAGTTAAATGGGTGAAGCAATACGAAAAAGTGTAACGGTTCTTGCAACTACCGTTACACTTTTATTTATGTAAGATTTATCTGCTCCGCTTGGATAACAAGTGCTGTTAGGCCAGTTATACTACCAGATTCATGTGCCTGTCCTTGTTGCCATAGCACGCCTTGCCCTGTTTTTAGCGTGATTTTTTCAGCATCTACACCACTAATCCATCCTTCTCCATTAATAACGATAAAGAGCTGTGGAACGGGGGCTTCATGCATACCAACCACTCCACCTGGCTCAATATAGATGAAACCGATCGTCGTAGGCATTTCCGTTTTCGTGATTTTTCTATAAAATGTATCGACGGATTTGTATTGATGTATTGGATTTGCTAAATCTTGTGTAAATTGTATGATTTGCATTTCGCGAAAATCCTTTCCTATTAGGCTAGCTCTTCTTCAGCAAATGCTAAAAGTGTTCCATCTTCTTTTTTGAAATAAAAAGCAAATGCATCATAGCCATTTCTTTTAATCGTTTCCCAGTTAGCGGTTTCTCCATTTATGAGCCGTACATTTTCTTGTTCATCTACCTCATAGTCGTCTATTTCTTCGTCATAGTCGATATTATAGAAAAATGATAATACCACTTCTGTTACAGGCAGAATATATTTCTCCAGTGTACGGTTGTCATGATGTGCCTCGGTATACGCCTCACAAAATAGCGCATTATAACCATGTAGCGTGGCATCAAAGAGCAAAATTTCCTCCGCTGTTAAAGGATCTTTGGCAACGATTTTAGCGGTTGAGCCTGTAATAAAAGGCATTTCCTCTCCTTCAATCATTAGCAAATCACCGTGATACCAAATTTCAAATTGTTTATTGCCTGCGCTAGATTGGAGCTGAAACTGTGATTCAACGCCATCTATAAACTGCACGTTTTCTGCAAATGGCTGTAGATAAATTGGAATAGGCGTAATCATAGCATTCCTCTCCTTTTCTGTTAGAAATTACTTATATTATACATCTTTCTCATTTTACTCATAAAGAAAAACCCAGAATTTTTTCTGGGCTTGATGACACTTACTTTTCTAGCATGATTAAAACTGACGGGCCTTTGCTTCACTTCGCAAGAGACGGTTATGGAGGGTAATCTCCGTTTCACCATTTACTTGCGATTTTGATCGCTTAATCCTTGACCAGTTGCGGTGGATTTTTTGAGATTTGGGGTCTAGTTGTTCGAACCTACTCATTTTTCATCCTCCTCATCATTATAGATTTCATAAGTGAAATCTTCTTTATTATGACCAGCTAAGGTGAATTTATACTAATTTCCTAAGAAGCTTGTCCACTTCTCTTTATTTGTTTTCGCTTAACCAAGTTAACGCATATTGTACATATAATTCGGCTCCAACGCGCAAACCATCTTCATCGATATTAAAATGGCCGTTATGATGTGCCCAGCGTGTATCCTTTTCTGTATTGCCTGAGCCTACTAGGGCAAAGCAGCCAGGGACTTCATCTAAGTAAAAGCTAAAGTCTTCTCCACCCATTGTCGGATCATCAACATGATAAGCTTCTGCGCCAAAATGTTCAGCTGCAAGGCGCTCGACTAAGCTGGCACTCGTCACATCATTGTTGACGGCTTGTGTACCATATTCATAAACAACCTCTGCTGTGCCACCATAAAGTGACGCAATCTGCTCAGCATAATGACGGATTTGCGCTTCGATATGTGAACGAACCTCTTTATCGAAGCAACGCACTGTCCCTTCTAAAATGGCATCTTCCGCAATTACATTAAAGCGTGTACCAACCTCCATTTTTCCAATTGTAAGAACGGCGGGTCGAAGTGGATTGACTGTACGTGCCACAACTGTTTGAACATTCAAAGCAAACGTTGAAGCAATCATCACGGCATCAATGGCATCATGTGGTACTGCGGCATGCCCGCCCTGCCCTTTAAAGCGCACTTTGAAAATATCGGCAGAGGCAAAGGCAGGACCTTTATTGCACTGAATTTTCCCTGTGTCAATTTGTGACCAAATATGAATACCAAAGACGTTATCTACACCTTTCATTGCTCCTTGCTCTACCATCGCTTTTGCGCCTGTAGCTACTTCTTCAGCTGGCTGGAAAATAAATCGAACTGTTCCCTCAATTTCTTCTTGTACCGTATGTAAAGTCTTAGCTGCAATCAGCAACATGGCCGTATGTGCATCATGACCACAGGCATGCATCTTACCATCCGTTTTAGAGCGATACGGGATATCTTCTCGTATTTCATAAACTGACAATGCATCCATATCCGCACGTAAGGCAACGGTTTTTCCTTCCTTGCCCCCTTTTAACTCCGCAATAATGCCTGTTGGCTCTGTTCGTCTATACGGAATACCAAGGTTCTCTAAATACGCTGCTACATAATTCGTTGTTTCATACTCTTCCCAAGAAAGCTCTGGCTCGCTGTGCAATTTTTGACGAATCGTCACAAGCTCACTATTTAATTCTGCAATAATTTCTTTCATTTTATTCATGCTGACTCTCTCCTTCTTTATAGCCAATTGACAAAAATACCTGCTAGTATAACAGATGTTATCGTTACACTAATGAAACCTCCCACAAGCATCGGTGGCAACATATGACTTAACAGCATATCTCGTTCTTTTTGATCGATTGTGGACGATTTTACTACTTCATTCGTTAATATATAATCTGCCGGGAACCCATAGAGCGCTGTTAAGGATACAGCAAATGCTAAATTTGGGCTGACCTTTAAAACTTTCCCTGCGATGAAAGAGAAAATATACATACCAATGACCGCTAAGACAATTGACACAACTAATGGCACGATAATACGCATCAGCATTTCAGGGGATGCCTGTTTTAAGCCATCGAATATAAAGAGCATTAAGCCCATAATGGCAAAGCCGAAGCCATTTGCTTTTTGCAATGGTTGTCTTTCTAAAAAACCAAATGTCGATGCAAGCACACCAAACACTAGGCATAGCACTAATGCATTGACTGTCACTACAGGTGCTAATGCTGTAGATGTACCATACGCTAATAATCCAACAAGCGCTAAACGGAAAAATTTAAAGTATTCTGTATTGTACTTAGCAGGAATTTTCCTAAATAATTTCGGTTGCTCAGATGACTGTTCATTATCTTCCTCTACCTCTGTTACCGATTGTAAATTCCCCTGATGGTGTTCCTTTAATAAACGTTTTGCTTCACGCTTCAATACAATGGACGTGATGGGGTATCCTGCAAAACCTTGAATGACGTAAATCACAATGGCAAAGACGGCTAAATCCTCTAAGCCAGCCGCAGAAGCGCCTTCTGACATCACTAGCGCTGCCACAACACCACCGACTAATGGTGGAACTGCCACAATCATCGTTTTTAAATCAAATAGCAAGGCGCCAATTGTAAATAATATGGCGATGATGCCTACAATACCAGCTAAAGAAATAACAATGGCTTTCCACTGGTTTTTCAATTCCTTAAGGGACAGAAGTGTACCCATGTTCGTAATTAGTAAATACATTAACATCGTGGCAACGACTGGACCAATCCCGGCAATACTCACAATATCTTTCGGGAAGAATGTCCAATAGCCGATTAAAAATAATACCGCACAGACGAACACAGATGGAATCCACGCCTTCGTTCTTGTTGCTACAATATCTCCGATGTAAAGAATAGCAAGTACTATCGTCAGTGCTAACATTTGCGACATATCAAAGAATTCTCCTAACTTAGTAATTTTTTAATGTCATCTATAATAATACTAATTATTCTTAAAATTCTATTTTTACAGAAAAGAAGAAAAACAATGTAAGAACGAGCATATTCGCGACACTAAAATTACGGTTTTCCAAATATTTAGATTTTAAAGAATTTTCATAAAGCGCTTTCAAAAAAATAGAACCATTATAAAATGGTTCTACTTTGTCTTACATGCTATTTTTTGAAACGATTACCTGTATTCGCATAGATCAATAAAAAAAGCGTGAGTGCGACAAAAAGCACAAGACCAACGTGAAATAACCATTGTGTATGGAATAATTCGTCTAGAATCCATAAAAGGACACAAAAACAGTAGCCATACATCATTTTTCCCATAAATCTTGCCAATGCCTTTTCATCATATTGTTCTTTATCTTCCTGTGCCATTGTATTAAAGCCTGCAAGTAGAAAAGCTCCTTTACCTTGCGATAGAACAATGGCGAAGATGAGAAACGGCAGCATGATAATTAAATAGACAATAACTCCCAAGGTTTAATCATCCTACTTTTCATTTTTAATAAATTGCTCAATTGCTGGTAATAATTCTTCATGCAGTGGCAGCGAAGGGTCTGCATAGGTTGCTAAGTTTTCTGCACGATCTGCTGGTGCCTTTTTCAATACGTGATTCATACCCTCTAGATAAAGTATTTTTGCCTCTTTTTTGCCTTTCTTCAATGCCTCGGCATCGGCTTCCTTCACTTGTAAATCTGTTGTTCCTTGTAACAGTAATACACGTCCTTTTACTTTGGCTAGCTCATCAGCAGGTTGATACTTTAGCAAGGAAATCAGGAAAGGCTGTACAGATGGACGGAAAAGGGCTTGTAGCTCTGGCGAAATGTTTTTCACTTGCTCCCCTTGCTTTAAAGCTGTCAAAATATTCGTGGATTCGTTGAAAAGCTTTGGTGCTAATTGACCCTTTAATTGCTCTAAAAGCACTTCATCCAATGGTCTACCTGCACCGGCAATGGAGACAAAGGATGCTACGCCTGTCTTTTGAGCCGCTAGCAAACCAATGAGTGAGCCTTCACTATGTCCAATCACATGGACACTTGTGTAGGCTTTATCAGCCATCAATGTTTGGATAATTTGCACAGCATCATCAACATATTGGTCAAACGTTCCATCCTCTTCCTTTGTTAAGAGCGCTTGATTATCTCCAAGTCCTCGCTTATCATAACGCACCGTCGCAATGCCCTGTTGTGCTAAACCTTCTGCTAACATTTTCAAGCTATTATTTTTTCCAGCTAAAGCGGAATTACCGTCTTTATCCGTTGGCCCCGATCCTGCTATTATCAGTGCCACTGGTGATGGGGATGGAGAAGCCTTTTGTACAGCTACCGTTAAATTGCCATTTTGAACGGGAATCTTTAATGTGTCATAGGTAACAGGTTGCTCTTTATAAGCCTTTAGTATTAAAGGATATTTTCCACCATTTTGTTGAAATGTAGCCTCTATTTGTTCATTTTTGATTGTGCCATTAATGGCAATAGCAGAACCGTTTAAATTAATGGCCACTTTTACTTTATCACCTGTATACGTCACACTTTGGAATGGAAAATTAGATAAGCCCTGTGCTGGCACGGATAATGTACCACTTTCCTTCTTTAAATCGATCATAATCGGTAATGGTCCATTTGGCGTTTCAATAGTTCCTTCCCATTTTCCAATAAACTGTTCATTCATTGCATTTGTCCCCTTTGTTCCTTGATGTTGAGCAGTGACCTCTTTTTGCCCACAGGCAGCTAAAAGTAAAATTGTACAGCAAATCAATAACCATTTTTTCATCCAATCTTCCTTTCTATATGAAAATCACCAATAAAATTGGCAGTAAAGTAATAGCAATTAAGATATAGCACCATTTGTTCGCAAAATTAACAGTCCAACCGATCCCGAACTTTTTAGGCACTAATAAGGATGGATCATTTTTATTGCAATAAAAAACACCCCATTTCCAGTATTGATCATCTGTTACAGCTGTTTCATTTGTATGTACCTCATCAAAACGTTCATTACTTTTACTGAGCTTCCAAATGAACACTAGTAAACCACCCAACGTAACGACATTAAAGACAAGAAAAAGTGGGAAAAAGTAAGGAGCCGTTTGATCTTGTAAAATAACGGTTGTATAGTGTAAAACAACAAATAGAATTGTCATACTAAAATTAATGGCAGCCAGATACCAGCTTCCGTATTTACGCTGAGTTAACTCCCGATGGATGGATGCTTCTTTGGCCTGTGCACTTAATTGGATTTTGGCACTTTTCATGCCTTGATTCATCATGAAAAAACTAATTTGAATTGCCAATAATATAAGCGGCATACTGATGACTGAGAGCCGTGATTTTTGAGTCCAACCATCGACCTCTCCAGCTCCATTCCAATGTGTCGCAAAAACATCTGGGATTGACTCATAGTTCATGAACGTAAAAGCGATTAATGCAAGTGTGATGATGATGGGTACGCTAAAAAATATAGGTGACAATGTTTCTTCATTTTGGCGGATCGATAAATCTGTCACATATACTGCTTTAATTTGTGCCTCCCACTGCTCCTGCACCTTTAATTTTTTAGTTTTGACATGATAACTCATGTAAAGTCCTGACGATAAAAGGAGCATGACATACAATAGGATAAAGGATATTAAAGACGCCTTTTCCTCTTGTATAGGTGAAAGATAGAGAGTTATTTGACCTACTAAAAATAAGCCTGCAATCCCTGCGATGACTTGGCTATAATGCTTCTTCCACAGCTTTAATTGTGGATGTTTGACATAAGGTTCTGGGATGGAAACACCAAAGACAATCGTTTTTCTTGTTAAATGCGGTGTCATCGTTTCCAAAATCCCGACAATGATAAAGATGCCTAAGATTATAAGCATACTACCCCTACTTCCATTGTTTTAAAATTCGCTGGAACAAACTTGTCATTTGCTCTTTTTCGAGCCCTCGCGCAAAAGCCTCCGCCATAATAGGCTTCAAGGCATTTTCGACTTTTTCAACCTCCGTTTCTTCCAGCTCTCTCTTTTGACCACCAATAATGACCGCTTTTGCTTTCGGCTTTAATTCAATTAAGCCCTTCTCTTCAAGTTCATGATAACTCTTACTGACCGTGCTAACATTAATACCTAAATCCGTAGCCATCGCACGCACAGACGGTAAAGTATCACCATTTTTCAGCTCGCCACTTGCAATGCATTCAATTATTTGATTAGCCAATTGTTTATATAGCTGCAATTCACTGTTTGGATCTAATTGTATTTGCATAATAACCCTCCAATCTGTATTGCTTATAACCAAACAGAAATCTGTTACGTATAGAGTAATACAGATTTTCTGTAATGTCAAATGAAGGAATTTTTTATGGTGTTGAGTAGAGTTTTTTTCACAATAAGAGCGGGAGCCTTCCCTTAGTAGTGCTTTGAACTTCATTTAGAGCGGGTTCTCCTCCCCTAGGAGCACTTTGAACTCCATTTAGAGCGGATCCCCCTTCCTTAGGAGCGCTTTAATCTTCATTTAGAGCGGGTTCTCCTTCCTTAGGAGCGCTTTGAACTTCATTTAGAGCGGATCTTGTGAACTATAGAATAAGAAACAAAAAGGACCCAGAATAATTCTGGATCCATGGACACTTATTGCTTCTATTTGATTTTAACTGATATGGTTTACGCTTCTTCTTAATCTATAGCAAAACAGAATGTTCTGTTTCACCTTTAGGCTTAAGATTTAAAAAGCTTCAACCTTCAACAGTTGTGGCGGACTTTCCTGAGATTCTTGGTCTTTGGGTGTTTGACTATTACTACTCATTCTGCATCCTCCCCATCAGATTAGATTAATAAGTGGTTCCTCTCTTATTATGAGCCATTCCCTATTTTTTATACATGCTTCAGCTTTTTTCTGTAAAGACTTGTTGGGCTATCGTTAAAGCATTTTGCACTCTTGGAAAACCGATGTAGGGTACTAATTGTAAAAGTGCCTCGACCACTTCTGTCTGTGTCAAGCCTGCATGTAATCCACGCTGAATATGCGTTTTGGTTTGTGGTGCAGCACCTTGTGTAACAACTGCTGTGATCACGACGAGGGCTCGACTCTTTGCATCCAGCCCAGGCCGTGAATAGACATCACCGTAAGCAAATTCAATAATCATTTTGCGTAAATCGGGTGCTATATCGGCTAATGCATCGGATTCAATCATCCGTGCTGCTTCTTCCTCTGTCACATATTGTTTAATTGCTTCGAGCCCCTTTGTAAAACGTTCATTCATTTCTTCATCCCTCCTACATTTACTTATACAAAAACCCCAATTCCGCGTCTCCAGAATTGGGGATTGTCCTTCACATATGTAAGGTTCTCTTCTTCACGTCACCCTCTGGCTCAGTTGAAAAAGGATAAAGGTTTTCATAGTGCCTCACAGGACAGCTTTAATGAATATCTATGCAAAAAGTCACAAGGACATGCACGCAATAATTAAATGGCTACAAGACAGGCTTTCGCTTTCTCAATTTGGATTTTTACTTGTTCAAAGCCAGTACCACCTAAGGAGTGGCGGCGGCGAACAGCCGCTTCTGGCGCTAGTACATCATAAATATCCGCTTCAATTAACGCACTTTCTTGCTGCATTTCTTCCAATGGTAAGTCTAATAAATATATGCCCTTTTGAATACATGTAAAGACAAGCTTACCAGTCACCTCATGTGCCTCACGGAATGGCATCCCCTTTGTAGCAAGGTAATCTGCTAACTCCGTTGCATTTGAAAAATCAGCGTGAACAGCCTGATGTAAACGTTCCGTGTTGACAGTCATTGTACGAACCATACCTTCAAAGATTTTAAGTGAACCAAGAATCGTATGAACAGTGTCGAACATGCCCTCTTTGTCCTCCTGCATATCTTTGTTATACGTTAATGGTGTACCCTTTAATACCGTTAATAAGCCCATTAGATTCCCATATACACGCCCTGTTTTACCACGAATAAGCTCTGCCATATCCGGGTTTTTCTTTTGTGGCATTATCGACGAACCTGTAGAAAAGGCATCATCCAATTCGATAAATTTAAATTCATCTGTAGACCAGATAATAATCTCCTCAGCAAAGCGTGATAAATGTGCCATAAGTAAGGAGGAATGACTTAAAAATTCCACGATAAAATCACGATCACTTACAGCATCCATGGAGTTTGCATAAACCTCGCTAAACCCTAATAGCTCTGCTGATTTTAAACGGTCAATCGGGAAAGTTGTCCCTGCCATTGCCCCAGCACCTAAAGGTAAAATATCAATACGTTTTATGGATTCTGTAAAGCGTTGTTTATCACGCTCTAGCATCCAAAAATAAGCCATTAGATGGTGTGCGAAGGATATTGGCTGTGCACGTTGTAGATGCGTATAACCTGGTGCAATCGTTTCAATATGCTCTTGTGCTTTGTCTAATAGCGTTTGCTGGAACGTCACAATTAAATCAATTGCTTCCTGCACCCGCTTTTTCAAGAAAAGATGCATATCCGTTGCTACCTGGTCATTTCGGCTACGTCCTGTATGGAGTTTGCCACCGACAGGACCTATTAAATCAATTAACATCTTTTCTAAATTTAAGTGTATATCTTCATTGGCAACGCTAAATTCAAGCTCACCTGCGATTGCCTTATCTTTTAATTGGGCAAGACCACCTAGAATGGCCTCTACATCAGCTGCTGGTAAAATGCCTGTTGCACCAAGCATTGTGACATGTGCAACACTACCTTCAAGGTCCTCTAGCACAAGTTGCTGGTCAAAGCCAATGGATGCGCCAAATTCGTCTACCCATGCTTCTGCTGATTTTTGGAAACGTCCACCCCAAAGTTTTGTCATGTCAGCTCACCTTTTCCTCGATTACTTATTAAAAGGTGTAGTATAAGCACAAATGCCTCACCACACCTTGCTTGTTCAACATTACTTTTTATTTACAGATGAGTTCACTACAGTTGGTAGACCCCATAACTCGATAAAGCCTACAGCGGAAGCGTGATTGAATTGATCTTCCTTCGAGTATGTTGCTAGCTTTTCACTGTATAATGAATTTGGAGATTTACGTCCTTCTACAATCGCATGTCCTTTAAATAGTTTCACACGTACTGTACCATTCACATATTGTTGTGTTTGCGCAAGAAATGCTTCAAGAGCATCACGTAATGGTGAGAACCATAGACCGTCGTAAATTAATTCAGATAGTTTTTTCTCAATTACTGGCTTGAAGTGGGCTAATTCTTTTACAAGCGTTAAGTCTTCAAGCTCTTTATGCGCTGTTAACAGCACTTTTGCACCTGGAATTTCATAAACCTCACGAGATTTAATACCAACTAAACGATTTTCAACGTGATCGATACGTCCCACACCATGAGCACCTGCTACTGCATTTAATTCTTGAATTAAATCAGCAAGCTTCATTTCTTTTCCGTTTAATGCTACTGGTTTACCAGCTACAAACTCGATTTCCACATACTCTGCTTCATTCGGTGCATTTTCAACTGAAACAGTTAAGCCATAAGCTTCTTCTGGTGGCGACACCCATGGATCTTCCATGATGCCAGCCTCATTCGCACGACCCCATAGGTTTTGGTCGATTGAGAATGGTGAATCCAATGTTGCAGGAATCGGTACATTATGCTTCATTGCATATTCGATTTCCTCATCACGGCTCCAGCCCCACTCACGTACTGGTGCTAATACCTCTAAATCTGGATTTAATGCTTTAATTGATACTTCAAAACGAACTTGGTCATTCCCTTTACCTGTGCAACCATGCGCAACAGCATCTGCACCTACTTGATTAGCAATCTCTACTAATTTTTTCGAGATAAGCGGACGGGAAAGTGCTGATACTAATGGATACTTTTGCTCGTACCAAGTATGTGCCTGTAAAGAAATTAATGCATACCCTTCAGCAAATTCGTCTTTCGCATCCACCATATATGATTCAATCGCTCCTACTTGAAGAGCTTTATTTTTTACGAATTCAAGATCTTTTCCTTCGCCAACGTCAAGACATACTGCAATTACGTCCCAACCTTGCTCTTTTAACCAAGGAATTGCTACCGAAGTATCAAGTCCACCTGAATAAGCTAATACCACTTTTTTATTTGCCATTAAAAATGCGCCTCCATTGCTCTATCGATATGTATGTTTATACATTCATTTAAAAGTTTATACACGAATAGTATCATGTTATAAAAATAAATACAAGTGTATTTTTATAAATTCATAGACTTTTATTTTTATTGTCAAAAGTAAGTCGTTCCTTGTATAAGGTTGACAAGAAATCCATGGCAATTCACGCGAAAAAACGTTTTTTTACTATCTATATAAATGTATACAATATAAATTTAGCAACGGACGAAAAAAAGAATCCATTATACAAACTGGATTCTTTCTAGCTATTTGGCTGATGTATCCTATACAATACTTTTTTAGGATTAATCAAAATAAGTAGTACGGCCACCGCCGAATATAAAATGGCATTATACATAATTAAATCAATTAGGTTTCCATTGATGGAGCCGATAAAAAAATTAAAGAGCTGATGAATAATAATAGGAATCATTAAATTTTGATTGATCGTATAAAATACTGTCATGATGATGGTCGTAGCTATAATCGTTAACATAAAGAAGAAGCTATATTTGATCAAATCCATTCCTATAAACCCTGTTGTAAACCATATCGGTAAATGCCACATTCCCCACCAAAAGCCTATGATAATAGAAGCTATTAATGGAGAGTACTTCTTTTGAAGCTCCAGCAGTGCAAAGCCCCTCCATCCTAACTCCTCACCTAGTGGTCCTGACAAAAGCGTTTTAATAAAATAAAAGCTCAGCATGCCCCATGAGGACAGCGTAAAAATGGAGGTTTCTTCATAATTATTCTTGATATGAAACAAAATCACGATAAAGATAGCTGTTTGTATCATCACGATTAAAACAATTACTGAAAATGACAGTTTGTTTTTGAATTTTTGTTTGACAAAGTATATAAAACGTTGCTCAGGATAGATTCTTGGAAAAAGTAGCGCAAAGGCAAAGGTGGATGACCAAGCCGATAGACAGCGTACGATATCAAATAGCCAAGTCGGATAGCCTAATAGCTTGACGGCTCCTACAACACAGAAAAGTGGCCAAAAAATGATATTGGTTAAAACAATAAAGCTTGCTACGGGTTTTTTTAATTTCTTTTTTCTAGGCAAGTAGATCCCCCATTTCATCTGAATATCTTCAGCATAAACCTAGGGGTTGCTCACAGGTCAAACCCATTTTGCCTTTATTTTATCGGTACATACATTTCTAAAAAAATACGTTCAAGCCCTTCTTCATAAGTCGTAAGCAATAAGTTGATATAAACAAGCCCTAAAAGCTCATAGCCATTTTCCTTAGCTACTTTTCTTATACTAGCCTCTACTTTGTCGTCTGTATTTTTGCCACCCGTAGACCAACGCCCATCTTCAATAACTGTATAAAGACATTTGGGATGCGCTAAAACTTCACCTTTAATTGGATGATCGCTATTTTCTACTTTCCTGACAACCATAAATTTATTTTCTAGCATTCCGCTATCATTGAACCGAATAACTCTTCTTAAAGATGTGAGAATTACCGCTTTCTTTATACTGTCTGCATTTTCTTTTAACGAGTCATATTCATCATAGGCTGTATAATGATCTATTACGCCCATTATTTCTAATGGTTTCATTTCCTTTATAGTATACGTTCCTAAAAATTGGCTAATTTTTTGACAATCCTCTTTTACAAGCTGGAGCTTTTTTAATTGGAGCTTTTTATAAGCTATTTCCTCTAATACTTCTTGTTCCTTTTCTACTAACATTGATTGGATGTCATCTATACGCTTGCCTTTTCTCAATTCCTGAATCTTTTTGATTTCAACATCAATTTCTCTATAAAAATTGATTGTTGTGATATCGTATATATCAAAATGATTGTATATTCTATAGCCATTCTCACTTTTTTGCTGGGGCTTTACTAATCCCTTTTCTTCGTAAAATTTTAAGGTATCTCTAGAAACTCCTAAAAATTTTGCAACTTGACCAATTGTATACATCAAAGTCTCCTTTTCATCGTTTCCTCTTCACTACTATATCTACACGTATATATAAATATGAAAAAAACCGTAGACATGCCCTTGAAGCATGTTTACAGTTCGCTATTTCTTATGAAAAAATGATTTGCCCAACCATTCTATGGTCGCTGGGGCTAATGCATACAATTTACTCGATAATCCCATAATTCTAGGCAGATTCATCTCACGAACAGGACGATCAATCGTTTTCACTGTCTCTTGTGCTACTTCCTCCGCTGACAATAAAAAGCGCCCTAAGGATTCTCGGTAGCCACTTGTATCATTGGCTTTATCTAAAAATGGTGTATCAATGGGACCAGGATGGATGGCTGTCACTTTTACATTGTATGGAGCCAATTCCATACGCAATCCATTGGTAAAACCGACAATAGCATGTTTCGTCGCAGCATAGACACTCGCTTTTGGTGTGGCCACCTTCCCAGCCTGAGAACCAATGAATATTAAATGACCCTGTTTGCGCTCTATCATCTTAGAGGCTAATCGTTTGGCAAGATAAATCGGTACACTAACATTTAATTCGATCATTTGCGCAATATCCTCATCCTGTAAAGCAGGGGCTACAGCAAACTTTCCTACACCTGCTGAAAGAATCGCTACATCAAGCGGTGGTAGCTGGGCACAAACATTATCAAGTGTATGTAGATTGGTTAAATCTGCTTGGATCACTTGAGCACCTAAACGCTCTAGCACCTTTAGTGCAACGGCATTGCGACCTGTGGCATAAACGGTATGCCCTTGAGCTACTAATAATTCAGTTATTTTTAAGCCAACCCCACTTGTAGCTCCTGTCACAAAGATCGTTTTGTTAGGATGTTTCATGTATAAACCTACTTCCTTTGAAATAAATAGATACCTGCTTCTGTCTTCGTTGACGTAATATACTCATTGGCCTCTAGATAATCTAAATGACCAAGTGTTTTAGATAAAGTTAAACCAAGCTGATGCTGGAAGATAGCCGGATACAAGCGTTTTGTTACTTGGACAACTGTTAATTGATCATCGCCTAACAATTCAAAAACCTTCATTGATTGTTGGTGCTGTCGCTCTAATCGTTTATCAATTAACGACGGAATATCCTCTAGCTCTGCTCCATGCCCTGTGTGCATCATTTTGACAGGTAATTGACGTAGAATTTCTAGGGATGCATTATATTGTAGTAAAGATTTTGTACGTCCTACAGTACGATCCAATGGTGGCTCTATTAATGGATTGGGCGTTATTTTTTCAAGCAATAAATCTCCACCAATCACATGATGAGTTTTTTCATCCCAAAAAATGAAATGACTTTGTGCGTGACCTAATGTTTCGATTGCCTTTAATCCTGGATGCCCAGGCACTTCATCTCCATCTGCCAAAATTTGCGTTAATGGTCGTTCCCCTACAAGCTCCAATTCACGACGAACATGGACACTTTTTGTAATATATTCTTGTGGTACTCCATGCTCCAATAAACGTTCACTGTAAAATTGTTCATGATAGCGTAAAAAGTCTTCATCGTGACGAAGCCATTTGTCATTATAGGCATGTCCTAAAATTTCTGCATGTGGAAAAGCATCGACCCATCCCGCATGATCTGGATGATGATGGGTTAACACAACCTGTTCAATATCATGCATGTCAAAGCCTGCTGCTCGAATCCCCCATTTTAAAGCATCATAGGCTTCCATTGTTTTTGGACCAACATCAAAAATGCTAAGTGCATCGCCTTTTACAATAAATGCATTGACATCTCCTACTGCATAGGGTGTTGGTATTTCTATTTTGTATATAGACAAAGTTGTTTCCCCCTTTTCACGCACTTGTGAATACTGATTCATTCTATTTTACAAGTTTTTTCTGTTTTCGTCATCCTCCTGTTGACAGGTTGCCTATTCCTCACTATAATTTTGAATAATCTAATTATTTATGTGCGTTGAAGAAGACGAGTACGTAACTGGTGAAGGTGTTAGAGAGTGTTACATTTGCTGAGAGTAACATCACCCGCTCCCATTACCGAACCTACTTCTGAGCAGTTATGCAAACATAACCGTTCCCCTTGCGATAAGAGGGCTAAGAGTTGTGCCAACAATTGGCAAACAAAGGTGGTACCGCGGAAACGAGAGCGTTTTCGTCCTTCTAGATAAGGACGAGAGCGCTTTTTTATTTTGAACTGGAGGTATTGTTCATGAAAAAAATTTTATTTATCGGTGCAGGCTCAATGGCGGAAGCATTGATGCAAGGCTGGATTAAACAAAAGGTGTTTACACCACAGGAAATTTATGTCACCAATCGCTCTGACAAAGAACGCTTACATTTCTTGCATGAAACATATGGTGTACATTGTGTGTTTGATCATGCGATTTTTCAACAGGCAGATCTGGTTATTTTAGCAATGAAGCCGAAAGATGCTATTGCTGCTATGTGTGATTTAAAGCCTAAACTTACAGCGCACACGGCTGTATTATCTATTTTAGCTGGCATTGCGATTGATACGATTACAGAATTTTTAGGGAGTCGGCCAGTAGCAAGGGTAATGCCAAATACTTCCGCTACAATCGGTATGTCAGCAAGTGGCATTGCATTCAATAACGAGGTAGCTACAGACCAGCGTATCCTTTTCCTCCAGTTATTAGAGGCTGTTGGCTCCGTTATTGAAGTCGATGAGGATCAGTTACATGCTGTCACAGCCCTTTCAGGTAGCGGCCCTGCTTATATCTATTATTTAATGGAAGCTTTTGAACGAGTAGGGACGAAGGTAGGCTTATCGAAAGATACGGTGCGCTTACTGATGACTCAAACACTTGCGGGGACAGCTGAGATGCTCAAGCAGTCATTAGATGAACCAGATGTCTTACGCAAAAAGGTGACAAGTCCTGGTGGCACGACGGAGGCAGGCATACAGGCATTAGAGCAATATCAATTTAATGAAGCCATCGAAGCCTGTATTAAAGAAGCCGAGGCACGATCTCGTTCACTTGCAAATGGGTAGCATTATGTGCAAAATAGAGTGTATCACTAGGAATTAGGAGGCTTTATTTTGAGTAAATTATTCGAACCCTATACATTGCAATCTATCACCTTAAAAAACCGTGTTGTGATGGCCCCTATGTGCATGTACTCAGCACAAGACGATGGCATGGTAACACCCTTTCATTTCGTCCATTATGCAACACGTGCAGCTGGTCAAGTAGGCTTAATCATTTTAGAGGCTACTGGTGTTGTACCAGAAGGTCGTATCTCAAATAAGGATTTAGGGATTTGGGATGATGCACATATCGAAGGATTAAGTCAATTAGTTGAGGGGATGAAAGCGTACGGCGCTAAAACAGGCATCCAGCTTGCACATGCTGGTCGCAAAGCAACAGTAGATGGCGAAATTTTTGCTCCATCAGCTATTGCCTTTAGTTCAGACTATAAAACCCCAACAGAAATGACAGAAGAGGACATTCACTATGTCATCGAGGCATTTAAACAAGCAGCTATTCGTGCCGCAAAGGCTGGCTTTGATGTACTAGAAATTCATGGCGCACATGGCTATTTAATTAGCGAGTTTTTATCACCTGCTACGAATAAACGTCAAGATCAATATGGGGGCTCACAGGAAAATCGATATCGCATTCTACGTCAAGTCATCGATGCTGTTCGCAGTGTATGGGACGGTCCTTTATTGGTACGTGTCTCTGCGGAAGATTATGCGGAAGATGGTACAACAATGGATGACTTTATTGTTTTTAGCCGCTGGATGAAATCTCAGGGTGTTGATTTAGTTGATGTGTCAACAGGGGGCGTTGTACCAGCAGCCATCAATGTTTTTCCAGGCTATCAGGTACCACATGCAGAAGCAATTAAGCATGGGGCCGATCTACCTACTGGTGCAGTTGGTCTGATTACCACAGCCATTCAAGCCGAAGAGATACTCCAAAATAATCGTGCAGATTTAATATTCTTAGCGCGTGTTTTATTACGAGACCCTTACTGGGCACTACATGCAGCTAAAGAGCTTGGAGAAGACGTGCAGCCTCCCGTACAATACGTTCGTGGTTGGTAATTTCATTTCCATCAAAAAACAGCTTGTGATCCAGCAAGCTGTTTTTTCATTAGAAAAGTGGATTTTGTTTTAATTCTTCATCAATAGCCTGTACCAATGTCTCTGCGTCATCTGCTGTCACAACTTCTCCATTTACTATGGCAAAAATACCTTGCTCACAGATTTCACAATGGGATGTACAACCAGACTCCTCTATCTCAATATCATCCCGTTCTATTAATACATCATACGCATCTGCCGCACCAAGTGCTAAATTAGTGATACAAAACTCCACTCTATTTTTTAGCTGCTGTGGTTCTTTCTTTTTTTTAAAAAGAGAAAATACCATGTTTATTGCCCCCCCTACTCTCTAAAAACGATCATACCACAATTCGATAAACTCTATGAAAACCCTTACACAGAACACCATCATTTCATTATCATTTTTGACCATCTTGTGAATTATAAATAATTTCTAGTTTGTAATAAATCTACTAATCCATCTGGCACTTGTGTAGATTCCTTATAAAACAAGTATACGGGTACACTCGGTAATGGGAAATCTTCAAAAGGAACTATATTAAACCTGCCCTCCATGCGTTCTTTTCTTACAATCATACGAGGTAAAAACGACAACCCTAAACCATCCTTTATTAGCCTTTTCACCACATAGGATTGAGAAATGGATACTTGCTTCGTTAAAACATATTTTTCTCGTAATTTACGTAATAGCTCTCCCCAAATTGTTGGATGATGGTGCGTAAATAAAGTATACGTTTGAAATAACTCCTCATAATCAATATACGTGCCTGTTTCATCATCATAGGCATCAAGGGGAATTACTAACTCTAATGGGCTATCGATCAGCAGTTCTTGATGCCAATGTCGATAACGTGTTGGTAATAATGAAATGCCAATATGAGCTTGATCCTGATTGACTAAATCCTCTATTTTAGCTGAATCCTCTACTAAAATTGAGATCTCAATTGAAGGGTTATCATTGATAAATTGATAGATCACATGTGGTAGAATCGTTTCAACCATTAACGGGGTCATAGCAATCATAACCTTTTCTTGAATACCTTTACTTGCTAATCGAATCCGTTCAATGCTTAGTTCCCACTGTTTGACCATTTCCTGTGCCTCTACTTGAAAAAGCCTTCCAGTGTCTGTTAATTGCACACGATTTTTTTCACGCTTAAATAATTGTACATGTAGAAATTCCTCTAACTGCTGAATATGAACCGTTATACTTGGCTGGGATAAATGAAGTTGTTCCGCTGCTGTACGAAAATTACAGGTCTGGGCTGCGACGATAAAAGACTGTAACCATTTATATTCCAAAACCTCACCTCATTGATTAATAATCTTAATTAAATTTATTAAATATATTTAATTTACTAAATTATACAATAAGAATAGACTAATGATGAACTAGATTATGTATGCAAAAGGAGCGAAGCATATGCAGCACACGATATTAAGTCGTCAATTTCAGATGTTTGCACAACAGGAATGTCAAGGCTCAAGCCCGCTGTATGAACATTTAGCAAATAAAATTGCCGATGATGAAGATTTGTTAGATATTGCCTCCTTGATCCCACAGGGTCAGCCTGCACCCAATTTATTGTTGGCAGCAGTTCATTATTTATTAGCTACATCCAATGATCCTTTGACAAATTATTATGCATCTTTCACACCTTTCCCGCATCCAATACAGGAGGTGTTCCCTATTTTTAAAGCATTTGTACTGTCACATACAAATGAATTAACGACATTGTTTCAAGAAAAGCTTGTACAAACAAATGAAATTCGACGTTGTGCGTATCTCTACCCAATGATGACTGAAATCTACGCCAAACATCAACAACCATTGGCTTTCATCGAAATTGGCGCAAGTGCAGGTCTTCAGCTTGGTATGGATCACTACAATTATTGCTATAACCAACACGTAGCGATTACTAATACTAAGAATGATATGGTGTTGATCTCAGAAAATCGTGGTGAAACATTGCCTGCCTCTTTGTCAAAGCCTCCTGTTGTTTGGCAGAGAATAGGAATCGATTTACACCCAATTGATCTTGGTAATAAAGAAGAAAGTCAATGGCTTCAAGCGTTAATTTGGCCTGAACATCATGAACGTAGAATGTTATTCAATCAGGCTCTTCCCATCATCAATCAATTAGATATTCAGTTGGTAAAAGGGGATGTGATTCAACTGATTAAAGAGCTTAGTCGAACAATAGAGCAAGAGGCGATGTTAGTGATTTATCATACACATGTCGCAAATCAAATACCAATTGAATTACGTCATACATTAATAGAGCAATTAAAAGAAATTAGCCTGGAGCGACCTCTTTATCATTGCTATAACAATTTATTTGATACAAAACTTCATCAAGATTTTATAGATCAAGGCACTATAGAATCCATTCGTACAATGGCGCGTCCAGATGGGCATGCACGATGGTTTGAATGGTCAAATAGCTAGCCTTTGACATAAAAAGAAACGCTGTGTCAGACTACTTACACAGCGTTTCTTCTATTAATCTTTAAAAATCATATTCAGCATCTTTTTTGGCTCGAATTTCTGCAAAAGCCTCTGTAACCATCACGGTATCCTCCGCTAACCGTTCTAAACGAAAAAGGACATCATCATTGACAATTTCTTTTCGTAAAAAATCCTTTTCTTCTATAAATACATAGGTCGGTACGATGTGCGCTTTCATATAAGCAAGGATCGGCTTTAGTTGCTGTTCCACCATTAAATAATGCTTGGATGTACCCGCTGTAACAATAACACTGACGACTTTATCGCGGAAGGCATTGACAGGTAAAAGGTCAAAGATGTTTTTTAATGTAGCTGGTATAGATGCTTGGAATGTTGGCGTCCCAAGAACGATTGCATCTGCAGCCATAAGGGTTTCCGTCACATATTTTGTATCGCCTTCATATTCAAAGTAATTACGTCCATCACTAAAAACTAGCTGATAGTCAGCAAGATCTAGTAATGTTACTTCATGCTGTGGGTATTTTTCTTGTAACATCTCGACCATTTTTTGCGTAGCTGTTCTTGTTTTTGAGCCGACAATAGAACCCGCAAGCGCGACAATTTTCATAATGAGCCACTCCTTATTTTGCTGTGTGTTTTTTTATCGCTGGAATTATATCATTACCAATGATTTCAATATTTTTCATCAATTTTTCGAATGGTACGCCACCAAAATCGATTTGTGCCATAAAGCGTTGCATGCCATATAGTTCGTATTGATAAAGTAGTTTTTCAATAATTTGCTCTTTACTGCCCACCATTAAAGCATCACGTGTATCAGGCGCTTGTGCAAATTGTTGCTTTGGATAGCCCCCACCACGAATAGCTTGGAAACCACCGTTTAAATGTGGATACATGCCCTGCAATGCCTCTTTTGTTGTGTCTGCTACATAAAACAAGCTTGTTGTGGCAATAGGTAATTCATTTGGGTCAAAGCCTTTGCGCTCTGCCGCTTCGCGATAGGCATCCACAGATGGTTTAAAGTTGATAGCAGGGCCACCTAATGTTGTAAGCATCATCGGAATGCCCATATATCCTGCTTTAATGGCGCTGGCAGGTGGTCCACCCACCGCACGCCATATTGGCAACGAGCCGTTTTTTGGCTGCGGTAAAATTTGTGCATGGTGGAGAGGTGCTCTAAATTGCCCTTCCCAAGTCACAAGCTCCTCGTCATTGATTTTCATAAGAAGCTCTAATTTTTCCTCAAAGATTTCTTCATAATCTTGTAAATCAACACCTAGTAAGTGATAGGCACCGACACGGGAGCCACGTCCCGCTACAATTTCTGCACGACCATCTGATAATAAATCAATTGTGGCAAAATCCTCATATACTCGTACAGGGTCTGAAACACTTAATACCGTTGCTGAGCTAGACAATTTAATAGTCGAAGTTGCTTGTGCAATAGCACCTAACACGACCGTATGTGCCTGTGTTGTAAAATAAGATTGATGACTTTCACCTATGCCGAATACATCAATCCCAGCTTGCTCCGCTAATTGACTTGCCTCAACTAGCTCTTTTAGTCGCTGCTGAGCAGAAATACGCTCGCCTGTTAGTGGATTAGGGATATGATCACCTAAAGAGTACAGCCCAAATTCGAGCCCTTTTGTTTGATCTATACGATATTTTTCCATCATGTGCTATCTCTCCTTATTCGAGTGGTTCTAAAATGGCTTCAATTTCTGAACGTCTCTCTTCTAAAAATGGCGGGAGGTCTAACTCTTTGCCAAGTTCTTCGACTGCTGAATCTACCGTAAACCCTGGCCCATCTGTCGCCATTTCAAATAAAATACCGTTACGATCTCTAAAATATAGACTTTGGAAATAATAACGATCAACCACACCAGTACTATCCAATCCTTGCTCCTTAATTTTGGTATCCCATTGCTGTAATTCTTCAACAGTTGCTACACGTAAGGCAAGATGATGAATACTGCCTTTACCAGGTTTCTCGCTAGGTCCTTCTAATTCTTTGACAACAATCTCGCCATGCACTTCCCCTTCTATCGATTGTAGGACCATTTCCTTGTCCTTTTCTGCAATAACTGTATAGTGAAATAAATCTTGTAATAAATTGACCGTTCTTTGTAAATAGCGCACAGTGATTTCAATCGTTCCCATGCCTAAAATACGATGTTCCTCCGGTATATCATTTCCATCCCATGGTTGCCATTGAGCAGGCGTTTCTTGTCCTTGATGGTTTAACAATACCATCCGTAAACCTTCATGATCTTCAAAAAATAAAGCCTCTTTACCTGCATAAGTAGTGATATCGCTATGTTTAACCTCTAGCTGCTGAAAGCGTTCTTTCCAATATAGTAGGCTTTCGAAGCTAGGTACAAGTAAGCCAATACGTGTAATAGCATTCGTCCCTCGCACTGTACGTCCTGCAACAGGCATTTCAAAAAATGTTAATTCTGTACCTGCTGCACCTGTTAAGTCTCCATAAAACAAGTGATACATGGAAGGTGAGTCTTGATTCACCGTTTTCTTCACACGTCGTAACCCTAAAATAGTTGTGTAGAAGTGATTATTCTGTTTACCATTTTTCGTTAGCATTGATATATGATGGTGTCCGCTTAATTTGTTCATCCTAATTGTTCCTCCTCATCATTTTCACTTGACTAAGCAAGTGATTTCACAAAAAAAATTACACGGGCGGCAATTTTTTTTCTCGGCTATGTTTTTCAAGCTTTGTCATCGCAATATATAAAGATTTTATTTCCTCAGCTGTTAATACTTCTTCAAAAAATGAAGACTGGAAGTGAAGTTGACTCGGTGTTGCCGCATCAATCAATTGCTCCCCTTTTGATGTCAATGAAATGGTTTTTGTCTTCCAATTTTGTTTACGCTCGATTAGTCCCTCTTTTTCTAGTCGGGCAAGCATACGAGACATGCCACCTTGCGTTACAGTTACTTTTTCTGCTAATTGACACTGTGTAATCGGGGCATATGTTTTGATTTGGATTAACACATCAAATTGAGCTGTCGTTAAGTCGAAACGCTTTAAAAATTCATTCGATAATTGATTACTTTGCGTTGTAAAACGCATCATACGAATCCACGTTAGGGTACCTAATGTATGATTTCTCATGACTTCATCCTCCCTTCAGTTATCACTTTACCACGCAAGTGACACTTCCGCAAGAAAAATATCTTGAATTCGAGATATTTTTTCACATAGGGAGACTCCCTATATAATGCCAGGTGTTGTAACAGGATATAAATTCCCTTTAAGAGCAAAAGATATTCTACCCGTTTCTTCTGATACAACCATTATCAGTGCATCACTTACTTCACTCAATCCCAGCGCAGCACGATGTCTTGTACCTAATTTCTTTTCCCCTGTATAACGCTCTGATAATGGCAGTACATTTGCTGCTGACTCAATTTGATTTTGATTGACAAGTACTGCGCCATCGTGAAGTGGATTACCAGGGAAGAAAATTGACTCTAATAAAGAATGGGTTAAATCTGCCCCAATATGAATACCAGGCTGAATCAGATTCTCTAAAGTATCCTTTCGTTGGATGACAATTAAACCACCATGTCTTCTCAAAGACATATTTTGCACACTGTGTGATAGCTCTGGATACTTTTCAGTAAACGGGGAAAGATAACAATTTAAATAGAACGTTGCAGCTTTCATTTCAATTGTCATAAACTTCTCTTTAATTTTCTCAAAATTACCGAGGAGACAATTTGTATCTGTATCCATTTCCTGCACACTGTGCTGTAAGGACAGGATCACTTGGAGAAGCTCATCTTTTAATGTTTCTTTCATTGGTGAAAAATCACAATTTGTTGGATTCACAAAAAGCACCTCTCTTTTTTTAAATTGTGAAGCCTCTTCTTCTTTTAGTTTCTCTACATAGGTTATTTTTATGCATATGAGAAAAGAAGGTTATCGAGTTGGTTGTTCCTTCTTTACATACAGAGACAATAGTAGTCCAATGCTACTTAAAATCGTTGTGGCGATAAAAGCAGTTCGAATACCATTTAGCATCGCATCAGCTACTCCTAACTCATGTTGTAAAGTAGTCACAGTACTCATGATCGTTACAAGTAAGGCCGTTACTAATGCACCCCCAACCATACGCAATGTACTGTTCATCGCTGTTGCATGGGCCATTAAATGTGTAGGTAACGCATTCATGCCAGCCGTTGTCAGAGGCATCATAATCATTGATATTCCAAAGGAAATCATCGTAAACAGCCCTGCCAGTAGCCAAAGTTTCGTGTTCAATGAGATCGTTATCAGCAGACTTGTGCCAAGGAAAATACATGTGAATCCTACTACTGCTAAGCCTTTCCCTCCAACTTTATCAAAAATCTTACCCGTCACTGGAGACATAAAGCCCATCACTAGAGCACCAATTAATAAAACTAATCCTGTTTCAAGTGCAGAAAGTTGACGTACGTTTTGAATATAAAAAGTTAATAGTATTTGCGTACCAATCATAATGGCATAGACCAAACTTGATAGGAAGGTTGTGATCGAGAACATAGTAGATTGAAAGACACGAAATTCTAGCATGGGTTTGGGTAATCGTAGCTGACGCCTAATAAATAAAGCCAACATCGTCCCACCCATCCCTAATGTGACAGCAACCTGTATGGATTGGAAACCAGCTGTTCCTGCAATACTAAAGCCATATAACAAGCCTCCCCAACCTAATGAAGAGAACACGATAGAAAGAGTGTCTAACTGCTCTTCTTTTTTAGACGTTACATTTTTCATAAAAATCGTCGCTACTGTCAATACCACGACTGAAACAGGGAGGACAGTAAAAAATAAATGCCGCCATGTAAGATGTTCTAAAATCCAGCCAGATAATGTTGGGCCAACTGCTGGCGCAAAACCTGTGACTAAACCAGCTAGCCCCATAATCGAACCCCGCTTTTCTTTTGGATACATCGTTAATAAAATCGTTTGCATTAACGGCATAATCACCCCTGCTCCCGCTGCTTGAATAACTCTTGCGATAAGCAAAATTGTAAAGGTTGGTGCAAAGGCGCCTAAAAATGTACCGATACTAAATAAGGTGAGGGCAACGATTAGCAGCAATCGATTTGAAAAACGACCAATTAAAAAAGCTGTAATGGGTATGAGTATTCCATTCGTCAATAAATATACCGTCGTGAGCCATTGTGCTAAATTAGCATGAATCTTGAAATCTTCCATAATGGGCGGCATCGCTATGAGTAATAAAGTTTGGTTGAGAATAGACACAAATGCGGCGGATAGTAAAATTGCTACTATCACATTTCTTTTTTCCTTCATGTTGAATCCCCTTTAATTTGTTAGTTAGTTATAACTAACATTTTATTTAAAAATATATGAAAGTTTTGAGAGTGGAGCATTAAATACAGACTCCACCCACAAAAGTAGCTACTAAATGATGAACAAAACTTTCCTTTTGTTTTTTTAAAAAATGTTCATCCCATAATGCATTGGATACAAAGAAACCAAAAAGGCTCGTTAAAAAAACAGTGGCCTGCCCATTTGTATCAATATCCTTCATCTTTCCCTGTTCGATTTGTGCTTGAAAATAACCTTCCAATAATTTTAGTAATTGTTTGGTTTGGTTATCCGAAATAAGATCCATTACTCCAGATAGTATACTCCTATCTTGTGTAGTAATGAGAAATATCGCTTTATTTTTTTCCATAAAAGCTAGATAAGCGTTAGCAATTTGCTGTAAGTCATTCACTAGATTTCCTGATAAATCTTGAGCAAATAACTGTTCAAAGTATGGAATATAAGAATGTCTATCGAGTACAGCTTGTAGAATCCCCATTTTTGTTTCAAAATGGCGAAAAACAGTCATTTCACTCACTCCAGCAGTTAAAGCAATGTCTTTTACAGAGACATTGGAGTAGCCCCTTTCAGTCATTAAGCTTGTTGCAGCAGCAAGAATTTTATCCTTTGTATCTTTTTTCATTTTACACGCCCTCTAAATGTTAGTTATGACTAACAAAAATATAGAGGATTAAACCCAATTTGTCAAAAAAAATGTGTTGTTATTAGAACATCCTCTAATAACAACACTTGTGAGTTACATATGCCCTGCTCGAATTTTCTTTACGATGCTGAAAGTCGTGTAGGCAGCAGCGGGTGCTAATACGACAATAAAAATAATCCACACAGTTAAATTATTTGTCGCTTTTAATGTTTCATAATTTGTCATGACAAAAATAATTAGACCGAATAATAGTAAATAGCTCAGCACATTTGGAAAAATGACGATTAATCGCAATAATGCTGGCGGCATCTTTTGTTGATTCATTTAAACCACACCCCTTTTTTCAATTATACGGGAATCTAGTGATTTATCGTACTATATTTTTCCTTTTATACTTTATATTTGCCTGCTGATAGTTGGAGATTTTCCGCTGTTGTATTCAATTGATCGATAAATGCGGTCATACTTTCCATATTTTCCGCTTGATGCTTAGCCTTTTGGGCAACGGCATCAACACTTTGCGATGTTTGCTTAGCCAAGAGCGAAACATCTTCCATGGTAGCTGTTACTTCCTCTGTACTTGCAGCAATTTCTTCGGTGGAGCTTGATACTAAATCCACTTGTGTTGCTAACACCTGTACATCATTATGAATGCCTTCAAACGAGTGCTGTGCTTGTTGTACAATTACACGTCCTGCATGTAATACATCTGCTGTCGCTTGGATGGTTGCTACAATATTGGCTGTTTCCTTTTGGACATTTATCACCACCTGTGTAATTCTATCCGCCGCACTCTTAGAATCTTCTGCTAATTTACGAACTTCTTCAGCTACAACCGCAAAGCCTTTCCCCGCTTCACCTGCTCGCGCCGCTTCGATAGATGCATTCAATGCCAGTAAATTCGTTTGATCAGAGATCCCCGTAATCACATTGGTAAATTCCCCAATCATAGTAGATAATTTTTCAAGTTCCTGTGTTCCAATCACCGCAAAATTTGTTTTCTCATGAATCGTCACTAATTGCTTTTGTAAGGACTGCATAATTTGTAATCCATTATCTGCGTTTTCCTCGGTATTACGCGAAATACTAGAAATTTCTGCTATAGATTCCGAAATATATTGAATACTGCGTGCCAATTCCTCCATTGAGTGTGCACTGTCAGCCGTATTATTCTGTTGGGCAAAGGAGGCCTGAGCGACCTGACTTGATTCTCCTTGGATAATTGCGGCTGATTCAAGTGTTTCATGAGCATTTTCTTGAATGGTATAGGTAGCTTCTTTTATTTGATTGGCCCCTTGCTTTAATTCATACATAATTTGTTGGAAATTATCCATCATCCCATTAAATGAAGTCACTAATTGGCCAATTTCATCCTTGGCATTGATCGGAATGCGCTTCGTTAAATCCGCTTCACCTTTACTAATTTCCTCTAAAGAATTTCGAACGCTTAAAATACGAGCTACTTGTTTGGAAATAGATAGACCTGTAGTGAAGAAAATCACACAAACTACGATCAACGAAGCCACAATTGTACCTACTAAAATATGCGATAGTACGGCATTGGATACAATAATCGCTAAGTATGTACCGTTCGATAATGGTTTCACATATTGCGTGACACGTGTGCCATCATAGCGCCCTGAAAATTCAGTCGACTTTTGTGCTGAAAATTGGGCTGGCTCAAAACCTATATCGGCTAAATCTTGATCTGCTGTAGCGGCAATGGCTTGGCCTTTTTCATCTACAATCGCAGCAAATAATACGGTCGAGGATAAATAGTTATCCAGTTGATCGATATAGGATTCACTGCCGATACTTGCTTCTAAGTCTAGTAGCTGCTGTCCATGGCGAGCTACCTGTACAATTTGTGGTGTTGCTGGATTCCAGCTACCTACCCCGACAAATTTGAAAAATTGATCATCGACATCGCGAATCTGTGCTTTTTGGACAATTTCTTTCGCTCTACCGTCTAAGAGTTGCATATACTCTGCCGCTTGTCCGTTTGGATCAGCGCCAAAGTTAAAATCAACAGTTGGAGCTACTGATGTCACCGTTGTATTCCCTTTATCATCTGTACTCCAAATCTCATCGATGCCACCTCGCTCAGCAATGGCCTTTAAATCCTCATATGTAGCACCTTTGTCAATGATGTAAGAAGCCATTACAGATTCGGCAATCATTTCTTTTTCCATGATTTCTTCCGCTTTTTCTCTAGATTGAATCGCTCCTTCCATCCCCATGACAATGGAGTTGGCGATTGCTTCTCCATTGTTTTTTGCACTTTTATATGTAGCTTGATAAATATAAATAGAAAATGCCGTTATAATGAACACCACAATGCCCATAATCTCCAGAAGCATTTTCCATTTCATTGACTTTCTCATGATGAGATCCCCCTAAAAATTACGATTATTTCCACTTCATCATACAATATCACTTCCATATATTTCATTAACTATTTATTAAATATAAAATAATAAGTTTTGAAGTAGTTTAAATTGTCATTAATTTGTAAAAATTTCGAAATAGAAAATCAGATAGGAAAAATTTAACTATTTTGTACGAGTAGAGGCATGCAAAAAAGGATATTTCTCATGAGTGAACAGTAATATTTAAACAAAATTAGCTATAAACCTTTAGGATGATAAACTAAAAACATCTATTAGAAGAATCTCCTCTAATAGATGTTTTTTATTTTATAATTATATCAGAATAATTTATTGTGTTGCCATGTATAGACGGCTTGATCAGCTGTTAGGAATGTATTCGGAAAAATCCCCTGTGCTTCAGCTAAAAATTGAGGTAAGTCATATGGGAGAAAACGTGCGCTTAAATGATTTAATAATAAATAGTGTGCACCAGCTTGCTGTGCGACTTTTGCAGCCTCCACATTTGTTGCATGACCATAGCTTGCTGCTAAATCTGTTGTTGTACCATCAAAAGTCGCTTCATGGACAATGATATCAGCACCCATTGATAATTGGATCGCTTCTTCACAATATTTCGTATCACCTAAAACTGACAACGTAAAGCCCTTTTTGGCTGGTGCCACCACGTCTTTTGCAAGTACCACATCACCATTTTCAAGTACAATATCGTGGCCATTTTTTAATTGCCCTAGCAAAGGTCCCTTTGGAACGCCAAGTGCCTGCGCTTTGTCAATTAATAATTCGCCTGGTAAATCCTTTTGTTCAATACGATAACCATAGCAAGGTACAACATGGCGCAATTCCTTAGCATGAATTGTAAAATGAGCATCCTCATAAATAATGCCTTCTTGTACTTCTACAAAGCGCAAAGGATATGTTAAATGGGTTTTTGATAGGGCCAATGTTTGTTCAATCCACTGCTGTAAGCCAGATGGCCCGAAGATCGTTAGCGGCTCATCCCCACCCTGAAAGGAACGTGAGCTTAAAAAGCCTGGAAGTCCAAAAATATGATCCCCATGTAAATGTGTAATAAAAATTTTTGTCACTTTCCGTGGCTTTAACGACGTATGAAGGATTTGATGCTGTGTCGCCTCCCCACAGTCAAATAGCCACATTTCACTCACTTCATCTAATAGCTTTACCATCAGAGCACTTGTATTTCGTTCTTTTGAAGGCATGCCTGCGCCTGTCCCTAGAAAATGTAGCTGCACATATGCCACCTCACTTCTTATTTATATCGTTTTATTGTACCTTATCCATTCCCATAAGAAAAACCTTTGGTGTACAGTTTCTCCAAAGGTTTCTTAATTATTTTGGTTGCCATGACACAAGCGCTGCATGAAAATCATGACGATAATAATAACGTCCATCCTTTTCTTCGATAAAAGGTAGCAGTGATTCCTCTACATGGGCTCGCTGAAAATTCGTCGTTAGGATTTTTTTACTCTGTGTTGCCACAAGCTGCTCATAGCTTTCATATTCATAGACACGCTCGAGCGGGATAATCTGACAATCCGCGTAAATATCCATTTCATAGAGTAGATTCAAAAACTCGATATAATCTCTGCGGGGAAATTTAATGTCATAACCATATTTTTCATACAATTGTTCATAGTGTGGCTGGATGGGCCCTGTCGTCATCCCAATGATGGCCCGCTTCTTCGCCAGCCGATTCATGTGATATAAAGCTGCTTTGATTTCATACATGCGGTAAAAACAATTCACGCCCAGGACGATATCATGTGGTTCAATCTCATCATCCTCTAAGCTTTCCCACTTCGCATGAATATAGGAAACGTGCTCCTCCTGCGGCATACACTGTTGTAAGTAATTCAAAATGCTTTCAGAGCTATCCACACATGTAAGCTTGCTTACTTTATCAGCTAATGGAAATGTATAATTGCCCCATCCAGGACCAATTTCTAATACAGAATGCTGAGGTTCAATCTTTTTTTGAAGCTCCTGAAAAATCAATGCAGCATAAGGATCTGTTTGTCCCACTTTTTTACGTGCCACGGATTGCGCCCAAAATTGCTCCTCTAGCTGATCATTCACCATTCGTTCAGGCATATTGCCATGCCAGTCCTTCATACCTTCCTGCCATAATGCCTCATAGTTAATGGCTAACGGTCCTTTTCTCGTCATATAGATACCTCTAACGATAATAATTCATATATTTTTTTCATATCAAGATTTGCTCGTACATGGTCAGCTAACATATTATAGGCATCTTCTCTTCGTTCTGCGTCACTTTTCACATCACTCGGTAAAGCTGCTAGCCCTTTTTTCACTCGTATTTCATTGACAAGTTGACGGGTAAAGGTACGATTATGGAACAAGCCGTGGAAATACGTGCCAATCACTTGCTCATCTTGACTAACCGCACCATCTTCTCTTCCATCCTCTAACAGTAAAAACGGTGATACCGCATCACGTAAAATTTTTGTACGCCCTAGATGGATTTCATAGCCTGTCAATGTGTCCTGCCCTCTTACGCCTGTCATTTGCACCGTTTTTTTATTGCCTACAAAAATGGTTTCCATCGGCAATAGCCCAAGACCATCTGCAGATTCACCATTCCCCTCCACTGCTTCTGGATCAAGTAATGTTTCACCAAGCATTTGGAAACCGCCACAAATGCCAATAATTTTAGTACCGCATTCACGTAAATGTGTAATGGCTTGATCGAAGCCCTGTGCTTTTAGCCAAGCTAAATCATCCATTGTACTTTTCGTTCCTGGCAGAATGAGTAAATCGGGTGTACCTAGTTCATTGACATGACCAATTAAACGTACACCCACCTCTGGCTCATCGAAAAATGGATCAATATCGGTGAAGTTTGAAATACGTGGTAAACGAATCATGGCTACATCTACAGCAAATTCGCCTGGCTTTGGTTTTTTAAAACGTAGTGACGATAATGCAAGAGAATCCTCTGCTTCAATATTGACCTCGACATAAGGAATCACACCAAGTACTGGAATACCCGTTTCGCGCTCCACCCATGCCAAACCATCATCCAGTAACTCACGCATGCCTCTAAATTTATTAATAATTAATCCCTTAACACGTGCTCGTTCTTCCTCATCTAACAATGCCAGTGTCCCAACAATCGAGGCAAAGACCCCGCCACGATCAATATCAGCAACGAGGACCACCGCTGCATCTGCTAAGTGAGCCATTCGCATATTAGCAATATCGCGATCCTTTAAGTTAATTTCTGCTGGGCTACCAGCTCCCTCTAGAACAATGACATCATATGTATTTTGTAGCGTGCGTACTGATTTTTCTACGATTGGCATCGCTTCTTGCACAAAATTATTGCGGTAGCTTTTGGCATCCATATTTAAAAAATGTTTACCATGAACGATAACCTCTGACATCATATCTTGCTTCGGTTTCAGCAGGATAGGATTCATATCAGTCGTTGCAACAACACGAGCCGCCTCGGCCTGTACCCCTTGGGCGCGGCCGATTTCACCGCCATCTTTCGTAACAAATGAATTAAGAGCCATATTTTGTGATTTAAATGGGACTACCTTCAGTCCATCATCTGAAAATATACGACATAGTGCGGTACAAATCATACTTTTTCCAACATCGGAAGCTGTTCCTTGAATCATGATTGATTTTGCTGGCATAGTCACTCTCCTCTGTAATGTTCGGCGTCGCTCCGCGGGTATATCATGGCAAAGCGCGGGTATTTCCCTTCACTTCGCGGGTATTCCATGGCGAAGCGCGGGTATTTCTCTTCACTCCGCGGGTATTCCATGGCAAAGCGCGGGTATTTCCCTTCACTCCGCGGGTATTCCATGGCGAAACGCGGGTATTTTTCATTCAGCCATTGTAAAGGGCCTTAAAATTCGAGCCCTTTCACCGCTGGAATCCCTTCATCATAGTAATGCTTTGTTGCCTCAATGGTTGACACTAAATCAGCCATTGCTAGTAATGCCGGATTCGCACTTCGTCCTGTAACAACCAAATGCATTGTTGAAGGGCGTTGTTGGATTGCCTCGATGACTTCTGCAAGGGGAAGGACATCATCGATTGGAAACTTGGTGATTGCTAGGGCATTGTTCAGTTCATCTAAAACCAATAAATCAATGCTGGCATCCTGCAGAGCTGCCTTCGTTTTTTTCCAAGCCTTCGCTAATGCAGCACGATGCTCCTCAGGTGTTTTTGTCCATGTAAAGCCTATGCCCATTTGTTCCATTTCGACGCCTAGCTTACGAAGGGCAATTTGCTCTCCGTAAGTGCGTTCTGGGGATTTGATAAACTGCAGATAACGCACATGTAAGCCACGGCCAACTGCACGCAATGTAACGCCAAGAGATGCTGTCGTTTTGCCTTTACCTTCACCTGTATATACTAAAAACAAGCCTTTTCTTGCCATGCTGATCGCCTCCTTACAGCCATGTTGTCTTTTCTGCAAACGGTGTTCGTTTCTTTTCTGCTTGCTCTTGCTCCTGTGGGTAGCCAATAAATATTGTACCGACTACTTTTTGAGCCTCACTTGCACCAATAAACGTATGCATACGAGAATCATGTACGAGACCAACACCACGTGTACGCCAAACAAAGCCAAGACCTAGCTCCTCTGCTGTCAACCACATAGACATAATGGCACTACATACAGCAAAGACATTATCTTCTGTGGCATCTGCATCCCCTTCTACTATGTCAGCTGTCACAACAATGGCTACAGGCGTTGTTTGTACAACCTTTAATGAACTTTCCACTAAATTTGGCTTCGTGGGAAAGCGTTCTTGTAAATAAGCACTAGCCATTTCTTCGTAACGCTTCATGGCTTCATCTTGAATGACATAAAAATGCCAGGGCTCTCGCATCCGGTCATTCGGAGCATAGGTTGCTGCCTGTAAAATTTGCTCAATTTTTTCTTTCTCTACTGGTTGTGTCGTGTAATTACGAATTGCTCGACGTTTTTTTAATGCTTCAATGACAGTCATAGTGCTTCCTCCTTGTGCGCTTCTAAGAGATGATTATGAAAAGGTAAGTCCTTGCTCTTCAAACCATTGAATTTTTTCACGTACATTGACAACCTCGCCAACAACAATCATAGAAGGGTTATGATACCCTTCACGCTCAATAATGCTAGCTATCTCATCTAGCGGCCCTGTAATCGTGCGTTGCTGAGCAGTTGTTCCCCACTCAATGACCGCGACTGACGTTGTTGCCTTCCGTCCATTTTCGATTAATTTTCGCGCAATGTAGGCAATATTACCTACACTCATGTAAAAGGCAACGGTATCTATACCAGTAGCCAATGCGGGCCAATTCAAAAAATCTTGTCCTTTTTCTTCACGACCATGTCCCGTTACAATGGCAAAGCTTGTCGCGAAGTCTCTATGTGTAACTGGAATTCCTGCGTATGCAGGAGCTGCAATTCCGGCTGTAATCCCCGGAACGATTTCATAGGCAATGCCATGATTTTTTAAGATTTCAGCTTCCTCTGCGCCACGTCCAAAAACAAACGGATCGCCACCTTTTAGGCGTGTAACAATTTTACCTTCTTGTGCTTTTTCAACGAGCAATGCATTTATTTCCTCTTGAATGAGATGATGCTTCCCTGGTAATTTGCCACAATAAACAAGCTCCGCATCCTTTTTTGCAAAATCAAGCAATTTGGGATTTACAAGACGGTCATAAGCAATTACATCAGCCTTTTGAATACATTCCAGTCCATACACAGTAATGAGCTTCGGATCGCCAGGACCTGCTCCCACGATATATACGATTCCATCCTTCATTGCGCTGCTCCCATCAATAGTTGTTGTAAAAATGCTTCTCGTCGATCAATCTCACCATGACGTGTCCATTCAAGGATGTTTGGCTCTAGCAATGCTTGTAATGCTGCACGTCTTTGGGGACCTTTATCATACTTAGCAGCAATCATTAATCGAGCTTGCTGTAAAAAGCAAACATAGTCATCATAAGCATCATCGAATTGCTCTTCTAAGTCTGCTTTAATCTTGCGCGCTAGACTTGGGCTTGCTCCCGATGTCGAAACAGTTAACATCAGTGGACCACGGCGAACAGTAGCAGGCGTAATAAAATCACTTTCACTTTGTTTATCTGTTCGGTTGATTAATTGCCAATGCTGTGCTGCTTCTTGAACGGCTTCGTTCACAGCTGTCACATTCGTTGCAGCGATAATGAGAATGGCATCATCTAAATCACGCGGTTCAAATTCCTTTTGCTTCCAAGTAATTTGCCCTGCCTCAGCAAGTGACTGTAATGTGTCATGTATGGTTGGACTGACAATGACGATGTTTGCCTTTGCTGGTAACAGGGATGCTACCTTCTGCGTTGCCACATGACCGCCGCCTACAATTACCACTGTTTTATATTCTAGATTGATATGAATAGGAAAATAATTAGTCATTACTTTTCACCTTCTTACAAGCTGTTAACCAATTGTCAACGAGCTTTGGGTTTGATACAAAATGGAAATGAGTATAGCCAGCCACTAAATTTCCTTCTTGATAGCCTTCTTTCTTTTTGCCAAAACGACCAATCGTTTCGTAGGCTGCTGTATTGTGAGAACCACTATATTTGGAGTAATGGAACTCATGGCCCTTCGCTTGTTCCTCAGCACCAATTAAGAAATTATCGGCTGTGCCAAAAATTTCACGATAACCAAGTGCTGCTAGTTTTGTTTGCATCGCCACTTCTCCGGGAATTACCCCTACCATGTCATAGCGGTCGCCATGGCTATTTGTAATGGCCTCTGTTAAATACATAAAGCCCCCACACTCAGCTAATGTTGGAAGACCTTTGGCAATGACTTGACGAATAGAGTCTTTAACGACTGTATTGGTAGCAAGTGACTCTGCAAATTCCTCAGGAAAGCCACCACCAATATACAAGCCATCTGCTTCAGCTGGTACAGGCTCATTCGCAAGCGGTGAGAAAAACTGTAGTGTCGCACCTTTCGCACGTAACAACGCCAAGTTTTCTTCATAATAAAAATTAAATGCTGCATCTCTTGCAACCGCTATACAAATATTTCGTGAAGGCTCCTCTCTGAATAAATGACCTGATTCTTGCAAAATAGGAGCCTTTGTTAAATGTATTAATTGGTCCAAATCAATCGTTTCTGCCATCAGGTTCCCTAGTTTATCAAAAAATGAATCTAGCTCTCCTCTTTCAATAGCGGGTACTAACCCTAAATGACGACTCGGGATATCAATCCCTTCCTCACGCTTTAGGTAGCCAATAACAGGAATGCCACATTCTTGTTCAATAGCCGCCTTCGCAATTTCATAATGACCGACACTACCAACCTGGTTCGCAATAACACCAACGATATTCGGCTTATCTGATAGTAATTGGAAGCCTTTCACAACTGCTGCTACGCTACGTGCCATGCTAGCACAATTGACAATTAAAATAACAGGACTCTCTGTCACTACGCTAATATCAGCAGCAGACCCAGCGTCAGATAAAGGGCTTTTACCGTCATAAAAGCCCATCACACCTTCAATAATGGACACATCTGCATCCATACTTGCACGTGCTACAATATCACGGACTGCTTCGTGTGAAAACATCCAGCTATCAATATTACGTGATACTCTGCCCGTTACAGCTGTATGATAGGTTGGATCGATATAATCAGGACCGCATTTAAAGCCCTGTACCACGTTTCCTTTGTTTTGTAGTGCCTTCATCAGTCCAATGGTAAAAGTAGTTTTGCCTACACCACTACCCGTACCAGCTAATACAAATCGATTTGTTTGCATGGACTTCCTCCTTAAAATAGGTATCTAGCAACTGAAATCGTAGCATTACCTGATTTTTTCTTCTCTAATAGGAGTGATGGGACCTGTGCATAGCGCATAGCTGCTGGTTCACTCACTCCGTATGCGCCTGTATATTTAAAGACTGTTTCAGAGGGTGATGGAAATTCGATTTCATTTAATTCATCCGGTGTATACGTAACGAACTCCCAATCATATTTCTTCGTAATCTCTAGGAAACATGGCTCATCTTTCTTTAAATCAATCGTGCATAAGGCTTTCACACTTTTTTTCGAAAGCTTTAGCTCTGCCAAGGTTTCATCGATTACTTGTTCAATTTCCTCTAAAGATGTACCACGGTTACAGCCCATTCCTAGCACAATGGATTTTGGGCGATAAATAACACCGTTTTCTAGAAGAACCTCTTCTTCAGGTTCAATGATTCGATCTGTTATTAATAATGTGGCATGGGGAGCAGCTTGGATAGCTGCCTGTGTGGATGGATAGATTTTAATTTGCTCTGGCATCGGTGTATCACGCATCCACCAATCACGTTCGCCTGTCTCCTGTACAATGGCTACATGTTCCTCATTTACGACAGATGCACTAACAGGTGTCAATTTATCCGCACTATCCCATACCCAGCCAAAGCGGGCTCCAAATAAATCAACGGGAATCGTCTTTTGTACATCAGAAGCCGTTGTAATAATCGGATTTGCACCAAGTGCAGCTGCCACCTCGTGTGTTAGCTCATTGGCACCACCTAAATGCCCTGATAATACGCTAATAACATTTTCCCCTCGATCATCAATCACCACAACACCTGGGTCTGTCTTTTTATCTTTTAAAATCGGCGCAATCATTCGTACGACTGCCCCTAGTGAAATAATTAAAATCAACCCTTTATATTGCTTAAAGAGTGTTGGCAATAGCAGGCGCACTGTGCCTGTAAATAGTTGAATATGCTTTTCTGCTTCATCGCCTTGTTCAAATTTACTCATATAATATAAATCACTTGCTGCAAAGGTTTGCTGCAGACGACGTCCTATTTGGACACCATGCTTCGTAATGGCTACAACGGCATAAGGATTACGTTGATCAACCTCTGGTAACACACCCTCTTGTAACTCAATCACTTGTCTTCACACCTTTTCTAAAGCCGTGTGTAAAGCTTGCATCATATAACTTCGAACGATATTGGTCTTTATCATGAATGTTCGGGTCTAATGCCCAGCCTGCTAAAATCATCGCATGCTTTCGAATACCATTCACACGCATCGCTTCATCTAAATCGATTAAAGTCGTTCGTACGATTTTTTGATCGGGCCATGAAGCACGTTGAATAACTGCTACAGGCGTGTCATCAGCCCAACCAGCGCTCTGTAGCTCTTTGACAATTTTCTTCGTCAGCGTTGCACTAAGGAATAAGGCAATTGTACAATGATGACTCGCTAAATCACGCAGCTTTTCAAATTCTGGTACAGGTGTGCGCCCCTCAGCACGCGTTAAAATAAGGGTTTGTGTTAAATCAGGGATGGTTAGCTCAGCTCCGATAGCAGCAGCCGATGCAAATACAGAGCTAACTCCTGGAATGACTTCATACCCAATACCTTCCTTTTTTAATAGCGCAACTTGCTCCATAATGGCACCATACATCGCTGGGTCACCTGTATGCATACGTGCCACTGTTTTCCCAGCATTGACTCGGTCCACCATCACGGCAACCATTTCCTCTAAGTGCATACCTGCTGTACGAATGACCTCCGCATCAGGTCTAGCTTTCGCAATGAGATCCTCACTCACTAAAGAATCTGTATACATGACAACGTCCGCTGTTTGTAACATATGTAAACCTTTGACTGTAATTAAATCGGGATCACCAGGACCAGCGCCGACAATATAGATTTTCTTCATTATTTACGCACCACCATTAATGTTAAATATTCTAAATCGACACCATCCAACTCACGCACATCCCAAATGATTTCTTCATCAGATGTTACCTTTGTCACCACGGATGCTTTATCTAATAAATCTAAATCGCGTAGCACCTCAAGCATTAAATCAATGACTTTCGCCACTTTAATAAAGACAACAGCATCATGCGTTTCAATCGCTTCACGCATTGCTTCGTAATTGTCATACGCAGGAATAATCGCAACACGATCATCGCCATCCGCTAATGCAATGCCTAAGCGCGATGCAGAGCCATTAAACGAAGAAATTCCTGGTACCGTGCGAATTTCAACATCTGGATGCATGTCCTGCATTAGCTTCATCATATGAATAAACGTACTATACAATAATGGATCGCCCTCTGTGACAAAGGCTACATCTTTCCCCTCTTGTAATTTTTCGTAGACAAGTTCTACTGATTTTGTCCATTCACGTTCTAGAACAGCCTCATCTTTCGTCATTGGGAATACAAGACCAAGCATATCTTTTTCTTCTGGATTAATATACACATCTACAATACGATGGGCATAGCTTTTACTGCCTTTTAGCTTTTTTGGATAGGCAATAACAGGTGACTCCTGAATCACACGGAACGCCTTTACTGTAATTAATTCTGGATCGCCAGGACCAACGCCCAAGCCATATAAAATTCCTAGATTACTCATAATTTTCTTCCTTTCGATAAGCGGAAATAATGTATATTGGATTTAATGGCACAAAGCGTGTCATGTCTAAAATAGGCTTGCTACGTGCAAGCTGTGCCTGCAAAATATCAACAGCAAAACCACAAGCTTTAAATGCCTCAACGGCTTTATATAAATTTTCAATAGTCGCTGCATTTAAGACAATGCGCCCATTTTGCTTTAAACGCTGACAGCATAATTGCAGTAACTCAACCATTTCACCACCAGTGCCACCGATGAAAATGGCATCAGGGTCTGGAAAGCTGTCTAAGCCCTCTGGTGCTTTACTATGAATAGCTGTCATATCAACTCGGAATTTTTGTTGATTCTGGAGACAGTTTTCTAAATCTGGTGCATTTTTTTCTACAGCAAATACTTGTCCTTCTGGCGCAAGCTTACCTGCCTCAATGGCCATGGATCCCGTACATGTGCCAATATCCCAAATAATGCTATCCTGTTGTAGCTGCATGGCTTGCAAACTTAAAACTCGAATTTCTTTCTTTGTAATAAGTCCTTTATCTGGCTTTCGTTGTGAAAATTCTTCATCATCAATCCCGAGTGTGTAGCGTTTCGGTGCTATTGTTTGTTTTAAAATCACGACATTTAAAGGAGAAAAATGAGTAACTTCCATTTCATCGAGCGAGTACCAGCCACTTTTTTCGTTTTCGCCCTGTAAATTTTCGGCTACAAACGCACGATATTCCGTCATACCAAAATGCTTTAAATATTGAGCGAGAGCATTCGGACTATTCTCTGCATCTGTTAAAAGTGCTACTTTCTTTTTGCCATCAATTCGCTGTGCCAGGCCCTTCATTGGTCGTCCATGAATACTCGTTACGTAAGCATCCTGCCAGCTCTCTCCCATTTTCGCAAAGGCAAGCTGGACAGAGCTCATATATGGATAAACCTCTATTTGTAGCTTTTTTGCTAAATAGCCTCCGATGCCATAAAATAATGGATCTCCAGATGCAAGAATCACGGTATTTCTTGTTTCTTCAGACAATCTTTCAACAAGTGTTGAAAGACCTCCTTTTATCAGGATTTTTTCACCTCTAAAGTCTGGGAAAAAATCAAGTACTCGCTCACCACCAACAAGTACCTCACAGTCCTCAATCCACTGAAGGTATTGGGGTAATAAGCTTGCTAATCCGTTATCCCCGATCCCAATCAACTTCATCGATCGATGCAATGTCATCAGCCCTTCCTAATAATTGTCCCTGCATCGAATAGATCGATGTGGAAAGCGTTAAACCGCCCTTAATATGATGGATAGAGGAAAAGCAGCAGGCCTCACATAAACGATGGAAGAACGCATCATAGCCCTTCTCCATCATAATCTCACCCACTTGTGAAGCTGTATTTGCCTCCAGAACTTGTGCTATCGTTTCTTCATCTGCCCCTATATCCTCTGCCAATTGTGCTAAAAAATTAAAATCGATTGGTGCACTTTTGGAATGCACCATCATGACTCCTTGTGCGACTTTAGAAAATTTCCCCATCATCCCAACGAGTGAAACTTGTTTGATGCCTAGACGCTTACAATGCTTTAATGTAAAACCTACAAAGTCACCCATTTCAATAAACGCTTCTTCTGCTAGATGTGGGTATTGTTTCATCGCAAACTTCTCACTTCGCCCACCTGTTGTCACCACTAAATGCTCACAGCCAGCCTCTTTCGCTACACTGATGGCTTGGACAATACTAGCCATATAAGCAGAACTCGAAAAAGGCACGACGGTTCCCCTAGTGCCTAAGATTGAGATGCCCCCAAGTATACCGAGTCGTCCATTTAACGTTTTTTTAGCAATCTCCTCGCCCTTAGGGACAGAAATCACTACATTCACGCCTCGTGTAATGTGAAATTCGTCCAACACACCTTGGACCGTGCTATAAATCATTTTACGGGGTACAGGATTAATGGCTGCTTCTCCGACAGGCACTGGCAAGCCAGGCTTTGTGACACGCCCGACGCCAATACCTCCATCTAAATGAATCCCAGGTGTATCTGCCCAGCTCACTGTGCCAACGATGAGTGCCTGATGGGTCGCATCAGGATCATCACCAGCATCTTTAATCGTTTCACAGCTGACAGCATTTTCTTCAAATATGCATTTTTCAATTGTAAAGGTTGCATCTCGACCAATAGGTAAATGAATCGTGCTTGTCTCTTGCTCCTCCTTGGTAATAAGGGCAAGCAGTGCAGCCTTTGATACAGCAGTTGCACAGGCTCCCGTCGTATAACCGTGACGCATGTCCTTGGGGTCCTTTTTTGGCTTCCGCTCCATTATTTTTTCGCCTGTTCGTCCGCTAAAAGTGAGATGGCATTTAAAGCAGCAACCGTCACTGTACTACCGCCTTTACGACCAACATTTGTAATGTACGGAATCCCTTCTAGTTTAAGCAGCTCTTCTTTTGACTCAGCTGCTGACACAAAACCAACAGGCATACCGATAATTAAATCTGGTTTTGCTAGCCCTTCTTTAATTAAACGAATCAATTCCAGTAATGCGGTTGGTGCATTACCAATGGCATAAATACCACCTTCATGTAATTTTGAAGCCTTTTGCATCGAAATGATGGCACGTGTTGTATTTTGTTTTTTCGCTTCTATTGATACATCTTCATCCGCAATATAGCAATGCAAATCGCCACCATGTTTTTGGAAACGCTTTTTACCAGAGCCACTTTCAATCATTTGCACATCTGCAATGACATGACGTCCAGCAAGAATAGACTTGATACCCGCTTCAATAGCACCTGGTGTAATGATGACACTACGGCCTAGCTCGAAATCAGCGGATGCATGGATAATGCGACGTACAACTTTCCATTCATCTTCTGAGAAATCATGCTCGCCCATTTCCTCTGCAATTATCGAGAAACTGTAATCGTAAATTTTATCTGGGTCCACCGTTAATGGTTTGAAATCTGTTTTAAAATCCATGGAAAATGCCTCCTAAATTGTATGTTCAACAGCCTGTAATACTTCTTCAAATGTTGAATATTGTTGGCCGTATTGAATATTTGGTCGTGCAATAAGAATCGTTTCGATCTGGCATGCAAGGGCTGCCTCTAGCTTCTCATCAACTGAGCCAACTTTACCGCTTTCTTTGGTAATCATCAACGTCACTCCGTATTGACGAAATAGAGCTTCATTTAATTCCTTTGAAAACGGACCTTGAATGGCCACAATATCTCGCTGTGCCACGCCGAGCGCCTCACATTTTTCCATATTGTCCAGTCGTGGAAGCATACGAGCAATTACTCTCGTATTTTCTAAGCCGTGTAAAACCTTCGTAAATGTAGCGAGTGTTTTACTTCCAGTCGTTAGCATAATGACGCCACGTTTTTCTGCAGCTAGCTGAGCTGCCTCCTCATAATCCTTTACAACAGTAATTAAAGGATGGGCATAATGTTCATGAGCTCGCTCATAGCGAATATATGGAATCTGTGCCTGCTCTGCCGCTGCCATCGCATTTTTAGAGGCCTCTTCCGCAAATGGATGAGAGGCATCTACCACCAATTGATAGCCCTGCTCTGTCATGATGGTCGCCATTTCCTCAGCTGTCAGTCGACCGATTAAATGTGGCAGACCAACGTCAGCAAGACTAGAGGCCGCCGATTCAGTGACGACCGTAGCGGTTACCGCATGACCTGCACGTTGTAATGCTAGGGCTAGATCTCTTGCATCACTTGTCCCTGCTAACATGAAAATCATTTTACCGGCTCCTCTTCATGATGATGGTCATGGTCGTGATCATGGTGGTGGTGATGGTCATGCCCATGATCGTGCTCATGATGGTGATGATGATGCGCATGTCCATGTATTGCCGCATAGGCACGATAGTCTTCTAAATCTTGCATACCTGTAGATGTACCGTTGATCGCCTGTTCAATACGCTCTAATAAAACATTTTGTAAACGTTCATGGTAACCAAAATAGTTAGCAATTTGAATATCACACTCTGGATAAAGTTCCTTAAACTTCTCACACATGCCATGCATGCGTTCCATCAAAATGCCTGTGAATAAGAAGTATGGTAACATGATGATTTTTTTTGCACCTAATTTGACACAACGTTCAATTCCTTCTTCAACTCGTGGATCTGTGACACCCATAAAAGCACTTTCTACGTATTTTACAGGTAGTTTTTCCCATAAAAGTCGCGTGATTTTATAAAAATCACCATTAGCAGATGGGTCACTGCCACCTCGTGCAATCAATAAAATCGCTGTGTCTTCCTGCTCTTGTTCTGAATTAAAGCCAATTTCGGCTAGGCGATCTTGTAAAATGGCAAAGATTTCATCATGGATACCAATTGTTTGACCATATGTGAAGGTAATCGATGGATAATGCTCACGTGCATGCTCGATTTCCGCTGGAATATGCAGCTTTGAATGGCCTGCATGCAGTAAAATGATTGGAATTACATGTACCTCTGTTGCTCCCTTTTTCACACAGTTTGTAATACCTTCTTCGATGTTAGGTGAAGCAAATTCAAGGAAACAAGTTTCCACTAAAAATTGTTCATCAATACGAGGTGTCATTTGTTCGATAAATGTACGAACCTCATCATTTCCTGCTGCTAAACGGCTCCCATGGCCGACAAATAAAATAGCTTTCATCTCTCTACTCCTTACTAGTCGCCGCACGGAGCTGGCTCTACTTTTATTTTGGAAGACATATCTTGATACGTAAAATGCAGTATCTTTTTCACACGCTTAAAATATTTAAATAAACGTTCATTTGGATGAGCATTTGCTTTATATTCTTCAATAATATCTGTAATGAGTGGAATCAGTTGCTCAGGCTCCAGCCCTTCTACAACAGGCTGTGCCGCATGAGCTGTACGACCGACTGGCTTTGCTCCAATAAAGACATCGAATTTACTTTTGCGGTAGACGATGCCAATATCATCAAATACTGCCCGATAACAGGCCATCCCACAGCCATTAAAGCCAATATTTAATGTCTTCGGTAAGGATATACCGCCTAGTTTTTCTTGTATTTCCTCTGCATATGGTATCGAATCAGCCTTTTCACCGTAGCAAAAATCACAAGCCTTTAGTGATAACACATCACCAATCGGGGCTAATAAAAAGCCAACTTCCTGTAATTTCTCTGTAATCTGTTCAGGGACTGTCGTTGGTATTTTCAAGTGAATTTGATGATCTGGTGTATATTCCATCGTTCCCTCTTCCCCAACGACCTCTGCTAATGTCATCATTTGCTGGGGAGTAAAAAACTTATTAGCTACACCAGGACTAACTGCTAATTCAAAAATAGATTCTATTTTTTGCTGTACTAGCTTCGGTGTTACTTTGACTGCGCTTGTCCCTTTGACCATTGCGAGTGCCGCTGTAGCCATTTCAAGTGCTGTTTTTTTCGGCTTTGGCGTAGCGGCTATACTGGGTTTATTAAAACGCCCTGCATTAGGGTCAGCCGTAAAGTCATTTCGCGCTGTCCCTGTCTCTTGGTTCATTGCCCAAGGTTCATTTTCTTCGCGTAAACGTTGATGTGGACGTAATGGCTGTTTTTCTTCACCCAGGGTATATTTACGCTGGTAACCGCGGGGCGTAATCATCTTATTGTCATAGAAAAATGTTGATGAATTCCCGATAATGACAGTTGTCAGCATACCAATATCATGTTCTAGCATTTCTGCTAGTGTTGTCATGGTCACTTCTTGACGTTCCCGATAGGCACTTTTCACAAGCCCTACTGGTGTGTCTGGCGAACGATATTCTAAGAGAATTCGCTGAGCCTCGACAATTTGTCTTGTTCGACGCCCACTTTTAGGATTGTATAAAGCAATGACAAAATCCGCCATTGCAGCTGCCTCGACACGCTTTGCAATCAAATTCCAAGGTGTTAGATGGTCACTTAAACTGATTGTACAAGCATCGTGCATAATCGGTGCACCAAGTATACTAGCGCATGAATTAATCGCAGAAATACCAGGAACAATTTCAACTTCAATTCCTGTTGCTTCTGTCCAGCCTAGCTCAATTAACACCTCATATACTAATCCCGCCATGCCATAGACGCCTGCATCACCACTCGAAATCACCGATACGATGCTCCCTGCCTCTGCTTGACGAACGGCTTCCTGTGCTCGCGACACTTCTTCTGTCATGCCTGTACTAACAATTGATTTTGCACTTACTAAATCTTGAATCAGCTCTACATAGGTTTTGTAGCCTATAATCATCTCACTTTGTTGTAGTGCCTCTACTGCACGTGTCGTAATATGCTTAAAATCTCCAGGTCCAAAGCCTACTACGAAAATTTTTCCTTTTTGCGCCATGTTGTTACCCCTCTTTCACCTTTTCGATCCCTTTAATGGCAGTTGTTTGAGCAGTACGCTGTAATGTACCTTCACGAAGTGTAAAGACATGTTCGTTGTATAAGGATTCATGATGTAAATCTTGTACTAGTGTTCTAGCATGCTCTGTTGATGGCACACGATACCAATTCCCCTGGGGGTAGGCTATTACCACACAAGCATCCTTGCATCGTCCATTACAGCGCGTTCTTGTCGTATGTATTTCTTGATCGAGTGCTTGCCGTTGTATTTCATCTCGAATGGCTAAGGTAATTTCCTCACCATCCTTTTTCATACAGCTACTGCCATTGCAAATAAAGAGATGTGTTTTCATCCCCTCTAAATTCCAAGTTGTCATTTTCTGTCTCCCCTCATTTGCTTTTTGGAAAAAGAAAAACCTTCACTCTAGAACGAAGAGTAAAGGTTTTGTAGAAGCCAAATAAAAACGAATAGAATAAAATACAGGTACTCGCTTTCGCTTCAACTTCTCCCTCCGAAAAGTTTGCATGCACAATCAAATAAGCAGGTTTCCTGACTTAAGCTTCATTTTACTTTCGCGCCTTCCCAAGTTTGCACCAGTGGCTTTGCGATTTCATCAGCTATTACAGTAGCGGGGGCTGTATTGGATTTTCACCAATTTCCCTATTATCTCGAGCTATTCGAGCACTTATTGACGTTTTATATGAAATTTTTATTAGAATTTTAAATAGAAAACTGTCTTTATCATATCTTATTATTTTAAAATTTCAATATTTCTTTAAAAATTTATGACAAATTTATCAATTATGAGGTGGACTAGGGTATAAAATTTATACAATCACATAATTAGCATACAAAATATTATCAGAATATTCATCATTGACCTTTAATTAAAAAAATTTATAAAAGGTATAGCATATTTATGGAAATTCATGTTACACTTTGTCGTGAAATCTCACAATTTGAATGTTTTTCGGTGTAAAATGCTTGTCATTTTGCTTAAAAGGGAAGCCGGTTTGAGTCCGGCGCGGTCCCGCCACTGTAATAGGGAGCTTTATAGAATATGTCACTGTCCAACGGATGGGAAGACCTATAAAGCATTGAACTAGAGCCAGGAGACCTGCCGAAAAATAAGTGATCGTTTCAACCTACGAGGATAGGTGTGCGGCTTAGCAGATGAGACTGTTATTTGCTTTTTTAGCTATGCACTTTTCCACCACTGGAGAAGTGCTTTTTTTAATTACGCACGCAATATTCTAAAAATCTATTAATTAGTTAGGAGGAAAGCTTTTTGAAATTATCATGGTGGAAACTTAGTTATTTTTTACTGGCCTTTTTAATCGTGCCAAAACGTGCCTTTGCCATGCATATCATGGAAGGTTTTTTACCAATCGAATGGGCTATTTTTTGGTGGGTCATCTCTATTCCTTTTATCATTTTAGGATTGCGTTCTATTCGAAAAACCATTGAAGAAAATCCTGAAACAAAAATGCTTTTGGGACTTTCAGGTGCCTTTGCCTTTGTGCTATCCGCCTTAAAAATCCCTTCTGTTACAGGTAGCTGCTCTCATCCAACCGGTGTAGGTCTTGGAACAGTTCTCTTTGGCCCTCTAGCTATGAGTGTAATTGGAACAATCGTTTTATTATTCCAATCTTTATTATTAGCACATGGTGGAATCACAACTTTAGGGGCTAACGCCTTTTCTATGGCTATTGTAGGTCCTTTTATTGCTTACTTTGTCTTTAAAGGAGCACAAAAAGTAGGCTTGTCATTTTCACTAGCCGTTTTCTTTGCAGCCATGCTTGGTGATTTAGGTACATATGTTGTGACTTCTGTACAACTAGCACTAGCCTTCCCTTCTGAGGTTGGAGGCTTTATGGCATCCTTTACAAAGTTTGCAGGTATTTTTGCCTTAACTCAAATTCCTTTAGCCGTGAGTGAAGGCATTTTAACCGTCATTGTGATGAATTTCTTGAAAAAATACAATATTAGCGAATTAAAAACTTTACGTGTTTTCTCAACAAAGGAGGCACATTAAAGATGAAAAAAAATTTATTGCTGTTAGCCATTGTAGTGTTGTTAGCCATTATTCCCTTGTTCATACAAAAAGGTGCTGAATTTGGTGGTGCTGATGGTGAGGCAGAAGCAGCTATTGGTGAAATCAATGCGGAATATGAGCCATGGTTTGAGAGTCTATGGGAGCCACCTAGTGGTGAAATCGAAAGCTTATTATTCGTGCTACAGGCAGCTATAGGAGCTGGCTTTATTGGCTACTTCATCGGCTATATGCGTGGCAAACACAAAGAAGGTTAACCATTATGTTACTCATTGATAAGTATGCCTATCTGAATAAGCTAGCGTCCGTTCATCCGCTAGAAAAAATGATATTTTCACTTGGACTACTTCTCATAACGCTCATTATGAGAGATGAACGACTTTCACTCATTACATTTTTTGTAATGAGTGCTTTTATCATTGTAGGTGCAAAAATTCCGCTTACATACTATTTCAAATTATTATTGCTACCTGGCTTTTTCTTATTAACAAGCCTCGTTTCTATTTTACTTTCCTTTACATCATCAACGAATGCACTCCCTGCCCATATTTGGTCGTTTACCTGGAGCAATTGGACTGTCTTTATCGGGAACGCAAGTATGTTAGCAGCACAACAGCTGTTCTTTATAGTCCTTGGCAGTATTAGTTGTTTATACTTTTTAATTCTAACCACTTCTGTACAAGGCATATGTTATGTGCTACGACAATGGCGACTCCCCTCTTTATTGGTTGAGCTCGTCGAACTAACCTATCGTTTTATTTTTATGTTTTTAGCAAGTATGCAAAATATACATCTCGCGCAGCAAGCACGTCTCGGCTATCATTCACCGATACAATGGTTACGCTCTGTCTCCATTCTCATTGCGGCATTATTTGTGGAAATGTTTCAACATAGTCGGGAGCTCAACAATGCCATGCAATCACGAGGTGGCGAGGCCGTCTATTGGCAAGAGATGGGCTCCTATAGCAAGAAAAATTGGCTAGGCATGGCAGCTATATTACTAGTCCTCATCGTATACGGAGGGTATTTCACATGACAGCATTTTATTTTAAACTCAACCAATTATCATATGCCTATGCGGATGGTACGAAGGCGTTGTCTGATATAACATTACACATTCCAAAAGGTAAAAAAATTGCCATACTCGGGCATAATGGCGCAGGAAAATCGACTTTATTTCAGCATCTTAATGGTATTTTGAAACCTACCACTGGAACCATTTTATTCGAAGGCAACAGGCTGGAATATAATCGAAAAGCTTTAAAGGCGCTACGTCAAAAAGTCGGCATTGTTTTCCAAAATGCAGATCATCAGCTTTTTTCTGGGACCGTCAAGCAAGATATAGCATTTGGCCCATTGAATCTCGGCTGGTCTCCTGAAAAAACGGAAGAAAAAATAGCATGGGCCGTTGCGCAAACCGAAGTGGAAGATTTGCTCGATAAGCCCATTCATTTTTTAAGCGTAGGTCAGAAAAAACGAGTAGCAATGGCAGGCGTTTTAGCCATGGAGCCCTCAGTCCTTTTGTTAGACGAACCAACAGCAGGTCTTGATAATTATTATGCTACACAAGTATTACAATACTTAGCCAAATTAGAAGATGGTGAGAGAACCATTTTACTAGCAACCCATGACATTCCTCTCGCCTATGAATGGGCCGATCTAATGATTGTGATGGAGGCTGGAAAAATTATTTATAACGGCGATCCAATCACCTTGTTTTATGAAGAAGAATTGTTAAATCGCGCGCACCTTGAACGTCCATGGGTTTTTGAAATGGTCATAGCATTACAAAAAAAGAAGCTCTTGCCCGATAATATCAAAATCCCTCGTTCCAAGCAGGAGTTACAACAATTAATAGAACAGCTCTAAAGTCTTTAACAATACCAAGGTCACGAAAAACAGACAGTATTTAACTGTATGGTTTTTCGTTCTACCCGCCAAAAGTTAAATGAGGGAAGAAAAATTTTCCTTCATTACGAAACTTTTCTAATCTTTGTCCGTATTAATATAGTCGAGACTTAATTTATAACACCAAGGAGAGATAACAATTGAAAAGTTGGTATAAAAAATCAGTCGCTGTTGTAGCATCTGCTGCACTCATGGTTCCTGCTGCTTCTGCCTTTGCTGAGGCACCCCAGCATAAAGCAAAAAACATGCTGGCAAACAGTGCGAAACAAACAGAGAAGAATGAAGAAAAATGGATGAGTAAGGATACAATTGTTATCAAGCATTCAGGTCTTGATAAAAACGTACATAAAAAAATTGGCTCCAAGGTCATCCGCTCCATTCCTTCATTAGGTTATGATGTTGTACAACTAAATAAAGGCGTATCGATCGAAAAAGCCGTCTCTTACTATTTAAAGCAAAACGGAATATCAAGTGTATCTCCTAGTTACATCTATCATTCCTTTACTAAAGAAGCTGATCCTAAAAAACAAGAGATGTATCATTTAAACCTACTGCAAATGGATAAGGCACTAGAATTAGCAGGCAACCATGATGTCACAGTTGCTGTCATTGATTCTGGTGTAGATTTTAAACACCCCGATCTAAAGTCACAAGTACTCCCACCCTATAATGCAGCAGCACCCGCTAATACTACTTATTCAGGCGATCACGGAACACATGTGGCAGGTATTATCGCCGCAGCAAAAGATAATGGCGTAGGTGGGCACGGGATTAATCCGAATGCGAAGTTGCTGCCAATTGATGTATTTAATGGCAATGAAGGTGCTAATGATTTCATCATTGCACAGGGTATTCTTTATGCAATTGAGCAGGGCGTAGACGTTATTAATATGAGTCTAGGAGGCTATGGTGAATCTCCTCTGATGAAGGAAGCCGTTCAGAAAGCGATTGATAGTGGTATTACAATTGTGGCGGCCGCAGGAAATGAATCGACAGATGAATATTCCTTCCCCGCTTCTTTTGAAGGTGTCATTAGTGTTGGTTCAACAAACGAACGCAACAAACTATCAAGCTACTCCAATTACGGTCCGTCTGTTGATATTGTTGCACCAGGTGAAGACATTTATAGCACCGTTCATGATGCGAAAAAAGGTTCATCCTTTGTCAAGTTTAGTGGTACATCCATGGCTTCTCCTGTCGTGGCAGGTATCGCCTCTCTTCTTAAATCAAAAGACCCATCTTTAAAACCGCATCAAATAGAAGCGATTTTAGAAATGACAGCACAAGATTTGGGCGAGAAAGGTTATGATCTTACTTATGGTCATGGATTAGTTGACCCTGTAAAAGCATTACAGTTTGATTTCAATAAATTGCCTAAGCATTATTCAGAAACAAAGGAAGATCGTATTAAAAACGCCAAGGTCCTTGCTAAAAATAAGCTAAATACTGAACAGGGTGCTTTTGAACAGCAAGACGAGAAGAAATGGTATAAAGTCGATTTAGAAGAAAATGAATATGCTCAATTAACATTAAAAGGCGCTGACAAATACGACTATGCCTTTGATTTATATTTCTACCCAAATAGTGGGATTGGTGATGTAGAGCCGATCCTTGTTAATGATGTTCGTGTAGGAAAAAAAGAAGGTTATCTATTTAAAGCAGATCAAAAGGGAACGCTTGTTATTGGTGTCAAAGATCATAATGGAAGCTATAGTTTAAAAGGCAAATCTACTTATATTTTCACAGCACAAACGACGAAGGACTTGCCAATAGATACAATAGACAAGTCTACGATGGAGCCTATTAAAAAGTTCCCATATAGTACAGCAGGTAAAAACTATACATTACTGTCAAAAGATCAACAACAAGATCAAGATTACTTCACGTTCTCTGTCAAAAAACCGACGACATTACAGTTTGATCTATCAGGAATTCCAGGTGTCACTGCCTCTATGGAGCTTTATCTAAAAGATGATTTTAATCCTGTACCACCAGAAGAAATCGATCAAGCTGAAAATGATGAAGGTGAAGAAGAGGAAGCCTATCCAATGCAGACCGCTTATGGTACAGCAAAAGGTGAACCTGTTCGTATGATTATCGATGCTGTTCCAGATCAAGAGTACGTTTTAAGTGTATCTAATGAAAGTAATAGCGAGTTTTCTATGGAGATGTTCTTTAGTGGCGGCATCGAAAAAGAAGAAACGATCAGTGAATCAATGATCCCTTACACATTAAAAGGTGAAGTAGTTACCCTTCCACCTGATGAGGATGGATTACCTGTAGATGAAGCCATGGCAGAAGAAAATGTTCCTGAGGGCCAATTACCGCTTATAGAAACTAACATAAAAAAACGTAATGCAATTGACAGCCTGATGAGTATGTTATTGAATTCTACAGGTTCAGGCAACCTAGAAAATGTTGATCCTATCATTAAGCAGGCGATCCGTTTTGAAATAGGCGAAGATCAAAAGGCTTATTTCCAAACAGATTATGATGAGGATTATTTCTTATTTAAAGCGAAGGAAGACGCCCTTTATAGCTTCAGCTTTTTGAAAGGCATGAACCAAATGCCAACAGGTACAGTGTTTGAATATGATGAAGAAACAAAAGAATTAATTCCCGTTTCATCCTTAACTAATGACCTTGGTATACTGGCACTACTACTTGGTTCAGCCGGTAACGAGGATGATGCAAAGGTCATACCATTGAAAAAGGACAAAACCTACGTGGTAGCCGTTGTCAATGCTGGAGAACGATCTGCCGAGCCTTATACATTGAAAACAAAGAAAATAGGCGATCTTCCAGCAGAGTACAATCCAGACAATCATGAGGAAGCAAAAGCGCTAAAAATTCAACCAGGTACTACTTATAGAGACCATCTGATTTATCAAGATGATGTAGATTATTATTACTATAAGCAACAAGGCAATGATGAGGTCATGAGTCTGCTTCTTTCTTCAGTTCCTTTTACAAATGAACAATTGACTCAGCTACCTAAAGAACTGCAAAAAGACTTAAAATTTGCAGGAGCTATTATCGAAGATACGAACGGCAATATGAAGATTGATGCCAAAGAAATGGAAACAGAAATTCCATTTGGCTTAGGTGATAATATTCTTGAAATGTTACTTGGAATGATGGGTACAACAGATGTGAATACATCATTTAAGGCAAAGAAGGATCGAGGCTATTTTATCCTTGTTAACAGCATGGGGCTTGGCCAGGTATCTATTCAGCCCTATACATTAACATTGTTTGATCATAAGCATGTGGATGAAGATGCGGATTCAAAATTAGTAAATGGTGTACCTAGCAAGCCATCTGTTCTTGTGAAAAAGGACGAGAAATGGGTTGCAACGCAATATTTAAATGCAGGTATTCCATTTGGCGATAAAGACTATTTTGAATGGAATAACGACCAGAAGCGCGAAGTCTTCTTCTCTCTTCAAACAGAAAAAGCGTTGGATGGTGTTATTCGAGTGTTGGATGCAAACGGAAAAACCGTCAAAACATTCGATCTTTATGGAGCTGGTGACGCCGAGGTAGGTACGGTGGAGCTTGATGCAGGCAAATACTATATTGAAGTAAGTGAGTTTGATGGCAAAGCTAGCACACAACCCTATACGCTTGAAATTAAATAGATAGAAATAAACAAAATCCCCTAGACCATTGAACTGCTCCCCAATTGTTAGACACATCTAACAATTGGAGGAGCAGTT
>NZ_JPVR01000071.1 GCF_000772935.1 Lysinibacillus boronitolerans JCM 21713 = 10a = NBRC 103108
AAAGCCATCGAGAGTGAACCTCTCGATGGCTTTTGTCTACAGTCTGAAAGCCCTACATAAAGTAGGGCTTTTTTAGCGTCAAGATGCGTTTATGATTGTTTATAAGCTAAATTTTAATTGTTATTTTATCCTCAACAATTATCTGAAATAAAATCTTCACTTTTTTTCTAGCGAGTCACCATGCTCAGCAGTAGGTTTACCAGCTTTTAATAAGACTTTACTGCCCAGAAGGAAAAATCCTTGGATGAAGAGTAATAGTCCTGTACCGATGAGTAGCCACTCAATAGCAATAATATCAGCTATTGGCCCGAAAATTAGCATACCTAAAGGCATCATAGAGGTAGATATCATACTAAGAATGCCAAATACTCTTCCCATATAGTCACTTTCCACTTTTTCTTGTAATAACACCGTTGCAGGTGTATTAAAGATTGGCATGGCTATGCCAGTAAGGGCCATGATCCCAAGATACAGCCAAAAAACAGGGATGATTCCGAGAGCCATTGTACAAAGACCAAATAATAGAGCGGATAATGTCATCGTATGCACTTTATTTTTAAAGCCACCCCAAGTTGCGATTGCGATACCACCAACTAACATCCCAATGGCAAAGGCCATTTCGATGGCAGTCAAACGCCATACATCATTGCCAAAAGTTCGTGTAACTTGTAAAGGCGTTAAAAAGGCAGCAGGTGCAGCAAGCAGCATGAAAAAGGCAAAGAACAAGAATAATTGTTTCAAGAAAGCATGCTCTTTAATATAGATAAAGCCTTGTTTCATATCACTAAAATAGCCTGTTGTTTGTGGCTGATTAGCTTTTGCATGTGCAGGTATATGCAGAAATAATAAGAAGATAGCGATGGCAATAGCCGCTGTTGTCACATCAATAAAGAATATAGATTCGATAGAAGCCATCGTTAATAATGCACCACTTGCCATAGGAGCAAGAATCATGATAAACGCTTGAATGCTACTATTTGCGCCATTAACCTTCATTAAATGCTCTTCAGGCACAAATTGTGGTAAAATAGCGCCCACTGCTGGTGTTTGAATACCTGCACCAACTGCACGTACAGCTGATATAACAAATAGTAGCCAGAGCTCATCATAGCCGATCAAAAATAAAATCGCTAAAATTAGCGTAGATAAGGCAATCATACCATCAGCTAAAATAATAAGCCATTTACGGTTATAGCGATCTGCCCAGACACCAGCAATAGGTGCTAAGAAGAAGGTTGGTAAAAAGCCGCAAATAATCGCAATGGTCATCATGCTGCCTGATTGCGTTGTAAGTGTGATATACCATGTAATGGCATATTGCACAAGAGCAGAGCCAAAAAGTGAAATTGTTTGACTACTTAAAAAAAGTATCGTATTACGTTTCCAATGTTCCAAATTCGTCATTCCTTTCTAACAGTAGTGCCTGTGTGGAAAGTAAAAGACAACACAAAAAAAGAGGGGAGTAGCAGTCCCCTCTTTTCCAGTATTCCTAAAACAGACTAGACCTAATTCCATTTCCCTTGCACAGCAGGCAAAGTGTACACATATTTAATTAATAATGTGAAATCGTAGTCTAATTGAAGCTGTCATTTGGAATACCTCCGTTCTATATAAGTTGTGTTGATTGTAGCATAAAGTTCATCTATGCGTAAAGAATGAATGAAGCAAAAATTAGGTTGAATTTAAAAATATGGAAATTGTAAAGAAGCAACTCATCTACGTTTTTTTCACTCTTTTGCTATATTTATAGTTTTTGTTAAAGGAAAAGTATTACTCATCGCTTTTTCAGTAGTTTTTTATGGTTTGTATACATATTTTGAATCTTTCTGAAACGTTTGTAGACGTGAAACGTATTAACTGCTTCCATTCCTCCCGATAAAGTTGCTTCGGAGACGTGCATAAAGCGGGTACTTATCATATACTAAAATAGAAAAATAGAAAATGGAGGAAATATGAGAAAGAAAAATAGTAAATGGAAACTCTTAACTTTAGTCGCGATGATTTTTATGTTATGCCTATCGACAATCCCTGCAAAGACTGCCATGGCAAGCACGACACAGCCAAAAAGTGAAATGAGGGCTGTCTGGATTTCAACCGTTCTTAATCTTGATATGAAAGCAGGTATGACGAAGGAGCAGTACACGGCTTGGACACGCCAAACATTGGATCAACTTAAAGCTAATAAATTTAATACTGTTATTTATCAAGTAAGACCGACAAATGATGCAATGTATGCCTCTGAGCTAGCGCCGTGGTCATCTTACATAACAGGCAAAAAGCAAGGCACAAATCCAGGCTACGATCCTCTTGCGATCATGATAGAGGAAAGCCATAAACGGGGTATGGAGCTGCATGCATGGATGAATCCTTATCGTGTAACAATGTCTGGACAAAAACTGACAGACCTTGCTGCAGATAATGTGGCGAGAACACATCCAAACTGGGTTATCAAATATGGCAAGCAGTATTATTTAAATCCAGGTTTACCAGAAGTACAAGACTATTTAGTTGAAGTGGTAAGAGAGCTAGTAGCCAATTATGATATTGATGCAGTGCATATGGATGATTATTTTTATCCATATAAAATTGCTAATGAAGTTTTTCCAGATCAAGCAGCTTTTAAAAACTATGGAGGTTCCTTTAAAAAGGTGGAGGATTGGCGACGAGATAATGTCAACCGTCTTGTAGAAAATCTTTACACGGCCATTAAAGACACAAAGTCATATGTTCAATTTGGTATTTCACCATTTGGTGTATGGCGCAATAAATCGCTAGATAAAACAGGAAGCGATACAAAGGCTGGTGTTAATAATTACGATGATTTATATGCAGACGTCAGAACATGGATTCAAAATGGCACAATTGATTACGTTACACCACAAATTTATTGGTCAAGAACATTATCTGTTGCGAAATATGGAACGCTGCTAGATTGGTGGAGCCATGAAGTGCAAACCTACGCAACAACACACCCTGTCCATCTATACATTGGACTTGCTGATTACAAAGTTGGCAATGATAGTGATGCAGCATGGAAAAATAAAATGGAGCTGCCTAGTCAAATACTAGCGAATCGTTCGGAAAAGGTAGCGGCTAAGGGGCAAATGCATTTCTCCTTAAGAAGCTTTCAAAACAATAAACTAGGCTATGCAACGATTGTTAGTCAACAGCTATATAATTACACAGCATTGACACCAGAAACAACTTGGAATGATGACACAGTGCCGAACGTGCCAACTTTTGTGCAGGTGACAAAGGAAGCGACAGGTCGCAAAATAGAGATTATAGACGAAAATGAAACACAACCACGCAAGTATGTCATTTATCGTTTTACAGGAAACAAAGAAGGCTCTTATGATGACCCTCGAAATATAGTGGATGTTGTTTATAATATGGATGGCCTCACTAAATTTGTGGACAAGTCAGCTCTTGCTAAGCATAGCTATACATACGGCATTAAGGCTGTATCTGCTACAGGTGTGGAAAGCAAGGAAGCTTTTGTAGTGAAAGAAGATTAATAAAAAAAACAGCCACTCACATGCAATGACTGCATGAATGGCTGTTTTTTTATTAATTTTCTTCAATATCTTTACGGTTTTTCTTTAACATTTTAGATAGCATTTCATAAACAATTGGTACAACAACGAGTGTTAATAGGGTAGAAGATAATAAACCGCCAATTACAGTAATAGCTAAGTCTTTGGAAATTAATCCACTACCGCCAGTACCAAGTGCCATTGGAATCATAGCACCAATTGTAGCGATGGCTGTCATCAGGATAGGACGTAAACGTGTTGCCCCAGCTTCAAGGATCGCTTCACGCATGGCAAGACCATCATGTTCCATATGAATGATACGGTCAACTAATACGATGGCATTTGTTACAACGATACCAATCAACATCAATAGACCCATCATGACAGATACAGAAATAGTTTGCCCTGTAACGAATAAACCAATGAATGCACCAATTACTGCGAATGGTAGTGAGAAAAGAATAGCGAACGGAGCTAAACCTTCTCCGAATGTAACCACTAGAATGAAGTAAACAATGGCAATGGCTGCTAACATCGCAATACCAAGCTTAGTGAATGTTTCTTGCATATCTGCAGCAACACCAGCAACACCAAGTGTTACACCTTTTTGTAAATCTAATTTATCAATTTTTTTATCAGCAGCAGTAGTGGCTTTTGAAATATCGTCACCGATAATCGTACCAGATACTGTTGCAAAATATTCACCTTTTGAACGAGATAATGAGTTAAGTGTTGTACCTTCCTCAACATCTACTAATTCTCTGATAGTCATTGTTGTACCCAATGCTGTTTTAATTTCAGTGGCTAAGACATCATCAAGTGAAGTCGCAGCTGCTTTAGCATCGCGTTGAACGATGACATCGATATCTTTACCATCGTTTTTCACGGTAGTTAATATTTCTTGTGATGTATTTGAATTTAATGCCATCACGATTTGAGCTGTCGTTAACCCGTATTGAAGGACATTTTTTTGTTCAACTTTTAGCACATGCTCTACATATGGATCTTCATTATCAGATTTAATATCTTCTAAGCCATCCACTTCTTTTAGAGCGCCCTCTACTTGCTTCACAGCATCTCGAAGTTTATCTAAATCATCACTATACAGTGTATAGCTGACTTCGTTTGATGACATCGACATAGAAGTGAAGTTTTGAGACTTCCATTCTCCTGATTGCCCGATGTTAAATACATAGTCTTCAACCTCTTCACGAGCTTTAGGGAAGTCTTCCATATCCGGATCAAAGATAAGGTACATTAAGGCACCGCCAGCACCTCCACCCATCATCATTGCTGATGGATCGACATTCTTCGCATCTGTAATGGAAACTTGTAAAATATCAACATCTTTACGTTTCATTAATTCTTTTTCTACTTTTTCAACATTTGCTGCCGTTTCGTCAGCCAGCTCTCCCGTTGCAGGCGTATACGTTAAGTACATAACTTTTTCTTCTTGTGATCCCATAAAACTAAAACCAATAAGTGGTGTTAATGCAAGAGAACCAACAAGTAAAAGAATCGCAATGACAGATGTAATAATTTTGTGATTTAATACTTTTTCTAGGACACCTTTGTACCAAGTAGCAAGTTTACCAACTTCTTTATGTTGGCTTTCAGTCTTCTCACCGTATAATTTTTTACGGAATAAGAAGTGAGATAAAGCAGGTACGATTGTGATCGCAACTAATAATGATGCACCTAATGCAAATGTCATTGTAAGGGCAAATGGCATGAACAATTCGCCTACCATACCACCTACGAAAATAAGGGGAGCGAATACAGCTACCGTTACTAATGTTGAAGAAAGAATTGGTTTAAACATTTCAATTGTTGCTTCACGAATGAGGGTACGACCTGTAAGCTTTTCTTGCTTTAAGTGAATTCGTCGGTAAATATTTTCTACAACTACGATTGAGTCATCGATAACACGGCCAATTGCGACGGTAATCGCGCCCAGGGTCATGATATTTAATGTAATATCCATCCAGTTTAATAGAAGTAATGCCATGAAGATAGAAACTGGGATAGAAATAATTGAGATAATCGTTGATTTGAAATCACGTAAGAATAGTAAAATGATTAATACGGCAATTGCGCCACCAAATACTGCTTTTTCGATCATTGTAAATACAGAATCTTCGATTGGGGCACCTTGGTCAAGTGAGATCTCTACGTTTAAGCCGTCTAATCGTTTTTCCTCATCCTTCATAAGGTCTTTGACTGCATTGACAACTGTTACCGTATTGGCATCTTGGCCTTTCACGATTTGAATCGCAATGGCATCTTGACCATTTGTACGTGAAACAGATTGCACTTTACCTTCTACTTCAATTTTTGCAATATCACCTAGACGAACGAAAGGTGAAGGATTTGTAGCTGAAGGTGTAACAGGAATTAATAAGTCTTTCAGTTCATCCACTGATTTTACCTTACCGTCTACTGAAACTGCTTGTTCGCCGACAGTAAATTGATATAAACCAAGTGACAGTGACATATCACTTGCCTGAATCATTTGTTTAACAGTATCCTCTGTTAAACCAAGTGCTGCCATTTTTTCTTCATCATATTTAAATGATACTTGTTCAATATGCTGACCTGTGATAGTAGCGGATGCCACACCATCAATTTTTTCGATTTTAGGAAGTAGAACATCTTCAACTGTTGAAGTTAAATCAACAATATCTTCCTTAGAGCTACTTACAGATAAAGCGACTACAGGCATCATGTTCATGCTGATTGCCATAATAGTAGGCTCTTGAGCGCCTTCAGGTAGTTTAAGATTATCTAAAGCTGCCTCTAATTGTCGTTTTTTCTCATCCATATCAATTCCATAGTCGTATTCCACTTGAACTTGTGCTACGTTGGAAGAGGATGTTGAGTAAACAGCCTTCACATCTTCTAAACTTTCTATGGATTTTTCGAACGGAATGGAAAGCTCATTCATGACTTGTTCAGGCGTTGCGCCAGGATATACGCCCATGACAATTAAATACGGGATCGAAATATCGGGTATCGATTCCATTTTCATCCTTGTACCCGAATAAATACCAGAGACAGTGATGATAATTGTTAATAACCATACTGCCAATTTGTTCTTTAATACGAAATTAACTAAACCTTTCACCTTCACACCTACCCTTTATTGACTATCTAAATTCAATTATTTATACTAATGACTAATCGGTCATTTGTCAACGAAATGCATTAGGAGAGAGTTAAAAATATGTTAAAAAAGCAATTAATTATGGAGAAAGCGTTAGAACTGTTTTCTGAACAGGGTTTTGAAGCTACGTCAGTACAGCAAATTACAGACCGCTGCGGGATTTCTAAAGGTGCATTTTATTTATCCTTCAAAACCAAAGATGAGCTTGTTATATCAATGGTTGATTACTATTTACAGCAGTTTATTATAGATGTTGACCAAGTAGTCAGAGGAACGTATAACAAAGAAACTGTTTTGGTTGAATTTTATAAAAGCATTTTTCAAGCATTCAAAGACCATTCTGCATCCGCACGTGTATTCTTTAATGAAAAGGTCTTTTTAACAAAAAAAGAGCTATTTCATAAAATAACGGCGTATGAAGCAGAAATGTCGAAATCAATTCTCTATATGCTTGAGCAACTTTATCAGGATCAATTACAAGAAACGAAATATGATGTAATGTACTGCATAAAAGGATTTATGAAGAGCTATGCTGAGCTTTTTATTTTTTCAGATATGCCACTTGATTTAGAGCAATTAGCTAAATCTTTAGCAGAAAAGACAGATATTATTGCACATCATACAACTATTCCTTTTATTACAGCAGATCTTGTGCCGTTTATTGCAAAGCCGTGTGAGCAAGACGTGTCAAAAGATGCTGTACTACAATTATTGGAGCAAAATATAAATCATGCTGAGGATTCTATAGAAAAAGAATCCATTGAGTTGTTAAAGCAAGAAATAGAAAATCCTACTTATGGTAAAGCAATCATTAAAGGACTAATTGAAAATCTACGTTTAGACCCAGCGTATCATTGGATTGCATATGTAACTGCAAAATACTTTAATATTTGAACTCAAGGATAGAATTGTTCACGTTTGGTGGTGAACAATTCTATTTTTAATGGTTTTTATCTATGGATGGGGGCAAGATTGCAAGGCCTCTAAAGCACTTGCAAAGGGTTCTTGAATCCATAATAGGCGCTCAAGAAAATCTTGGACATTGGATGGTAACTTCAATTCCTGCTGCCAAGCTTTCTCTTTTTTATTGCTTGGCTTGTAGTCTGAGTATAGTAAAAATAATAAAAAATGGCCGACAAAATAAAGATCACTAATATGATTTTCAGCACGTTTTGGGTTTTCAATCGTAGAGATATCGATTTGCTTTTTGTAAGTGGTAGCTAGACCAAAGTCAATAATATGCAATTGTTGACCTACTAACAATATATTCGGAATCCGTAAATCGCGATGAACAATATCATAATTGTGTAACTGTACAATTTGTTCTAATAGTTGCTTTGTAATAGCAAGGGATTGAGCGGTTGAAAATTTGGCACCGTTTTGAAAAATAAGCTGCTCAAAAGTTTGCCCATTGACATAGTCCATCATAAAAAATGGGCAATCTTGAATTGTTCCTGTTGAATGAATGGTAGGAACATAGGGTAGTGATAGTTGCTGGAGTATGTGTATTTCTTGTTGAAATTTTTGAATGGTTTTCTGGTGATGACGATGTTTGGGACGCAAGCATTTTAAAACAAATAGACTTGCTGAAGAGCGATCTTCAATTAAATACGTACGACCATATGAGCCATAGCCAAGGAATTTTTTAAAAGAAAAATCGGGATGTTTGGCAATGTAAAGTTCAACAGCCTGGTCAAAACTTTTTTCGGATAGTCGTTTCCACCACATTAGCTACTAAAGAAACTCATAGAGCTGAAAAAACTGCGTGAACTTTTACGAGAGTTACGCTTATAATGCTTATGACCATAATAATTATGTCGTTTTGAATATCTGCTACGGCTACTTGATGAAGAGTAATGGCGTTTGGATTTACTATTGAGTAAGGAATGTAGAATTTTATCTAGCATAAAAACGCTCCTTTTTGATGTTGTTATTACTATATACGCAAAAATAAAAAGGAGGTTTCAAAAATAAAAAAGAAACTATGTAAATTTTTACATAGTTTCTTTTTATGAGGTTAAACCTCCATAATAATTGGTAAAATCATTGGACGACGTTTTGTTTTTTCGAATAGATAAGGTCCTAAAACGTCTGTAATTTCATTTTTCAATTCTGTCCATTGAGGTGTTTTGCTTTGAATTGTTTCATTCAGATGACGGTTTAACATTTTTTGTGCCTCATTGATCATCGTGCCTGATTCACGCATATAGACAAATCCACGTGAGATGATGTCAGGACCAGAAACAATTTTTTGTTTTTCCATATCAACGCTTACCACTACAATCACTAAACCTTCTTCAGAAAGAATGCGGCGATCACGCAACACAATATTACCGATATCGCCAATACCATTGCCATCAATGTAAACATCTCCTGAAGGGATTCGGCCCGCTACATGTGCTTCGTTGGCACTTAGTGCAAGAACATCACCATTTTCCATAACAAATGTATTATCTAGTGGAACATCGCAATCTTCCGCTAGATGTGTATGCATTTTTAACATACGGAATTCACCATGGATAGGCATAAAGAACTTAGGCTTCATTAAACGAAGCATCAGTTTTTGTTCTTCTTGAGATCCGTGACCAGATGTATGAATATTGTTTAATGCGCCGTGAATGACTTCAGCCCCTGCACGGAACAATAAATTAATGATTTTATTAACGCTTACGGTATTACCTGGTACTGGTGAAGAAGAAAAGATAACTGTATCGCCAGGTTGTATTTGAATCTGACGATGCGTACCATTGGCAATACGTGATAAGGCAGCCATTGGTTCACCTTGAGAGCCTGTACATAAAATCATCACTTCGTTGGCAGGCAGTCGATTGATGCTTTGAGCATCAATAAATGTATCCTTTGGCGCAGTAATATAACCTAGCTCACGACCAATTGTAATAGCGTTGTCCATTGAACGACCGAAGACAGCAATCTTTCTTCCATATTTTACGGCTGCGTCTGTGGCTTGCTGTAAACGGTGAATATTTGACGCAAAGGTAGCAAAAATAATACGGCTGTCCACCTTGCGGAAAATCTCATCGATACTTTTTCCAACTGTGCGCTCTGACATTGTGAAATTAGGCTTTTCAGCGTTAGTACTATCAGATAGTAAGCAAAGAACGCCATCACGTCCAATTTCAGCCATCTTTGTTAGGTTGGCTGGTTCACCCACTGGTGTAAAGTCAAATTTAAAGTCCCCTGTGTGAACGATATTACCAGGTGGTGTTTTAACAACAATTCCATAGGCATCAGGAATGCTGTGTGTTGTTCTAAAGAAGCTAACAGATGTTTTTCTGAATTTAATAACATCCTCTTCCTTAATTTCAATTAGTTTTGTTGTACGTAGCAAGCCATGTTCTTCTAATTTATTACGTAATAAGCCAAGTGCGAGCTTACCGCCATAGACAGGGATATTTACTTGACGTAAAAGGTATGGAATACCCCCAATATGATCCTCATGTCCATGGGTAATAAACAGTCCTTTGATTTTGTCGACATTACGTACTAAGTACGTATAATCAGGAATAACATAGTCAATGCCGAGTAAGTCGTCTTCTGGGAATTTAATACCGGCGTCAATTAAGATAATTTCATCTTGAAATTGAACGCCATAAGTGTTTTTGCCGATTTCGCCCAGTCCGCCGAGCGCGAAAACAGCTGCTTGGTCATTTTTAACAAACTTCATGTTTGTTAAATTTCCTCCAAGACGAAGTTCGGGCTTGCTTGTTCGTACTCTAAGTAGTTACCTTCAAGCAGTTGAATGAACTCGATGTTGTAGTTTCGGTCTTTTAGCTTTTCACGTACTTCACGTTCTGAAGTAGCTTCTAGGTATAGACTTTTAGTATTTTCGCGAACTGGAATCTCATTTGCATTTTCTTGATAATAAACTTTGTAAATCATAGTTTGCTCTCCTTTAATTGCGTACAATTTTCTTGCACCTTTGACTACTACCACACACGTGCTACAAGAAAACAACGAATTTCTTTTATTGAAGAAATGTACATTTGTAATACTTGTATCTCAATGCTTCAGATGTGCACTATGTTATAAAATTGTATAGGAAGTAGTGAGACAGTGGTTGCGTATAGCCAAATAAATGCATTTCCTTTATATTATCACGCACTTCCTCTAAAATAAAGAAAAGCCCTTCAAATAATGAAGGGCAAATGTTAGGCAATTGATTTTTTTCCGAGTACGCCACGAAGTTGCTTCAACAATTTCCGTTTGAGTTTCTTCAGCATGGCACATCACTCCTTAGGATCATTATAATTAAAATTATTGTCTGTGTAAAGTCATTAAACTTGAAAGAATAATATTTATGGAAAGGGTTAATAGAATGAACAAAATTTTATTTTTTGATGTCGATGGTACTCTCTATAACAGTGAAAAAAAATTACCCTCATCTGCAAAAGAGGCACTTTTAACAGCACGTCGTAATGGTTATGAATTGGCGATTGCTACTGGTCGAGCACCATTTATGATTGAGTCATTACTAGAAGAATTAGAGATCGATACGTATGTTACCTTCAATGGCCAATATGTTGTCTATAAAGGTGAGGTTGTCTATACAAATGGGATTGCCAAGGATGAACTAGCAAAAATTATTGCCTTTGGTGAAGCACGTAACGAACCCGTAGTGTTTTTAGATGATAAACGGATGATTGCCTCAGTTGGAGATCATCCTATGGTAGCTGAAAGCTTAGATACTCTTAAATATCCGTATCCAGAATTAGACTCATCTTATTATATGCAGAACAATGTATATCAAACACTTATTTTTATGGAAGAAAAAGATGAACCTTTATATAATGAAACATTCCCGAATGTTCAATTTGTACGTTGGCATCCCTATTCTTGTGATATTTTGCCAAAAGGAGGTTCGAAGGCCGCTGGTATTGAGAAGGTGCTTGAGAAAATGGGCATCACTTTACAAGATGCCTTTGCTTTTGGTGATGGCATAAATGATATTGAAATGCTACAGGCTGTTGGGACAAGTGTTGCTATGGGGAATGGCCATGAACGAGTGAAGGCAGTCGCTCATCATATTGCGGACCATGTAGATGAGGATGGTCTCTCAAAAATAATGCGCAAGCTATCCATTATATAAAATAAAAAACAACTAGTTGGAGAACTCACACTAGTTGTTTTTTTATTTATTTTTGGCTCTACGCTATATTGACGATTTTTATTTGAACACCTTTATCCGAAAAATGTTGGATCGTCTTTTTAGGTAGGGCGTCATCTGTGATAATGACATCTACTTCATTCACTGGACAAACTTGAATTGCTACATCTTTATTAAATTTTGAGGAATCTGTAGCTACATAGACTGTTTGAGAGATGGAAATAATTTGCTTTCTAGTAATGGCTTCATCCAAGCTAAAATCAGATATGCCTTTTTCAATTGAAACGCCGCTAGCGCAAATAAATGCTTTATTAATATTAAGGTGCTCGAAGCGAAATAAAAATTCATTCGATGTCACGGATTTTTCAGAATGACGTACTTTACCGCCAAGCAGTATAACCTCAATGTTAGAGCCAATTAGATCAAATGCTACAGGTAGTGAATTTGTTACCACTGTTAGTTTTTCCTTGTCCAATAAAAATGGCGTCATTTGATAGGTGGTTGTTCCACTATCAATAAAAATACACTCCCCATCTTGAACGAGCGAAGCACATGCTTTGGCAATGGCAATTTTCTCTGTTAACTGTTCGTGAAGTCGTTGATCAATTAGTCCCTCTATTGGCTCAATGTATTTAACGCCCCCATAAAATTTTTCGATTTTTTTGTCTTGCATCAACTGTTGGACATCGCGACGGATCGTCTCCATTGAAACATTAAACTCTTTTGTAAGTGTTACTAATTTTACTACCTTATGTTGACGTATAAACTGCAAAATTTGATGTTGCCTCTCTATCATATACATTTCATCACCTCTACTAGATATTTACTCAAAGTAATCATGACTTTGTCAACAGTTGGTCAGAATTTACTCAACATTTACACAAATAAGCAATTTCCTTTACAAATGGTCTCTATACTGAAGCTAAGAACTGAGTGAGGTGACCAATTTGTTAGAGCTAAAAAATATCTCAAAAAGCTATAAAAATAAGAAAGTTTTAGTAGATATCAACGTAACCATCGAATCAGGTGAGATCATTTCATTGCTAGGGCCGAGTGGCTGCGGTAAAACTACTTTGCTAAATATCATTTTAGGACTTGTAGATCCAACTGCTGGTCAGCTTGTCTACAATGGACAAGATATTTCCAAGCAATCAATGCAAGAAAGAGGATTTAATATTGTATTTCAGGATTTTGCGTTATTTCCTCATTTAAATGCATACGACAATATTGTTTATGGATTAAAAAATAGAAACCTGCAAATGTCCAAAGAGGAGATACAAGAATACATTGATTTTTTAGAGCTAGCTCCTCATTTGCATAAAAAGATTCATGAACTGTCTGGTGGGCAAAAACAACGTGTTTCCATTGCCAGAACACTCGTGATGCAACCTAAAATTCTATTATTAGATGAACCACTAAGTGCACTAGATGGCGTTATAAAGGAATCCATAAAGGAACGCATTAAATCCATCGCAAGTGAATTTAATTTGACGACGATTATCGTGACACATGATCCAGAAGAAGCGCTTACCTTATCAGATAAAGTCATGATAATTAATGAAGGTACAGTTGCTCAATTTGGCACACCTCATGAAATAGTAACAGCGCCGAAAAATCAATTTGTAGAGGATTTTATCTTAAGACAGCTTCAAATTAAGCGACATAACATCTATCAATTATTTGGAGAAACATATGCTTAAAACAAATAAAATGATGAAATTAATTTTTCTGCCGATTCTACTATTTTTTCTATTCTTCTTAATTGTGCCATTGCTTTATATGTTTTGGCAGTCATTCAAAATAGGTCATGTCGTGACCACTCAAAATTATATTGAGGCTTTACAGAGTATTGAAATTCGTGAAGCTTTTACGAATAGTTTTAAAGTTTCTTTTGTAGCATCGGTGATTACAACCGTTTTAGCCTTTTTGTTGGCCTATGCTGTTCATTTTACTACGATGCATCGCCATACAAAAAAGTTAGTGCAAATTGGAATTACCTTGCCTATGCTACTGCCAACGATTACATATGGCTTTGTATTGATTTATACATTTGGAAATCAAGGAATTCTAACAAAATTAGTGGGGCAGCCTCTTTTTACAATCTATGGGTATAACGGCTTGGTGATCGGTTACGTATTATACACATTACCAGTTGCTTTTATATTAATGCAAAACTCCATGCAATATATCGATAAACGTTTTTTACTTGTTTCCATGTTAATGCATGATCATTCAATGCGTCGTTTTTATCATACCGTATTCCGTCCTATGTTAGGGACTGTTGGTGGGGCATTTATTTTAACATTTGTTTTAAGCTTCACAGACTTTGGGATCCCTGCATCTGTTGGTGGAAATTACAGAGTGATAGCTACTGAGCTCTACCAAGCCATGTTAGGTTCCATTGTACATTTTGAACGTGGAGCAGTCATTTCGGTGTTCATGCTAGTACCTGCTGTACTAGGTGTTGTCATCCTAACGATTTTAGAGCGCTTCAATTTTCAATATAAACAAGTTGGGCAAAGTGAACTTGTTAAGCATCGTTTACGAGACGGGCTATTTACAATTTATTCAATTCTCTGTGTAACAGTTGTAGGTATTATTTTTTCAACCATGTTTATTGTGCCTTTTACCAAAGGCTATCCGTACGATTTCAGCTTTACATTAGAGCATGTTCAAAATGTACTTGCAGAGAAAGATTTGACGAAGGTTTACATCAATTCTCTCATCGTAGCGGTACTAACAGCCATATTTGGTGTGGGCATAACATTTATGTCAGCGCTTCTTAATGCAAGGACACCGTTAAAAGGACGGAAAAGCTTAGATGTAGCTTCTATGATGACAAATACAGTACCAGGTATGGTGCTTGGGTTATCCTACTTGTTTTTCTTTAATGGAAGTTCATTAAAAGGTACTTTTCTTATTATTATCGCATGTAATATAGTGCATTTTTTTACGACACCTTATTTAATGGCTAAAAATTCATTGCAAAAAATGGATCCTACCTGGGAAGTGACAGCTGAGCTGTTAAAGGATTCGTGGCTAAAAACCGTGATACGAATTATTTTACCGAATATTAGGCCGACGATTTATCAAATGTTTAGCTATTATTTTTTAAATGCTATGGTAACGGTCAGTGGCGTTATTTTCCTTGTCAGCACAAAGACAATGCTTGTATCGACAAGGATAAAAGAGCTACAGCATTTCGCAAAGTACACAGATATTTTTGTTTTATCAATATTTATTTTATGTACAAACCTCATTGTGAAATTAGGTTGTGATTATATAGCAGCACATAAAGAAAAAACGGAGGAGATTTCAAAATGAAGAAGTCAACAGGCATGATGTTAGGAACAGTGAGTGTAGCAGCAGTCGTTTTAGCTGCATGTGGAGGGGTAGCGGCAGATTCCAAAGAGCAAGTCATCATTTATTCAAATGCTGATGATGAAGCTATTGAAGTGATGGAAACTACATTGGATGACAAGGGCTATCAAGGTAAGTATTTAATCCAGTCGTTTGGTACTTCTGAGTTAGGTGGCAAAATGATGGCGGAAGGGACAGATATTGAAGCAGATGTTGTAACAATGGCTTCTTATTTTATAGAAAGTGCACAAACCTCAAAATCTATGTTTGTAGATATTTCTTCAGACTTAAAGCCTCTTGATGGGGGTGTTACGTATGCATTGCCGATTTTAGGTAACGTAGGCTCTATCTTTATTAATACAGAGGTATTACAGCAAAAAGGGCTATCTATACCGAAATCCATTAAAGATTTAACAGACCCTGCTTATAAGGATTTAGTGTCCTTCCCAAACATTATGGACTCCTCAACAGGATGGCTCTTAGTACAAGCTATTATAAAGGAATATGGTGATGAGGAAGGGAAAAAAGTTTTATCAGATTTAACTAAAAATGCAGGACCACATATCGAAAGTTCAGGCTCTGGCCCTATTAAAAAGGTGAAAACAGGAGAAGTTGCTGCTGGCTTTGGTTTACGTATCCAAGCTATTGATGCCAAAAACGAAGGGTTGCCGATTGATTATATTGATCCGACAGAAGGAAATTTCACTTTAACGGAATCTGTAGCTGTTGTAGATAAAGAAGGTGATGAAGCATTAGCAAAAGAAATAGCAAAGGTAATTGCAACAGAGGCTCGTAATGGTCTTTTAGAGCAATATCCTGTAGCTCTATATGAAGGAGAACAAGTAAAGGACGAGCACGTTCCGGCGTATTTGAAAAAATGGGATACAACTTTAACCGTAGATTTATTAGAAAAACACCAAGCCTTCTTTAAGGAAGCACAGAGATAAGGAGTTATAGCAGATGAGTAACTATAAATTATTGACGCCAGGTCCATTGACAACAACTGAAGCGGTGAAACGAGAAATGTTAAAAGATCGTTGTACATGGGATGACGATTATAAAAATGTGACACAAGTAATTCGTAAGCAGCTCTTAAAATTAGCACAAGTTGATGAGCCTGATTACACTACGGTACTGATGCAAGGAAGTGGGAGCTTTGTCGTAGAGTCTGTACTAACAACAGCAATTGGTGAGAATGATAAAGTGCTGATACTTACAAATGGTGCTTATGGTGAAAGAATTGTTGAAATGGCCAAAGTCTTAAAGTTGCAGCATATTGTTTATAGTGTTCCTTATGATGAACAGCCATCCTCATTAGAAGTTCAAGCCTTCCTTGAAAGTGATGCAAGTATTACCCATATAGCTATCGTACATTGTGAGACGACTACTGGTATTTTAAATCCAATTAAAGAAATTGGAGAAGTTGTTCATTCCTTCGACAAAACATTTATTGTAGATGCCATGAGTAGCTTTGGAGGCGTACCAATGGATTTATCAAGCTTGCATATTGATTTTTGCATTAGTAGTGCCAATAAATGTATTCAAGGTGTTCCAGGGTTTGGATTTGTTATTGCGAATACAAGAGCTCTAGAAAAATGTAAGGGACAAGCTCGAAGTGTTGCATTAGATTTGTATAATCAATGGGAGGTGATGAAGCAAGACGGGAAATGGCGTTTCACTTCACCTACACATGTAGTGGCTGCTTTTGCGAAGGCACTTGAAGAATTAATTGAAGAAGGTGGCATTCATGCTCGCTATAAGCGCTATGCGTATAATAATCATCTACTTCGCTCTCGCTTATCAGAGCTAGGATTGAAAGCGTATATTTCGGAGGAGCTTCAATCACCAATTATCACAACATTTTTATTCCCGCATAAAGAGTTTTCTTTTGAGCATTTTTATCAAGAAATGAAAAAGGCAGGTTTCGTTATCTATCCAGGTAAGCTTACGGATGTCGATACATTCCGTGTTGGCAATATTGGTGATATTCATGAGGATGATATGCTTGCATTATGTGAGGTTATTGAAAATTATATGGTGGTGAAAAACAATGAAAATTGAGACGGTAATTTTGGACTGGGCAGGCACAGCAGTTGACTTTGGTTGCTTTGCTCCTGTAAAAGTTTTTTTAACAATTTTTGAGGACGCTGGTGTTACAGTTACACTAGAAGAGGCTCGTAAACCAATGGGTATGCTGAAAATTGATCATATCCGCACTATGCTAGAAATGCCAAGAATTAAAGAAGAATGGCACCGTGTACATGGACAACCCTTTACGGAAGAAGACGTGCATGTATTGTATAGTCATTTCGAAACAAAATTAATGGAGTCTTTAGCAACTTATACAGATCCTATCCAGCATGTGAAAACAACAGTACAGCAATTAAGAAAAGCAGGTATTCATATAGGCTCTACAACTGGCTACACAACTGCAATGATGGAAGTAGTGACAAAGCATGCGGCTGACAAGGGCTATCAACCTGATTTTCTTGTAACACCTACACAGGTAGGCGATAAAGGGCGACCATATCCATATATGATTTTTAAAAATATGGAGGCGTTAGGATCGCAAGCGACGAAGCAAGTTGTGAAGGTTGGCGATACAACATCTGATATAAAAGAAGCCTTGAATGCAGGTGTTTGGGCTGTTGGCGTAATTATTGGAAGCTCGGAAATGGGCCTTTCCGAAGAAGAATTCCGTTCTCTATCTTCAGAAGAGCAGCAACAAATCATAACGAAAACAAAATGTATTTTTGAAGAAACTGGCGCTCATTATACCATTGAAACAATGGAGGAGTTGCCAGCGTTAATTGAGACGATCAATGCTCGTTTAAATGTGGATAGACAATTAGAATATAAATAAAAAATAACCTCGGCAGATAGTACTAACTGCCGAGGTTGTTTTTAGTCGCGCTCATATGGGATTGAATCTGGTATTTCCGCAAACGGATTCTTTTCATTGATGCGGTCATAAAACATAACGCCGTTTAGATGATCTAATTCATGCTGAAAGGCAATAGCTGGCAAGCCCTTAAGGCGCATTTTTTTCTCTTCACCATCAATTGTTTTAAATTTTACTGTGATGCGTGCATGGCGAGGTACATACCCAGGAATATTACGATCAACAGAAAGACATCCTTCTCCTGCTGATAGGTATGTGTTTTCAACAGAGTGGCTAACGATCTTTGGATTAATGGCTACAAAGCTTAATTGTTCACCAGCCTCATCTTTTAAATGAAGGGCAAACATACGCTGTAAGCTATTTACCTGATTAGCAGCCAAACCAATTCCACTACGTAAATTGTATTTTTCTGCCACTTCAGGGTCTTGGCTGTTGATTAAATATTGAAGCATATCCTCAGCAAGCTTTCTTGTTTCATCAGTTAAAGGGAATTTAACTTCCTCTGCTTTTGTGCGTAAAGTCGGATGACCTTCGCGGATAATATCATCCATTAAAATCATATAGTAATCTTCCTTTCAACTTTGTAGTGCTTATTAATAAGTATACATCACGTTTTCGTACAATCCCATGAAAAAAGACCTTATTTGAATATACTCAAAAAATTTTTCTAATGCTATTAGATTTTCGAGAATGGGGTATTCTACTAGGGGAAAACCTATTGGAAAACGTAACAGTTGTATGGTGTGAGCAAGGTGTTGTAATACAGAATTTGAATATTAGTAATACAGTATAGGACAGCGGCGTTTGATTGTTATTCTAGAAAAAATCTTTGTATATAGCAGTAATAGATGATTGACCGACAGTATTTTATTCAGTATACTGAGTGTCAAGAATAAGTTGTACTAGTTAAAAAGGTGATTTATTTTAATACAGCTGAAAGGGAGATGTGACAAATGAGCAAGAAAAACAATAATATTTTTGATGCTAAACAAACGCTAACTGAAATCGAAGATAAGTTTGAAATGTTTCAAATTTTGAATGAAGAAGGCGAAATTATAAATAAAGAGGCGGATCCGAAATTATCAGATGAGGAACTTGTTGAGTTAATGACGCGTATGGTTTACACACGTATTTTAGATCAACGTTCAATCTCATTAAATCGTCAAGGCCGTTTAGGCTTCTATGCACCGACTGCTGGTCAAGAAGCTTCACAACTTGCTTCTCACTTTGCATTAGAACAAGAAGATTGGATTTTACCAGGTTATCGTGATGTACCGCAAATTGTATGGCATGGCTTACCTCTTGAAAAAGCATTTTTATTCTCACGTGGTCACTTCATTGGGAACCAGGTTCCTAAAGGTGTAAACGTTTTAGCTCCACAAATTATTATCGGTGCACAGTATATTCAAGCTGCTGGGGTGGCACTTGGTATTAAAAAACGTGGGAAAAAAGCTGTTGCAGTAACTTATACAGGTGACGGTGGATCTTCTCAAGGGGACTTCTATGAAGGCATTAACTTTGCAGGTGCATTTAAATCTCCAGCAATCTTCATCGTACAAAATAACCAATATGCAATCTCAACACCTCGTGAATTGCAAACAGCTGCTAAAACAATTGCACAAAAAGGTGTAGCAGCAGGTTTACCAAGTATTTTAGTAGATGGAATGGATGCGCTTGCAGTTTATGTAGCAACTCGTGATGCTCGTGAGCGCGCGGTTAATGGTGAAGGCCCAACATTAATCGAAACAATGTGTTACCGTTATGGTCCTCATACAATGGCTGGGGATGACCCAACTCGTTACCGTACTTCTGATACAGATAATGAATGGGCTCAAAAAGATCCTCTAGTTCGCTTCCGTAAATACCTAGAAGCAAAAGGTATATGGGATGAGAAAAAAGAAGAAGCAGTTATTGAGCGAGCAAAAGAAGAAATTAAAGAAGCAATCAAAAAAGCAGATGCTGCTCCAAAACAAAAAGTAACAGAGTTAATGGAAAATATGTATAAAGGCGAAATGCCATCTAATCTAAAAGAACAGTATGAAATCTATAAAGAGAAGGAGTCGAAATAACCCATGGCACAAATGACGATGATTCAAGCAATTACAGATGCACTTCGCACAGAATTAAAGAATGATGAAAACGTTCTTGTATTCGGGGAAGATGTAGGTGTCAACGGTGGGGTATTCCGCGCGACAGAAGGCCTACAAAAAGAATTTGGGGTAGACCGCGTTTTTGATACACCATTAGCAGAATCAGGTATTGGTGGCTTAGCAGTTGGCCTTTCTCTTCAAGGATTCCGTCCAGTTCCTGAAATTCAATTCTTCGGATTCGTTTATGAAGTAATGGATTCAATCAGTGGCCAGCTAGCACGTATGAGCTACCGTAGTGGTGGCGTATACAATGCACCAGTAACAATCCGTTCACCATTTGGTGGTGGTGTGCATACACCTGAGATGCACTCAGATAGCTTAGAAAGCTTAATGACAGCACAACCAGGATTAACAGTTGTTGTTCCATCAACACCATATGATGCAAAAGGTTTACTTATTTCTTCTATTCGTAATGACAACCCAGTTATTTTCTTAGAGCATTTAAAACTATACCGTTCCTTCCGTGAAGAAGTGCCTGAGGAAGCATACGAAATTCCACTAGGAAAAGCGGATGTAAAACGTGAAGGTACTGATTTAACAATTGTTGCTTACGGTTTAATGGTTCATGAAAGCTTAAAGGCTGCAGAAGAACTTGAAAAAGAAGGACATTCTGTAGAAGTAATCGACTTACGTACAATTCAACCAATCGATGTTGAAACTATTATTGCATCAGTTGAAAAAACAGGTCGTGCAATCGTTGTCCAAGAAGCTCAAAAACAAGCAGGGATCGCTGCAAACGTAGTAGCAGAAATTACAGAGCGTGCAATTTTAAGCTTAGAGGCTCCTGTTCTTCGTGTGGCTGCACCAGATACTGTGTACCCATTCCCACAAGCTGAAGGTGTTTGGTTACCAAACTACAAAGATGTAATGGAAACAGCGAAAAAAGTTTTAACATTCTAATAAAGCTTCTAAACTTGAACAACAGTAAATAGAAAGGATGGGTACACATGGCATTTGAATTCAGATTACCGGATATTGGCGAGGGTATTCACGAAGGCGAGATTGTGAAATGGTTCGTTAAAGCTGGAGATACAGTAAAAGAAGACGATATTCTTTGTGAAGTACAAAATGATAAAGCGGTAGTAGAAATCCCTTCACCAGTTGAAGGAACAGTAGAGGAAGTTTTAGTAGGAGAAGGAACAGTTGCCGTTGTTGGTGATGTTTTAATCCGATTTGACGCACCTGGCTATGAAGACTTAAAGCTAAAAGGTGACGATCATGCTGAAGCAAAAACAGAGGCACAAGTTCAAGCAACTGCTGAATCTGGTCAGAACGTAGAGAAAGCTCCTGCTAAAGAGGAAAAGGCACCAGAAAACGCTCCTGAAAAAGCTACAGAAAAAGCGGAGACAGTAGTTGATGAAACTAAACGTGTGATTGCGATGCCTTCTGTACGTAAATTTGCCCGTGATAACGATGTAAATATCCGTGAAGTGAAGGGTACAGGCAAAAACGGTCGAATCCTTAAAGCAGATATTGAAAACTTCTTAAAAGGTGGCGGCACTGTAGAGGCCGAAACTGCAACTATCGAAGCATCAGAAGAAACAGTTCAACAAGAAACGTCTGCACCAGCAGCACCAGTAGTTCTTGAGGGGGATTTCCCAGAGACTCGTGAAAAAATGTCAGGTATTCGAAAAGCGATTGCAAAAGCAATGGTACACTCGAAACAAACGGCTCCTCATGTTACACTAATGGATGAAGTCGATGTAACAGCTCTTGTAGCACATCGTAAAAAATTCAAAGATATCGCTGCCGAAAAAGGTGTAAAATTAACATACTTACCATATGTAGTGAAAGCACTTATTTCAACTTTACGCGAGTTCCCAGAATTTAATCGCTCTTTAGATGATGCAACACAAGAAATTATCCAAAAGCATTACTATAACATTGGTATTGCAGCAGATACTGAAAGAGGCTTACTAGTACCAGTTATTAAGCATGCAGATCGTAAATCTGTATTTGCAGTGTCTAATGAAATTAATGAATTAGCGACAAAAGCCCGTGAAGGGAAGCTAGCACCACATGAAATGAAAGGTGCTTCCATGTCCATTACGAATATTGGCTCTGCAGGAGGACAATGGTTTACACCAGTTATTAACCATCCTGAAGTAGCAATTCTAGGTATTGGTCGAATTTCAGAAAAACCTGTAATAAAAAATGGTGAAATTGTAGCCGCACCTGTGTTAGCATTATCATTGAGCTTTGATCATCGTATGATCGATGGAGCCACTGCGCAAAATGCTTTAAATCACTTAAAGCGTTTGTTAAGTGAGCCAGAATTATTATTAATGGAGGCGTAACAAAAATGGTAGTAGGAGATTTCCCAATCGAAACAGATACTCTTGTCATTGGTTCAGGTCCTGGAGGATATGTAGCAGCAATTCGTGCAGCTCAAACTGGCCAAAAAGTAACAATCGTTGAAAAAAATGTACTTGGTGGTGTGTGCTTAAACGTAGGTTGTATCCCATCAAAAGCATTAATTTCAGTAGGTCACCGTTTTGAGCAAGCTAAACATTCAGATGACATGGGAATCATCGCTTCTGATGTGAAATTAGACTTCTCAAAAGCACAAGCATTTAAAGACAGCGTTGTTAAAAAATTAACTGGCGGTGTTGAAGGCTTACTTAAAGGGAACAAAGTTGAAATTGTACAAGGTGAAGCTTATTTCGTTGACGCTCATTCAGTGCGTATCATCAATGGTGAATCTGCTCAAACTTACACATTTAACAATGTCATTATTGCAACAGGTTCTCGTCCAGTTGAAATTCCAACATTCAAATTCACTGATCGCGTATTAAATTCTACTGGTGCACTTTCTTTACAGGAAGTTCCTGGTAAATTAGTTGTTATCGGTGGCGGTTACATTGGTACAGAGTTAGGATCTGCTTACGCAAACCTTGGCTCTCAAGTAACAATTATTGAAGGCGGAAAAGATATTTTAGCTGGCTTCGAAAAACAAATGACACAAATCGTGAAAAAAGGCCTTAAAAAGAAAGGCGTTGAAATTGAAGTTAACGCATCTGCAAAAGGCGTAGAAGAAACTGAAAACGGCGTTGTAGTAACTTATGAAGTTGGCGGAGAAGAGAAAAAAGTTGAAGCTGATTATGTATTAGTAACTGTAGGTCGTCGTCCAAATACAGATGAAATGGGCCTTGCTGAAATCGGAGTTGAATTCGGTGAACGTGGTCTAATCAATGTTGACAAACAATGTCGTACAAATATTCCAAACATCTATGCAATTGGTGATATCGTTGCAGGTCCTCAACTTGCACATAAAGCATCTTACGAAGGTAAAGTTGCTGCTGAAGCAATTGCTGGTGAAAAATCAGTAGTTGATTATCTTGCTGTGCCTGCTGTATGTTTCACAGATCCAGAAATGGCGACAGTTGGTTACAACGAAGAACAAGCAAAAGCAGAAGGCATCGAATACACTGCAGCGAAATTCCCATTCGCAGCAAATGGTCGTGCTCTTGCATTAAACCAATCAGAAGGTTTCGTGAAGCTTGTTGCTCGTAAAGAAGATGGCTTATTAATTGGTGCTCAAATCGTAGGTGCTGGTGCATCTGATATGATCGCTGAAATGGGCTTAGCGATTGAAGGCGGCATGACTGCTGAGGATATTGCATTAACAATTCACGCTCACCCAACATTAGGTGAAATTACAATGGAAACTGCTGAAGTATTACTTGGCAACCCAATCCACATTGTAGCAAAAAAATAATTTGAATAAAGGAGTGTAGTTAAAGCGGATGGATCATTCGCTTAACTACACTCCTTTTTTATTAGCTCTGGTTCAATTATTTACACGTATTGTCCTAATCATACCTTTTTATAGCTGGTCGGGTTTTGATGACGGCAAAGGATAAGGATGTTGTATAGGGTACTGTACATGAAATAATGTCAGAGGAGAGAATACAGTCGTTTTTTGGTATAGAGCTAAAAAATACTATATGAGGATGAAAACGATTAGTAGAAACGATGGTGCCTCGTGCATTAGGTGCAGAAAAATAAGAACGAAATAATAGTTAGCATGTAGTTAGAAAACACAATGATAAGTAAAAAGTAGCTCCTTATGGAAAATATTCCGTAACACTATTGCCATCAAATATTAATTCTATCATTTACAAGTTCCTTTGATTATTCTGAATAATCGATAAATGCTATAATGATAGCATTGTAGAAAGTAAGGAGGATTTAATAATGGAGCTTAATTTAACAGGGAAAGTAGCAATTATAACAGGATCGAGTAAAGGGATTGGCTATTATACAGCCATGCAGCTTGTTAAAGAGGGTGCGAAGGTTGTACTTTGCGCTCGTGGTGAAAAACAACTACAAGTGGCTGCTGGATGCATAAAAAATGAAACAGGCGTAGATGTTTTAATTGTTCCAACTGACATTACAAAAGAAAAAGATTGTAAATATCTAATCGAGCGTACTGTAGAACATTATGGACGTGTTGATATTCTTATTAATAATGCAGGTACAGCTTCAGCGAATCCCTTTGAAACGGTGAGTAGTGAGCTGTGGCAGGCAGATTTAGATCTAAAGGTATTTGGAGCTATTCATTGTTCAAAATATGCAGCTCCATATATGCGTAAGGCTGGGGGCGGTGCAATCGTTAATGTGACAGCGGTGATGGCGAAAACGCCACCTGCAAGCTCACTTCCTACTACTGTAAGTCGTGCTGCTGGTCTTGCCTTGACAAAAGCGATGAGCAAGGATTTAGGGAAGAATAATATTCGAGTAAACTCTGTATGTATAGGACTGATTCGTAGTGATCAAATCGAAAAGAAATGGAAAAAGGAAGAACCCAATTTATCGTGGGAAGAATATTCTCGTAAAGTGGGGCAAGCAATTCCGCTTGGTCGTGTAGGTGATACGCAAGAAGCAGCAAACGTTATCACTTTTTTAGTATCTGATGCGGCAAGCTATGTTACAGGAACAGCTATTAATATTGATGGCGGCTCTGGTCACGCATTATAGGAAAAAATAAAAATCCACTATATGGAAATTGTGTATAGTGGATTTTATATATTTTAACCTTCTTCGTTAATAAGAACATTTTTTCCACGCATTTTCATGAACAGTGGTATAAGTAACCAAGAAATCGCTACTACTAAAAATGTGAGAGATAAAGGCTTTGATACAAAAATAGAAAAATCTCCATTAGAGATAGTTAATGCACGGCGCATATTATTTTCAATCATCGGCCCTAGTACAAGTGCAAGGACTAATGGTGCTACTGGATAATCATTTTTAGCAAATAAATAACCAAGTACACCACAAGCTAGTAATAGATACAAATCAAAAGTAGCGAATTGTACAGCATAAACACCAAAAATTGAAATGGCGATAATAATTGGCAATAAATATTTTTTAGGTGTTTCTATGATTTTTGCAAAAATACGGACCAATGGCATGTTTAATGCTAATAACATTAAATTCCCAATAAACATACTAGCAATCAATCCCCAAGCAACTTGAGGATGCTCTTCGAATAATAGGGGACCTGGCTGGATATTGTACATAATAAGTGCACCCATTAAAATAGCTGTAGTACCTGAACCAGGAATTCCTAATGTTAGCAATGGAATCATTGCACCGCCTGATGCCGCATTGTTAGCTGATTCAGGTCCAGCTACACCAGCAATATGGCCTTTTCCGAATTGCTCAGGTGTTTTACTGAATTTTTTTTCGGTAATATAAGAAAAGAATGAGGCAAGGGTTGCGCCCGCGCCAGGCAATACACCAATGAAAAAACCTAATAATGAGCCACGGGCAATCGGAACAGCACTATCTTTTAAATCTTGCTTTGTTGGTAATACACGATTAATTTTTGCTATTTGACCATCTTCTTCGTCTTTTTCAAGAATCGTTTTAAACACTTCACCTAACGCAAATAAACCAACAGCAATCGTTAAAAATTCAATACCAGAGAATAGCATCGGCTGACCAAATGTAAAACGTTCGATACCGGATACTGCATCGATACCTACTGTGCCGAGCATAAGTCCTAAGGCAGTCATAATTAAAGCTTTTGTTATAGAGCGTCCTGCAAGTCCACTTACTGCCGCCAGCCCTAGTAACATTAACGAAAAGTATTCTGCTGGTCCGAATTTTAATGCTAATTTTGAAAGGGGGTTCGCTAATAATATCAGACCTAGTAACGCTACTACCCCAGCACAAAATGAACCGATGGCTGCGATAGAAAGAGCACTTCCAGCACGGCCTTGCTTCGCCATTTGATAGCCATCCAATGTTGTGACAACGGATGAGGATTCACCAGGCGTATTTAACAAAATAGAAGTAGTTGAGCCACCATACATGGCTCCATAATATACTCCTGCAAGTAAAATAATTGAGCTTGTAGCTGCCGCTTCCGTTGGTAAGCCAGCTGTAATGGTTGCTGTAACAGGGATTAATAAAGCAACACCACTCATGGGACCGATCCCCGGAAGTACACCAACTGCTGTTCCAATTATAACACCAACAAGAGCGAATAGAAGATTTTGCCATTGGAAGGCAATAGCAAATCCATCAACTAAAAATTGCAATGTTGACATATGTTCACTCCTTTATACTAAAAAGTCGGAAAACTAGGCAGAGACCCTCCTAGTAAACCTGTAAATACATAATAAACACCCAGTGAAAAACCAGCTGCAATAATGATTGAATAGATCAGTTTAGATCGTTCCATCATTTGGAAACTGATGCATAAAAATAAAAATGTAGTAATCATATATCCTATTTTTTCAAGGAAAAATACATACGCAAGAGCGCTACCTAAAATAATTAAGAACTTTTTGAGCTCTGTTGAAGATATTTTAGAAGAAGTAGTTGGTCCTCCTGTGATTCGCTCTTTCACAGCATTTTTCCACGATTCATAAAATAATTGAAGACTTAATAAACCTAAAATAATGCCTAAACAGAGTGGAAATATTTTAGGACCGACAGTAGATCCATAAGCACTATCAGAAATTTGTGTTGCTTGAAAGACAAATAAAATACTTAGTGTGAGTAAGATAATGCTAAATACTTTATCAAATGTGTGGTTCAATCGTTTTCACCTCCATAGAGAATAATAGAAGGTTACACAAGTAGTTCTATATTTCTTTGAAATACTTGTGTCCCTTTTCTTGACAAATATTATTCCTATTTTTGCATACCAAGAGCTGTTAACAGTTCAACAATTATTTTATTTTGATTATCTAGGTAGGTTGTAAATTCTTCAGCGTTGCGGTATTCGGCTTGCCAGCCATTACGTGTTACTTCAGCTTGCCATTCTTCTGATTCAGACATTGCTTGTAATTTTTCAGACCAATAAGCAACTGCATTTTCACTCATATTTTTCGGACCAAAAATACCACGCCAGATTGTAAATTCTTCATCAATACCAGCCTCTTTAAATGTTGGAACATCAGCTAGCTCACCCTCTAAGCGTTCAGATGAACTTACAGCTAATACACGGACATCTCCAGATTTAACATACGTAGCAATTGTAGAAGCATCTGTTGCAATCACATCTGCATTCCCTCCGAGTAAAGCTGTTACGGCCTCACCGCCCCCATCATAGGAAACATATTTGATTGTTTTTAAATCAATGCCTGATTTATAAGCTGGAATAATTCCCACTAGATGATCCATAGAGCCTGGTGCAGAGCCGCCTGCTAATGTGACATCTTTGGGCGAAGTTTTCAGTGCATTTAATACATCTTCAAGCGTTTGGAATGGAGAATCCTGTTTAACAACGATTGCACCATAGTCGCGCGTTAATTGCGCTAAAGGTGTAGTGTCTTTGTAGCCAAATTTACTATTTCCTTCAGCCTTTTCATGATTAATAAGAATAGGAGGCGATTTAACCATCAACATATAATCATTATTTACTTCCTTTGTAGCGAATGTTGCCATAAAGGCAGCCCCACCACCGCCTGGTTTGTTCTCAACTTGGATTGCCTTATCAATTAAACCTGTATCATTCATTGTTTTTGCTATTGCACGAGCTGTTAAATCCCATCCACCGCCAGCCCCAGATGGAGCAACAATAGTAATATTACTTTTCGGATAATCACTTGTTTTCTTTCCTTCTGTTGTTTCTCCATTTGATGCTGAACAGCCAACCAAACTAGTAAATAGTAAGCCAGCTACCATTATTTTTGATATTTTCCTCCACATAAAAATCCCCCTTAAAAATAAAATGGTAGCGCTATCAATCTAGCGCTACCAATACTATAACGTATATCAGAATTATTTAAATATTGTGTTAATAATGTGGATTAATATCATTTTGTTCATAAAGTTTATTTGGAAATAAAGTATCGTCGCTCAGGACGACCAACTGTACCATAGGTGAGTTCAGTGTATGCCTGCTTTTGTGTAACTAAAAATTCTAAATAGCGGCGAGCGGTGGAACGACTAACACCGATATTTCTTCCTAATAGTTCAGCTGTACTACCATCTTCCATCGTACTTAAATAATTGATAACATGATTCATTGTTGTTGAATCAATGCCTTTCGGTAGTAGTGGTGTATCTTGAGGAATAGTTAAAGTTGCTTTTGGCCATAAATATTGAATTTTTTCTTGTGTAAATTTCTCGTTCTTTTGCAGCAATAAATGCTTGTAACGGAATTTTTCTATACTTTCTTTTAGTTGATCGAATGTAAATGGCTTTAAAATATAGTCCGTAACATTTTTCAGATAAGCTTTTTGAACAATATGTGCCTCTGTAGCTGCGGTAATTAAAATGATGCTACTTGTTGGACTTAATTCATTGATTTTATCTATTAAATCAACTCCAAGAATATCTGGTAAAAATACATCCAGTAATATAAGATGTGGTGAAAATGATTGAAGCCAGTCTATAGCTTCTTCCCCAGTGTTGGCACGCGCAATTACTGTGAAACCTTCAATTTTCTCTAAAAAACGACAATGTACGTCTGCTACCCGTACATCGTCTTCAATGACTAGCACTTCAATATCATTCATTAATGATAATCCCCCTTTTGCTAATAGATACAATGAATAGGGCACCGCCTAAATCGCCTTCTCCAAGAGCGAGTGAGCCGTTTAAATCATGGATGCTGGAAATTACTTTCCTTAATCCGTAGCCTCGGAGCTTAGTATCTTTTGTAGAAATATTTTCTGAAAATAGTACATCTAGTTTTTCTTGTGCTAAACCATTACCAGAGTCCTCGACTTCAAAGATGATTTCCTCGCCATTATCCAAGATAAAGAGTCTGACGATTCGTTGTTGCTCTTTATTTTTTTCAACCTCTTCAAAAGCATTGGTTAATAAATTACCCATAATTGAAATGATCAGACTTTTTTCGATATTTTCAGGAAAATTTTCTAAATAACTATCCTCATCAAAAATCAATTGAATCTTTAATTCACGAGCACGGTTAAAAAATCCAATAATTAAACCATTTAAAAATGGGTCTTTCACACGATTTGTAATAAATTGTGTTAGAGAGGAATGTCCTTGTACTTCTTTATGAATAATAGATAGGGCTTCTTCGGATGCATTTAATTGAATAAGGCCTGAAATTGTATAAAGGACATTTTTAAATTCATGTGTTTGGGCACGTAAGGATTCCGTGTATTGTTTTACTTGTGATAATTCGATAGCCATTTGCTCAATTTCTGATTGTAAACGGAAGCTTGCAACAGCACCGACAATTTTACCATTCACCTTCATAGGAACACGATTTACAATAATTTCATGACCGTTGATATTCATTAATTTATCTAACTGTTTTTCACCGTTCATTAACACATTAAGAAGATGTGTATTTGGTATATGTTGCTCGATATTATCACCAATGATAGTCGTATTGTTTGCAAGATTTAAGATATTGGCTGCAGCATTATTCAATGTTGTAATTTCACCTTTATCATTTACGGTAATAATAGCTTCACGAACTGATTCAATTAAAACATTTTTTTCTGTTAACAGATTTGCAATTTCATTTGGCTCCAAATTAAAAATTTGCTTTTTAATATTTCGGGACAAAAATATAGAACCGATAATACCAATACTTAGTGCAATTACCATCGTATAAAAAATATTATCCAGGTATAAAAGGTATAGGTGATCTAATTCACTTGTTAAGTAGCCAATTGACACAACACCTATAATCGAGCCATTTGTATCAAAAATAGGTGCTTTGCCTCGAATTGATTGTCCCATTGAACCATTTGCAATTGAAATATAAGATTCACCTTTTTTCAATGCCCTGTCATTATCATCACCCACCATGGATTTGCCAATACGATCAGCAAGCGGATGGGTGTAGCGTATCCCTTCTTTATCTCCTATGACCACGTAAGTCGCTTTTGCAGCATGCATGATGTCATTGCTAATTTTTTGCAGAACCTCCGATGGGTTGTCTGTGTGAAAAGCTGCTATAACATCGCCTCTACTAGCTGTTGTTTCCGCCAAATATAGCGCTCTGTTACCAATTTGTGTTTGTAATGCATCCGAAATGGTTACATAAAAAAGTAGACCAGCTAAAGTGACGATAATAAAAATTAAAAAACTACTGTAATAGGCAAAGCGAGTTTGGAGTTTTAATGTTTTAAAGAAAATCGAAAATCCCACCTTAGAAATTTTAATAGTATACAAACTAGTATCTTGTGTAATTTTCGATTATATAGAAAATTTTAAAAATTTGCTAGATAGTGATTAAAATATATAATGAAATGCTTCTAATGAGCCAAGGATGCTGAAAATAACAAGAGAAGGAAGTTATTTTAACGGTCAGTGTATAAGAGGATCACAAAACAACAATACATTTTACATATGTAAAATCGTGATTTATAAAGGGAAAAGAATTTTAATAGCGTACCATAGAAAGGGTTGGTTTTTCTGTAACTGCTCATTATTTTTCTAAAATTATAATAGACAGAAAATTCCTGCAGATGTAGAATGAACGATATAGGGGGTGAAAAGTGGCGAAATGTTGAACGAAAATTTTGCTGCGTTGTTGTTACGTGTTGTTCGGATTATTGTGCAAATTGGGATACTTACTATTTTCTATTACATGGGGGTTGGCATTGTTTCTTACTTGCATATCCCTCTTCCAGGAAGCGTCATTGGATTACTTTTATTAGCACTTTCACTCAATTTTAAAATAATTAAGGTTGAATATATACAAGACGGAGCAGGTTTTTTAATTGGCATCTTAACGTTGTTTTTCATTCCAGCAACTGTTGGTGTTATTGATTATCCAGAACTCATGTCAATCACTGGTCTGCTCATTATTTTAGCAGTTATTGCTAGTACGTTAATTTCTATTTATGTAACAGGATTGCTGACACAACTTATTGAGAAAAGAGAATTGGCCAAAAAAGAAAGCTCGAAGACTACTGTGGAAGAAGGAAAGGGGGAATTAACTGTTGATTGAAGTAACTGTTGTCCTTAGTACCATCATCATGTTTATTTTATTTACAAAGCTCTATCAACGTTTTCCCCATCCTATCATGATTCCCTTGGTCACTACTACGATTGTCAGTGCAGTGATTTTACTTGTGTTTGATATTCCGTATTCAACTTATATGGAAGGTGGGGAATGGCTTCAGAAAATGCTAGGGCCAGCTGTGGTGGCACTTGCATATCCTCTCTATAATCAACGAGCAATTATTATGAAATATAAGTACTCTATTTTATCAGGACTCCTAATCGGCATGATAACAGGCTTAGTGACAATTTTTGTGTTACTAAAATGGATTGGTGTAGAACCTAGCTGGATGCTCACAGCATTACCTAAATCGTTAACAACGCCTGTTGGAATGCAGGTGAGCGAAACGATTGGTGGCATTCCTCCTTTAACCGCTGTTTTCGTCATGATTGCAGGGTTTGTAGGGGCCATTATCGGACCATTAGTCATTAAGTATGGCAAAATCGACTCTGCTGTGAGTAGAGGAGTGGCAGTAGGAAGTGCTTCACACGGGGTAGGTCTTGTGAAATTAAGAGAATATGGGGAACAGGAATTATCAGTTGGTTCCTTATCAATGGGTTTAACGGCTGTTATCGGAGCATTCTTCTGCCCTTTATTTGTTTATTTATTTTTATAGATGGTGATATGCATAAGCAATTTATCGTTATGAAAATGAAATTAAAAATACTTCTGATAATATTCTATTATATCTATTTTGTAATGAAGAGAATGTTTTTCTGCTTGTGTTCAACACGAAGGATATCTTCATTTCTGTGTTGTATAAATATAAAAGCTAGCCCTTCTTTTTGAAGAGCTAGCTTTTATTTTTTAGAAAATTGGCTTACGTTCTTTGATAACACGAATTGTTTTTAATGTTGTATCTTCTGGTCCTTGAACTGGTAAACCTGCTTCAATATTCATTTGAATATAATGAATATTTTCTTGTGTAATTATTTCCCCGGGAATAAAAATAGGAATCCCAGGAGGATACACCATAATAAACTCTGCACAAATACAGTTATCTGCTTCGGCAAGAGGAACGACTTCTGTATCTGCATAAAAAGCATCACGTGGGGACATGGCAAGTGCTGGAATTTCTGGCACATTCACCAAGGCCTCTGTTATAGCTGCTTCAGAATCAAATGCTTTTGACATACGAGTTAAGGCATTTACTAAAAGGTTAATTTCCTTTTTTGTATCTCCTAAAGTCACTAAACATAAGATATTATAAAGGTCAGACAGTTCTACTTCAATATTGGCATTATACCTCAACCATTCCTCAGCTCGATGACCAGAAATACCTAAATCTTTCACACTAATCAGAAGTTTTAATGGGTCCATATCATAAGTTGCAGATGAATGTAACTTTTCCTTACCTGCACACTTTAAATGTGGTATTTGATTAATGCGTTTACGAGCATCCTTTGCTAAACGTAATGCATCGTCAATTAAATCGTATCCATGAATGGCTAGCTGACGTCGCGCTGTGTCAAGTGAAGCAAGTAATGGATAGGATGTCGAAGTTGTTGTTAACATAGAAAATACAGCTTGTACACGTTTTGCAGAAACAAGACCTTCACGTACATTTAAAATAGACGTTTGTGTCATGGAGCCACCAAGCTTATGCACGCTTGTAGCTGCCATGTCAGCACCTGCTTCCATAGCTGAATATGGAAGGTCATCATGGAATTTTATGTGTACGCCATGCGCTTCATCTACCACTACCGGAATATTACGGTCATGAGCAATCTCAACAATGCGCTTTAAATCAGCTGTAAAGCCAAAATATGTTGGATTAATAACAAGTACTGCCTTTGTATCTGGATAAGCATTTAATGCTTTTTCCACAGCTTCAGGGGATATGCCATGAGAAATCCCATATTCGCTGTCGACTTCAGGATGAATAAATATTGGAATGGCACCAGCGAATACAATCGCTGACATAATAGATTTATGGACATTCCGTGGTACTAGAATTTTATCACCTGGACCGACGACGGTTAGAATCATCGTCATGATGGCGCCACTAGTACCTTGAACGGAAAAGAATGTATGATCAGCACCAAAGGCTTCAGCTGCTAAGTTTTGCGCTTCTTTTATAGCACCCTTTGGTGAATGTAAATCGTCTAGTGGAGCAATATTAATTAAATCAATTGATAAAACGTTGTCGCCGACGAATTCTCGGAAAGCAGGATCCATCCCTTGCCCTTTCTTATGGCCTGGAATATGGAACTGAATGGGATGTCTGTTCCGATGTTTTAATAATACGTCGAACAATGGAGTCTCTAATTGTGACAACGCAGGTACCACCTCACTTTATAATATCTAAGAAAACAAATGAATTATAGCACCTAACGACACGAAAAAATAGGCTTTTCCTAAAAAATAAAAGGATTTTTTTCAGGATATCGAGAAAATAGTATTGAACGAAAGGGGAGGTACTATGAATTGGAATACACGTGTGACGGACCTATTACAGGTTAAATATCCAATTATTCAAGGGGGATTAGCCTATTTAGCATATGCTGATTTAGCTGCAGCTGTGTCGAATGCTGGTGGTTTAGGGCAAATAACAGCTATGAGTTTACGAGATCCTGAATTGTTACGAGCAGAGATCCATAAAGTCCGAACATTAACAAATAAACCATTTGGCGTAAATTTTGCGATTGGCATGCATGGTACAGGCTATGAGGATATGGTGCGTGTGGCAATCGAAGAAGCAGTACCGGTTGTTACAATGACGGGGGGAAATCCAGCACCTATATTTAATTTGCTGGCAGGCACGGATATAAAAAAATTAGTCCTTGTAGCTGCTCGTAGACAAGCTCAAAAGGCTGAACAGCTTGGAGCAGATGCTGTGATGGTCGTGGGTCAAGAGGGCGGTGGTCATCTTGGTCGTGATGATGTCGGTACAATGGTTCTTGTTCCACAAGTGGTTGATAGCGTAAGTATTCCTGTCATTGCTTCTGGCGGAATTGGCGATGGACGTGGCTGGATGGCTGCTCAAGCCTTGGGAGCTGAAGGCATTGAAATGGGCACTCGCTTTATAGCAACAAAAGAGTGTGTTGATGCTTCAGAGGCTTACAAAGAGGCGCTAATTGCGAGTACTGAGGCAGATACAACCATTATTAAGCGCTCAATTGGTGCACCAGCTCGTGCCTTACGCAATGATTTTACTGCAAAGATTTTGGAGATCGAGGAAAAAACGCCAACATATGAGGCATTAAAAGAATATATTAGTGGCTCAGCGAATAAACGTTTTATTTACGATGGTGACAAGGATCAGGGCTTTGGCTGGGCTGGACAAGTGACTGGAATGATTCACGATATTCCAACCGTTGAAGACCTTATTAAGCGAATGGTTGCAGAAGCTGAAAGTATACGGTTAAAATGGGGGCAATAACGTAAAGGTGGTTTTGTCGAATGGAATACTCTTATCCGTTTTCAACTGATTGGTCCACAGAGGAGATCGTGGATGTTATTCAATTCTTCGAGGGAATTGAGAAAGCTTATGAAAAGGGCATCAAGCGTGAAGTTATGCTAGCTAAATATCGACGCTTTAAAGAGATTGTTCCTTCCCAAGCAGAGGAAAAATCAATTTTTCGCGAATTTGAAGAGGCGAGTGGCTACATTAGCTATCCTGTTGTAAAACAAACAAAGGAAGCCGAAGATGGGATGATCATAAAAGTTACCCCTAAAAATGGTCGTTAAAAGAGTGGATGTGAGTTAATCTCACATCCACTCTTTATTTTTTGGTGTTAGAAAACGACATTTTGCATAAACTACATCAATAAAAAGCTTTATAAGCTAATCCTATTTTCCCACAATAACGTTGTAAAGAGGAAGTAAGCTGTTAAATGTGTCTTCTATTAATTGATGTAATTCGCTTGCTGTTAGCTTTGTTGCTTGCTCTTTTGGAATATGACGGCCAATTAAGAATTCACCTTTTTTGACATCACGTAGGCGAATAAGTAGTTCTTCAAGCTTGTCTTCTTTTGCCACTTCGAGAGAAACGGCCTCAGGGGACATATGATCTCCTGACACAATAAAATCATCTGGAAGCTGCTCAATTAATGATTTTTGAGCTAGTAAACGCTCAGCCATAACATTTTTTTGAGGTGCTTCATAAATAATAGCTAAGACGATGAATAAATGTGTGTGCCATAGACCAATCTGAAAGTGAGGCAATGATTTATAGCCTCTTTTATAAGGGGCGAAGGCAACCCAGCTATCTTTTGGGGGGTTAACAGTTCTTCGAGCATGTTTAGCCACATGAGGGAAGAATTCTTCACCTAATTGGCTAGAGAAGTATGCAGAGAAATCTTCCCCTAGCTGATTAAATTTTGGACGTACATGTAAATTTAAAGCATCCATTCTCTGTTCTAAACCGTCTATTGTAAAAACCTTAAAGTCTTTGTTTGTCCACTTTATTTTTGGCAATTTTATTTTACTCCTTTCGTTTTATAAGGTTTATTTTACGCTGAATTTGGGAAAAAATCTTATAACAAGAACTTTATCAAATGAGCGAAGTTTTTGTAAAAAAAATAAAAAAAGGAAGTGTTTTTTATGAAACCGTTCGTAAAAATTATACGTAAAGTTGACATTGAAAAGCAATATGAGCACATATTACAATTAGAATTAGATTATGAATTAGCTTCACTTTTTGCAGCAATGAATGAAAAAAATGACATTGAAATTGAAAAAAGTAAAAAACGTCTGGCAGAAATTCAGATGGAACTTGAAAGTTTGCACGCCTATGCGTAATCAAAATCTAATACCCATTTAAAAAATCACTTGCTGAATATTCCGACAGCAGGTGATTTTTATTGTGACAAAGGGTAAAATAGAAATTATATCATAAGGTAGTATTAGATTTTATATAGCAAAAGTTATGAAGTAGTGGGAAAAGGTATCATACACATACGAGAGCGACCAACATAGATGGCCTTTTCTTATATTCGAAGGGTGGGTTATGAGTGGATTTACAACAAATTGATAAATTTGCAAAAGATATTATTTTTGAAGCTGGGCGACGTATTCGGGAGGCTTTTTCGTATAATCTAGTAATAGAGACAAAATCAGGTGCAAATGACCTCGTTACCAATATTGATCGAGAGACTGAGTTATTCTTTATTGAGCAAATTAAAGCTTTTGATCCAACCCACAAAATCCTAGGGGAAGAAGGAATGGGCGAACAGGTTAAATCGCTAGATGGTGTAGTTTGGATTATTGATCCAATTGATGGCACGATGAATTTTGTCAAACAGCATCGTCATTTTATGATTTCTATAGGTATTTTTGTCAATGGCGTAGGAAAATTAGGTTACATATTTGATGTCATGCGAGAGGATTTATTTAGTGCCATTGAGGGTCAAGGGGCATGGTATAATGATTCACCATTGCGAAAACTACAGTCTGTTACAATGGAAGAGTCTGTCATTGGCATCAATGCACATTGGGTCGCACCTAATCGACATATTCACCATGAAAAGGTGATAGATATGGTTCGTAAAGTTCGCGGTACACGGTCTTATGGCTCTGCGGCAATGGAAATTGCATTTGTTGTTAGCGGCAAATTAGATGCCTATGTCTCTATGCGTTTAGCACCATGGGATATTGCAGGAGGGACCATCATTGCTCAGGAAGTTGGAGCAGTTGCTACAAATCTACATGGTGAAGGCTTTGATTTCCTTCATCAGGATACATTTATTATTGCCAATCCCGCTATTCATAAAGAGTTATTAGAAAAATATATTGTGCCATATGAATAAAAAGGAGCAGTCTATTTACTAGACAGCTCCTTTTTATGTTCTTTAAAGTAATCCTTGCGCACGTAGTTTACGCTTCATTTTAAAGGCTGTCATGAAAATGACACAAGTAGCCACAATACCAGCTATTACACCAAATATACTACTAGCTGCAACAGAGTAGCCGATAGAGCACATTGCTAATACAGCTGCCAATGCATAGATGGCCATTACGATTTTTGCACGATTCATAGCCTAGCCTCCTATATAAAAAATTTGTCGATCAAATATATTTTTTAGAATGATGGAAATTCTAATAAGGACATTTCTATCCTTCTTGTGCTATAATATCACAGTTAAACATTCGAAAAAAGAATATGGAGTGGAATAATGACAAACTTACGTCAAGATCTTCGCAATATCGCAATTATCGCCCACGTTGACCATGGTAAAACTACTTTAGTCGACCAACTATTAAAACAATCAGGTACATTCCGTTCAAACGAACATGTTGAAGAACGTGCAATGGACTCTAATGATATTGAACGCGAACGTGGTATTACAATTTTAGCAAAAAATACTGCAGTAAACTATAACGGAACTCGTATTAACATCCTTGATACGCCTGGACACGCCGACTTCGGTGGTGAGGTAGAACGTATTTTAAAAATGGTAGATGGCGTTTTACTAGTTGTCGATGCGTATGAGGGTTGTATGCCGCAAACACGCTTTGTACTGAAAAAAGCGTTAGAACAAAAGTTAACACCGATTGTAGTTGTAAACAAAGTTGATAAAGACTCAGCTCGTCCATTAGAAGTGGTTGATGAAGTATTAGAATTATTCATCGAGCTAGGTGCTGATGATGATCAATTAGATTTCCCTGTTGTGTATGCATCAGGTGTAAACGGTACAGCTTCTCTTGATGCTGATCCAACAAAACAAGAAGAAAATATGCAATGTCTATTTGAAAAGGTAATTGAAGCAATTCCTGCACCAGTAGACAACTCAGCAGATCCATTACAATTCCAAGTGGCATTACTTGACTACAATGATTATGTTGGTCGTATTGGGATTGGACGCGTATTCCGCGGAACAATTGAAGTAGGACAACAAGTTGCTTTAATGAAGTTAGATGGGACTGTGAAACAATTCCGTGTAACGAAACTATTTGGTTTCTTTGGTTTAAAACGTGAAGAAATCCAATCAGCAAAAGCTGGTGACTTAATTGCTGTTTCAGGTATGGAAGACATCAACGTTGGAGAAACAGTTTGTCCAGTTGAACATCAAGAAGCTTTAACACCATTACGTATAGACGAGCCAACATTACAAATGACTTTCTTAGTGAATAATTCACCGTTTGCAGGTCGTGAAGGGAAATGGGTAACTGCTCGTAAAGTAGAAGAGCGTTTACGTTCACAACTTCAAACGGACGTATCTCTACGTGTAGAAGATACAGATTCACCAGATGCATGGACGGTTTCTGGACGTGGTGAGCTACATTTATCAATTCTTATTGAAAATATGCGCCGTGAAGGCTTTGAGCTACAAGTATCAAAACCTCAAGTTATCATTCGTGAAATTGATGGTGTAAAATGTGAGCCGTTTGAACGTGTACAAATTGATGTGCCAGAAGAAAATGTAGGTTCGGTTATTGAATCGATTGGTACGCGTAAAGGTGAAATGTTAGATATGGTGAACAATGGCAATGGCCAAGTTCGTTTAACTTTCCTTGTTCCAGCTCGCGGTTTAATTGGATATACAACAGAATTCATGTCTATGACTAAAGGTTTTGGTATCATTAACCATACATTCGATTGCTACCAACCATATATTCCAGGACGTATTGGTGGACGTCATCAAGGTGTTCTTGTATCAATGGAAACTGGTAAATCCACAACTTATGGTATGATGCAAGTAGAGGACCGTGGTACACTCTTTGTAGAACCAGGTACTGAAATTTATGAAGGTATGATCGTTGGTGAAAATACACGTGATAATGATATCACTGTAAACATAACAAAAATGAAGCAAAAAACGAATGTTCGTTCTGCGACAAAAGATGCAACAAACGTTATTAAAAAGCCACGTTTATTAACACTAGAAGAAGCATTAGAATTCTTAAATGATGATGAGTATTTAGAAATCACACCAGAATCTATTCGCCTTCGTAAACAAATTCTAGATAAAAATGAACGTGAAAGAATAGCGAAAAAATTAAAAAACGCTGAACAATAATTTTTTGCTTCCATGAAAGGAAGAGGAGTCTTGGATCTGAAGTCCGCTTTATTGGGTGAACTAAATGTTATTCAAGTTGCTGCACAGACAGGTACAGATGAAACAACACGAGTTTATGGGAGAATGGCTGGTATAACCAGATTTTTATATGAAAATTTACCAAGCTATGAAATAGCAGGTTATGTTGTATTTCTTCTTGTATTTGCACTTTCTGCCATTGTCTATAAGCTAGGCTTTGCCAAGAAATTAAAGTTATCTCAAAATATTATTATTTATGCGTTCCTATTTTTAGGGTGTATTATGCTTACGTTCTTTGCCCTATTCTTACCAATGATTGAAGGTCTGATTGTAGCGGCCTTAATTCTAATTGTCTATAAAACAAGATTATGGCGTGAAAAAAGAGAAGAGCAACAAGCTACCAATCAGTAACAATTACGTACTTTATAATAAGAACTTTTTATCTGTTATAAACAGTCTTAGCGGTTTTAATGCTAAGGCTGTTTTTTTGTATGTTTCCCCTTGTAGTCAAGCTGAAGAAAACACCCGCACTCATTTTCTCCGAGAGCGCTTTTTAAACCAAGAAGCTCCGTTTTCTACATAAACTAAAAAATGATAGGCACCGAAATCTTCTTATGTGAATAAGTTAATGTCGATAGGCTTATTTTCAACACATCAAGGAGGAAAGGGAATGCGTTGGCTTACAAAAGGTTTATTGTTAGGTGTCATTGCTTTGTTACTCCTTTCTTTGACGGCATGTAATAAAGCAGAGCTAGAAAAAGTCAAAGTAGGAGAAGTAACTCGTTCAATATTCTATGCGCCTCAATATGTAGCACTTGAGAAAGGATTCTTCGAGGAGGAGGGTCTTTCTGTGGAGCTACAAACGATTGCAGGTGGCGATAAAACGATGACGGCGTTACTGTCAGATGGAATTGATATAGCTTTAGTTGGATCGGAGACGTCTATTTATGTCACTTTACAAGGTGCAAATGATCCTATTCAAAATTTTGCACAGTTAACCCAAACGGATGGAACCTTTTTAGTGGCAAGAGATAAGATGGATAATTTTTCGTGGGATCAATTGAAGGGCTCAACGTTTTTGGGGCAACGTAAAGGTGGTATGCCACAAATGGCAGGTGAATTCGTGCTGAAAAAACATGGCATCGACCCTGTAAATGATTTAACGCTCATTCAAAATATTGATTTTGCCAACATTGCAACTGCTTTTGCATCAGGCACTGGTGACTATGTACAATTATTTGAACCTACTGCGAGTGTCTTCGAGAAAGAAGGGAAAGGTTATATTGTAGCTTCGTTTGGAACGGAGTCTGGTAATCTTCCTTACACGTCCTTTATGGCAAAAAGTAGTTATTTAAAGGATGAAGCTTCAACTGTTCAAGCTTTTACAAATGCATTACAACGAGCACAGGATTATGTGCAAAATGAGAGTGCTGCTGAAGTAGCAAAGATTATTCAACCATATTTTGAAAATGTAGATATAGAGATAATTGAAACTGTAATTGAGCGATATAAAGCACAAGGCTCTTATGCTACTGACCCAATCCTTGATGAAGGAGAGTGGGATAACTTGCAAACAATTATGGAGGAAGCAGGTGAACTTCCTCAACGAGTGGAGTATGAAAAACTTGTGAATACTACCTTTGCTAAAAAGGCTGCTGAGTAATATGGAATTTTTACAGCTAGAGAATATTCACCATAGTTATTTTTCAAGTACACAGGCAAAGGAAGTATTACGTGATATCAGTTTAGCCATTCATGAAGGAGAGTTTGTTTCGTTTATTGGTCCGAGTGGCTGCGGAAAAACCACATTATTATCAATTATTGCAGGATTATTCCCTGCCACTGAAGGCAATGTTTATATAGATGGTGAAAAGCTATCAGCAAATAATCAATCTAGCATTGGCTATATGCTTCAGCAGGACTATTTATTTCCTTGGAAGACCATTGAGGAAAATGTCACAATTGGCTTGAAGATAATGGAGAAAAGTCATAAAACACATAAAGTAACGGCCAACGCATTATTACAGGAAGTAGGATTACCGCATGTGGGGAACAATTATCCTCGAGAATTATCAGGAGGTATGCGGCAACGTGTCGCCCTTGCTCGTACCTTAGCTGTAAATCCTAAAATTTTATTATTAGATGAACCATTTTCTGCATTAGATTATCAGTCGAAATTAAAGCTTGAGGATTTAGTGGTGGAAACATTAAAAACTTATAAAAAGACTGCTATTCTTGTGACACATGATATTGGCGAGGCCATCGCGATGAGTGAGCGTGTAGTTCTATTTTCTGCAAACCCAGGGACAGTTCACAAGGTGTTTGAAATACCTAAAGCTCTTAGTGAGCTATCACCTTTTGATGTAAGACAGCATCCAGCCTATGCAGATATTTTCCAAACGATTTGGAAGGAGCTGGAGAGCCTTGGATAATACATTATTTAAGCAATATCAGCAATTGTTAAAAAGAGAAAAACGCTATGTTCGAGTATATCAGCTTATTATTTTACTGCTATTCTTTGGTGGATGGGAGCTGCTTTCACGATTAGAATGGATTGATCGTTTAATTTTTAGCTCGCCAACGCATGTATGGCATACATTTATTGAAAAAGTAAGTGATGGTTCTTTAACATTGCATGTAAGTGTTACATTAATGGAGACCGTAATTGGCTTTTTAGCGGGGACCTTATTAGGAACATTGATAGCTATTGTCTTGTGGTGGTCCCCGTTACTATCAAAAGTACTTGATCCATATTTAGTAATTTTAAACGCGATGCCAAAAGTTGCACTAGGTCCGATTTTGATTGTTGCACTTGGCCCAGGCTACTTTTCCATCATAGCGATGGGTGCATTAATATCCATCATCATTACAACAATTGTAGTATATACGGCATTTAAAGGAGTCGATCCAAATTATAGTAAGGTTTTACAAACATTTGGAGCGACCAGATGGCAAATCTTTCGTGAGGTCATTTTGCCAGCCTCATTTCCTACAATCATTTCAACCCTGAAAGTGAATGTTGGCTTATCATGGGTAGGGGTTATTGTAGGGGAATTTTTAGTAGCTTCAAAAGGACTTGGTTATTTAATTATCTATGGCTTCCAAGTATTTAATTTTAACCTTGTCCTTATGTCACTTCTGATCATTGCCTTTTTTGCTACCATTATGTATCAGGTTGTAGAATTAGTTGAAAAAACGATTATTAAAAATAACGGATAATAGAAAAAAGAGGTGTCTCAAAATAGAGGCACCTCTTTTAAAGCTGTTCTTTAGTTAAAATTCTTTATCCATCTGTGGTGACGTACGATAAAAACGGAAATTGCCTGTTTCCATTCGTGCGACAGTATTTTCCGAAATGCGATCATGACAAATATTGCACATATAAGTATGAATTGGTCGATTACGCAATTTTTTCGCTAAAGGTAAATTATCATCTAAATTATGAATCGTATCGCAAATAACGCATTTAACGCGCATTGCATTCCCTCCTATTCAGCGCGGATGGCTGATACGTTTTTAATAGGATTGTCAATATTTGAACCGTCTCTTAGTAATACATGGATTGGACCATCTTCTAAAAGAGGCTTCCCGTCTTGGCTATATTTTAAAATAAGTGTATAAGCTTCTTCAATTGTGAAAGGATATTCTTGACCATCTTTGCAAGTTAAGACGATTTTTGTCGCTTCAGGTTTAATTTCAGCATTCTTCAAGAAATGACTTAATTCGATACCGAATGTACCTGTTTCCATGCCTTTACGGTCAAATTTCCTCTCTGATTTTAATGTAGGTGGGAATGTTGCTCCTTCCATAATTTCACGTGACCAGTGTGCCCCTACTTCACGCATATATTTGACGTCAGCATCTTCCTCAACATTTTGAGTAGTGAAGTAAGTGTTTAAATCTAATTTACGATCATCAAAAATCCACACAGTAGGATCTAATGTTAGTTGGTATGTGACTGCACCTGTGATAGGAATTATTGTTTCCATAATAGAAATCCTCCTCAAATCTTGTATATCCATGACATAGTATAACGCTAATGCCTAGAGATAATAAAGAAATATAATTCGAATTCTCTATTTTCCAATGAAGACACTTGCATTTTTATCGACTAAAAGATAAACTTTATTAAGATAGAATCGAAGAAATATCAGATAATGGGGGCGTCCTCATGGATACGAAATCACAAACTTCTTTTCAAGAGAAGGCTTTGGAGCTATTAGTTGCTGATGCAGATAAGATTGCTCGCCTTATTCGAGTACAAATGGATCACTTAACAATGCCACAATGCCCTTTATATGAGGAAGTATTAGATACACAAATGTTCGGCCTGTCACGTGAAATTGACTTTGCTGTGAAGCTTGGATTAATTGAACGTGAAAAAGGCAAAGAAATTCTCGATTCACTCGAGAAAGAACTTTCTGTACTACACGACGCGTATACAGACAAATAAAAAGAAAAACTCAAACGCTTTTTTGCGCTTTGAGTTTTTTTACTAGAACGAGGTTTTCCAATGAGACAATACTTAAAACGTTATGCACAAAATTTTGATTACCCCTTATTTTTTACGGTCCTATTATTAAGTTTATTTGGATTAATTATGATTTACAGTTCAAGTATGATGGTTGCTATTGTTCAAAAAGGTCAAGCACCTGATTATTTTTATCAAAAGCAAGTGACCAATTTAATGGTGGCATTTCTTGGCTTTATCCTTACAGCATTTTTCCCATATAAGCATTATGCGAATAAGAATATTATGTTATTGCTAACTGTTGTGTTAGTTGTGTTATTTACATGGGTAAAAGTAGCAGGTAATGGGGCAGAGGAAGTAGGTTCTCAAAGTTGGATTGCTATTCCAGGTTTAGGGAATTTTCAACCTTCAGAGTATGCGAAGCTATTTATAATTTTATATTTTGCAGCTGCTTTTTATCGAAAAGCGCAAAAATATACGTTTGAAAAGCTACAACCTACTGAAATTTTTTACCCAATTTTTCTATGGATTTTAGTGGTTGCTGGGGTAGCCTTTGAAACAGACTTAGGAGCAGTGATTATTCTATGTGGTATTGCTGTTTCAGTTGTAGCTTCAAGTGGTATTCCATTTAAAACATTTTGGAAGTTTTTTGGTGTATTAGGTGCATTTGGTACAGCCATTCTTGGTATTCTATGGATATTTAAGGGAGAGCTACTAACAGGGAATCGAAAAGGACGGATATTGTCTTACTTAAATCCGTTTGAGTATGAGGATGGTAGTGGTCACCAAGTGGTGAATAGTTATTATGCCATTGGCGGAGGCGGCTTAGAAGGGCGTGGCCTTGGTCAATCCATTCAAAAATTAGGATACTTGCCTGAACCACAAACAGATTTTATTATGGCAATCATAATGGAAGAACTAGGGATTTGGGGCGTTTTAATTGTCTTAGGTGGTTTGGGATTTATTGTATATAAAGGTTTTTCTATTGCATTACGAACAAAAGATCCATTGGCACGCATGATTGCGGCTGGCATTGCGAGCTGGATAGGCTGGCAATCGTTTATTAATCTTGGGGGTGTAACCGGGTTAATCCCGTTAACCGGTGTAACGTTACCTTTTATAAGCTATGGCGGTACATCTATAATCATTCTATCTTTAGCGATGGGAATATTAATCAATGTTTCTATGTTTGAAAAGGTAGAGAGGAAAAAAACACAATCATAAAGGGGGATACCTATGGAATCAATCAACAAAATTCTCGTAGCCAATCGAGGAGAAATTGCAATTCGTATTTTCCGTGCCTGTACGGAGCTGAATATCCAAACTGTTGCCATCTATTCAAGAGAAGATAGTGGTGCTTTTCATCGCTTTAAAGCAGATGAAGCTTATTTAGTGGGAGCTGGCAAGAAACCAATCGATGCTTATTTAGATATTGAAGGTATTATTGCCATCGCAAAAGATGCAGATGTTGATGCGATTCATCCAGGGTATGGTTTTTTATCAGAGAACGTGGAATTTGCACGTCGCTGTGAGGAAGAGGGTATTGTCTTTATCGGACCAACTTCTCAGCATTTAGATATGTTTGGAGATAAGGTCAAAGCACGGTCTCAAGCCATTGCGGCTGAGATTCCTGTTATTCCTGGTACAGATGGCCCAGTAGCCGATTTAGCAGAGGTAGAGACGTTTGCTAGCAATTATGGCTATCCAGTTATGATTAAGGCAGCACTTGGCGGTGGTGGTCGAGGGATGCGTCTAGTCCATGCGCCAGAGGATCTTGCTTCTTCCTATGAAAGAGCAAAATCAGAGGCAAAGGCTGCTTTTGGTTCCGATGAAGTGTATGTAGAAAAAGCAATCATAAAGCCAAAACACATTGAAGTACAAATTATTGGCGATAAACATGGCAATATTGTGCATTTATATGAGCGTGATTGCTCAATTCAGCGTCGTCATCAAAAAGTGGTGGAAATTGCGCCATCTCATTCGATTTCACAAGAGTTAAGAAATCGTATTTGCGATGCTGCTGTGAAATTAATGAAGAATGTCTCGTACATAAATGCAGGGACAGTGGAATTTTTAGTCGCAGGAGACGATTTTTATTTCATCGAGGTAAACCCTCGCATCCAAGTAGAACATACAATTACAGAAATGATTACAGGTGTCGATATCGTCCATGCCCAAATTAAGGTAGCGGCAGGCTATGAACTACACAGTGAAGAAATTCATATGCCAAAGCAAGAAGATATGCCAATGATTGGCTATGCCATTCAGGCCCGTGTGACAACAGAAGACCCTGCAAATGACTTTATGCCAGATACAGGAAAATTAATGGTTTACCGTTCAAGTGGTGGTTTTGGCGTGCGGTTAGATGCAGGAAATGGATTCCAAGGCGCTGTTGTAACACCATACTATGACTCTTTGTTAGTAAAGATTTCAACATCGGGCATGAACTTTAAAGAAGCTGCAGCGAAAATGGATCGTAATTTGAAGGAATTCCGTATTCGTGGCGTTAAAACGAATATCCCGTTTTTAAACAATGTTGTAACACATGAGAAATTTTTATCAGGTGCCTTTGATACTAGCTTTATTGATACAACGCCAGAGCTTTTCGAGTTCCCTGTGCGTAAAGACCGTGGAACAAAGCTGTTAAGCTATATAGGGAATGTGACCTTAAATGGCTTCCCAGGTGTAGAGAAGAAGTCAAAACCTATCTTTGCTCAGCCGAACCAACCTAAAATTGATCCTTTAATTGTACCACCAGCAGGTACGAAGCAGATTTTAGATACACAGGGAGCAGATGGCTTAGTGCAGTGGATTTTAGCACAGGAAGACGTACTACTAACAGATACTACATTCCGCGATGCCCACCAATCTCTCCTTGCAACACGTGTTCGTTCACAGGATATGTATCAAATTGCAGATGCAACAGCTCGCATGATGCATCAGTTATTCTCGCTGGAAATGTGGGGCGGGGCAACATTTGACGTAGCCTATCGTTTCTTAAAAGAGGACCCATGGGAGCGCCTAGAGAAACTGCGTGAGCAAGTACCTAATGTCTTGTTCCAAATGTTACTGCGTGGAGCTAATGCCGTTGGTTACACGAATTACCCTGATAATCTAATCCGAGAATTTATCGCTGAATCGGCTTCATCAGGAATTGATGTATTCCGTATTTTCGATAGTTTAAACTGGATTAAAGGTATGGAAGTGGCGATTGATGCAGTGCGTCAATCTGGAAAAATTGCTGAAGCGGCCATCTGTTATACAGGCGACATTTTGGATGATAGTCGAGCGAAATATTCGGTGCAATATTATAAGGATATGGCGAAGGAGCTAGAGCTAGCTGGTGCACATATTTTAGCGATTAAAGATATGGCTGGTTTACTGAAGCCAGAAGCGGCCTATCGTTTAATTTCCGAGTTAAAAGAGACGACAAGTCTGCCAATCCATTTGCATACGCATGATACAAGCGGCAATGGGATTTACTTATATGCTAAAGCCATTGAAGCAGGTGTAGATATTATCGATACAGCGCTTGGGTCTATGGCGGGCTTAACATCTCAGCCAAGTGCAAATTCCTTGTACTATGCGATGAAAGGGAGTAAACGAGAAGTACGTGCGGATATTGATTCTTTGGAAAAATTATCGTACTACTGGGAAGATGTTCGTAAATACTATAAAGATTTCGAAAGTGGCATGATTAGCCCGCATTCTGAGATTTACGTGCATGAGATGCCTGGTGGCCAATATAGTAACTTACAGCAGCAAGCAAAAGCGGTAGGGCTTGGTGATCGTTGGGAAGAAGTAAAACGTATGTATTCCCGTGTAAATCTACTGTTTGGTGATATTGTCAAAGTGACACCATCCTCCAAGGTGGTAGGAGATATGGCTTTATTTATGGTGCAAAATGACTTAGACGAAAATACGGTCTTAACAAGAGGGAAAACAATTGACTTCCCAGATTCTGTGATTGAATTCTTCCAAGGTTATCTTGGACAGCCACATGGCGGGTTCCCAGAGGCATTACAACAAGTAGTGTTAAAAGATCGCGAAGCAATTACAGTTCGTCCAGGAGAATTATTAGAGCCTATTCAGTTTGATCAATTAGAGGCTGTGCTAGAGGAAAAGTTAAATCGTCCTGTTACGAAAAAGGATGTTCTGGCTTATGCTCTTTATCCAAAAGTCTTTGAGGAGTATGCGAAAACAGCAGAATCCTTCGGTAATATTTCAGTTCTTGACACACCAACATTCTTATATGGCTTAAAGCTTGGAGAAATTATTGAAGTCGAAATAGAAAAAGGGAAAACATTGATTATTAAACTCGTTTCAATCGGGGAACCACAACACAATGGAACACGAGTCCTTTACTTTGAGCTCAATGGACAATCGCGTGAATTGGTGATTCAAGATATGACTGTTGAGGTTGATGGCAATTTAGCATTAAAAGCCGATCCAAGCAATCCAAACCAAATCGGTGCTACAATGCCAGGTACTGTGTTGAAAGTTGTTGTTTCTAAAGGTAGTCCTGTTAAACGTGGAGATCACCTGTTAATTACAGAAGCGATGAAAATGGAAACAACTGTCCAAGCACCTAAAGACGGCATTGTAAAAGAGGTATATGCAAGTGCAGGAGATGCCATTTCAACAGGCGATCTATTAATTGAAATTGAATAGATAGTCTTAAAAAAGGTTATTAGATACTTTTATTAGTATCTACATAACCTTTTTTATTGTGTTTAAGCGATAAATCATATAAAATTTGATTACTTAATCAAAAAAATGTTCGACCAATCAGGAGGGGTCTATGGATAGCAGTAAAAATACCTTTATTCAGGAAGCAAGAAAGCAGCAAATTATTGAAGCTACGATAACGACACTTGATGATATTGGCTATGTAAAGGCGAGTCTAGCACAAATTGCTAAACGTGCTTCTATTAGCACAGCATTAATTTCTTATCATTTTGTAGATCGACAAGATTTAATCAACCAAAGTCTCCAAGCACTGATTGAGCAATCCACAACTTTTATTTTGACAAAAACATATACTGCCAGTGACCCTGTCACACAATTAGCAAACTTCATAGAGGCAAGCATTGCTTATCAAGCAACACACCCAAAAGAAAATGCAGCATTATTAGAAATTGTCTTCAACGCTCGAACTGAACAAGACATCCCTTACTATAAACTGCCAGATGAAGAGGAAGATCCACTATTGAAGGCATTATGTAATATTTTAGAAGATGGAAAAAAACAGGGGACATTTAGTGTTCGCTCTGTCGATGTAATGGCAAAAGTAATTCAAGGAGCGATTGGTGAATACATGCTTATAGGGGGACCGCTTGCTATTGCGGCAGAGGATTACAGTCTCGAAGTAACAAATATTATATGGACAGCAATGAAAGTAGAGGGGCCAAAAAATGCTTAAAGCACTATTTAACTGGATGTTAGTCATAGGTTTAATTTTATTAGGAGGCCGTCTCGTAACGCTAATTTGTCGATATTTCGACATTCCTTTTACAACATTTTTTAAAGATTATGCTTTGGTATCCATGATTATTTTAATTGTTGGAGTTATAGGGACTGAGGCTATGAAGAAACAAAAATAGTCATAGAAAAAAGATTCGACACATCGTTGGTGGCGAATCTTTTTTAATGGGCTATTTCTTTTTCTCATTATAATTACTTCGAGCGACTAGCATGATCATATAGCATAATAAACCGAATAAAAGGGAAATAAATAATGAATGCAGTAAAGCTACCGTTAAATTCAGTTTAGTAAGGACTACTAACATACCTGCAATAACTTGTAAAACTACTATTGTAAAGGCAATTATCCATCCATAGTATATAACACGTTGATGTTTATATTCCTTTACAGCATGCCAAGTTATGTATGCAATCCAAATGAAAATAATAAGAACTGCTAATCGATGTCCCATTTGCACCCATTCATACATATTATTCGGCGGTGCGAAAGGTGTTTCATTATAGCAAAATGGCCAATCAGGACAAATTAAGCTCGAATCTGTATGACGAACTAGCGCCCCAGTATAAACGACTAAATAAGAATAAATTGTGACAGCAATTGTATGCCAACGTAACTTTTTACCGATAAATACGTTATCAGCATCAAATTTCCGATCGACTTCAAATACAATCATAGAGAGAAGAAGAACCGCGGCAAAGGAAATAAGAGATATCCCAAAATGTAGTGCTAAGATGAAATCACCTTGCCCCCATAATACTTGAGCTGCTCCAATAAGAGCTTGCGCGATTAAGAAAAACATTGCTAAGAAACCTAATAGCTTTACTTCACGAATATGTCCGAGCTTACGCCATGTCCAAACGGTTAACACAAGAATTGAAATAGATACAACTCCTGTTACGAGACGATGTGAGAATTCAATAAGGACTTCTGGTGTAATCTCCTTTGGAATAAGAGATCCATTGCAATCAGGCCAGTTTCGACCACAGCCTAGGCCACTATCTGTTTTGGTAACGAGAGCCCCACCTAGTAATATAAGGAGCATCCCTACTGTAGCGGCAACAGCAAACCACTTCAAATACCTGTTGTGTTGCATAAAATGAGTCACCTACTTTATCTATCAACATTACAAGAACGTAATGTTTCTGCTACTAGATAATATCGAAAATACGTATAAAAAACAACTTGTAAAGAGAAGGGACTACTAGATGTCGATTCCATTTCACAAATTGTTCATAATTTCGTGCTTTAACCTTCACAATTCATTTTAGAAAATGTTTTACTATAGATATGTTGTTTTTAATTATATTTCTAGACAAAGCTAATTTTTACAACTTCATCTAAATTTCACTTAATGTCTAGAAATCAATCGCAAATTTCGCTATAGTTATTGTTAGCGGAATATGCTTACAAAAATGAAAGGAGAGGTATTATGTCAAACGGTCGTACACTGGCGGCTACTAGAAATCCTGGTCCAGAAACAACATCTGTTGTAAAAGATTTCTTAGCACTAATAAAAATTGGAATCGTTAACTCGAATCTTGTCACAACGTTTACAGGGATGTGGCTGGCTTTTCAGTTTACTAGTAGACATTTCTTGCAAGAGCTTGATGTCATATTTTACACCATGCTGGGTGCGGCATTAATCATTGGTGGCTCAGGTGCAATGAATAATTTCATAGATCAGGATATAGATCCTATCATGAAAAGAACAAAGGCAAGACCGACAGTGACAGGCAGATTTAAGCCAAACTTTGTGTTGACCATTGCCCTCTCATTTTTAATTGTAGGTGAAATTTTGTTATTTGCGGCATCGTTTGCAGCCGGCATGTGGGGACTAGTAGGAATATTTGCTTATGTCGTTCTGTATTCAATGTGGTCAAAGAGGAAGCATGTTAGTAACACGGTTGTAGGTAGTATTTCGGGGGCTATTCCTCCTGTTATTGGATTCGCAGCGATTGAGCCCGCCTTAGGTCCAGGAGCACTAGCCTTATTCCTTATTATGTTTGCATGGCAACCACCACATTTCTATGCGCTTGCCATGAAACGGACTGAGGAATATCGTGCAGCTAAAATACCAATGCTACCTGTTATAAAGGGATTTAAACGTACAAAGTACTCAATGTTATTCTGGATTCTTTTATTATTACCGTTACCTTTCCTTTTAACAGAGCTTGGAATTGGCTTTTTAACTCTTGCTACTGCATTGAACTTGGGTTGGTTAATACTAGCTCTGAAAGGCTTTACAACAAAAGATGATATGAAATGGGCAAATAAAATGTTTATTTATTCGTTGAATCATATGACCATACTATTTGTAGCCATCATAATATTTGCGGTGTTTAGCTAAAGTTAGGGATTCTTTCTTTTTATAAGAATTCATATAGACAGAACTGATGTCCTAGGTACACATGAAAATACAACAAAGAAAGAGGGGTTTAATTAAGCTATGATGAAAGGGCTTAAAAAATGGCGTCTTTTTTCACTTCTAGCAGTGATGATGGTTTTCCTTTCAGGTTGTGGTGAAGATTATCTTTCTACACTAAAACCATCTGGAGAAGTAGGTAAACAACAATTGAATTTATTACTGTTAACTACTGTAATTATGACGCTAGTAGTAGTAATAGTATCCGTTATCTATTTACTTGCATTCCTAAAATACCGTCGTGCACGCGTGGGTGAAAATGTTATCCCTAAGCAAGTAGAGGGTAGTCATACTTTAGAAGTGATTTGGACAGTTATTCCGATTATTTTATTATTAATTATCGCTGTACCAGTTGTTACAACTACTTATAAATTTGCAGATGTTGCTGCAATGGATGAGGTAGATGAAGAAGGGAACAAAACAGCCCTAACAATCAATGTAACGGCAAAATTATACTGGTGGGAATTCGAATATCCTAACCAAGGTATCGTAACGGCTCAAGAGCTAGTGGTACCAACAGGTGAAAAAGTTTACTTTAATTTAAAAGCTGCCGATGTTAAGCACTCATTCTGGATTCCTGCTGTAGGCGGTAAAATGGATACAAACGTGGAAAACTTAAACAAATTCTACTTAGTATTCGATAAAGAATCAAAAGATCTTAAAGATGGCGTATTTTATGGAAAATGTGCTGAATTATGTGGACCTTCACATGCTTTAATGGACTTTAAAGTAAAAACATTAAGCCCAGATGCATTTGATGCATGGGTTGATGCAATGAAAGCAACTGAAGGACAAACTGCTGACAAAGCTTCAACTGATCTTGGTGAAGCAACTTTTGCTAATAGCTGCTTAGGCTGTCATGCTATCTCTGGTTCAGGAGCAGGCGGTACACCAGGTCCAAACTTAACTACGTTTGGTGACCGTAACCGTGTTGCTGGTTTCTTAGAGCATAATGAAGAAAGCTTAAAAGCTTGGATTAAAAACCCTGAGGAATTTAAACCAGGTAACTTAATGATGAATTCTGATGGCACTGCGCCTATTTACGGTAATTTATCTGATGAAGAAATTGAAGCTCTTGCAACTTACATCATGGGCTTATCAGTAGAAAAATAATTTTCGTTTTATGTAACAAATTTTGAGGGAGGTAAAAGTTGTGAGCTCATACACACAGAAAAAGGGCTTTGGAGCAGCTGTCTGGGATTACATCACTACTGTCGACCATAAAAAGTTAGCAGTGATGTATTTATTAGCCGGTACATTGTTCTTCGCTATCGCTGGTTTTGAAGCATTATTAATGCGTATTCAATTAATGAAACCAAATAATGATTTCGTATCAGCTGGTTTTTTCAATGAATTATTAACAATGCACGGAACAACAATGTTATTCCTAGCTGCTACGCCACTACTATTCGCATTTATGAACATGCTTGTACCATTACAAATTGGTGCGCGTGACGTTGCATTCCCGTTCCTTAACTCATTAGGGTTCTGGTTATTCTTCCTAGGTGCAGTATTCCTTCACCTGTCATTCTTTATGGGTGGCGCTCCTGATGCGGGCTGGACTTCTTATGCATCATTATCTTTATACTCTCCAGGACATGGTATTGATTTCTATGTACTTGGTTTACAAATTTCAGGGGCAGGTACTTTAATTTCAGGTCTTAACTTTATCGTTACGATTATTACAATGCGTGCTCCAGGTATGACATTTATGCGTATGCCATTATTCACTTGGACTGCTCTTGTATCAAGTGCCTTAATTTTATTCGCATTCCCTCCATTAACAATTGGTTTATTAATGATGTTATTTGACCGTATGTTCGGTGGTAACTTCTTTGACCATACAATGGGTGGTAACACAGTAATTTGGGAACACTTATTCTGGATCTTCGGACACCCAGAGGTTTATATCTTAGTATTACCAGCATTTGGTTTATTCTCTGAGATCATTCCAGCGTTCTCTCGTAAACGTCTATTCGGATACTCTTCAATGGTATTCGCTACAATTTTAATTGGTTTCTTAGGGTTCATGGTTTGGGCTCACCATATGTTTACAGTTGGTCTTGGGCCAACAGCAAACGCAATCTTCGCTGTTGCAACAATGGCAATTGCGGTTCCAACAGGTATGAAAGTATTCAACTGGATCCTAACTATTTGGGGTGGGTCAATTAAAGTTACAACTCCAATGCTTTATGCACTTGGATTCATCCCGTCATTCGTTGCGGGTGGTGTTACAGGGGTAATGCAAGCATCTGCACCTCTTGACTATCAATTACACGATTCTTACTTTATCGTTGCTCACTTCCACTACGTAATCGTTGGTGGTATTGTTACAGCACTATTCGGTTCAGCGCACTTCTACTGGCCAATTTTCTTCAACCGTATGTTAAACGAAACGCTTGGTAAGATTACTTTCTGGGTATTCTTTATCGGATTCCATTTAACATTCTTCCTTCAACATTTCTTAGGTTTGATGGGTATGCCACGTCGTGTATTCACTTACATGGAAGGTCAAGGTTGGGATCAATTCAACTATATCTCTACAATCGGTGCATTAATGATGGGTGTAGGGGTTATCTTAATGGTAATCAACTGCTTAATGTCTATTAAGGGCAAACCAGCAGGACGCGACCCATGGGGCGATGGACGTACTTTAGAATGGTCAATTCCACAACCAATTCCATTCTATAACTTCCGTCAAACACCACTTGTTCGTGGTTTAGATCCATGGTGGATTGAAAAGCAAGAAGGTAATAAAGAAGTTACATTTGCTGAGCCACTAGGTGATATCCATATGCCAAATAACTCAGCGATTCCATTCGTTATTTCATTAGGTATGTTTATTGCAGCATTTGGTGCACTTTACAATCCAGACGCAGATAAACCATGGTCTATCTATGTATTAATCATTGGTTTAGCAATTACATTTGGTGCGATGATTGCTCGTTCTGTTAAAGACGATCATGGCTTCCATTTACACAAAGAAGAAATTCTTGAAATTGAAGAACATCTTTACGGCAAAGGAGGAAATAAATAATGGATTTCAATACTAAATTTACTCCTCATACTTGGCCAGATCATCCTGAACAAGCTACGATGGAAGGTAAAAATAAAGTCGTTGGTTTCTGGATTTTCCTTGCCTGTGAAGTTGTACTTTTCGCAAGTTTATTCGCTACTTATTTAGCGCTTAAGAACAAAGGGCCAGCTGGCATGGAGTTCACAACTCAAGGTTTATTTGAATTACCATTAGCATTTGCTATGACGATGTTATTATTAACATCATCATTAACATCTGTTTATGCAATTTACCATATGCGTAACTTTAACTTTAAAGGTATGCAAACTTGGTTAGCGATTACATTAGCTTTAGGTCTTGGATTCTTAGCACTTGAAATCTATGAGTTCAACCACTATGTGCACCTTGGTTTTACATTTAACCAATCTGCATTCGCAACAGCTTTCTATTCTTTAGTTGGTACACACGGTTTCCACGTAACTTTAGGTCTTGTATGGATTGGTACTTTAATGATCCGTAATGCTAAACGTGGATTAAACCTGTACAATGCACCTAAATTCTTCGTAGCTGCTTTATATTGGCACTTTATCGACGTAGTTTGGGTATTTATCTTCACAGTAGTTTACTTGATGGGAGTGATCGGATAATGTCTTCACACGATACACCTATAGTTGCTAAGTCTCAAGCACAGTATGAGTATGATCGTCATCATAATGCCGTTCATATGCGTAAACAAGTAATCAACTTTGCGATTATGATTTTCTTCACTTTTATCGCATTCGCAGTAGTTGCAGCTGATTTTTCTAAATACTTAATTATGCCATTCGTATTATTATTGGCTGGCGTTCAAGTTGTACTTCAACTTTATTCTTTCATGCACTTAGAAGACAAAAAAACGCACTTTGGTGGCGTTATTGGATTCTTCATGTGGATGGGAATCTTAATCGCATTTACATTCTTCTTAGCATTTTTAACAATCATTTGGTGGTAATCACCAAAAAAGCACGTTCGTTATTTTGTACGAACGTGCTTTTCTTATGTTTTGAAGTTATTAAGGTATCAAAAGAGGCAAACGCTGTTAAACTTAACATTTGTTCACCTTTCGTTCATTGCAGTATAGCTGTAAGCGTTTTATAATAGGAGTACTGAAGTTTAAAGGAGTGCGTTCTATATGCCACTTAGTATATTTGGTTTCCAAGCATTGTGGAGCCCGTATTTAATAGGGGTTCTTGTTTTTATAACAATCATTTATTTTTTAGTCACAACAAAGTGGCGTAAAGATTTTAAAGTAAGTGAACCTTTGAAAAAAAGTGAAGCTATTTACTTTGTTTTAGCTATGATTACCATTTATATTATCAAAGGATCACCTATCGATTTAATGGCTCATATTATGTTTACCATGCACATGGTGCAAATGGCTATTCTGTTATTGCTTGTTCCTATTTTCCTAATTAAAGGGATTCCTTGGTGGGTTTGGAAGGTGGCTATTGAGGCGCCGGTAGTTAGAACGTTGTTTAAAGTGCTAACATTACCAGTTGTTGCAGTCTTTGTATTTATCGGTCTATTTTCTATCTATCATTTACCGTCCGTATTGGATTACATTAAATTAAATGAAACATTACATGGTACCTATACATTTGTATTATTTCTTTCAGCAGTGTTTATGTACTGGCCTTTAATTCAAAATATGCCAAATAGTGATCAAATGAAGCCTTTGCATAAACTGGCGTATATTATTGCCAATGCCGTTTTAATTACACCTGCTTGTGGATTAATCATCTTTGCTCCAAATGCAATGTATGAGACATACACAAACGGTGATGCATGGTTAAAGGCAATGGAGCTTTGTGTACCAGCCTCTACATTGTCAGGATTATCTTTATCTGGACCAGAGCTATTTACAGACATGAAACCCGTTGCAGATCAGCAATTAGGTGGCGTGTTAATGAAAATCCTACAAGAACTTATTTTTGGTGTACTTATTGGTACAATCTTCACAAGATGGTATCGTTCTGAGCAAAAAGATCCAGATAAAATCACTGCTGACGCTTTAGCTGCCCACCAAAAGAAGTGGGAAAGTCAACAGCAACATTAAATGAAGAATAGAAATTTACTTTGTGTAAGGAGTTTTGACAATGGAATTGCAAATTTTGCCTACTATTAGTACATCGTTTATCGTTATTAGTGCTGTACTAGTAGCAATAGGGTGGGGCTTAATTATAAAAAGAAATGTAGAGGGACATAAGAAAGTGATGCTTGCTGCAGGTGTTGCAGCACTGATTTTCTTTATCATCTATGCGTCCCGTACAATCTTTATTGGAAATACGGCTTTTGGCGGTGGAGAAGATTTAAAACCATATTATACGTTCTTCTTGATTTTCCATATTATTTTAGCGACATCTGGAGCAGTGTTTGGTATCGTTAGTATTATTTCAGGTTTGAAAATGAACATTAAATTACACAGACGAATTGGGCCAATTACAAGTATTATTTGGTTCTTTGTTGCCATAACAGGTGTATTAGTTTATTTATTATTGTATATTTTATTTGAACCTGGTGAAACAACATCAGTAATTAAAGCCATTTTAGGATTTTAAAAAAATCTCCCTCCTTATTTCTGTGCAGGAGGGAGATTTTTTATAGTTGGTTGGAATAATGAAAGCACTACGACAACAAGTAATGGACCAATTAATATCCCAAGAAATCCAAAGATTTTAAAACCAATAAACATAGCAATAAAGGTATTCAAGGAAGAAAGTCCAATTTTATCGCCAATAATTTTGGGCTCGATCATTCGGCGGATTAGAAATTGCCCAAAGGTTAATAAAATTAAGATAGCTGCATATAAATAATCGCCAGCAAATACCTGATAGATTGCCCATGGGACTAATAAAATAAATGAATCAAGAAAAGGGATAAAGTCTAAAACAACAAGTAAAAGTGCTAATAGTATAGGAAATGGTGTTTTTAAAAAATAAAATGCAGCGAATGATATGGTAAAGATCCCTATCCCTACAAGTAATTGAGCTTTCAGAAATCCAAATAAGGCTAGCTTAACACGTTGTCCAATAAAGATAATTTTTTGATGGTAATGAAAAGGAACAGGCGTTAATAATTTGCGATTAATTGTTGGTAATTCTAAAAGCAACATATACAACACAATCCAATAAACAAAAATATCAAATAGACGTGTGGGAATATATGTTAGTAATGTGGACCAAACATTGATGTTAGTTAAGGATAAGGAAAATTTTTCGATGGATGCTAAGGCTTTTGCAATCATGAATTGAATTTGTGAAACTAGCTCTACAGGTAAATGATAGGTGTAGTTGCTGAGCTTAGATTGCATTTGTATCCATAGGGCAGACAATTGATTAAGATAATCTGGTATATCAATAATAAAGGAAGAAAATTGTTTCCAGCTTATATAGAGGATAAGTGTACATAATAATAAAGATATACTTAGAAAAAATAAAAAAAAGAAGAAAACAACGATTTTCCGTTTTTTTCTAAACCGTTTGCACATTCGAACAATGATTGGTTCTAAAAGTAACGCGGTTAAGTAGGCAAGTAGAATTGGTAACGATATAGAGATTGACCAAAGGATAAGTATACCCATTGCGATAACAATAATGGGATGACGAAAAAAAGGACGATTAAAAAATGATAACATTTTTCCCACCTACATCTTGTAATAGATATAGGTAGTATGAGAAGAAAAAATTTTTTTACTCAAAATAAAAAAGACTGGACCACCAGTCTTTTTACAACCATGAAGCTATTTACACTTACTTGTAGTCACTTTAATGTACGAAAGATTAGCGTGCGTTAACAGGTTCAAAGTTATTTTTATTTGTAGGTTCGATTGAGAATTGATCTAATTCTAATTTAACCTTTTTTAAGATTTCTTCACATTTTTTTACAAGGTGTGCTGGATAAACTTCGTCATCGCCATATTCAACACCATGTGGATAATAGTATTTACCAAGGACTGGTTTCATTAATGTAAGGATGGCATCGTGTGCACCTACGTCACCAGAAATAGCATATGCGAATACGCGTAGGTAATAACGACCTTCACGAGTATCGAATCGTTTATCGAATGTCATACGCTCGTAATCCCAGCCGCCATCACATTCTAAACCATGTTTTTTCATAATGCTGACAAGTAGTTCTTGATCAGCTGTTAAATTTTCAAGGTTAGTATTTTCAAAATACATGTATAGTCCTCCTTTAGGTTCTCGTACAAAGTATACGCTCATTTTTATAATAGAGCATATTCGACATTGTTGCAATGACAACATTGTGTCAACCCAATTACAATTGATATAATAACTTACAATAATGGTGATGAAAAGGAGTCCTGTATGAAAGCTTTATTCCGCATTTTAATGGTTTGTGGTGCAGTTGCATTAATTGGCTTTATGTTCTTTAATACCCCTAAGGAAAATGAGCCACTAGAAGGCCCAAATACCAACTCGAATATCATACCTCAAACACAACTAAAGCAGGAACCTGCAATAGGAGCAATGACACGTCCACAAACGGGTATCTCCACATTGATAGGAAAAAGCACGCAAACTGTTTTAGAACAATATGGGGAGCCAGCAAGAAAAGAGCCATCTTCATTTGGTTATCAATGGTGGGTCTACAATAAAGATGTGTCAACTTTTTTTATGATTGGTATTGATAATAATATTGTGACACAAATTTACATAGCAGGACAAGAAATTGATGCATTTCCTTTTAAAGTGGGCCAAAAACGTGATGAAATATACAGAATGACAATCATTGATTATGAGGTAGCGGCCACTGTAGGCGAAAATATTTTCATTTTCTCGATGAGTGAAGAAGATATGCAAACAAGGCTGCTGATCAAATTTGATGGTCTTTATGCACAGCTTTATATAGATAGAGAGACGAGTGAGTTACAAGGGATACGATATACAGACAGTGAAACACTTGTCCTTCATCAGCCATATGAAATGAGCTACCAAGGGGAGCTTGTAAGACGTACGCCTCCTTCCTCATTTTTACAGCAAGAAATTGATGTGGCTAGCGCTAAACAATTAGATGATTTATTAAATGTAACAAGAGTCCATCATGATTTACTTCCTTTAGAAATGGATGAATCGTTAGAGGAAGCGGCAAGGATGCATAGTGAGGACATGAAGGTGCAAAATTTTTTAGCGCATGAATCTCCAACCTATGGCGATCTAAAAAAGCGATTACAGACGCAACATATCGAGTATAGTGAAGCGAATGAAAACCTGGCAACTGCCTATTTTGATGCGATTGAAGCCATGCATGGCTGGACAAATTCTCCTGAACACAGAAAAGTTCTTTTGAATGATCGATATACCCGCGTTGGTTCTGGCGTTTTTGTAGATTATTACACGCAAATATATATTGAACCTACTACGCAAGAACTGGAAAGAGAAAAGCAAGATGATGATGAAGAGACAAAAAATGAAAAACAAGATAGCGAAGATTCTACAGAGAAATCAGATCAAACCTCACCATAACAGAATAATATTCAAATGAAGACAAGCTTTCAGCAAAAGGGCTTGTCTTCATTTTTTATGTGCATTTCTCCTTCTTTGAGGCTTCTACATTTTTCGTCACACCGTTACAAACGCCGTCATATGATAGAGAACTGAGAGGGGGAATGAGGTTTGCAATTAGCAGAGTTATTAAAAGACTGGCCATGCAGCGTGACAGGGGGATCTATACGGACAGAAATTACTGGTGTAGAGGACTATGCACAGGCAGTACAGCCTGGTGACATATTTATTGTGAGAAAAGGTAAGAAAACATCGGGAAGTCGGTTTGTCAAAGAAGCATTGGCACGCGGAGCAGCTGCCATCGTTTCAGAAGAAAGTATTTCTTTGCCAATTATAGATAAAGAAATTCCTTTTGTATGGGTTCCAAATACAGCATTATTTTTATCGTATGCAAGTGCGAAGCTTGCTGCTTTTCCAGCAGAAGCTTTAACTGTTATCGCCATTACGGGTACAAATGGGAAGACTACAGTGAGTCATTTTGTCAGTCAGCTACTAAATGCACTACATAAACAAGCAGCAGTTATTGGAACAGTTGGCTTTTTCATCAATGGTGAGAAACAACAAACAGCTTATGAGCAATTAACAACATTGCAGGCTAAAGAATTACATCCCATTCTTAAACAGTGTGTGCGAAAAGGTGTGACTCATGTTGTATTAGAAGCTTCTTCAATGGGGTTGCAGCAGCATAGGCTCGATCATTGTGACATTGACTGTGGTGTATTTTTAAATTTATCAGAAGATCATTTAGAAGATCATGGAGGGTTAGAAGCTTATAAACGTGCTAAAAAGCGTTTAGCGGATTTATCAAAAAAGCTAGTATTAAATGGAGATGATAATTTTTGCCGTTCTGTTGGCATTTATGATAAGAAAAAATCTTGCTCATTTGGTTTTGATAATCACAATGATTTACATATCCAAATCGTCAGTGAATCAGTTGGGAAAACCGTTCTTTGTTTACAGACTACAGCGAGTGAACATATTGTAGAAATTCCTTTTGTCGGAAAATATCATGTGCAAAATGCTGTAGCTTCTTTAATGGCAGTATGGCGCTTAGGTGTACCTATGGAAGATATAGTTGGACATATGTGGTCATTAAGGCTACCAGAGGGCAGGCTAGAAAAGATTGAAAATCCATTAGGTATTGATGTATATGTAGATTATGCCCATACAGCAGAAGCTTTACAAGCGGTGTTACAAACCTTTGATCGCTCCAAAACAATTTACCTTGTCTTCAGTTGTGGGGGAAATCGAGATAAGGCGAAACGCTTTGCAATGGGAGCAGTTGCAAGTAAATACGCTGATGTTATTTATTTAACAACAGATAATCCACGTGATGAAGATCCTATTGTGATTAATGAAAGTATTATTGCTGGTTTTTCAGAGCAACAATATTATGAAATTTATTTAGATCGCAAACTCGCTATCCATCAAGCGTTAGCAAAGGCAGAAAAAGGTGACATTGTCCTTGTTGCCGGAAAAGGGCATGAACAAACACAGCAAATTAAAAATCAAAAATTCCCTTTTTCCGATCAACAATGTATTAAAGACTATTTTGCGAGTTTAATTACGGACGACGCTGAATAACAAAGAAAGATCCTGTAGCGATGGCAAGCCTACGACCAGTCTCATCTTCGATATCACATTCCATGACAAGTGTTTGGCGTCCCTTATGGACAAAACGACCACGTGCAATCAATTCTTTATTGGTTGTGGTAGCAATATACGATACATTCATATTCGTAGTAACTACATTATAGCCCTCAGGCACAGACCGCGAAGCAAGCCCTCCCATAGCAGCATCAGCAATCGTGGCAATAATACCTCCATGTGGCACCTTTATCGTATTGTGGATGACAGGTGTAATAGGGATACGAACCTCACTGGCCTCAGGCTCAAATATACCTACCATATGTAAAGTAGCATTAAGATAACGACGGTGAATGCCTTGCTGTTTCTCCCGTAGTCCATTTAAAAGATGTAATAAAACTTCTTCATCTTCCTCGGTACTATCTTGTAAAATCTCGGCAACTAATTGTTCAATCTGACCTTTAGATGTTGTCATCATTTGGAAAACCTCTTTCATTAAAATTATCAATAATGTAAAATTACCATAAAATCTGTTATGATGGGAAAGAGATTGGGGGAATTAAAAATGATGATGACCTCTGACTGGGTAATCATTTTGGATGAGGCGGAAGCGCTTTGTGAGATGATTCTTTCCTCAGAACCTGCGATGGCGCTACAACAAGCTTATGAAGCAGTATATAGTGATGCACAAATTGTTGAAGCTATATATGCATTTAATCGCATGAAAGAGCAGTACGAAGATGTACAACGTTTCGGAAAATATCATCCGGACTACCATACAATTATGAAGTCGATTCGCCAACAGAAAAGGGCCCTTGACTTAAATGAGAAAGTTTCGGCCTTGAAAATTGCTGAAAACGATTTCCAGGATTTACTTGATGAGATTAGCTTATTAATAGGAAAAACAGTCTCTGAAGCGGTAAAAGTTCCTGTTAGTAATCCATTCTTTGCATCTAGTTCATCTTGCGGAGGTGGATGCGGCTCGGGCGGTTCATGCTCTTGCTCAGCGTAAATCGGATGTGTATATAACATATCTCTTCTAGACTGTAGACAACTCGAAGGCAACAACTGAGTTAGTTTACAGTCTTTTTTATCATTAAATTGAAGGAGGAAGCATGAATGAAAACATATCGTATCGCTGTGATACCTGGGGATGGAATAGGAAAAGAGGTTGTGCCAGCTGCAATAAAAGTTCTAGATCAGGCAGCGTTATTAGATGGTCGCTTTCAATTTGAATGGACAACTTTTCCCTGGGGCTGTGAATACTATTTAGAGACAGGGAAAATGATGCCTGATAATGGCATTGAGCTGTTAAAACAGTATGATCAAATTTTTTTAGGTGCAGTCGGAATGCCTAACTTGGTTCCGGATCATGTATCATTATGGGGTCTGCTCATTAAAATTCGGCGCGAGCTACAGCAATCTATTAATGTACGACCAGCAAAGCTTCTACAAGGGCTACCATCACCTTTACGACAACCAAATGGCTTTGATTTTATTGTTGTAAGGGAAAATTCTGAAGGGGAATATGCGGAAAGCGGAGGAAGAATACATAGTGGTCAAGATGAAGTAGCAATCCAAAATGCTGTTTTTACAAGAAAGGGAACAGAACGGGCGATGCGCTATGCATTTGAACTAGCCAAAACACGTAATGGGCATGTGACTAGTGCTACAAAATCAAATGGGATTACATATAGCATGCCTTTTTGGGATGAAGTGTTTGCTCAAGTAGGAAAAGAATATGAAGAGGTAGGTCAAGCATCTAATCATATTGACGCACTAGCGGCATTTTTAGTGATGAAACCAGAAAACTTTGATGTTATCGTAGCATCGAATTTATTTGGGGATATTTTGACAGATCTAGGCGGTGCCATTATGGGAAGCATCGGTATTGCACCTGCAGCAAATCTAAACATTGAAGGGCAATATCCATCAATGTTTGAGCCTGTCCATGGTTCTGCACCAGATATAGCTGGTCAAGGAATCGCCAATCCTATTGGACAAATTTGGACAGGTAAGATGATGCTCGATTTCCTTGGTTATCAAGATATGGGAACAAGGATATTAGATGCTATTGAGCAAACATTAGCGCAGGATATAAAAACGCCTGATTTGGGTGGAACTGCCACACTACAAGAAGTAACTGATGCAATCATAAACTATTTAACATAACGTTTAATGATATGGAAAGTAATAATGGGTCTAACATTTAAATGAAAGGGAAGCACATTCGTTCAGTGTGCTTCCCTTTTATGTCTTGTCTTATTTAGATTCTTGAGCTTGTAATAACTCAACAGCAATATCAGGACGATCGGTAATAATGCCCTTTGCCCCATTATGGAGTAATTTTTTCATCGTATCTATGTCATTGATTGTCCAATAGTGGACTGGAATATTGAGGTTATTTAAAAACTGAATAAATTTAGGAGAATCTAATGCAATAACCCCTGACTTTGGAGGGATTTGAAAAACATCCACCTTAGGGTGATATAAATGTCCAAACTGACTTGAGAAGGAAGCAAATGCTTTTCTTACATCTGATTCACCTGCACCAAGTGCTACTTGATTTTGCGCATATAAATTAAAGCGATCTATTTGCTCACCATAAAAGCTTGTCACAACGACACGATGTTCAGCTTGAAGCTCTTCAATTAAGCGCCAAAGTTTAGAAGGCATTAGACTCCCTTCGTAAGTATCAGGAGCATCTTTGATATCAATGTTGATTAGCATGTTGGGATAGGTTTCAAGCAACTCTCGTAAAGTGACGACATCTAATTTATCCTCTCGATATAGGAAATTTCCTTCTAAATCTTCAAATTGGTAGCCGTGGTTTAAGGCATTGATTTCTGCCAACGTCATATCTGCAATAAGCCCATAGCCGTCCGTTGTACGTTCAACTGTCTCGTCATGAAAAACAATAATTTCCTCATCTTTCGTTAGGCGAATGTCGATTTCAAAGCCATCAACACCTAGCTGTGCAGCTTTTTCAAATGCAACCATTGTATGTTCTGGTGCTAAAAGAGCTCCGCCACGATGTGCAAGAATTATGGGGCGTTCGAATTGTAATGCTTGTTTACCTTCGCGTTGCTGTGGTTTTGAAATAGCTTTACTGCCTGCCCAAGCTGCTGCACTTGCTGCTGCAATTGCAAGCGCAATTTTTGTTTTCTTACCCATATTCGTCCTCCTTAACAATTATCCTCATATAAAAAGTAGTAGTGAATTCATTGTTTAATCAATAGTAGTAAGTACAGGTCCTACTATTAAATGAGTTACTAGTATAAGTGAATGATGATTTTTTTTATGCCGATTTTTGCCATCCTATTTGAAAAACAATCATTATGGAGATGCAAATGTCTTGTAAAGGGTTCATTTGTGGCATGATCATCTTTCAACATTCTTCTGTTCCTGTAATGATGCTACAATTGAATTTAATTAAAACCACTGATTCATCTTCACGATGTTCAACGTCGTATGCTTTTCCATTATAACGGAAAATTGAGCGTTCTGTCAGCTAAACTCTGTTGCTATCATTTTCTGGTCTATGGTATTCTTTTATGTAAGAAATGAGGGAATCCAATATGAACGAACGACAAGGGCTAATCGTTTACGTCCATCAATTAAAACATGCGAAGTCACTTCGGAAATATGGTCATGTTCTTTATATTTCTAGAAGGCAAAAATACGTAGTGCTTTACTGCGATCTTGAGGATATTGACATGATGACAACAAAACTACAACGCCTTCCATTTGTGAAAGACGTTGTGGCGTCTTATCGTCCATTTGTAAAAACTGAATATGAAAATGCAAAACCAGATAAAGCAAAGGAATATGACTATAAAGTAGGTCTATAAACTTATGTCAATGCAGGTATATAGTTATTTAGTCTTAATATACCTATTAAGTATTGATAAAATAGTTTTGATTCCGAAAATATAGATGAGTGCTTTATTTCTACAACTACTGCTTTTCGACCGAGTTGTTCTATTTGTGCTTCAAACATTTTTTGTCGCTGTGTTGGCTGTTCTTCATTGTATGGGATGCCCTCTCGACAAATATAAATAGGCATGAACTTACTTTCGCCGACTGGTTTAAGGGCGACAGCTAAAGAAATCACCTTCTTGTCTTCTTTTGTAGATGTTAGTAAAAAGGCTTGATGAAAACGTTCCTGGTTGGTTTTAATAATTTCGAGTAGCTCGTAAACATCACCATAGCCTTCACCTAATTCTATAAATTGTTGTGGCATAATAATTGCACATCCTTTCCAATATTCATAGTATCATGCTGCGGGAGGTCAAGCACATGAAATTTGCATTAAGCTTTTTTTCTATTTTAGCACTAATCATTACAGGAACGGTATTTTTCCAATACCATGCTTATTCATCTGATTTAGAAACAGGCATAGGAGATTTTCATTATTCTCAGGAAATAGAAATTGTCTATCGCGAAAATAGCTTAGATATTCGTCAACATTTTAAAAACCTACCAAATCAAAAGGTGAAAATTAAATGGCCTGAAAAAGCAACAAACGCTAGTTGCTTTATTGAAAATGAAAAAAGCTGTGATCGTTTATCAGATGAAGTCTCTTATTTTGCAAAAGGGGAGACAAAATCACAATCTGTGTCATACATAATTCCAATTGAAGGTGGCTTAAAAAATAAGATGCTCCTTCAAAATGTTTTTGCTACACTAATAAATGGTGAAGCGTCCTATTCAATTGTTTCGATTTCTACAGACAGTAAAGTGAAAGGACAATGGGTTACAGGTTTACCCCTAGTAGGTCAACAACAACTTGTACTTGTCAATTACACAATGTTTAGAGGAAACGGTACTGTTCAAGATTTATATTGGCAAGCTGGGGAGCTTAAAGCGCAAGAGCAAACACCTGTATTATCAATTTATGCACAGCAAGAAGTCCCTAATGATTTTCTGAAATCAGTAGAAAATATACAGCTTCTAAGTGATGAACATATTGCAATTATTCAAGAAAAAAGTCCAGTAGCAGTTCATGACGAAAGATTGTTATTTTTACCAACACTTACTGCACAAGCTGTAGAGCAGGAAGTAATTTTATCACAAATAAAATCACAATATAATTTTGTAGATTCTCCAGAATGGTTGCCTGAGGTTGTGGCATCCTATTTAATAAACGATCCAATTGGTGGAGAAAAAACAAAGAAAATCATCAAGACATTAAATGATTACATGACGGATAGTCAACAACAAGCTTGGCAGGAAACATTGAAAAAGCTTGGAGATGAATCGATTTCACCAGATACAATGGACAAGTACTTATCACAGGTATTAGATGCCAAAACATCTTATTTTGCCTTAAATGCAGCTCAGCAAAATGGAACCTATCCACTTTTATTTGAGGATGCACGTGATATCTATGTGGATGATACGTTGAAAGAAGATGTACATGTTATTCTATATGATGGACAGGTGTTATATACGGCAGATACATTATTGCCTTACCTTGGCTACTCGGCTGAGGAAGGAAAGAATGGCTATTATGTAAATAGTGAGCATCGGACATTCCGCTTTCCGAAAGAGCCTGGATTTTATGTATTCAACCAACGTAGATATTCATCAATCTCTGAACCAATTATTAAGATTGCTGATCATTATTATGTAGAAGAAGCTTGGTTACAGCGATTATTCCAAGTTGAACTGCAAAAAAAGGATGAGCGTATTCAAATATTAACACAAGAGCAACAATAACTTTTGCAGCGGAGGGCCAACCTTTCGCTGCAAAATACTTTATATAGACGAAAGCACGGTGAGATATTGATATGAGAGTTGTAGCAGGAGAGCGCAAAGGAATGCCGCTTAAAGCAATAGCAGGAAATACGACAAGGCCTACAACTGACAAAGTAAAGGAATCCATTTTTAATATAATTGGGCCGTTTTTTGATGGAGGTTTCGCGCTAGATCTGTTTGCTGGAAGCGGTGGCTTGGGGATTGAATCATTAAGCAGAGGGGCGGAGCGTGCCGTTTTTATTGAGAAAGATCCTAAAGCATTCCAGGTGCTACAAGAAAATATAAAAAAATGCCGTTATGAAGAATATACAGAGCTTTTTCGTATAGATGCAAAACGCGCTGTGAAAGCGCTATTAAAACGTGACATTACGTTTAAACTCGTTTTTTTAGATCCACCATACCATCAGCAGGAATATTATGACCTCGTACAGATTTTGGTCGATAACAGTAAAATACAACAAGATGGTATTATTTTATGTGAACATGCAAAAGAGGTACAATTACCTCAAAATTTTGGGGAATTTGTTTTAACAAGACAAGAAACATATGGCGGAACAATTATTTCTGTTTATCGCTGTACAGAGGAAGAGGGAGAATAAGTTGTCTGAAAAAATTGCTGTAGTTCCTGGAAGTTTTGACCCTGTAACATTCGGCCATTTAGATATAATTAAACGTGCGGCGGATGTGTTTGATATCGTATATGTAGCAGTATTAAACAATTCAGCAAAGAATCCTTTGTTTTCTGTAGAGGAACGTATGGCTTTGATGGCTGAAGTGACAAACACCTTACCTAATGTTCGTATAGAGAGTTCTTCAGGCTTATTGATTGATTATGCTAAGGAAAAAAAGGCGAAGGCAATTGTTCGTGGCTTACGAGCAGTGTCAGATTTTGAATATGAGATGCAAATTACATCGATGAACCGTTTCCTGGATGAAACAATCGAAACATTTTTCATCATGACGAAAAATCAATATTCATTCCTAAGTTCTAGTATAGTAAAAGAGGTTGCGAAATACGGTAGTGATGTTAACGAGCTAGTCCCTACATGTGTCGTAAAGGCTTTAAAAGAAAAATATGGTTTTGCACAATAAGGATGCAGAGGATGTCAAAAGAACAACGACATCCTCTTTTTAATATTTAGAGCGATTGTTATTTTAGAAAAAATAGAGCATAAATAGTAGGTACAATGATTATGCTAAGGAGGCGGAATTTAATATAAGGTCGTACAGAAAGTTTTGCAGATTTGGCGATAACAAAAATTTGTAAGTGAATACTTATACTTTGCATCGTTAAAAAAATCACAACAAGTAAATGGATATACGGAAGATCTGGAAATGCTGTAACTGTCATTTTAAGACCGTTCGTTACCTCCAGAACAGCTGCTATGGAAAGCTCAAGCGTATAGGGAAGCTTTGGTATCAGCTGATCTAAGCCTTGTTGTACGATGGTTTGAATCGTTGTGAAAAAGATGATGGTTGTACCAACTAGCAGAATTGTTGGGGCTGTTTCTTTAATACTTTCCGAAAATGGAGCACTATAGAGTGGTGTGTTGTGTACGGAGATATTAGGTGAATCAGTTTTGCGAAAGAAAAAGTAGCCAGTTACTAGGCAACAAATATTAAACGTATGTAGTAAACATAAAAACAACCATCCAAATGTATTATTGTGTAGTAAATCAAGACTTACAAAACCTAATACAAAAAGTGGACTGGGGGCATGACAAACAGCTAGCAAAAAATTTGCCTCTTTAGGGTGTAGTTGACCACTATTTTTCAAATAAACAATAGTGGTTGCGCCAGTTGGATAGCCTCCAAGAGCACTAATAATGTAGGCTTGTACGTATAAAGAAGCCCTTTTTGTTTTGGTACGCATAGGGGCTGTTAAACGCAGAAGCCATTGTGTTAACACAAGATACGGCAATAAGTACGGAAAAAGTGCTTCCATGAAAAGATTTAAGCCTAAATCAGTACCACTGTGAGCGGTTTGTGGGAATAACAAGAGTAAGAGAATTAGAATTACGCAGAGCACTATTTGAATTGTAGCAAACATGTTATCATCTCGTTTCAACTTTTTGTCATTCACATAGGCAAATGCTAAAATCAATATATGTGAGAAAGGCAAAAACATGAACGTATGGTTTTGCAAGCGTCCTAGGAGGTGTTTTCAAGTGAAGAAAAAAATTAGTATTTATGCAGTGTTAATAGTCGTGATTTGTTTTATGATGTTATACCGACTAGACGCGTATATTATGAAACCTGGAAGTGCCTATGATGTCAGTAAATTCGTTACTGTGGATAGTAAAGAGGCAGATAGTGAGGGGTCTTTAAGTTTAATGACAGTTGCTATGCAGCAAGCCACACCATTTTCGTATTTGTGGGCGAAAGTTCAAAAATATCAAAAGCTAATGGATATTGAGCAAGTACGAAATCCTTTAGAGGATGATGAGGAATATAATATTCGACAGTTAAAGTTAATGTCTGATTCACAATTTAATGCCAAATATGTAGCCTTCCAAAGAGCAGGACTAGAGACAAAGGTTCTTTTTAATGGTGTATTCATATTAAATGTATTAGACGGAGGAGCTTCTGACGGTATTTTAAAAGCTGGTGATGAAATTATCGAGGTTGATGGTCAAAGAATAACTAGCCAGCAAATGCTTGTGGATCTATTAAAACCTAAGCAGTTTGGCGATAAAGTAACCATTCAATTTATACGTAATGAAGAACAACATCAGGAGACTATTACACTACAGGAAATTCCAAACGCCCAAGAACATAGAGCGGGTTTAGGTATTTCCTATACAGAAAGCAAATCAATTGAAACGAATCCGAAAGTGACGATGAAAACAGAGGATATTGGGGGACCTTCTGCTGGGCTGATGTTTACACTTGAAATATTAGACCAACTGCTTGATGAAGATTTAACAAAAGGTTATGCAATTGCTGGTACAGGTGAAATGCTAATAGATGGATCGGTTGGCAGAATTGGTGGAATAGATTATAAGGTTATTGCCGCTGATCGTGACGGTATGGAAATCTTTTTTGCACCAGATGATGAAATCACTCAAGAAATGAAAGCGAAGTATCCAGAGCTAGAATCGAATTATGCAACGGCTGTCAAAACGGCCAAAGAGATTAAAACAAAAATGAAAATCGTTCCCGTGAAAAGCGTTGACGATGCAATCAATTATTTAAAGCAACTTCAACCAAAATAATGTAAAGGGATGCTAAGAGGACTTTAGCATCCCTTTTGATGTCTTTAGCAACGAATAGGTGGTGTTTGATAATCCCTTGGCAGCGTAAGCCCCTTTGTTCCTTGCTCGATACTTAAATTATAAAGCTCTGCTGCATGAATATCGATAGCTAACATCGCATCATTTGTAGCTGCAACTCGACTGATTAAGGGTAATTCTATATTCTTTTTTTGCTTACCTAAATAAGCTTGTCCCATCGAACTCATCCCCAATAGCCGAATAAAAGAGGGCAAGTTAAAACTTTGAAGCTGCTCTTTGGTAAACCCTGTGTAGATATGTGTTATCATGCGTTGAAGGCGGGTCCAAGTATAACGCTTAGACTTTATTTTTTCCATAAAGCTATTAAATGTAGAGCTCGTTTTGGCTGCTTTCACAATTGCGTTTTCAATCCCCTCTGTTACTTCTGCATAACGGGTAAGTTCTGAAGGGGTATGTCTTATAATGGTGAACTGTAATAACGGCCAAAAGGTTTCCCAGCTTGCAAATTGGTTATACTTTGTATGCCAGTCTGTTAAATAATCAAAAGTAGCAGTAGGAACAACATTTTGTACACTTTGTAAAGAATTTGTAGAGGCAAGGGCTTTACGTATGCCAGTGGCACTGGCGATCGATGCATCTTCCTTTAATGCATCATGATATCCTGCTGCAACGCGAGGAATTGTTAATGGTTTAATGTTGCTGTTAAGTGCCCTTGCTGCTTCAAGATAATGAAAACCCAATATATTATTTGGTTGTGCAAGATCGATGTATGGAGCAGGGTACATCTGAGAAAGCTGTTCATAGGCGTAATGTAGGCTTTTTGGGTAGCTTGCACCTGTTTTAAGGCTGTCTTTAATGAACTGGTCATATTCTGTACGGTGGCTGTCAATCAGCTCAAAAGTGTTTTGAAAGGGCTGAATAGAGCCGTCTTCACTTCCAAAGGCAAAAGAGTTGCAACCAACAGCACTTAATAAGGAAATGGCTCCTTTTGCGAAGTCTGTGGCAGGTGCTGTACTATAGACATAAGGCAGTTCAATAACAATATCTACACCGCCAGAAAGTGCCATTTTCGTACGTGTCCATTTATCTACCATGGCAGGTTCTCCACGTTGTAAAAATGTGCCGCTCATAACAGCGATTACGAGATCTGCCTGTGCTGCTTTTTTAGCCTGTTCTAAATGATAAGCATGTCCGTTGTGAAAAGGATTATATTCAACAACAATTCCAACTGCTTGCATGCTTCTCCCCCTTATAATTTGTGTCTTTATTTTAAACTGTTAGGAGTAAATACACTTCTCATAGTATATAATTATAGGTGGGTTTTAAAGTGGTGACAAGAAATTATCTTGACATCTATTTTTACACATTATATAATCAACAGTGTTGTCTCGAGGTGATTAAACGAATGAAATGGTCAATTCATCAATTATCTAAATACCGCCAAAACGGGATGCCAATCGATGCCTTTGTCCAGCTGGACGAAGTGATGGAGCGAAACCAGGATATTCGAGCAATTTCGCCCGTTCATGTAAAAGGGCTATGTACTTTTGGTGCATCGCAAATGACATGTCAGTTAACTGTGACAGCAACGTTAACACTACCATGTGCTCGCACATGGGAGGATGTTGAGTTTCCAATTGAAGTTGAGACAGTTGAAATTTTTAGCTGGATTGACGAAGATAAACGAGGAGACGATGACGGAGACATTCACTATATTGACGGTGAAGTCATCGACATGAAACCAGTTCTTGAGGAATTAGTTTTGCTTGAGGTACCAATGCAAGTGTTCAAGGAAGATTCTGAAGGACAAGTGCATGGTGGTAAAAACTGGTCTTATGCAACAGATGAAGACGTAGAGCTACACAAAAAAGCTGACGAACAAAAAGTGGATCCAAGACTAGCTGCTTTAGCTAAGTATTTTGATCAAACAGACGAATAGACGATCTGTAAGGAGGTGCCATCAATGGCTGTACCATTTAGAAGAACTTCTAAAACTGCAAAAAGAAAGCGTCGTACGCATTTCAAATTATCTGTACCTGGTATGGTAACTTGCCCTAACTGTGGTGAGGCTAAATTATCACACCGTGTTTGCAAAGCTTGCGGACAATACAAAGGTAAAGAAGTAGTAAGCAAATAATACAGTGTTTGCTCACTTAAAAGGCTAGTAGAGAGACCATGGCTCTTTACTAGCCTTTTTGTTTGCTTGAAAAGACGGAATATTTCGTTGATTATGAAGTTCTTTACAATAGTGAAATAATTGTGTGATACAATTTATTCATTGCGACAAAGGGGGTAGTAATATGTCTTATACAATTGACAATCATGATGGCATTATGACGTTTACCATTAACCGAGAAGAGAAACGGAATGCGGTCAATGATGAAGTGATGAACGGTCTTCAAGAAGTCATTACATATATTCGTGGGCACGAAGATGTGCGTTTCTTAGTAGTGACTGGTGCTGGCGATAAATCGTTTTGCTCAGGAGGGGATTTATCTGAGTTTCATTCATTGGAAACAGAGGATGAGGCATTTGGTATGTTAAGTAAGATGGGGAAAATATTATATGACCTTGCTACACTTCCTGTACCAACTATAGCACTTATAAATGGTACTGCTGTTGGAGGGGGTTGTGAGATTGCAACAGCTTGTGATTTTCGTTTAGTCGCTAGCCATGCAAAATGTGGTTTTATTCAAGGAACACTAGCCATTACAAGTGGCTGGGGTGGTGGTACATATTTGTTTGAACGAGGTTTGCGTCACGATCGTGCAATGAAGATGCTAGTGGATGCGAAGCCTTACCCTGCGCAATTATTATATGAGATAGGATGGGCTATGCGTGTGTTTGAAGGCTCAAAAGAAGATGCCTTGAACGATTTTATTGAACATATGCGAAAAATTCACCCTTCTGTTCATAAAGCTTATAAGGAGATCGAGCTTCGAAAGTGGCGTGAACGAAATATGTATGAGCGTGTGATGGAAGAAGTTCGTACCTGTGCAAAGTTGTGGGAAAGCGAAGCGCACCATCAGGCGGTTAATAATTTCTTGACAAAGAAGAATAATAAGTAATGTATAAAGACAGTGATGAGAGTAAAAACATCATCTCTGTCTTTTTTCATGCAATGATTCTATTTTGCTTGCTTTTGCATATAGTAGTAAAAAATGCGAGGGTGATAGATTATGGAATTGAAAAAAAGAAAAGATCAATGGACAAAGGAAGATGATGAAAGACTAGCAGAAATCGTATTGCATAATGTGCAAAATGGCAAAACACAGCTAGAGGCCTTTGAAATGGCGGCCATAGAACTAGGTCGTACAAAACAAGCGTGTGGTTTCCGTTGGAATAAAACATTGCGTGGTCAATATAGTCAGTCACTATTAGCTGTGCGAAATCAGCCCCAACAATCTATGCGAAGTCATTTGAAATTAGCGTTGACAAGTTTTGACGAATTAACGGAGGCTTATCAAACGCTTGAAATGAAGCATCGTGAATTGCAAAATGAGCATGATAAGCTAGTGAAATGGCTTCAGCAAGGTTATTCATTAATGAAAGATTAAAATTATGCTTACGAGGCTTTTGGAACATGAATTACATTGCTTTTCTTTTATGGACATAAAACCCTTTCTGTATATCGTCAATAATCAGTCTATCCTGTATAATAAAAGAACCTGCGTAGAAGGTGCCTTAGATGTATTCTAAGGCACCTTATTCTTATAGTTTTATGAATGTATTATTCAGAGGTGAAGCATCAGATGGGTGTTTTAGAAGTCTACTGATATAAGGGCATGCAAAAAAAGTGCGTAACCCTCTTTGATGGTGTGAATAATATCGTGTTGCTTCAAAGTATCCAGAGTGTTTCAATTTTTTTGAACAATCTGGATGTAAAGACCTCGAGGTAACATTGATCAGTAAAGATGGAAAGGGTGTAGACAATGAAAGTAGCGATAATTGGGGCAGGGGCGGTTGGTCAATTAACAGCAAGCTTTTTAGCGGAGTCTGGTGTACCGGTAACGTTGGTTGCCAGGAGGCAGGAACAAGTAAATGAACTAAATGCCAAGAAGTTAACACGTATCAACGTTGATGGGACTAAAACTGTGCAAAGGATTGTTTCTACTACGGATTTGGCTAATCTCCCAAAGCAAGATTTACTAGTGATTGCTGTTAAATATGGACATTTGCAAAAGCTCTACAATCAATTATCCTTATTCTCAAGTGATATGCCGTTGCTTTTTATGCAAAACGGCTTAGCGCATTTTGAGGAGGCGCTACTCTTGCCACAAAAAAATATCGCCTTTGGTTCAGTGACCTTTGGAGCTCAATTGTTGGACCAATCAACAGTTCAGCATAGAGGAGTAGGACTATGTAAAATAGCGATAGAACGAGGAGAACACCAGGCTTTTCAACAGCTACTACAATTACAACATTCCTCATTTCCTATTGAATTGGCTAGTAATGCAGAGCAAATGCTTTTTGCAAAAGCGGTACTTAATAGCTTAATTAATCCATTGACAGCTGTATTGCAAGTAAAGAACGGAGAGTTAGTGACTAATCAACAAGCATTTATACTGCTAGAGAATATTTATCGAGAGCTTACGGAAGCTTTTGATGAGATTGAACACACCATATCTTTTAGTGATGTGATAGACTTATGTAGGAAAACGGCCAACAATACTTCATCTATGCTAGCAGATCGTCTGCAGGGGAGAAAAAGTGAAATCGAAACAATTGTTGGTGTCATTCTAAATAAAGCTTTAGCAAACGGTCATAATTTACCTACTTTGCGTACTTTATATCATCAAGTGCTTGCAATAGAGGAGAGCGGTGAAAGAAGTTGAAAGACCTTTTACATATAGTTATTAGTATTATAATTTTTTGTCCAATTGTTCTTTTCATCATTGTTTATCTGGTTGGCAGGAAAGTTAAAATTCGTGGCACACATGCTTTTGGAGCAGCCTCTGATGTTACGACATTGTGCTTGTTTTTTTCTGTTCCATTAGCTATCGGTGTGCTTTGGCGTGTGAATGTTGGGGCGCTTTTGGTGATACTCGCGATAATGATGGCCATGATTTTTACATATATTGATTGGCGGACAAAAAAGGAAATAGAAGTAAAGCCGTTATTAAAGAAAATTTGGCGTTTTTTATTCTTATTACTTAGTACAGCTTATCTAGTGATATGTATCGTGGGTGTTATTCAATCCATTATGGAATATTTACAGGTTGTCTAAGCATTTTCTTTTCATGTTGAAGCTTTAAGCGTTAAAATAATAGCATTAAAATAGTTATAAAAATCATTCTATGGGGATGAGAATATTGATTGCATTCATAAACCTTCGTAACAAGAAGTGTAGTTTAGTAACATGGACGAAGTGAACCAGCACATGTTTTTTGTACCAAAAGCAAAGTTGGGTATAGAAAATCCTGCTTGAGGGAGATTGATGGCTTTTTAATGAGTTTGAAATGTCTGCTGAAACATTGTCAAAAAGTGTTTGATGATACACTGTTACCTCAAAGCCGCTAGATCGCGGATTTTTTTGAGCTATTTGAACGTCAAGGCGACATTGGAAGCCTCATGTGCATAGTATGAATGAAATTCAATTTCTTGTTATGAGTAAGGAAATGATTTAGTGAGTAGAGGAGTTTATGTTAAATGAAACTGGAGTCAATCCAAGTACCTATAAAAAATCATGTACTAGCAGATTACTGGTCGCCAAATACTGCCATTCATCAATTTTTTGAGTATGAATACAATGATCAAGCTTTTGAGAAAAGAGCGGAGCATTTAGCGAGAAATTCCCGTGATCAAAAAGAATTAACAACAATCATCCGTCAATTTATGGAGCCGCTGGGGTTATCAAAAAAAGCGAATGAACATTTAGAACAACTAGAGCAAGGAGCTATGGTAATAGTCGGTGGACAACAAGCAGGTATCTTAACAGGCCCTCTTTACTCCGTTCATAAAGCGATTTCAGTTATTGCATTAGCGAAAGAGCAAAGTACGAAGCTTCAACAGCCTGTTATTCCTGTTTTCTGGATAGCTGGAGAAGATCATGACTTAGAAGAAATCAATCACACCTATACGGTACATGGGGAATTGCTGAAAAAAAGAGCTTATGGGGAGCGCTCTAGACGTAAAACGATGGCTTCTGCAACAGCCCTAAACAAAGAGTCGATGACGCAATTAATTAATACGATTATTCGTGATATTGGAGAAACAGAGTATACAGAAACGCTGATTAAGCAATTAGTTGACGCATTGAACAATAGTGAAACATTTACAGATTTCTTTGCCTGTCTTATGAATCAATTATTCAAAGAGGAAGGCTTATTATTAATCGATGCCGCCAACTTTCATTTCCGTCAATTTGAACATAAATATTTTGCACAAATCATTCAATCCAATGAAGAAATTGCTAGAGTAGTAACGGAAAAGGAAGAGGAGCTTGAACGTGCTGGCTACGGTAAGCCTATTTTAGCAACATATGAAGCCGCTAATTTATTTTATGTAGAAGATGGCGAGCGATATCTTTTAGAAAGAAAAAATGATCTGTTTGTTAATTTAGCGGCAAACCTTAAATTTACAAAAGAAGAACTATTAGAAGTGGCAAATAATCATCCTGAACGTTTAAGTAATAACGTAGTAACGCGTCCATTGATGCAGGAGATGACATTGCCAGTATTAGCGTTTGTTGGGGGGCCAGGAGAGTTAGCTTATTGGGCAACACTGAAAAATGCATTTTCAGCGTTAGGTTTACAAATGCCGATTTTTGCTCCACGCCTACATATTACTATTGTGACTCGTCATGTAGAGCAATTATTACGTGAGCATCAACTAACCGTTACTGACGTATGGGAAGGAAAAGCGTTACAACTGAAAGAACGTTTTATTGCAGATGTACAGGACAGTGAAGCCAAACGTCAAATTCAAGCTATGCAGCAGTTGTTAACAGAAAAATATGAAGAGCTTGCCTACTATTTAGAGAAACAGCATCTCCAATTAAATAAGATTCTTGAGAAAAATCAAGAAAATCATGCGAAGCAATTTGATTATTTGCAGCAAAAAATTGAACAAACTGTATTGAGTAAGCATGAAACGACGATTCGTAAATTTATGACGCTACAAAATGAATTGTATCCAAATGATGGTTTCCAAGAGAGATCCTTTAATCCGTATCAATATTTCAATGAGTTTGGACCTATGTTAATTACTGAAATGCTGAAGCAAAATTATAGTATCGGTAAACACCACTATTTACTTTATTTATAAAATTAATAAATAGATACTTTTTACCTAAGTAGTAATTTGATATCCTGTGAATTTGATGAATAATGTCGAGATAAATAGTATTTAAAGAGCTATCCTACTAGGGGTGGCTCTTTTTTTGTATCATTTAGCATATGTCAAAAAAATTCCTAAAGGTCTAATTGCACATTAAGTGATAAAATGTCAAGTTTTTTTTAAAAAAAGTGGAGGAAAGTGGGGGGATGTGGTACATTATTTAATAAAGTGGGGTGAGTAGTATGTTCATGGGAGAATATCAACACTCCGTTGATGCGAAAGGGCGATTAATCGTACCGGCAAAATTTCGTGAAGCTTTAGGCGAAACGTTTGTTGTCACAAGAGGTCTCGATAACTGTCTATTTGGCTATCCTATGAATGAATGGCGAAAACTCGAAGAGAAATTAAAAGGTTTACCAATGACCAAAAAAGATACACGAGCATTTGCGAGGTTTTTCTTTTCTGGAGCAACAGAGGTAGAGATAGACAAGCAGGGGCGCATCAATATCCCAACTACCCTTATGCATCATGCGCATCTAGTAAAAGAATGTGTGGTGCTGGGTGTTTCAAATCGAATAGAGATTTGGGCTAAGGATGCTTGGGAAGCTTACTTTAGTGAGTCTGAACAATCTTTTAATGAAATTGCAGAAAATATGATTGGCTTTGATTTTTAACTTGTAATAGGCATTGCAACGTGATAGTTGAATGAGGTTAAGGCCTGAGAGGAGCGAGTGGTATGTTCGATCATACAACCGTGTTATTAAAAGAAACTGTTGATGGGTTGAACATAGATCCTGATGGTGTATATGTGGACTGTACACTTGGTGGTGCGGGACACAGTGAATATCTAGTACAACAATTATCAGATAAAGGCCGCTTAATTTGTTTTGATCAAGATATGACGGCTATTGAAAATGCGAAAATTCGATTAGCACCTTATATACAGCGTGTTACATTTATCCATTCGAATTTCCGTTACTTAAAAGAAGAACTATTAGCTCATGGCATTAAGCAGGTTGATGGTATTTTATATGACTTAGGCGTATCTTCTCCACAATTAGATACACCTGAGAGAGGCTTTAGTTATCACCACGATGCACCACTTGATATGCGTATGGATCAAACTGCAACACTGACAGCGTCAGATGTTGTTAATCAATGGGCATACGAGGATCTTGTTCGTATATTTTTCCGTTATGGAGAAGAAAAGTTTTCTAAACAAGTTGCCCGTAAAATTGAAGAGGCTCGAAAAACAGCACCGATTGAAACAACTGGTCAACTTGTAGAATTAATTAAAGAGGGTATTCCAGCAGCGGCACGCCGAAAAGGTGGACATCCGGCAAAGCGCATTTTCCAAGCAATACGAATTGCTGTTAATGATGAGCTAGGCGCAGCAGAGGATTCTTTAGTCGATGCGATTGATATGATTAACGTAGGGGGGCGCATTAGTGTCATTACGTTCCATTCATTGGAGGACCGCCTATGCAAGACAATCTTTAAGGAAGCGTCATCATTACCGGAATTACCACCAAATTTACCTGTAATTCCTGATGACATGAAGCCAACTTTAAAGCTTATCACACGAAAGCCTATTATTCCATCTGATGAAGAATTGGCAGTTAATAATCGTGCGCGTTCAGCGAAGCTTAGAGTGGTGGAGAAAATTAACGACAAAGGGCGTGAGTAAATGGCAGCAGTTCGTGTAAGGCAACAGCACCAACATCAACAAGTGCAACAACCGATAACACCACCTAGTCCACAACCCACTATCATACGTCGTAAAAAAACGAACCAGAAGTTTGAAAAGACAATGCTAATTGTTTTAATTGGCATTATTGCTGTACTAGGAATACTTGTATTAAATAAACAAGCAGCGATTCAAACAACAAGTATAGACATTCAAAAAATCGAATCAGAAGCAGAAGAGATTGCGAAACAGAATGTTGACTTAACGGTTCGTGTAAGTGAACTTTCTACATACGAAAACATATGGAAAAAAGCCAAAGAACTCGGTTTAACTCAAAATGAGAAAAATGTAAAGGTAGTGCCGGGAGAATGAAAAAAAAGAGATTTCGATTCCAATGGGGAGCCTTTCTATTATTAATTTTTTATGGAGGGCTCTTTTTTCTATTATTCACAAGAATGGTGACATTACAGGCTACAGGTGAAGTAGAAGGACAAGAGCTTGCAGCGAGAGCAGCAGCTAAGTATGGTAAGGAAAGTGTAATTACAGCTAATCGTGGGAAGATTTATGATCAAAATGGACAAGTAATTGCAGAGGATACATTAAGTTATCGCATGATTGCCATTGTAAGTGAAAAGGCTACAACAGATCCTAAGAATCCCCGACATGTAGTGGATTCGGAGAAAACGGCAAAAGTACTAGCGAAATATATACCAGCGATGAAGGATAAGGAAGACGAGATTGTTAAAAAGTTGAACAATCGATATAGAAGTGATGGTGAACCTTTATATCAAGTTGAGTTTGGTAGCGCAGGCCGTGGCATTAGTCACGAGGTCATGAGTAAAATAAAGGAAGAAAAATTACCAGGAATTCTCTTTGTAAGTGACTTAAAACGGTATTATCCAAATGGTGTATTTGCCTCTCATTTAATTGGCTATGCTCTCAAAAAAGATAATGAAGACGGTACGGTTACAACCAAGGGAGAAATGGGTCTAGAATATACGTATGATAAAGAACTAACAGGCGTTAATGGCAAAGTGGAATATGAGACAGATGCTTTCCGCTATTTGCTTCCGAACAGTGAGAAAATGATTACTCCTGCAAAAAATGGGGACGACATTTATTTAACACTTGATAAAACAATCCAAAGCTTCTTAGAGGAAGCAATGACAAAGGTTGAACAGGAATATAATCCTGAGTCCATGACCGCGGTTGTGGCAGATCCGAAGACTGGAAAGATTTTAGCAATGTCACAGCGTCCTACATTTAACCCAGAAACACGTGAGAGTCAAAATATGAAGTGGCTGAATGAGGTGATTGAGGAGACAATTGAGCCTGGATCAACGATGAAAACTTTCACGCTTGCTTCAGCTATCGATACGGGAAAATGGACACCGAATGACTTATTTAAATCAGGATCATATACAGTATTTGACCGTACGATTCGAGATCACAATAGATATGGTTGGGGTTATATCACTTATTTACAAGGGTTCCAACGCTCTGCCAATACTGCTATGGCCCATTTATTAACAAAGATTGGCGATGACGTATTTATTGATTATCTGGACCGCTTTGGTTTTGGGCACAAAACGGGTATTGACTTACCGAATGAAGCAACAGGTACTATATTATCGAAGTACCCTATTCAAAGAGTAACAACAACCTACGGCCAAGGTTCTACAGTAACACCTATTCAGTTAATCCAAGCGATGACTGCTATTGCGAATGATGGCAAAATGATGCAACCGTATGTTATCGACCGTATTGTGGATTCTTCTACTGGGAAAATTATTCAAAATCATGAGCCTGTTGAAAAAGGGCAGCCGATTAAAGCTGATACAGCGAAACAAGTACGAGAAATCCTAGCTTCAACATTAACATCAGAATATGGTACTGCTAAGGATTTTATATTGGAGGATTATGAGGTTGCAGGGAAAACCGGTACTGCCCAAATTCCAAAAGCTAGCGGTGGATATCTTTCAAACCAATATCTTTATTCATTTTTAGGCTTGGCTCCTGTAGATGATCCACAGCTAATTGTCTATGTCTCAGTGAAAAAACCTAAGCTGAACAATGAGCTTGGCTCCGTACCAGTATCAAAAGTCTTTAATCCAGTTATGTTAAATAGCTTAAAGCACCTTAATATCAATCCAGACGATGTTCAACATGTCAATAAAGTCAGCATTCAAGATTATACAGGTCAAAGTTCTGAAGCAGTTGAGGTAGAATTAGCGAATGATGGTTTACAACCAATCGTTGTAGGTAGTGGCGGTAAAATTATTGAACAATATCCAACAAACACTCAAAAACTCGTAAAAGGTAGTTTTGTATTTTTAAAGACTGAAGGCGAGATAACATTGCCAGACTTCACGAATTGGTCATTACGTAATCTACTAGTCTTCAAATCTATGACTGGACTAGAGATGGAAATATTCGGTGAAGGTTTTGTTGCAAGTCAAAGTGTTTCAGCTGGAACCGTCATCACCGATAGTTCACCGATAGTCGTCAAGCTCAAAACACCTGCTGAGAGCTTTGTACAAGACGTTGAGTCTGCTTCTGAGGGCGAAGTTGAAGAAGTAGAGGGTGAATAATACTGAATAGAAGTCCACTTTATTTCATACGTTGTAAAAAACAAGGTGTGATGTCGAATGAAGTGGATTTCTATCCATTCTAAAAAGCGTTTACGTATTTTATATGTGTTGTTTATGTGTGTAGCAGTGGCAATTGTTGTTAGGTTGTTTTTTTTGCAAGTGTTAGATCAAAAAGAACTAACTACCAAGGCAGAGGAGAACTGGGACAGGGAAATTCCATTCGCGAATGAACGAGGGCATATAACAGATCGAGATGGAGAGAGTATTGTAACTAATAAGCTAGCGCCTACTTTATATTTCATGCCTTCACAAAGTAATGATATTGAAGGAGCTGCAGAAAAAATTGCGCAAGTTCTCGAAGTGGATAAAGCGAAGCTATTAGAAAAAATGCAAAAAAAAGCCTACTTAGTGAAACTAGCGCCTGAAGGCAAAAATATACCTTATGAAAAAGCGGTAGAATTACAAGGTATGCAAATTGAAGGATTGTATAGTGGAGTTGATTATTCAAGGGATTATCCTTACGGCACGCTCTTATCTCGATTTTTAGGTTTTACGGGCTATGATGCTCAAGGATTAGCTGGAATAGAATATGAATATGATAAATTCCTGCAGGCCAATTCTTCTGCTATCCGTCTATTCACAGATGCAAAGGGTAATAATTTGCCTAATGTTTCAAGTGCTTGGAAAGCAGGAGAAGATGGTGCCACAATTGAGCTAACAATTGATGTCGATGTACAACAAGTCGTAGAGCGTGAAATATCGCAAGCTATGAAGCGCTATGAAGCTGACCAAGCATTGGCCATTGCTATGAATCCAAACACTGGCGAAATCTTGGCATTAGCCTCTTATCCGACTTTCCATCCAGCTGAATATCAATTAGTAGAGCCAGCCATCTACAATCGTAATTTGCCTGTATGGATGACGTATGAGCCAGGTTCAACTTTTAAAATTATTACCCTTAGTGCTGCGTTGGAAGAAAACTTAGTGGATTTGGAGCATGATACATTTTATGATCCAGGTTATACAATGGTGGCGGGAGCAAAGCTACGCTGTTGGAAACGTGAAGGGCATGGTCATGAAACATTTTTAGAGGTAGTTGAAAACTCCTGTAACCCAGGCTTTATAGAATTAGGTCAGCGTCTAGGCAATGAGCGACTACTTCAATATATTAAAGATTTTGGTTTTGGAAAAAAGACAGGATCTAATATAGCTGGTGAAGCATCAGGGATTTTATTTTCTAGGGAAGCCTTTGGTCCTGTCGAGCAGGCAACCACTTCATTTGGTCAAGGAGTAGCCGTGACACCTATTCAACAAGTTCAAGCAGTTGCTGCTGCCATAAATGGAGGCAAGCTTTATACGCCATATGTTGTGAAAAAGGTATTTAATCCAAATACAGGGGAAGTCATACAAGAAACGCAGCCAGTTGTTAAAAATCAGGTAATTCGTGAAGAAACCTCTGCTAAGGTTCGAGGTGCCTTGGAATCAGTAGTAGCGAATGGTTCAGGTCGACAAGCCTTTCGAGATGGATTGCGTATTGGTGGTAAAACTGGAACAGCACAAAAAGTTGAAAATGGCCGTTATAAAAGTGGAGAATACATCGTATCCTTTATTGGCTTTGCACCAGCAGACAATCCGCAAATTGTTGTCTATGTAGCTGTTGACAATCCGAAAAAGACTACCCAGTTTGGTGGTGTTGTAGCAGCACCTATAGTGGGGCAAATTATTGAGGATGTTGCGCCTTTTGTAGGTATTGAAAAATCGAAGGAACAACTTGAAAAGGATTATCGTTATGGTGACCCAATTACTGTGAAGGTACCGAATTTTATTGGTCAAACGAAGGATGATATTGCCAAGCAATTTTACCCATTCCGTATTGAATGGCATGGAGAAGGGACCAAAATTGGTAATCAGTTACCTGAAGTGGATAGTGTTATCAAACAAGATGGTACCATTCATTTATATTTGGAGAACTAGAATAACTTTACCTTTAAAAAATGGGAAAGAACCACTATTATTATGAAGGGTAGTAATAATAAAATGAAAGTTAATGCTTTTTTCTTAAAGAAGAAAGTGAAACAAGATTTAAAGGAGATTTTTCAATGAAACTCGCAACAACACTTACCATTTTAGCTCTTGCTTTCTTAGTAACAGTTATCCTGGCACCAATAAGTATTCCACTTCTTCGTCGTCTAAAGTTTGGGCAAAGTATTCGAGAAGAGGGACCAAAATCACATATGAAAAAAGCTGGTACACCAACAATGGGAGGAATTATTTTCTTAATATCCATCCTCCTTACAACTGTTGGTGTAGGTAGCTTTTTAGATTTATTAACGACACAGACCGTAGTACTTTTATTAGTATTAGCAGGATTCGGCTTAATAGGTTTATTAGATGATGGTTTAAAGGTTGTATTTAAAAGAAATCTAGGTTTAACCTCTCTTCAAAAATTGATTGGGCAAATTGTTATTGCTATTCTTGCGTATTTCCTTCTACATGTAGGATCGTTTGATACAACGCTAGCCATTCCATTTACGGAGTGGACAATTGATCTTGACGTATTCTATGTAGCCTTTTTAATTTTCTGGTTAGTAGGCTTCTCTAATGCAGTGAATTTGACGGATGGACTAGACGGGCTAGTGGCAGGTACTGCTTCGATTGCCTTTGCAGCATTTGGGGTTATTGCGCTATTCCAAAGTCAGGCAGATATTGCACTATTTTCGTTTGCAGTAACAGGTGCTTTATTAGGCTTTTTATTATTTAATGCTAATCCTGCCAAGGTATTTATGGGGGATACGGGGTCATTAGCATTAGGTGGTGCATTGGCTATGGTATCTGTTTTAGTAAAAGAAGAGTTCTTGCTTTTACTAGTTGGCTTAGTGTTTGTTATCGAAACACTTTCCGTTATTTTGCAGGTAGGTAGCTTTAAGCTTCGAAAAAAGCGTATTTTTAAAATGAGCCCTATTCATCATCATTTTGAATTATCAGGTTGGTCAGAATGGAAAGTGGTGCTTGTCTTCTGGTCAACGGCCTTAGCAGTAGCATTAATTGCAGTTTTATCGGAGGCGTTCTAATGAAAAACTATACAGATTTACAACATAAAAAAGTACTTGTGTTAGGTCTAGCAAAAAGTGGTGTGGCTGCTGCTGAAATTTTACACGAGCTTGGCGCATTCGTAACAGTTAATGATTCGAAGCCATTTGATGAAAGTCCAGATGCACAAAGGCTATTACAAAAGGGGATTACAGTAATCTGTGGTCGCCATCCTGAAGATCTACTTGATGAAGGCTTTGAGCTAGTGGTGAAAAATCCAGGTATACCTTATAGCAATCGAATTGTGGCAGATGCCCTTAGTCGAGAGATTCCGGTCTGGACAGAGATTGAGCTAGCTTATTTAATTAGTGATGCACCATTTATTGGTATAACGGGCTCGAATGGCAAAACAACGACGACAACTTTAATATTCGACATGTTAAATAATGGAAGTAAAAATCCGTTAATTGCTGGAAATATTGGAACAGTTGCATGTGGCGTCGCAAAAGAAGCTAAACAAGATGACATCATTGTAACAGAATTGTCTTCATTCCAATTGATGGGGATCAAAACGTTTAAGCCTAAAATTGCTATTTTGACAAACCTTTATGATGCGCATCTAGACTATCATGGAACATTTAATAACTATGCTGAAGCGAAGTTTGGTGTTACTCGAAATCAAGATGACAGTGATTATTTTATTTACAATGCCGATCAACCGATAGTGGTTGGATATGCAGCACAATCTCATGCACAGAAGATTCCATTCAGTTCAAAGGGACGTACTGAAAATGGCATTAGTGCAGATGAGACAACAATTTATTGGCAAGGTGAACCGTATATGGATCGCGCCAACATAGCCTTGCCTGGCAAGCATAATTTAGAAAACATCTTGGCAGCCGTCGCAGCTTGTATTTTAGTAGGCTGTGACAAAGAGAAGATGGAAGAGGTTTTAGCGACATTTGGGGGAGTTAGACACCGTACACAATTCGTACGTGAATGGAACGGTCGAAAGATTTATAACGACTCTAAGGCAACCAATTGTTTAGCAACAAAGAGTGCTTTAGATGCTTTCCAAGCTCCTGTCATTTTACTCGCAGGTGGCTTAGATCGTGGACATTCTTTTGAAGAACTTCGCCCTTGTATGAGTCATGTAAAGGGTGTTGTTGCATTTGGAGAAACTGGCTTACGCTTTGTAGAATTTGCAAAATCGTGTGGTGTCCAACAAACCGTCATTGCTCAAAATGTAGAAGACGCTGTTCAATATGCAGCACCGATGTCTGCAGAAGGAGATATTATCTTACTATCTCCTGCATGTGCAAGCTGGGATCAATATGACAGCTTTGAAATACGTGGAGATGTTTTTATTGATGCTGTAATGAAGCTGTAATGAGCCTGTAACTATTTTAGAATATACTTGACTTGGAAGGATGGCATTACTGAGAGGTAAAGAAAGCTACTTATTGCTCGTCACAACTTTGATGCTATCAATAATCGGCATTATTTTCGTCTATTCTGCAGGTACCTATTGGAGTGCCGTTCATTATAGTGGAAAAATGCCGTTTTATATGAAGCAAAGCGTATACTTTGTGGTAGCCATTGTCGTATTTTTAATCACGATTCGATTAAATATTTTGAGAGAGCAGTCCTTTTGGAAAATGGCCTATATATTTTCGTTAATATTACTCGTTCTCGTACTGATTCCTGGTATAGGACTCGTGCGAAATGGTTCGCAAAGCTGGATTGGTGTAGGTCCATTAACAATACAGCCAGCAGAGTTAGCGAAAATTACCGTCATTGTGTACTTGAGCCATATATTAGCCCAACATAAAACGGGCACTCCTGTTGTTAACTGGCGACATGGTTTCATCCTGTTATTACCTGTTGTTCTCATCATGTTGCAGCCAGATTTTGGCTCAGTATTTATTCTCGTTGTATCTGTATTTTTATTATTTTTTGTCGCTGGCTATCCTCTAAAACTATACGCCATGATTATGCTAGCTGGTGTCGCTGGATTAGTAGGTCTCATAGCGACAGCGCCATATCGTCTAAAGCGTATAGAAGCATTTCTTGATCCATGGGCTGATCCCTTGGTTAGTGGGTTCCAAGCGGTGCAATCATTAATGGCTATCGGTCCAGCCGGGATTTTTGGGCATGGCTTTGGACAAAGCAGACAAAAGTTTCTGTATTTACCAGAGCCTCAAAATGATTTTATTTACGCCATTATTTTAGAGGAAGTCGGATTGATTGGTGGCCTCGTTATTTTAGCGCTTTTTGTACTAACGATCTATGCAGGCTATAGATTTGCTGTACAGGCTAAAAATCGAACGTCCTATTATGCGATTATCGGGCTTGTCACAATGCTTATGGTGCAAGCATTCTTAAATATAGCCGTAGTAATAGGTTTAGTGCCAGTAACGGGTGTCACATTACCTTTTATTAGCTATGGTGGAACATCTTTAGTAACAATGTGGTTAATAATAGGTATTATTTATCAATTAGCGAAATAAATATAAAGGAGGAGTACTTTTTGGAGAAAGTAATTGATATAGAAGATCGCATACCTACGCTAAAAAAGCGACGAAAAAAGCGTACAAACCGTAAATTTATCGTGCTAATATTACTTTTCTTTATTGTGTTAGCAGTACTCCTTTATTTTCAATCTCCATACAGTAACATCAATAAAATCACAGTCAATGGTGCAAAGCTAGCAAATGACCAATATTATTTGGAGGCAAGTACTCTTGCACCGGGAAAATCAATGTGGAGTTTCAAAGTGGAAGATATTGAGCAGATTTTATTAAAGGATAAATGGGTAAAAGAAGCACATGTTAACCGTAACTGGTTACAAGGCGTAACAATTGATATTAAAGAATGGAAAAAAGTTGCGTACTTAGCTGGAGACGGCACTTATTATCCTTTGCTAGAAAACGGCAAGCGCTTTGAACAAACAGGAAATGATACACCCATTGATGCACCTGTTTTTATCGGGATAACTGGTGAAAAGACCATAAATAAGCTTGTTGAACAGCTAGCACAATTAAAGCCAGAAGTATTAGCTTTAATTTCTCAGGTTAACACGAATAGTAATGAGGCAAATCCAAATGCAGTCAAGCTTTATATGAATGATGGCTATGAAGTTCGTGCTGTTATTCAGACACTAGCGGAAAAGTTAAATTACTACCCCTCTATTGTCGCACAAATTGCCAACTTAGAAAAAGGTGTGATTGATTTAGAGGTCGGTTCATACTATCGTCCTTTTAACGAGGAATACAACAAGATTAGTATTGATATGGAAGCGAATGCAGATGGGGAAATGGTTAACCAGGAAGTGACGGATGATGAACAACAAGAAGACGAATAGCAAAGGGAGTTTTTTTACTAGAAAACAATTTGAATTACTAATTGTTTGTGTAACAACAGGATTTATCATCGGCTATTCATACAACCAGGCAAAAGATAACCGAGAAGCAGGCACTATTGATTCTGAACTTTTTGAGCAAGAAGAATCTTATCGGGAGGAGCTAATCACCCAACAAGAGCGCAATAAAGAACTCACAGAAGAACTAAATAATTTACAAGAACAAATTCGAAAGTATGAAAAATCCTTTGCTTCAAACGAAAAGGACTATAAGAAGCTTGTTGAGCAAGCAGAAGATTTACGGCTTTTACTCGGTGAACTAAAGAGTGAGGGGAAGGGCATACGCATAACCCTTCAGGATGGAGACTATGATCCAAAATCCTTAAATCCAAATGATTATATTGTCCATGAAAGTCATGTTTTTAAATTGTTAAATGAACTAAAAATTTCAGGCGCGCAAGCTATTGCTATTAATGGACAACGTGTATTAGCGAGTTCTTATATTCGCTGTAATGGTCCAGTAATAACAATTGATGGTACACAACATCCAGCTCCATTTGTGATCGAAGCGGTTGGTGATTCAGATACATTGATGGCTTCTTTAAATTTAAATGGGGGCGTAGTGGATCAATTATTAAATGACAATATTGTGGTGTCACTTGAAGAAAATCAAAAGCTTACAATGCCAAAAGTAAAAGTAGAAAGTTAGGACAAGTTCTATACTTTAAGCTTCAAGTTTAATTTAGCCTCCAGTTTTATAGTCAATTGTAGATAATTATACAATTCAAAGTCGTATTCTGAGGGGCATACGATACGTCTAGGAGGGGCTATTTTGAAAAGAAATATGTACACCCGAATAACGATCGTGCTATTTATTATCGGTTTGATGATAGCGGTACAATACAATACCATACAAAAACCAGCTGAGCGAGATACACGAGATATTTGGGCAATAAGAGAGGAATTAGCACAAGAAAAACAAAGACATTCCGCATTACTGGCAGAAATTCGCTCACTTCATGAAGTAGTGGATCGCTATGAGCAATCTGAAAAAGTAAATCAGCAAGCAGCCTTAAATGAAACATTGAATCGTTTAAAGCTACAAGCAGGATTAACAGAAGTTATCGGGCCAGGTGTTGTACTTCGAGTCGAACCTGCACCTGAACTGATAGAAATGGGCTATGAAATTAAAGAAATTTCACCCGATTTGTTAACTCAATTATTAAATACCCTTTTTAAGAACAATGCGACTAATGTCTCGATTGATGGTAATCGTGTAGTACAAACAACAGCCATACGAGATATAAATGGCAAGACAACAGTAAACAGTATACCATTGTCTTCGCCTTCTTTTGAGATATTTGTAGGGACAAGCGATTATAAAGCAGCGCAGAAAATGTATAATTCCTTGCAGGCCTCAACATTTATAGACTCATTTTATTTAGATAATTTTAATTTAGTAATTGAAGAACCAATTGAACAGTTACAAATTCCAGCATTTGATCAGCCGTTGACAAATGATTATTTAGCAGAGGTTAAAAAAGGAGATTAATATATGTGGCTACCATTTTTAGGTTTGGTATTTGGACTTGCCCTTGGCTTGTTAACAAATATACAAATCCCCTCTATGTATGAAAATTATCTGTCAATAGCTGTTTTAGCAGCTTTAGATACATTATTTGGAGGTATTCGTGCTCAATTGCAGCAAGTTTACGATGATAAAGTTTTTGTATCAGGATTCTTTTTTAATATAGTTCTAGCAGCAGGTTTAGCTTTTATAGGAGTGAATTTGGGGATAGATTTGTATTTAGCAGCGATTTTCGCTTTTGGAGTACGTTTATTCCAGAATATAGCAATAATTAGGCGTATATTACTAACTAGGTTAGATGAGAAACGTCACAAGCGAAAAAAATCTTCCATAGAATGAGAGAAAAATTGACCAAAATACTCGATTTGCTTAGACATTATGCCAAATTTACAATAGAATGAAAACAAGAGCATTTTTCAAGGAGGTGCAGCGAATTGAATCAGCAAGATTTATACATTTCCCTTGATATTGGGTCCTCCTCTGTCAAGGTATTAATAGGTGAAATGAGTGACGGGCAATTACATGTAATTGGCGTCGGAAATGTAAAGTCGAATGGAGTTCGAAAAGGTGCAATTGTTGATATTGATGCAACAGTACAATCTATTCGAAAAGCAATAGAACAGGCCGAACGAATGACGGGTTATCAAATCCATGAAGTCGTTTTAGGCGTTCCAGCTAACCAGACGATGTTACAGCTAGTTAAAGGTGTTGTCGCTGTAAATAGTGAAAATAGAGAAATTACAGATGATGATTTAGACAGAGTGGTAGAATCTGCACAAGTCATGTCAATACCTCCTGAACGTGAATTAGTTAACATCATTCCAAGACAGTTTATTGTGGACAACCTTGATGAAATTAAAGATCCTCGTGGTATGATTGGCATTCGTCTTGAAATGGATGCAACAATGATAACGACATCCAAAACGCTTTTACACAATGTTCTTCGCTGTGTTGAGCGAGCGGGTTTAAGTATACGAGAAATATATTTGCAGCCATTAGCATCGGGCTATTTTGCTTTAACAGAAGATGAAAAAAACCAAGGAACTGCCTTTATTGACTTAGGTGGCGGATCTACAACAATCGCAGTATTTGAAGAGGGTTTATTAACACATACTGGTGTCATACCAGTTGGTGGTGATCATATAACGAAGGATATTTCAATCGTTTTAAAAACACCAACAGAACAAGCAGAACAAATTAAACACCAGTTTGGACATGCCTTTTATGATGACGCATCAGATGACGAACTCTTTGAAGTGCCCGTCGTAGGTACAGATTCTACTGATCAGTACAGCCAACGTTATATATCGGAGATTATCGGTGCTAGATTAGAAGAATTACTAGAGCTAGTTATAGATGAATTAGCGCGTTTAGGTGTTAGAGATTTACCAGGCGGTGTGGTTTTAACTGGTGGTGTTGCAAAGCTTGAGGGGATTGCCCAATTAGCACGTCAAATTCTACAAACGCGTGTTAGAATCTATACACCCGATTATATCGGGGTTAGAGAGCCTTCATTTGCGACGGCAGTTGGACTTATTCGTTACGCCTATTTAGAAGATGATTTTTACGGTAAAAGTACGAATACGCAGCCTGTTGAATATGCAGTTGTAGGGGCTCAACCAGCTATAAGCAAAAAGCAAGAGTATTCTGCACCTTCAGAACCAAAAGAAAGCGTAATTGGGAGAGCAAAAAAATTATTTGATAAGTTCTTTGATTAACTAGAATGCGTAATGAATGATACAGAGTCGAGTTACCGTGGGAGGAAAAAGAGATGTTAGAATTTGATACAAGTGTTGATGAACTTGCAGTAATAAAGGTCATAGGTGTTGGTGGCGGCGGTAACAACGCTGTCAATCGAATGATAGAACATGGTGTGCAGGGTGTTGATTTTATCGCAGTTAACACGGATGCACAGGCATTAAATTTATCCAAAGCAGAAGTAAGGCTACAAATTGGGGCTAAATTAACGCGTGGATTAGGTGCAGGTGCAAATCCTGAAGTAGGGAAAAAAGCTGCAGAAGAAAGCAGAGAACAGCTAGAAGAGGTTTTACGAGGAGCCGATATGGTATTCGTGACTGCTGGTATGGGCGGCGGAACGGGTACGGGTGCAGCTCCAGTGATTGCACAAATTGCACGTGAATTGGGAGCCCTTACAGTAGGTGTTGTCACACGTCCATTTACTTTTGAAGGTCGTAAGCGTCAAACACAAGCAATCGGTGGAATTGGCGGTATGAAAGAAGCAGTAGATACACTGATTGTGATACCAAACGACAAGCTACTACAAATAGTTGATAAATCAACACCAATGCTAGAAGCATTTAGAGAAGCCGATAATGTATTACGTCAAGGTGTACAAGGTATTTCAGATTTAATTGCTACACCGGGTCTTATTAACTTAGACTTTGCAGACGTGAAAACGATTATGTCCAACAAAGGTTCAGCCTTAATGGGAATTGGTATCGCGACGGGCGAAAACAGAGCTTCTGAGGCTGCAAAGAAAGCTATTTCAAGTCCATTGCTTGAATCGTCTATCGACGGTGCAAAAGGTGTTCTTATGAACATTACAGGTGGTTCAAATCTTAGCTTATTTGAAGTACAAGAAGCGGCAGATATCGTAGCTTCTGCGTCAGATGAAGAGGTAAATATGATTTTCGGTTCTGTTATTAATGAAAATCTTAAAGATGAAATCATTGTTACAGTCATTGCGACAGGCTTCACAGAGGAAGCTTTACAGCAACAACGACCAACAGCAAAACCGACACTTAACATGAACAGACAATCTGCTCCACAGCAACAAGCACCTATTCGTGAACAACGACAAGAAATGCATGTGCAACATGAGCAGCCACGTCAAAATCAGCAAAATTATGCACAGGATGACATGCTTGAGGTTCCAGCATTTTTACGTAACCGCAAAAATCGTGGTTAATTAACTTCTAAAAAGCTCGTATTTTACATATGTAAAATACGAGCTTTTTATATTGACTGTCATGATGTTCAAATGTGTAAGGAAACCATGTTTTTTGTCAAAACATTTTTAGGAAATGATGCGATTGTTTGACAATATTTGTGGGAGTAACGTGCTAACTTTGTAAGTAGGAGGCGGCTGTTATGTATGGAGAATGGCTGGTGCTCATTAATACGCTTTTTAATCTAGCGATACTCACGTTTACAGCAAGAGTAACAGGAGTCCTTGTAAAAAATTCAAGATTATTAATGAGTTCAATTTGTAGTAGTTTTGTAGCTGTCATTGGCGGTCAAATGCTGTGGACGACAATTCTTAGTTTTATATTATTAATTGGTATAGCGTTTCATTTTAAGATTCGAAGCTTTCAGAAGCAAGGACCGATTGTGTTAACAGCAACGATCGTTATTGGCGGATTGTTAACAGCACTACAACCTTTTTTAAAAAATCTTTCTGCCATCCATTTCATAATCATTTGCTTTTTGCTGGCAGTTTTAAATCTTGTTGCATTTTATAAGCAATGGGGTTTTGTAAAGTTAGAACGCTTAAGTGGTCAATTTGTATTTGATACAACTTTAACAATCTTTGGGGCAACAATACCACTTTCTGCCTTTGTAGATACAGGAAATCAAGCTATTGAGCCATTATCAGGCAAACCGGTTCATTTTGTTTCCTATACTGCTTTGAGACCACATTTACCTTCGGCGTTCAGGGAAGCATTAATGGAATGGCAAGAAACAGATCCGTACAATGTATCTATGTTTTCAGAAGATTATCAGCGTTATATACGATTTATTCATGTCAATACAGTACAACAGCAAACCGTTGTCCTTGGTTTTCGCTTTGATGAGTGGCATATAAAGGGGGAGCCTTCACAAGTGAAAATGAATGAATATATTGTATTAACCAAAAAAGCTAAAAATTTTCCACATAGCACAGCAGCAATTTTACATTTTTCAGCGCTTTCAAATAACTCATAGAGGGGGAGAACTATTGCTTCTTAGGCTACTTGCTAGCTTGAAAAAATTATGGAGTAAGTTTCGGAGTCGTGAAACGTACTATATAGGGGGAAATGATTCATTGCCAGTGCCATTAAGTCGAGAAGAAGAAGTTACAGTCATTGCATCCTTTATGAACGGTGATTTACGAGCTAGAGACACACTAATTGAACGTAATTTACGTCTTGTTGTTTATATTGCTAGACGTTTTGATAATACGGGAACGCCAATCGAAGACTTAATCAGCATTGGCTCCATTGGTTTAATAAAGGCGATTGAGACGTTCAATACGGATAAAAATATTAAGCTTGCAACTTACGCATCACGCTGTATTGAAAATGAAATTTTAATGCATTTACGAAAAACAAGTCGTATGAAGGGTGAAGTTTCCTTAGATGAGCCACTAAATTCTGATGCAGATGGAAATGAATTATTACTGTCAGATATTTTAGGAACAGAAGAGCATATTATTTTAGATAATGTGGAGAAAAAAATTGAACGTCAGCATATGTTCCACGCTATTAATTTACTAGGTGCGCGTGAACGTTATATTATGGAATGTCGCTTTGGTCTCAATGGAAAAGTTGAAATGACACAAAAAGAAGTTGCAGATCATTTAGGCATATCGCAATCATATATTTCCCGTTTAGAAAAGAAAATTATTCAAGATTTACGTGAAAATTTAAATCAACCAATTTCTTAGAAAGGGAAATTTAACCTACCTAAAATTGGTCGCAGCTTTTGTGCATATTCTTGTTTCTCTCGGACAAACTGATGTCACGGTTTAGTCAGAGAATAACATCCGGAGGAATCGAATATGCGAACAAAAGTAGATCTTTGCGGCTTAGATACATCGACTTTGCCAATTCTAAAGCACGAGGAAATGAAGGAACTCTTCATCCGGTTACAAGCTGGAGAAACAGAGATTAGAGAAGAGCTTGTGATGTGCAATTTAAGGCTAGTGCTTAGTATTGTCGGTAGATTTGCCTATAGAGGTGAACAGGCAGATGATTTATTTCAAGTGGGCTGTATTGGCCTCATGAAAGCCATTGATCATTTTGATTTAAAGCATAATGTACGATTTTCGACATATGCTGTACCAATGATTATTGGTGAAATTCGTCGCCATCTGCGTGATCATCATGCATTACGTGTATCTCGCTCTCTAAGAGATATAGCTTATAAGGCAATGCAGGCAAAAGAGCAATGGATAACCGATAATTTGCGAGAACCAACGATTGAAGAAATTGCTGAAATGATTGACATGAAAAAGGAAGATGTTTTATTTGCTTTAGATGCAATTCAAGATCCAGTTTCATTACAAGAGCCCATTTATTCAGATGGCGGAGATGCTGTTTATATGATGGACCAATTACGTGATGATGATGTATCTGAGGATCAATGGGTTGCCTATGTGTCGGTAAAGGAAAGCTTGCAAAAGCTAGATGAACGTCAGCAAATGATCGTTGCCAAACGATTTTATTATGGAGAAACCCAAACTGAGATTGCCAAAGAACTTGGGATTTCTCAAGCACAAATATCACGTCTTGAAAAAAATGCAATTGAAACAATGCAAAAAGATTACAAATAAAAAAATGCGCATCGTATAATTCGGTGCGCATTTTATCTTCATTCAATGAACAAGTAATACATAAATATAAAGTAACAGCAAAGTTTGATGGTAGAAATGATTATACGAAAGTAAACAATAGAGGAGGTATGTCATTGCGTTTTTCGATGTTACAACAAAAAGAAGTCATTGAAGCAGGAAATGGACGATTTATAGGCTTTGTAATAGATGCTGAAGTATCAAAAGAAACGGGCTATGTGACAGCGTTTTTGATTGCAGAGCCTCGCAAATATCTTGGTTTTTTTAAAGGCGAAGAGTCTGTGAGGAAAGTGTATATGAAGGATGTGCTTGTTGTTGGCAAGGATGTCATTTTAGTCAAAGCCCTTTCCTAAGACGTAGGCTCATTAAAATTATGAGGATTGTATGCTGACATAGGTCAGGCTATTCATTGATAAATCAAGCATTGCTTGTTACAATAAAAGAAACTATTGTTGTAAAGTTGGGAAAAACAGTGACAAAAATCTTAACAAATTTAAACAAACTAAATGAATTAATAACAGCAGCAGAAAAAAAAGGGAATCGTGAGGGCGAGAAAGTCCAAATAATTGCCGTGACTAAGGAAGTTTCTGTTGAAAGAACGCAAGAAGCAATTGAAGCAGGACTCACTCATTTAGGAGAAAATAGACCAGAAGGCTTACATCGCAAAATTACTGAGATTCACGCTGATGTACATTGGCATTACATTGGGTCGCTTCAAACACGTAAAGTAAAACAAGTGATAAACAGCATTGATTATTTGCACTCCTTAGATCGTTTGAGTTTGGCAGAAGAAATTGAAAAAAGAGCAGAACAACCTGTTAAATGTTTTGTACAAGTAAATGTTTCTGGTGAAGAATCAAAGCATGGGTTAACTATCGAAGAAGTTTTGCCTTTTGTAGAAGCATTAAAAGGTTTTACTAAAATTCAAGTTGTAGGTTTAATGACTATGGCACCAAACACCGAAAACGAAGCAATTATTCGCTCTGTTTTCAAGCAATTAAAACAATGTCAACAGCAAATAGCCGAGCAAGGATTCGCACACGCACCTTGTACCGAGTTATCAATGGGCATGTCTAATGACTTTGAAATTGCGGTAGAGGAAGGGGCTACTTTTGTTCGAGTCGGAACGGCTCTTGTTGGAAATGAAAGAGGGGAACAGGATGAGCATGAAAAATAAGATTAAAAACTTCTTTTACCTTGAAGAAGAATTAGAAGAAGAAATCACGCAAGCTCCTATTCAGCAACAACAACCCATACAACAACAGCAACCGATTCATTCAGTTAAGCCAAAAAAAATGATGAAAGAACGCAAAGCACCTATTCATGAAATCATGCCACAAAGCACAGCAACTCCTAATAACATTGTCAGTTTGCAGGCAGCGATGAGTTCTAAGGGAGCAAAAGTTGTTTTAATAGAACCGAGAGTTTATGCAGAAGCACAGGATATCGCAGAGCATTTAAAAAATAAACGCGCAACAATTGTCAATTTACAACGTATTGAACGAGAGCAAGGCAAACGCATTATTGATTTTTTAAGTGGTACAGTCTATGCTCTTGCTGGAGATATTCAACGTATCGGTAAAGATATCTTCCTTTGTACGCCAGATAATGTAGAAGTGACTGGTGAAATTACAAACTTTATTTTAGACGATAATTAATAGCGAGGATTGTAGTTTATATGACTTTTTTTATTATACTTGGTTATGTATCATTAGCATTTAAGATTTATTCATTCATGCTAATTGCATATATCTTAATGTCTTGGGTGCCTGCCGCTCAAAATTCAGCCATTGGTCGCATGCTTGAAAAAGTGTGTGAGCCATATTTAGGGATTTTCAGAAAATTCATTCCGCCACTTGGTATGATTGATATTTCGCCAATTGTAGCCATCTTTATGCTGAATTTTATAGAAAGAGGGCTTTATATAGTCATTCAGAAAATATATTTTATGTTCGCTTAGAAATAAATCCTCACGTTTTGGTGGGGATTTTTTATTTATTTTAATTATCTCCGCTATTAAAGCGACTAATAAAAAGTTTTAAAACAATGACGTCCAAACGTCATTAATTGGGAATACTAAGTTTCCAACTAATAAAGCAAAAAGGAACGAGTGAAAGAGGAGACAACAAGATGGAACACTTAATACAGCATTTTCGAAAAGATGAACAGCCCTTTATTGAACAGGTAATAAACTGGCAGCGTGAGGTTGAAGATCGTTATGCACCTAAGCTGACAGATTTTCTTGACCCAAGACAGCGTTTTATTGTGACATCGATTATCGGGCAAGATGATACCCTGAAAACTGCCTGTACAGGTTTATTTGAAGGGGCAGAGAGGCAGCGTATGCTCATTTTTCCTACTTACTATGAAGCGACAAATGAAGACTTTCAGTTAGTAGCATTTACGATTCAGTACCCGGTGAAATTTGTCCAATTACGACATCCCGATGTTTTAGGTGCATTGCTATCATTAGGTTTAAACCGTGGCAAATTTGGCGATATACGTGTAAATGATCAGCAGGTGCAATTTGTTGTAGCTCAAGAAGTAGCAGAATATGTTCGGTTACATTTAACAGGTATTGGTAAAGTAAAGGTGCATATCGAGTCTTTAAAAGAATTAGAGTCCCTTATTAATAATGAGGAAGAATGGCTGGAGGAATCTCATACAGTATCTTCGATGCGATTAGATGTAATTATTGCGACTATATTAAATGTATCACGCCAAAAAGCTCAAGCTTTAATTACTGGAAAAAAAGTACGTGTTAATTGGACAGAACGAGATACAGTTGCTTTTGAATTACAAGAGGGAGATATATTATCGATACGAGGAAGTGGTCGAGTGAAAATTATTATGACTGAAGGCCGAACAAAAAAAGATAAAATCCGTCTTCAAATCGGTCGATTGGCCCAAAAAAGCTGAAAGTGAAGTAAATTTCATTAATTTTTACTGCTAAGTTGTCGGAACAATTGTATAATAGGAGTTACGAATGTACATGTAAAGGAGAGAAGGATTGTATGCCATTATCACCTATTGATATACATAATAAGGAGTTTACAAAAGCCTTCAGAGGTTATGCTGAAGATGAAGTAAATGAATTTTTAGATCAGATTATTAAAGACTATGAAATTCTGCTTCGTGAAAAAAAGGAAGTTGATAAGCAATTAGAGATGGCTTTAGAACAAGCGAGACATTTTAACTCCTTAGAAGAAACTTTGCAGAAGTCTATTGTCGTTGCACAAGAAGCGGCTGATGAAGTGCGAAGAAATTCTCAAAAAGAGGCAAAGCTCATTGTAAAAGAAGCTGAAAAAAATGCTGATCGAATTGTCAATGAAGCTTTGACGAAGGCTCGTAAGGTGACAATTGAAATTGATGAGCTGAAAAAGCAATCTAAGGTATTCCGTAATCGTTTCAAGATGCTTGTAGAAGCACAGCTAGATTTACTAAATGCAGATGATTGGGATCATTTGCTGCAATATGATATTGATTTAACAGAAATTCAAGCATCTGTTGATGAAGCACAGGATGCTGAAGATATTTAACTTTTCTTTTTAATTGTTGCAATTGACAAATGAAACTTGACGCGATTGTGTGAATTTCATATACTTTGTAATAGTAATTATTTTGAACAGATATGCATAAAAGCAGAGACGAAGACAGTATTTGTTAGGCGTTGTTAAGCGATTTGGGGACAGTGAGAGCCCAAACATACAACTAGCATTGAACATCACTTCTGAGCTAAATAACTGAAAAAAGTAGGTTATTTCGTGATGCACGACGTTAAATGTGCTTTTAAGAGGTAGTGCAATTTTTTGTGCTACAAGTAGGGTGGTACCGCGAGTAGAAGCTTCTCGTCCCTTAGTGGGATTGAGGGCTTTTTTTGTTTGTTTCCGAATCGTTTTAGATAAATTTGCCAATAACTGTCTTATGAGAAAAATGTCTAACTGTTTATGTAAAATAAAGGAGGAATTTTAATGGTTGAATACAAAGATACTTTATTAATGCCAAAAACTGATTTCCCAATGCGTGGAAATTTACCAGCGAATGAGCCAAAAATGCAAGAAAAATGGAATGATATGGATATTAACAAATTACAGATGGAACGTACGGAAGGTCGTCCAGAATTTGTTCTACATGATGGTCCTCCCTATGCAAATGGTGATATCCATATCGGCCATGCTCTAAATAAAGTATTGAAGGATATGATTACACGTCATCGTTCCATGACTGGCTACCATGTCAACTATATTCCAGGCTGGGATACACATGGTTTACCAATTGAGCAAGCATTGACTAACAAAGGTGTAAAACGTAAAGAAATGTCAGTAGCAGCATTCCGCCAACTTTGTGAAGAGTATGCTTACGAGCAAATTGACAATCAACGTGCTCAATTCCGACGTCTAGGCATCCGAGGTGATTGGGAAAATCCTTATATTACGTTGAAGCCTGAGTTTGAAGCACGTCAAATTGAAGTTTTCGGTAAAATGGCGGAAAAAGGGTATATCTATAAAGGGTTAAAACCAGTTTATTGGTCTCCATCTTCTGAATCTGCTTTGGCGGAAGCTGAAATTGAATATAAGGACATCAAATCCCCATCAATTTATGTAAGCTTTGCTATTAAGGATGCGAAGGGCGTTGTTCCAGAAGATGCAAAATTTATCATTTGGACAACAACACCATGGACATTACCAGCAAACTTAGGGATTTCTTTGAATCCTGAATTTATCTATGTAGTAGTTGCAGTGGCTAATAAAAAATTCATCATTGCCAAAGAATTATTAGAGTCAGTGGCAAATACGCTTGGATGGGAAGACTATGAGGTTGTACAAGAAGTAAAAGGTGAGGCACTAGATCGTATTGTAGCGCAACATCCATTCTATGATCGTGAATCTCTTATTATGGTAGGTGAACACGTAACTGCTGAAGCGGGTACAGGTTGTGTTCATACAGCACCAGGACACGGTGAAGACGATTATCATATTGGTAAACAATATGGTTTAGGTATTCTTAGTCCTCTTGATAATAGTGGCTGTTATACAGACGAAGCACCTGGCTTTGAAGGCGTGTTTTATAATGATGCGAATAAACTAGTCACAGAAAAACTAAAAGAAGTAGGAGCGTTAGAAAAGCTTGATTTCTTTACGCACTCCTATCCACATGACTGGCGTACGAAAAAGCCTGTTATTTATCGTGCGACTCCACAATGGTTTGCATCTGTTGAAGCATTCCGTGGGGAGTTATTAGAGGCTGTAAAAGCAACAGCATTTACACCAGCTTGGGGAGAAACTCGTCTTTATAATATGATTCGTGATCGTGGAGACTGGGTAATTTCTCGTCAACGTGCGTGGGGTGTGCCAATTCCAATTTTCTATGCTGAAAATGGTGAACCTATTATTACACCTGAAACAATTAGTCATGTCTCAGCATTATTCCGTGAGCATGGATCAAATATTTGGTTCCAAAAAACAGCGAAAGAATTATTACCAGAAGGCTTTACACATCCAGGTAGCCCGAACGGCGAATTTACAAAAGAAAATGATATTATGGACGTTTGGTTCGATTCCGGTTCATCTCACCAAGGTGTACTTGTTGAACGAGGCATGAAATATCCAGCTGATTTATATTTAGAAGGCTCTGACCAACACCGTGGTTGGTTTAACTCATCACTAATTACATCTGTAGCTATCAATGGTTACGCACCATATAAAGGACTTTTAACGCATGGTTTCGTTCTTGATGGTGAAGGACGTAAAATGAGTAAATCATTAGGAAATGTCATTATTCCACAAAAAGTAATGGATCAATATGGTGCAGATATTCTTCGACTTTGGGTTGCTTCTGTGGACTATACAGCAGATGTGCGCATCTCTATGGATATGTTAAAGCAAGTGTCAGAAGTGTACCGTAAAATTCGTAACACGTTCCGTTTCTTACACGGCAATATTGCTGATTTCGATCCAAAGCAAGATCGAGTAGCTTATGCAGAGCTTCGTGAAATGGATCAATATGTGTATATGCGCTTACAGGATGTCTTAAAAGCTGTGCGTGCTGCATATGATCGCTATGATTTTGCTGCTGTTTATCATGTAGTCAATAATTTTGTAGCTGTGGAGTTATCTTCATTCTATCTTGATATTGCAAAAGATGTAGTCTATATCGAGGGTCATGACAATAAGGATCGTCGTGCGATGCAAACAGTTATTTATGATACATTGATGACATTGGTAAAAATCATGACACCAATTATCCCACATACAACAGATGAAATGTGGTCTTACCTACATGCTCAAGGTATTGTAGAAGAAGTTTCTGTTCAATTAACAGATTTCCCAGAGGTAGATGTTCAAGCGAATTTTGATAGCCTACGTACAAAATGGGAAAAAATTATTGATGTACGCGATGATATTTTAAAAGCATTAGAGGAAGCACGTAATGCGAAAACAATTGGTAAATCACTTGAAGCAAAAGTCACTGTCTACGCAAAAGAAGATGTTGTTGCATTATTGAACGATGCGAACATTGACTTTGCACAACTTTCTATCGTCTCAGCTTTTGAGGTAGCTGCCATTGATGAGGCACCTGCACAGGCTTTAGCACTTGAGCATGTATCCATTGTTGTTGAGAAGGCTACAGGGGAAAAATGTGAGCGTTGCTGGTCAATTTCTGAAACAGTTGGTTCAAATGAGGCGCAACCTACAGTATGTGCTCGTTGTGCAGACGTTGTAGAAAAGTATTACGTTTAATCGATAAATAATAAGAATCTGCATTTTAATGTAGAGGATGTGCAAGTCTCCTTGATGGAGGCTTGCTTTTTTCATGGAAGTTTTGCAGATTCTTTTCCATTATTTAAATAAAATTTCTGTCGTATTGCGATAGTCCGTTGGAGAGATACCTACATATTTTTTAAAGGTTAAACTATAGTAATTTGGTGTATTGAAGCCACAGGTGAAGGAGATTTTTTCTATGGTGTAGTCGTACTTGCGTAAAAAAGGTAAGGTTTTGATAATACGTGTATAAGCAACATAGTCAACAAAATTGCGACCCGTTTCTTTTTTAAATAGTCTACTAAAATGAGTTGGGCTAAAGTTAATATATTTTGCAACATCACGAATGGTCAATTGTTCGTCGTAATGTTCTTCAATATACTGGATAGCTTTTTGAAGCTGCTCATGTTTAGTTAAATCTTCGTAATATCTGATGTGTATATTATGAATAGGTGGTTTTCTACGTGCTTTTCTTGCCTGACTATAGGATTCCTTCACTTGCATAGCATCCTGAAATACACCCCCAACCCCCATAAAAAGATGAATAGAATAATCCCTTTTTAGTGTCTCGATCACCTCTAATAAACAGGCTTCACCCTCTGTCCAATGTTTAAAAGAGTTGTACTCAGACGGAATTCGCATGAGAAGTAATAAATAGCGTTCAAAATGTAAAAAGGATATTGAGGCCTTATCAGCAAAGTGCTGGCGAAAAACAGTTGTAATACGACTACTTGCATCATGTGGGAGAGCTCTCTTATTATCCCCATCAATATAACCTTGAATTAAAAATACAATATTAGGAATACAGCTTGTCGATAAAAATGATGCAGATTGTATTATTTCTTGTTCATTGTCAATTTCTCCGCGGATCAGACGTTTTAAAAATGCTTCCCTGAATGGAGAGGTATGTTGTTGGGATACTTGTTGTGATAGCTCAAGCATTGTAAGTGTACTCGCCTTTTTTTCCTGATAGGACGTATACAGCTTTTTTACGATTCGCAAAAACTTTGATTTTTGTAATGGTTTTATAAGAAGTGCAGGTAAAGCTAATTCAATTGCTATACCAGTCGAGTAGGTAAGGTGTTCTGTAACAAACGGGACAATTATACTATTAGGATAATTTCTTTTTAATCGATTAATCTTTACCCAATCAAATAACCGATTGACTTCATAGACAATAATGACCTCATCTTCTGGCTTTGGCACTTTACATTCCTCTAAAGCGTTTGGTAAAACCTCTTTTAACCATTCACTCATTTGCTGCTTGTCAAATGAGCTTTCCATATACCATACCACCTTTAAAATGCTATCAGCCCCCTACGAATAAAAAGATAAAAATATTTTAACTTAAAATAGCAATTTTTTGTACTAATACAGCAATATTTTATATCTATATTGAAGTTGAAATAGAATAGAATAATTGTAGTGAATAATAATTTGAAATTTCAGACAATTATTCACTTATCAGAAAAGGGGGAGTTTGCTGATGGCGGAAGTAGGCAGTCATGATTATGACTATGTAGAAGCAGGAACAATTGATGTGAGAGATCTACCACCTTTAGATGCGACAACAAACAAAATTATGAAAGATGAATTTACTACAGGTTTAGGTTTAACGATATTTTATTTTATATTGATTTTTAGTATCCCTGTTATGAATTGGTTTGCGCCAGCATTTGCATTTAAGAAGATCTGGGGTGGTATGACAGTCACATGGTTTGTGACAACGATTGTAATGATGGCTATGGCATTTATTATTGCATATGTTCACACAGCCATGTACGAGAAACGTCTAAAAAAATACGATATAGCAAATAAGTAGTTGGTACGAAGGGGGAAATGTTGAATGATGGAAGCTCTATTAGAACCAAAGATGTTAATGACCATTGCTTTAATGGGAACAATTGTATACATTACGTATTTAACAAAAAGAAATGCAACAGCATCGGATTTCTTTGTAGGAGGCCGAAGCTTCGGATGGTTTACAAATGGTTCTGCTATCGGTGGGGATTACTTAAGTGCAGCAACATTCCTGGGCATCGCAGGTTTAACATTTCAACTTGGATATGATGGTGCTTATTATGCTTTTTGCTTCTCCATTGGGTTAACATTATTAGCGATTTTTGTGGCGGGTCCTTTAAGACGCTTTGGTGCGTTTACTGTTGCAGATTTTTTAGGCTATCGTTTTCACAGTAGACGAGCACGGCTTGTAGCAGTGGCAGTGGTTTTAGCTATTTCTGGTTTTTATGCAGCTCCCCAATTATTAGGTGCTGCACAAATTTTAAGTATGTTTTTTGGTACTTCTTATGAATTTGGCATTATTTTTACTTGTGTGGTAATGATTTTTTATGTAGGTATTGGAGGTATGAAAGGCACAACCATCAACCAAGCATTAGAGTTGTGGATTCGTCTTGGTGCGTTTATCGTGATGTTAATTGCAGCGGTTTATGGTGGTTTGCATTACGATAAAATTTTAGCAGCCATCCATTCATTTAGTGGTCCGATCACAGGCACTTCACCGTATGCCTTAGATGGCAATGAAATAAATTTTGATGGTGCTGCTTGGACAGGCACGGGCTTCTATTTCCCGACGTTCTGGCAAACCATTAGTATGACGATTGGATTAGCGCTAGGTACAATTGGACTTCCTCATATATTATTGCGCTTTTATACAAATCCAAGTGCTAAAGCAGCACGTAAATCTGCACTCATGGCCATTGGGATTGCAAGTGCATTCTTCTTATTAGCTGTTTATTTAGGTGTTGTAGGTCGATCTATTTTCATTTCTGGAACAGCTAGTGAGGAAGTTATGCGTGATTTAGTGCTAGGTGGTAATAATATGGTTATTCCTACTACAGCCCTTGCACTAGGGGGCAAATGGCTACTAGGATTAGTTATAGCAGGAGCATTTGCAGCGATCTTCTCCAATCTTTCAGGGTTGTTTATTACAAGCTCAGGTGCACTAGCTCATGATTTATATGCCAATATCATGAAAAAGGATATTACACAAAAGCAACGAGTGATTGCTGGGAAAGTGGCTATTGTATTATTAGGTATTTTATATGGAGCATTGGGCTTACTTGTAAAAGATGCATCCATTGGTCATTTAGTGGCGCTTGCCTTTACTGTCGCTGCAAGTACATTTACACCAATATTTATTTTAGGTATTTGGTGGAGAGGCATGACAGAGAAGGGAGCCATTGCTGGATTATTAATAGGACTTGGTGTGTCGATGTGGATGATCTTTTTACCAGGAACGTTACCAAGCTTCTTGCAGTTTAAAATTCCAGGTATTGTGACTGTGCCTGTGGGCTTCTTATCTGTTATTATTGTGTCATTAATAGATCGTAAAGTACCTGCTGATGTAAATGACTTCATGAAGCGAGTACATTCAAAAGAATCTGAAACTGTCTAACCAATAAGTTATGGCTATTTCTATTGCTTAAACGTAATAGGGATAGCCTTTTTATATTTCTTGAAGAGATTTAGAATCAGCCATATTTAGATGTGATATTAGTTATTGTGAATGGTACTGTTATGGTAGAATAGGTAAGATGTTGAGTGAACGGAGGAATGTCTGTGTATAAATATTATGGATTAGCCGCTTTTGTCGTTTTATTGGATCAATGGACAAAATGGCTAATTGTGAAAAATATGGAATATGCTGAACGCATTGCTGTATGGGACCCATGGTTTGGTATTTTGTCTCATCGAAATAGAGGAGCAGCATGGGGGATGTTAGAGGGGCAAATGTGGCTGTTTAGTATTGTTACAGTTGCTGTTATCTGTGCGATTATCTATTTTTATCATAAAGAAGCAAAGGGAAAGCCTGTTTTTCAAGTCGGCTTAATGCTCTTGCTTGGTGGTGCAGTAGGAAACTTTATTGACCGTCTATTTAGAGGAGAAGTGGTCGATTTTGTAGATGTATTAATTCCAATTATTAATTATGATTTCCCTATTTTTAATGTAGCGGATGCTGCATTAACAATAGCGGTAGTTGTGCTGATGATTGGCTTAATTATGGAAGATAAAAAAGAGAAGAAACAGGTGAAACAATGACGCAAGTAACATATACAATCGAAGAACAGCAGCAAGGAGAGCGCATTGATAAAGCACTTTCCAGCATACAATCTGAGTGGTCACGCACGCAAATTGGGAACTGGATTAGTGAGGGAGTCATTAAAGTAAACGGTGATGCTGTAAAGGCAAAATATAAGGTGAAAGCTGGTGACATCATCGCTATTGATGTACCAGAAGTGGAAGAATTGGATGTTGTCCCAGAAAATTTAGCTTTAGATATTGTTTATGAGGATGCAGATGTTCTTGTTGTGAATAAACCAAAGGGTATGGTGGTACATCCAGCACCGGGCCATATGGGAGGTACACTAGTAAATGGGTTAATGTATCATTGTAAAGACTTATCAGGGATTAATGGTGTACTACGACCAGGAATTGTCCATCGTATCGACAAAGATACATCGGGCTTATTGATGGTTGCTAAAAACGATATGGCTCATGAATCATTAGTCAATCAATTAGTGAATAAAACAGTTACTCGTAAATATATTGCTCTTGTCCACGGGCATATTGCACATGATAAGGGGACAATTGATGCGCCAATTGGACGTGATCAAAAAGATCGCCAAAAACAGGCAGTCGTTGATAATGGTAAACATGCTGTCACACACTTCCAAGTTGTTGAACGTTTTGGTGACTATACGCTAGTGGAATGCCGTTTAGAAACGGGACGTACACACCAAATTCGTGTGCATATGAATTATATTGGTTTCCCACTTGTTGGAGATCCAAAATATGGTCCGAAAAAGACAATCGACTTTGGTGGACAAGTTTTACATGCAGCGACTTTAGGATTCGATCATCCTTCATCTGGAGAATATTTGGAGTTTGAAACACCACTTCCTGCTGATTATGAACAATTATTAAATGATTTACGAAATAGGCATTGACGTATACGAAAAGAAAGTCTATACTAACGACAGTGAATGAACAACCTAACTAAATATTCACCTTTAATGGCAGTCCAGAGAGGCTGAGAAGGGACATGTGATAGTGTTGTGGAAATTTGTGCTGCAAATTTTTCCAACATGCTTTTTCGACACGTATACAACCCTCTCAGGCTATTCGCCTCGAGAGGTTTTTTTATGGACACATGGCCAACACTAGATTGAAGAGAGGAGGATAAGAATATGGCACAAAATGAATTATTAGATGGCCCATCAATGACACGAGCATTAACACGTATTGCCCATGAAATTATTGAACGTAATAAAGGAATCGATGAATGTATTTTAGTTGGCATTAAAACAAGAGGTGCCTTTCTAGCCAGACGTTTAGCACAGCGAATTGAAAAAATAGAAGGTAAACCAATTCGTACAGGGGAACTTGATATTACACTTTACCGAGATGATTTAACAACAAAACATGAAAACGAACAAGCACATGTAGAACAAGTTGATATCGAGTATCAAGTGAAAAATCAAAAGATCATCTTAGTGGATGATGTACTTTATACAGGTCGAACAGTACGTGCGGCTTTAGATGCGGTAATGGATTTAGGAAGACCTGCACAAATTCAGCTAGCTGTTCTAGTGGATAGAGGACATCGAGAGCTACCAATTAGAGCCGACTATGTAGGGAAAAACGTTCCAACTTCTGGCTCTGAGCGCATTGTTGTCAATTTACAGGAAGTTGACGGAGATGATTGCGTCATTATTTACAAAGAAGACGAACAATAAAGTGAGGAAACAGTATGTCAAATGCAGTTTTAGATATTAAGGATAAACCGACCCCGCTCCAGCTTGTGACATTAAGTTTCCAGCATATGTTTGCGATGTTTGGTTCAACGATTTTAGTACCACAGTTAGTAGGTCTTAGTCCAGCGATTGCCCTTTTAACAAGCGGAATTGCTACATTATTCTTCCTATTAATTACGAAATTTCAGGTACCCGCTTATTTAGGATCATCTTTCGCCTTTATTGCACCAATTTTACTTGCTGCAGGTGGTTTAAATGAAGACGGTTCAAGTGTAAACCCAGGCAATGCCATGATCGGTGCCATGGCTGTCGGCATTACGTACGGAATTGTATCCTTAATTATTTGGAAAAGTGGTTATAAGTGGATTATGAAAATCTTGCCACCGATTGTGGTAGGCCCAGTAATTATGGTAATTGGGCTTGGACTTTCTGGTACGGCTGTGAATATGGCGATGAATGTCAATGGAGAGTATAGCTTTTTACACTTCTCAGCTGCTTTAGTGACGGTCTTTACAGCTATCATCTTTACGATTTTCTTTAAAGGAATTTTAAGCACTATGCCAATTTTGATGGGTCTAATTGTAGGATACATTTACTCCATGATGATCGACATAGTAGACTATACACCGATTGCTAAAGCAAAATTCTTCGCAATGCCTGATTTCTTACTACCAGGTGTGCATTATGAGTTTGAAATAACAACAAAAATTCTACTTATCATGGTGCCAATCGTAATTGTAACAATTTCGGAACATATTGGTCATCAACTAGTATTAGGAAAAGTAGTAGATCGGGATTATATTAAAGAGCCAGGACTACACCGTTCGCTACTAGGTGACGGGCTTGGTACATTTGTGAGTGCTTTAATCGGAGGTCCTCCGAAAACAACGTATGGTGAAAATATTGGTGTACTAGCCATTACTCGAGTATACAGTATCTATGTTATTGCAGGGGCAGCAGTGGTTGCTATCTTACTATCATTCTTCGGGAAAGCAATGGCCGTAATTGCAACGATTCCAACCGCAGTACTTGGTGGAGTTTCCATCTTACTCTTCGGAATTATCGCAGCAAGTGGCTTACGTATGCTAGTAGATAATCATATTGATTTTGGTAACAGTCGTAACCTAGTAATTGCTTCAGTAATTTTAGTCATTGGTATTGGTGGTGCCAAGTTTGTAATCTCAGAATCATTGAGTGTGGAAGGAATGGCACTAGCAGCGATTATCGGTGTGCTATTAAATGCGATTCTACCAGGTAAAAAAGAAGCTGATATACCCGTACAATACAATCAAAATAAAGATTCATAGTAGTACCTTTTAATGAATTGTCCAGAGAGGCAAAAAAAGGGAAGTTGTGGACAGGCTGAAGTAGGATGTATGTCTTGCTGTAGTTTGTCACGCCTCCTCATGCCTCGTTGATGACATCAACGAGGCTTTTACTTTATATACAGAGGACGTCATACATAGACGTTCACGATTCACAACCTAATGGAGGTCACATGATGAAGAACTTATTATCGATGGAACATTTAACAACAGAAGAGATTAACCAAATCCTAGATCTTGCGCAAGCATTTGAAAATGGTGAAACATCATCGTTATCTCGAACATACAAAGTTGCCAATCTATTCTTTGAACCAAGTACTCGTACAAAAACAAGCTTTGAAATGGCAGAATACAAAATTGGCTGTCATGTTATTCCTTTTGATGCAGGGTTTTCGAGTGTTACGAAAGGGGAAACGATGTACGATACTGTCAAAACGTTAGAAATGATTGGTTTAGATGCTGTCATCATTCGAGCGTCAGAAGATGAGTATTACAATGAGCTGCTGGATGGTATTAATGTAGCGATTATTAATGCAGGGGACGGTGCTGGACAGCACCCTTCACAATCCTTATTGGATCTTTATACCATCAAAAAAGAGTTTGGCTATTTCGAGGGGTTGAATGTCACAATTGCTGGAGATATCTCACATAGTCGAGTAGCGAAATCAAATGCAACAGCATTACAAAATTTAGGGGCAAATGTTCATTTCCTTTGTCCGGAAGAATGGTCTGGCGGTTTTGAAGCGCACCATTCATGGGATAATCTGATCGAAATAAGTGATGTCATTATGTTACTACGTGTGCAACATGAACGTCATAAGGTAAATAAAAGCTTCTCAAAGGAAGGTTACCATCAAGAGTTTGGTTTAACAATTGAACGAGAAAAGCAAATGAAAGAATCAGCCATTATCATGCATCCAGCACCCGTCAATCGTGATGTCGAAATTGCTTCTGAGTTAGTCGAGTGTGATCGCTCTCGAATTTTTGAACAAGTGCGGAACGGTGTTTACACACGGATGGCTATTATGGAAACCATTTTAAAGGGGAGAGAATAACATGACAAAGGTACTTCAAAATGTACAAATGCTAGATGAACAAGGTGAATTGAAGACAGTCAATATTGCAATGGCAGACGGAAAGATTACGGCTATTGGTCAGGATGTAACTGTAGCAGGTGCAGAACTGATTGAAGGACATGGTTTAATCGTGGCACCAGGCTTTATCGATGTTCATACACATTTACGAGAGCCAGGATTTGAGCATAAGGAAACCATTGCAACAGGTTCGGCATCAGCAGCAAAAGGTGGCTTTACAACAATTTGCGCAATGCCTAATACAAAGCCAGTACCTGATTCAGTTGAAAACATGCAGCTCATCAATGGGCTCATTAAGGACAGCGCTGTTATTCGAGTACTCCCATATGGTTCCCTAACAAAGGATATATCGGGTGAGGTTCGAACAAATATCGAAGAATTAAAAGCACATGGAGCAGTAGCATTCTCAGATGATGGTGTTGGCATTCAGCTAGCCTCTACGATGTATGAGCAAATGAAAGATGCAGCCCAGCACGATATGGTCGTTGTAGCACATTGCGAGGACAACTCATTAATCTATGATGGTGTGATGCACGAAGGAAAGCGTAATAAAGAGCTTGGCCTTCCAGGAATACCTTCCATTTGTGAATCCGTACAAATTGCTCGAGATGTACTACTTGCAGAAGCAGCAGGCGCTCGTTACCATGTTTGTCACGTATCGACGAAAGAATCTGTGCGTGCGGTAAGAGATGCAAAGGCTGCAGGAATCCGTGTCACAGCAGAAGTTTGTCCACATCATTTATTACTAGAAGAGATGGATATTCCATCTGATGATGCGAATTGGAAAATGAATCCACCATTACGCGCAGCGGATGATAAAGATTCTCTACATGCAGCACTACTTGATGGCACAATCGACTGCATTGCAACAGATCATGCGCCACACACAGTAGAAGAAAAATGCTGCGGTATGGTTGGCGCACCATTTGGTATTGTAGGTTTCGAAACAGCTTTCCCACTACTTTATACACAGTTTGTAGAAACAGGAAAGTGGACGTTAAAACAATTAGTTGATTGGATGACAGTGAAAGCAGCTGAGATTTTTGATCTGCCATATGGCACATTAGAAGTGGGTGCTTCAGCTGATATGATTTTAATTGATATTCAAAAAGAACAAACAATTGATGCAGAAGGCTTTGTATCAAAAGGTCGTAATACACCATTCAATGGCTGGGTGGCAAAGGGTTGGCCAGTACTAACGATTTTTGAAGGCAATATCGTATATCAGGAGGCAGAGTAATGAAAAAACGTTTACTAGTTTTAGAAGATGGCACAGTATTTACAGGTACAGCATTTGGTAGCGAGCGCGCTTCACAAGGTGAGGTTGTATTCACAACAGGGATGACAGGTTATCAGGAAACAATTTCAGATCCTTCATTCTATGGACAAATTGTCACTTTAACTTATCCTTTAGTTGGTAATTACGGCATTAACCGTGATGACTTTGAATCGATTACGCCAGCCATTCGTGGATTTGTTGTGCGTGAATTAGCTAAAAATCCTTCAAATTTCCGCTGTGATTTAACTTTAGATGATTATTTGACATCAAAGGATATCCCAGGAATTGAAGGGATTGATACACGAAAATTAACACGTATTATTCGTAGTAAAGGTTCCGTAAAAGCGATTTTGACAGCTGCTGATGAAGAAGTAAATGTGGATGAAATTGTGGCACAATTACAAGCAACGCCAGCCATTACGCACCATGTTCGTGAAGTATCACCAAAAGCGGCCTACCCATCTCCAGGACGTGGTAAACGAGTTGTCCTAATAGATTATGGTATGAAGCATGGGATTTTACGTGAATTAAACAAACGTGATTGTGATGTGCTAGTAGTACCTTATAATACGTCAGCTAAGGAAATTTTAGCTTGGCATCCAGATGGCATCATGCTGTCGAATGGACCAGGAAATCCTGAAGATGTTCAGGAAGGCATTGAAACAGTACGTAACTTAATTGGGAAAGTGCCAATGTTCGGTATTTGTTTAGGCCATCAAATCTTTTCTTTAGCAAGTGGTGCGAAAGCCTTTAAATTACCGTTTGGACACCGTGGTGGTAACCATCCAGTAAAAGATTTACGCACAGGTCGTACAGATTTAACATCTCAGAACCATGGCTATGCCATCGATATCGAATCATTGAAAGATACTGATTTAGAATTAACACATATCGCGTTAAATGATGGAACATGTGAAGGTGTGCGTCATAAAAAATATCCAATTTTCACAGTGCAATATCACCCAGAAGCATCACCAGGTCCAGAAGATTCAAACCACTTATTTGATGAATTCATCGAAATGATGGAAGTAGAAGCAGGGAAGGGGAAACAACATGCCTAAACGTACAGATATTGAAACTATTTTAGTAATCGGCTCAGGCCCAATTGTTATCGGACAAGCAGCAGAATTTGACTATGCAGGAACACAAGCATGTCTTTCATTAAAAGAAGAGGGCTACCGCGTTATTTTAATCAATTCAAACCCTGCTACAATCATGACAGATACAGAAATTGCAGACAAAGTCTATATTGAGCCAATTTCTCTTGATTTTGTATCACGTATATTACGTAAAGAACGCCCAGACGCGATTTTACCAACACTTGGTGGTCAAACGGGCCTAAATATGGCGATCGAATTAGACAAATCAGGTATTCTAGATGAGCTTGGGATTGAAATTCTTGGTACTAAATTAGATGCCATCCATAAAGCAGAGGACCGTGATTTATTCCGTAATCTAATGTATGAGCTAGGAGCTCCAGTTCCTGAATCTGATATTATTCATAACTTAGATGAAGCAAAAAGATTTGTTGCGAAAATTGGCTATCCTGTTATTGTTCGACCTGCCTTTACACTTGGCGGTACAGGGGGCGGTATTTGCTACAACGATCAAGACTTAGAAGAGATTGTGACATCGGGTTTAAAATATTCACCTGTAACGCAATGTCTATTAGAGAAATCAATCGCAGGCTATAAAGAGATTGAATACGAAGTAATGCGTGATGCAGCTGACAATGCCATCGTTGTATGTAACATGGAAAACGTTGACCCAGTAGGGATTCATACAGGTGACTCAATCGTTGTTGCACCAACGCAAACACTATCTGATCGCGAAAACCAAATGCTACGTAATATTTCACTCGATATTATTCGCGCATTAAAAATTGAAGGTGGCTGTAATGTACAGCTTGCACTTGATCCATATAGCTTTAATTACTATGTGATTGAAGTAAATCCACGTGTCTCTCGTTCATCTGCATTAGCATCAAAAGCAACAGGTTATCCAATTGCTAAGCTAGCCGCTAAAATTGCAGTAGGCTTAACGTTAGATGAAATTAAGAACCCTGTAACAGGCTCAACATATGCTTGTTTTGAGCCTGCACTGGACTATATCGTAGCAAAAATTCCTCGCTGGCCATTCGATAAATTCGAATCTGCTAAACGTAATCTTGGTACGCAAATGAAAGCGACTGGTGAAGTAATGGCGTTAGGTCGTACTTTTGAGGAAGCTATGCTAAAAGCGGTTCGTTCTCTTGAGACAGGTCAAGTACATTTAGAGTTAAAACATGCTGAGGAAAATTCAGATTCTTGGATTGAAAAACGTATTCGCAAGGCTGGGGATGAACGTCTATTCTTCATCGGTGAAGCTTTACGTCGAGGTGTAACAATTGAACAAATTCATGAATGGTCAGCAATCGATCTATTCTTCTTAAATAAATTTAAAAATATTGTGGATATGGAACAAACGCTTGCAGACAATAAGAATGACAAAGACATACTACGAACAGCTAAACGTTTAGGCTTTGCAGATAAGAAAATTGCTGAGCTTTGGGAAACAACACCAGAAGAACTATATACTTATCGTAAAGAGCATGGTATTATGCCAGTCTATAAAATGGTGGATACATGTGCAGCAGAATTTGAATCAGAAACACCATATTTCTATGGCACATATGAAGACGAAAATGAATCGATTAAGTCAGAAAAACCTTCTGTTGTGGTACTTGGTTCAGGTCCAATCCGTATCGGGCAAGGGGTAGAATTTGACTATGCCACTGTACACTCAGTATGGGCGATTCAAGAAGCGGGTTATGAAGCAATCATCATCAACTCAAATCCAGAAACGGTGTCAACAGACTTCTCAATTTCCGATAAGTTATACTTTGAACCATTAACAATTGAGGACGTTATGCATATTATCGACTTAGAACAACCAATTGGTGTTGTTGTTCAATTTGGTGGTCAAACGGCTATCAACCTTGCTGATAAATTAGCTGCTAATGGCGTGAAAATCCTAGGTACATCTCTTGAGGATATTGACCGTGCAGAAAACCGAGATAAATTTGAGCAGGCGCTACGTGAATTAGATATTCCACAACCTCAAGGAGAAACAGCGGTTTCTACAGAGGAAGCTCTTGCCATTGGTGAGCGTCTAGGCTTCCCAGTGCTTGTTCGCCCTTCATATGTACTTGGTGGACGTGCAATGGAAATTGTTTATAACCAAGAAGAATTACAGCACTATATGGAAAATGCGGTAGAGGCATCTCCAGATCATCCAGTTTTAGTAGACCGTTACTTAACAGGTCAGGAAATTGAAGTAGATGCTATCTGTGACGGTGAGAATGTGTTAATTCCAGGAATTATGGAGCATATCGAGCGTGCAGGAGTTCACTCTGGTGACTCAATCTCTGTTTACCCACCGCAAAAATTAACACAGGCACAAAAAGATACATTAGTTGACTATACAACTCGTCTTGCGAAGGGGCTAGGCATCATCGGCTTAATGAACATTCAATATGTTATTTCACAAAACGAAGTATTTGTCATCGAGGTGAACCCACGTTCATCACGTACAGTACCGTTCCTAAGTAAGATTACAAATATTCCAATGGCTAATATTGCAACAAAAGCAATCCTTGGCAAATCCATTGTAGAGCAAGGCTATCCAACAGGCTTAGCAGCGGAGCAAAAAGGCGTATTTGTAAAAGTACCAGTGTTCTCATTCGCTAAATTACGTCGTGTAGACATTACATTGGGACCTGAAATGAAATCTACTGGTGAAGTAATGGGGAAAGATGCAACATTAGAAAAAGCTCTTTATAAAGGCTTAGTTGCAGCAGGTATGGAAATACGAACAGAAGGTACAGTATTATTCACTGTGTCTGATAAAGATAAAGAAGAAGCGATTGCATTAGCAAAACGCTTCTCAACAGTAGGCTATCGCATTGTAGCAACTGAAGGTACAGCAAAAGCATTTGAAGCAGCAGGCGTACGAACTGATGTAGTAGGCAAGATTGGGGCGAAAGGACAAACATTGATTGACCTTATCCAAAATGGGGAAGCTCAGCTTGTTGTCAATACATTAACAAAAGGCAAGCAACCAGCTCGTGACGGCTTCCGAATTCGTCGTGAGTCTGTAGAAAATGGTGTTCCTTGTCTAACATCTTTAGATACAGCAGAAGCAATGGTACGTGTTATCGAATCTATGACATTTACAGCAGAACAAATGCCAAAAGCGGAGGTAGTACACTAATATGATACGTCAAGAGAAAATGACGGTCGTCTCTCAAAAGCAAATTGCGACAAACATTTTCGAACTGACACTTCATGGTGAACTGGTTCAGGAGATGACTCCTGGCCAGTTTGTCCATGTAAAGGTGTCGGATTCACTGGAGCCGCTTTTACGTCGACCAATTAGTATTGCAAATATTGATCAAGACAACAATGAATTTACGATGATTTATCGTGCCGAGGGGCGCGGTACGAAAGTGTTAGCGACGAATCGTGAGGGGCAACAAGTCGATGTACTTGGCCCAATAGGGAATGGCTTTCCAGTAGATGCAGTTCAGGAAGGAGACACGGCGCTATTAGTTGGTGGTGGTATTGGTGTACCTCCATTATATGAGCTAGCCAAGCAATTGAATGCTCGTGGTGTGAAAACAATCCATGTCCTAGGCTTCCAAACAGAGGATGTCTGCTTTTATGAGGATGAATTTAGTGCACTTGGTGAAACGCATTATGTTACGGTGGATGGCTCGAAAGGTACAAAAGGCTTTGTAACAACGGTTTTAGAGTCGCGTGCTCCTGAATTTGATGTTTTTTATTCCTGTGGCCCCTTACCAATGTTAAGAGCATTAGAAGGCTATTACCCTGAAAAAGAGGGCTATTTATCATTTGAAGAACGTATGGGCTGTGGGATTGGAGCTTGCTTTGCATGTGTATGCAAAACAACGGATCAAGTTGAAAAAGACTATGTTAAAGTTTGCTCTGATGGTCCAGTTTTCCCGAAAGGAACGGTGGCACTATGAGTCGTTTAGCAATTCAAATACCAGGCTTAGATTTAAAAAACCCTATTATGCCAGCCTCAGGTTGCTTTGGCTTTGGTCGTGAATATGCACAGCTTTATGATTTGTCTAATCTAGGCGCTATCATGATTAAGGCAACAACGGTCGAAACGCGTGCGGGTAACCCTACGCCTCGTGTTGCCGAAACAGCAGCAGGGATGTTAAATGCCATTGGTCTACAAAATCCAGGCATTGAAAAAGTGATGAATGAGGAATTAAAATTTTTAGAGGGTTTTGATGTGCCTATCATCGCCAATGTCGCTGGAACAGAGACAGCAGATTATGTAGAAGTAGCACGCCGTATTTCAACAGCACCAAATGTTAAAGCGCTGGAGCTGAATATTTCTTGCCCTAATGTGAAATGTGGTGGTATTCAATTTGGAACAGATCCTGCTACAGCCCGTGAGCTTGTAAAGGCAGTAAAGGCTGTGTCAGAAGTGCCAGTCTATGTGAAGCTATCACCAAACGTGACGAACATCGTTGATATTGCCCTAGCTGTTGAAGCAGGTGGAGCAGATGGTATTACGATGATTAATACATTGGTTGGTATGCGATTAGACGAGCGTACAGGTAAGCCAGTCATTGCTAATGGCACAGGTGGACTATCTGGTCCTGCTGTAAAACCTGTAGCAATACGAATGGTTTATGAGGTATACAAGGCCGTCAATATTCCGATAATTGGTATGGGCGGTGTAACAGAAGCGCAGGATGTCATTGATTTTATGTCTGCAGGTGCTTCAGCTGTAGCAGTAGGAACAGCTAACTTTGTTGACCATTTCGTTTGTCCGAACATTATTGAAGAATTACCAGCAAAGCTGGATGCATTAGGTGTAGAACATATAACAGAGATTATTGGAAGGAGCCATCGTTGATGAATACGAAACCTATACTAGCTCTAGATTTTCCAGGAGAAAAAGAAGTATTCGATTTTCTTAAAAAGTTCGATGAGCCTCTTTTCGTGAAAATTGGAATGGAATTATATATGCAAGAAGGACCTGATATCGTACGCAAAGTAAAGGATTTAGGTCATGATATTTTCCTTGATTTAAAATTACATGATATCCCAAATACAGTAGGCTCTGCGATGAAGGGTCTAGCAAAATTAGGGGTAGATTTAGTTAATGTCCATGCTGCAGGCGGACGTCCTATGATGGAAGCTGCTCTAGAAGGACTTGAAGCGGGAACGCCATTAGGCAAAGTACGTCCTGCACTAATAGCCGTTACTCAATTAACATCCACAACAGAAGAACAAATGCAAGCAGAGCAAAAAATTGCTCTTTCATTGCAAGAGTCTGTCCTACACTACGCAGGGCTCACAAAGGAAGCTGGCTTACAAGGTGTTGTTTGCTCTGTCCATGAGGCTAAGGCGATTGCTGAGGCGTGTGGAGATGAATTTCTACGTGTCACACCTGGAATTCGTTTAGCTGGCGGTGCTGCACACGATCAAAAACGTATAGCAACACCTGATGGGGCAAAGCGTGATGGTTCATCACTCATCGTTGTTGGCCGTGCTGTAACAGGTGCACAGGATCCAGTAGCAGCGTATAAAATCGTAAGTGAATTATGGGAGGCATAAATTATGACATTACAAAATGAAATTGCACACGCTATGTTAAAAGTTGGGGCTGTAGAATTAAATCCTACAGAGCTATTTACATGGGCATCTGGTATTAAATCACCTATATACTGTGATACACGTTTAACCATTTCCGATCCAGTTATTCGAAAACAATTAGCAAATGGTTTAGCCTCTGTCATCAAAGAGAACTTCGGTGCGACAGAAATTGTAGCAGGAACAGCTACAGCAGGTATCCCACATGCAGCATGGGTAAGTGATATTTTAGAATTACCAATGGTTTATGTACGCTCGAAAGCGAAGGAGCATGGTCGTGGCAATCAAATTGAAGGAAAATACGCAGCAGGACAAAAAGTAGTGGTTGTGGAGGATATCGTCTCTACAGGTGGCTCTTCCATTACAGCAGTAGAAGCATTGCGTGCAGCAGGCTGTGAGGTGCTTGGCGTTGTATGTGTTTACACATATAATCTTCCACGTGCTGAGCAAGCGTTTGATGAGGCTGGCATCCAATACGTATCGTTAACAAATTTTGATTATCTCATTGAAGCAGCAAATGAATCAGGGGCTATCAAAGAAGAAGATATCCCATTCTTAAAAGAGTGGCATGGAAAATTAAAAGCTGGAGAGCTATAATTAGAAATCTTGTAAAAGTAGTAGTAAAACATAGAGTTACTGGAATATAAAAGAGAGCAAATGCATAGAAACAACTATCGATATTTTTGTTGATAGTTGTTTTTTTGTGTTTTTCATCGTAGTCAAAGGAAAATAAACTTTATTAACTTTTAAGAGAAGTATGGTCTATAGATTAAAGATATTGTAAAAATAATTTATTTTTCTAATGTAATATAAAATACTTTATTTGTTTAGCACTTTAATAAATAAAATTATTCATTAATAATAATTAGGAAAATTTAGTATCATTCTATGAATTAAATAAACAATAAAAATCCTTTTATAATCATGTTTTCCAAATAAAAGTAAATTTTAACGTAGTATGAATAGGTCAATTGAGTAGGTTGTTATTATTTTAGTAAAATAAAAAAATGATACTTTAGGCAAATAAAGTTAAAAATGAACAAATGTTCAGTATGGCAAAACCTAAAGCATCTAATTTAAAATGGTATAGTTGTATGGATTATTTTGTATGTAATATTATGAGAATTGTAAAAATTCACTTGATTAAATGTATTATTTCCAGATAAAATAGCATTACGCCTAATTGTCAGAATATTATATACTGATCCAGTTACTATTACATTTGGAAAATAGGGTCAATTTTATGTAAGGAAGATGTTCTTTTTAAAATTTGATGTTTTTTTTAGCTAATATAATTTTGAAATAGGTTTAACACCTTATGATCTAATTTTTCGGAATATTGGATCTTATGAGGGAATCCAAAAGCTAATTTCTTTTTACATCTTTTACTTAAAGAATACATTTTAGACATATGTTTCTGTTGCTTACATAAAGGATGTAGTGATTTTTAGTAAAAAAATTAAAGGTGTGATATTAAATGAGCTTAATGTTAGAAGTGAAAAACCTTAAAACTGGTTTTGATATAGATGGGGAGATTTATCATGCTGTTGATGATGTTTCTTTTTCAGTCAAATCAGGTCAAATTATTGGGGTAGTTGGGGAATCTGGATGTGGAAAAAGTGTCATGTCCCTTTCAGTTATGCAGCTTCTTCCAAAAGGGATTGGTAAAATTACAGGCGGAGAAATTAAGTTTGAAGGCAAAAACATCGAAAATTATTCTAGCGATGACATGAATAAGATTAGAGGAAAAGATATCAGTATGATTTTCCAAGAACCCATGACATCATTAAATCCCGTTTTTACAATTGGTTCACAAATACAAGAGATTATCTTAAATCACTCTAAAATCTCAAAGGCAGAGGCTAAAAGTAAAGCAATAGACTTATTAAAACAAGTTGGCATACCGAGAGCGGATCAAATTGTTGATGAGTATCCACACCAATTATCTGGTGGTATGAGACAAAGGGTTATGATTGCCATTGCCATTGCATGTCAACCTAAACTATTAATTGCAGATGAACCTACTACGGCTCTTGATGTGACGGTACAAGCTCAAATCCTAGATCTATTAAAGACAATTCAAGCAAAGAATGATATGTCCATCGTGCTTATTACACATGATTTAGGTGTCGTAGCCGAAATGTGTGATGAAGTAATTATCATGTATGCAGGGAAAATTGTAGAAAGAACAAATGTAGATAATTTGTTCCACAACCCTCAGCATCCTTATACAAAGCTATTAATGGCTTCTATACCAAGAATCGATGAAGAAGTTGAAAAGTTAACAACCATTCAAGGGATTGTACCTTCGTTAAAAAATATGCCCCAAATAGGTTGCCGTTTTGTGGATAGATGTCCTTCGGCTATGCCTGACTGTAGCAAGGTTACGCCACAACTTTCCTTCATAGGCGAGGGACATGAGGTATCATGTTTACTTTACGAAAGTTGTGATACAAGAAAGGGTGTGAGCTGACAGTATGAATGAAACAATCGTAAAACAAGAAAAGAATAACTTATTAGAAATTATTGATTTGAAGACATATTACCCAATCAAAGGTGGCTTTTTAAGGCATACTGTCGGTCATGTGAAAGCAGTGGATAATATTTCTTTTACCATTAAAAATGGCGAGACATTAGGGCTAGTGGGAGAATCGGGTTGTGGAAAATCGACAACTGGACGCACAATTTTAAGATTATTAGACGCAACGGATGGAAAAATTATCTTTGATGGTAAAGATATTACAAACCTGAGAGGGAAATCTTTAAGGGATATACGAAAAGATATTCAGATGGTGTTCCAGGATCCATACGCCTCATTAAACCCGATGCAAATGGTAGGGAGCATTGTTGCAGAGCCAATTATGAATTTCAGTAATAAATCATTGAAATCATTAAAAGGCGAGGTAATGGAGCTATTAAGAAAAGTAGGCTTACCTGAAGATGCCTATTATAAATATGCTCATGAGTTCTCAGGTGGTCAGCGCCAGCGTATTGGTATTGCTCGGGCACTTGCACTTAGACCAAAGCTTATTATAGCAGATGAGCCTGTTTCAGCCTTAGATGTATCAGTACAATCACAAGTTCTTAATTTATTAAAAGAACTACAGGATGAGTTTGATCTAACATTCCTGTTTATTGCACATGATTTAAGTGTGGTCAAGCATATGAGCGATCGAATTGGCGTGATGTATCTAGGAAATATTGTAGAAATAGCTGATAAGGAACATATTTACGATGAGCCATTACATCCTTATACACAAGCGTTGATCTCTGCAATACCAGTGCCAGATCCGAGAAAGAAAAATAGTCGCATTGTTTTAGAGGGAGATATACCGAGTCCTGCTAATCCACCATCAGGCTGTCCATTCCATCCAAGATGTCCAAAGGCAATGGCAGAATGTTCATTATCTAAGCCAGCTTTAAAGGAGGTGAAGTCAGGGCATAGTGTTGCTTGTCATTTATATTAAAAACTAAAACGGAAAATAGTTATTGACAAAAATAAAATTACGGGGGGAAAAAAATGAAAAAATCAGCAATATGGTCATTTATGCTATTGCTAGTTATGGCATTATTTCTAGCTGCATGTAATAATGACGCATCAAAAACAGAGAAGGAAAATGAAAAGGATACAAGCGGGGATACAACGGCAACAACAGATAAACCTTCTACAGAGGGTGGAATCGTAACATTTGGTACAGATGTTGCACCTGAGGGCGTATATGATCCAGCTTATTCAGGTAGTATTGTAGATAGCTATATTCAAAATTTCACAACAGAAGGTATCTATGATGTAAATGATAACTTAGAATATGTTCCTAACTTAGCTTCTTGGGAAATTAGTGAAGATAAATTAACATATACATTTACATTCCAAAAGGGTGTAAAGTGGCATAATGGTGAAGAGTTAACAGTTGACGACTGGGTATTTGCATTAGAGACTCTAGCAGACCCTGATTATGCTGGACCTCGTTTTAATTATGCAGAAGGTATTAAAGGGGCAAAAGCTAAAAAAGAAGGCAAAGCTGATAAAATTGAAGGTATTGAAGTGGTAGATCCACATACAGTAAAAATTACTTTTGAACAAGTGAAAATTAATAATTTAGAACAACTTTGGCAGTATCCAATGCCGAAAAAACATTATGAAGGCATTGCGGTAAAAGATTTAGAGGAATCAAAACAGGTTCGTGAAAATCCTGTTGGCTTAGGGCCTTTTAAAGTGAAAAAGGTTGTAGATGGAGAATATTCTGAATTAGAGCGTTTTGATGATTACTGGAAGGGCAAACCACAGCTTGATGGTGTTATTGTAAAAGTAATCGACCCATCACTAGCAACTGGTGCATTCCAAAACGGAGAAATTGATATTATGGATATTAGACCACAATCCGTAAAAGAATTAGAAGCTTTAGGCAATGTACGTATTGAAGAAACTAATGGTGTGGGCTATTCATACATCGGACTTCGTTTTGGCCACCGTGATAAAGCGGCGTTAAAAAATGTGGCAGATTTTGATAAATTTAATGCAAAAGAATTACGTCAAGCATTATTATATGCAATTAACCGTCCAGCAATGATCGATGCTTTCTTAGAAGGAAAAGCAACAGTTGCCAATACTGTGATTCCAACTACTTTCTGGACTGCTGCACCAGAGTCAGAATTAAATCAATATGAATTCAACCCAGAAAAGGCAAAAGAGCTATTAGCAGCTGCTGGCTATGTTGATAAAGATGGTGATGGTTTTGTCGAAGATCCAAAGGGACAACCATTTAAAATTTCATTTGGACACTATGCAGGTTCAGCAGCATTTGAAGGACGTGCACAAGCAATTGTACAATCTTGGAATGATATTGGTGTAAAAACAGAATTAGCGACAGGTAGTTTAATTGAGTTTAACTTATATAATGATATGAAAGACAATGATGATGCAGCATTAGAAGCATTCTTTGGTGCTTGGAGTATGGGTTCTGATCCAGATCCATCAGGATTATGGGGCAATGATGCAGAGTGGAACTATGGTCGTTGGGTAGATCCGAAAAACCAAGAATTATTAGATAAAGGCTTAAGTGAAGAAGCATTTGACAAAGACAAACGTATGGCAACATATGTTGAATGGCAAAAATACTTCAACGAAGAATTACCTGCACTTCCTTTATGGGAAAACTTAGATTTATATGGTATAAATAATCGTTTACAAGGTGTTCATGTTAACGCTGTTGGCTTCCAAACGGATGTTTATAAATGGCATATTAAAGAATAAGCTTTTCTGTATTTTAATTCTTGCTAACTAAGTCCTTAAAAAGAGGACTTAGTTAGTAAATTTGTAGATAAGGAGACGTTACATGCTTCAATATACACTTCGACGATTACTTGGCATGATCCCATTGTTACTCCTTATTTCGTTGGTGGTATTCTTTTTAGCGAAAATGATGCCAGGAGATGCATTTGCTGGTGAAATTGATCCTTCTAATACGAATCCACAATACATCGAAGAAATGAGAGAAAAATTAGGTTATAACGATCCTATTATCCAGCAATATGGTAGATGGATTGTTAATTTTATGCAAGGGGATTTTGGTAAATCAACTGTTTATAAAAAACCAGCAGTAGAAATTATTGCGCAGCGTATACCTAATACCATATTTTTAGCTCTAACATCGTTAATTTTTACCTACATATTTGCATTTATTATGGGCATGTATGCTGGTAGAAAACCCTATACACTTGGGGACAATTTGATTGCAACGTATAATTATCTAGCTTTAGCCATTCCATCATTTGTTGCGGGAATTGTAGCTATTTACTTTTTCTCGTTCAAGTTAGGTTGGTTCCCATTTAACGGTTCTGTGGGCGTTGGGCTAGAGCCTGGAAATTTGGACTACTATATAAGTAGATTTCACCATGTTTTACTACCTGCGCTTATATTAGGATTAATGGGAACAGCATCCTATACACAATTTTTGCGAAATGACATTATTGAAAATAGTAGAAAAGATTTTGTAAGAACTGCAAGAGCAAAGGGAACAAAAGAATCGAAAATTTATAACAAACATATTTTACGAAATTCTATTATTCCTCTTATTACATTCCTTGGGTTTGATATTGCGACATTAATTAGTGGTGCGGTAATAACAGAAACAATCTTTACTTATCCTGGAATAGGTGCTCTCTTCCTTGAATCTGTTGGAAGAAGGGATTATGCAGTCATGATGTCGATCACAATGTTACTTTCGTTTTTAACACTTTTTGGGAATTTAGTAGCGGATTTATTATATGGTGTAGTAGATCCACGTATTAGATTGGATTAAGGAGGGGGAAATATGACATTGGTAACAGATCAAGAAGTTTTAACGCCAAAATCGCCAAAGAAAAGCCCCTCGCCATGGGTAATTGCGAGACGAAAGTTCTTTAAAAATAAACTAGCCTTGATTAGCCTTATATTTCTACTGTTCGTTATTATCTTATCGTTTTTAGCACCATATATTACAACGAAAGATATTGTTCGAGTTGATTTTACCCAAATAAGTAAACCACCATCTAGTGAAAACTGGTTAGGAACAGATACAAATGGTCGAGATGTGTTTACAAGAATGCTCTATGCTGGTCGATCGTCCTTAACAGTAGGATTAAGCTGTATGTTCTTTATTGTTTTAATTGGAACTACAGTCGGTGCCATTTCAGGGTACTTTGGCGGAAAAATAGATCAAATACTCATGAGATTTACAGATTTTATCTTAATGTTTCCATTTATGATTTTTGTCATTGTTTTAAATCAAATTCTAATTGGAAAAGTATCTGGTCTATGGACTTTGATTTTTGTTATCTCGCTGTTAATGTGGGGATCTGTTGCAAGGATTGTACGAAGTAGGGTGCTTGCTGAAAAGGAAAATGAGTATATATTAGCAGCTCAATCAATTGGCTGTAAATCATCAAAGATCATTATCAGGCATTTACTACCTAATGTTGCTTCGACGATTATTGTACAAGCAACGTTGCTGATGGCTGTAACAATCGTTGCTGAATCGGGTTTAAGCTTTTTAGGGTTGGGTGTACCAGCAGATACACCAAGTTGGGGAAATATGCTGTCCGAAGCTAGAAACTCAGAGGTATTAAAGGAGAAGCTTTGGATGTGGGTGCCTCCTGCGACAGCTATTACACTAGTAATTTTGTCCATTAATTTTATCGGAGAAGGATTAAAGGATGCATTAAATCCAAAATCTAGAAGGTAATCATAAAATGGATATCTAATATGTAACAAGAAAATAGGGCACCTTTAAATGTAAAAGTAATCACATTTAAAGGTGCCGAATTTTATAAAGGATAATCGTTTAATACATAGTAATATTGATTGTCATTACAAAATAGAGACTTGAAAAGAATGTTTTGAGAGCAACTATTATGGTCTAATCACACAAGGCTTTGGACTGTGGCATGGACCTGGATAGGCAGATGCTGTAGAAGAACCAACACTAATTAATAAGATTGTAAAACAACATGTAGCAAGAAGAAGTTTCATACTTTTTTTCATTGGAATACACTCCTTTATTTGTGTTAACTCAATCATAATATATTCCCTAAATTATTTAAACTAATTTTACAAAAATGGTATTTATTAACTATATTTGAAAGAGTGAGGGGAATTATAGTCGTAAGTTTAGTTAGGTTTACACTGATGGGGATATTGGGTAATAAAGAAGTAAATTAAAAAACTCCCATCACAGTAGTTATACTGTCGACAGGAGTTATAGGTTTTATCGATTAGCAACCCAAGTTTTTACTAGATCAGCAGTACCATAAACATAATGCTGGTCACCAACTTCATGGTAAGTTGCACTTTCGTCAACCTCTGTATGCTTGTACTGAATACGTTGACGGCGCTTCTCTGACATTGGATCAGGAAGTGGGATAGCTGATAGTAAAGATTTTGTATACGGATGAACAGGGTGATTGTAGATATCATCTGCCTTACCGATTTCCATGATTTTACCACGGTACATTACAGCAATACGGTCACTGATGTATTTTACCATAGATAAGTCATGGGCAATGAAAAGATAGGTTAAGCCACGTTCTTTTTGTAGTTGTTTTAGTAAGTTAACAACTTGGGCTTGAATGGATACGTCTAGCGCAGAGATTGGCTCATCGGCAATGATAAACTTAGGATCTAAGCTTAATGCACGGGCAATCCCAATACGTTGACGTTGACCACCTGAGAATTCGTGTGCGTAACGATTCGCGTGCTCTTTGTTTAAACCAACAGCTTCAAGTAACTCTTGGATTTTCGCACGACGTTCCTTTTTATCCTTGTATAGGCCATGAATATCAAAGGCTTCACCAATGATCTCCCCAGCTGTCATACGAGGGTTTAAAGAAGCATAAGGATCTTGGAAAATCATTTGCATTTGACGGTTAAATTTCTTTAACTCATTTTTCGATTTTTTTCCATGGACATTTTCACCATCGAAAACAATCTCACCGCCTGTAATATCATATAATCGAATGATTGAACGACCAGTTGTTGACTTACCACAACCTGATTCACCCACAAGACCAAGTGTTTCACCTTCGTAAACATCGAAGCTGATACCATCTACAGCTTTGATAGGATTACTTGGCGAACCAAAATGCTGCTTTAAATTTTTGATTTCAAGAATTTTTTTCGCACCAGTTTTAGTCATTTTCTTGTGCCTCCTTTGCTAAATACCCTTCAATACGTTTAGCAACCGCATCTGGAAGAGGAATCTTTGGTGCATCAGGATGCAACAACCAAGTCTTTGCAAAATGAGTTTCACTTACTTGGAACATTGGTGGCTCTTGTTCATAATCAATCGCCATAGCATACTCGTTACGAGCTGCAAATGCATCACCCTTAGGTGGATTCGTAAGATCCGGCGGTGAGCCTGGAATCGTACGTAATAGCTCATCAGTATCATTATCTAAATCAGGCATTGAACCAAGTAGACCCCATGTGTAAGGATGCTTTGGATTATAGAAAATATCATTTACAGTACCGTATTCTACGATTTGGCCAGCGTACATTACTGCTACACGGTCAGCGATATTCGCCACTACACCTAAATCGTGTGTAATGAAAATGATAGATGTTTTCGAGTTTTTCTGAATTTCTTTCATTAATTCTAAAATTTGCGCTTGAATTGTTACGTCTAGAGCTGTTGTTGGCTCATCGGCAATTAGTAGCTTAGGATCAGCTGCAAGGGCAATGGCAATAACAACACGTTGACGCATACCACCTGAAAACTCATGTGGGTATTGGTTGTAGCGTTTTTCAGGGAAGGGGATACCTACCTGTGTTAAAAGCTCAATCGCACGTTTTTTTGCTTCGTCTTTAGAAACTTTTTTGTGTTGCAAAATTACTTCAGTTATTTGACGTCCGACCTTCATCGTTGGATTCAAACTTGTCATTGGATCTTGGAAAATCATAGCAATTTCATTTCCGCGTACTTTAGACATTTCTTTATCAGTTAATGGAACTAAATCACGGCCATTGAATAAAATTTGTCCTGACTCATAAATACCAGGTGGCTGGGGAATTAGTTTCATTAGCGCATTACTCGTAACACTTTTACCAGAACCAGATTCACCTACTATAGCGAGTGTTTCACCCTCCTTTAAATCAAAGTTAACACCACGTACAGCACGGACAAGCCCTGCATAAGTTTTAAAATTAATTCTTAAATCTTTTACTTCTAGAATTTTTTTACTCATTTCGGCCACCTCCTTATTTACGTAGTTTTGGATCTAGAGCATCACGTAAGCCGTCACCAACTGCGTTAAACGCAAAGATTGTTAGTGAAATAAATACTGCTGGGAAAATCAAACGCCATGGAGCATTGGCAATGGCTTTATTTCCTTCAGAGGCCATTGTACCCCAAGAAGCTGTTGGAGCAGGAACCCCAAGACCTAGGTAACTTAGGAATGATTCAGTGAAAATAGCAGATGGAATTGTTAACGTCATCGTTACTAAAATTGCACCAAGAGCATTCGGAACTAAATGTTTAATGATTAAATGGCCTGTACTAGCACCTAATGTACGAGCAGCAAGAACATATTCTTGGTTTTTAATAGATAATACTTCCCCACGAACGATACGTGCCATGTTTATCCATCCAGTGATAGAAAGGGCAATAATCATTGGGATTAAACCAGGTTGCATAACAACTAATAGTACGATTACAACTAATAGATAAGGTACTGCTGTTAAAACGTCTGCAATACGCATCATGATGTTATCGACACGACCACCTGCTAAACCAGAAATACTTCCCCAAATAACACCGATAATTAAGTCAATAATCGCTGCAGCAATTCCGATAAATAGGGAAATACGAGCGCCTTCCCAAATACGAACGAAAATATCACGACCAAGATCATCCGTTCCAAACCAAAATTGAGCAGATGGTGGTGCATTGTAAACACCTAGCTGATCACTTGCTTTGTATTGAGAAAAAATTGGTACAAACGTAGCCATTAAAATAACAATGATTAAAATAATTATCCCAATGATGGCCATTTTGTTATGAGAGAAACGGAGAAATACTTCTTTCCAAAAGGAGACTGATTTATCAGCTAATTTTTCCGTTGCTTCATGATTTCCACCAACAATTTTAAACTTATCTTTTTCAATTTGTTGCTGTGTCATTATTTTTTCGCTCCTTTCAGTTTAATACGCGGATCAATCACACTATAAAGAATATCAACGATTAATACCGCAAATAAAAGGATGATAGAGTAGAACACTGTCGTACCCATAATGACTGTATAGTCACGGTTTGTAATACTTTGAACGAAGTGTTTACCAAGTCCAGGAATAGCGAAAATTTGCTCAACAATGAAACTACCTGTTACAACACCAGCTGTTAATGGACCAAGGTATGTTACGACTGGTAGAAGGGCATTTCGTAAAGTATGTCGGAATACGATCGTCCATTTTCCTATCCCTTTTGCACGAGCCATTTTTACATAGTCACTATTGTTTTGCTCAAGCATACTTGAACGTGTTAACTTTGCGATAAAGCCCATGTGTGAGAAAGCGATTGCAAAGGCAGGTAATATACTATAAACAAAGCCTTTCCATCCACTAATAGGGAACCAACCTAACTTATAGGCTAAGAAATACTGCATTAAACCAGCTAAGATAAATGAAGGTACTGATATAAATAGCACCGCAAAGGACGTTGCCAAATAATCCGGGAACTTATTATGATATAGCGCGGAAACTACGCCAATTAAAATACCCAATCCAACTGCAAGTAGCATAGCCTCAATCCCTAATGTTAAAGAAACAGGGAAACTTTCAGAAATCATATCATTTGTAGAACGCGCTTTATATTTCATTGACTCACCGAAATTGAAAGTGGCCGTATCGATTAAATAATCTTTATATTGTATATACCAAGGGTTATTTAATCCATACGTTTCGTTTAACTTCTCCTCGATTTGAGGTGGGAAATTACGTTCACTCGCGAAAGGACTACCAGGAGCGAGACGCATTAAGAAAAACGTAACCGTTACGATGACGAAAAGCGCGAGAAGTATATACATCAGCCTTTTCAAAATATATTTAATCACATAAAACTCCTCCTTCTATTTGTCAATTTTCAGACAAATAAATGCCTTCGTATTTTAAAAAGAGCTGACTCGCGCCGTAGTGGCTACGAGGCAGCTCTTGCTGTAGAGCTAAAAAAGCAAGATAAAATAATATAAATAATTATTTTTCTTCTACTACAACCTCTTTAAGTGGAATGTTACCAAGAACATCTGCATGCATGTTTTTCACGTTATCTTGTACTACAGAAAGGTTAGTGTAGTAGTAGATAGGTGCAACAGGTAAATCAGTCATGATAACTGACTCTGCTTGTTTTAAAAGCTCAAGACGTTTAGCAGGATCAGTTTCTAGGTTAGATTGATCTAATAACTTTTTATATTCTGGGTTTTCCCAACCAGTATCGTTGTTACCGTTTGCAGCAGTATCATAGATTTCTAAGAATGTATAAGCATCATTATAGTCACCAGTCCAGCCTAGACGTCCAGCTTGGTAGTCTAATTGATTAAGTTTCTCTAGGTAAACTTGCCATTCAGAGTTATCAAGACCTACCTTAATACCAAGGTTTTTCGTCCAGCCCTCTTGAATAAATTGAGCGATAGCAGCATGTGCTTCACTAGTATTGAATGAAATGTTTACAGTGATTTCAGATGGATCTTTAATACCAAGTTCTTTCATACCAGCTTCAAGTGCAGCTTTTGCACCTTCAATATCGTTATCTTTGAAGTAACCACGGTCTTCTTCAAAACCACTAACTGCGATTGGCACCATACCTAATGCAGGTTTTTGCTCACCTTTAGTAATATTGTCAATTAAACCTTGACGATCGATTGCTAGAGTTAACGCTTTACGAATGTTAGCGTTTCCAGTAAATTTATCTTTTGTATTTAGTTTATAGACATATACAGAAGCTTGGTCAGCAATATTTAATGAACCATCAGCTTTAAATCCTTCAATTGAATCAAGTGCAACAGATTGGTATGGAGCACCAAGATAGTCAATTTCGCCAGCTTTAAACATTGTAGCAGCAGTTGTTTCAGATTCAACCATACCGATATTAATTGTCTCTAAAGAAACTTTATCTGCATCCCAATATTCTGGGTTTTTCTTTAATACGATTGCGTCGTTGTGTCTCCATTCATTTAAAGTGAATGGTCCGTTTGTTACATAGTCATCACCAGCATCAGTGTACCACTCATCATTACCTTCAATTGCTTTTTGATTTAACGGAGCATATGTTTTGAATGCTGTTAATTCTAAGAAGTAAGGTGTTGGGTTTTCTAACGTTACGACTAATGTTTTGTCATCTTCTGCTTTAACACCTACGTCATCAGCAGAACCTTCACCGTTGTTATACGCTGCAGCACCTTTAATTGGGTAAAAAATAGAAGCATACTCTGAAAGATTATCTGGGTTTAGTGCCCATTTCCATGCATATTCAAAGTCCTTTGCCGTTACTGGATCTCCATTTGACCATTTATTATCACGGATTGTGAATGTGTAAGTTTTTTGGTCTTCGCTAATTGTCCAGTCAGAAGCAGCAGCAGCAACTGGTTTTGAATCTGCATCTAGCGTTGTTAAATTTTCAAATATGTTTGTAAGAATAGCACTAGAAGTTGTATCAGTTGCTAATCCTGGATGTAATGATGGTGGCTCAGAAGTTACTACTAAGTTTAGTTCACCACCTGATGAAGCAGTTTCAGATGAACCTGAATCTTTTCCATCGTCTTTTGATTTTTCAGACGAATCTCCGCCGAAGCCACATGCAGCAAGTACTAAAGAAAATACTGCAAGGACAGTTAGTAATAAAAACTTTTTGTTTTTATTCATGTGAATCCCCCTTATACAATTTTTAAGCCTTTTGTGAAGCTCCTATTTAATATACCAAAAAAATCATTGTGTACAAAATAAAAAAGATTCGAATTTATATAGTATTATCTGACATTTAGGAGAATAATAAATTTTTCCGATTTATCACACTAAAGAGGCAAAGTGTATAAATAATAAGAATTTGATATTTACTTATTCTGAATATCAAAAATAAAGTAAAAATAAAAAAATGATTTACTATACGGAAAATTCCTATTTTTTTGATAATATTATCGATATTTGAAAAATGAATCTAAAGTCATAGATGTAATACCTTGAGGAATTTGTATAGATTTGTAGAAAATCTATGTAAAACTCAGTGAATTAGTTTCTTTTACAGGTAATTTCTTGTAATTTATGATCGCGAAACATGAATATTTTTATCTATTAATGATATATAAGAAACTTGTTTTGTATTTTTCTAGGATTATCCATTTGTAGGGAAGAAAAAGAAAAAAATGAGCATTTGTATGAAAAAAGGTACCCATACTAAGAAAAAAATGGATTTAGTGAGAAGCTAGTTTACGAGATTAAGTTTTATTGAAATAATTTTTGACCTAGATGTGTATACATGCATATATGCAGCTAGGCACTGTTTTATTCATCAGTCAAAAAATAAACGGAATGCTTCGTTTTGTCCTGTATTCTTCCAAAGAGAACCGTTTTAATAATATTGTTTTTTTGAGGATGTCATTTGTCTTACTGAAGAGGATTGATAATGCAAATAATTACTAAAAATCTGTTTATTCATCAAATGAAACCGTTATCAATAGCTATTCAGAAGGAAATTCTTCCACGATTCAAATGTGTTACATGAAAAAATATAAAAAAACAGTGCATCCACATGTATAAAATGCACTGTTTTTTATTTAAAGTTTAAATTGATTGATTTGATTCTGTAAATCTAAGGACTTTTCGCTTAGATCTGCGGCAACTTGGTTTACTTGCTGTACTGTTATAGACTGTTCTCTTGTTGCTGAAGCTACAATTTTTGTATTATCCGCGCTAGTTGAAGCACCATGAGCAATTTCTGCAACGGAGGCTGCAACCTGTTCAGCGCTAGCTGAAATTTCTTCAGAGGTAGCTGATATATCCTCTATCTGATCTGTCATCGTATTAATTGCTTTCACAATACCTTCAAAGGCTTGTCCTGCATGTCCGATGATTTTGACGCCTTCTGTGACAGAATGAAGTCCATCAAAGACAGCTTTTTCTACATTATGTGTATCTTGTTGAATATCTAGCGTTAAGGCAACGATTTGGTTGGCTGATTGTTTGGATTCCTCGGCTAACTTACGAACTTCATCTGCTACAACCGCAAATCCTTTACCATGCTCTCCAGCTCTAGCCGCTTCAATTGCTGCATTGAGTGCCAATAAATTCGTTTGATCGGTAATGGCAGTAATAACAGCAGTGATCTGACTTATCTCATCCGATTGCTTACTCAATTTTTGAACAAGATTATTAATCATTTGTGTTGATTCATGGATGACATTCATTTGTTGCTGAGCTTCTTCTACAGTCTCATTTCCATTTGTCGCTAATTCAGAAGTTGTTATAGCATTCTGATGGAGTTGTTGAGTTGCTTCAGCTATTCGTTGAACACCTACAGCCGTTTCATCCATTGCGTGTGCGCTTTCGTTAGCTGCTACTGTAGCTGTCACTGCAGCATCAGCTGTTTCATTAATCCGTATTGTTATTTCATCAGCAGTGGCAGTAATTTCTTCAGTTGAGGCAGAAAGTTCCTCTACTGAAGCTGTTAAGTGCTCTGCATTGTCCTGTATATGCGTTAATAAACTTTTCAGATTTCCCTTCATGGCATTAAAAGCTACTGAAAGCTGACCAATTTCATCTTTTGATTGATGGGTAATATCTGGATGAATTAATTCACCATTAGCTACATGGTTTGCTGCCAGAACGATAAACTTTAAAGGGCGTGAGATTGTCCGTTGTATATAGAAAATAAGGAAAATACCTAGAGCGATACCAATGATGATTGCGATAATGGAAATAATTTGGGAATTAAATACAGCCTGTTTAGATTCTTTTGTCACAATATTTAGTTGTTCCTTTTGATAGCTTCCAATTTTATCGGATACCTCTTGTATACCTTTATTTGCTTGCTGTACTTCACCATTTACCTTTTGCAAAGCACCTTCTAGATTACCAGCTTCAAATAGAGCTATTGCTTCTGTTGCTGCCTTATTAAAAGTATCATTATAGGATTTTAATGTCTGTGCATATGTTTCCATTTCAGCTGAATTCGATTTTTCAATGATTTCTTCTACATGTGTGTCGAGCATACTTGCATATTTTGAGTAACTCTCTTTGTTAGCAGGTTTGTCTTCGATGATGATGGCACGAATGAAAAGACCTTGCATGGCCATTTCAAATTGAATATTATCTGCTAATTCTACAAGGGCAACATGTCCTTCTAATGCACTTTCAATCTTTTTTTCAATGTTAGAAAATAGCAGGAACATAATGAACAAGGAAATGATTAATGTGAGAATAATTGCAAAGAAACCAAAGCTTAATTTTTTACCTACAGACATATTGATACGCCCTTTCCTAAATGCTCTACAAAAATTTTTATACTTTAATTTAGCTTTTTAGAGTAGTAGAAGTCAATATTCGCTGAAGGAAACAGTGCAGATTATTCATATGTTTTTATAATGTTATTATAATAAGGAAGATTGTCTGTAATAATCAATCAAGATTAGGCTATTTTCATCGTTTTATAGTACGGATTACGTGTTCCTGTTATAAAAAAGAAGAAACCGATACAATTTGTATCGGTTTCTTCCTTTATGACTGTTTCTTTAACTGTAAAATGACTGCCTCATCAGGGTCAATATACAGTGTCTTTTGTTCAAAATAGATGACGAAACCTGGTTTGGCACCATTTGGTTTTTTGACCTGTCGTATTTCAGTATAATCTACTGGCACAGAAGAGGATTCTCGAGCCTTAGAAAAATAGGCGGCTAGTGTGGCAGCTTCTCGCAATGTCGTTTCATCTGGCTCACTTGAATGAATGACAACATGTGATCCAGGAATATCCTTTGTGTGTAACCAAATATCAGTCCGTTTTGCTAGTTTAAATGTTAGCATATCATTTTGTTTATTGTTTTTTCCAACAGAAATTGTTACTCCAGTTGAAGAAACATAGCGCTCAGGTTCAGGTTTTACTTGTTTTTTCTTTTTCTTTGCGTGACGTAGTTTTAGGTAACCTTGCTCTGCTAGCTCTTCACGAATTTCCTCAATATCTCCAGGAGAAGCTTGCTGAACTTGCTGTGCTAGCATTTCGAAGTAAGAAATTTCTTCAGTCGTTTTTTCTAGCTGCTCTTGAACCATAACCAATGCATTTTTTGCTTTTGTATATTTTGTATAATAGCTTTGGGCATTTTCAATCGGTGTTTTACGTTCACTTACTGGAATCGTTATTTCTTCGCCAGTTTCACTATAGTAATTTGTGACGGTAACTTCCTTGACTCCTTTTTCAAAGGCATAGATATTGGCCATTAATAGTTCACCATATAGTTGGAATTGATCGAGCTTAGAGGCACGTTCATAATCTTTTTTTAGCTTTTTGGTTTTTAAAGCTAGTTTGTCAATTTCATTTTGTAGCCAACGCTCTAAATCTCCAGCTTGCTGTTTCACACGATCTCGCTCCGCCCGTGCAAAGAATACACGATCAAGAAGCTCATGGACATTAGGATAATTTGTTATATCCCCATCATGCAAGTGCGTTAATTCGATAGGGGAGAAGTATGTTTTATGATTGAAGAGTACGTACATAGGCTTCATTCCACCGTTTGCAAAGGATGTCATAAAATCCTTGAAGCATGCCAGAGGATTTGGTGCTGTTGTCATACGATATATTAATTCTTCCGCGTGAAGAGGTGAAAAACCAGCTAATTGTTGCACGATCTCTTTAGAGGTTTTTGCTTCAGCGAAAAATGCTGTTAGCTCTTCATCTGTCACTGTTAAAGGATTCCATTTGTTTTGTGTGGGTGGCGCAATATATGGTTGACCTGGTAGCACAGTACGGAAGCTATTGACTGAAGGAGGCAAATGTTTTAGGCTGTCAATAATTTTACCCTGCTCTTGATCAATCAATAGTAGATTACTATGTCTACCCATAATTTCCGCATGTATTTCCCTTACGATAGGATCTCCAATTTCATTTTTACTTTCAATTTCTACTATTATAATGCGATCAAAATCACGCTGTTTTATAGAAGCAATAAAACCACCCTCTAAATGTTTACGCAAAAGCATGCAAAACATTGGGGGCTCTGCTGGATTTTCAATCGTGTGCTCAGTAAGGTGAACACGTGCATAAGAAGAGTGGATTGAAAACAGTAATTTATGATTCTTTCCGTTTGCACGCACATGTAAAATAACCTCTTGTGCATTAGGTTGATGTATTTTTGTAATCCGACCAGTGACCAGCTGTTGTAGGTCGGCAGTTATTGAATAAGTAAATAAGCCATCAAATGCCATATGAATTCCTCTTTCCAACGATATCAAGCATCTTGGTACTTTCGTATTTTTTCTTGTTGCATTTGCATTCACTCTTTTTTAGCTTCTGCTAATACACTTTCTGTATGTTTATCATAGCATTTTTTAGGTGAATATTAAAATATAGCTTCAATTGTGGTAGAATAAGCTTTTACTTTATCCAAATTTTTTTGGAGAGTCGTCATAATCGACAAAGCTTATGTTATAATAATCCCAGTATGCAAAGAAAGGTGTGACGAACCTTGGTGCGTAGTATGACTGGTTTTGGCAGAGGTGTCACAACAACTAGAGACTTTCAATTAACCGTGGAAATGCGCTCGGTCAACCATCGTTTTTTAGAAATTAACGCAAAATTTCCGAAAGAATGGCTTGAAGCAGAAATTTTTGCAAAGAAATTAATTTCTCAAGCTTTGTCACGCGGCAAAATTGATGTGATGGTATATGTGAAGGACTTAGAGAACGTAGAGCAATCTATTGAGATTAATTGGTCATTAATTGAAGCGTATCGTAAGGCAAAAGAGCAATTAGCAAGTAAAGTACCACTTGAAGAAAAATGGACGATGCAAGAGCTTTTATCGTTAGAGCAGGCACTTGTGCAGCAAAAGCCTCAGCTTACACCAGAGGATTTACTCAGCGCTGTTGAACAAGCAATTTCACAAGCGATTGAACAGCTCGTACAAATGCGTGAGCGTGAAGGGCAAGAATTGCAAGAGGTTGTTGTACAATATAAAGAACAGTTAATGGAGCAAGTCAATCAGATTCGTTTGTGTTCTTCTCTTGCTGTTGAAAAATATCGTACACGATTAATAGAGCGAATTACTGAAGTTGCAAATGGCACATTGCTAGAAGATCGTTTACTAGCGGAAGTAGCGATTTTTGCAGAACGAGTAGACATCTCCGAAGAATTAGACAGATTAGATAGTCACTTCAACCAACTGGAGGAAACATTACTTGAAACAATTTCAGTTGGACGTAAATTGGACTTTTTAATGCAGGAAATACATCGCGAGATTAATACAATTGGTTCAAAAAATCAATCTACAGAAGCAGCGGTTGCTGTTGTTCAGGCGAAAACAATTTTAGAAAAGATGCGTGAGCAAGTGCAAAATATCGAATAACTTGCACGTGTCTGTTATAAATTAAGGGAGATATAGAGAATAAATGATAAAAGAACGTGGATTATTAATTGTTCTGTCTGGCCCCTCTGGTGTAGGTAAAGGGACAGTGCGAAAAGAATTATTTTCTCAGCCGAATACGAATTATGAGTATTCCATCTCGATGACAACACGAAATCCTCGCGAAGGTGAAGTAGATGGTGTAGACTATTTTTTCAAGACACGTCATGAATTTGAAGTGTTAATTGAACAAGGTGGCTTATTAGAGCATGCTGAATTTGTCGGTAACTATTATGGAACACCATTAGCATATGTCAATGAAACACTAGATGCGGGTCGTGATGTATTTTTAGAAATCGAAGTGCAGGGTGCAGCACAAATTCGTAAAAAAGCACCAGATGCCTTATTTATTTTCTTAGCCCCTCCAAGTTTAACGGAATTAAAAGATCGTTTAGTTGGACGTGGGACAGAAACAGAGGATATCATTGCCAAACGAATCGCTACTGCAAGTGAAGAACTTGAAATGATGAGCTTGTATGATTATGTTGTGGAAAATGATGAAGTGACGAATGCCTGTGATCGTATAAATGCGATTATCAAAGCCGAGCATTGTCGCAGAGAACGTGTTGAAAAAAGATACTTGTCAATGTTGAGAGGAGAATAAAACAATGCTATACCCATCAGTAGACGCTTTAAAAAAAGAAATCGATTCAAAATATTCATTAGTGAGCCTTGCTTCTAAACGTGCTCGCCAAATGCAAGAAGAGCAAGACACGGAACGCTTGCACAAGTATGTTTCCCATAAATATGTAGGGAAAGCGCTTGAAGAAGTAGCGGCAGGTGTACTTACGAAAGTATCACAGGATGAGTCAACTGTGTATGAGGACGAAATCTAACATCATGTAAAGTGCTTTACTCTGTTTACATGCATGCTAGTCTAGTTAGCAGTAGATTTTGATTATACAGAATGCCGAAAGCTCCCAGGGAATCCTTCTTTGGGAGCTTATCATTTGAAAGGACGACACCTAGCATGAATAAAAATATTTTACTATGTGTTTCAGGCGGGATTGCCGTATATAAGGCTGTAGCACTCGTAAGCAAGCTCTCACAAGCAGGAGCTAATGTGAAAGTCATCATGACGGCCTCTGCTAGACGGTTTGTAAATCCATTAAGTTTTCAAGTGATGTCCAAAAATGATGTTTATTTTGACACATTTGATGAAAAAGACTCAAGTGTGATTGCTCATATAGACTTAGCAGACTGGGCTGATTTAATTTTAGTAGCGCCCGCTACGGCAAATATGATAGGCAAAATGGCCAATGGTATAGCAGATGATATGGTCACAACAACCCTGCTTGCTACAACAGCACCTGTATGGATTGCACCAGCTATGAATGTACACATGTACGACCATCCAGCGGTAAAACGTAATTTGGATAGGCTATCAGCTGATGGCTATAAATTTATTGAGCCTTCAGAGGGATTTTTAGCATGTGGCTATATTGGGAAGGGACGTCTAGAGGAGCCAGAAAAAATCACTGCACTTGTTCAAGATTTTTTTTCGGGAAAAACAAAACGGTTAACAGGAAAAACAGTCATAGTGACAGCAGGTGCTTTGCATGTACCGTTGGATGAGCAGCATGTAATTAGCACACAGGCGAATGGAGCCATAGGACAAGCTTTAGCACATGAAGCAAGAAAACTAGGCGCACATGTAATTCAAATAGAAAATAGTAATTTGTTTGATGTTATTCAGCAACTTGAAGCTTATAAAATTCAATATCCTGAGGCAATATTGATCCATGCAGCAAATGTACCGACTATGGAGGAAACACCGCTTATTTCGGTAGAAGGAATAAAAGCGATCACTTTTGGACAAAAAGTGCAAGGTACACCAATGCTTAACATACTTTCTGAGAGATGGATTGAATTTAGTGAAAAAGCGGAGCTTAACGGACAGTTTCTGGCTACCATTAACCCACAGTTTTTTGCTCAGACATTATGGTCTTATATTATAAAGGGTGAAGAGCAATGAGCTTTTTGATAGCAGAGGTCATTGTAGATGTCTCTACTTACCATGTAGACCGTCCATTTGACTATCGAGTACCTGGAGAATGGATGAATGTTATCGAATTAGGATGTCGTGTTAAAGTGCCATTTGGTCCAAGAAATGTCTTGGGTTTTGTCGTTGGATTAAAGGAAGAAACAGATGTCCCGTTGAATAAACTAAAGGCAATCACTCAAATTCTAGATATGGAGCCAGTCCTGACAGAAGAGATGCTACAAATGGCGAAGTGGTTGAAGAACGATACGATTTGCTATGAAATAGATGCCTTGCAAGTGATGTTACCATCTGCACTTCGAGCCAAGTATGAAAAAACGATTAAGTTACAACAAGGTCAACAATTGCCACTAGAGGCACAGGATATTTTCGGAAAGCGTCAACGAGCAAGTTTTAAAGAATTTGAGCGAGCTAGCTTACTACCCTTATTAAAGCAATTGGTTGCAGAAAACATTGTTACTATCGAAAATGTTGTGAAGCAGCAGGGGAATGTGAAAGAAATTCGAATGGTTCAAATAACAGCGGACCAACAACTTATTGAACGTGCTTCAGAGCAGTCATCCAGAGCAGTTAAACAACGGCTATTACTACAATGGATGTGCCAACACTTAGGAGAGGTTTTTTCTCCACACCAAATTTGTGACGAGGCAGGGGTCTCTATATCAGTATTAGAGGCAGTGATTGACAAAGGAGCTGCTCAATTTATTCAAGAGGAAGTCTTTCGTGATCCATTTACGAAGGAAGTTTCACGTACACAAGCCTTACAATTAACAGATGAGCAGCAGGTTGCGCTTCAAGCGATTACTACTGCTATGGACCAGCAAATAGCGCAAACCTTTTTATTACATGGTGTAACAGGAAGTGGCAAAACAGAGGTTTATTTGCAGGCCATTCAAAAGGTACTAGAAGAAGGAAAAGAAGCCATTATGCTCGTACCTGAAATCTCTTTAACTCCACAAATGACCGAACGATTCCGCAGTCGCTTTGGTGAGATGGTTGCTGTGATGCATAGTGGATTATCTGTAGGGGAGAAGTATGATGAATGGCGTAAAATCCAACAGGGTAAAGTGAAGGTCGTAGTTGGCGCTCGTTCAGCTATTTTTGCTCCCTTTACGAATATAGGGCTTATCATTTTGGATGAGGAACACGAATCAACTTATAAGCAAGAAGATTCACCGCGTTATCATGCAAGAGATGTAGCCATCTGGCGTAGTGAATATTATAAATGTCCTATTATTTTAGGAAGTGCGACACCAGCATTAGAGTCATTTGCAAGAGCTAAAAAGGGAGTGTATACGCTACTCTCATTAAAACACCGTGCTTTACATCAGGCTTTGCCGACTGTTTTTATTGCAGATATGCGTGAAGAGCTGAGACAAGGTAATCGTTCAATGTTTTCTCAAACACTTATTGAGGCAATCCGTGCAAGACTTGAGAAAAATGAGCAAATGGTGCTGTTTTTAAATCGTCGTGGCTATTCTTCGTTTGTACTCTGTCGAGATTGTGGTACAGTCGTTCAATGTCCAAATTGTGATATTTCCTTAACCTATCATCGAACAACTGAAAAATTGAAATGTCATTATTGTGGTTACGAGGAACATGTTCCTCAAATATGTCCGCAATGTCAAAGTGATCATATTCGTTATTTTGGTACTGGTACACAAAAGGTGGAAGAGGAACTGTATAAATTGTTTCCTGAGGCAAGAGTAATACGTATGGATGTAGATACTACGAAGCATAAAGGGGCCCATGAAGAAATATTGGAGACTTTTGGGGCAGGGCGAGCAGATATTTTGCTGGGTACTCAAATGATCGCAAAGGGCTTGGATTTTCCAAATATCACACTAGTCGGTGTACTTAGTGCCGATACATCCCTACATTTACCTGATTACCGCGCAGCAGAGCGGACCTTTCAGCTATTAACACAGGTAAGTGGCAGGGCTGGGAGACATGACAAGCCAGGGGAAGTCATCATTCAAACGTATACACCTGAGCATTACGCAATTGAATTAGCTAAAACTCAGGATTATGAGCCATTTTATGAACGAGAAATGTTTTTACGTCGCCGATCCAACTATCCACCTTATTATTTTGTAGCTCTTATTCAATTATCCCATGAAGATGTCATGACGGCTGCTGAATATGCTGGTCGAGTGGCTGATTGGTTACGAGGAAACTTATCGAATCAAGTAGCAATTATAGGACCAACAACTGCGAGTATTGCTCGTCTCCAAAATAGATATCGTTATCAATGTTTGATAAAATATAAAATTGAACCAAATCTAATTCCAGTGTTACAACGTCTACTTGCCATGTATAGAGCAGAGTGGGTTAAACAAGGAATATTAATGACCGTAGATTTAGATCCGTCTACTATATAGTTAGCGTGTAATAATAGCACGATTATTAATAAAAGTATCAAATAGCTAGTGAACTAGCTTTAAAGCAGAAATGAGGAAATCATAATGGCAATAAAAAAAGTAATTGAAAACCCTGCAAACGTACTATCAACACCGTGTGCTGAAGTGACAGAAATCAATGATGAAATTATTACATTACTTGATGATTTATATGACACAATGGTGGAATATGATGGCGTTGGAATTGCGGCACCACAAATAGACGTAGGGTTACGCGTAGCAATTGTTGAACTAGGTGAAGAACGTGATATTTTAGAAATGATTAATCCAACTGTCGTTGAAACGGACGGAGCAGAAGTAGATATTGAAGGATGCTTGAGCTTTCCAGGGTTATATGGAGAAGTGGAACGTCCTAGTTATGTCAAAATTGAAGCATGTGATCGTGAAGGACGTGTTTATGAATTAGAGGCGGGTGGCTTTGATGCTCGTGCGATCTTACATGAAATTGATCATTTAGATGGCGTGCTTTTCGATTCAAAAATCAAGCGTATTGTTACTGCAGAAGAGCTAGAAGAAATGTACGCAGAAGAGGAGGAATAAAATGACATCTATCATTTTTATGGGGACACCTGACTTCTCCGCACCTATTTTGCGTATGCTACATCATGAAGGATATGCTATTAAGGCAGTTGTAACACAACCAGATCGTCCAGTAGGGCGTAAGCGAGTACTAACACCGCCTCCTGTAAAGGCAACGGCATTGGAACTTGGCATACCGATTATTCAGCCCGAAAAATTGCGTGGCTCTGAGGAATTACAGCAAATTCTTGCTTTACAGCCCGATTTAGTAATAACTGCTGCGTTTGGTCAAATATTACCAAAAGAGCTATTGGATGCACCATCTCTTGGTTGTATTAATGTCCATGCCTCACTATTACCAAAATATCGTGGAGGTGCTCCAATTCACCAAGCCGTCATGGATGGTGAAAAAGAAACTGGGGTAACAATCATGTATATGGCAGAAAAGCTTGATGCGGGAGATATTATCTCTCAAAAAGCAATCCCTATTGAGGAAGATGATCATACTGGTGGCCTTTTTGATAAGCTAAGTAAGGTTGGGTGTGAATTACTTAAGGAAACACTTCCTTCTATTATAAATGGTACAAATAACCGTACAGTTCAAGATGAAGCACAAGTTACCTTTGCAAGTAATATTTCAAGGGAGCAGGAACGCATCGATTGGACAAACGATGCTGCTACTCTGTACAATCAAGTGCGCGGTCTTCATCCGTGGCCTGTTGCTTATACGACTTTTGAGGATGGGAATTTTAAAGTATGGTGGGCAACGATTGGCAAAAGTAAGCATGAGGCTAATCCAGGTACAGTGGTTGCCATTGACAAAGATCATTTTGAGGTAGCAGCTGGCAACGGAACAACTTTAGCATTATATGATGTGCAACCAGCTGGTAAAAAGCGCATGACCGCAGAGGAATATTTACGTGGGACAGGTTCTAAATTACAGATTGGGGACCAATTTAAATGAGTAAAAAAAGTGTAGTGATTTGGGATGGCAATGTACGAGATGCCGCATTGTCAATTCTATTAGCAGTTGATAAAAATCAGGCCTATAGCAACTTATTGCTAAATGAAACAATTAAACGACATAAAATTGAAGCAAAAGATCGTGCTTTATTGACTGAAATAACGTATGGAACTTTACAGCATAAAATGACACTTGATTATTACTTAGAGCCATTTATTCGCGGTTCAATTGATCATTGGGTTCGCTGGCTATTAAGAATCTCGTTGTATCAAATCCATTATTTAACACGTATTCCTCCACATGCTGCGGTAAATGAAGCAGTAGAAATTGCCAAGCGTCGAGGACATCGTGGAATCGCTTCTATGGTCAATGGTATATTAAGATCCGTGTTACGCAGTGGAGTCCCTTCAACAGATGACATAGCAGATCCAATTGAGCGTCTTTCTATAGAAACAAGTCATCCAGTGTGGTTAGTTCAACGATTTGTTGATAACTATGGTCTGGCAGTAGCGACTGAGATGTTACATGAAAATAATAGACCGCCTGTGCAGACTGTTCGTGTTAATAAAACAAAAGCAACCGTTGAACAGGCTATTGCCGAGTTAAATTCAGAGGGTTTAACTGCCAAGCAAAGCGATGTTATACCAGAGTGCTTACACATTACAAACGGCCAACCAGCTCGTACGAAAGCCTTTAAAGAAGGTATGATTACTATTCAGGATGAAAGTTCAATGATACCTGCTAATGTGCTAAATCCATCTCCAGGTATGCGTGTCTTGGATATGTGCGCGGCACCTGGTGGAAAAACAACGCATATAGCCGAAATAATGAAAAATGAAGGTTCCATTTTAGCAACAGACCTTCATCCACATAAATTAGATTTAATCGACCATAATACAGAGCGTCTAGGGCTTGATATTGTTGAAACAGCCCCGATTGATGGAAGGAAAGCGCCTGAATTTTTACAAGCAGCGTCTTTTGATGCTATCTTAGTGGATGCACCATGTAGTGGACTAGGGGTTATGCGACGTAAGCCAGATATTAAATATACAAAGCGTGAGGAAGATTTAGAAAGTCTTCAAAAAATCCAATTAGCTTTACTCGATGCAGCCACAAAAGTATTGAAAACTGATGGCAAGCTTGTATACAGTACGTGTACAGTAGACATACAAGAAAACGAAGGTACAGTGCAAGCCTTTTTAACAGCACATCCAGAAATGGAAGCTATACAACTAGAGTCTTTACCAACAAAATTAGCGGAAAAGCAAGCTAATGGCATGCTTCAAGTCTTTCCACAAGACTTTGGCAGTGACGGTTTCTTTGTCGCCGCCTTTCGTAAAAAAGGAGAATCCAACTAATGGTGGATCAAGAGAAATTTAATGAACGTATTAACGATTTAGTCGAAGAAGCAGAAGAAAAGCCCGTTCGACGTGTAAAAAAAGAAAAGCCAAATTTAAAAGAATCCATTTATTCTTTACAACCTCATCAATTAGAAGAATGGCTAAAGGAAAATGGTGAAAAGCCTTTCCGCGCTGCTCAAATTTTTGACTGGTTGTATAATAAACGTGTAAAGACATTTGAAGAAATGTCAAACCTTTCAAAGGGATTACGCGAAAAGCTAACAGCAAATTTTGCATTATCCACACTCTCAACCATTATTAAACAGGAATCTAAAGATGGTACCATTAAATTTTTATTTCAATTACAAGATGGGTATTCAATAGAAACGGTATTAATGCGCCATGAGTATGGAAATTCTGTTTGTGTAACAACACAAGTAGGCTGCCGAATTGGCTGTACGTTTTGCGCATCCACTCTAGGTGGTTTGAAGCGACATTTATTAGCAGGAGAAATCGTTGAGCAAGTTGTCAAAGTGCAGCAAACTTTAGATGAATTAGGTGAGCGAGTATCACATATTGTCATTATGGGTATTGGCGAACCTTTTGATAACTATGATGCAATGATGAACTTCTTAAAAGTGATCAACCATGAAAAAGGTTTAAATATCGGTGCACGTCATATTACAGTATCAACATCTGGTATTGTTCCGAAAATTTATCAATTTGCAGATGAACAATTACAAATTAACTTTGCTGTCTCTCTGCATGCGCCAAACCAGGAAGCACGTCAAAAGCTAATGCCAATTGCTCGTGCTTATAAATTAGAAGAATTAATGGAAGCTGTACGATACTATACTAAAAAAACAGGTCGACGAGTGAGTTTTGAGTATGGATTAATGTCTGGCGAAAATGATTCAGTAGAAATAGCAGAGGAGCTATCTGCATTAATTAAAGGAATTAAATGTCATGTCAACTTAATTCCTGTAAACTATGTACCAGAACGTGATTATGTTCGTACATCTCGTAGTCAAATTTTTGCTTTTGAAAAAACATTAAAGAAAAATGGTATTAACGTAACGATCCGCCGAGAGCAAGGTGCAGATATCGCTGCTGCGTGTGGTCAATTACGTGCACAAGAGAGATCTGAAGAAACGAGGTGACCAGTATTGGAATACACAGTCGAAAGTGATATTGGTTTAAAACGATCCATTAATGAGGACCGTGCTGCATTCTTTAAACGTCCAGATGGGCTTGCACTAGCACTTGTTGCGGATGGCATGGGTGGTCATAATGCTGGTGATGTAGCAAGTGATATGGCAATCCAACAGATGGAATCCTTTTTTTTACAGGCAGACACACATCATTTTGTATCCACAACATCAAAAAAAGAATGGTTATTACAAACAGTTCAACAATTGAATAAAACAATATATGACTATTCTTTATCACATGAAGACTGTAAAGGAATGGGCACGACATTTATTGCGGTGTTAATCGAAGAACAACATTGCTTCATTGCACATGTGGGGGACAGTCGTGTGTATTATTTCTTTGAAGATGGTGCACAACAAATAACAAGAGATCATTCATATGTGAACGTCTTGGTTGAAAATGGTGAGATAAGCGAAGAAGAGGCTTTGACACATCCAAAGAAAAATTTCATCTTAAAAGCGGTTGGGACAGAGGAAACAATCGAACCAGACTTTTATGAAGTAGATTTAGCATCAGAATCGTATTTACTCATTTGTTCAGATGGACTAAGCAATAAACTAACAGTTTATGAAATGGCATCGATAATTACGTATCCAGATTCTATTGAGGAGAAGGGACGTAAACTTGTGGAATTAGCAAATGCCAGCGGGGGAGAAGATAATATCTCCCTCGTGCTATTAACAAAAAAGGATGAGGAGGTGTAAGAATGCTTGTAGGTAAAAGAATTAGTGACCGTTATAAAATTATAGAACTCATTGGTGGCGGAGGTATGTCCAATGTTTATTTAGCACACGATATGATCTTAAATCGTGATGTAGCCATTAAAATATTACGCTATGATTTTTCCAATGAGGATGAATTACATCGACGTTTTCAACGTGAGGCACTGTCTGCTACAAGTCTTACACATCCGAATATTGTTAGTGTTTATGATGTAGGTGACGATGGGGATCTACATTATATTGTGATGGAATATGTTCAAGGAAAAACATTAAAGCAGTACATACAAGAATTTGCACCAATTTCTCCTGCTAGAAGTGTGCATATTATGAAGCAATTAACGTCTGCCATAGCTAATGCCCATGAAAACCATATTATCCACCGTGATATTAAACCGCAAAATATTTTAATGGATGCAGAAGGTAATGTGAAAATTACGGATTTCGGTATTGCCATGACGTTAAGTGCTACATCGTTTACTCAAACAAACTCTGTGCTTGGTACAGTGCATTATTTATCACCAGAGCAAGCGCGCGGCGGTACAGCTACAAACAAATCAGATATTTACGCACTCGGTATTGTGTTATATGAATTATTAACAGGTGAACTTCCATTTTCTGGTGAATCAGCTGTTTCAATTGCACTTAAGCATTTACAAGCCGAAACGCCTTCTGTCCGTGCTTTTGATGCAACGATTCCTCAAAGCTTGGAAAATGTAGTTTTAAAGGCTACTGCCAAAGATTCATCCCATCGTTATACTACAGTGGAAGAAATGTATGAGGATTTGGAAACCGTACTATCACCGTCTCGAATCAACGATCCCAAATTTGTCATCCCTGTGGATAATGATGTGACGAAGGCTATTCCCATCATTAAAGAGCAGATGCATAAAAAAGACGAAGATTTAACCAAAACAAGAGTTATTGAACCGATTATGGAAGCTAAAGCTCCTTCTCAACCACAGCCTAAAAAGCCTGTAGAAAAGCCAGTTCCCGTTAAGGCAAAGAAGAAAAATTGGCCAAAGTATGTTGCGGGACTATTTATTGCAGCGATTGTCATTTTCCTATTCTTTATTTTTGCAAAAGATTTATTTAGCCCGAAAAAAGTGGCTATACCAGATGTAGCAAATTTAACAATAGAGGAAGCGACAAAAAAATTAGAAGCAGATGGATTTGTTGTTGGTGAAGAGCATCAGGAGCGAAATCACGAGGAAATTGAAAAGGGGAAGGTTATTGAAACAGACCCTGCAAAAAATGCATTACGTGAAAAAGGCTCAGAGGTAGACTTAATCGTTAGTTTAGGTGTAGAGATGACGACTGTTGATAATTATGTAGGACAAAATTATAGTCAAGTTGAAGCTTTAATAAAAGGTAAATATAAGGATGTCATAAAAGAGGATGTTCCTTCTCGTGAACCAGAAGGAAGAATCATTGAGCAAAGCATACCGCCAAATTCTGAGGTAGTAGCGAAAGAAGAAACAATCACGTTTAAAGTTAGCCAAGGAGTTAGGATGGTAAGGGTTGAAAACGTTGTAAATTATACGAAAGCGGATATGGATGACTATGTGAAAAGAGTAGGTCTCAATTGGCGTATCTCTCGTGAAGAACATCATGAGACCATCCCAGCTGGCAGTGTAATTTCGCAATTGACAAAAGCGGGTACTATGGTAGAGGAAGGTTCTATGATATCTGTTGTCATAAGTAAAGGACCAGCGAAACAGCCTGATAAACTACGTATCATACCTGTAGTCATTGAGTATAAACCTACAGAAGAGGGAATAGCCCAAAACATTCGAGTTGAAATTCAAGATAAAAATCATACATTGTCTGAACCAGTGGAAGTATTTGAAATTTTAAGTGATACGCCATACAACATTCAGCTTACAATTGAAGATGGCAAAGATGCGAGTTATAGAATAATCCGTGACTCAGAAATAATTTTAGAAGGCAAAGTTAATTATAATGATGTCGATTAAGGAGGAATTGGATGGCGCAAGGCCAAATAAGAAAAGCATTAAGCGGTTATTATTATGTATTTGATGGACATCAACTGATTCAATGTCGAGGACGTGGGGTATTTCGTAACCGTGGCGAATCCCCACTTGTTGGCGATATTGTAGAGTATACAATGGAAACAGAAGGATCCGATGGGACTATACAAAAGATTTTAGAGCGTCAAAATGAATTGGTACGTCCGCCAATTGCTAATATTGATCAAGGTATTTTGGTATTTTCCGTAAAGGAGCCAAATTTCAATACCATTTTACTGGATCGTTTTTTAGTTGTGTTAGAATCCTTCCATGTACATCCTATTATTTGTTTAACAAAAATGGATCTGCTAGAAAAAGATGAACGTGAGGAATTACAAAATTATATAGCAGATTATGAAAGCATGGGCTATACAGTTTTGCAAACATATAAAGATGAAGAAGAATTAGTTGAACGATTACGTCCTATTTTAAAGGGAAAAACCACTGTTTTAGCTGGCCAATCGGGTGTTGGGAAGTCAACTTTGCTTAATACACTAATTCCAGAGTTGAACTTAAAAACGGGTATTATCTCCCAAAGTTTAGGACGGGGTAAACATACCACTCGTCATGTTGAACTGATAGAAGTCTGTGATGGTTTATTGGCAGATACACCTGGATTTAGTTCCTTTGATTTTGACGAAATTGAGAAAGAAGAATTAGGTGTATGTTTTCCTGAAATGGCTAGAGTGGCGGATGATTGTAAATTCAGAGGTTGCTTACACTTGAAAGAGCCTAAATGTGCAGTAAAGGCAGCAGTCGAATCAGGAGAAATTCGAGACTACCGCTACAAGCATTATGAACAATTTATGCAAGAAATTATGGATCGAAAGCCGAGGTATTAATGATGATACAAATAGCACCATCAATATTAGCAGCGAATTTTGCAAAGTTAGGTGAAGAAGTAAAGGAAGTAGAGCAAGCAGGTGCACAACTTATTCATATTGATGTAATGGATGGTCACTTTGTACCGAATATCTCATTTGGTTCCATTGTATTGGACGCAATCCGTCCTTTAACAAAGTTACCATTAGATGTGCATTTAATGATCGAAAATCCAGATCAGTATATTGAACAGTTCGCAAAAGCTGGAGCAGATTATATTACGGTACATGTAGAAGCATGCCGTCATTTGCATCGCACAATTCAATTAATCCGTTCCTTTGGTGTAAAAGCTGGTGTCGTATTAAATCCACATACACCGATAGAATCAATTCAACACATTTTAGAAGATATTGATATGGTATTATTAATGACTGTTAATCCTGGATTCGGTGGACAAAAGTTTATCCATTCTGTTGTACCTAAAATTGAAGCATTATCAACAATGATTAAGGAGCGAGGCTTAGATATTGCCATTGAAATTGATGGTGGTATTACTGCTGAAACAATTGTGCCATGTGCACAGGCTGGAGCGACAATTTTTGTAGCTGGGTCAGCCATCTATAGTAAAGAAGATCGAACAGCTGCTCTTCAAGAGATTTTACTTGCTGGCGAGGCAGCGATTAAAGGATGACGACAGTCGTTGTTTGTGCAGGTGGTCCAAAAAATGAGCTTTGTTCATTTTCATCGTTTCAGCAGCAACAGGATGTTGTGTTTATCGGGGCAGATCGTGGCGCATTATATTTAATTGAGCAGGGAATTACTCCCCATGCCATTGTTGGTGATTTTGATTCTTTAACAGATGAAGAATATCGACAGGTGATGGCACAAACCAATGATCAACAACGTTTTCAAGAAGAGAAAAATGAAACAGACACGGATTTAGCTTTGCTTAAAGCCTATACGTTTGCACCAAAAGAAATTGTTTTGACAGGTGTGACGGGTGGGCGTTTAGATCATTATGAGGCAGCTGTTCGTTCTATTTATCGGTTACAAAAAGAGCATCCTCAAATTGAACTTAAGATAATCAATCATACTAATATGTTGCAATTTTTACTGCCAGGCACACATACAATTTATGCAGATAATCGATACCGATACTTGTCTTTTTTTGCTCACGAGGAGCCTATTCAAGGTGTAACATTACGACAAGTAAAATATGAAACAACGAATGAGGAAATTTCTTTAGGAACATCTCGATTTACAAGTAATGAAATAATAGGAACTTCAGGGTCTATATCTTTCTCGCAAGGCATATGTTTAATGATAAGAAGCATAGATTAGCGTAAGGGGGAGAGAGTCCTGAAAGTATATACGTTCCAATTGCCGAAATTCGTGAGTAGTATCACGCGTACGTGTATTAACCTATTTAAGAAAGATAAGAAAGTAAAAAAATCCGACTAATGTTAGTCGGATTTTTTACTTTCTTATAGAATACTAATCAAGAAAAAAATCGATTGCGCTCAATGCGAAATCGATTTTTTAGAAGCAGCGATTAAACGCGCTCGATTTTACCTGATTTTAATGCACGAGCAGAAACCCATACACGTTTTGGTTTACCGTCAACTAAGATACGAACTTTTTGAAGGTTAGCACCCCAAGTACGTTTGTTAGCGTTCATAGCGTGGGAACGGTTGTTACCAGTACGAGCTTTACGTCCAGTGATTACACATTGTTTTGGCATGTTGTATTCCCTCCTTACTGTTGATGCTGAAAGATTATTATTTCAGTTCGGTATTTCACATACCATAATAATTTAACATACGATGGCGTTCAGTGCAACAGTTTTCACATAACCTTTCAAGAAAAAAACCTTTACAGACATAAAACGTTTATGAAAAGTAGAGAAGTTATTGGGGAATAGTTCTCCTATCCTTTTCCTCGATAACCAAGTTTCAGCGATACACGTCTACCAGTATCAACTAATCGCTCAATTAATGTATTAATATGATCTTGAGAGACATTAAAGTTTACAAAACCAATACTGACTGCTCCTATCACTTCACCAAAACCATCTAAAACAGAGACGGCAATGGAGGAAGTACCTGCAGTTCGTTCTCCGTGACTTATTGCATAGCCTTGTTGTCGAATTTGGTGAAGCTGTTCCTCTAATTCGGCCATTTCATCTTTAGTTACTAGTTGCTCTAGTATTTCTTTTGATTGTATCGCTGACATTGAGGCAAGTATGGCTTTATTGGCCGCACCAATATGCATAGGTATGCGAATCCCTAGCTGATCATAAATACGAATCGGATTTGCTGCACTGTCTATCCGTTCTATAATAATCGTATCTAATCCAGCTGGTTTACTTAAATAGACGCTTTCTTCAACCTCTCTGGCTAATCGTTCTAACTCAGGTCTAATTTTGCTAATATAATCCATCGTATCATACACCTGTAAGCCAAGTTCCATCCATATGGTTCCAAGCCGATAATGTTTAGTCTGCTCATCTTGCTCAATCATCCCTTGTTTAATCATGGCTTTTAAAATTCTATGTAAAGTACTTAGCGGTAAATCGCATTTTGTAGAAAGCTCTGAAATGGACAAGCTACTGTCGTTTGCATCGGCAGCTAAAACCTTGGCAATGGTCATTGCCCGCTCTAATAATTGCATTTGTCCCACCTCCCTTCATCCTATTTTATTTTTAATCTCCATTTACGTCTAGTTCCAATATTCCTGAACGAATCTGTCGCCTAAACAAAGACTGTATTTTAATTCAAGAAAGCTTCAAAGGGATTCTTTTAATGAATGCGAATACAGCTCTTTTTCCAAGAGTGAATGCAATTTAGATTAAAAGAAAAATAAAAGTTTTCTAAATATATTGACAGTATAGCATAAAACGAATATATTCTTCATATAAACTTTCCTCTTAACGGAAACGTTTTCCACTACACGGAAATGAGGTGAAAGGAATGCATTATTGTTCATCAATGTATGCACCTTTGAAACACGTTATTGTAAAAGATCCAAAAGATGCTTTTCGAAGCCAAACACATCTTAGTGAGGAATGGAAAACATTTAACTACTTATCAGAGCCTAATTATGAAGAAGCTCTAAGCGAATACGCTGAATTTATTGGGATTCTTGAAAAGTATGTTGAAACCATTGATTATCTGCCAATAGCAGAAGAAGTAGGATTAGATTCTCTCTACGCACATGATCCAGTTAAATTCACACCAAATGGTGCCATTATACTGAAATCGGGCAAAAAATTAAGACAGCCAGAAGCAGGAGTATACAAGGATTTTTTACAGCAAAAGGGTATTCCCGTAATCGGTGAACTAACAGGTGAGGCAGTTTCGGACGGTGGAGATATTGTTTGGCTAGATGATCGAACGCTCGTTGTGGGCAGAGGTTATCGAACAAATGATGAAGCCATTCGTCAGTTAAAGGATATGACAGCCGATTTGGTAGATGAATTTATAGTTGTACAGCTACCACATGATCTTGGTGAAGCTGAGTGTTTACATTTAATGTCTTTCATAAGTATGGTAGACCAAGATTTAGCTGTTGTGCATTCGCGCTTAATGCCAGTATTTTTCAGACAACTGCTAATTGAGCGTGGCATCCAGCTAGTAGAGGTACCAAAAAATGAATACGATTCGTTAGGTTGTAATGTGTTAGCGCTTGCACCAAGGGTCTGTGTAATTCCTCAAGGCAACAAAGAAACAAAGCAACAGCTACTTGATGCTGGAGCAACTGTGTATGAATATAAAGGCGATGAAATTACTGTTAAAGGAACAGGTGGGCCTACGTGCCTAACTTGCCCAGTAGTAAGAGGATAAAGGAGAAGATGAATATGTTTAAAAATGTTATTGTTAAAAATCCAGGAAATAGTTTTGTAAACGGTTTAACGACTAGTGATTTAGGAAAGCCCATTTTAGAAAAATTATTTGAACAACATGAACACTATGTAGAGGCTTTAAAAAAATGTGGTGTTGAAGTAACACAATTACCAGCAAATGAAGCATTTCCAGATTCAACATTTGTAGAGGATACAGCTGTATTAACGGCTGAATTTGCTATTATATCGAATCCTGGAGCAGCGGCTCGTAACCGCGAAATTGAAGAAATCGAACCAGCTGTAAAACAATTCTATGAAAAAATTTACTATATTAAAGGTTCTGGAACACTTGATGGTGGAGATGTATTACAAGCAGAGAAAAAGTTTTACGTAGGAATCTCAGATCGCACAAATGAAGAAGGCGCTCAGCAATTTAAAGAGATTGTTGAACAAGAAGGTTATGAAGCAACTATTATCCCATTAAAAGAGTTCTTCCATTTAAAAACTGGAATTGCCTATGTTGGGAACAATCGTATGGTGCTAGCTGGTGAATTTGTCGATCATCCTGCATTTGAATCTTACGAAAAAATCGTGATTCCTAAAGAGGATGAATATTCAGCTAACTGTATTCAAGTAAATGATTATATTATTATTCCAGCTGGCTATCCAGAAACAAATCGTAAATTACTAGACCTGGGCTATCAAACTATTGAACTTGATATGTCTGAATTTAGAAAACACGACGGTGGTTTAAGCTGTTTATCATTACGTTTTTAAGTAAATCTAACTATACCCAATCAATTTAAAAGAGAAAATTGATTGGGTACTTTCATTCTTAAAATATCAGAATATTTAATATTTTTACATTATATGGGAAGTAGGGATGGATGTTGAATAAAGGGGATCAGCTTGACAATAATCAATTAAAACGTTCGATGAAAAGTCGTCACTTATTAATGCTTTCACTTGGGGGTGTTATTGGAACAGGCTTATTTTTAAATGTAGGGTATACCATTAATCAGGCAGGACCCGGAGGTGCACTGATTGGTTACTTGTTTGGTGGCTTAATTTTGTTTATGGTCATGAACTGTCTTGGAGAATTGGCTGTTTACATGCCTGTTACAGGCTCTTTCCAAACATATGCAACACGTTTCATTAGTCCTTCTGCTGGTTTTTCATTAGGTTGGATGTATTTTGTCGGGTCTGCTGCCACAGCAGGCGTTGAATTTACGGCAGCAGGTATTTTAATGCAGCATTGGTTTCCAAGTGTTCCAATTTGGATATGGTGTGCTGTGTTTATGGTTCTTTTATTTGTCTTAAATGCTTTAACAACGAAGGGCTTTGCTGAAGCAGAGTTCTGGTTTGCTAGTATAAAAGTTGTTGCAGTAATTGCATTTATTATTATTGGTGGAGCGGCAATCTTTGGTTTCATTCCATTAGCAGATCGTCCTACTCCACATCTCACAAATTTAGCACCTTCTGGTTTATTCCCAGCAGGTATTACGATTATTTTTGTCACAATGATGAATGTAATTTTTTCTTATCAGGGATCAGAGCTGGTGGGTATTGCAGCAGGGGAGACCGAGAACCCTGAAAAAAATATTCCAAGAGCGATTCGTACAATTCTATTCAGAATCATCGTTTTCTATATTGCTTCCATTATTGTATTATCAGCAATATTCCCAGCATCAGAGCTTGGGCTTATGGAAAGTCCATTTGTCACGTTAATGAATTTAGCTGGTGTACCATATGCCGCTAGTATCATGAACTTTGTTATTTTGACAGCTATTTTATCAGTCGGTAATTCATGTTTATATGCATCAACACGTTTATTATTTTCCATGTCACAAGAGGGGATGGCGCCCAAGTTATTTGGTCGATTAACGAAAAATAAAGTACCTTTAAATGCGCTTATTTTTACGATGGTATTCTCACTCTTATCTTTATTAACTAGTGTAATGGAAGCCGATGCTGTATTTGTATTACTAATGTCGGTAGCTGGTATATCTGTCACAATTTCATGGATGGGGATTTGTGCTTCTCAGTTAATGTTCCGTTATCGCTATGTGAAGTCAGGAGGAAATGTGGCTGATCTAAAATTTAAAACACCACTATTCCCGTTGATTCCAGTATTTTGTATAATCTTTTGTGTTTTAATTCTAGTATTTTTAGCGTTTGATCCAACGCAAAGGATTGGTTTACTATACGGGATTGGCTTCTTTATTGCCTGTATGATCTTTTATCAATTGAAATTAAAAAAAGCGGCGACTGCTGCTACAGATAGCAAAAATGAAGAAACACTAGAAGTTCGTTAATCGTACCACTAACGAATGGGAGTTAAAGGAGAATTTTATGAATGCTTTTATGTGGGATACACCTGAAAAACTACGTGCCCTATTAT
>NZ_JPVR01000070.1 GCF_000772935.1 Lysinibacillus boronitolerans JCM 21713 = 10a = NBRC 103108
GATGGTAGTTGGGGGCTTCCCCCTGTGAGAGTAGGACGTCGCTAGGCAATAAAAAAAAGTCATGGATCTATTCCATGGCTTTTTTTATTATGTGAACTATTCATAAAATGCTATAATATATTTAATATTTTCAAGCAGATTTAAAGATAAATTCTTTCAACTAGATACATTTTGGATTTAATAATGGAGGAATCAAAATGAGGCAGAACATTTTTTCTGCGATTTCGATCTCGAGTCTTCTACTTATATTCTTTATGTTTGGTTATGATTCAGCAAAATGGTATGGAGGCTTTTTTACACTTCTCTATCATATAAATATGTTTATGCCGTTTATTTTAGGTGGTTTAGGCATTGTCAGTGCTCTATTAGGCATCAAAGGATATCGTCTGGTTCTTGTTGTCCTTCATTTGTTCCTACAGCTATTATTTTTTTGTATCTATTTAAAGGTATTTTATGGTTCATAGTCATTAATCAAAACTGCGGAGAGAAATCTGCAGTTTTTCTATATATTTAAGTTCTTACATACTTCTGTAAGCAACAAAAGGTATAATGAATTACAAATTGGTTGAATGAATATGTACAGTGGAAAGGAAGAAAAAGTTGGGAAAAAAGCAAATTTGGTATGAGGTACAAGAAAACGAGTCAATTGAGGATTGTTTGGCAAGAATGCGGAAAGACGGCTTTATGGTCATAGGACGAAAAGAAGAGCCGCTTTTTCATATCGTAGATGGTGAGCCAGCTTATTTACGCCAAAAAATACAGTTTAAAGGTATACCTGCTCAAGATATCGAATGATTTTGACTAAAAACCGAACGTTTTTTTTAACCTAATAAAAAATGTTCGCATTTTTGCATTGACGATAAGACAATCCCTTGTTAAAATGTGAGAAGGAAAAACAAATAAATCCCACATATATGCTAGAGGATTGGCTCTAGTGTCTCTACCCGGCACCGTAAATGCTGGACTATGCGGGAAAGCACTTTTGGCATATGGTGAGAAGGTCTTTGTACAGCTATGTACATGGAGATGATCTTGTCCTAATAGTCCTCAAGTAAACTGCTTTCACGTGTAATGGTAGAGAGTAGTTTATTTGGGGATTTTCTTTGTAAATAAATAAGAATTGCAGTAGCTAATCAAAATAGAGGCTAGCACAATAAATAATTGATCATTTTTCTATCGTTTAAAAGGAGCGACAATTTATGAATCCGAAAATCGGTGTCATTATGGGTAGTTCAAGTGACTGGGAAACAATGAAACATGCATGTGATATTTTAGAAGAATTACAAGTACCGTACGAAAAGAAAGTTGTATCTGCACATCGTACACCTGATTTAATGTTTGAATATGCAGAGGCAGCTCGAGGACGAGGAATACAAGTAATTATTGCTGGAGCAGGCGGGGCTGCACATTTACCAGGAATGGTGGCAGCTAAAACAACATTACCTGTCATCGGTGTACCAGTTCAATCACGTGCACTGAATGGACTTGATTCACTATTATCCATCGTTCAAATGCCTGGTGGCGTACCTGTAGCAACTGTAGCAATTGGCAAAGCAGGAGCGACTAATGCAGGGTTACTTGCAGCTCAAATTTTGTCAACAACAGATGCGGAGCTTGCTAATAAATTAGATGCTAGACGTGAAGCAACAAAGCAGCAAGTATTAGAAAGTACAGGTGACTTAGTGTGACGAAGATTATTTATCCTGGACAAACGATAGGCATTATAGGCGGAGGACAACTTGGTCGAATGATGGCGCTGGCTGCAAAGGAGTCTGGTTTTAAAGTGGCTGTTCTTGAGCCAGCAATGGACTCACCGTGTGGGCAGGTAGCTGATATTCGTATTGTAGCTCCATATGATGATGAAGCTGCTCTAGAAGAACTTGCAGAAGTAAGTGATGTTATCACTTATGAATTTGAAAATATTGATTATGAAGGCTTAAAGCGTTTATCTCAAATGGCTTATGTTCCTCAAGGAGCAGAGTTGGTACGTATTACACAAAACCGTATAACAGAGAAAGAAGCTATTGTGAAAGCTGGTTGCCCAGTAGCACCATATATTGTCGCAAAAACTTATGAAGAATTAGTAGCCAATATTGATTTGATTGGTTATCCTTGTATAGTCAAAACAGCAAGAGGTGGTTATGATGGCAAGGGACAGCAGCTTTTAGAATCAACTGAAGATTTACCTTTAGCGAAAGAATTATTCATGCATTCGCAGTGTATTGCAGAAGGATTTGTTCCTTTCGTAAAGGAAGTATCGGTCATTGTTCAAAGAAATGGTCATGGTGAATCGTATTGTCAGCCAGTTGGAGAGAACATTCATGTTCAACATATTCTTCACGAGACAATTGTACCTGCTCGCATAACTGAAAGCACAGCTCAAGCTGCGGAACGAGAAGCTTTGAAAATTGCAGATTACTTACATTTAGTAGGAACGCTAGCAGTAGAAATGTTTGTATTAGAAGATGGTAGTATTGTTATCAATGAATTAGCACCAAGACCTCATAATTCTGGTCACTATTCAATTGAAGCATGTAATGTTTCACAATTTCATCAGCATATTCGTGCTGTTTGTGGATGGCCGTTACGTAAGCCGCAATTATGGGCACCGTCCATTATGGTCAATGTATTAGGGCAGCATGTCGTGCCACTCAGTAACTCAATTGCTAAATATCCTGAATGGTCCATACATCTTTATGGGAAAGCTGAAGCTAAGGTCAACCGTAAAATGGGCCATGTGACGATTATGACAAAAGACTTAGAAGCTACACTACAACAAATCGAGAGTTCTGGCATTTGGTCAGAATAGAAGGAGATAAGCGATGATTGAACGTTACACAAGACCCGAAATGGGCGCAATTTGGACAGAACAAAATAAATACCAAGCTTGGCTAGAGGTTGAAATTTTAGCTTGTGAAGCATGGGCAGAGTTAGGCGATATCCCAAAAGAGGATGTTGCTAAAATTCGTGAAAATGCTTCATTTGATGTGAATCGTATTTTAGAAATTGAACAAGAAACTCGTCATGACGTTGTAGCCTTTACTCGTGCTGTCTCTGAAACACTTGGAGAAGAGCGTAAATGGGTACATTATGGTTTAACTTCTACAGACGTAGTAGATACAGCCCTTTCTTATTTAATCAAACAAGCAAATGATATTTTACGAAAAGATATCGTAAATTTCATTGATATTATTGCTGCTAAGGCAAAAGAACATAAACATACAGTTATGATGGGACGCACACATGGTGTTCATGCTGAACCAACAACTTTCGGTTTGAAACTTGGTTTATGGTATGAGGAAATGAAGCGTAACCTTGAACGCTTTGAAGCGGCTGCCAAAGTAATTGAAACAGGGAAAATGTCGGGAGCTGTTGGAACATATGCCAATATCGATCCTCGTGTTGAGCAATATGTTTGCGATAAATTAGGCCTTGCAGCTTCACCGATTTCAACACAAACTTTACAGCGTGACCGCCATGCTCAGTATTTAGGGGCATTAGCTTTAATCGCTACTTCAATTGAAAAATTCGCAACAGAAATTCGTGGGCTACAGAAATCTGAAACACGTGAAGTGGAGGAAGCTTTTGCAAAAGGTCAAAAAGGATCATCAGCAATGCCACATAAACGTAATCCAATCGGTTCTGAAAACATGGTTGGTATGTCTCGTTTAATGCGTGGTTATATGGTGACAGCTTATGAAAATGTAGCTTTATGGCATGAACGTGATATTTCACATTCATCTGCAGAGCGCGTTATTTTACCTGATGCAACAATTACTCTTAACTATATGCTAAATCGCTTCGGTAATATTGTGAAAAACTTAACAGTATTCCCTGAGAACATGAAACGTAATATGGATCGTACATTTGGTCTTATTTATTCTCAACGCATCTTACTAGCATTGATTGATAAAGGTTTAGTACGTGAGGAAGCTTATGATACAGTACAACCTTTAGCAATGCAGGCTTGGGACGAGCAAGTTCAATTCCGTACATTAGTCGATGCAAGTGAAAAAATCACATCTTATTTAACAAAAGAAGAGTTGGATGATTGTTTTGATTACAACTACCACTTACAGCATGTTGATATGATTTTTGAACGACTAGGACTTAACTAATATTTATTTAGCCATCTAATAATAAATGTTAGAGCCACCAGTAAAAGTTTCAGAGTTGAATCGTAGAGATACGGTTCAATTCTGAACATTATTACAAGCGTATCTCATAATATCAGGGGGAAAACGAAATGACTAAAGGTCAACTTTTGTATGAAGGTAAAGCAAAAAAATTGTACACAACAGAGGAAACCGATGTTCTTCTTGTTGAGTATAAGGATAGTGCAACAGCATTCAACGGAGAAAAAAAAGAAGAAATTGAAGGCAAGGGCATTTTAAATAATCGCATTACTTCATTAATTTTCGAAAAATTACAAGCTAACGGAATTGCGTCACATTTCGTAAAACTATTATCTGATACGCAACAGCTTGTAAAAAAAGTAGAAATTATTCCGATTGAAGTGGTTGTTCGTAATATCGCTGCAGGAAGTTTAGCAAAACGTCTTGGTCTTGAAGAGGGTACAGCTTTAAAAAGACCAATCGTCGAATTTTATTATAAAGATGATGAATTAGGCGATCCACTTATTACAACAGAGCATATTGACGTCCTAGATCTTGCGACACCTTCTGAAGTAACTGCTATTTATGATGGCGCACTAGCCGTTAACAAAGTTCTACAACCTATCTTTGAAGACGTTAATGTCACATTAATTGATTTTAAATTAGAATTTGGTCGTGATATGGATGGCAATGTATTATTAGCTGATGAAATTTCACCAGATACTTGCAGACTTTGGGACGCTACAACAAAGCAAAAGTTAGACAAAGATGTTTTTCGTCGTGACCTTGGTAATTTAACTGAAGTTTATACTATTATACTTTCTAGACTCGGAGGCAAATAACAATGAAAAAAGTAAAAATCTATGTAACATTACGTGAGAGCATTCTTGATCCTCAAGGCTCTGCAGTACAGGGTTCTTTAGCTAAAATGGGCTACGGTGAAGTAGAAGATTTACGTATCGGTAAATATCTTGAACTATCAATTAAAGATACAGAACGTGACATTGATACTCTAGTAAAAGAAATGTGTGAAAAGGTTTTAACGAACGTTGTAATTGAAGACTACCGTTACGAAGTCGAGGAGGCTATTTAATCATGAAATTCGCAGTACTCGTATTCCCTGGGTCAAACTGTGATATCGATATGTATCATGCGATTAAAGACGAGCTAGGTGAAGAAGTAGAATATGTATGGCATACAGCAACAGATCTAAGTGGTTTTGATGGCATTTTAGTACCTGGAGGATTCTCCTATGGAGATTATCTTCGTTGTGGCGCAATGGCTAATCAATCTAACATTATGGCAGAAGTTAAGAAGGCAGCAGATGCTGGTAAACCTGTATTAGGTGTATGTAACGGCTTCCAAATCCTAACGGAAGCAGGTTTATTGCCAGGAGCCTTATTACGCAATAAAAACCTCAAATTTATGTGCCGTACAGTGCAGCTTAAAGTTGAAAACAACAATACATTATTCACAAATCAATATGAGCAAGGTCAAATCATCAATATTCCAATCGCACATGGTGAAGGTAACTACTACTGTGACGAGGAAACTTTACAATCACTAAGAGATAATAATCAAATCGTATTCACATACTCAGGTGACAATCCAAACGGTTCTTTAGAAGATATCGCAGGGATTATAAACGAGCGCGGCAATGTATTAGGGATGATGCCACACCCAGAGCGAGCTGTTGATGCACTGGTGGGCGGCGCAGACGGTCTAGCAGTATTTAAATCAATCGTGAAGCAGTGGAGGGAAAATCATGTCAACAACTAAGTTTGAGCCAACAGCACAGCAAATTAAAGATGAAAAGCTATACGCTGGAATGGGGATGTCAGACGAAGAATTTGCAATGGTAGAAGGTATTTTAGGACGTCTACCTAACTGGACAGAGACAGGTCTTTTCTCAGTAATGTGGTCTGAACACTGCTCTTACAAAAATTCAAAGCCAGTACTACGTAAATTCCCTACAAAAGGACCTCAAGTACTACAAGGACCAGGTGAAGGTGCGGGTATTGTGGATATTGGTGATGAGCAAGCGGTCGTATTTAAAATGGAATCGCATAACCATCCATCTGCAATAGAACCTTATCAAGGGGCTGCAACGGGTGTGGGTGGTATTATCCGTGATGTTTTTTCAATGGGTGCACGTCCAATCGCTATGTTAAACTCATTACGCTTTGGTGAATTAAAGTCAGCACGTGGTAAATATCTATTTGAAGAAGTAGTAGCGGGTATCGCAGGTTATGGTAACTGTATTGGAATCCCAACAGTAGGTGGCGAAATTCAATTCGATCCTTGCTATGAAGGTAATCCACTTGTGAATGCTATGTGTGTCGGTTTAATTGATCATAAAGATATTCAACGAGGTATTGCAGCTGGTGTAGGTAATACAGTGATGTATGTAGGAGCGAAAACGGGTCGTGATGGTATTCATGGTGCAACATTCGCCTCTGAGGAATTAACTGAGGAATCAGAAAACCAACGTCCGGCAGTACAAGTTGGCGATCCATTTATGGAGAAGCTTTTACTTGAAGCATGTTTAGAGGTTGTAAAATCTGATGCTTTAGTTGGTATTCAAGATATGGGTGCCGCTGGTCTTACTTCTTCTTCAGCAGAAATGGCTTCAAAGGCTGGTTCTGGTGTAGAAATGAACTTAGACTTAGTGCCTCAACGTGAAACAGGAATGTCAGCATATGAAATGATGTTGTCTGAGTCTCAAGAACGTATGCTTTTAGTTGTGAAAAAAGGTCGCGAAGATGAAATTAAAGCGATTTTCGATAAATATGATTTAGATGCAGTAGCGATTGGCCGCGTTACAGATGACAAAATGCTTCGTCTGCTACACAAAGGACAAATAGTGGCAGAGGTACCTGCAGACGCATTAGCAGAAGATGCACCTGTTTACCATAAACCATCTGCAGAGCCTGCTTACTATGCAGAGTTCCAAGCAATCGAAAACACTGAGCCTGCTGTGACAGATTATAAAGAAACACTAAATGCTTTATTAAAAGCACCGACAATTGCTTCTAAAGAATGGGTATACGATCAATATGATTATCAGGTACGTACATCAACAGTTGTTAAACCAGGCTCTGACGCTGCCGTTATTCGAGTACGTGGCACAAATAAAGGGTTAGCAATGACAACAGACTGTAACTCTCGTTATATCTATTTAGACCCTGAAGTAGGTGGTGCTATCGCGGTAGCCGAAGCAGCTCGTAATATCGTGGCAACTGGTGGTACGCCACTTGCGATTACAGACTGCTTAAACTTTGGTAATCCAGAGAAACCAGAAATCTTCTGGCAAATTGAAAAATCTGCTGATGGTATTTCAGCAGCTTGTACGGCATTAAATGCGCCAGTAATTGGAGGTAACGTTTCACTTTATAATGAGCGTTCAGGCGAAGCGGTGTATCCAACGCCGACAATTGGTATGGTTGGTCTTATTGAAGACTTAGCCCATGTAACGACACAGGAAGTAAAAGCTGCAGGGGATATTGTCTTTGTTATTGGTGAGACAAAAACAGAATTTGGTGGTTCAGAGCTTCAAAAGCTATTAAATAATGGTGTTATTTCAGGGAAAGCGCCATCTATCGATTTAGAGGTTGAAGCGACACGTCAGCAAGCTTTATTAAAAGCGATTAAAGCAGGCCTTGTTCAATCTGCTCATGATGTAGCAGAGGGCGGTCTAGCTGTTGCAATTGCGGAAACAACATTTGGCGCAAACGGTCTTGGTGTGGACGTAACATTAACAGGCTCTGCAACAACAGCGTTATTCAGTGAGAGTCAATCTCGTTTTGTTGTCACAGTTAAAGAAGAAAATGCTGCAGCATTTGTAGAAATCATCAAAGATGCTCAAAAAATTGGTGTCGTAACAAACGATGCACTTGTGAAAATCAACGGGGACAAAGGTGTGCTTGTAGAAGGTACAGTGGAGGAATTCCGTTCTAATTGGAAAGGAGCAATCCCATGCTTGCTGAACTCAGAGGCTTAAACGAAGAATGTGGGGTGTTTGGTATTTGGGGTAACCCAAATCCAGCACACCTTAGCTATTACGGGCTTCATGCTCTTCAACACCGTGGACAAGAAGGCGCTGGAATTGTTGTTTCAGACGGACAGCATCTTCGCGCGGTGAAAGGCGAAGGACTAGTTAATGATGTTTTCAACGAAGATAAATTAAAAGCAGTGAACGGTAAAGCAGCTATTGCGCATGTTCGTTACACAACTGCTGGTGGTGGCGGTATCGAAAATGTACAGCCATTATTATTCCACTCCTCAACTGGTAGCCTTTCAATTGCTCATAACGGTAACTTAGTCAATGCGACACATTTAAAGCAGTATCTAGAGCGACAAGGTAGCATTTTCCACTCTAGCTCGGATACAGAAGTGCTGGCGCATCTTATTAAGAAAAGCTCACATTCACCATTCCGGGCGAAGGTGAAAAATGCCCTATCTCTTTTAAAGGGTGCCTATTCTTTCTTAATTATGACAAAGGATGAAATGCTTGTTGCACGTGATCCACATGGTTTACGTCCATTATCTCTTGGAAAGCTAGGAGATGGCTGGGTGGTAGCTTCTGAAACTTGTGCATTCGATTTAATTGGTGCAGAATTCGTTCGTTCGGTAGAACCAGGCGAATTAATCATTATTAACGATGAGGGCGTAAAATCAGATCGTTTTGCTGATATGGATAAACGTTCAATGTGTGCGATGGAATATGTTTATTTAGCACGTCCTGATTCGGATATTGATGGTATTAACGTTCATATGGCACGAAAACGTATGGGTAAACAGCTTGCTCGTGAGTGTGCACATATTGAGGCAGATGTTGTAACAGGTGTTCCTGATTCAAGTATTTCCGCAGCGATTGGTTTTGCAGAGGAAAGTGGAATCCCTTATGAATTAGGACTTATTAAAAACCGTTATGTTGGTCGTACGTTTATTCAGCCGACACAAGAGTTACGTGAACGTGGTGTAAAAATGAAACTTTCACCTGTTGTTCAAGTCGTAAAAGGAAAAAAAGTAGTAATGGTAGATGATTCTATCGTTCGTGGTACAACATCTCGTCGCATTGTCAAAATGCTAAAAGATGCTGGTGCAGCGGAAGTTCATGTTGTTATTTCCTCACCGCCGATGACAAATCCTTGTTATTATGGCATTGATACATCAACGCACGAAGAACTGATTGCTTCTAGTCATAATGTAGATGAAATTCGTGAAGCAATTGGGGCAGATTCTCTAACTTTCCTTTCTGTTGAGGGGATGGTAGAAACAATTGCACGACCATATGAAGATGAAAACAGAGGGCTTTGTCTTGCTTGCTTTACAGGCAAATATCCAACAGAGATTTTCCCGGATACGATCTTGCCTCATGAAAAAGAATTATTACGTTAAGAAAAACATCGCAACAAATTAGTGTACTCTAGAGAATTTACAGTCATTTCTATCTAGGAAACTTAGGCGACTTGGATGATAAGGAGGAACTCTGCGTGTCAAAGGCATATGAACAAGCAGGTGTAAATATTGAAGCGGGCTATGAAGCCGTAAAACGAATGAAGTCTCATGTTGAACGTACGAACCGTCTAGGTGTAATGGGGACGTTTGGTGGCTTTGGTGGCATGTTTGACTTGTCACAACTTAATCTTAAGGAACCTGTTCTTATTTCAGGGACAGATGGTGTTGGAACAAAGCTAAAGCTAGCCTTCATGGTAGACAAACACGATACAATCGGTGTGGACTGTGTAGCAATGTGTGTAAATGATATTGTTGCCCAAGGAGCAGAACCACTGTACTTTTTAGATTACGTAGCTCTTGGAAAAGCAGAGCCTGCAAAAATCGAACAAATTGTCAAAGGTGTTGCAGATGGCTGTGTGCAATCTGGTGCGGCCCTAATAGGTGGCGAAACTGCAGAAATGCCTGGTCTTTATGAAGAAGATGAATATGATCTAGCTGGCTTTGCAGTGGGTGCTTGTGAAAAGTCTGCTATTGTGACAGGTGAAAAAATTGCAGAAGGCGATGTACTGATTGGGATTGCCTCAAGTGGTGTACATTCAAACGGTTATTCTTTAGTGCGTAAAATTGTCTTTGCAGATCATCAGTATGCTGTGGATGCGATTATAGAAGGCTATGAAGATCTAGGCCCAATCGGTGAGGCGCTTCTAGTGCCAACAAAGCTATATGCTAAACCTGTGCTAGCAGCTTTAAAGGCAGCAGATGTACATGGCTGTGCACATGTTACAGGTGGCGGTTTCTATGAAAATCTACCACGCATGATGCCAGAAGGACTAGCAACGGAAATCGACTTAGGTTCTTGGCCTGTATTACGTATCTTTGAATTCCTAAAAGAAAAAGGTCAGCTAGAAGATAAAGATTTATACAATGTGTTTAACATGGGTATTGGCTTTGTAATGGCTGTGCCAGCAACTGAAGCTGATAAAGTAATTGCTGCAGTAGAAGCAAATGGTGAAAAGGCCTATACAATCGGACGTGTTATTAAAGGTGATGGCGTAGTATTTAATGGCTCACATGATGGGAGTTTAGTGTAATGACTGCACCAACAAAAATCGCCGTGTTTGCGTCAGGCAGCGGTAGTAATTTTCAAGCCATTCAAGAGGCCATTGAACGTGGTGAACTTCATGCAAAGGTCGCACTTGTGGTCACAGATAAGCCTGGAGCATTTGTAGTAACACGTGCTGAAAACTTTGGGATTCCAGTGTTAGCATTGAATCCAAAAGAGTTTGTCTCGAAGTCAGCATATGAGACAGCTATAATCGAAGCTTTACATGAATGCGATGTGAAATGGATTGTGCTTGCAGGATATATGCGTTTAATCAGTGATGTATTATTAGCAGCCTTTCCACAGCGAATTGTTAACATTCACCCTTCCCTACTGCCGGCTTTTCCTGGAAAAGACGCTATTGGACAGGCCATCAATCATGGTGTGAAAATCACAGGTGTAACAGTGCATTTTGTTGATGAAGGGATGGATACTGGTCCAATTATCGCTCAGGCAGCGGTACCTGTCATTGAAGGAAATCGCGAGGCAACAGAAGCTGAAATTCATAAACAAGAGCATTTATTATATACAAAGGCATTACAGCAATTATTACAGTAACTGAAGAGGGAGTTAGGTCGAGAATCCTACTCAACAAGTAAGACCTAACTCTATTAATCTATTGAAGCAAGTCAGTTCGTGGACAGCACGATAAAAATTAGGAGGATATTGTTGTGACAAAACGTGCATTAATCAGTGTTTCCAATAAAGATGGTATTTTAGAATTTGCAAAGGAATTAGTAGCATTAGGTTATGAAATTTTATCAACTGGCGGTACAAAAAAAATGTTACAGGATAATGCGGTAGCTGTAACAGCAGTAGATGAAGTAACGAAGTTTCCTGAAATTTTAGATGGTCGTGTGAAAACATTAAATCCAATGATTCACGGTGGTCTATTAGGAAAGTTTGACGATGCGTCTCATCAAGCACAGATGAATGAGCATGGAATTGAGCCAATTGAAATTGTTTGTGTTAATCTATATCCATTTGTTGAAACAATTTCAAAGCCTAATGTAACTTGGGATGATGCAATTGAAAACATTGATATCGGTGGCCCAACAATGTTACGTTCTGCTGCAAAAAACCATCAATATGTAACAGTAATCGTGGACAGCAATGACTATGCAACTGTATTAGAGGAACTTAAAGCAGAAGGTGCCACAACAATTGAAACACGTCGTAAACTAGCTGCGAAAGTTTTCCGTCACACAGCCGCTTATGATTCTTATATTTCAAATTACCTGACTGAAGAAGAGTTCCCAGAGAGCTTAACGATGACATATGAATTAAAGCAAAATTTACGCTATGGCGAAAACCCTCATCAAAAAGCGGCCTTCTACCAAAAGCGTCTTGGCTCTGACTTTTCATTAGCATTTGCTACACAATTGCATGGTAAAGAGTTATCTTACAATAATATTCAAGATGGTAATGCAGCTTTACAAATTGTAAAAGAATTTGAATTGCCAGCTGCCGTAGCGGTGAAACATATGAATCCATGTGGTGTTGGCACAGGTGTCACGTTAGAGGCAGCATTCGATAAAGCATATGAAGCAGATCCAACATCTATTTTTGGCGGTATTATCGCATTAAATATGGAAGTGGATGCAGCAACTGCTGAGAAGCTAAGTCATATTTTCCTAGAAATTATTATTGCACCTGCTTTCTCACAAGAAGCATTAGATATTTTAACGAAAAAGAAAAATATCCGCTTACTAACAATTCCTTTCGAGCAAGCGAAACAAGATTCATTCAATGTAGTATCAGTAGAGGGTGGCCTACTTGTACAGGAACCAGATCGTTATGGCTTTAGCAATGCGGATATTAAAGTTGTGACAGATCGTGAACCAACAGAGCAAGAATGGGAAGCATTGCAACTTGGTTGGTCTGTTGTCAAACATGTGAAATCAAATGCGATTGTTGTAACAGACTCTCACATGACACTTGGCGTTGGCGCAGGTCAAATGAACCGTGTAGGTGCAGCTAAAATCGCCTTTGAACAAGCTGGAGAAAAAGCAAAAGGTGCTGCATTAGCATCAGATGCATTTTTCCCAATGAGTGATACGGTGGAGGCTGCAGCAGCTGCAGGAATTACAGCAATTATTCAACCAGGTGGTTCGATTAAAGATCAAGATTCCATTGATAAAGCAAATGAATACGGCATTGCAATGGTATTCACAGGCGTACGTCACTTTAAACATTAATTGTTAAAGCATATAGGGAACAAAACAGACCGAGATGTTGGTTCATCTCGGTCTTACTTACAAAGAGGAGGATTCTCTAAAAATGAATGTACTAGTAATCGGAAGCGGCGGTCGTGAGCATGCAATCGCTAAACAATTTAGCATCTCTCCATCAGTGAACAACGTATTTGTAGCGCCAGGAAATGATGGGATGCGAGGCGAGGTAGAAGTTGTTGCTATTGATACAATGGATTTCGCAGGTCTCGCTCAATTTGCTAAGGAAAATGATATAGCATTAACATTTGTTGGCCCGGAACAGCCGCTTGCTGAAGGCATTGTCGATTTCTTTACAGCTAGAGGTTTACGTATTTTCGGTCCTACAAAAGTGGCTGCTCAAATAGAAAGCAGTAAATCCTATGCAAAAGAAATTATGAATAAATATAATATTCCTACAGCAGCACATGAAACGTTTTCTGAAGCAGAAAAAGCAATAGCCTACATTAAAGAACAAGGAGCGCCTATTGTCATTAAGGCGGATGGTTTAGCGGCTGGTAAGGGTGTTGTTGTGGCAATGACAGAGGAAGAAGCAATTGAAGCAGTAGAGGATATGATTGGAAATCAACGCTTTGGTGAATCCTCTTCACGTGTTGTCGTGGAAGAATTTTTAGACGGTGAAGAATTCTCCTTCATGTCCTTTGTGCATAAAGGGCAAATTTATCCGATGGTTATTGCACAAGATCATAAACGAGCTTATGACGGTGATAAAGGGCCAAACACAGGAGGTATGGGTGCTTATTCACCAGTACCACAAATTCCACAAGAGGTAGTTGATATTGCTTTTCAAACGATTGTAGAACCTACTGTTAAAGGGATGGAGGCAGATGGTGCTTCCTTTACAGGTATTTTATACGCAGGGTTAATTTTAACGAAGAAAGGTCCTCAGGTCATAGAGTTTAATGCTCGCTTTGGTGATCCAGAAACGCAAGTTGTATTGCCACGTATGGTTTCAGATTTTGGTGCATTTATGATGGCGCTAATGGATGAACAGCCTTTTGATTTACAGTGGTCAGAAGAAGCGATGCTTGGTGTTGTCATTGCAGCAGAGGGTTACCCAGGAGACGTTGAAAAAGGAAAGGTATTACCGAGTTTAGAGGCACTTTCGACATCACATGCAGTTTTCCATGCAGGTACAAAATTAGTAGACGGTCAATTCGTTGGTAATGGTGGACGTGTACTGTTAGTTGGTGCAAAAGCAGCTACTTTACAAGAAGCACAGGAAAAGGTTTATGAAGGTATTGCAACGGAAACATGGGAGCACTTTTTCTTCCGTAAAGATATTGGTTGGCGTACATTTAAGTAATTATTATTTTCACTAAATATTTTTTATTGTCTTTTGAAACCTCTTGTTGTTTCAAAACGTAAGAGGTAAGAGCCGTCTCAATAATAGATTGGGACGGCTCCTTTGACTAAGAAGGATTCTGAGCTTTATTCGTTGAAGAATCGCTACTATTTGAGGAATTTTGAGTTGAAGTGCTGGTGTCAGATTGTTTTGAAGCAGTAGCTTGTGAACCTGAAGAATTACCAGCTATAGCAGAGGAAAAATCCTTCATGAGCTTATCGATTTGTTCAGTAGACATAGAATTTTGCCCGCTGAACATACTTTGCATAGAGGTGTTCATGGCATTCTGCATATTGGAGCTTAAAAGTGCTTTCGTTGGACAATATTTAAAAAGTCCCTCAGCCATTTTCATGGCACCTAATGCAATCATTAATCGACCTTTTGTACAATTAGGATTTTTAGAAACTTTAGCGATACCAAATGCGGTCAAACTCGTCCCCATGGCAAAACGACAAAATGCATTCTTTTCGCTTAAATTTGCTTGCTGCATCATCATACTTCCTCCTTTAGTCATTGTGGAAAAAATAAGCGAGGTGCACTTTGCTTTATGAAAGTGCTGTGTTACGATTGAAACAAGATGATTGCATAAAGCATAATTTTTATGAAAATATGCGATTATGCAGTAGTAGTATGTGATTTCAAGTTGGATTTACACAATGAAAAATTACGTAATTTAGGAAGGAGCGAATAGTATGGATCCAGTATGGAAAATAACAAAAATACGTCAGCAATTAGCAGTAATCGATGGGAAAAAGGCACCAGATATCGTACTGAAAAATGCACGTTATTTGCATAGTATGTTAAAACAATTTATAGTAGGAAACATTTGGATTTTGGGAGATCGCATTGTCTATGCTGGTGACAGAATGCCTCCTTTATTAGAAGGAACAGAAGTGGTGGATTGTACAGGAAAAACAATTGTACCTGGCTATATTGAACCACATGTTCATCCGTTTCAGCTTTATCATCCACAGTCATTTGCAGATTTTTGTGGTCAGCTCGGGACAACGACTTTTATTTCGGATAATTTAAGTTTTGTTTTAAATTTGGAAAATAAGAAAGCGTTTTCAATTTTAGAGAGTTTGAAAAAGCTGCCCTTTTCTTTTTATTGGTGGACTCGCTTTGATTCACAAACTGAATTGGAGCAAGAGGAAGAGGTTTTCTCTAATACCTCTATATTAGAGTGGTTAGAGCGAAGTGATGTCTTGCTTGGTGGAGAGCTGACAGGCTGGCCTAAGCTGTTGCATGGTGACGATCAAATGCTTTATCGTATGCAAATGGCTAAGGGACTCGGAAAAAAAATTGAAGGACATTTCCCAGGAGCTTCAGAAAGAACGTTGGCACGTATGAAACTGCTTGGTGCTGATGGAGATCATGAGGCAATGACAGTGGAAGAAGTAGAGCGTCGTATCCTGCAAGGCTATGCGGTTACATTACGTCATTCCTCCATTCGACCGGACTTACCGCATCTATTAAAAGGAATAGTAGAAAAACAGCTTCCAATTTTTGATCATTTAATGATGACGACAGATGGTTCGACACCTTCATTCCATGAGGATGGTGTGATGGATAAATGCATTCAAGTAGCTTTAGATGCAGGGGTATCTCCTATCGATGCTTATCAAATGGCTTCCTATAATGTGGCACGTTATTATAACATGTCCAATTTACATGGTTTTATCGCGACAGGGCGTTTTGCTTCGCTCAATATTTTACAAGATGAATATCATCCTGTTCCAGAAAGTGTCATATCAAAGGGTGTCTGGTTGAAGCGTGATGGGGATCGTGTGCATAGAATGGCGCCAATTGATTATTCTGCCATCCCAGCTTTAGATTTAGATTTTTCATTAGATTCACAGGATTTCCAGTTTTCTATGCCGTTTGGTATTCAATTAGTCAATGATGTCATTACAAAGCCTTATAATTCTTTAATCACTAAAGAAGGGCAATTGGCAAATCATGATGAGTGCTATTTAATGCTCATTAACCGAAAAGGCAAATGGCATGTAAATACAATGATTAAAGGATTTGCAACAGATGTCCAAGGCTTTGCATCCTCTTACTCCAACACGGGTGACATATTGTTAATTGGAAAAAATAAAGACGATATGATGAAAGCCTTCGAAGAAATGAAGGCCATGAATGGTGGTATTGTTCTCGTCGAAAAAGGAGAAGTTATAGCGGATATCCCATTAACAATTGGTGGACTTTTATATGATGGAGATGTATTCACTTTAACAGAGAAAGAAAAGGCTTTAAAACAAGCTTTAGCAGATCGAGGCTATCAATTAGGAGATGCCATTTATACACTATTATTTTTACAATCTACTCATTTACCGTATATTCGTATAACACCACAAGGAATTTTCGATGTCATGAAGAATAAGTTATTATTACCTGCTGTTATGCGCTAATTCATGAAAGTGTTTCAGTTGTTTAAACAATTACAAATATGTGTAATTGTTCAAAGGAGAGATATGCTTGTGTTCAAATCGAGAAAATTATGGATTGCTATTGCATTTAGTGCTTTGGTGATCGGGGGATGTTCAAAGGATACACCAAAAGTCAAAGAGGATGATGAACCAATTGTAGAGGAAGAAGCAGTTGTGGAGGAGCCTGTGCAACAACCAGCTTTTGTTGCACCACTTACTGGGGAGGCTGTAAAAGAAGAAATTACACAACGACCAATTATCGTAACCATTAATAATCATCCAGCGGCACGTCCACAATCAGGCTTAGCTGCGGCGGATATTGTTTATGAAATGCTTGCAGAAGGTAATGTGACACGCTTTTTAGCAGTATACCAAAGTGAACTGCCTGAAAATATTGGGCCAGTTCGCAGTGCACGCTCTTATTTTATCGATATGGCCAAGGGATTTGATGCCTTTTATGTAGCACATGGCTATAGCCCAGAGGCGAAAACAATGCTTGATCATCGTATCGTCGACAATATCAACGGTATGGCTTATGATGGTATTCTGTTTAAACGTTCTAACGACCGCGTTGCACCACACAATTCCTATATTACAGCAGAAAACATTCTAAAAGGTGCTGAAATGGTAGGCGCTTCAATGAATTACAGTGAAAAAGTACTTCAGGCTTTTTATGAACCAGATGAACGTGGTAAAATAGGTATTGAAACAAGTCAAGTTGACATTTATTACGGAAATAATGAAGATTTCCATAACGCGTATGTGTATGATCATCAAACTAATCACTATGAACGACAATCGGCTAGCGTGGACACTAAAGATATGTTAACAGGCGAAACAGTGTCATTGGCAAATGTTCTATTTTTCGAAATGGATCACCAAACAATTGATGATATTGGTCGCCAAGCAATTGATTTAACGTCTGGTGGAAATGCGTATGTATTTCAAAATGGCTATTTGAGGGAAGTCAAATGGGCTAATGTTAATGGAATACCAATGGCTGTAGAGCAAACAGGGGATCCTGTAAAGCTTGTACCAGGAAAGTCGTGGGTTCATTTCGTACCATCTTCGCCAGGGTTACAAGCAATGGTGAAAACGCAGCCTTAAAGGGAGGAAAATTGCATGCAAATCGAAAAAATTCGGGGGCATCAAACAGATCAATTATTTAAAGCAGTGTTAGAGTTGAAGGACATCGAGGAATGCTATAAGTTTTTTGATGATTTATGTACGATTAGTGAAATTCAATCGTTGGCACAACGCTTTGAGGTTGCACATTTATTACGATTAAAGAAAACCTACGAATCCATTAAAAAGGAAACAGGGGCAAGTACTGCAACTATTTCGCGAGTGCGTCGCTGCTTCGATTATGGGAATGATACATATGATGAAATGTTAGGTCGTTTGTATCCTGATGAAAAACCCTTTCAAGCACCAAAAGAATAGTCAGATAAAAGGCTGAGTAGAAGTTCTACTCGGTCTTTTTCATTTTTTTGTCGTGAATCATAAGCTATACTTGTAAACGAATAGATAGAAAATGATAGGTGGTAAACATAGATGGATTATTTAGAATGGAGACATGTGTTCAAGCTAGATCCAGCGAAGGACATTTCAGATGAAGACCTAGAAAAAATTTGTGAATCTGGGACAGACGTTATTTTGGTTGGTGGAACAGATAATGTAACATTAGATGGGGTATTAGATTTACTTGTTCGCGTGCGTCGTTTTGAGGTGCCAATAGCACTTGAAATTTCTACGATCGATGCGGTAACACCAGGTTATGACTATTATTTCATTCCAACGGTATTAAATAGTGATGATCCAAAATGGATTAAAAATTTACATCATGAGGCTATTAAGGAATACGGCGATATTATGGTATGGGATGAATTAGTAGCGGAAGGCTATTGTATTTTAAATCCTGATTGTAAAGTAGCCCATGTAACGGGTGCGAAAACAGATTTAACGATTGATGATGTGGTAGCTTATGCACGCATGGCAGAAAATTTCTTTAAACTGCCTGTTTTTTATTTAGAGTACAGTGGAATGTATGGCAATCTAGAGGTAGTTAGTGCTGTTAAAAACGAACTAAAGCATACTAAACTCTTTTATGGTGGTGGCATAACATCTGCAAAGCAAGCAGAGGAAATGGCGCAGGTTGCAGATACGGTAGTAGTGGGAAATATTATTTACGAAGATTTAAAAGCTGCACTTGCGACTGTTAAGGCTGTTAAAAATACGTTATAATTTTAGAACAAATGTTTGTAAGGCGGTGCGAAATGGAACAGTTAACAAAAAATTTACTAGCAGGCATGAATCCTGAACAGGAAAGAGCAGTTAAAACAACTGAAGGACCATTACTGATTATGGCGGGTGCTGGGTCAGGAAAAACACGAGTTTTAACACATCGTATTGCGTACCTAGTTATCGAAAAGGAAGTATATCCTTCTAAAATTTTAGCGATTACGTTTACGAATAAAGCAGCACGAGAAATGCGTGACCGTATTGATGGCATTCTTGGCAATGGTACTGGCGATAGCATGTGGGTATCGACTTTCCACTCCATGTGTGTAAGAATTTTACGTCGTAATATCGATCAGCTAGGCATTTCTCGTAATTTCTCTATTTTAGATTCTACGGATCAGCTTTCAGTCATTAAAAATGTGATGAAGGAAGAAAATATTGACCCAAAACGTTTTGAGCCACGAGCAATTTTAAATGCTATTAGTGCAGCAAAAAACGAGTGTATAACAGCGGATGATTACGCTGGACAAATGAATGATAAAAACCCTTATGAACAAACTGTTGCACGTGTCTATAAAGGCTATGAGAAAAGATTACGCCGTAACCAATCCCTCGATTTTGACGATTTAATTATGACAACGATTACTTTATTTAAACGTGTACCTGAAGTGCTAGAATATTATCAAAATAAATTTCAATATATTCATGTAGATGAATACCAGGATACCAATAAATCGCAATATTTACTTGTACAGTTACTGGCAAAGAAATTTAAAAATATTTGTGTTGTAGGGGATTCCGATCAGTCTATATATCGTTGGCGGGGTGCAGACATTGGAAATATTCTATCCTTTGAGAAGGATTATCCAGCTGCAAAGGTGATTATGCTTGAGCAAAATTATCGTTCAACTAAACGCATCCTACAGGCAGCCAATGACGTCATTCAAAATAATACAACACGTTACCCAAAAGAATTACGCACAGAAAATTCAGAGGGTGAAAAGATTGCACTATTTAAAGCTTATAACGAGCAAGAGGAAGCGCAATTTGTTGTACAAACGATTCAACAGTTAATTGAAAAAGAAAATCGTTCATTTGATGACTTTGCTATTTTATATCGTACAAACGCTCAATCTCGTGTAATGGAGGAAGTGCTTGTTAAGTCCAATATGGCCTATCAAATAGTAGGCGGAACAAAGTTCTATGATCGAAAAGAGATAAAGGACTTACTAGCATACTTACGACTTATTGCCAATAATGATGATGATTTATCACTAGCACGTATTATTAATGAGCCAAAGCGCAGTATTGGTGCAACTTCCTTTGAAAAAATGGCACGTTATGCAATAGATCAGGATCGTTCAATTTTTGACGCGATGAATGATCTTGTCTTTATGGGGCTATCAGGGAAAGCAGCAAATTCAGCGGAGCAATTTTATGCCATGATTAAAGGCTTTACACAAATGCAGGAATATCTATCTGTCACTGAAATTGTAGAGCAAGTTATTGATAAATCAGGCTACCGAGCAATGCTACAAAACGAAAAAACAATTGAAGCAGAAAGCCGTTTAGAAAATATTGAAGAGTTTCTATCTGTCACAAAGGCTTTTGAGGAGCGCAGTGATGATAAAAGCTTAATTGCCTTTTTAACAGATTTAGCCCTAATTGCTGATATAGATGCACTCGACAAAGAGGATGCATCTAAGGGCAATATTATTTTAATGACGATGCATGCCGCTAAAGGCTTAGAGTTCCCTGTTGTCTTTATTATCGGTATGGAGGAAAACATCTTCCCTCATTCCCGTTCGCTAGACGATCAAGATGAAATGGAAGAGGAACGTCGCCTTATGTATGTTGGTGTGACGCGCGCTGAGGAACGTTTATATTTGACATGTGCACAAAGCCGAACGATTTTTGGTCGTTCAAGCTTTAATAATGCCTCACGATTTTTAGGTGAAATTTCTCAAGATATTACAGAGTCCATTTCGAAGGCAGGGACAAAATCAACAGTACCATTTGCTACAAATCGTTCAACAGGTGGCCTTCAAAAGCGTACACTTGGTGCTATTCAGCAAACACAACCTGCTACAGCACGTTTACAAGCAACGGGTGGAGATCAATTTGGGTGGAAGGCTGGAGATAAGGCGATTCATAAAAAATGGGGAACAGGTATGGTTGTTAGTGTAAAAGGTGAAGGTGATAGTACAGAGCTTGATATCGCATTCCCACAACCAATTGGTATTAAGCGATTACTTGCTCAATTTGCACCGATTGAAAAAGCGTAAGCGGAGGAACGGTAAATGAACGAAATAGAACAGCGAATAGCGGAGTTAAATAAATTATTACATGAATATGGCTATGCCTATTATGTATTAGATAAACCTGTCGTAGCAGATAGTGTCTATGACCAGCTATTACAGGAACTGATTGCATTAGAAGAAGCGAACCCATCCCTTATTTACCCCGATTCTCCTACGCAGCGTGTTGGTGGAGCAGTGGTAGAGGGCTTTAGGAAAGTGACTCATGATTACCCAATGCTTAGTCTTTCAAATGCTTTTAATGAAGCGGACTTACGAGAATTTGATCGTAAAGTGCGTCAGGCAATCGGAGACCAATTTTCTTATGTATGCGAGCTAAAAATAGATGGTTTGGCTATTTCATTAAAATATGAAAATGGCATGTTTGTACAAGGGGCTACAAGAGGAGATGGTGTGATAGGAGAAGACATTACCGCCAATTTAAAGACCATTCGAGCGATCCCATTACGTTTAAAAGAGCCTATTACAATCGAAGTACGCGGTGAGGCGTACATGCCAAAAAAATCATTTGAAAAATTAAATGCGCAACGTGCCAGCAATGGGGAAGAATTATTTGCTAATCCACGGAATGCCGCTGCTGGCTCATTACGTCAATTAGATCCTAAAATTGCAGCAAGTCGCCAACTATCAACTTTTATCTATGCCATTGGTGGAGATGGTGAGGTTTATGGAATGGATGGACATGCAGAAATGCTTGATTATTTAGAGGGGCTTGGGTTCCCTTCTAACAAAGAGCGTCAACGTTGCACAACCATTGAAGAAGTAATGGCCTTTATAGAACATTGGACAGAAAATCGTCCAACTTTAGCGTACGAAATTGATGGTATCGTGATTAAGGTGGATCGTTATGCACAGCAAGACGAGCTAGGCTATACAGCAAAAAGTCCACGTTGGGCGATTGCTTATAAGTTCCCAGCAGAAGAAGTTGTTACAACGTTACTTGATATTGATTTAACAGTAGGACGTACAGGTGTTGTTACTCCAACAGCGATTTTAACTCCAGTCCAAGTAGCGGGAACAACGGTTCAACGCGCTTCTTTACACAATGAGGATTTAATCCGTGATAAGGATATTCGTCTTGGAGATACAGTTATTATTCGAAAGGCTGGAGACATTATCCCTCAAGTTGTAGGTGTGCTAATAGAGCAACGTCCTGAGGATTCAGTACCTTTTGTTATGCCAAAAAATTGCCCTGTTTGTGATAGTGAATTGATTCGTATTGAAGGCGAAGTGGCCCTGCGCTGTGTAAATCCAGCCTGCTTTGCCCAAATTGCAGAGAGCATAAAATATTTTGTTTCTCGAAACGCCATGAATATTGATGGTCTTGGGGATAAAGTAGTGGAGCAATTATTGCGTGCAGATTTAATACATGATGTTTCAGATCTCTATCATTTAACGGTGGAGCAACTGGTGGAATTGGAACGTATGGGCGAAAAATCAGCCACTAATTTAGTAAATGCTATTCAAGCTTCGAAGGAAAATTCGATGGAGCGTTTATTAATTGGACTAGGAATTCGTCATGTTGGTGAAAAAGCAGCCAAAATTGTATCAGAAGAATTTGGTTCAATGGAAGCGGTGATGGCTGCAACAGAGGAACAGCTTGTGGCAATTTATGAAATTGGCGATAAAATGGCTTCATCGTTAGTGGAGTATTTCTCGAATGAAGATGCACGAGCAGTCATTGGGCGTCTTGCTGAGGCAGGCGTGAATATGACATATAAAGGTAAAAAAGTAGAAGTGGCGATAGGTGATAGTCCTTTTGCAGGTAAAACAATTGTCTTAACTGGTAAACTTGAGCAATTGACACGCAACGAAGCAAAAGCGAAAATAGAAGAGTTAGGTGGTACAGTCACGGGTAGTGTTAGCAAAAAAACGGATCTGGTGATCGCAGGTGCGGATGCAGGCTCTAAACTAACAAAGGCTGAGCAACTAGGTATTGAAGTTTGGACTGAAGATAACTTAATTGAACAACTTAACCTCATCTAATAAGCGCACAACATTTTCCCTTCTAAGAAGGAAGCGATGTGGAGTGCACAACCGTTACATCAAGGCGTCGAAAAGATTCGTCGACCTAAAATTGACTATTAGTAAAGGAGCACTAAATAATGAAGTCTTTTCGACTCATTCCAGCAATCGTAGCTGCTGCAATGCTAGTCGGCTGTGTGCCTTCTGATAAGAAGGAGACAGAGCTTACACAGGAAACGCAACAGAAAGAAAAAGCTGAAACAACAATTATCCCAAGCATACAAATTGATGAATCTTATTATAAGACGCTTATCCCTTATAAAGAGAGTGCAAGTAGAGGTCTAGTGGTATCTAACGTTTATACGAAATATGATATGAAGGAAGTTGAATCAGGTTTAATGCGTTTATCTCAAAATGAGTTCGACACAGAAAACTACTACTTCCAAGAAGGTCAATATTTAGCTGAAAGTACAGTAAGCTCTTGGCTTGCTCGTAGTTCACAAACAGAGGATGGATTAAATCCACCGACAACAGATACAATGACACCAGAGGAGCGAGCAACAAAGGCTCCAGTTTATTTATCCCATATTGTAGAGCAAAACTACTTAACAAAAACGAAGGATAATAAAGTGAAACTAGGTGGGATTTCAATCGGTCTTGCCTTAAATTCTATCTATTATTATCAAAAAGAACAGTATGGCGAATATTACGAGGAACCAATTTCAGAGTCTACTCTTATTGAGCAAGGCAAAAAAATGGCTGCTGAAATCGTTTCTCGTTTACGTTCACGTGATGAGTTAAAGGATGTACCGATTGTGGTCGGTTTGTTTAAGCAACAAGCCCGCAATCAAATTATTCCAGGGACCTATTTTAGTTATGGTGTAGCAAAATCTGGACAGAATAACATCGATGAGTGGAAAGGTATAGATGAAAATTACGTCTTATTCCCAACAGATGATTCACAAGATGTATACCGAGACGTCAACAATAACTTCAAGAATTTTAAACAAGATGTTGATAAATACTTTTCTAACTACACAAGTGTGATTGGTACTGGTTTTTATCGTAATAAACAAATACAAAATCTTTCGATTGAAATTCCGATCCAATTTTTCGGTAAAGCAGAAATAATAGGATTTACACAATATTTGACGGGTATTTTAATCAATCAATTTGATAATATTCATGTGGAAGTGAGTGTTACTTCAGTGAATGGTCCTGAGGCATTAATCATTAAAAAGCCCAACGACAAAGACCCTTATGTGCATGTTTATGATTAATATAGTCAGCCTTTGTGCTGGCTATATTTTTTATATAGATGGATAGAAATTGAGGAACACTACAGGGTGATAGAGACAACACTTTGTTATAGTAGTGAAAGTTTCTATATTTTTAGTGAAAGTTGTGATTTTTAATATGAAAAATGTTATGATTATTGGCATGGTTAACTTTATTCAACCCTATTGTTATCAATAAAAACAATGAATTGAACAAGTATTCGGAGGTGTGAAAAATGGCTAAATTAACAAAAGAAGAAGTAAAGCACGTGGCAAATTTAGCGCGTCTTGCAATTACAGAAGAAGAAGCAGAGAAATTTGCTGAACAGCTTGGAAAAATTACAGACTTTGCGGAGCAGTTAAATGAACTGGATACAACAAATGTTGAACCAACAACGCACGTTTTACCATTAGTGAATGTAATGCGTGAAGATGTAGCAGTAAAAGGTTTAGACCGCGAAGTAATGATGTTAAACGTAAAAGAACAAGAAGATGGTCAAGTAAAAGTACCAGCTATCATGTAATACTAAAACATAGGAGGATTCCTCATGACGTTATTTGAACGTTCAGCTAAGGAGTTACAAGCGGAAATTAAAGCGGGTAACTTATCAATCGCTGACTTAACGAAAGAAGCATACGAGCGTATTGCAAAGCTTGATGGCGATGTACAAGCATTCCTTGCTTCAAACGAAGAAAAAGCAACTGCCCAAGCTGCTGAAATGGATAAAGTACCATTTGAAAAGCGTGGACCATTATTCGGTCTACCAATCGGTGTGAAAGACAACATCGTAACAGAAGGCTTAGAAACAACATGTGCCTCTAAAATTCTGGAAGGCTTTATGCCAATCTATGATGCAACTGTTGTCAACAAGCTACGTGAAGCTGGCATGATTACAGTCGGTAAATTAAACATGGACGAATTTGCAATGGGTTCTTCAAACGAAAACTCATACTATAAAACAACAAAAAATCCATGGAACTTAAACCACGTACCAGGAGGATCTTCAGGTGCATCTGCAGCAGCAGTAGCAGCAGGTGAAGTACCATTCTCTCTTGGTTCAGATACAGGTGGTTCAATTCGTCAACCTGCAGCTTACTGCGGTGTTGTAGGGATGAAACCTACATATGGTCGTGTATCTCGTTTTGGTCTAGTTGCATTCGCATCTTCTCTAGATCAAATTGGGCCAATTACACGCAATGTTGAAGATAATGCGCTATTACTAGAAGCCATTGCTGGATTAGATCCTAATGATTCGACTTCTGCGAATGTTGAGGTGCCAAATTACGCTGCAGCTCTTACTGGTGATGTAAAGGGCTTACGTATCGCAGTACCAAAGGAATTCCTTGGTGAGGGTGTTGGTGAAGCAGCTCGTCAATCAGTGCTTGCAGCATTAGAGGTATTAAAAGGCTTAGGCGCTACTGTAGAAGAAGTATCACTTCCTCACTCGAAATATGCACTAGCTGCGTACTATATCCTTTCTTCATCTGAAGCGTCTTCTAACTTATCTCGTTTCGATGGTATCCGTTATGGTTTCCGTGCAGAAAATGTGACAAATTTAATGGATCTTTATAAAGAAACACGTGCACAAGGCTTTGGTGATGAAGTAAAACGTCGTATCATGCTAGGTACTTACTCACTAAGTGCAGGTACGTATGATGCGTACTACAAAAAAGCACAACAAGCACGTACACTGATCAAAGCAGACTATGATAAAGTATTTGAAGACTTTGATGTTATCATTGGACCAACAGCTCCAACACCAGCATTCAAAATTGGTGAAAACGTTGATGACCCAATGACAATGTATGCTAACGATATTTTAACAATCCCGATGAACTTAGCAGGTGTACCAGCGATTTCAATTCCTTGTGGCTTTGAAAATGGTCTACCATTAGGTTTACAAATAATTGGTAAATACTTCGATGAAGCGACTATTTACCGTGTAGCTCATGCTTTTGAACAAGCAACTGAGTTCCATAAAGAAGTTCCTCAAATGTGGGAGGGAAAATAACATGAACTTTGAAACAGTCATTGGTTTAGAAGTACACGTTGAGTTGAAAACAAACTCAAAAATCTTCTCTCCAGCACCAGCTCACTTTGGTGCTGAACCAAATACAAATACAACAGTAATTGATTTAGGCTATCCTGGGGTCCTACCAGTCCTAAACAAAAATGTAGTAGATTTCGCTATGCGTGCAGCGCTTGCACTCAATATGGAAATCGAACAAGAGACAAAATTTGACCGTAAAAACTACTTCTATCCAGATAATCCGAAAGCTTATCAAATTTCACAATTCGATAAACCAATTGGTAAAAATGGTTGGATTGATATTGAAGTAGACGGCTATACAAAACGTATCGGTATCACACGTCTTCATATGGAAGAAGATGCTGGTAAGCTTTCACATGCTGGTGACCACTCACTAGTTGACTTTAATCGTCAAGGTACACCACTGGTTGAAATCGTTTCTGAACCAGATATTCGTACACCAAACGAAGCATATGCATACCTAGAAAAATTAAAATCGATTATTCAATATACTGACGTATCTGATTGTAAAATGGAAGAAGGCTCACTACGTTGTGATGCCAACATTTCTATTCGCCCTTATGGTCAAGAAGAATTTGGTACAAAAACAGAGCTTAAAAACCTGAACTCCTTCAACTATGTTCGTCGTGGTTTAGAGCATGAAGAATTACGTCAAGCAGATGTATTGTTATCAGGTGGCGTGATTGAGCAAGAAACACGTCGTTTCGATGAAAAAACAGGTAAAACAATTTTAATGCGTGTTAAAGAGGGAACAGATGATTACCGTTACTTCCCAGAGCCTGACTTAGTTCGTCTTTCAATAGATGATGAATGGTTAGAGCGTGTGAAATCTGAAATTCCTGAGCTTCCAGATGCCCGTAAAAAGCGCTATGTTGAAGAATTAGGCTTAACACCATATGATGCTGGAGTTCTTGTTATCTCTAAAGAGATCTCAGACTTCTTCGAGGCAATGGTAGCAAATGGCGCAGATGCTAAGCTTTCTGCTAACTGGTTAATGGGTGATGTTTCTGCTTATTTAAACGCAGAGCAAAAAGATCTTAAAGATACAGCATTAACACCAGAAAACCTTGCTGAAATGGTGAAATTAATCACGGACGGTACAATTTCTTCTAAGATCGGTAAAAAAGTATTTGCTGAATTAGTAGAAAATGGCGGCTCTGCACAGGATATTGTGAAAGCAAAAGGCTTAGTTCAAATCTCCGATGAAGGTGCATTACTAGCTATCGTAACAGAAGTTTTAGATAACAATGCCCAATCTATCGAGGACTTCAAAAATGGTAAAGACCGTGCGATTGGCTTCTTAGTTGGTCAAATTATGAAGGCAACAAAAGGTCAAGCTAACCCACCAATGGTTAATAAATTATTACAACAAGAAATTGCCAAACGATAATACTCGTTGTAACATAATAGCCGAGAGAGCTTCCTTGCTCCCTCGGCTATTAATTTGCAAAAAATGTAACAAATTTGCATTTTACGAAACTTAATAGTTGTTTAAAAAGAGTATTCATAGCAAAATATAGAATAGATAATAATAAGGGGGACGAGCCAATGAAAACAGAACAACAGTATTTTAATGAAGCTATATCAATACAACAATATATGGAGAACATGACGACGTTGAAAGAAGAAAGCTTTCGTATTTATGATGGCTTTCAAGTACCAACAAACGATGGTTTTATCGAGTTATTAAAGGAAAAGCAACCTAACATTTTAACCATTACAGAAGATTGGTGCGGAGACGCAATGTTAAATAATCCGATTATTCGCCGTGTTGCTGAAGCAGCAGGATTAGAAATGCGTACTGTTTTCCGTGATGCTGATACAGAGCTAATTGATCGATATTTAACAAACGGTGGTCGTGCAATTCCGATTTATCTCTTACTAGATGATGCTGGTGAAGTGATTGGAAAATGGGGACCACGTGCACCTGAATTACAAGAGTTCGTCGTAACGAAACGAGCAAGCTTACCAGATAAAGAAGATCCAACATTTGAAGAGGCTCAAAAGGCTCTGTATGCAGAAATTCGTGAGGAAAATATCTCAAATCAAACATATTGGACATATGTTTATGAGGACTTTAAGAAGCAAGTAACAGAAGCATTACAAAAATAACAAGAGCATTGCAACATTTCAACGTATAAATCGTTGAATGAAGTAGAATCTTATGAAGCAGGAAGGTATGTTATGAAACGAGCAAGAATCATTTATAATCCTACATCTGGACGCGAAGTGTTTAAGAAACATCTACCAGAGGTGTTGGAAAAACTAGAGGTAGCAGGCTATGAGACATCCTGTCATGCAACAACATGTGAAGGCGATGCAACGCTTGCAGCAAAAAATGCGGTAGAACGCGGTTTTGATATCATCATCGCAGTGGGTGGAGATGGCACATTAAATGAAGTTGTTTCAGGTGTAAGTCCATTTGAAAACCGTCCGAAAGTTGGTCTAATTCCGATGGGCACTACAAATGATTTTGCCCGTGCCGTGCATATCCCTCGAAATATTGAAGAGGCAGTAGACATTATTATTCAAGGGGATACATTACCAGTCGATGTTGGACTCTTAAATGGCGAACGCTATTTCATCAACATTGCTGCTGGCGGACGTATTACAGAACTAACTTATGAAGTACCAAGCAAAATGAAAACAATGCTTGGTCAGTTAGCCTATTATGTAAAGGCAGTTGAGATGATTCCATCCATCAAAGCCTCACATATGCGCATTGAATATGATGGGGAAGTATTTGATGGCGACGCTATGATGTTCCTATGTGGGTTAACGAATTCAGTAGGCGGCTTTGAAAAACTAGCTCCTGATGCAAGTATTAATGACGGCTACTTTACTTTAATAGTGCTAAAAAAAGTTAGTCTTCCTGAATTTATTCAACTAGCTGCCATGGCATTAAGAGGCGAGCATTTAAATGATGATCGTGTCATCTACAAAAAAGCTAGCGTTGTTAAAGTTACTACAGAAAATGAGGTCCACCTTAACCTCGATGGCGAATATGGCGGAGATGCCCCCGCTACATTTGAAAACCTAAAGCGTCACATCGAAATCTTTGTCCCACTAGCAGATATTCGAGAAGAAGACCGTATTTAATGAACCCGAAAAGCTCATCCAATTTTATTGAGGATGAGCTTTATTTTGTATTTTTGGTTGATTGCTTGAAGTGCTCTCAAAGGTAAAGTTACCTCTCCAAATCCTCTTAACAAAAATTCCATCACTAGAATAAAACTGACTAAATCCCATAAACTAAGCACTAGAAGCAAGATTGTGAATGAAATTAGAAAAATGTTTGGCAAATGTGCGTATATTACTTGAACAAAATTTGAAACCTTAATAATAGACTGAAATTTCGGTCCGTTATTAAGGTTTTTTTCGTTGGAATAGTGGAAAATGGGGGTATGGATAAGGGAAAGGAAGTGTTGCCTTTGTATAAGTCACAAGAAAAGAAGCTTATATGGCTAAGCTTTGGTGTTGCAATCATTATGCTACTTTCTATTCTTGGAAGAATATTTGGAAGTTAAGGGGGGCAAATGAGATGATTAATGAATCAGCGGTCTATTGGAGCCGAGCATTAACGGAGTTAACATTATCGTTCCATATTATTTATGCAACTATTGGTGTGGGCGTTCCGTTAATGATTATGATTGCTCAATGGACTGGGTATAAAAAGAATGATGAGCATTATATTTTAATGGCAAGACGTTGGGCCCGTGGTTTCGTCATTACTGTAGCAGTCGGCGTGGTAACTGGAACCGCAATTGGCTTACAACTTTCATTATTGTGGCCTAACTTTATGCAACTTGCTGGTCAAACAATTGCGTTACCACTTTTTATGGAAACGTTTGCATTTTTCTTTGAAGCCATATTCTTGGGCATCTATTTATATACTTGGGACCGCTTTGATAGTCAGAAAAAGCATATGCTATTGTTAATCCCTGTAGCTGTCGGAGCGTCGATGTCAGCGGTCTTTATTACCATCGTTAATGCTTTTATGAACGCACCAAGAGGATTTGATATTGTAGATGGAGAACTTGTTAATATTCAACCTTTTCTTGCAATGTTTAACCCAGCCATGCCAACAAAGGTTGCACATGTACTTGTGACAGCGTACATGACATCGGCATTTGTCCTAGCAGCTATTGCAGGATTTAGAATGTTAAAGGGCTCGAAACATGTATACCATAAAAAGTCACTACTTTTATTAATGAAAATTGGCTTGATTTTCTCCATTGCAGCCGCTGTAATAGGAGATTTTTCAGGAAAATACTTAGCTGAATATCAACCCGAAAAACTAGCCGCTGCAGAATGGCATTTTGAAACAGAAGGTAAGGCTTCCCTTGTATTATTTGGTGTCTTAGATGGAGAAGAAGTTAAATATGCTATTAAAATTCCGTATGCTTTAAGCATTCTTGCACATTTTAATCCTAATGCAGAGGTAACCGGCTTAGATCAATTTGAGGAAGAGGATTTACCGCCACTCTATATTCACTATCTCTTTGATATCATGGTTTCCATTGGTATGTTTATGGTGCTAGTTTCATTACTTTATGTTGTAGGGAAAGCACGGGGCTGGCAGTTTATTCATTCACGTTGGTATAGATGGATTATCGTAGCGGGAGGACCACTTTCAATAATTGCGATTGAAGCAGGTTGGTGGCTTGCCGAGGTTGGACGTCAACCATGGATACTTTATGGACTAATGCGTACGCCTGAGGGAGCTACGACGAGCGACCATGTGGATTTAATGCTGCTTTTATTCGCAGGCGTCTATGCAGTATTAGCAGTGGGAAGTATTGTCGTATTGGTAAGAATGTTTAAAAAGAACCCAATCGAACGCGAGATTGAAGATCGCCACTCTGAAAAAGGCGGTGACATCCTATGACATTAGAGATTTTAGGTATTTCAGTATTATGGATATTCCTATTTGGCTATGTCATCGTCGCATCAATCGATTTTGGTGCTGGCTTCTTTAATGCATACAGCCTACTTATTGGAAAAAATCATATTTTAACAAATATTATTAAACGTTATTTATCGCCTGTTTGGGAAGTTACTAATGTCTTTTTAGTATTCTTCTTTGTAGGAATCGTAGGATTTTTCCCACAAACTGCTTTTTATTACGGAACGATTTTACTTGTGCCAGTCAGTATTTCACTTGTACTCTTGGCAATTCGTGGCTCCTACTATGCCTTTGAATCGTATGGTACACGGGGACATATCGGATATACGCTGACATATGGTGTGGCAGGTTTATTAATTCCCGCTTCCTTGTCTGTGGTCTTTGCTATTGCTGGTGGAGGCTATGTTGATTTAATTGATGGGCAACCTGTGCTGAACTACTGGACTTTATACACAAGTCCATTTGCTTGGAGCATTGTGGTGCTAAGTATCGCTGCTGTATTGTATATTTCAGCCGTATTTTTAACATGGTACGCGCATAAAGCAAATGATAGCGAAGCAACGAAACTGATGAGAAAATATGCACTTGTGTGGGCAGCACCGCTTATGATTAGTGCTCTGGGCATTATGTATGAAATGAAATCCATCAACCCAGAGAGCTACAGTCATATGGTGAATTTATGGTGGATGTTTGCGATTTCAGCTGTCTTATTTATTGTCACAGTCGTACTCATTGCCATGCGGAAAAAGTACGGACTTGCAGTTGGGCTCCTAATTGCTCAATTTGCCGTAGCCTTCTTTGCTTATGGAATTGCTCAATATCCATACCTACTGTATCCGTACTTAACCATTTACGATAGCTTTACAAGCACACAAATGGCGATCGCATTAGTTATCGCATTTATTTTAGGACTGTGTCTTCTTCTACCTTCACTTTATTTATTGATGAAACTATTCTTATTCAATAAAAAATATGTGACAGGAAAAGAAGACAATCACGCATAGGAGGAAAGCACGTATGCAAAGTTTTTTAATTTTTTATGCACCTTTTATTGTCGTCATTCTTGGTATCTTGTGTGCATTTTGGTGGGCACCAAGAGATTATCATATTACAAAAGAGCAGGAAAAGAGTCGCGAATAGCGACTCTTTTTTCAAGTTAATTAGCAGAGACACGTAACAGCCAAGTCTTGTTCTTTTTTCATTTGCCAACACATGCTACAATAAGGAGATTGAAATGGAGGATGTACGAATGTCAGCACCCGTGAAAAAAAATGAACGACTTTCAGTTTATATAGAAGATCTAACACATGATGGTAATGGTGTCGCAAAGGTTGATGGTTATCCACTATTCATACAAGGTGCACTGCCAAACGAAACGGCCGAAATCCATGTGTTAAAAACATTAAAAAACTATGGCTTTGCAAAGGTAATAGATATTATCAAGCCATCTCCAGACCGTGTTGAAGCTCCATGTAATTACTTCAAGCAGTGTGGCGGCTGTCAATTACAGCATTTATCCTATGAGGGGCAGCTAAAATGGAAAGAAAATATGGTGCGCAATGTGATGCAGCGCATTGGTAAAATTCATGCACCTGTTCACCCAGTAAAAGGTATGAAAGAACCTTGGCACTACCGTAATAAAGCGCAAATTCCTTTCTCTGAAAATGAAACAGGACAAGCAATTGCAGGCTTTTATAAAACAAAAACGCATAGCATTGTGGATATGGATCGCTGTTTAATTCAAACAGGAGAAGCAGATGCAATTCTTGCAGGCTTGAAAAAGGAATTAGCAACGTTAGGTATTCGCTCTTACAATGAGCATACACATGAGGGCATGTTGCGTCATGTCGTTATCCGTAAAGCACGAGCAACAGGCGAAGTCATGGTTGTCCTTGTAACGAAAAAGAAAAAGTTTCCACAAAAAGAGGCAGCTATTACAGTAATCCAAAAGCTAGTGCCAAACGTTACATCGATTATGCAAAATGTGAATAGTGAGAAAACCAATGTTATTTTTGGTGATGACACAATCAACCTTTGGGGTAAAGACATTATTATTGATACTATTGGTGACGTACGTTTTGAAATCTCGGCTCGCTCCTTCTATCAAGTCAACCCAGAGCAAACAGAGGTCCTCTACAAGCAAGCACTAGATTATGCTGACTTACAGGGAGATGAACGTGTCATTGATGCGTATTGTGGAATTGGTACGATTTCTTTATTCCTTGCTCAAAAAGCAAAGGCTGTCATGGGCGTGGAAATTGTCCCACAAGCGATTGAAGATGCCAAGCGTAACGCATTGCTTAATGGTTTTACAAATACTTATTTTGAGGCAGGACCAGCAGAGGAAGTTATCCCAAGATGGTATAAAGAGGGCAAGGAAGCAGACGTACTAGTAGTTGATCCACCGCGCAAAGGCTGCGATGAAGCACTGCTAACTACTATTCTAGAGCAACGACCAAAACGAGTGGTCTACGTGTCCTGTAATCCAGCCACACTAGCACGCGATCTTCGCATTTTAGAGGATGGCGGCTATCAAACACAGGAAATCCAGCCAGTGGATATGTTCCCGCATTCGACGCATTGTGAAGCAGTAGCATGGTTGAAATTAAACGAGTAACACATTACTCAACTACCTACACAATATAAAAATTACGTTTTAGGACGTATTTCAGTAAAAATATTTTTTCTTATTTGTTTATCAATAAAAACTCGGATTCGATCAAATACGAATCCGAGTTTTTTCCGTTAATTTCAATATGCTACATATCATCCATGCGTATCTCTAGTTTAATTGTTTTTTCTCCAATATGACTTAAAAGAGACTCTGTCAATTCTCGTCTTATTTGCGTGATATGGTTTTCCATGAGTTGCTTGGCTTGGTTCGCATCTCCAGAAGCAATGGCTAAGTAAATTTTTTTATGTTCATCGATGGTTTCTTGCGCTCGTTCTGGATCTTCCAAGCGTTGTCTGCGGGTAGCTCGGATTGTGTCCTGCATATGCTCGCTAAGGGTTTGAAATAATTGTAAAAATATTGAGTTATGTGAGGCGAGTACAATATTATGATGGAAACTTAGGTCTGCTTGAATTCCTAATTCTACATCATTTTTACCTTGATCCATCATGTCTAATGCTTCACTAATTCGTTCTAAGTCTATAGAAGTAGCTCGTCGTGAAGCTAAAAAGGCACACTCTACTTCAAGTGCTTGGCGAAGCTCCAACATTTCATAAATTAATTTTTTTTCAGTATTTATAATTGTAGAGGAAAGCTCTTCACCTAAAGTATGGGATTCTGCTGTTTTAATAAAGCTACCACTGCCTTGTTTAATTTCAATAAATCCCTTTATTTCAAGCTTTCGAAGTGCCTCTCTTACGGATGTCCGACTTACATTAAAACGACTCGCTAATTCTCTTTCTGTCGGGAGTTTATCCCCAGGCTGTAATTCACCATTTAAAAAATATTCCTTTATTTGATCAACGATTACCTGATACGCTTTTTTCTTTGGTTGAGGCATTACCTATCTCACCACCTTAAATACATAGTACTATAAACGCTTTAATCATACAGAAATACAGCATGTTTATCAATTTACGAAAAAAATTAATAGTTGATATTTTCTGAATATTTAGTACAATGTAAAAAGGTTGGACCAATTTTAAGAATACGGAAAATTGGTATGACATATAAATTTATCAATTAAACATCCAAATACTATGAGAGCAAAAGGGGAAGGAAAAAATGATTACTACAAATGAAGAATTGGTGATGGCTCTACGTAGAGTTCTTCCAGAAATTGAGGTGACAATCAATCAAACGATTTTAGAACAGCATAGCAGTGATGAATCCTATCATAGTGCCTGTCTACCCGATATTGTGGTGTTTCCGACAAAGACGGAAGAAGTGTGTAGGATAATGAACATAGCAAATCAATACAAAGTACCAATAGTGCCATTTGGAAGAGGCACAAGCTTAGAAGGACATGTGATTCCTTATAATCATGGGATAACGATTGATTTTTCACTCATGAACAGAATAGTAGAAGTTAGAGAGAAGGACTTTCTTGTGAAAGTTCAACCTGGGGTGACACGTTCTCAGTTGAATAAAGAGTTGAAGAAATATGGATTATTTTTCTCTGTAGACCCAGGAGCAGATGCGACAATTGGAGGAATGGCCGCAACAAATGCTAGTGGGACAACATCTGTTAAATATGGAACTATGCGCGATCAAGTTCGAGATTTAGAGGTTGTTCTGTCAGATGGAACAGTGATTCATACAGGGAATTTAGCAGAGAAATCTTCATCGGGCTATCATTTAAACGGTCTATTTGTTGGGTCAGAGGGAACACTTGGTTGTTTTACTGAGTTGACGTTAAGAGTTTATGGTATTCCTGAATGTGTCATGGCTGCTAGAGCGTCCTTCGAAACAGTGAATGATGCTGTGGAAGGAGTTGTGAGTATTCTACAAGCGGCAATTCCCATTGCAAGAGTTGAACTTGTAGATGAACCTTCAATGAAACAAGTGAACTTGTATAGTCAAACAGCTTATGAGGAACAACCAACCTTATTTTTGGAATTTGAGGGAAATGAGGCTGGCTTAAGACAGGATGTAGAATTTATGAAAGAGATTGTAGCGGCTCATAATTGCAAAAATATTGAATTTGAGATGGATAATGCAGCCCGAAATCAGCTATGGGAAGCTCGCCATAATTTAGCTTACGCCTATGTCCATGGACATCCAGGAAAAAAACTAATGGTAACCGATGTTTGCTTACCGATATCCGAGCTAGCAGGTGCTATTGAACATGCAAGAGAAGCACTTGATATGTTAGCGCTTACAGGTGGGGTTGTTGGACATGTTGGTGATGGAAATTTCCATGTACTATTAATGATTGATATGAATGATCCAAAGGAAATAAAGAAAGCTGATGAATTAAATGAGTTGATTGTGATGTATGCACTAGAACGAGGAGGAACTTGCACAGGAGAACATGGTGTGGGCGTTGGTAAGCAGAAATATCAAGAGAAAGAACACGGTAAAGCACTTCTTGTGATGGAAAAGATTAAACAAGCACTTGATCCTGACACACTTTTCAATCCGAATAAAATATTGAAAATAAAAATATAGGGAGTGGAAATATGAAAATTTTAGAAGCGATTAGTACGATAGCTGGAAAATATTTTGCCATCTGGGTTATTTGTATTGCTGTTATTGCCTTTATAGCTCCGGAGCCCTTTTTAATATTTGGAGGGTATATCACGATTTTGTTAGGCATTGTTATGTTTGGCATGGGTCTGACGTTAAAAGCAGTAGATTTTAAATTGGTTATAACGAATCCTGTACCAGTCATTATTGGTGTATGTGCTCAATATGTTATCATGCCACTTTCCGCTTTTTTAATTGCTTATATAATGAACTTGCCAGCAGAATTAGCTGCAGGGCTAGTCCTTCTTGGATCTGTGCCAGGTGGAACTGCTTCAAACGTCATGGTGTATTTAGCTAAAGGAAATGTACCTTTGTCCATCACAATGACCTCCTTTTCGACATTATTAGCTCCAATTGCCACACCACTCATCCTATTATTACTTGCGGGTAAATGGATGCCAGTTGATCCAATAGCAATGTTTACTTCAATTATACAAGTAATCATTATCCCTATTATCCTAGGGATAGTTATAAGAAGAGTTGCTCCTCAAATCGTAGAAAAAAGTATTAATGTGATTCCTCTTATTTCAGTAGTTGCTATTATGATTATTGTTTCTGCTGTTGTTGCTGGTAATGTCAATACCATCGCTTCGGCAGGCTCCATTATTTTTGCAGCTGTAGTGCTTCATAATGCATTCGGATTGTTATTTGGTTATCTAACAGCTCGTGTATTAGGTCTTGATGAAAGCAATCGAAGAGCTATTTCTATTGAAGTTGGAATGCAAAACTCTGGTCTAGGTGTAGCGTTAGCCACTGCCCACTTCGGTCCTTTAGCCGCCTTACCTAGTGTACTTGGGGCTGTTTGGCATAATATTTCTGGTCCGATTCTCGCTACTTATTGGTCGAAAAAACCAGAGAGACCAGAGGTACACCATAAAAAACAGATACAAGAAGAGAACAGCAGAACTCAAATGTAGGATGATAATTATCCAATGTTTACAATGGATTTATTTGAAAAAATATAGAAATGAAAATTAGGTATAATAAAAGTAGATGAGATAGAAACAATCTATACCATCTGCTTTTTGTTTTTTTAAATATCATTTAGGACGGATTTTCGTTAAAATAAACCTTGTTGATAATTACATTGCTCTTCATAAATAATACTTCTATTTGTATTAGGTAATGAGGCAAATGTAATATTTTATATTTTTTGACTGAGAGTTTGGCGATATGTCCATAGTGAGAGGATTTGGAATTAACATGATAGATAATTTTTGGCGCGATTTACCACGGCCTTTTTTTGTGCTTGCACCGATGGAAGATGTGACGGATGTTGTTTTTCGTCACGTCGTAAGTGAAGCAGGTCGACCAGATGTATTTTTTACTGAGTTTACAAATTCGGATAGCTATTGTCATCCTGAGGGAAAGAAAAGTGTGCGTGGCCGTTTGCTCTTTACAGAAGATGAGCAGCCAATGGTGGCACATATTTGGGGAGATAATCCCGAGTATTTCCGTGAAATGAGTATTGGCATGGCAGAGCTAGGTTTTAAAGGCATTGATATTAACATGGGCTGCCCTGTACCGAATGTAGCTTCAAGAGGGAAGGGGAGTGGCCTAATTCTTCGACCAGATGTGGCGGCAGAATTAATTCAAGCAGCAAAAGCGGGCGGACTGCCTGTTAGCGTGAAAACGCGACTTGGCTACAAGGATGTAAATGAGTGGGAAGAGTGGCTAACGCATATTTTAAAGCAGGATATAGCGAACCTTTCGATTCATCTACGAACAAGAAAGGAAATGAGCCTAGTAGATGCGCATTGGGAGCTTATCCCGGAAATCAAAAAGTTACGTGACCGTATTGCACCAAATACACTACTAACAATCAATGGAGATATTCCTGACCGTCAAAAGGGAATGCAGCTAGCTGAACAATATGGTATTGATGGCGTGATGATTGGGAGAGGTATTTTTAAAAATCCATTTGCTTTTGAAAAAGAGCCAAAAGAGCATAGCAGTAAAGAGTATCTTAATCTTTTAAGACTGCAGCTCGATCTTCAAGATCAATATGCGGAAGAACTACCACGTTCCATCACAGGGCTTCATCGCTTCTTCAAAATTTATGTCAAAGGATTCCGAGGAGCTGGCGAATTAAGAAGTCAATTGATGAACACAAAATCAACGGATGAAGTGCGTGCATTGCTGGACAACTTTGAATCAAACAATATTGAATGACAATGAAATGATGGAACTACCAATAAAGTCAAGTAAATAACAGTAGAAGTAGGAGCAAAGAGTAGGGGATGAGATTTCCTTTTCTTTGCTCCTTTCAATGTAGATTTGAAATAAAGTCACGATATTTATAAAAAACATGCTACGTTTATAAAAAGATTTGATTAAAAATCCTGTGTTGCTATGCAGGATTTTTTACTTGTTCCACAAACGAGCCAGATTGTTGAATAGCAACTTTTATGAAAGATTACCAAACGACGCTTTTGGGACGTTTTTAATTCAACTAACCCCACAGTTTATTTGAATTAAAAAAATGTTTAATAAGGACTTATTCATTGAATACGTCTTTTTTATTTTAGAAAAGTGCATCTTTTTTTGATGGTAGGCTATCTAATAGATAGGGTGGTGAAAAGGATGGCGGTTAACGAAAAGAAAATAAAACAATCAATCAGAGGGGACCGAGAAGCACTGCTGTTTTTGCTGAATCAAGAAAAAGAGAAGCTTTACAGGGCTGCTTATAGCTATGTTCGAAATGAGGCGGATGCTTTGGATGTTTTCCAGCAAACGGTGTTGCTAGCAATTGAGTCGGTTCATCAGCTACGAGAGCCAAAGTATTTCACGACATGGCTGATGAAAATTTGTATCAATGCATCACTAAGTGTACTCCAAAAACAAAAGAACGTAATTTTAATTGATGAAATTAAACTTAGCACTCTCTCCACTGAAATCGCAACATCTGATGAAAAGCTGGATTTATTGGATGTCATTTATGGATTAGATGAAAAATATAAAACAGTCCTACTCTTAAAATATTATCAGGATTTAACTTACGAACAAATAGCAGAGGTACTTGGCGAACCGATTGGTACTGTCAAATCGAACGGCAAGAGAGCGTTAGCGAAAATCAAAAAGACATTGAAGGGAGCGTACATAGATGAACGAACAAGACCGATTTAAGGAGGCAATGAATGAAATTTATGTTCCTTCTAAAGAATTAGATGCTATTTTGGCTGACGCTTTTAAGCAGGAGGAGAAGCAACGGAAATTCCCCTTTATACGAATAGTTAAATATACGGCTGCTGTGGGAATTTTAACGATGGGTCTCATTTCATCTGCTTACGTATCACCTGCATTTGCTAACTTTGTAACGAAAATCCCGATTATTGGTCAGGCATTCGACTATTTTATCCAACTGGAAGACTACTATCAAGCATATGAAGAGGTGAGTACAGATATTGGTATAGTCCAGGAAAGCAACGGAATTGAAATAATTATTGAAAAAGCATTTTACGACGGCAATACAGTAACCCTTTCATATATTATACGAGCTGAAGAAGATTTAGGCTCATCCCCGACTTTTGAGAATCTGCCAAAGAATATAGTGAATGGAAGCTATGATGGAGGGTATGTGAATGGTGTCGGCTATGTAGGCATGATGACGTTGTCTATGCGTGATAAAAAACAAGATAAAGTGAATATAGAATGGAGTCCTCAAGCAATTTATTCGGGGGGAAAAGTAATGAAAGGCGACTGGTATTTTGAATTTTCTTTAAGCAAGCTAGAAGGAAAACAGATCGTAATTAATGAGCAAGTAAACAAAGAGGGTGTAACGGTGGAGCTAATCGATGCAATCAAAACAGATGTTAATTTAACGATTAACTACTTACAAGATATCGATCCTGCTGTTCATGAAAGATGGAATTATGTTGAGGCTGAATTGAGTGCGATTGATAATTTAGGCAATAAATATGAAGTTCCATATAACGGTGGATCTGGTACGAAGGATGGGGATTCGAGTGAAGATATCACATGGAATGCAACAATTCATGGACTAGATCCTGAGGCAACATCGATTACATTTTATCCATTCGCTCATGTAAGTAATAGTCAAAGTGATAATAAACGAATTGATTTCGAACCTATTACGATTGAATTAAATTAACTATTTATCCTTATTCGCTAACAAGCGCTTTAGTGTAACAAGAACTAATATTGTATACAAAATTATATAAAAAACGTTCTCAAATGAAAGTTTGGAAACGCACAAAGAAGGCACGAATTTTGTTAAATCAACGTTCATACCTGTTATCGTTCTTATACTTCAATTAAAGGAGCTATAATCTTCCACAATTGAGCGCATTTCTTTAATTAAGGAATGCGTCTTTCTTCATCTAAAGGGCAAAATAGTTGAGTAAAGTTTCACTATATAAAAAAATTCGCATTAAGGCGAACTTAGTTTTTAACCAGTATCCCTAAGATATAGGGGTTGTATTTTTAGGTTACTTATTATAAAATCTAACTAACGTTAGGTAGTTTGTATAAATATCATCGAAATACTGTTATTTTTTTATTTAAAAATCTAACGAACGTTAGTTAATTTACAGTTATTAAAAAAGAAGGAGAGATTTTTTATGGCTTGGTTTTATCTTATTCTTGGAGGTATCTTTGAAGTCGGCTGGGCTCTTGGATTAAAGTATTCTGATGGCTTTACAAATATAAGTGTTCTAATTCCTACATTGTTGTTATTGGTTTTAAGCTTTTGGTGTTTTTCGAAAACATTAGTGACTCTTCCTGTGTCAACGGCCTATGCGGTGTTTACAGGACTAGGGGCATTTGGAACAGCTGTAGTAGGTATGACTTTGTTAGGTGATCCAGTGAGCTTTACGAAAGTTGTTTTAGTATTCATATTAATCAGCTGTATTATCGGTTTAAAAATAGTATCCAATGAAACAGAAACGGAAAGTGGTGAATAAAATATGGGATGGCTTTTTATAGTAATGGCAGGCTTATTTGAAGTTGGAGGCATTATTAGCCTTAAATTAACTGAAGGATTTACAAAACTTAAACCGACAATATTGTTGATCGTGTGCATGGGATTGAGCTTTTTCTTTCTTTCACTATCATTAAAGGAAATTCCTATTAGTATTGGCTATGGTCTGTGGACAGGTATTGGGGCAGCCGGAAGTGTGTTACTTGGTATGTTCATCTTTAATGAGCCTAAAAGTATAAAAAAATTACTGTTAGTTGGTGGTATTATAATTAGTATCGTAGGTCTTAAGCTTGTGTCCTAAATTGTTTTACTTTTAAATTGAGGTGAGGAAATGAAAAAGGGAGAAGAAACGAAACAAAACATTCTAGAACATGGATTAAGATTATTTTCCTCAAAAGGGTATGAGGAAACTTCTCTTAAAGATATCGCAACTAAAGTCAACATTAAGACACCTTCCATTTATGCTTATTTTTCAAGTAAAGATGAACTCTTTGAAAAAATAGTAGAATTTGTGATTGATGACTATGTTAAATTTATTGATGATCAAGCATCTACTATAGGTCCACTTTCCACTAAAGATCAGTTATATAAGTTGTTAGGAGAATTAAATGAATACTACTATATGAATGACAGAGGGGTTTTTCTTAAACGGTATGGCGTTTTCCCACCTGAAAGATTTAAAGAACTTATCACTCAAAAAAACAGTATGGTTGAAAATGAAATTAGAAAATTACTTTATAGAATTTTAGATGTTGAATCAGACGATCATCAGTTTATCGATAAAGAGAACATTGCAACAGCTTTTATATGTCTCCTAGATGGCATGTTGTTCTATCTCATGAATTATTCATTTGAAGAATATGAAAGAAGGCTAACATCTACTTGGAAGGTGTTCTGGAAAGGGATATTGAAATAGATGACCTCTGAGTCTGGGTGACAGGGTATAATAAGATTAAATTCTTATTTATTGTATAAACTTTGATAGCATACTAGAGAAAATGCTTCTTAGATTAGGGAGAAGGATTTACCTTCCCCTATCTTTACCTAAAGCTCAACTTTAAGGCTTCTATCACCATTGTTAGCGCCGTTATAATAAAGACAAACCATAGACAACGATTGTTGTCATGATTATTTTGCTCTCATCACCCTCAAACTTACAAATCCAAAGACTACTGAAGTTAATACAAAACTTTCTATTAATCCTTAAAACACTATATCAGTCATCTTCTACTCCTTTGTAAAATGCCCTCATTTTTTATCATTTACTAGTTACGTTTAGGTACTTGTGGCTTTTTGAGAAAAAAACTGTACACTTAATTTCGCAAAATAATATTTTTTGAATTGACCGAATTTTACAACCGCAGTATACTTGGTATACCACATACCAAAGGAGGTTATGAGAAAAGAGACAGATTAGGGTACTCTCTATTTTTATCTTTCTGGTATACCACATACCAATAGGGCATCTTCAAAGACATCTGGTATACCACATACCAATTCTTTAACCCTATTTTAAATTGATTGAACTTTACAATTACAGTATACTTGGCATACCACATGCCAGGAGGGTTTCAACAATGGAAAAAATAGAGACAGGTAAGGCTTTAAGAGATATAGCTTTTGAAGCAATTAAGAAAGCAATTTTGAATTATGAACTATTGCCGGGTCAAGCAATATATGAAAGAGATCTAAGTGAAAAGTTAGGAATAAGTAGAACTCCTATAAGAGAATCTCTGTCGTTGTTAGAAAGAGAAAAATGGATAATATCTAAGCCACGAGTTGGTACGTTTATTAATGAAATGACAGAAGAAAATGTAAAGGAAGTAATGGAAATTCGGATGATTTTTGACCGTTTTTCACTTGAAAAAGTATGTGGAAATATAACATTAGAACAAATAAAAATTTTAGAAGATTACATTAAGGAACAGGAAAAAAATAAAACAAACCTGCAAAAATTTATTCAATTAGATCAGGAGTTCCATTCTCAAATCGTTTTATTTGCAAAAAATGAGCGAATAGAAAAATGGTTTGAGGAAATTAGTGATCAGATAAGATGGTTTGGATTAAAAGCGATAACTAAAAAATCACGCATTGAAGAAACAATTTCTGAACATAAGGAAATTATAAAAGCTTTAAAATCACAAGATATAAATAAAGTTCTGATAGCTTCAAATATCCATGTCAGAAATACAAAAAATGTTATTATTAACCAATTAAAGGGGAATTCATTTGAAGAAAGTGATTAATTTACATCTTTCCAATGGAGAGGTTAAAAAACACGAAATTAATATTAAGAAAGTAATTGTTGTTGGGTATGGAGGGAGAAATATAGAAAAAATTCAGGAGCACATTGATGAATTAAGCGAATTAGGAATTGCACCCCCACCTAGTGTACCTATGATATACCCACAAAAACTAGAACAACTAAATTTTTCTAATGAATGCCAAGGAAGCAGATATTCTTCTGGGGAAGCAGAATATATTTTATTTCACGATGGAAAAGAGTGGTTAGTTACCCTTGGTAGCGATCATACGGATCGGGAAGTAGAAAAAGAAGATATTTTAAAGTCTAAACTAATATGTGATAAACCGATTGCATCGGACTTTTGGAGATTAGCGGATTTAAAGGAAGACTGGGATAACATTATTTTACGTTCCTATGTAACTTCAAATGGAGAAAAATATTTATATCAAGAAGATACTTTAGAAGCACTTTTAGAAGTTGATGTTTTATTTGGTAAACTAGATAGCTTAGGGGAAAAGGATCTAGAAAACACTGTTATTTATTCAGGTACTGTTCCAACAAAAAGTGGATTCATTTTCGGTGAAAAATTTGAATACGAAATTGAACACCCGAAGTTAAACAGAAAAATTAAACATCATTATTCAATTGTTAACTAAAGGGGAGACTTCTTGTGAAAAAGAAACCAACAAAAGTTAGATGGGGACTAGCATTCTTTTTCTTTATTATTGGTGTAATCGCTTACATGGATAGATCGAATATTTCGATAATTGCTAAACCAATGATGGATGATTTAGGCTTAGATAAAGTTCAATTTGGGATGCTTGCATCATTATTCTCATTAGGTTATGCGTTAATGCAAATTCCAGCAGGTCTTTTAGCAGAAAAATTTGGCCCAAGAAAAATGGTCACCTTTGCTCTAATATGGTGGTCTGTATTTACGGGATTAACTGGTTTAGTTAAATCTCATGGGTTGTTATATGCGGTGAGATTCTTATTTGGCGTAGGAGAAGGGCCAATGTTCCCAGCTAACGCCGTATTTAATACAAACTGGTTTAGAAGAGATGAAAAGGCTAGAGCATCTAGTGCTTTATTGGCAGGTTCCTATTTTGGACCAGTTATAGCTCCTATTGTTACAGTTTATATTTATCAATATTTTGGATGGCAATCAGTATTTTATATTTTTGGGTTAATAGGAATAGTCATTGCAGGAGTATGGTGGATAATTGGTAGGGACTATCCAGAAATTCATAAATTAGTAAATGAACAAGAAAAAGAATATATATTAGAAGGCAGAGAAATTGTTAATACCGATAAGGCAAGAGCACCATGGAAAACATTTTTGAAAAGCTATAGGTTTTGGGCATTAGGACTGCAATATTTTGTTGTTTTATATATCATTACGTTCTTTTTAGTTTGGTTACCTACATACTTACTTGAGGATAGAGGATTTTCATTAAGTAAAATGGGATTTGCTGCAAGCCTACCGTGGTTAGCAATTTTAATAACTGTAATGACAGGTGGCATGCTATCTGACCGTTTAGTACGTAAAGGTTTTTCAAAACAAATTTCTAGATCTTCTTTAGCTATCTTGGGTTTAATCGTATTTATTATTTCAATGTACCTGGCTGTTAAGACTGTGTCACCATATCAAAATGTTTTATGGTTATCGATATGCTTAGGTTCACTAGGTTTCACAGTAGTATGTTCTTGGGCTTCTGCTACAGACTTAGGCAGAAACTTTTCCGGTTCCGTTTCGGGTTGGATGAACTTGTGGGGAAATCTAGGGGCATTTGTTTCACCGTTGTTATGCGGTTGGTTGGCAGAGAAATTTGGATGGAATATCACGTTAGGACTAACTATAATCCCTGTATTTATTGCAGCTATATTATGGTTGTTTGTAAAACCTGATAAGTCATTATTAAGTACAATTGAGGAGTGACAAGTGTGAATTATTTAGTATTTCAAATGGAATTGGAAGTTGGAAAACCAGAAGAAAACAGGAGAATCATAGAAAGCTGGTTAGAAGCAAATTACAGTGATGATTTAGATGTTATAGTTCTTCCTGAAATGTGGTCAACCGGCTATGCTTTGGAAGAACTGAGAGAAATCTGTAAAGTGGATGGTAATCAGTCCATTGAATTTTTACAATCACTGGCTAAGAAGTTTAATGTAAATTTGATAGGTGGCTCGATTGCTGTATTAGAAGGTAAAGACATCTATAATCGCGCTGTTGTTGTCAATCGAATGGGCGAAATTGTTCATGTATACGATAAGATGCATCTTGTTCCAATGTTAAATGAACCAAAATTTCTAACAGGCGGTCATAATCAAGTTGAAGTATTTGAACTTGAAGGTGTAAAGATGGGGGTTATTATTTGTTATGATTTACGATTCCCTGAAATTATCCGTGACTTAGCATTGCAAGGTATTCAAGTTCTACATATTGTAGCAGAATGGCCACTTGCGAGGGAAACTCACTGGAATACGTTAATTCGTGCTCGCGCAATTGAGAACCAAATGTATGTTGTTTCATCCAATGTTACCGGAATAAAATTAGGAGTAGTATTCGCAGGTTGTTCGCAAATTGTAGATCCCTGGGGAGACATCGTTCAGAAATTAGACCAAGAAGTTGGTGAAATAAGAGCAACTTTAGATTTTGAAAAAGTACTGCAAATAAGAAGAGAAGTTCCCATATTCGAGACTAGGGTACCAGAGAAATATAGAAAATTATAATGTATTTAGTGATCAAACTATCACCTTCGAATGTTTAGTTATTTTTGTAAGACGATAACAAGCCTTTATGTTTTACGGTAACTTCTTAAATCGAATGTATTTTTTGTTAATATCGACATCATGAAACTATTCTCCTTTCATATTCAATTTTCGACCAAAGGAAAATATCCCGATCGAGCATAAAGAATGCTAAAAGCTGACTGCTGGTCCATAAGTAATGGAGGTTAAATCAATTGAGCACAGATAATTTTATAACTACTACACAAGTTTTGAATGAAAAAGCAGTTTTATCTGCTCTTGAATTAAATTTAGCCATGATCGAGTTTAATTTACAAGGCGAAATAATTTGGGTTAATAAAAACTTCTCAAACACTTTGGGATATGAAGTAAAAGAAATGAAGAATATGAGACATAAACAATTATGTACTGAGGAATTTAAAAACAGTAAAGAATACGTTTTATTATGGGATAACCTCATCAAAGGAATAAAGTTCCAACAAAAAATGCAGAGAGTTGATAAATGGGGAAATTTATTATGGCTTGAAGCTACCTATATACCAATTCGAAATGACAATGGAAATGTAAGTCATGTTTTGAAGATTGCCACAGATATTACAGAACGTGAAAATAAAACAAGGGATGTTATAGCTCAATTAAATGATATGTCTACAGAGTTAGGGAATATGGTTGTTTCAAAATCTAATGAAAACATTCAAGCTCTTAATTCTCTAAAAGAAGACACTAAGTTAATAAGTGAGGTATCTAAATCTATAAGATATATAGCTTCTCAAACAAACCTATTAGCATTAAATGCAGCCATTGAAGCAGCCCGTGCGGGGGAACATGGGAAAGGATTCGCAGTGGTTGCAGATGAGGTCCGTAAATTAGCCAATAATTCTGATGAAGCTATAAAGGATGTCAACTCTTACTTAAATCACATTACCGATGAAGTAACAAAGGTTAGTGATATCACGGAAAACTTACAAAAGTTAGTTGAAATCACTCAACTAAAGATTGATAAAATAATGAATGAGTTTGGATGATGATTTCATAAAGGACCCAGGCACTTTAATTTTGTGCCTGGGTTTTATAATAAATGAAAATTTTTTAAAAATAATTGTATCTGTTTAATTCCAAACAAACTGAATTAAACTTGTATTTATTAAACATCACCAATATATATATATTGGAAATTTCCTTTGTGATCGTATACAAAACTTATCAAAAGCTTTTCTTCTTTTTCCAAGTTTTCTAAATAATAACCAACTTCTGTACTATTGGATTGAACATTTAAATAAGCAATGAACATTGGGAGTTTTGCTTTCTCAATTGGGAATGCCGCGCTATTTGTATTGTCTGGGGTCTTGAAGTTTATCTCACCATGTAACACATTAAAATCAGCGTGATAATCAGTTTTTATTTGTTCATATTGTTCTTCGTTGATCAATCTCATAATCGTTCTGGATGTACTATCAAATTGTTGGAGATATACACTATAATCACTTTTCAAATTCTGCAATTCATCTTTTAATTTCTGATTTTCTTCTTTAAGTTCGTTAATTTGAGTTGTAAGATCTTGAGTAATAGAAGTTTTTTCTTCTTTATCGGAACAACCTATTAAAATTACAAGGATACAAAAAAATATACCTAACTTAATTTTTTTCATGCTATTCCCCCTTAATATAAATATACATTGCAGCTAAACGAATTTTAATGTAAAAATTCGAAAGCATTAGAGAATTTGTTAAGAAATGTTCTCAAAGTGGTTTATAATCTTCTACAATCGGGCGCTTTGTTTGAAGACCATTGAGCTGCTTAAACAGCTCTTAATAGGATGAAGAGGACTAATTTATGGGGATATGCATGGGCAATGGTTGGTCTGATTACGGCAGGCTTCGGTAATGGCCAAAACCTTAATTTGGCTGTACCTGCCAATCTAATTTATCAGATTGCTCAAAACTTTATAGAATTAGTGACTTGTATTTCCACTATTCAACCATTGCTTTTTCTTTCGTAATCTTATAGAATGTAGAACGGTATAAATGAACGATATAAAAATCCTTTAATACGGTCCAGAGAGGCTGAAAAGGGCTATGTGATATTTTTAAGCTAATATCTTTGCTTTGTCATGCCCTTTTGTCCTCTGTGACGGAAGGGCTTTTATTATTGATCCATACCCCTCTTTTAAAGGAAGTCCCGTGAGGCTTCAAAAGAGAATGGACAAGACAGCTATAATCCATTCACTAAAAGAGATCGACAACTAGAAAATTGGAGGCTAGAAAGAATGGATTATCGTAAAAAAACCGTGGTCGCTTCAGTGGCAGGGCTGACGCTAGAGGGAATGGACATTATGTTTATTTCTTTTGCTATGACAATGATTATTGCAGAATTTAATATTGATCTTGCAACGGGTGGATTGATTTCATCCATCACGAATATGGGGATGCTACTTGGTGGTATTGTTTTCGGTGTGTTAGCAGATAAATATGGTCGAGTAAAAGTGTTTACCTATACGATTATTTTGTTTGCCATCGGAACGGCTTTAACAGGAGTAGCAACAAGTATTGAACAAGTTTATGTTTATAGATTTATTGCTGGTTTAGGTGCTGGCGGAGAATATGGTATTGGTATGGCCCTTGTAGCGGAGGCTTGGCCAAAGAATAAACAAGGCAGAGCATCCTCCTATGTCAGTGTGGGCGCACAATATGGAGTGATTTTAGCAGCATTGTTAAGTGCTATTATTTTACCAACTTTAGGGTGGCGTGCATTATTCTTTGTAGGATTACTACCAGTTATTTTCGCCTTTATTGTACGTAAAAATATTGATGAATCACCAGAATGGTTAGCAGCGCAGAAACAACAAAACAATAAGCAAGAGAACGGGAAATTGGCACAGTTATTTGCTTCACCACGTATCACCATGACAACACTCTCGCTGATTTTAATGGCTACTGTTCAAATTGCAGGCTATAATGGTCTGATGATTTGGCTACCTTCGATGTTACAGAAATCGCAAGGTTTATCGGTTTCAAGCTCAGCATTATGGACAATTAGTACTGCTGTAGGAATGATTATTGGTATGCTGACGTTTGGTAGATTTATGGATCGTTTTGGTGCTAAGCGGACATTCGGTATCTTTTTAGTAGCCTCTGCATGTGCTGTATTCCTTTACTCGTTTGCAACGGGCGCAGTTGCGATATTAATAGGCGGTGCGGTTGTAGGATTCTTCTCTAATGGGATGTTTGCAGGATATGGAGCATTAATTAGTAGCTTCTATCCAGTACAAATTCGCAGTACAGCAACAAACACCATTTTTAACTTTGGACGAGCTATAGGTGGGTTTTCACCAATCTTTGTTGGCTATATTTTACAAAGCTACGATATGACTGTTGTTATGATTTACTTAGCAGCACTGTATTGTATTTCCTTTATCGTTATGCTAACGCTTAAGAGCTCAGGTAAGGAATTGCAAACAGCATAATTTTATAGAGCACGAAAGAACGAATTCCACTTCTGCAAATGGGATTCGTTCTTTTCTTTATTAGTATTTAATTATAATAAACCCTTTGAACGTTTTTCAGCGATTTCAACAAGGCGTTTTGTAATCTCTCCTCCAACGGAACCATTTGCGCGAGAAGATGCTTCTGGCCCAAGCTGAACGCCAAACTCTTGTGCAATTTCATATTTCATTTGATTGACAGCCTCATGTACACCAGGTACTAGAAGTTTATTTGAACTGCGGTTATTGTTAGCCATTGTTCTCACCTCCTTGACCTTAGAATGGTTGCGATTAAACTTTTCATACATTTAAAAAGTAGGAAATGCACACGCTATTTGCTAACAACAACAACTTGTGGAAAGCTAGCAATAATCAGCAAACACTCTGTTATAATTAAGCCTGGCTCTTTACTATATAAGGTTAATTAAAGGAGGAATATAAAATGACGAATAATGATATCTTAATTCGTTTACGCTATGCGTTCGATATAAAAAATGTAGATATGGTAGAAATTTTCAAACTTGGTGGCATGGATTATACAAAGGAAGAAGTATTAAATATGCTGATTAAGATTAATGATGAGGAAGAAGCGCCAGAAGAATACATCAAATGTAATAATAAAATGTTAGAGGCATTTTTAAATGGATTAATTACTTTTAAACGTGGGCCTCAGAAACCCAAGGAAGGACAGGCTGTTGGACCGTTACCTGTGTCAGGTAAAGAAAGCCCAAATAATATGCTACTAAAGAAAGTAAAAATTGCTTTAGCTTTAACAACTGAGGAGATGCTTGAAATTTTATATGAAGGCGGCATTAAAGTTACAAAAGGTGAATTAGGTGCTATTTTAAGAAATCCAAGTCATCGTAATTATAAAGAGTGTGGCGATTCATTCGTACGAAATTTTTTAAGGGGCTTAACATATAAATATAGAGCCTAATGCCCAATAAATATCAATCATCAAGTGCCAATTTTTTCTTTGAAACTCGTTGACAATTTGTGACGAAATTGTGTACAATAAATTTATCACAAAATGTTCACAAAAAAGATGAAAAATGTTCACAGACAAAGGGGTGCTTGTATGATTTATTTTGACATCTTATTAGTAGCTATTGCATGTATTACAATGCCTTTTATTGTTGCGGTTATGTTAGATATTTTTTATGCGGAACGAAAAAAAGTACGCTTTTCATTACGTCGTACTTCAGTATGGTATATCGCTATGTTTGCATTATCCTTTATACCATCCGTATTACTTGTTACACAAAACGTATAATTTATTCAAACACTTAGGGGTAAGTGAAATGAAAATAAACAGCTACAACGCTAATTGAGGTTGTAGCTGTTTTATTTTGTTCAATAGATGAATAAAAACTTTAAAATAATGTATTTTTAAGCACATAAATAATTATTAATGAAGGTTAAGATAGTATAAAGTATGTATGTTTTAAGAAGAGAACATTGACTACTTTTACCTACTGTGTTAATTTTGGTAGGGAAATATAGGCAAATTTACTGAAAAGTAAAGACGCAAAGCTACAGGTCTAAGGCAATAAATGCTATGACGGCTGGGTTGCAAAAGAGTGCTAGTTGTATCATTCTAATTCTAGTTTTTGTTCTTTTATGCCTATTTCTTTTGGAATAGGCATTTTTTTTTGCAAGTAAAGTTCAAAGGAGGAAAAGGGGAAATGAAGTTGTTAAAAAACACATCACTAAAAAATAAGCTTTTACTAACAGTCTCTATTGTTGTATTACTGCTTATCGCTATTATTACGACGCAAAGTATTAGTGAATTGAATAATCGGATGAATGTGGATTTGGAGCAAGAATTAAAAAGTGTTGGTTTATTAACTGCTATGAACTTAGACAGTGATGAAGTAAAAGAGCTGCTGTCCGAAAAAGGGGAAACAAACGCAAAGTTTACAAAGATCCAAAAGCAACTTGATATGATTCAAGAACAGCAAGGTATTATGAGCTGGAGTTATATTTGGGATGTAAAGGATGAGGGTGGCGTCAATCCAATTGGCTATACCTCTAATTTAAATGAAGTATATGAAGCTGGTGAAATTTTTAATGATTTAGCGGATGAACATGTAGAAACAGCAAAATTAGCTATTGAAAATAATAGTACAGAGGTAACTGATATTTTCGAGGATCCTTTTGGTTCTTGGAGAACGGTTTTTAGTCCTATTAAAGATGATAATGGCCAACTAATCGCCCTATTAGGGATTGATTACTCCGCTGATTATATCAATACGATTATTAAAACAAGTGTGATTAAGCAAATTGTCATTGCCATTATTGGTATTTTAATTTTATTAATTTTAGTTTACATAATTATAGATCGACTTTTAAAGCCACTGAAAAAAGTAGTGAATGTAGCCAATCAAGTGGCAAATGGTGAATTAATCGATGTTGATTTAGAGACATCAAAGGATGAAATTGGAAAGTTATCTGAATCCATCCGAACAATGGTGGCCAATTTGCAACATATTATTTTAAACATACGCAATACATCCAATCACGTTTCTTCAGCCGCCAATCAATTAACGGTACATGCTGGTGAAACCTATAACAGCTCCACAAATATTGCTCTAGATATGAATCAAATTACACAAAATGCCGAGGCTTCGATGACTATGACAGAAGAAACTGCTGCTGCTATGGAAGAAACTGCAACAGGTATTCAGCAAATTGCTGATTCTGCAAACACAGCTGCGGAATCATCTATTTCAGCATCACAGGCTTCGGAAAGAGGAAATGAAGTTGTACAACAAGTTATTGCGCAAATGGAGTTAATTAATGATTCTGTTGAACAAATAGGGGCAACCATTAATGGACTACATGTTAATACTAAAAAAATAAGTGAAATTGTTAGCTTAATTACTGCTATTGCGGATCAAACAAATCTATTAGCATTAAATGCTGCCATCGAAGCGGCACGAGCAGGTGAACATGGTAAAGGCTTTGCCGTTGTTGCGGATGAGGTGAGACGCTTAGCTGAACAATCCTCTCAATCCGCAACAGAAATTTACAATTTAATTAATTCTATTCAGTCTGATTCAAACGCTTCTATCACGGTTATGGAGAAAGGCAAAGAGGATGTTAAGGTAGGGATGGCATTTACCAATGAGGTAGGTGAAATCTTTAAAGAAATTCTTACTTCCTCAGAAGAGGTGGCTAGCCAAATACGTGAAATTTCAGCAGCCTCACAACAAATTTCTGCCTCCTCAGAAGAAGTGGCGGCATCTGTTAATAATATTAAACAATCTGCAGAGCAATCAGCAGAATTCTCTTCAAATGTATCGAAATCTACACAAGAGCAATTATCTACCATGCAGGAAGTAAAGGATGCCTCTTCATCATTGGGCAAAACAGCAGAAGAGCTGCAAGGTCTTGTGGCAAAATTCAAATTGGAGAATGATCATAATGGACATTAATTTTACAGGGAAAAATGTTTTAATAACAGGCTCTAGTAAAGGAATCGGTAAAGCAATTGCATTAGGCTTTGCGCAACATGGAGCCAATATTTTAATTAATTATATTGGGGATGAGCAAGAGGCAGAAGCTGTACGTGCTGAAGCCGAAAGGTATGGTGTGAAAGCTTTAATATTCCACGCTGATGTTTCTAACTCACAAGAAGTACAAGCGATGCATCAATTTATGGACGAGCACCTCGGGGAAATTGATATTCTTGTAAATAATGCTGGATTTGCACAGGGTTCCAGCATTACAGATTTAACGGATGAGCAGTGGGATCGCATGATTAAAGTTCATTTATATGGCTGCTTTTATAATTGCCGTGAAGCAGCTAAAAGAATGAAGGAACGTAATACAGGAAAAATCATCAATATTTCATCTGATATTGGTAGCTTAGGTTGTGAAGAATTCACGCATTATTCAGCTGCGAAGGGTGCTATTAATGCTTTTACAAAGGCTTTAGCAAGAGAATTAGCACCTTCTATACTTGTCAATGCAGTTGCTCCTAGTGGAACATTTACGGACATTTTACAAGAGTTTGGCGATAACTATGTGGAGGAAGAATCTGCAAAATATCCATTAAAACGTTTAGCGCAACCAGAAGAGATTGCGAAAAGTGTATTATTTTTAGCCTCTAATCATGCTGACTTCTATACAGGCCAAATCTTAACGCCAAATGGTGGCGTCGTAATGAACGGATAATGGAAAACGAAGGAGTAAATAATGTTAAATATTATTATCTTTTGCTTATACTTATTATTTATCTATTACATTGGCTATAAAGGCTATAAGCGTGTCAACACAGCCGAAGATTTAATTGTTGCTGGCTGGAGCATGCCTTTATCCGTTGTAACGGGTAGTTTAGTCGCTGCTTTATTAGCAGCTCCCTTCTTTTTTGCAGCGGTAGGCTCTGGCTATACAAGTGGTGGCTTTGAAGGCTCGGCAACAATGGGTGGTTTAGGGACTTGTATGATTCTTGGAGCACTCATTTGGACAAAGCCATTACGACGTTTAAAGGGCTGGACATTAGCAGATTACTACGGTTTACGCTATGGTAGTAAAAAGCTAGGAGCCTATACAGGGGTTGTTATGGCAATTGCTTTTGGTGTTTTTAATGCAGCGGCGTTAACAGTTGGTGGAACATATATTATTCAGCAATTGTTGCAAATTGATTTTATACCTGCGGCACTTCTATTTGTATCGTTAACAGCTATTTATTCAGTAATTGGTGGTTTATGGGCAGTTGCCTATACTGAAATTGTGCAAGGTGCGCTTGCAGTGGCAGGTATTTTGGGTATTACCATTTTTATTTTGTTTTACTATCCAGACGTTACATTTAATCCTGAGTGGTGGAATATTGGTACATTATTTGAGAAGGCAGGAGCTGAATTCTGGACGTTGTATCTTGTACTAGCACTTGGAGATATTCCTGCAGTTGACCTTGGGCAGAGGGTAGCGGCTGCGAAAAGTCCGCGAGTGGCACAGCGCAGTATGATTATTGCTGGTATTATTGTCATTGCAATTAGCTGGATTCCAGGGATGCTGGGGGAAGCATTCAAGTCTATTTATCCAGATAGCACAAACCCAGAAACATTGATGCTTACCTTTGCACAAGGTTATTTTCCGCCCTTACTAGCAGCTATTTTCCTAACAGCCATGGCAGCCATGGGGATGTCCACAGTAGCTGCATGTTATGTAGCGACTTCGGGGATTGTGACAAAGAATATTTATTTAGATTTTATTAATCGTAACCCTGATCCCAAGAAGCTACTAAGATTCTCGCGCTCTATTATTCTATCTAGTGCTTTATTAGGTTTAGTGCTAGCTTTAAGCTTCCAAAAAGTAATTGATCTAGCTTATTTAGCATGGGATATTATTTTCGTGACAATATTCTGGCCAATCGTTCTAGGACCATTTTGGAAACGTGTGAGTACTCCTGCAGTTTGGGCAAGTATTTCTGTTGGCTTAGTTTATTACATTGTGACATCTCTAACATTCGTACCTAGTCTGACAGTCCAATCAGAAGGCTTTATAGGTCTATTAAATGAGTTATGGCAGGCTCCTGTATTTTCGGGTGTTGTAATAACTGGTATCACCATTGTCGTGGTGAGCTTACTCGTTCCGCCATCTGAGCATGTTCTTGAGATGCACAAAATAGAAAAAGATAAAACATTAGACGACGTAAGTAGTAAAGAAGAGTTAATTGGTCGTTAAAAGCAAAAGCACGGGTTCATTGAAAAGTTCAATGGATTCGTGTTTTTTATTAGAATGAAAAGATAGAATCAAGAATACTATTGCTAGTACATCAACTAAATTTTTCTAGTGAGTATCTTGATAAAGGCGGGAATTAAAAATGAAAAATATTTTCTTCATTTTATTAGGGATTATCTATCTTTATCTAGCAAAGGCCATTGAATTAGTCATTATTAAGCAGCTATTTTTTTTAATTGGGCTAGCTTTAGTTGGTATAGGTAGTATCCGTTATTTAAAAGAGCGTTATATTGCCATACAAACTTTAACTGCCATGACGGAGGCTAGTGAGGAGGAGATAATGGCTATTCCTCATACACAATGTACAGTTTCCAGTGATGCTTTAAATGCTTTATTGTTAAATGAACAGACAAACACGCTTATTTTTGCACGAAGAGAAGCTTTAGACGAAGAACTAAAAATAATAGAGGTTCCATTTAACAGAATATATGAGGTTGCCATCATGGAAGATGAAGTATTTACGGTTAAAACAAAGAATCATCTAATGAGTGGTTCCTTACTTGCTGAAGCAGATGAAGTAGAAGAAGAGGAGGAGGATGTAGAAGAAGATACAATCTCACAGCTATCGTTAAAGCTAGTAGTAGATCATTTATCAGAGCCTATTCAAGAATATATGTTCATAGATAATAGTGAAGATCCTATATCAAAAGAGGATGATGACTATAAAGAAGCCATGGAGCTTTGTGAGAAATGGTTTCAAAAGATAAGTGTTATTATTAAACGTCATGAATTAGAACGAGTGCCGATAAGTCATTGGCAATAAGAGAGAAGGCTATCTCAAAATAGAAAAATTTGAGATAGCCTTTGTTGTCTAGATGATTAAATTTTAAATTGTTGTAGCTGCGTATTTAACGTCTCGGCCATTCCAGCAAGCTGATTTGCACTTCTAGCGATTTCATCCATTGTAGCAGCGGTTTCCTCAACGGTTGCTGTTGTTTGCTCAACGCCAGCAGCGGATTCCTGTGAAATGGAGGCCATATCATCAATAGAAGCATTAATGGTTTCTGAATTTTGAGCAAGCTGATTTAAATTCGTTGAAATGGTTGAAATATTATCAATCATATCCCCAACTGCATCCGAAATTTTTTCAAATGTTTCATTTGTTTCATCGAGCTGTGTTGTTCCTCTTTTTACTTCCTCATAGCCAGTCTGAAGGGCAGATGTTACATTGCCAGTCTCACCTTGAATACGATGGACAATTGTTGCAATATCCGTAACAGAGAACTGTACTTGCTCAGCAAGCTTTCGGACTTCATCTGCCACAACAGCAAAGCCCTTGCCATGCTCACCTGCTCGTGCTGCTTCGATTGCTGCATTTAATGCAAGTAAATTTGTTTGGTTTGAGATATCATCGATAACTGACACAAGCTTGGAAATTTCAGCAGACTGTTCATTTAAATTCTCGACCTTTTTCACAGAGTCTAATACAATTTCATTTATTGTAGCCATTTGTTTGGTAGATTGAACCATTAAACTTTTCCCTGAAACCGTTAATTTTTGAACATGACTAGAATGCTCACTTAATTCAATGCCCTCTTGTGTCGTTTCCTGAATGCTACGCTTGAATGCTGTCATTGTTTCTGCCAAATCACCTGTTGTGGATGCTTGTGTTTCTGTACCTGATGCTAGCTCTTGCATCGTTATTGTAATTTGCTCAGTACCTGCTTGTACTTCATTCGATGATTGAGCAAGTTCTTCACTACTAGCTGCTACTGTTTCAGAAACCGTGTAGATAGAGCGGATCGTTTGTTTTAGTTTTTCGTTCATATCATTTGCTGCCACCATTAACGTTCCAATTTCATCTCGTGTTTTGACAGGTAGAGACTCTAGCTGCAAATTTCCATCTGCTAATTCTTTCATTCGATTGGCTACGACTGTAACAGGTTTAGAGATGGTATTAGCTGTGATAATGGCAATTAGAATACCAGCTATAGTTAGGATCAAACTAAAGGCGATACCAATTGTTCGATTCTCAGAGCTTGTTGATACAACATCATTACCAACATCTGTAATGGCTTGAGCATGTTCATCTGCCAGTTTTTCGTAACCATATCGTACTTTCGTAACGAGTCCATGAGTATCCATTAAATTTTCTAAAGCTAATTCTTTATTGCCCTTTTGATAGATATCAAATACCTCTGTGTTGACAAGGGTACTCCAATCACGGGCGATAGCTACTAGTTGTTCGCGTTCATCTGATTTTTCATATTTGTCTAGAATAGCGTTATTTTCCTCAGCCATTTTGCGATATTCATCAAATGATTCTTTGTATTTTTCGTCACCTGTCAACACATAATTTAACGCTGCAGATAGGCGGACACTCATAGAGAGTGCTAAATTTTTACTTGCATTTAAAACAACTAAATCTTCTTTTACTAAATCTTTTGCCTGTTTTTCCATATTTGTATTGGAATTGTAAGTGTAGGTTGTAAAGCTAACTACTAAAACTAACAAAAGAATAAATGCACTTAAAATTCGAGTTTTAAGTGTTTTAAACTTGATTATGCCTTTCATTTTCCCATCCCTTTACTATCTCATTGAGAAATTTTTTCAATCACAAATACTATTTTATAACTATTTATGCATATTAATAAGCCTTTCGATAGAAATATTTAAAAATAGTTTTTTAGTACAATGACATAATTGTTTTCCTTTTATTAATAGTTAAATATATATAGATGTCTAACAACTGATTTATATATTTATGTAGAATTTCCTATGTGGAAAGAAAACGCACCTGAAGCAATTTGCTTCAAGTGCCATAAGTAAAAGTTTCTTTATTGTTTTTGATTTTTTGCTTGCCGCTCCCACTGTAGAAGTGAAGGATACGGGTCAAAAGCCCATTCGTTTCTGCCATTAAATTTATATATCCCATAATGAAGATGTGGAGGGAATTTGCCAGATGTACCTTCTTTCCCATACCCAGAGCTTCCAACATAACCAAGAACAGTACCAGGTTTTACAATTGAACCGACTTCAATATCCTTATGATAGCTACCAAGGTGGGCATAATAGTGATAGGAATTATGATTGTCGCGAATACCGATGCGCCAGCCACCAAATTGATTCCATCCTTTTACCTCAACAATTCCATAAGAGGTAGATAATACTGGCGTTCCATAGCTGGCAAAAATATCAGTTCCTTCATGAATTCGGCGTCCACCCCAACCACGATTGGCGCCCCAAGTGCCCCTGTAACTGTAATCAGAGCGAACATTTAACGGGAAGGTATGTGCATCAAGCTCAATTGTTTTAAAATGTCTGTACAATGTGGAGATGGTGAATATTTGATTGACTGCTTCTTCGCTTCCATAATATTCCCATAAAGCTAATTTAAAATCCTCATCAGTGGTTCCAAATTTCCCTAAATAACTAGCCATCGAGAAAATGACATCCTCATCATCCTTAGGACTGGCGATCCCATCGTGATTGCCATCAAGGCCCATTCCTCCGAAATAGCTGATTGTCTCAGGAGAAGTGTCTTCTTTTATAGGATTTAATGCACCTGACCAGTATTCATCAGAAAATTGGATAGCCAAATAACCTTCTCGTTTAGGGATATCTTTACGAACTGACTGTAGGTTTCTTTCATATTGATCGATAGCAGCTAAAAAATGCCAAGGAATGAGTAATTCGTCAAATTGTACATAATAGGACATACGCTGCTGTAAAATTTCTTCTTCTGTTAGCTCTTCCTTTGCAAAAGAGACAGAGGGGTACAGCATAATTCCTAAAAATAAAAATGTGAAAAGAAATGTAAAATGGCGATGCAATGATGGACCTCCTTTCTAACGTTAGAATAACCGAAATTTTTATCTTCATTCAGTAAGGTTCTATGTATGAAAACAGTTGATATATCTGCCATTTTTTTGCCCCGAAAAATAGAAATAATAAGAAGAAACTTCATCAAAGAAAAAGTAATGGTATCATCATGCTGTTAACTTCATACTATGTTATAAATCAAGCCCTGAATGGAGGGAAGGCTATTAACATTTTAGATAAAGTGAAAAACTATCGCGAAGAAGAAAACAGGCTGAAGTGGGAAGGGACATTTGCAGATTATTTAAACATCATTAGGGAAAGACCTGAAGTTGCTCAAACAGCCCATTCACGCGTCTACAATATGATAAAAAGTGCTGGTGTAGAGGAACGCGATGGGCAAAAAATGTACAAATTTTTCGGACAAGAAATTTTTGGGCTTGAAACAGCAATTGAAAGACTGGTGGAGGAATATTTCCATCCAGCAGCACGCAGGTTAGATGTTAGAAAACGTATTTTATTATTAATGGGACCAGTTAGTGGTGGTAAATCAACAATCGTTACTTTACTGAAACGCGGATTAGAACAATATTCGCGAACAGATGAGGGTGCGGTTTACGCAATTAAGGGATGTCCAATGCATGAAGATCCACTCCATTTAATTCCACATCATTTGCGTAATGAGTTCTTTGAGGAATATGGTATTAGAATTGAAGGAAGTTTATCGCCTTTAAATACAATGCGGCTTGAAAAGGAATACGATGGACGCATTGAGAATGTGATGATTGAACGTATTACTTTTTCAGAAGACAAACGTGTGGGTATTGGGACATTTACACCATCAGACCCTAAATCGCAAGATATTGCTGATTTAACAGGAAGTATTGATTTTTCTACAATTGGCGAATTTGGTTCAGAGTCGGATCCTCGTGCTTACCGCTTTGATGGGGAGCTAAATAAAGCCAATAGAGGAATGATGGAATTCCAGGAGATGCTGAAGCTCGATGAAAAATTCTTATGGAATTTATTATCACTAACTCAGGAAGGAAATTTCAAAGCAGGAAGATTTGCTTTAATTAGTGCAGATGAGTTAATCGTTGCTCATACAAATGAGACGGAGTATCGGTCATTTATTTCGAATAAAAAGAATGAGGCATTACATTCTCGAATTATCGTTATGCCAATTCCCTACAACCTGAAAGTTAGTCAGGAAGAGCATATTTATGAAAAGATGATAAAAGAGAGCGATATGTCCCATGTCCATATTGCACCGCATGCTTTAAAGGCCGCAGCAATCTTTTCGGTACTCACTCGATTGGAGGTACCGAAAAAACAAGGTGTGGATCTGATTAAAAAAATGCGCTTGTACGACGGAGAAAATGTGGAGGGATTTAATTCCGTTGACTTAGAGGAGCTGAAGAAAGAGTTCCCAAATGAAGGCATGAACGGTATTGATCCACGCTATATTATTAACCGTATCTCTTCTGCTATTATCCGCAAAGAGATACCATCGATCAATGCATTAGACGTTTTAAGAGCATTGAAGGATGGGTTAGATCAGCATGCATCTATTTCTCAAGAAGATCGTGAAAAATATATGAATTACATTGCGGTTGCTCGTAGAGAATATGATGAAATTGCTAAAAATGAAGTACAAAAAGCTTTTGTGTACTCTTATGAGGAATCGGCTAAAACATTGATGAACAACTACCTCGATAATGTAGAGGCATTTTGTAATAAAAATAAAATTTATGATCCACTTACTGGGGAAGAAATGAACCCAGATGAAAAATTAATGCGCTCGATTGAGGAGCAAATTGGCATTTCAGAAAATGCTAAAAAGGCATTCCGTGAAGAGATTCTTATTCGAATTTCTGCCTATGCACGGAAAGGTAAACGTTTTGACTATAATTCTCATGAAAGATTGCGAGAAGCCATTCAGAAGAAATTATTTGCAGATTTGAAAGATGTCGTGAAAATTACTACTTCTTCTAAGATGCCAGATGAATCGCAACTGAAGAAGATTAATGAGGTTGTGGCAAGGCTTGTTGATGAACATGGCTATAATACAACATCAGCAAATGAGCTGCTACAATATGTAGGAAGTTTGCTCAATCGATAACTATGTTGATTGTTCCAATTCAGATAGGAGTGTCCCATTTTTAGGGCACTCCTTTTATTATCAGGATGAGAGATTTATTTTGATTCAGCAGAAAACGCTCACCTTTATAGGTGGCGAGATGGATGCACAAATTGTTCTCTTTGGTTCAATGAAAAAATCTAGATAAAGTCTTAGCGGATGTTACAGATTTTGAAGAGTAGCTTTTCGAGGAAGCTCAAAAAAATCTGGAAGCAATTGATTTTATGAAAAAAGTTCAAAAATTTAGCTCACAAGCATAGTATAGAAAAAGCGAATTTGATAGATGGGTGAGGATAAAAATGACTGAACACGAAAATAAACGCTTTGTCATTTCTCAGGAAAATTGGTCCCTCCATCGTAAAGGGCACCAGGACCAGCAACGCCATATGGAAAAAGTGAAAGATGCGATTAAAAATAATTTACCTGATTTAGTTAGCGAAGAAAGTATTGTGATGTCCAATGGTCGCGAGGTTATTAAAATACCAATTCGGTCACTTGATGAATATAAGATTCGATATAACTATGATAATTCTAAGCATGTAGGGCAAGGACAAGGGGATAGTAGTGTTGGAGATGTAGTAGCGCGCGATGGAAGTAAGGCCAATCAGGCTCCAGGTAAAGGAAAAGAAGCGGGTGACAAGCCTGGCCAAGATTATTATGAAGCGGAAGTCAGTATTGAGGAAATTCAAAATGTTTTATTCCATGAACTAGAGTTACCTAATTTACAGCAAAAAGAAAAGGCAGATATTAAAACAGAAAAAATAGAGTTTAATGATATTCGAAAAAAGGGACTCATGGGTAATGTCGATAAAAAGCGTACCATTTTAAATGCATTAAAGCGCAATGCGATGCATGGGAAAGCAGAAATAACGCCAATCCACAATGACGATTTACGTTTTAAAACATGGGATGAAGTGGAGAAACCAGAATCCAAGGCAGTAGTGCTCGCCATGATGGATACAAGTGGCTCGATGGGAGCATTTGAAAAATATTGTGCCAGAAGCTTCTTCTTTTGGATGACGAAATTTTTACGATCAAAATATGAAACAGTAGAAATTGAATTTATTGCTCATCATACAGAGGCAAAGGTTGTTACAGAAGAGGAATTCTTTACAAAGGGTGAAAGTGGAGGAACCATTTGTTCTTCAGCTTATAAAAAGGCATTGGAATTAATTCAGGATAAATATCATCCATCTCGCTACAATATTTATCCTGTCCATTTTTCAGACGGTGAAAATATATCGATGGATAATGAAAAGTGCTTAAAGCTAGTAGGAGAATTAATGGATGTATCCAGCATGTTTGGCTATGGTGAGGTGAATCAGCATAACCGTTTCTCAACGCTTATGTATACGTATAAAAAAATTGATGATCCTAAATTTAGATACCATATTCTGAGAAAAAAAGGCGATGTCTATGACGCCTTAAAGAGCTTTTTCAAGAAAAATGAAGAGTAACAAGGAAGTTTGCTCAGCACCACGTTCAAAGGAGGGGGCGTAACATGGACACAAAAGAGCTTCATCGAGCAATAGATGAAATTACCGAAATTGCCTCAAGCTTTGGCTTAGATTTCTATCCAATGCGTTATGAAATTTGTCCTGCAGATATTATTTATACATTTGGCGCCTACGGTATGCCTACGCGCTTTTCCCACTGGAGCTTTGGTAAACAATTTCATAAAATGAAGCTTCAATATGATTTAGGGCTTAGTCAGATTTATGAGCTTGTGATTAATTCAAATCCTTGCTATGCATTTTTACTCGATACCAATACATTAACGCAAAATAAATTGATTATTGCCCACGTTTTAGCACACTGCGATTTCTTCAAAAATAATATACGTTTTTCTAATACAAGAAGAGATATGGTAGAAAGTATGACCGCAACCGCGGAGCGAATAGCTGGCTATGAGAGAGAATATGGCAAGGATGAGGTGGAGCAGTTTTTAGATGCTGTTTTAGCTATTCAAGAGCATATTGATCCATCTATTTTACGACCGAAGCTATCCTGGAGTGAGGAGGATGAGCTTGAGGAGGAAAAACCACCAGCAAAATCACCGTACGATGATTTATGGAGTATAGAAGAAAAAGAAAAAGTTTATAAACCAATCCGACGCCGATTAAGGCAATTTCCTCCTCAGCCAGAAAAGGATCTGTTGTTATTCTTAGAGGAGCATAGCCGTGAATTGGAAGACTGGCAACGAGATATATTAACAATGATGCGAGAGGAAATGCTTTATTTTTGGCCTCAGTTAGAAACAAAAATAATGAACGAGGGTTGGGCCTCCTTCTGGCATCAACGAATCATGCGGGAGCTAAAGCTAACAACTGCTGAAACAATCGAATATGCCAAATTAAATGCGGGGGTTGTGCAGCCTTCCAAAACATCGATTAATCCATATTATCTTGGGATTAAAATTTTCGAGGATATTGAAAATCGTTATAATAACCCTACTGAGGAAATGAAACGGTTAGGTGTTTTGCCAAATACAGGACGTGAAAAGATTTTTGAGGTTAGAGAGGTAGAATCAGATATTTCCTTTATTCGAAACTATTTAACAAAGGATTTAGCGAAGCGTGAAGATTTGTACTTGTTCCAAAAGAAAGGGAATGAATACCGTATAACGGATAAGGATCACGAGATGGTTCGCGATCAGCTTGTATCCATGCGTGTAAATGGAGGCTTCCCATACATTGTCGTAAAAAATGGTGATTATTTGCGAAATGGCGAGCTATATTTAGTTCATGGCTATGAAGGGATGGAGTTAGATCCACACTATTTAGAAAATGTATTGCCTTATATTTACCAGCTATGGGGACGTCCTGTTCATTTAGAAACCTATGTGGATAAAAAGCCGATGCTTTATTCATATGATGGCACAAAAAACTATAAACGCAATGTGTAATAAAAAAACTTCTATCTGTTGAGGGTACCATCAAGCAGATAGAAGTTTTTTCATCGTGTTGAAAAACAAAACCATCAATAGTCTTTTTGTGAAAGGTCATGCAATCAGTTGCAGGCTACTTGCTTTCCAGTTGCAGAGTACAGAGCTCTTCGTACTCCATAAAAAGGACGTTGGTGGAAAGGAAACAATCACTCGTCTTGTTTTCTGCTACTGATATGACTTTTTTAAACAAATCTACTCACCTTCTTCAGTTAATACATCAGGCTCTTCATTACTTTCACTATGGTTAGAGGATGAATGAATATCACTATCAATGACAAGACTATCCCGTACTTTAATGCCTTGTTGCCCACCAGCCTCGTCATTATTATTACCAGCAATACCACTTCTTCCATTACCGTCAGCAAATTGCGAATTGACGTTGCGTGTATGACTACCATTACTAGCATTTTGACCACCTTGGTTGGCATTTGTACCTACATCATGATTGATTTGGCCTCCGCCTTCCGCTCGTTGCTCAAAGTGAAAATCAGTATTTCCTATATTGAATGTAAAATTGATTGTTATATGATTCTTCCCTTGCTTGTTAGAGGATTCCTGCTCAGGTTCATCAGGTCCATAAAATTTTTTAGAATTAAAATTAGACATCGTTTCTCCTCCCTTCCTTTCCTATTACTATTAAGATATTAGTGCTTCGTGAACCCACCTGTACGTGTAGCCATGTTACCTAGAGAAAAGGTAGGAGTTCTAGATGGAAACTCAACGATTTTTGCTATCTATCCAATAAATTTGTTAAAATGAATGAGATTTGATTATTTAGTGAATGGGAACGGAGAAGTAACATTGAAAACATTTAAAAAGGTTTATATAGAAATTACGAGTGTCTGTAATTTAGCATGTAGTTTTTGTCCACCAACAGCTCGTGCAAAAGGGCTTATTAAAGTCGAACAATTTAATAAAATATTAGATGAAATTCGTCCACATACAAAATATATTTACTTGCATGTGAAAGGAGAGCCATTACTACATCCAAGAATTGATCAGCTATTAGATGCTGCCCATGCAAAAGGATTTAAAGTGAATATTACAACGAATGGTACGCTAATTAAAAAGAACCGCGAGAAAATATTAGGAAAGCCAGCATTACGCCAAATTAATTTCTCGTTGCATAGCTTTGATGGGCATGAAGGCTCCGAAAATCGCGAAAAATATTTAGGGGATATTTTAGATTTTGTGCGAGATTCTAGGGAATACAATACGATTATTTCCTATCGTTTATGGAATCTACAACAGGATCATGTTTCGGATGTTGCAGCCCGTCGCAACCGTGAGACTTTAGAAATGTTAGAAAATGAGTATAATCTTGATTACCGTATAGAAGAAAAAGTAGAGCCTGGAAAAGGGGTGAAAATTGCCCCTCATGTGTATTTAAATCAGGATCATGAGTTTAGATGGCCAAGTCTTCTAGAGCCTGAGGATGAAGGTAAGGGTTTTTGTCATGCACTGCGTAGTCAAGCAGCTATATTGGTGGATGGGACCGTTGTACCTTGCTGTTTGGATGGGGAAGGTGTCATAAATTTAGGAAATGTACACGAAAAATCCTTCTCCGAAATTGTAGAAGGGGAACGTGCCAATAAGATCGTAGCAGGCTTCTCACGAAGGGAAGCTGTAGAAGAATTATGTAGAAAATGTGGCTATCGTCAAAAGTTTGGTATGTAGCTACTAAAAGTTATGTTGAATAAAGAAGCAGCTCCACTGGTCATTGACCGTTGGAGCTGTTTTTCTTTGATTGAGAATCAATGGTATCTAAAAAATCCTTCGTAATACGAACTACATATTTGACCTCGTCTAAATTTCGTTCTCTTAATAATGAGCGATGAATGTCTAGCATGAGGTTTTTCTCCTCAATATCAGTAACGCCAGATAATTTTTGAAAATTAAATAGCTCCTCAGGGGTAATGTCTAATGCCTTCATGATTGTTTCCAAAGTACTTAAGGTAATATTAGATTGTCCATGCTCAATATTGGAAACCCTTCCTTTACTGAAACCTAACTTCCCTGTCCTTTCAGCCACTTCTTCTTGGCTAAGTCCTTTAGATAACCGAATAATCCGAAGTTGTTCACCTACTAGCTTTAAAAAATCTGACATATGATTCACCTCTAAGTTAAAAGCTAGTGAAAAACAATGGAAATGACTATACTATTATAGTGGTATAATAGAGAAAAAGTTATATTAAAATGGTACAATCTTTAGAGTAATACTTTATTCAGACAAATGACCTAAATAAATAACTAGGTATAATGCGTTAATGAGGATTGTATTCAGGGTATTAATTGGGACAGAGGATTGGAGGGTTCATATATGGTGAAGCAGTTTTTTTTAGAAGAAATAGCAAAAGTACAAATTGGTCATTTAATTGTGAATGATCAATGTTTTACTACGGAAGGTACTCCTTTTATCACCAAAGCAACACTATTGAAATTATTGGTAGATGATGATGCTAGTCAAGTACCAAAGATTGATCACACGGTTGATTCATTTGATTTGTCGCTAGTACCTGCAAAAAGCATCCTTCTCAATAAATTGAATTTAAAGGAAACCCTTATTTATCAATGTAAAAAAGCTGTGTGTATCGGTCATGATATCATTGCCATTATTCCGAATGAATCCATTGTTGTTAGTGATTATTTATTTCACTTTTTTAAATGGTATCAAATAAATAAAGAGAGGCGTCATATCTTTCGTTTAATAATTGAATTACCTCCTCTTGATATACAGCATAGAGTAGCTCAACTATTAAATGCTATTCAACATTTATTAATAAATAAAGATTCTTTAGTCACAGCGGTAGAAAAGCTTCCACAGTATTTCGATAATGTGTCAAAACAAGTGAATCAGCATTCGAAAAACTTACATCATAGCTTTGAACAGCTCCAATATCTATATGCTGATATGTTACATAAGGTTTTTAATGGAGATTTTCTAAATGATTCCTTTCAAAGGTTGAGCAATTAACATAAGTCGGTGCAAATGGATTGGGCAATCCTTGCACCGACTTGCTAAATTTCAATAATAATTGGTAAAATCATGGGCTTTCGCTTTGTTTGGGTAAATAAATATTGTCCAACAGCTCTTTTAATTTCTCGGCGAAGGACATGTATTTGCTGTCTGCCTTCTTCTTGAAGCTCATTGACGATTTCCTTGGTAAGCACATTGACTTTAGTTAATAGTGCCTCGAAATCTTTTGCATAAACAAAACCACGTGAAATGGTATCGGGTTCTGAAATAAAAGCACCATCAGCTTTATTGAGTGTCAATACAATAACAAGCATTCCGTCTTCTGAAAGTTGCTTGCGATCACGGAGGACAATTCCTTCGACCTCACCAATGCCAATCCCATCTACATACGTATCCCCAGCAGGAATTTTCCGTGTTTGCCTTGCCTTCGCATGTTCAATATCAACAACATCCCCATTTTTCATAATAAATGTATGTCCCTTTTGAACGCCAACAGATTCTGCTAATAAACGATGTTGATGTAACATACGATATTCACCATGAATAGGAATGAAGAATTTAGGCTTCATAAAGGTCAGCATAAGTTTCAAGTCCTCTTGATGACCATGACCTGATACATGCATACCTGTATGACTGGAAGAACCATAAATAACCTTAGCACCAAGCTGGAACAAATTGTCCACAATTCGAGAAACGCCCTTTTCATTACCTGGGATTGGTGAAGCGGCAAGAATGACTGTATCATCTGGCAAAACTTTTATCTCACGGTGATTGCCATTTGCTATTCGTGCGAGGGCAGCTAGAGGCTCGCCTTGGCTACCAGTGCAGAGGACGACCACCTCTTCTGGTGGGAGGTATTTGACCTCTCGTGCATCAATTAACAGATCTTCTGGTACAAATAAATAACCTCGTTCAATCGCGACATCAACGACATTGACCATGCTACGCCCTACTAAAGCTAGCTTCCTATTGGTGGCAATTGCTGCATGTACGATTTGTTGGATGCGATTAACATTTGAAGCAAAGGTTGAGATGATTACTTTTCGTTCAGCATGTAAAAAGGCTTCCTCTATATGATGCCCTACAAGTTGCTCAGAAGGGGTCAAACCTGGTCTTTCTGCATTTGTACTTTCTGAAATAAGAACAAGCACACCCTTTGAACCGATTTCAGCCATTTTATGAATATCAGCAAACTGGTTGTTAACGGGCGTTAGATCAAATTTAAAGTCTCCCGTATGGACAACATTTCCTTCAGGGGTAGCTAAAACGATTCCTAAACAATCGGGTATACTATGATTAGTTCTAAAGAAACTAATATCGATTTGTCCTAAATGTAGGGCTGAATCAGCATGAATTTCAATTAAATCCGTTTCTCTTAAAAGTTTATGTTCCTTAAGCTTTAACTCAATAAGTCCGAGCGTGAATCGGGTAGCATACACAGGGACATTTAATTTTTTTAGTAAATAGGGAATTCCACCAATATGATCCTCATGTCCATGCGTGACAATTAATGCCTTAATTTTCTCCTTATTATCAAGTAAAAACGTAATATCAGGAATGATTAAATCAATTCCGAGCAGGGTTTCATCCGGAAATTTTGCTCCACAATCAATAATAATTATGTCATCTGCATATTGTACTACATACATATTTTTACCGATTTCATTTATGCCACCTAGGGCGAATATGGATAATAGCTGTTTACTTGTTGACAACGTATTCCCTCCTATAGTTTTAAATAAAGCCATCAATAATTGCCTTTGCCATAGGTAGTATAGCTTTTAGCATTTCATCCTATACGAAATTTGCAGTGCGACTAATTGGATAGCACGAAGAATAGAATGGGGAGATAACAAAAAGCAAAGACAGCTCAGTGGAGCTAAAATCAAAATAAGAGGAGGCAGACCTTTGTCTAATTTTGTGCAACATGCCATTTTTGAGCATAGATTTTGGCTAGAAATCATGCAAAACCATGCTCAATTTATTCATGACGCCCTTTATCCCTCAGAAGAGGATGATATTCAAAGAGCCCATACGTATATTTATCAATTCTCGCAGCTACTTACCTATGTCCCTTCACTCGATGAAACAAATGCTGTATCTTTTTCAGTGTCTGTGGACGACAATGTTGAGCAATTTAAGCAGTTCAAGCTTCATCTACTTAGGCATCAATTATTGGGAGATATCGGGATTCATTTAACGCCTACGTTTGTCAACCATATGGTTAATGAATTAGAAGAATATCAAAATGTGCTGGGTTATTTGAAAAAAGGAGAAGCACCACCTATTTTTCATGAGCTTCATCATCATTTAGTTTGGCTTTTAGATGCCTCCGGACATGCAGGCATTATCAAGGATGATTTAGATGGTGTTGAGAAGCGCTTGAAGCAAAAGAGCCATGAGTTTGCCCAACACTTTGAGCAATTTTATTTAAAGGCTGTTGAATTAACAGGCTATTTACGTACGAATATGAATTCCTTTCCTGCTTTAAAACGCTTTAATAAAGATGTTGAGCTTGAAATGACATTATTTAAAACATTTTTAAGAGAACTAGAAGAAATGGAGCTAAGTGCAGAGGTGCTAGGTACATTTACAGCTCCGATGGCGGATCATATGTGGCGTGAAGAGCAATACTATTTAACGAAGCTTGCACAGGCTAGAGAACAAGATCAGTAAAACAAGAGGCTATCTAAACTCACTAGATAGCCTTTTAAGTTAGGGATGAATCACTACTTCTGTTCCTATTGGCACAATACTGGCTAGCTCTTCAACATCTCGATTTTGCATACGGATACACCCATGTGAAACAGCATGCCCAATCGAGCTAGGATCATTTGTGCCATGAATTCCATAGTGTTCTTTAGAAAGACTCATCCACATCGTGCCAAAGGGGCCGCCAGGATTTGGTGCTTTATTGATGATCATAAAACTACCTACTGGTGTTTCGTGAAGCATGCGTCCAACTGCAATCGGGTATTGTTTTTGAAGGATATTGTTTCTATATAAACGTAGCCATCGATTGTTGGTAGATATCTCAATACGGTAAGGAATTGTTTCGGGCTCGGGCAAGCCGGGGAGGATGATTTGTTGACCCATGAAAAGATGATCAGGCTGAATTCCTGGATTAGCAGCGATAATGGATGCCAAAGGTGTACGGTAATCTTGAGAAATTTGAGCAAGGGTTTCACCAGCTTTGACAGTATGAATCAATTATTATTCCCTCCAATGCAATGGTTTATTGTTCTACTATATGCTTCAAATGTTTTATGTAATTTTAGGAATGCAAGGTTTTTCTGTTTCTGGACAGAATAAGCAGTGACATTGCAGGATTAAGGGGCATAAAGATGAAGGAATTTAAAATTACGTATTTTTTTGATGAGATACATTATGTTCGAAGATTCATTTTTATTGAATCGCAACAAGAGGCAGAAAAATTAGTGAAAAATGAACGTGATCAATATATTTCCTTTACGGATAGTAGGGGGATATACCATGAACTGCACACAAAGCATGTACGAGTTATTCAAATAGCTGAGTATCATCGAATTGATAAAAGTGCGAAAGAGAAAGACACATAATCTGTTCAGCTTTACACACATTATAGGAAAAGGAGTGTGACAGAATGGACATCGAAAAAATACCACATGAAAAGAAAATGTTCATGAATTTAAATAGTAAGGACAAGCCTGACATGGTTGAATCAGATACGATCAGTCTTTTCGATCTGCATGAAGATATGCAAACTGTAGATGCCATTCCGATAGAGGAACTCAATAAGCGTGTAAAAAGAGAAGGCGACGAATTAATTGAAATGCAGCCAGATGAACTATAGGAGGTAAAAATAATGAATCATGAAAAAGACGTCCAGTTTACATCTGCAGGCACAAATATTAACGAAGTGAAGCAAAAAAATGCAGAGGCAGGATTATCGTATAATGAAGTGAAGGCCCTGTTAGCAAAAAGCGGTGGGCATGGAACAGCCATTTATAGTGACACAGATATTGAAGAAGTGAAACAAGACATACACAAGCATCAATATTAAACATTTTGGGAGGAGCAAGGTATTGAGCGCTCTTCCCTTTTTATTTTACAATGGTGAAAAATAAAGGAGTTGTAAGAGCATGTCAACTGAAGAAAAGAGATGTCCATTATGTGGGGGAGAAAATCAATGTGGTGTGGCAAAAGGAGAAAAAGAGTGCTGGTGTATGACAGTCAGCATTCCCGAACACCTGTTAAAAACAGTGCAAAGAAAGCCAAATATATGCATTTGTTCAACATGCATAGATACATATAAGAAAGAGCAAGTATAGTTTTTTACGATGATTAAGCCTGATAAAAATTGAGCAATTGGTACAATTGTCTATCGCACAACAACCTAGCAGGCATACATTACTCTGAAAGGAGTGTGTCTAATGGCTAAACCAATTGAACTTAGTAATGTGACAAAGGCATATTTAGAGGAATATCAGCGAATCCTCAAAAAAATGATGCAGGGTATGACCTATGTTACCATTACTTGTAGCATCTCAGAAAATTTTATTAAGCAAATCATCCCTCATCAAGTTGCAGCAATCCAAATGTCTGAAAATGTTTTACGTTATACAACGAATATACCTGTGCAAAATCTCGCATTAGAAATCATTCGAACACATACAGAAATGCTTGAGAGTCTTGAAGCGATACAAAACCGATGTTGTGTCGTGCAAAATTCAGAGTATAAATTATACGAGTATATGTGTGCTTACAAAGAAATTACAGAAGCTATGTTCAATGCAATGTGTGCTCCACCAGTCTCTAATAGTATTAATATCAATTATCTTCGGGAAATGATTGTCCATCATCAGGGGGGCATAAGACTGGCACAAAATGTGCTTAGGTTCTGCATCTGTCAAGAATTAATTCCAATCCTACGATGCATGATTCAAACGCTATGTGAGCAACTAGAAGCCATGGAAAAGCTACTGGATAGCTTACAAAATTGCGATTGCGAGTGCTAACATTAACGATAATTTTATATGGGAAGAAGGCGCTAAGATCAATCGGGATTTTAGCGCTTTTTCTGCATAAAGACAGTGTTTAACTAAGAAAATAAGAAATTGTCAATAAAGTGGACGAAAAAATAATAATGTGTAAAGAATTAAATGAGCATCTATTTTTGTCTTTCTATTGTTGGTAAAATATATATGTTTTATTAGTTGAAGGTAATAAAGAAAAATCTATAATTGGCTTTAAAATATTGGTAATTTTATTTTACTTTAATACAACTAGGAGTGGGAGCTATGTTCAAAAGGAAGAAGATTAATCAAAGTTATGATTATTTCTCAGCTGCGAAAAATTCAGACATCGAAACAAATGAACGCTTTAAAGAAAAATTGGATTTCCTTGCTTTATCTAGAATTAGGCGAGAATCTGTTGGGTTTTTACGTAAAATTTACGAGAATAATCGACAGCATATACTCGATAATTTTTATGCTCGTCTACTGGAAATTCCAGAGTTTAATCATGTCATCAATACACATTCATCAGTAGAGCGCTTAAAAGGGCTGTTTGATACACACTTTATAAGCTTATTTGATGATGAATTGGATTTAGATTATGTCTTTAAGCGACGGAAAATTGCGTATGTTCATGCTCGAATTGGTGTACTACCAAACTGGATGATTTCTGCCTATACACTGATCAACCAACTAATCATTCCACTGATTGTCAAAGAACTATCTCGTGATGAAGAGAAAATGCTGGATGTTTTATTGTCTTACGATAGCTTAGTAACAATTGATCAGCAAATTATTTTAGAGACCTATATTGAAATTCAAGCAGGATCTGTTGTAAATGGATTAGGTGAAATTATTACTTATAATACACAGTTAGATACCATTAAGGAATTGATTGAATTTCAAGAGATTCAGCAACAGGAGATTGTTGCAGCAGATCAATTAATGCATGAGTTGGACGAGAGTATTGAAGAAATTGCCACATCTGTTGGTGATATTTCAGAGCAAACAAAGCATGCCTTTAAAAAATTAAATCAGGATTTAGAATCATTACAACAAGTATCATCTATTTTACAGACGACTGATGAAGGTCATAAAGCAATGCAGGAAGATATTAAGCGTTTAGTTGAACGTGTAAATAGTGTAGCGAAATTGATGGAATTAATTAAAAAAATAGCAGATCAAACAAATTTGTTGGCTTTAAACGCATCAATTGAGGCAGCCCGTGCTGGAGAAGCAGGAAAGGGCTTTGCGGTTGTTGCAGAGGAAGTAAGGAAACTTGCTGATGATACAAGTACATCTGTCAAATCTATACATACAGATATACAGGAACTACTTCATATTACCCATAATATTAGCTCATTGACGACTCAATTTTCCCAAGATTTACATCAAGGTGTTACAGATACTTTATATATATCACAGACGCTAGCAGAGCTAAATAAAAACTTGCAGCAGCAGGGCGCGCGCTTTGAGGAAATAGCTACAACGACAAAGGTACAGGCTCAATCTGCTACTACTATTTCTGAACGTAACCATACTATTACGGAGAGCATGCAAAAAAGTAAGGTAATCGTTTTTGATATGGGCTCTGCCATTTATAAGTTAAGTAAAATGATTGATGGATACCGATCCACGACGATTTCTAAAAACTTTATTATTAGCCAAGAGGATATTATTGAATTAGCCATTACTGACCATCTATTGTGGAGATGGAAAATCTACAATTTGCTACTAGGCTTTGAAACGATGACGGAGCAGGATGTAGGGTCTCCAAAAGAATCACGCCTCGGCGAATGGTATTACGGCACCGGAAAAAAACTGTTAGGTGATGAGCGTGTTTACGCAGAGTTAGAACAGCCTTTTATTCACGTGCATGATATAGCAAAAAAAGCAGTGCGTGAATACAATGTAGGCAATAAAACGGGCGCTGAAAAATACCTGAAAGAAATTACGGATGAATCGTATGTTGTAATTGAAAAATTAAAAGAGTTAAAGGAAATTTTATTGAGCGAGAAAAAGCAATACATTCATTAAAAATGGAGGGCAAGCTAATATAGACTAGCTTGCTCTTTTATAGATTAATAGGTGGGACACACATAAATGTCACTGTTCGCTTTTGGCTATCATAAAGACACCATTCACGGTGATTGATAACAGAGCCTACATTCACACCATACTGCTTGTCTTGTAACGCAATTGGCTGCCCGAAGCGAATACGAATCGGCAGCTTTTTTTGTTGATGATAAAGACCTGATTCGTGACTATGCCCAAAGAAAAATAATGATTTTTGAAAGGGTGGGAAAGTCGGCTGCCAGCTTACATTCCACTGAAATTGATGACCGTGCATAAGCGTGGCCCCATCAATCTCTATTGTCTCAGGTAATGCTTTAAAACGTTCGATACCAGTGACCTGAGTAATACGTTCTTCTTGATTGCCTCGAATAGAGGGGAAGGTTAGCAGTTTTTCAAATTCTCTTTCTATTATGGCCGCCTTTTGCAAAGGTAAGCCAGATATGGTTTGTGCCTTTTTCTTACTAACAGTGCATTCATATAAATCACCTAGCCCAATGATCTTTGCTTCCTCTGCTGTTTGTTGAATATGAGCTAGAACAGCCTTAGTGTCTTCTATATTAGAATGTAAATCTCCTAAAAGTGCATAAAGCATTTAAACCCGGCCTTTCCTAAAAATAATCGTACAAGTATCATACACCCAATAGAAATTGCTAGAAAAGTAAAATGTCTAAGAATATTTCGTTAGTTCGGCTACATATTTTGAATGTGTGGAAAAATTGCCAAGAAATACATTGCTTGATAAAATATAATCGTAATTTTCTGAATTTTAAGAAGTTTAATAGTTTCCCATTCGGTAATAAAAAAATGAATGTATGGAGGGCTTATAATGAATATGTTTATGACAGATATTCTTGAAGACTATGCAGGGCAGCAACCAAATGCAATTGCAACGTTGTATGATGGAAAAGCATTAAGCTATCATGATTTTTATCAACGTGTAGAAAGATTTGCGGCTTACTTGCAGGAACAAGATTTTGAAAAAGATGATGTGATTGCCTTATATACGCTCAATTCAGATTTATTTTTAATCGCTTATTTAGGTGTCCAATTAGCTGGCTTTATCGTGATGCCTATTAACACTAAATTAGCTGCTCCTGAGGTTGATTTTATTTTTAATCATTCACAAGCAAAGGGCTTAATTTTTGATGAAAGATTAACAGAAGCATTAGAGGACGTTTCCTATTCATTCCAACATACGATCGGATTTCAAGAAATGAAAAACATAATTGAGTATAATAATCGTGCTAGAAAAATTGTGCAATTAGAGGCTCACGATACGGCAGTGGTTATGTATACGTCAGGAACAACAGGTAAACCCAAAGGCGTCATGCTAACGCATCAGAATATCGTGGCTACAGCAGATATCTGGTCGTCTTCTATGAATATGTCTAACAGGGACAAGATGTTTATTTGTACGCCATTGTTTCATTGTGCAGGTCTTCATGTATTTGCTATGCCTATGTTTTATCAAGGAGGAACAGTGGTCATTGAAGAAGTATTTTCACCAACTAAAACATTAGCTCAAATTGTAGCTACAGAGGCGACAATTTTCTTTGGTGTTCCATCTATGTATACCATCATTTTAAATACTCCTGGATTCAAGGAACATAGCTTTAATCATTTACGTTTATTATGTTACGGGGCTGCCCCAATGCCATATGAGCTTGTAAAGCAAGTAAAAGAAGCATTTCCAAATGTAAAGGTTCAAAATCTTTATGGTCAAACCGAAAATTCACCTGCAGCAACCTCTTTATTAGATACGGATGCATTGACGAAAATTGGCTCAGTGGGAAAACCATTAGCACAGACAGAGGTATGTGTAGTTGATAGTGAAGGAAAGACCGTACCGGCTGGAGAGGTGGGGGAAATTTGCGTAAGAGGACCACAAGTAATGAAGGGCTATTTACGCAACCCTGAGGAAACAGCAAGAGTGATTAGAGATGGCTGGCTGTACTCAGGTGATTTAGGACGCTTTGACGAGGAAGGGTATTTATATATTGTAGATCGAAAAAAAGATATGATCATCCGTGGTGGAGAGAATATTTACCCAATTGAAGTAGAAGAAGTTCTATATCAAATGCCAGAAATTTTAGAAGCAGCAGTGGTTGGGTTGCCTCATGAAGTATACGGAGAAGTACCAAAAGCATTTGTAGTGTTAAAGGATGGAAAATCTCTTGATGAAAATTCGATACTATCCTATTGTCAAACACGACTTGCTAAATATAAAGTACCATATGAAATTGAGTTTTTAATAGAATTGCCACGTAATGCCTCTGGTAAGGTACTAAAGCATACATTACGGCCGAAAGTGACAACGATGTGAGTCACTTCAATTATCTCTTAGTATAATTACTGTTCAGATTTTTTAAGCTTACTCGTAAAGAAGGAGATTTGTGTAATTTTGCCGCTCACTTTGGTACAAAAAATAGCTACTAAATCAAGATAAAATAGGAACGGCTATGAAAGTATCGTATAATAGAGTCTACTACGACAAATTGAATAATTAGAATGGCGAAGGGGGTGCTCTTCGCCTTAGAATAGGAGCGGAATTTGTCTTGTGGACGTGGTATAAACGCCTTTTACTTATTGGCATTTTGATTATTATGTTACTTTCAGGCTGTCAGCCATTTTCACGGCAAGATGCTGAACAAAAAAGTCAATTAACGGTTTTAACAGTAGAATTTAATAGCGGGGCACCTATTCCAAATCTTTTCCTTACGGTTACAGATGTACAAACAGGTGATGTAGTGGAAGAAGCAATTGGCTCAGAAGAGGGAGAGGCTGTATTTTCAAAGCTAAAGGCAGGGCGAGAATATGCAATTGCTGCAACCACACTTGAAAATAGTTCGACAAACGATGGGTATACAACAATCGAGAATTTCACTTACGATACAACAAAGCCCTATTATCGATTGGAAACACATTTTTTAAGAGACGATCAGGAGTTAGATGTCCCTGTTGTCATGCAAAATCCTGAGCTGCCACATGGTTGTGAAATTACATCACTCACAGCTGTATTAAATTATTTTGGAATGAACGTGTCAAAACTTGAAATGACTGACAAATATTTACCAAAGCAAGAAATACGAACAGTAGGCAATCAACGTTTTGGACCAAATCCAAATGAAGCTTTTGCAGGTAATCCTCGTGATAAAGCTCGCGGCATGTATGTTTTTGCTGCTCCAATTGTCAAAGCGGCTGAGGCAGTTATTACAGATAAACAAGCTGACTTACATGTCAAAAATATGAGTAACGCCTCACAGGATGAGATTTTACAGCTTGTGCGTGAAGGTATTCCTGTCGTGACATGGGTAACGCTAGATTTATCAAAGCCTAAACGAAAAGCAGAAAGAGGCTGGATTTATACAGGGGAAACAACTCCGCATGATGCTTTTATGAACTTACATGCAGTTGTCTTGACGGGACATTTGGGTGATAAGGTAGTCGTAATGGATCCTTTAAAAGGGTATGTTACGTACAATGTCGAACAATTTTTCAAAAGTTATCAGGAATTAGGCAAACAGGCTGTAGCTGTTCATAAATAAGCTACAAATCGTTAGTATGTTACACTAATAAAAAAGCAAAAGTGAGTTGAGTAGAATGGCCATTGAGCACGTTTTTTTACCGGTTTTACTTGGAGATGAAATGAATGCTTATGGCATGGCCAGAGCATTTTACGAAGCCTATGGAGTGAAGCCGCTTGCACTAAACCATACGAACATGGAAAAAATTCAACAAAGTGATTTATGGACTTTTCGTGAGATACCACGACTTCATATCGAAGAAAGATTTGTGACCGCTTTAAAAGCTATTGCGGAGGAGTTCAAAGAAAAAAAATTACTGCTATTAGCCTGTGATGAGTTTTATGTCAAAAAAATCGTTGAACATAAAGAGGAGTTAGTAGAGAATTTTCTAGTTCCTTATGTAGACGCACCACTTGCGCATCAACTTTTAACTCGTGAAAGCATGTATGAACTATGCGCACAATTTGGTTTTCAATACCCTGCCTCACATGTATGCACGGTGAATGATTATGAAGACTACGACATGCCATTTGATTATCCAGTTGTCATTAAGCCGATGAATATGACAAAATATGCTACATGTATTTTTCCTGGTAAGAAAAAAGTATATATTGCATATGATAAGGACGAAAAGGATAGTATACTACGTGCTATCTATAAAGAATCAGCTTATCGTGATGATCTGATGATTCAACAATATATTCCTGGAGAAGACGCTAACATGCGTGTTGTTAATGCATATATAGGACAAGATGGAAAGGCAAAACTTCTTGCGGTAGGAAATCCTATTTTAGAAGAGCATTCTCCAGAAGGGATAGGGCGTTATGTAGCGATTATGACAACCTATCATCAGGAATTAATGGATAATGTTAAGTCATTTCTTGAAGCGATACAATTCCATGGCTTTGCCACATTTGATATGAAATATGATGATCGTGATGGTCAATATAAATTGTTGAGTATTGAATTACATAATGAACTTTCCAATTATTATGTGACGGCCAGTGGCTTCAATTTAATGCAGTATGTAGCGGACGATTATGTTCGCGGAAGTAAACAACAACTAACATACGTGAAGAACAAGCATCTTTGGACAATTGTACCGAATGGTGTGCTGTTCAAATATGTTCAAAATGAACAACTAGTAATGGAAGCGAAAAGTTTAATTCGTCAAGGTATGGCTACAGATTCTATTTTTAATTATAAGGATATGAATGCAAAACGTTGGTTGAATGTCACGCTAGATAATTTAAGCTTTTATCGCAGCTATAAGAAATATTTTAATAACAAAGGTCTGTCTAACACATGAAAAAACAAACTTTAGGTATAATTGGTGGCGTTGGTCCACTAGCAACAATGTTTATTGGTGAAATGATTGTAAGACGTACGAAGGCACAAAAAGATCAGGAGCATTTACATACCATCATTGATAATGATACAAATATTCCTGACCGTACGGCTTTTATTTTAGATAATACAAAGGATAACCCAGTTCCTGTCATTATTGAGGATGCAAAAAAACTAGCTTCGGTAGGAGCAGACGTAATTGCTATCCCATGTAATACGGCACATACGTTTTATCATGAAATTGAAGAAGGTTCTCCTATACCTGTATTGCATATGATTCGCGAAACAGCGAAGCGTGCTGCTGATTTAGGAGCGAAGCGTGTAGGAATTTTAGCAACAACAGGCACGTTAACGTCACGGATGTATCAGGATGCACTTGAGGAATTTGGTATTACACCAGTTGTTCCAGATAATGAAATGAGATCCTATGTGATGTCGATCATTTATGATTACGTCAAGGCTGGGAAGGATGTTACGCTAGAAGATTGGCAACCGATAGAAGAGGCGATGCTAGCATTAAATTGCGATCGAATTGTATTAGGTTGTACAGAGCTTTCTATTGTTAACAGAGATTTGAAGCTAAGTAACATTTATATTGATTCATTAATCGTTTTAGCTGAATGTGCCATTTTAGCTTGTGGTTATGAATTAGTCGATTAGTGTTAAATGAATTGAAAAGAATCTGCTTGCTTTTCACGGGTAAGCTACAATTCTTGAAAGAGTTGTGGTCAGCCGTGTTGAGTGAAGCAGATTTTTTATGAAAGCAAGCAATGTTTTCTTGAAACGATTAGACAATTGCTTACGTACATATAAAGTAGGAACCTACGGAGTGTGTTAAACTAGTGTCAAGTAGATAGAAGGTGGGAAATAACATGTCAGTCATTAATTTATTAAAAGAAGAACTACAAGCAAAATGGAACTTTGAAACACCCATGAAAATTCAAGATGAAATGATACCAGCTATGCTTGAAGGCAAAGATATTGTAGCGGAGTCACCGACAGGATCAGGTAAAACGTTAGCATATGTCTTACCATTATTAAATAAAGTGAATGGGGCAAAAAAGCAAACACAAGGACTGATCGTAGCTCCCTCACAAGAGCTTGCTATGCAAATCGTAGAAGTCATTCGTGAGTGGACAGCTGGAACAGACATTACTGTTCAGCAGCTGATTGGTGGTGCCAATTCTGCTCGTCAAATTGAAAAGTTGAAGAAAAAGCCAACAATTGTTGTTGGCACACCTGGACGTTTAAACGAATTAGCACGAGCAGGAAAGTTAAAACTCAAAGAAGTCGAAACGGTTATTTTAGATGAATGTGATCAATTACTAAGTCGTGAATACCGTGTTGTTATTAAATCCTTTATCGAAGGTTCTGCCTATGGCCGACAAGTAGTTGTTGTTTCGGCTACGATTACAGAGGAAATTGAATTAGTGGCAAGTCGTATGATGTTTGAGCCTCTACGTTTTAAAATTAAGCCTGAGGACATGTTAAAGGTCGGTAAAGTTGTCCATTCTTTTGTGAAGGTAGAAGAGCGTGATAAAACGGATTTCCTGCGCAGACTTTCCCATACTGAGGGTTTAAGGGCGCTGGCTTTTGTTAATAATATCGATCAATTATTAATGAAGGAAACAAAACTACAATACCGTTCAGCACCGATTGTTACGCTCCATTCTGATATGAAGAAAGAAGAACGTAAAAAAGCGTTAGATGCATTCCGTAAAGGGGACGCACGTATTTTAATTGCAACAGATATTGCAGCTCGTGGTTTAGATATTGCTGGTTTAACACATGTTATTCATGTTGATGTTCCACGAACAATTGAACAGTATTTGCATCGTTCTGGTCGTACTGGCCGTGCTGGAGCAGATGGTGAAGTATTAACCTTATTATCTTATCGTGATGAAAAAACCTATAAAAAATGGACAAGGGAACTTCCAGGCAAGCCTGTGCAAAAAATATGGCATGATGGCCAGCTGATTGAAGGTAATTCTAAAACAATTGGACAGAAGCGAGGGAAATAGTATGACATTTGAAGAGAAATTACAGGCATATGCAGAGCTTGCAGTAAAAGTGGGTGTGAACATCCAACCAGGTCAGTACTTATTAGTCAATACATCTGTGGATGCTTTAGATTTTGCCCGTTTAGTTGTAAAAGAGGCTTATAAGGCTGGGGCAGGCCGTGTTCATGTAAACTTTTCCGATGATGAATTGGATCGTGCTTATTTTGAGCATGCTTCCGATGAGGAATTTAATCGCTTCCCTGAATGGGTTGTGAAAATGCGTGATGAACTGATTGAACGTAAAGGAGCTCTATTATGGATTGATGCAGCAGATCCTGATAAGCTAACAGGAATTCCAGCAGACAGACTAGCAACACATCAAAAAGTATCAGGGGCAGCATTGAAAAACTATCGGAATGCAGTCATGAAGGATTTAATTGCTTGGTCCATTGTAGCTGTTCCTTCAGTTAAATGGGCAGCAAAGGTATTCCCTCAATTACCAGAAGAGCAGCAGGTGCCTGCATTGTGGGAAGCTATCTTTAAAACAGTGCATATTGGGGAAGGCAATGCAGTTGATAATTGGCGTCAGCATGTAGCTAATTTAGAATCTCGTGCACAGCTTTTGAATAATAAAAAGTATGCAAAGCTTCACTATACAGCTCCAGGTACAGATTTAACAATTGCTTTAGCACCACAGCATAAATGGCTAACTGGTGGTAGTAAAACACCAGAAGATAATGTTTTTGTGGCTAATATGCCAACAGAAGAAGTTTATACACTTCCAATGAAACAAGGTGTAAACGGTTATGTTAGTAATACGAAGCCATTAGTCTATCAGGGCAATATCATCGATGGCTTTAAATTAACATTTGAAGAGGGCAAAATTATTAAGGCAGAGGCTGAAGTAGGGCATGATTTATTGCAAGAGCTTATTCAAGTGGATGAAGGCTCATCCTACTTAGGTGAAGTAGCACTTGTCCCACACGAATCACCTATTTCAGCGTCGGAGATTTTATATTTCAATACGCTGTTTGATGAGAATGCTTCAAACCATTTAGCCATTGGTGAGGCATATCCGACTTGCTTAGAAGGCGGTAGAGACCTAGAAAACGGTCAACTTGAAGCTTTGGGTGCCAATATTTCTGTGACGCATGAAGACTTCATGATTGGCAGTGGTGAAATGGACATTGATGGTATTTTACCTGATGGTACAGTTGAGCCAATTTTCCGCAAGGGTAGCTGGGCTTTTTAACCTTTAGTAAAAAGAAAAGAGGGAAGCAGATGAAACGAATATGTAGCTTGCTAGGTATGACAATATTATTCATAACTTTTTGGGTTTCATCTGCTTTTGCTCAAACAGAAAGCTATGTGGCGATTGGTGATTCCTTAGCAGCGGGTCAAACACCCTACAAAGAAATTGATGTAGGGTATAGTGATTTGATTGCCATGAAATTAAGTTCGATTGGTCAATTATCATTTTATACAAAAGAACTGGCTTTTCCTGGCTTTACTACGGCGGATGTATTAGAACGAATACGAACTGAGGAAGCACAAAATTTATTAGCAAATGCGACACTTATTACAGTTTCAGCAGGGGCTAATGATTTATTACGTCTTGTCCAGGTAAACCCAAATGCAGGGACCTTAGCTTTTTCACAGCTTCAGGCAGATTACGCTTTAAATTTGGCAAGAAAAAATATGATATCGATTTTGGCTGAATTAGAAGAACGTGCGCCTAATGCAAAAATCTATGTCATAGGCTATTATTTTGCTTATCCAACAGTTCATCCGACGCAAAAAGAAGGAACCAATGCACAGCTAGTTAGATTAAATACGATTTTACAACAACAAGCAGAGCAAGCTGGAGCGGCTTATATAAATGTCTATGATGCCTTTGGATTGAATGCAACTAACTACTTACCAAATAGTGCAGATGTCCATCCAAATTTTGAAGGCTATCGACAAATGGCTAACTCATTTTTACAGGTTTATAGTGGTAGTGGTGCATTAAACATCTCTTCATCAGAATTGCCAGAGCCAAATCCTATGTCATTTGAGGATATCCTCAAGCAACAATTCTCAGTGAAGCCTCAGCAGCAAAAAGTAGCACAACATCAATCTCCACGTACGACTTACGTGATTCAGGGATTCCCAGGATATAAGGCATTTATCAAATACATCTAAATAATTGATATCTAAGGCATCTTACCTAATAAGATGCTTTTTTCTATGAAAACCAATTTTGGCTAGAACTACTAAACCTTTAGAGAGCACTAGATGGGGAATAGTCATGCTAAAATATAGAGAAGACTAGGAGGTACTAGAATGAAAATATTTCATACAGCAGACTGGCATTTAGGAAAGCTTGTTCAAGGCGTCTATATGACAGAAGATCAACATTATATTCTTCAACAATTTATACAAGCAATAGATGAGGAAAAACCAGATGTAATTATCATCGCAGGTGATTTATATGATCGTTCGATGCCTCCTATTGAGGCAGTTAATTTATTAAATGATGTATTAGCGAAAATAGTATTAGAGAAGAAGATTCCTGTTCTAGCAGTGGCGGGAAATCATGATAGTGCAGGTCGTTTAAATTTTGGTAGTCGTTTAATGAGTGATAGTGGTTTATATATTAAGGGTCAATTTACAAAAAATCATGTACCTATTGTTTTGAATGATCAACATGGAGAAGTGCATTTCCATTTAGTGCCCTATGCGGAGCCAGCAGCTATTCGCAACATCTTTGAAGAAGAATCAATCCGTTCTCATCAAGACGCCATGCAAAAAATTATTGAGCATATCACGGAAGACATGGACACAAGTAAGCGTCATGTATTTGTTGGACATGCCTTTGTGACGAAGTATGGTGAGGAAGAAGCCAATACTAGTGATTCCGAGCGGCCACTTTCCATTGGAGGCTCAGATTGTGTGAATGCAGCTTTATTTAAGCCTTTTCACTATACGGCACTTGGGCACTTACATAAGGCACATTTTGTCTTAAATGAAACCATTCGCTATGCAGGCTCTATCTTAAAATATTCGTTATCTGAGTATTCACATGAAAAAGGCTTTTTAATCATCGAATTAGATGAACAAGGTAATACAACAGTAAGTAAAAGAAAGCTTGTGCCAAGAAGAGATCTGCGAGTAGTAGAAGGTCAATTAGAGGAGTTATTAACGCACACACCAAGTGAGGATTATGTATTTGTTAGATTGACGGATACAATATCTGTGACTTCACCGATGGAACGTATTCGTAGTGTATATCCCCACGCTATGCATGTGGAACGGAAGGTACTAAGGCAAGATACATCACGTGAACTACAAGTGGTAGAGGCTGAAAAACTAGAGGATATAGATTTATTCCGTTCATTCTTCACTAATATTATTGGCGTTCAGCCTGATGAAGATACGGAACGCTTATTCACAGAGATGTTACAGGAATTATTAGATGAGGAGCGAGAGACTGTAAAATGAAGCCATTAAAGTTAACAATTACTGCGTTTGGTCCATATAAAGACACGGAAGTAATTGATTTTCAAGAGCTAGGGGAGCATCGATTGTTTGCCATTTCTGGAAAAACGGGTGCAGGTAAAACAACTATTTTCGATGCTATTTGCTATGCTCTTTACGGATCAGGTAGTGGGGAGGATCGGCAGGATACAGCTTTACTGAGAAGCGGCTTTGCGCCTGATGATGTATATACAGCTGTAGAGCTCGTCTTTGAAATGCATGGGAAAGTCTATCAAATAGTACGACAGCCAGGTCATATTAAAGAAAAAAATAAAACGGTTACTGGGAAGAAAATAGAGCTAGCAGAAGTAAAAGAGGGAAAGCTGGATTATAGCATTGTAGAGAAACAGCAAACGCTTGAAGTCGATAAGAAGTTACAGGAAATTATTGGTCTCACAAAAGATCAATTTAGCCAAATTGTGATGTTACCTCAAGGTGAATTTAGAAAACTATTAACCTCTGATTCAACAAATAAGGAAGTAATTTTACGGAAAATCTTTAAAACAGATCGTTTCGGTGTCATGGCAAAAAAGCTTGATGCCAAGCGTAAAGAGGCTGAAAGTGATGTTGAGCGTGCCAAACAATTAAAAGAACATTTACTTGGTCAAATTGTGGGTGCCTTACCACAGCGTTCATCCGCTTTATTCACATTGATTGCTGATAATACAGAGAATCTACATCAACTGACAGAGGCGCTTGATGAGGAGCTTAGCTACTATAAGAAATGTGGAGAAAGTGAACTGCTACACTATGAAGAAGCGTATAGCCTTCATCAAAAAGAGCAGGAATATTATCGCTTAGCAAAAACGCTTAATGAGCAATTCGATGAGCAAGCTAATCGACAGCAGCGGTTGCAAACCCTTTTACAACAGCAGGATTTATACCAAGCAAAGGAGCAGGAGATTGCTTTAGCAGAACAAGCAGAGCGACTTACGCTGCAAGAACAACAATGCAAGGATTTACGTGCTGAACTGAATGTAAAAGAACTAGCTTTTCAACAAGCAAAGGTTAAGCAACAGCAGTCACAAGAACAGTTGCAAGAAGCACAAGAAAATTATGAGATAGAAGAGGCTAAAGAATCTGAACGACAGCAAATCTTACAGCAGGAAATAGAGATGCTAGCGCTATTACCGAAATTTGAAGCGTATGAACACAATGTACAACAGCTGCAAATAGCAGAGCAGTATGCTGAAAATGCAAAACGAGCAGTACATGATAACCTCAAACTTTTGGAAAATGAACAAGAGCAATTACAGCATTTTTCTCAATCATTAGAAGGCTATGAGAAACAGGTTGAACCCTATGAAAGCTATTTAGAACAATTACCGAAACTACGGGAACAGGTTGCTTTAATCAAGCAAGCGGAGAAATATAAACATGCCGTAGAGTTAGCTAGGCAGGATGTAGTTGCTTCAGAAAGTCTCTATCAAGAAAGTAAAGAGGCTCTTCAACTTTTGCAGCAACGGTGGCTGACGAGTCAGGCTAGTATTTTAGCCAAACAGCTGAAGGAAGGAGAGCCTTGTCCTGTTTGTGGTAGTATGACACATCAGAAAGCACACAATGAGCAACTGGAAGTGATTGAGCTTACTCAAGTGGAAGCATTAAGAGCGAAGGCATCCGCAGACGAACGTAAGTATCTAGAGAAAGAGGCATTTTTAGCATCTACGCAGCAACTACTTCAAGATACCTGGCAACAACTTGAGGCACAAAATATTAAACAAGAAGACCAATCACAAATCATCGTTACCTTACATGAAGTGGAACAGGAGATTGCTGCATTAAAAGCCATTAATCATCAACTAGCTGATGTGCGATTAAAAATAAAGCATCAGCATGATCGAATAGAGCAACTACGGAATAAGCAAACAAAGCTAGAGCAATATTTAGCGGAGCAGATAAAAGAATGGACAAAATTAGAAGCAGTTGTAGAAGAACAGCTTAAGCAGATGCCTGCTAATTTACCAACTTTACAGCAATTAAAGCAACAACTTATGGCTGTTAGCAAACAGAAAGAAGCGCTTCAAAAAAGTTGGCAAGCAAGTCAAGAAAATTTACATGCTGCAAAGGAAGCGGCTAGCAATGCAACACTAACTGTAGAAATTGCCAAACAGTCCTTTGAGGAATTGCAGCTTAAAATAAATGAAAAGCTTCAGCAATTTACAGCAAATATGCAAGAAATAGGTTTCGAAAGCTATGAGGCTTATGCTACTGCTAAACGGAGTGTCATACAATTAGATGCACTTCGAAAAGCATGTAGCGACTATGCTTTACAAGTACACACGTTGCAAATCCAGATTACCGAAGGGGCTACATATCTTCAAGGGAAAGAGAAGCAAGATTTAGTGGCGATGGAAGCAAGGGTAGAACAGCATCGTATTTCCTATGAGGAAGCATTTAAACGTTTGCAACAGATGAATGGATTTGCACAAGCATGCCAAGGCTTTAGTGAAAAGGTGAAAGAAATAGCGAAAGAGCTTCATTTACTTGAACAAGAAGCAGGGCGAGTAAAGGAGCTCTATGGATTATTAAATGGACAAAACTCGAAAAAGCTATCCTTTGAGCGTTATATCCAAATTAATTACTTAGATCAAATTACAGTAGCTGCCAATATACGGCTATATCATTTATCAAACGGTCAATTTGAGCTTAGACGCTCAGATAGGTTAGAAAAGCATGCGAAGCAAAGTGGACTTGGTCTTGATGTTTATGATGCCTATACGGATCAATTACGAGATGTCAAAACATTATCAGGTGGCGAGAAATTTAATGCTTCGTTAAGCCTTGCATTGGGGATGGCAGATGTGATTCAAAGCTTCCAAGGTAATATTCATATTGAAACGATGTTTATTGATGAGGGCTTTGGCTCACTTGATGAGGAATCACTAAATAAAGCAATTGATACATTAATTGATTTACAGGATTCTGGTCGCATGATTGGTGTAATTTCTCATGTACCTGAATTGAAATCTGCGATGCCAGCGGTTTTACATGTGGAAAAAACATTGAATGGCCATAGTCAAACCCATTTTGAAGTGAAATAAAACGAAGGCGTATTTCCGGAAAAAGGAATACGCCTTCGTTTTATTTTTTTCTAGCTGGGGTTGTAGGCGTTGTTCCCTTTTTTGCAGCCATTACTTTTTTTACGATAGGAATAACAATAGGTGCTAACTTGACGGCAGTTTTTACAACGTTTGATACTTTCATCCCAAAACAGCTCCTTTTACAATTACTACTACCTGTTTCACTTAAAAATAAAACATTAACGGATAACACGAACAGCCTGAATTATATTCCAAATCACAATACCTAGTGAGACGAGCGCATAGATGGCGAATGAAGTAAACCAAATAATCATCATGGTCTTGTTACTGGAGGTTGGATCTAAACTAAATGTAGAAAAAACAAAGACAATAAAGAATAGAATGCCAAAAACAAAAGGTATTAAATGAGAGACAAGTGCACGAATCGAATGTCTTTTTACATCACTGTCTTTTGTCACAAAATAAACAATTAATGGAACGATAAAAGGGGCGAAGAAAATACTAAGATAACTAAAGGCAGCTAAAATTTTTTGATTCTCCATAGTTGTACCTCCTTTTTAAATATTTACGCATGAAAAACAGCAAAGTTTCAAAAAATATATTGTATAGAAGGTTGTAATCCTCCTATCCATTGCGTACAATGAGATTGTTCAAATAAATTCAGATGTAACGACCACAAGGGGAGCTGATGATGTCAGCTGAGACTGGGCACGTAATGCCTTGACTCTTCGAACCTGTAAGTTAACGCTTGCGTAGGGATGTGGATAGAAACCGACACTTGTACGATGTGAGGCTCTGTCCTGACATCGTTTTTTCATTCTTAAAGGAAAAAGGTGTCAGAAAGAGACGTATCAGCGCTTTTCTATTCCTGCTCTTGTATCCTACATCGGAACAAAGGAGAGAATATGTATGGACAAAAAAAGACTATTAATGCTAGTGGAGATTGCGATTTTTGCAGCGATTGGTCTCGTACTGGATCAAGTTTCCTTTAAAGTATGGGCACAAGGCGGTTCAGTTAGTCTTGTTATGGTACCAATTATGTTAATAGCATTTCGCTGGGGCTTAGTAGCTGGGTTAACAACGGGACTACTTGTGGGTGTTATGCAAACAATGTTTGGTTCCTATATAGTGCACTGGCTACAAGGATTATTGGATTATGGAGTTGCTTTTACAGTTGTAGGTTTAGCGGCGGTTGTACGTGGACCAGTGTTAGACGCTGCTAAACATATGAATAAAACAAAAATGGCACTTTATATAATAATAGGTACCGTTTTCGCAGGCTTCTTACGATACACAGCACATACAATTGCTGGTGCTGTATTTTTTGCCGAATATGCGGGCGACCAAAATGCATGGATCTATTCCATCATCTATAATGGTACATATATGCTACCAGCAACTATATTAACGGCAATCGTTGGTGTTCTTTTATTCACAGCCGCTCCACAATTAATGCAAAGAAAAGCTTAATGCAAGTCCCTTCACATGAGTGGAGGGACTTTTTTGTCGTGAATAGCTCTTTTAGCACTTTGCAAAGTAGGTAAGCATACAATATTTAAAGCGTTTATCGTTATACGCATAAAAAGTTATGTTATATTAAAGAATAGATATTAGATGAAAGGGACGTTATACATGATTGTAAAAACGCAAGAAGAGATTGAAGCTTTTAAAAAAATAGGACGCATTTGTGCTGAAATTCGTGAAGCGATGAAAGCTGCTACAAAACCAGGTGTTACAACACTTGAGCTTGATGAAATTGCTGGCCGCATGTTTGCAGAGGCAGGCGCTATTTCTGGACCAAAGGGAGAATATGATTTCCCAGGGTATACATGTATTAGTGTTAATGAAGAAGTAGCACATGGTATTCCAGGAAAGCGTGTTATTCAAGAAGGGGATATCGTAAATATTGATGTTTCTGGCTCTTTAAATGGTTATTTTGCTGACACAGGAATTTCATTTGTTGTTGGTGATGGCTATGAGGACAAAGAAAAGCTTTGTCGTGTTGCCAAAAGCGCTTTTGATCGAGCAATGACAAAGGTAAAGGCTGGATCTAAATTAAATCAAATTGGTAAAGCAGTTGAACGCGAGGCAAATGCTAATGGCCTAACTGTTATTATGAATTTAACAGGTCATGGCTTAGGTCAATCTTTACACGATGAACCAAACCATATTTTAAATTATTACGATGCATGGGATTCTACCATTATGAAAGAAGGTATGGTACTTGCGGTTGAGCCATTTATCTCAGCAAATGCAGAGCATATCGTAGAAGCTGGTGATGGCTGGACATTCGTGACACCGGATAAATCACTTGTAGCTCAAATCGAACATTCAGTCATTGTGACAAAAGATAAACCGATTATCTTAACGTCATTAGACGAAGAATAGAATGCAATGAAAAATCCTGCTAACCAATTTATTTTTGGTAGGCAGGATTTTTTTTAATAAATAAAATGCCAACAAAGAGAACACCACATAAAAATAAAGCAGCTGTAGTGACAAGTAGCTCATCAAAACCATTATGTATGGCGATTCCAATATAAGCCCAAATAAAAACACTCGGAAACATAACATCAAAGTGATGGAAACGGATATGTAGTGCAATTACTCCTCCTAATGTCAGTAAAATCACTGCCCAAAGAGGCGTACTGAGACCAAAGCCATTCCAACCATAAGCCGTTAACGTAAAGCTTGTATTTGTTATAAAAATAAATGTCATCCATGCCAAATAAATGGAGAAAGGAATACGACCAGACAAGGCTTTGTCCTGAAGAGGGTACGTATTATACAACATAAATAAATACAAGACTAAGAGTAATGTAATGCCAAGAGAAACAATAAATAACTCATGATGCCAGACGTATAACGTCAATGCTTGTAATATATTTATGCAACTAAAAAGCGCAGACTGTTTCAAAGTTGTCTTTTTCATGTTCATAACTAACCAATAACCGAGTAAAAAATAAATGATAATCCAAATTACATGACTTACACTAACTGGTGCAAATACAACAGAAAAACGATTAGCGATTTCTAGCAAAGATTGACCGTTGATGTTCACGAAAAAGGATGAAAAGGTTAGGATGATTGAGACAAGATAAGAGATTGTCATCATAATAAACCGAGGCATGTTTTCCTCTCCCTTCGTGTTAGATTGTATAGGGAAAAGACAAATAAGTATAGTACTGTCACTTTTTTTATTATAACGGAAATTTCCAACAATGTATTGTGTTGTTTTACTATTTATACCTACAATTTACCATGTCTGATAGGCATCCATATCTTTCTTTAGTACAATAAGAATATCCAAATAAAAGGAGTGAAGTTTCATGACACAAAATTTGAAAAATCTAGATCTAACTGTTGAACTAGACAAAAAAATGTATAAAAAGAAATTAAAAGTACTCCAATATGAGATGTTGAACGCACAACAATTTTTATTAAAAAACAAGATTGGCTTGATTTTGGTATTCGAAGGAATGGATGCGGCTGGTAAAGGTGGCGCTATTAAACGATTAATCGAACGTGTCGATCCTCGCGGTTATGTTGTACATCCTATATCTGCCCCTCAAGCTCATGAATTACGCTACAATTATTTACAACGATTTTGGAGAAAATTGCCTCAGCATGGGCAAATCGCTATTTTTGATCGCTCGTGGTATGGTCGCGTATTAGTAGAACGCATCGAAGGATTTGCAACAAAGGATGAATGGTCTCGTGCTTATGAAGAAATTAATAATTTTGAGAAGATTTTAACTGCAGGAGATTACATAATCATTAAGTTCTGGCTTCATGTATCAGATGAGGAGCAATTAAAACGCTTTAAAGAACGTGAACAAAACCCTTACAAATCTTGGAAGTTAACAGCCGAGGATTGGCGCAATCGAGATAAAACACCTCAGTATATTGAAGCAGCAAACGCGATGTTTGAAAAGACAGATAAAAAAGATGCGCCATGGATCTTAGTAGCTGGAGATGACAAAAAGTATGCCCGTGTACAGGTGCTACAAGAAACCATTGCACACATTGAACGAGAGGCTCAAAAACGTGGTCTTCATTTAACAAATGTGTTAGACAATACACAACTAGAGGATGCTGATTCCTCCAGCTTAGAAATAGTAAACGAGAAAAAGAAAGAACAAAAAACTAAATAATTGAATTGTGCTGTTATGACAATAAGACATGAGCTGTTTTGGTTGTAGCAGCCTCTTTTTTTACATACAATAATATAAAAATAGGGTTTGGAATGACGGATTGACCAATGTAACAAAGAGAAATGTATTGATTTTTATTGGAAGGCTAGTGTGGAGAAATGGTGCTTAAAATTTGGAATCTATTAAGAAAAAAGGGTGGGAATGTGGTAACGATAAAGGGGGAAAAATGCTACATCCGCACATTCCAAGAAAAAGATGCACGAAGTTTAACGGGTCTCGTAAGCCGTAATAAATATTTTTGGTCTATATACGAGCCACTACAAAGACCTGAATACTATACAGTCGATGCTCAATACAAAAAAATCCAAGAAAGTCTCTATTTAATGGAGTCAAAGCGTGAATTTACGTTTGGTATTTTTGAGCATGGTACAAACAATCTAATAGGGCATATTGCACTTTATGCTGTCAAACGCTTACCGTACTCGAGTGCATTTGTTGGCTATGCGATGGATGAGATTTATGTTGGAAAGGGCATTGTCACAGAAGCTGTGAATATGGTGGTTCGATTTGCATTTGAACAAATTGGTCTACATCGTGTAGAGGCCTATGTATCAACACAAAATAATGCCTCCATGCGTGTATTAGAGAAGGCTGGATTCCAGCAGGAGGGTCTGCTAAGAAAGCTACTGTATATCAATGGTCATTGGGTAGATCACTATATGTATGCACGTTTAGAGGATGAATAGAATAATAAGTGCCTATCTTCCACATAGTGAGGATAGGCACTTGTTCTTTTATGAATGTATCAAGAAATAATTTTATTGTTTATTACCATCTTCAATTAAATCTAGATGACCTGTATTTGGATCAATTATTAAACCATGAACAGGTACGTCTTTAACCATTAGTGGGTGATTACGAATTGTATCGACACTTTTCTTAACACTTGTTGCTACATCACCGAAACCTCGTAAAAATTCTTTTAAATCAAAACCGGAATATTCCAACATTTTGATTGTTTCTGGATCGATGCCTCGTTGTACCATTTCGCTAAGCATGGCATCAGGATCAACCGCACTCATACCACAGTCATAATGTCCAACGACATACACCTCATCAGCTTGTAGGCCATAAACAGCAACTAATAAACTACGCATAACTGCACCGAAAGGATGGCTTACTAACGCACCAGCACTTTTCACTATTTTTACATCGCCATTACGCAAATTCATCGCTTTTGGTAAAAGCTCTACAAGACGAGTATCCATACAAGATAAAACAACAATACGTTTATCAGGATATTTCGTAGTGATGAATGGCTCATATTTTTTTTCTTGTACAAACTCTTTGTTAAATTCTAGAATATCTTGTAACATTGTCATGAATATTGCTCCCTTCCTTACAAAAAATATTGTAGAGCAAAATTTTCAATATGCAAACAATAAAGACTGTATTCAGATAATTTTTACAATAAAGAAGCAGTTTCATACGCTTTAGTAGATGAAATAACTTATAAGCTATAAAAAAACAGCTACCTATAATAGTAGCTGTTTTTTACACATTAAAATTTTTCGTTTGGCTTTGGATCTACAGTTACTGAAGACTTGCTATCTAAACCAACTTGTAGGTAGTGGATGAAGAATCCCATTGAAATTAATAAAACTACTGAAAAGCCAAGAACAGTTGTAACGAACATTATTAGAGCTCCTCTCTACTTAAATGATCTACTAAAACTCCCTAAAACAATTATACAATAGGTTACTAGGAAAATCTAAGGATAATTTATGACAACCTTAACATACTTAGCCTAGAATACTATTAGTAGGAATGGATTATTTAGAATGCCCAATTTCCATCACGAAATATCGGGTCTATTTGATCATCATGTGTTATTCCGTTTATATTCATTTTATTCGAGCCAATCATAAAGTCTACATGTGTCAAGCTTTGGTTAAGACCATGCGCACTTAGTTCCTCAGAAGTCATTTCTTTGCCGCCCTCAATGCAAAATGCATAGGCACTACCAATGGCTAAATGATTGGATGCATTTTCATCAAACAATGTATTGTAAAATAATAGGTTGGATTGTGAAATAGGTGATTTGTGTGGCACTAATGCTATTTCACCAAGGTAATGAGCACCTTCATCCGTTTCAATAAGAGAAGCTAAAATTTCTTGGCCTTGCTCCGCCTTGACGTCAATGATTCGACCATCTTTAAATGTTAAGGTGAAATTATCTATAATATTGCCGCCATAGCTTAAAGGCTTAGTGCTTGATACATAACCATTAACACCTGTTTTTAACGGTGCTGTAAAAATTTCTTCAGTTGGCATATTGGCCATAAATGTTTGGCCTTGTGTACTTTTACTACTACCTCCTGTCCACACATGATGTGGAGGCAGTTCAATTGTTAGATCCGTGCCTGGTGCCGTATAGTGCAGTGACTTAAATTGCTTTGCATTTAAGTAATCAGCTTTGCTATGTAATTCCTGATCATGGGCATGCCAAGCTTCAACAGGATTTTCAACGTCTATACGTGTGGCTGCAAAGATAGCTTGCCATAATGCATCTATTTGCTGTTCTTCTGGTAGGTGAGGGAAGACCTTTGCTGCCCAAGCTTTAGAAGGAGCAGCAATGACCGACCAGCTAAATTTATCTGCTTGCAACCAATGATAATAGTTTGCAAGTGCTTGGCCAGATGCTTTTTGGAATGCCATGATTCGATCACGCTCAATACCTTTTAATAAATCTGGATTTTGTGAGCTAATGCTTAAGAAGGCAGCACCGTGTTCAGCTAACCATTCACGTTCCTGCACTTTCCATGGTGGGAAAAAATCAAATGAGTCTTTTGGTGCTCCTTCATAGCGAGCACGTACAAGTTCATCATCGGATATATCGACAAAAACTTGTTTTGCACCATTTTTATAGGCTATTTTAGTAATTATTTGTGCGAGTTTTAGATTATCAGTCGAACAGCTTATATAAAGATACTGATCTTTTTGGATATTTACTCCTACTTTCACCGCTAACTCTGCATATTTTAGTAATTTTGTGTCAAACGATAATAACAAAATCATATCCCCCTTCAATTTAAGACAGTTAAGTGTATTATTCTTAATTCAATATAATCAAAAATGGTCGAAATGTGAATAAAAAGCATTAATTACATCGAAAAATATATGAAATACATTTATACTAGAAATAAATATATTTAAAATATGGAAAAAAAGACGAAATAACATTAGATAGTAGAGATTTGGAGGTTCTAGAATGGATAAGTCGTCGATTATAGGGTTAATACTTGCTTTAGTAGCATTATTAACAGGGATGGTAATGAAGGGTGTAAGTTTATCTGCATTTTATAACCCTGCAGCTATCCTAATTATCATTTTTGGTACTATTTCCGCAGTAACAATTGCCTTTCCTATGCAGGAGTTAAAGCGTGTGCCAAAGCTATTTAAAATTCTTTTTAAAGAAACAAAATTAGCAAATGATATAGAGATTATTAAAATGTTTTCACAATGGGCTGACTTAGCTCGTCGCGAAGGGCTACTAGCACTTGAAAGTAAGGCTTCAGAGATTGAAGATCCATTTTTAAAAAATGGCCTTACATTAGCAATTGATGGTCAAAATGCTGACTACATACGTGATGTCCTAACAGAAGAAGTAGAAGCGATGGAAGAACGTCATACTAGTGGAGCAGCTATTTTTACGCAAGCAGGTACATATGCACCTACTTTAGGGGTTCTTGGTGCAGTAGTAGGGTTAATCGCCGCATTGGCTGATATGAATGATATCGAAAAGCTAGGACATGCTATTTCAGCTGCCTTCATGGCTACACTACTCGGTATCTTTACAGGGTATGTTTTATGGCATCCATTTGCGAACAAGCTAAAGCGTAAATCTGCTTTAGAGGTAAAACAAAAGAGAATGATGATTGAGGGTATCCTTTCAGTATTAGAAGGGGAGGCACCACGTGTTATTGAACAGAAACTATCATCATACTTAACAATGGAAGAACGTCGTCAAATTTCTGGTGAAAGCGGGGCGGGTGGCCTTGGCAAAGAAAGCTAAGAAAAAAAAGCATGATGAACATATTGATGAGTCTTGGTTAGTGCCATACGCAGATATTTTAACTTTGCTGCTAGCCGTGTTCATTATTTTGTTTGCCTCAAGTTCAGTCGATCAAGAAAAGCTAGAAAGAATGTCGGCAGTTTTTAGTCAAGTCTTTGATGGTGGAACTAGTTTTCTAGACCAGCCTGCACCAGTGCCTACTCCGAATGCGGATAGCGACCAAACGCCACAGCAAAACTCTGCCTATTTAAAGGATCAACAGGAGTTAGCTGAAATAAAAGATAGTGTGGATAATTTTATTGCAGTCAATGAAATGGAAGATCAATTTGCCACAGAAATGACGGATGAAGGGCTACTAGTGACTATCCGTGATAGTATTTTATTCGATCCAGGGCAGGCAATAGTTAAACCTGAGTATGTCCCTATTGCCAAAGAGCTATCAACAATGCTGGTATCTGATCCAGCCCGAAACATTGTTATTACAGGGCATACAGATAATGTACCAGCAGGTCCGAACTTTTCATCAAATTTTGAGCTATCTGTATTGCGTGCAACGAATTTTTTAAACCTTCTTATTGAAAGTAATGACCAATTAGATCCTACGCGCTTTAGTGCAAAAGGAAACGGCGAGTATCGCGCGATCGCACCGAATGACACAGCCGAAGGACGCGCAAAGAATCGTCGTGTAGAAGTATTAATTCAACCATTAGTTACTGAGGATGGTTCAGAAACGAAGAGTTCACAGTAATAAAAAAGCTATTAGCAGCAGACAAATGTCTTTAGCTAATAGCTTTTCATTTTACCTATTTACGTAAAGATCCTAATTCAGCAACAATCGCTTGCATTTCGCTTGGACTAAAAGTTTCTCTTTTCATAACCATTTCATATAGATACACTAAATCTTCATAATTTGCTTCATCGAAGTTTTCTGATTTCATCGCATCGACATTCACCATACGAAGCTTGTCCTTCATTTGATCAACCATATACACAACGTTTTCTTTAGACGGAACTGATAAATCCATTTTTTACCCTACCTTTCGTAATCCTCGCACATATCATTTCATTGAATAAAAAAAATGTCAACTCCGTATTTGGGCATTGCTTTAAAAATAGACTGTTATTGGGTAGAATAAGTGCAGAAGACTGTTTATTTATGAAATAATAGGGAATATCCAACTATACAAGCAGGGGGTTTTAATATGGGTCAAAGTAAATTATTAGCATCTATTGTAGCAGGAGCAGCAGTAGGAGCAGCATTAAGTATGTTAGATCGCGCTACACGTGAAAAAACAATTGCCTCAACAAAAAAGATGAAGGAAGCCATCTCATACTATGCAGCAAATCGAGAAGAATTGCAGGTTTTGGTTGAGGAAAAAGTACTCGCGGCAAAGGTGCTTTGTGAAAGCGTGTCAGATAATGTCAACACAATTGCTGAAAAGGTGGATGAATTTAAGGATTTACCTTCCACGATACAGGGAATGATTGAAGATACGAAAACAGCCTTTACGTTACCTCATAAGGAGTGAAGGGCGTTTTAGGAGGAATTGTATGGAAAAGAAAAAAGCAACATTGCATAATACTTTTGGATTTGTAAAAACGTTTGTCTCTCCAGATGAGGGAGCGATTGATATTATGACATCCAAGGGCTTTATCCAAGATTTAATAGGTCGACTCAAGCGAGTTGAAATATCTGCGCTTGCTGCACAATTGGCTTATTTCTTTTTACTATCGTTCTTCCCCTTACTTATTTTCTTGGTAACACTACTACCATATCTTAACTTGCAAACAACTCAGGTCTATTCATTTTTAGTGAATATATTACCAGATGAAGTGTATAAGCTTATTGAAAATACACTGAATGAGATTTTAACAAATCGAAACAGTAGTTTACTTTCCATTGGGGTTTTAGGTACAATTTGGTCTGCATCTAAAGGCATTAATGCACTAATTCGTGCCTTAAATAAAGCCTATGATACAGAAGGGAGAGCAGGTATATTAGATAGGGGCTTATCACTAGTTTTTACAATCGCCCTCGTTATTGTTATTGCCGTTGCTCTCTTATTGCCAGTCTTTGGTCAGCAAATTGGCCATTTCCTCTTCTCAATCGTCGGAATAGAGGAGCAGTTTGAATCAGTTTGGCATAGATTAAGATGGTCAATACCGCCATTATTGATTTTTATCGTATTAATGGGCATCTACTGGTTTGTGCCAAATACAAGTCCACGTTTGAAAATAATGGGCGTATGGCCAGGGGCGCTATTTGCCACACTTGCTTGGTTAGCAGTCACATATGGTTTCTCTTTTTATATTAATAATTTTGCAAATTATTCTGCTACATATGGTAGTATTGGTGGCGTCATTATTTTAATGCTCTGGCTATACTTTACGGGAATCATTTTAATCTTTGGTGGCGTATTAAACGCTACAATGCAGAAAAGAGCGCTTCAAAAGGAAATTCGTCGATAAGGAAATAATAAGCTTTTGCAAAAGCCTCGCTATACTCATAATGAGTAGCGAGGCTATTTTATCTTGATTCAGCTGAAAACGTCCACCTCTATAAGTGGTGAGGTAAATGCACCAATTGTTCAATGGGTGTCCAGAAAACGCCTGAAACAAGATAAAAGCCCCAGCGGATGTCACAGATTTTGAAGAGGAGCTTTCAAGCAAGCTTGAAAACAATCTGGACGTAATTACGCTGAGGCTTGATTGATGTTAAACATTTTTATTGAGCATACGTAAACCATTTAGAATAACTAGAATTGTACTACCTTCATGTCCGATTACGCCTAAAGGCAAGTCGACTACTTGTAAAAAGTTAGAGGCGATTAATAAGACAATTACCCCGATAGAGAAGAAAATATTTTGTTTCACAATACGTTGCATTTTACGTGATAAACGAACAGCATAGGCAATTTTTGATAAGTCGTTTTTCATCAGCACAACATCCGCTGTTTCAAGCGCAACATCTGTGCCTTCACCCATAGCAATGCCAGTAGTTGCAGTAGCCAGTGCAGGGGCATCATTAATACCATCGCCGACCATACCTACGAATTGATGTTGGGTAAGTAATCGTTTCATTTCAGTTACCTTTGTTTCGGGCAGACACTCCGCAACATATTCCGTAACGCCAGCTTCCTGAGCAATTGCTTTGGCTGTTTTTTCGTTATCGCCTGTAAGCATCACCACTTGAATACCAAGTTCTTTTAATAGTGTTATAGCTTTCTTAGCTTCATTGCGTACAGTATCTTTTAGCGCTGTTAATGCAACAATTCCTTGTTGGTCGCGAATGAATATAACTGTTTTTCCTTCTGCTGCAAGTCTAGTTACAGCACTATTTGCAAAATTGTTGGCAAGTTGCGCATCAACAAACTCTGGTTTGCCTACTTGATACTCCTTGTTTTGAATCGTTCCTTTAATACCCCAGCCTGGAATATCTTCAATTGTTGCCTGTGGCAATACGTCGATTCCTTCAGCCTTAGCATATGAGGTAATAGCTTGGGCAAGGGGATGATTGGATTGAGATTCAATTCCTGCGAGAATTGCTAAAGCCGTATCACGTTCTACGCCATCACGAACAATAAAATCTGTCACAACTGGTTTTCCTTGAGTTAAAGTACCTGTTTTATCGACAGCCAATGCACGTAATACACTAAGATGCTCTAAGTGTAAACCACCTTTAAATAGCACACCATTTTTTGCACCATTTGATATCGTAGCAAGTGTTGCAGGCATAATAGACGCAACGAGTGCACAAGGAGAAGCAACTACTAATAACACCATTGCTCGGTAAAAGGTTGTTGTCCAGTCCCAGCCGAGCAAGAAGTGGGGAAGAAACATCATGACGGCAACACCAAGTAAAACAAATTTTACATAAGTCCCTTCAAATTTTTCAATGAATTGCTGAGAGGGAGATTTTTCACTTTGAGCACTTTGGACGAGCTGTATAATTTTTTGGAAAAGTGTCTCTGAATTCGCCTTTGTCATTTCCATTGTAATAGCACCATTTAAGTTTACTGTGCCTGCAAATACTTCGTCACCTTCACCTTTTGAGATAGGCAGGGGCTCCCCGCTTATAGCTGATTCATCAATGGAAGATTGGCCCTTGAAAATAATTCCATCTGCAGGAATGCGTTCACCAGGTTTAATCAATAAATGATCCCCGATTTGTAATGTGGAAACGGACACCTTCATCGGCTCAAATCCACCACGCACTAACCATGCTTCTTCTGGCTGTAAATTCATAAGGGCTGAAATTTCACGATGACTTTTATTCATCGCATATGTTTCAAGTGCACCACTTACTGCAAAAATAAATATTAGGATGGCACCCTCAGTCCAATAGCCAATTGCTGCTGAGCCAATTGCTGCTAATACCATTAATAGCTCAACATTTAACTTTCGCTCTTCTATGGTTTCTTCAATGCCTTCTTTTGCTTTAGCGAAACCACCTACACAAAAGGCAATTAAATATAATAGAACAGAAGCTGTTGTTTGTCCACTTGAGTCTAAACGCCATGCAAGTAAGATGAAAATTCCAGCCATTAATGCAGCGATTAATTCTGCATGTTCTTTTATTTTCTCAATTAAGTTTATGTTTTCTCGATTAGAGTATTCCATCTATATCCCTCCTGATAATGAAAATCAATATCAAAACCTTTATAAAATAACATTATTTCGAGCTATTCAATTGAAAATGGATTTCAATTACCATCTGTTTTATTTAGAATTATTATAACAAAGGAATTTATAAAAATAAAGTAGGAAGTTTGATGAATTTTAAACAATTAGACAAAGATTGTAAATTGAAAAAGGCACAGTTTATTCACTAGGAATATTCTGTGCCTTACAAAATTGTGCAATAAAACGAGTTACCGCTACTTACTATTTAATTAGAAAACTCTTTCTGCATGCAAAGCAAGTTTTTCTAATGATGATTTATCCACATCTGCATGTAGTGAGTTACCATGTGAATCCATTGTTACAACTGCTGTAAAGTTTTCAACATTTAAGTGCCACATAGCTTCAGGAATACCAAATTCCATTAAATCAACACCATCAACGCCTTTAATACAGTCCGCATAGTATTGTGCTGCTCCACCGATTGCATTCAAGTAAACGCCACCATGCTCATTAAGCGCTTTTAATGTTTTTGGTCCCATTCCACCTTTACCAATAACAGCACGGATACCGAATTTTTTCATGATATCGCCTTGATAAGGCTCCTCACGAATTGAAGTAGTTGGACCAGCCGCTTTTACTGTCCAATTGCCTTCTTCATCCTTAGCCATTACAGGTCCACAGTGATAAATAACTTGTCCATTTAAGTCAACTGGTGCATCGTGGCTCATTAAATGGTGGTGGATGGCGTCACGACCAGTATACATACGACCAGTAATAGAAACAACATCGCCAACTTTTAATGAACGAATTTGTTCTTCAGTAATTGGCGCAGTAAGTTCTACTACATCTGTAGTTGTATCTTCTGTTGTAGCAGCTACTTCATTCTCTTTGAAGGTAATTTTTTCACCTTCTTGGTAGTGCCAATTCAAAATTTCGCCAGTTTGAGGATCGATGTCCACAGCCATGCGACGGTAAGCCCAACAATTATATGCTACTGATACATAGAAAGAAGCTGGAATACGGTGCATGACGCCAATTTTACAGCCTAATAATGTTGCTTCACCACCGAAGCCCATTGTACCGATACCAAATGTGTTAGCTGTTTTAACAACATACTCTTCTAATTTTGCAAGATCTGCATTTGGATTTGTATCTTCAACATGACGGAATAATTGCTCTTTTGCTAAATCATAGCCAGAAGAACGGTCTCCACCAATACCTACACCAATGAAACCAGCAGAACAGCCTTGACCTTGTGCTTGGTATACGGAGTGTAAAATACATTTACGAATACCATCTAAGTCACGTCCTGCACGACCAAGACCTTCTAATTCGCATGGTAGACTGTATTGAATGTTTTTATTTTCACAGCCGCCACCTTTTAGAATTAACTTAATTGTAATGTAATCTTTTTCCCATTGTTCAAATTTCATCACTGGCAGACCATCACCAAGATTATTACCACTGTTTGCACCAGATAATGAATCCACCGCATTCGGACGTAATTTAGCATCTGCAGTTGTATCGTTGATTGCTTTTTTGATTGCAGCTTTAATTTCTAATTGGTTTACGCCAACAGGAGTATAAATTTTGAAAGTTGGTAGTCCTGTATCCTGACAAATTGGTGACACGTTATCTTCTGCCATAATAATATTATTTGCGATTGTGTCTAAGCTCATTGCTGCACGAGTACCAGCATTCTCAGCTTCTTTTGCTTTTTTAATAGCACGACGTACATCCTTAGGTAGATTTGTAGATGTTTCAGTAATTAAATCGTAAAGACTCTTCTCCAAAGTTTGTAGATTCATTGGTATTGCCCCCCATAGAAAAATTGATTATTTCCACGTTACATTATACTCTTTTCAACTAATGAAAAAAAGAGCCGTTATCTAAGAGCCCTAAATTAAAGCATATTTTAATAGTATGGAAGAGGGGTATTGATTTTACAGAACGTTTGTTCTAAAATAGAATAAATCCATTATTAGGAGGAACTTGCATGACTGCTAAAACTTTACTTGAATTACCAGAAGCTTTCGAACAATATAGACCTTTAATAGAAGGAACATTGAAGCCTGTAGTATTGGTTGATACGGAGATAAGTAAAACAACTTTATTTCAAAGTAAGTTTGCAGGAGATCCTTATTTCCCGTTGGCAATGGACTATCCGAAAAACAAAAAGGGACAACCGTTAAAGCTATTAGCTCAAATTAACTTTGCAGAGGTTCCAAAGCATTTATCCAATTTCCCAAAAGAGGGGATACTGCAATTTTATATTGATGGTTATGACGATGTTTTAGGAATGGATTTTGATAATGGGCAAAATCAAGAAGGCTTTCGTGTAATATTTCATGAACAAGTTACGCAAGATGAAGCACAGCTTATTCAAGATTTTTCTTTTATAGAAATAGATGATGAGGAACTATATTTTCCTGTTGAGCGTGAAATGGCATTATCCTTTACTACAGGCGTTGAACCAATGTCGATTGATGATTTTAGAAGCAACGACAAGTACGCTAGCATCTTAACAGCTTTGGAGAATGATGAAGCATTAGAAGACAGCTTCTATGATGCTATGACTGGTGATGGACATAAAATTGGAGGGTATCCATTCTTTACGCAAGAGGATCCTCGAGCTTATGGAGATTATAAAGATTCAATCATTATGCTGTTACAGATTGATAGTGTCGGCGACAATATTCTTTGGGGCGATTGTGGCGTTGGCAATTTCTTTATCACAGAGGAAGAGTTAATGAATAAAGATTTTAGCAAGGTACTTTATAATTGGGATTGTCATTAAAAAACAAGCGAGCACACGATGCTCGCTTGTTTTTTATTCATTATTGTTCACGAGCATGAAATTGCTCCATTTTGTCCTCTAAATCATCCATCATTTGGATTAAGCGATCAATATCTTCTAACTCAGCTGTTTCAGGATCAAGGGCATCTAATACTTCTAAAAACATCTCTAGACGCTCTTTTAAATAGGTTACTTGTTGCTCTTTATCAGTGATTGGCTTTGACATTCGTACACCTCATTTCATCCCTTTCATCGTAGCGGATTTGAGCTTAAATTTCAATGTTTAGGTAAACACCTAGGACTAAGAGATTAATTTTAAAAAACAATAGACAGAATATTTACAATATTGAGGATGTATGTTAAAGTTGTTTTAAGATAAAGTAAAGGAGCTGATTGAAAAAAAGTCATTTGCCAACGCTAACTCGAAAAGGAGGGAGTTTAAACAAGTAATCGGTAATATTCAAAAGCCGAAATTCGTGTTTATACAATTAAATGAGGATAAGTATTAGTTAAGCCTTAGCGTAAAATCACATGTGGTGAGCGCTAAGGCTTTTTGGTATGCTGTTCTTTGGAAGAATGACTTGATATTGGAGGAAAAAATGACGTACTTCTCAGATTACAGCAAAAAAAGATTTACCATTCTAGTATTAATTGTATCCATATCAGGCTTTTCTCAAGGGATGCTTTTACCGCTTATTTCGATAATATTTGAACGAGATGGGGTATCCTCTGCATTGAATGGCTTGAATGCAACTGGCTTATACATAGGGACATTACTAATTTCACCATTTATCGAGCAGCCCTTACGCAGATGGGGCTATAAACCGATTATTTTAATTGGTGGAGCACTAGTTTTTGCGTCTTTACTTACATTTCCTTTATGGAAAAGTGTGACCTTTTGGTTTGTCCTTCGTTTATTAATTGGTGTAGGCGATCATGCCTTGCATTATGCCACTCAAACATGGATTACAAGTACAGCAGATCATAAAAGCTTAGGGAAGGGGATGGCCATTTATGGCTTATCATTTAGCATAGGTTTTGCTGTTGGGCCACTTATGGTGAAGCTCATTGAAATTGCTGAAGCGCTACCGTTTAACGTATCTTCAATAATGTGCCTCTTTGCATGGTCCTTTGTATTTCTCTTACAAAATGAAAAGCCTGAGCGTTTAACAGGTGATTTAAATGCCAGAGGATGGCAACGGTATAAAATGGCTATTTTATTTGGGTGGATTGCCTTTTTAGGTCCATTTGTTTATGGTTTTCTGGAGTCTTCACTAAATGCCTTGTTTCCTGTCTATGCATTACGCAAGGGCTTTGAAGTCGGCATGATTCCTATCATTTTATCTGTGTTTACATTTGGTGGTATTTTAACGCAAGTGCCGCTCGGTGCACTAGGAGATAAAGTAGGGAGAAGAAATATTTTGATGATTGGTTCATTTGGTGGCGCAATTATTTTTGCGATTGCAAGCTTTTTAGAGCATTCACAATTCGCTGTAGCTGTCGCATTTTTCTTAACGGGTACACTGGTTGGCTCGATGTTTTCTTTAGGGATTACATTTATGGCTGATTTGACGCCAAAGGAGCTACTGCCTACGGGGAATTTACTTTGCGGAATTGCTCTAAGTATTGGTAGCTTAACAGGTCCATTTTTAGGTGGAGTTTATTTAGAATATGTAAAAAATTATAGCTTCCTTTTACTTGTGGCTATGCTTTTGCTAGCCGTTGCAATCGTTTTATTTATATTTGGACGCCGCAAGCATCAACAACCAACGATGGCAAAATAAAAAGAGCGGGGCTCATCTCCCGCTCAAAAAACAAAAAACGCCCAGCAAATCCGTGCTGTTATGGCGTTTTTTGCGTAACAAGGATGTTCCGTCCATGTTACATAGGTTTGGCACCTAGAAAGTTATTATACAGACATGTTCTAATGAAAGCAATAAAAAAGAAAATGGAGATTTTTGGACATTATCAATCCTTCTATTTATAATAAAAGAACACTTGCTTAAAAAGGAGGTTTTTATCATGACAGAAATGAAAAAACTATCTATCCACCGTGCTTTAACAGAATTAAAAATGCTGACTCTACGAATTGAAGCAGCAACAAATGAGGTTAGCGCAGTCGTAGCTAATCGAAAAAGCAATCGTAAAATTAATGGTGTAGACATTCCTGAATATGAAAAACAAATGCAAGCATCTTATGATAAAGTGGTAGGTTTAATTTCCTATCGAAATAAAATAAAAGCGTTAGTTGTGCAGTCCAATGCAAACACAAAGGTGATGGTGGGCAAAGAGGAAATGACTGTAGCAGAGGCAATTGAACGGAAACAATCCATTCAATACGAAAAGAATTTGCTAGAAGTTATACAACATCAGCATCGTTCAGCTATTAATACAGTTGCCAAAGAAAATGATGCGTTACCTGCAAAGCTGGAAACCTATTTAATTAACATACTGGGCAATAAAGATAAACAATCACCAGAGGAAGTCAAATTACATACCGAAACATTTATGAAAAGAAATGAGTTTGAAATCATTGATCCCCTAAATGTTAAACAACAAATTGAGAAATTGAGCAATCGGATTGAAGAATTTGAATCAGAGGTTGACGCTGTCTTATCAGAGTCGAATGCCACAACCTTTATTGAAGTACAAGTTTAACAAAATTTGCATGGCCTAGCGAAAATGGAAAACGAAAAGTCGCTCGCGCTTCAAGGCATGTGTGCGAGTTAAAACGTAAAACATGCCTTACTCCAATGTAACTTTCAACTAAACTGATTTGAAAGCTCAAAGGTAAAAGGTGAAAGTACAAAGCTTACGTTTTAAAGTTCTTTAGATAAAAGCTGAAAATTTAACATTTAATAGTCATTTAAATCCTGGGTTATTGGTTAAGGTATCGACTTTTCTGGACCATCCATCATCCACCAGGCAGCTTGTGCTGTGCATTAGAAAAAGGACGTTTCCAAAGGGATACGTCCTTTTCATATCATTTGTTTTTTAAAACAAGTTTTGCCACGCATTCCACTTGCGCAGTCTGTGCAAACATATCGACGGGTTGAATATACTCAACGTCATAAAGCTTCGCTAATTGTTGTAAGTCCTTTGCCAAAGTGGATGGGTTACAGGAGGTATAAACAAAACGCTTAGGTTTTAGTTTAAGGACTGTTCGAATAAACTCAGGTGCTAGTCCTGTGCGTGGCGGATCTACCGTAATTACATCTGGTGTAAATCCTTCCTTGCGCCATTTTGCTAGGACACTTTCCGCTGTACCCACCGCATATTTTGTATGCTTGAAGCCATGGTTGCGAGCATTTTTACGGGCATCCTGAATGCTTTCAGGGATGACATCCATTCCACGAACTTCCTTTGCTTTATCTGCTAACCATAATCCAATTGTGCCAACGCCACAGTATGCATCAACGACTGTTTCTTTTCCTGTTAAAGCAGCAGCCTTTTTAATTTCATCATATAGATGAACTGTTTGTGTTGGATTTAGTTGGAAGAAGGCGCGGGCAGATAAATCAAAAGCCAATTCGCCAAGCTCTTCATGAATTGTTTCTTTGCCATCAAGTACAATGGTTTCATCACCGAAGATTAATGATGTTTTTTCACGGTTAATATTTTGTGCAATGGATACAATACTTGGATCAATTTTTTTAATACGTGAAATTAATTCAGCTAAATGAGGGATTTCTTTTCGTGTTGTGACAAGAACAACTTGTGTCTCACCGGTACGAATCCCGGTACGTACAACAATCGTACGCACTAAACCATCTAGTGTACGACCATCGTAAATAGTAATATTTAGCTTTTGCAAGATTTTTCGAGTGGCGACGGTAATTTTGGAAGTAATTGGGTGCTGAACGAGGCAATCATTAATGTTTAATAGCTTATTACTTCCTTCAGCGAATAAACCCGCATAAACACGCTTGCCTTCTTTACGCACTTGGAATTGGCTTTTATTACGATAATGCCAAGGATCATCCATACCAAGAGTTTTTCGTACTTCAATTGTTTCGAGTAAAGGTTTGGCATAACGCTCTAATGCTTGTATAACAATGTCTCGCTTTTCTATTAGCTGTTTTTCATAGGTCATATGCTGAAGCTGGCAGCCGCCGCACTCATTGTACACTGGACAAGGTGCTTCCTGACGATGTTTTGAAGCTTTACGAATGGCTAAAATCTCTGCTTCAGCAAAATTACGTTGTGTTTTTGTTACTTGTGCTGTGATCTCTTCTCCAGGAATAGCTCCTTTTACAAATACTACATTGCGTTTATAAAATCCTACACCTTCACCATTAATACCTAGCCTTTTTATTGTTAGTGGGAATTTTTGTCCCACGGTCATTGTTGTTTGCTGCGTCAAACGTTCCACGTCCCTGCTCTATAATGTCATCTCCCCATTATAGCGAAGGAGCAGGCGATTGCAAAGCAACAGGGAAATCTTCGTATTCTAATACTAAATCGTCAAGTGATAAGAAAGTATAACCTTGCTTTTTAGCTTCTGCAATAAACATTGGTAATGCTTCTGCGTTATCCTGTGCTACTGTATGCATTAAAATAACAGCACCAGGATGCAATTGTTCCATAAGTGCATTATAAGCATAATCTGCCCCACGACGTTCATCTTTCAACCAATCCTTAAAGGCCACAGACCAAAAAATATGGCGATAACCTTCAGCATTGCCCACTTCTAGCACTTTTGCATTAAAAATACCTTCAGGTGGACGAGCATATGTTGTACGATCGATGCCTGTCAATTCACGTAATTTGCCATCAAACTTTTGCCATTCTGCACGCATGCCATCCGGCGAAAGTCGAGCCATATTAGGGTGTCCATATGAGTGATTCCCGATAGTATGACCATCCTTCACCATGCGTTTCACCAAATCGCTAGCACTGTCTAAGTAATGGCCAGTTAAAAAGAAAGTTGCAGGTACATTTTCTTTTTTCAATGTATCCAAGATACTTTCAGTAAAGCCGTTTTCATAGCCATTATCAAATGTTAAATAGGCAATTTTTTTATCTGCCTTCCCTTTATAAATCGCACCATATTTGTCGAGTAACTGATCGAGCTGTGCGCCTGCTTCTGCCTGCTCTCCGTTTTGAGCGCGTTTAAAGCCCCAATGGTGTTCATCAGAACCGGCAGCAAAAAATGGATTAAAGCTAATTCCTGCGGCAATAATAAAAGTAGCAATTACCGCGCCTACAATATGTTGTTTCCACATAAAAAACGCATCCTTTCTTTTTCATTAGAATGCGTAATTTCTAAAAAAATTATCCAACTTAATTTTTTCTAATCTTGAGTCTTTAACAAATTTTCAAGTGCTTGCTTTAAATAAGGGAATTTAAATATAAAATGTTGTTGTTCTAAAAGGGTTGGTAGCACTTGTTGTCCTTCTAACACAAGTTTGCTTTGTTCGCCGAGAGCTAAACGCATCGCAAAGCTAGGAACAGCTAGCCAATGACGTCTGTCCATAACTTTTGCAATCATTTGACCAAATTCCTTCATTCTCATTGGATGCGGTGCTGTTATATTAAATGGACCATGTATATTTTCATTTGTAATAGCGAAATAAATCGCACGTGCTACATCTTCAATATGTACCCATGAAAGCCACTGCTCTCCAGAGCCAATCGTTCCACCCACATGCATTTGATAGGGCAATAGCATTGGTGGAAGTGCGCCACCATTTCTACCTAAGATGACACCAAAGCGTGCAAGTGCTACACGAATGCCTAATGCTTCTGCTCGTTTCGCATGTCGCTCCCAATCGTGGACTGTGGTGCCTAAAAAATCAGTTGCGTAATCCGTAAAATCTTCATCATAGATGGTTTCTGTGGAAGTTGGGTAAATACCAACGGCACTAGCATTGATAAGGACTTTTGGCTTTATTGTGAGCATGTCCATTATTCGTACTATTTCCAATGTGGCATTCATTCGGCTCCAATAGATTGCTTTCTTTTGCTTTTTTGTCCAACGACCATTATTTAATGAAACACCTGCTAAATTCACAAAGGCATCCACACCTTCAAAGATTTCCAAAGATTGCTCCTGCTGCTGTAGCCATTGAACATAGTGAACGCCGTTTTCTAGCCTAGACTTATGACGTGTTAAGACAAAAAGGTCATGTCCGTTGTCCTGCAATAGCTGTATAAGAGCTTTTCCAACAAAGCCAGTACCACCTGCAATCACAATTTTCATAACAAGCACCTCTTTTCTCGAATAAAAAAGCTTACTAATAAGTTTATCATGTAACCAGAAAGTAAACATCTTTAGGCATTCATTGCGAGCAGGAAGTTTACCCGTGGAAGGGAAGAGAATACCCGCAAACAGAGGGGAATTAACCGCGCTAATTGTCAGATTCCCTATAAAGAAATGCTATAATGACAATAGTGAGGTGTTTGCTATGCGTATGATCACGAAAATTGCACGTCAAAAAAACAATCCTGAACGCTACAATATCTATTTAAATGAAGAGTATGCTTTTCCGGTTGATGAAGCCATTCTTATTCAGTTTGGTTTAACAAAGGGAAAGGTGCTCGATGAATTTGAAATCCAAGAAATTGCCTATGAAGATGAGATACGTAAGGCATTTAATAAGGGGCTAAACTTCTTATCTTATCAAATGCGAAGTGAGCATGAGGTTAAGAAAAAACTACTCGCCTTAGAATTTGGAGAAGCTGTAGTGTTAGAGGCGATCCAAAAGTTAAAATCCTATGGCTTTATTAATGATGAAAACTATTCAAAGGCATTGCTTGATACAAAGAAAGCCACTATGAAAAAAGGGCCGAGAGCCATTAGACAAGACCTGATCAAAAAAGGCATTGAGAAAAACTTGCAGGATGAGGTGCTTGCTACTTATAGTTTTGAGGAACAAGTAAAACTTGCTAAGCAACTTGCTGAGAAAATTGTTCGTGCGGAGAGCAAGAGGACGCCAACACAAATTAAGACCAAAATTCAAGATTACTTATTAAGAAAAGGTTATGCTTTTTCGATAGTGGAAGAGGTGCTTAGCCAAGTTGAGATAGGGCAGGATGATGACAACTGGCAGCAGTTACTCGATGCTCAAGGCGAAAAAGTTTGGAAAAAGTACGTATCGAAGTATACTGGTTATGAGCTAAAGATGAAGGTTAAACAGGCGCTCTATCAAAAAGGGTTTCCTATAGAAGTAATAGACCGTTTTATAGAAGAGAAGGAGAATGAAGAATGAGTGAAAAAAATTATGCAGCTATGTCTGAACATGAATTGCGAGAGGAAATTGCATTTCTAAAAGAGAAAGCTCGAAAGGCTGAACAGCTAGGAATCATCAATGAATTTGCTGTTTATGAACGCAAAGCTTTAATGGCTGCGGCTTATTTAGTGGATCTTGATACGATCGTTCCAGGAGAAATGTATCGTATTGATGGTTCAGATAATGAGTTTTTCCAAGTAGATTATTTAAAGGGACGCTTTGCTTGGGGTCACCGTTTAGGCGGGGACAAGTACCAAGAGGCACTACCAGTATCTATCCTTTCTCCAGTAAAGGTGGGCAAATAAATGGATGAAAAAATTGAGAAACTAACAGCAGAGTTACTTGCAAAGAATCCTCAGATGTCTGTTGGACGGGCGCAGGTTTGGGTAGAGTTGTTATGGAGTGATTTTGAATCAACTGCCGCGAAAGCAGGGTATGATTATCGTGGAGCAGAGTATACAGAAAAGCTTGTTCGTCAATTAATTGCTAGCTACGGTGATAAACTACACGCATTTGCCGGGCGTAATCCGAAATATATACATTTACTAGATGCTAGTGATGATATGGTACAATAATAAAACCCTGACCAATATTGGTCAGGGTTTACTGCTTAATTACTTGCACCAATTTGAAGTTTTTTCTGGAGCTTATCTTCTGTAAAGATCCAGCCTGTGTAAGACGTAATGATGTCATTCGCCTCATTTAAATGTGCTACGGCCACGAAAGGATAACGATTGTCACTACGGTAACGCAAATCGATTAACCGTACTTCTATTAGGCCGTTTTCAAGCTCTGAAATCTCCCATCGGTACATAGGGGAGAAGGACACAAATGCAGCTAAGTTAGGATCTTTCATTGCAGCATCTACAAGAGCCGTTTTAGGCAAAGGCTTAATTTCGAATTTATCATAAATATTAACAGTCCTTCCATATGCACGCCCAACATAATAATGAGTTTTGGACTTGGCTGCGATTCGCCAGTGAAAAAAGCGCATAGTAGGTGCTACAATGACATATTCTTCATCTTGAATGGTATGATGCACCGCATTTTTTACTGCTTTTTGCACGGCAAATCGTAAAATATAGTAAATCACGATAACGATATACATGATACTGAATGTCCATACTGGATTTGTACCAAATGCCCATAACACAATTCCGACACAATGTAAGGAAAAGATTATGGGATCGAATGTATTAATGACACCTAATGCAACCCATTTTCGAGAGAAGGGTCGAATTGCTTGTGTACCATATGCGTTAAAAATATCGACAAAAACATGAAGCGCCACAGCTAAAAATGTCCAAAGCCATAAATGTAACACATTCACGTCTTGCAAAATTAGTGATAAAACAATGGTAATTAAAATAGGCCAAATAGCTACAGCTGGTAGTGAGTGTGTAATTCCTCGATGATGTCGAATATAGATGGCGTTATTACGTAGTTTTAACACAGTGTCAACATCTGGAGCTTGTGAGCCAATAATTGTACCTGCCATTACTGCTGTAAAAGTCATTGAATGATCGGCTACTACAGGGTCGGCTAATGCAAGACCGCCAAGGGCAATACCCATAACGAAATGTGTACCTGAATCCAAAAATATCCACTCCTAGTATGCATTAAAATCGAGTACAATGTGCATACAACTTTATTTCAAAAATAATAAAAGGTATATTGAAATATTTTGACATTCATGTGAAAGAGACGATTATTGTCGATCTTTCACGAATATTCTTTACTTCATTATTGTATACCCTTTTCATCATAAATTAAATCGTAAAAACAACGGAGGTCACTGTGAATTACCCATATGTAACAGAATTTCGACAATCATTAGTTGACTGGTTTAACACAGAGAAGCGTGATTTGCCTTGGAGACACACAACAGACCCTTATAAAATTTGGGTATCTGAAGTGATGCTACAACAGACACGTGTCGACACAGTTATTCCTTATTACAATCGCTTTATGGAAAGTTTTCCAACATTAGATTTGCTTGCGGAAGCACCCCAAGAATATTTATTAAAGCATTGGGAAGGTCTTGGCTATTATTCCCGAGCTCGCAATTTACAAGCAGGTGCTCGTGAGGTTTTAGAAAATTACGGCGGTATAGTACCTGACAATCGCCATGAAATATCTAAATTAAAAGGTGTTGGTCCCTATACTGCAGGCGCTATTTTAAGTATTGCCTATAATAAGCCTGAACATGCAGTTGACGGTAATGTTATGCGGGTTCTAAGTAGAGTGCTTGATATACATGATGATATAGCCCTTCCGAAAACGAAGAAAATTTTTGAAGTGGCGGTTGAGGAACTAATTGATCCTCATCATGCTTCATCGTTTAACCAAGGCTTAATGGAACTAGGTGCACTTATTTGTACACCTACCTCTCCAAAATGTTTATTATGCCCAGTCAGAGAGTATTGCACCGCTTTTAATGAGGGAGAGCCAGAAAAATTACCTGTCAAATCAAAAAAGATAAAAATGAAGCATCTCACATATGATGTGCTCGTATATGAAAATGACAAAGGTCAATTTTTAATGCAGCAACGTCCTGAGGAAGGTCTGCTAGCTAACCTATGGCAATTTCCAATGATTGATACAAGTCAATCTTCAGCAGAAAACTTTACAAAGGAATATACAGTCAATGCACAGGCCAAACAGGAGCTACTTACATTTAAACATGTTTTTTCACATTTAACTTGGCATTTAAATAGCTATTATATAAAATCCGAGTCCACTGAGCTAGGTGATTGGCTAAGCCGTGAGCAAATAGAATTATTACCGATGCCTGTTCCTATGCTAAAAATTTGGGATGAAGTAAAAAAGCAAACCGCAGGAAAATAAATCCTTCTTAAAATCATCAAATCATGAGCATAAAAGTCATCACCTCCGTACACAATAACTAGCGTGGAGGTGAATGAAGGATGAAAAAACAAAACAACCAAAATTTCCAACCGAATAAAAACATGCAACGTCAAAGTGAAGAATTTGGTTATGAAACAGACGTAAATGAAGTGCAAAAGCAAAATGCGAAAGCAGAGCAAAAGAAAGCTCCAGCTTCTGGTCGTTTCTCAAAAACTAACCAAGATTTAGGTGAGTAACACTTTGTAACTGCATAATTGCATTTACCTCTAAGGGGCTGTCTTAAATCCGAAAAGATGAAAAAGACAGCCCCTTTTAAATTGTTTAGGTAAGTAAATCGTCAGCTGTAAAGGAAATCCTCTAAGTAATTAACTAAAAAATCCCATCAAAGCTGACATTATAATAAAATTCGCTTATAATTGACTAAATTTTATACAAATTCAAAATAGCGTAGTGAAATTTGTGGTTTTCTAACTACACCTTTCGCGTACACATTGCTATAATATACTAGAGACTGCTAGATTTAGGTAGCATAGACGAAAAGGTGGGCTAACAAAATGGCATTACCGGTAGAAGGAGAAACGATACAAATACATAGTTATAAGCACAATGGCCGTATCCACCGTGTTTGGCAAGAAACGATGGTTTTAAAAGGAACGAAAAATATCGTAATCGGTGCAAATGAACGGACACTTGTGACAGAATCCGATGGTCGTACATGGCTAACGAGAGAGCCCTCTATTTGCTACTTCCATGCGGAACACTGGTTTAACATCATCTGTATGCTACGTGAAGACGGTGTGTATTATTATTGCAATCTAAGCTCACCATTTGTTTTCGATAATAATGCCATTAAATATATCGACTATGATTTAGATATTAAAGTTTTTCCTGACATGTCTTATACCCTTTTAGACGAGGATGAATATGAGCTCCATCGTAAGGAAATGTCTTATCCTGATGTCATAGATAAGATTTTAAAGCGCAATGTCGATAAATTGATAAGCTGGATTCAACAAAAAAGAGGACCTTTTGCACCCGATTTCATCGATGTCTGGACAAATCGTTACAAATTCCAGCTTGATATGCAGTCAGATGATCGTTCATGACACCTATTAGTTTAACTAATAGGTGTTTTTTATTGGTGGGGAACAGAGAGCTGTAAAGGCAAAATCGAAATAGTTCGCTATAAAGTCACTATAACTGTATTTTAATCAAAATATTGCTATAATACTTAGGGCATTCATCTTCGAATGTCTGTTTCTTTTTGTAAGGATGTGATGATAAATTGGGAAGCATTAAGCGATATATGCGCTTTGTTAAACCATATACATGGGAAATTATTTTAACGATTATCATTGGTATAGTAAAATTTGCTATTCCACTATTTATTCCACTGCTCATTAAGATTGTATTGGATGACATTATTGCAGCAGATGACTTAACAGATGTAGAAAAAACAAAAGAATTATTTTACTGGCTAGGTGGAACTATTATTGTGTTCTTTATTATTCGTCCACCTATTGAGTACTATCGACAATATTTTGCACAACACGTAAGCAACAAGGTGCTTTTTGATATCCGTAAGGAAATTTATGCACATTTACAGCGTTTAAGTTTAAGGTACTATGCCAATACACGTGCAGGTGATGTTATTTCAAGGGTAATTAATGATGTTGAGCAAACAAAAACCTTTGTCATGACGGGGTTAATGAATGTTTGGTTAGATCTGGCGACGATTGTAATTGCGATTGCCATTATGTTAACCATGGATGTGAAGCTAACGCTAGTCGCATTGATCGCATTTCCATTTTATGCCTTCAGTGTGAAGTACTTTTTTGGCAAATTGAGAGATTTGACACGGAAACGTTCTCAAGCACTTGCGGGTGTACAAAGCTATTTACATGAACGTGTAGCTGGTATGAGCATTATTAAAAGCTTTACTTTAGAAAAGCATGAACAAAAATTGTTCGATTCAGCAAACGGTGAGTTTTTAGAAAAAGCACTTGATCAAACAAAGTGGAATGCAAAATCATTTGCTGTCGTGAATACTATTACAGATGTAGCGCCATTGCTCGTTATCGCCTATGCGGGCTATCAAGTAATAAATGGGTCACTTTCAGTTGGAACAATGGTTGCTTTTATTGCTTATATTGAACGTCTGTATGGCCCACTTCGTCGACTTGTTAGCTCTTCCACAACTTTAACGCAGTCAATCGCTTCAATGGATCGAATGTTCGATTTAATAGATGAGCCTTATGAAGTGAAGGATAAGGACTATGCTCGTGAACTCCCACGTGCAAATGGGCAGGTTCGCTTTCACAATGTATCCTTCCAATATGAAGAAACTGGCTCCCCTATTATAGATGCTATCGATTTAACGATAAATCCTGGAGAGACTGTTGCCTTTGTAGGGATGAGTGGTGGTGGTAAGTCAACGATTATCAGCCTAATTCCTCGCTTTTACGATACAACAAGCGGGCAAGTGACCATTGATGGAAACGATGTACGGGATGTCACTTTACATTCCTTACGATCTCAAATTGGTATTGTCCTGCAAGATAATATACTTTTTAGTGATTCTGTCAAAGAGAATATCTTAATGGGGAGACCAGATGCAACAGATGCACAAGTCATCGAAGCAGCGAAAGCGGCAAATGCCCATGACTTTATTATGAGTCTACCTAATGGTTATGACACAAAGGTTGGAGAAAGAGGAGTAAAGCTCTCTGGCGGACAAAAACAACGAGTTGCTATTGCGCGTGTGTTTTTAAAAAATCCACCGATTCTAATCCTGGATGAGGCTACTTCTGCATTAGATTTGGAAAGTGAGGCACTGATTCAAGAATCATTAGACAAGCTAGCTCATGAACGAACAACTATTATTATTGCGCACCGTCTTTCTACAATTACACATGCTGACAAGATTTTCGTTATCGATCATGGTCAATTAATCGAAAGTGGAACACATGAACAGTTAATGGACAGTCAGGGGACCTATTATAATTTATTCCAAGTACAGCATTTAGATTAAAATTTTCCGTAAATTACACGGTTTAAGAATTTTTTTCAAAAAAAGTCTTTCATTTATTTGAAAATGGAAGGCTATTTTTTTTTGAAAAATGTAAAAAATTATCTCTTTATAAGATTTTATTATTATCGAAGGCGATTATTGTAGAAATTCTATGTAATTTGCAGAATATTAATGATTGAAAGAGTAAGGATTTTTAGTTAGAATTATCTGAAAATAAGGAATTTAACGAAAGTTATAGTATTCTATTAATATTATTATACATTTAAGTAAAATATAGGTAGGGTGGGCGTTACACATGAGGAAAAAACTACTAGAAATAAAAGGTTTGAAAACAACCTTTTTCACAGATAATGGGCAAATTCCTGCTGTAGACGATATCGATTTTTCTGTCCATGAAGGAGAAATTTTAGGGATTGTAGGAGAATCGGGAAGTGGTAAAAGTGTTACGTCGCTGTCCATCATGGGATTAATTCCATCACCACCAGGTAAAATAACGGGTGGAGAAATTTTGCTAGATGGCAAAAATATTGCTAAATATACGGATAAACAAATGCAAAAAATACGTGGAAAAGACATTGCAATGATTTTCCAAGAGCCAATGACTTCGCTAAACCCTTTGTTCACGATTGGTGACCAGTTAAAGGAGGCTATATTAATACATAATCCAAAATGGTCGAAAAAGGAAGCGTTTGCAAGAGCGGTTGAAATCATGAAATTGGTGGGTCTACCACGTGCTGAGGAATTGCTAAAGGACTACCCACATCAGCTGTCTGGCGGAATGCGTCAACGTGTGATGATTGCTATGGCACTTGTCTGTGATCCACAAGTATTAATTGCGGATGAGCCTACAACTGCATTGGATGTTACGATACAAGCCCAAATTTTACAGCTTATGAAAGACTTAAATAAACGATTGAATACAGCTGTGCTGTTAATTACACATGATTTGGGGGTTGTCGCAGAAACTTGTGAGCGAGTGATTGTTATGTATGCAGGACAAATAGTGGAAGAGGCACCGATTCATGAAATTTTCACAAATCCGAAACATCCCTATACACAAGGACTCATTCAATCAGTACCTGACATGCGTTATAAAAAGGAAAATTTATACTCCATCCCTGGAAGTGTACCGAAACCAGGAAGTATTCAGGTAGGCTGTCGTTTTGCGGCACGCTGTGAATATGCAATGGAACGTTGTTTGCAGGAAACACCACCTTTATTTGAAGCAGCAGAGAATCATAAATCGAGATGTTTTTTACTAGAGAAGCAGGAGGTGGAGCAACGTGTCGAAAGCGTTATTAAAGGTTGAAGGGTTAAAAAAATATTTTCCGATTCGAAAAGGAGTCCTTAATTCACATGCCGGGGATGTAAAGGCCGTAGATGATGTTTCCTTTGAAGTATTTGAAGGGGAAACATTAGGAATTGTTGGCGAATCAGGCTGTGGTAAGTCCACAACGGGTCGCTTATTAATGCGTTTACTGGAGCCCACTGGGGGTAAGATAGAATTCGCAGGTAAAATGATTTCGGAATTATCCAACAACGAAATGAGGAAGGCACGTAGAGATATTCAAATGATTTTTCAGGATCCCTATGCCTCACTAAATCCTCGCCATAACATCGGCAAAATTTTAGAGGAGCCTCTTATTGTTCATGGGATAGGTAATGCCAAAGAGCGAAAACAGAAAGTGTTGGAGCTGCTTGAGATTGTTGGATTGAATGAATATCATATCAAGCGTTATCCGCATCAATTTAGTGGAGGGCAAAGGCAGCGTATTGGCATTGCTAGAGCCTTGATGACCAATCCACGCTTAATTATTGCGGACGAGCCAGTATCGGCACTTGATGTATCCATCCAGGCACAGGTTTTAAATTTATTGCAAAAGCTGCAAAAGGATTTAAAGCTAACTTATATTTTTATTTCCCATGATTTAGGGGTTGTGCGTCATATTAGTAATCGAGTTGGCGTTATGTATTTAGGTAAATTAGTTGAACTGACAGCGAGTGAGGACTTATATGCTGAACCGCTTCATCCATATACACAAGCACTTTTATCTTCGGTTCCTGTTCCAGATCCTACGTTTGAACGAGAGCAGATCATCATTTCTGGAGATATTCCAAGTGCATCAAACCCGCCAAGCGGTTGTACTTTCCATACGAGATGTCCGTTTAAAATGGATCAGTGCTCACAGGTAGTACCTAAAATGCAAGAAGTGAAACCGGGTCATTATGTTGCTTGCCATCTTTATGAGGCACTCCAACATTAAATGATATAAAAACTCATAGGGGGAAATTCGATGAAGAAAAAGAAGTTTTGGACTTTAGGTGTAATGCTACTCCTTATTCTTTCGACAATCTTAGCAGCTTGTGGCGGCTCAGATACGAAGGATACGGGTAGTAAAGATACTTCAACTAGTGGCGATACAGCTAGCAGTGGAGAACCAAAAATTTTAGTGTATGGTCGTGGTGGAGATTCTGTAGCACTTGACCCTGCTGTTGTTACAGACGGTGAATCCTTCACGGTGACAGCTAATATTTATGAAACACTTGTAAACTTTGGAGAGCGAGATGTAACAATTCAACCAGGCTTAGCCAAATCATGGGAGGCATCAGAGGATGGTTTAACGTATACTTTCCAGCTACAAGAAGGTGTGAAATTCCATGATGGCACAGATTTCAATGCTGAGGCTGTTGTTAAGAATATTGAACGTTGGAAAACAGGGGCAGATAAACACCCATACTTTAGTTCGCAATTTGTCGTTGGTGACAAGCAAGTAATTGAATCAGTAACTGCAGAGGGAGACTACACAGTTGTCTTTAAGTTAAGTCAACCTCAAGCGCCATTTTTGAAAAATTTAGCAATGTCTCCATTTGCAATTGCTTCTCCAACAGCATTTGAAGCAGATGAAGAAGGTTTATCAGCAAATCCTGTAGGAACAGGTCCATTCAAATTTGTTAGCTGGGTACGTAATGATTCAATCACAATTGAGAAAAACCCAGATTACTATATTGATGGCTATCCTAAATTAGATAAAGTAATTTATCGTTCTATTCCGGAAAACTCAGCACGTTTAAATGATTTATTAGCAGGCAATATTGATGTAGCTGATGGCTTAAGCCCATCAGATAAAGCAACAATCGAAGGCGATGCAAATTTACAGTTAATCGAACGTCCATCTATGAACGTTGGTTACCTTGGCTTAACTGTTACACGTCCACCTTTTGATAATGTAAAAGTGCGTCAAGCAGTCAACTATGCAATTGATAAACAAGCATTAGTGGATGCGTTTTATGAAGGGCTAGCTGAGCCAGCGAAAAACCCAATGCCACCAGTAATTTCTGGTTATAACGATGAAGTGACAGGCTATACGTATGATCCTGAAAAAGCGAAAGCATTACTTGCTGAAGCAGGCTACGATGGTAAGGAAATTGAGCTATGGGCAATGCCAGTACCACGTCCATACATGCCAGACGGACAAAAAGTTGCTGAAGCGATTCAAAAGAATTTAGAAGATGTAGGTATTAAATCTAAAATTGTATCATTTGAATGGGCTACGTATTTAGAAAAAGCTCAAAATGGTGAAGCAGATGCATTCCTACTTGGCTGGACAGGCGATAATGGGGATGCGGATAACTTCCTATACACGTTATTAGACGGCGATAATATTGGCTCTAATAACTATACGTTCTATGATAATCCAGAATTACACAAGATCTTAACAGCTGCTCAAACTGAGATCGATGAAGACAAGCGTAATGAACTTTATAAGCAAGCTCAAGTAATTATTTCTGAGGATGCTCCATGGGTTCCACTTGCTCACTCTATTCCAATTTTAGCTGCTAATGTGAAAGTGACGAATTATATTGCGCATCCTACTGGCTCTGACCGTTTAGATGCAGTAGATATTCAATAGTAAATTTCACCATTTTTAATTGAACAAAGAAATGTAATGTGAAGAATCTGCTTGCTTTTCTGCGGGTAAGCCGTGGAAATCTCGCAGATTCTTTTCAAGTAAAGATAATGATTATTTCCTGTATGAAAGATCTCAACTAAACATTCAAAACCGTTTAGTGAAGGCTCAACCTTTCAACAGTATATAAAGACTTCACAGTAGATTATGAAAATCATAGAGAGGTGATGAAAATGCTTCACTATATGGGGAGACGTTTACTTCAACTAATCCCAGTTTTGCTTGGAATGACTTTTATCGTCTTTATGTTGATACGAGCAATTCCTGGAAATCCAGCACAAGTTATTTTAGGACAACAGGCAACAAAAGAGGCGGTCGAGGCGTTAAACGCAAGTTTAGGATTAGATAAGCCCTGGTATACACAATATTTTAGTTACTTAGCAGGTATTTTTCAGGGAGATTTAGGGGTTTCCCTACGTACGAAACTACCTGTATCAGAAGAAATTTTCCCATACTTAGCAGCAACGGCTGAACTTGCACTATTTGCGATGATTATTGCAATTGTTATTGGTGTGAATGCGGGCATTATTTCTGCATGGTTCCAAAATTCTTGGTTTGATTATACAGCAATGATTATAGCGTTAATCGGTGTATCTGTACCCGTGTTCTGGCTTGGATTGATGGAGCAGTGGACATTTAGTAGTAAGCTTGGTTGGCTGCCTACTTCTGGTCGAGAAGATGTGCGAAATCCAATTACCGCCATAACCCATTTTTATTTATTGGATACGCTCATTCAAGGCCGCTTTGATCAATTCATCGAAGTCATAAAGCGCTTAATATTACCAGGAGTAGCACTTGCAACGATTCCAATGGCTATCATTGCCAGAATCACAAGGTCTTCCATGCTGGAAGTTATGCGCTCAGATTATGTGAGGACTGCAAGAGCAAAAGGACAAAAAATGTTTATTGTTGTTTATAAACATGCATTAAAGAATGCGGTTATTCCTGTGCTAACGGTAATTGGTCTACAAACAGGATTACTGTTAGGTGGGGCCATTTTAACAGAGACAATTTTTAGTTGGCCAGGAATTGGTCGTTATATTTATGATGCGATTGGCTTCAGGGATTATCCTGTGATTCAATCAGGTATTCTAATCGTTGCATTTATTTTCATCATGATTAACTTAATCGTGGATTTACTGTATACAGTAGTCGACCCACGTATTAAATACAAATAGAAGGGAGTTGCAAAGATGACTGGAGCAATTGATATAAAAAAAGAAGCAGCACCAGTTCGAGAAAAGGCAGTAGGCCCATGGCTCGAAGGCTGGCGTAGTTTTAAAAAGAGCAAAGTATCCCTTGTAGGAGCAGGAATTGTTATATTTTTTATTTTACTGGCTGTCATTGGTCCGTTCATTGCACCACAGGGCATCAATGAACAAGATTTAACGAAGCGTTTACTGGCACCATCCGCTGATCATTGGTTTGGAACGGATGATTTTGGACGGGATATTTTTTCGAGGATCATTCACGGTGCAAGGATTTCGCTATGGGTAGGCTTTTTCTCTGTTATTTTGTCCGTGATAATTGGTAGTTTACTTGGCATCATTGCAGGTTATTATGGTAAATGGGTTGATACGATAATTTCACGTATTTTTGATATTATGCTAGCTTTCCCTAGTATGCTACTAGCGATTGCAGTAGTGTCAGTGTTAGGTCCATCTTTACAAAATGCATTAATCGCTATTGCTATTATTAACGTACCGAATTTTGGGCGCTTAATCCGTTCTAAAGTTTTAAGTGTCAAGGAAGAAGAGTATATAGTAGCGGCAAAAGCAATTGGTATGCGTGATGCGCGAATTCTATTTTCACATATTTTGCCGAATTCCATAACCCCAATAATTGTACAGGGAACACTAGCAATTGCGACAGCCATTATTGAAGCGGCAGCATTAGGTTTCCTTGGGCTAGGGGCTCAAGCTCCAGCACCAGAATGGGGGAAAATGCTAGCGGATGCACGTAAGTTTTTATTAAATGCTCCGTGGACGATGATTTTCCCTGGTTTAGCTATTATGTTAACAGTTCTTGGCTTTAATCTAATGGGTGATGGACTACGAGATGCACTTGATCCAAAAATGAAAAGTTAGTAAATAGGAACAATAACCTTCTACAAGTTAGAAGGTTTTTTTAGCTACTTGGACCAATGGATATAAAAGGAACATTTTTACTACAAAAACGTTCTATGCTATAGAAAAAGGCGTGAGGGGCTTTCTAAAATAAGTGAAAACACCTTTTCGGAGCCATTAATTGAATTTTTTGTCACGTTATTTTAGACTTAATTTAAGTAGAAATCTTTTAGCTTAGTAGATTATATTGCTTACCATAAAATCTTTCGACTGAAATACATATTTTAGGAGGGTGTTAAAATTGGGGATTAATTTACAAAAAGGACAAAGAGTTGATTTAACAAAGGGTAACGCAGGATTAAATAAAATAAAAGTAGGTTTAGGGTGGGACCCTGTAGGTCAAGAGAAAAGTGGCGGCTTTTTAGGTGGTTTATTTTCCAGCAGAAATAGTGGCAGTGGCAGAAGTATCGACTGTGATGCTTCGGTATTGATGTTACAGGATGATAAGGTTGTTGCGGGTGACGATGTTGTTTATTTCGGGAAATTAACAAGTAGCTGCGGTTCTGTTCGACATTCAGGTGATAATTTAACAGGTGACGGCGATGGTGATGATGAGGTAATTACAATTGAGCTATCATCTGTACCTACGCAATATAACAAGCTTGTGTTTGTTGTAAACATTTATGATGCGGCAGGTCGCAATCAACACTTCGGTATGATTCAAAATGCATATATTCGTGTGTATGATGATAGGACAGGAAGCGAACTAATTCGCTATAATTTAACTGATAATTATTCGAATTTAACGACGTTAGTATGTGGAGAAATTTACCGTCATAATAATGAATGGAAATTTGCTGCGGTTGGTACGGGAACAAATGACATAAAGCTTGGCGACGTTGTTCGAAGATATCAATAAATAATTGACTAAATAGGAGGAATAAAAATTATGGGCATTTCACTACAAAAAGGTCAAAAGGTAGATTTAACTAAAACAAATCCAGGATTAACGAATGTTGTTGTAGGTTTAGGCTGGGATACAAATAAATATGATGGTGGTCATGATTTTGACTTAGACTCCTCTGTATTTTTACTTGCTGATACAGGCAAAGTTGCAGATCAAAATGATTTTATTTTCTATAACAACACTACAGGTGGCAATGGCTCAGTTGAGCATTCAGGCGATAATTTAACAGGTGTAGGCGAAGGTGACGATGAAGTGGTGAAAGTGGCATTAACTCAAGTACCTGCACATGTTCAGCGACTAGCCTTCACTGTAACAATCCATGATGCAGAGTCTCGCAGTCAGAACTTCGGTATGGTGTCTAATGCCTATATTCGTATTATAAATGCTGCTTCCAACGAAGAAATTATTCGCTATGATTTAGGCGAGGATTTCAGTATCGAAACAGCGATTGTTGTAGGGGAATTATATCGCCATAACGGAGAATGGAAATTTAATGCGATTGGTGCGGGCTATCAAGGTGGCTTAGCTGCTTTATGTAATGATTATGGCTTAAGTGTAAACTAAAATTTCATCTTTGGACAGAAAGGGAGATTTTTGAATGGCTATACAATTAAGTAAAGGGCAACGTATTGATTTAACAAAGCAAGATCCAGGCTTAAATAGCATTGGCATTGGTTTAGGCTGGGATGTAAAGCAATTTGACGGTGGGCAAGACTTTGACCTGGATGCATCTGTATTTTTACTAGATGCTTCAGGTAAATGTCGTAATGAACAGGACTTTATTTTCTATAATAATTTAGCGAGCCCAGACCAGTCTGTTGTCCATACGGGAGATAATCGTACAGGTGCAGGGGATGGGGATGATGAAAAAATTCTTGTCAACCTAAAGCAAGTATCACCTCAAATTGAAAAAATTGTAGTGACGGTTACTATTTACGATGCCGAGGGACGTCATCAAAACTTCGGGCAAGTTTTAAATGCCTATGTACGATTGACGAACGAAGAGTCGGGATCAGAGGTATTGCGGTACGATCTAGGCGAAGATTTCAGTATTGAAACGGCTGTAGTATTTTGCGAGCTGTACCGACATAATGGTGAGTGGAAATTTGCTGCAGTAGGCTCAGGTTACCAGGGTGGACTAGCTGCATTAATCAATGCATATGGCTTACAGTAACTAGTTTGAGAAATAGGTACATGACGAAGGATCTTGATTTTGTTTGGATGTATTAAATACATATGCTCACTGGCAGATGTGTGGACTTGTTTTAATAGATTCAGTATCAGGGCGCCAATCGTAATGCACTAAAAATATTTGCTAGTTTTTCGGGCTACCATCTTTCACATGAAATTATCGTTATTATTTTAATTGCTGCATTCTTATTGACATTTGTTATTTACAAGTTGAAGAAGAAAACAGCAGTGTAAACAAGGCACTGTATTGGTCTGTATGGAACAGGCTGATACAGTGCCTTTTTCACAAAAGGCATAGTTACTGGGGAGAGGATTAGATGCAACACTTTGCAACAGAAGCAGAGACGATTTTTTATAAGAAGCCACAGCCATTTACAAAATGGGAATCACCAGATATTTTGTCGTATGCTCTAGGTGCGACATTGTACATGCCAGCTTCCATGCCTACAATTGTGAGCTTGATTCGATCACAAAAATATAAGCAACTCACATCCCTCGTCATTGATTTGGAGGATGCAGTAGGAGATGCAGAGTTAGTAGATTGTGAAGCTAAGCTGATAGAAGATATTAGTGAACTATACGCACTCTATCAGCAAAAACAGCTATTGCTTCAGGAGCTCCCATTACTTTTTGTTCGAGTCCGACATGTTGAGCAATTTCAAAAGTTAACGACTGCTTTAGGGAAAAAGCAAGAAATATTAACAGGCTATGTCTTTCCAAAGTTTACAGCAGAACAGGGTGCACGCTATTTTGAACTGCTTGAACAAACCATTTTAGAAAATGATTTAATTTTATATGGTATGCCGATTTTGGAGAGCCGTGAGGTACTATATAAGGAATCTCGCTTAGAAGCATTATTAAACATTAAAGCAGTTCTACATCAATACAGAGCCCGTGTATTAAATGTGCGAATAGGTGCCACTGATTTTTGTGGTATTTACGGAATTCGCCGCCGTATGGATTCTACCATTTATGATATTAGTGTCATTCGAGATTGTATTGCAGATATTGTCAATATCTTAGGTCGTGAGGAAGATGGTTTTATTATCTCAGGGCCTGTGTGGGAGTATTTTAATAATCAACGTGTATTAAAGCCCGCACTTAGAGTGACACCATTTAGTGAGAAAGGTGGGCTCGATACAAGGAAAGCGTTGTTAGACGATTGTTTAGATGGATTAATGAAAGAAGTTTTAATGGATAAACAAAACGGCATAGTGGGAAAAACTATTATTCATCCGAGCCATATCCGTGTTGTGCATGCCCTCTATGCTATTTCGTATGAGGAATACTTAGATGCACTAAGTATTATAGAAAATAATGATGGACAAAAAGGTGTTATGAAAAGTCACTATGCTAATAAAATGAATGAAATTAAGCCACATATGAGATGGGCACAGCGGATTTTAAAACAGGCTCATGTCTATGGTGTCTATCATGAATCTGTCGATTTTGCCTCACTTTTATTACAGTCTGAAATAGGTGGTAATCTATATGCAACAACAAATGAGTAAATTAAGCATTTTACCGAATTATTCAATAGATATTGAAATTACCTACAATCCACATAATTTTGCGCTATCCAATTTATTTAAAATGGCGGCTCGGATTAATAAGAAAAGACAATTTTTGTTTGTAAGCACAGTACTAGGCAAACATTTGGCTGTCCGTCCGCAAATCCCTTTACTAACAGGAACTCTTTTAGCTATGCTGTATCAGCAGCATCTTACTGGACAAAAGATAATGGCTTCGTCTGTCGTAAAAGCTTTAAAAGACGGGGCTAATTTGGATGTAGTACAAAAATCCATAGAAGGAACCCTAGAATTAACGGATGAAACATTATTTATTGGCTTTGCAGAGACGGCAACAGCACTTGGACACGCAGTATTTAATGCCTTTCACTCGAATGCTATGTATATCCACACAACACGTGAAGTGCTGCCTGATTTTGAGCCATTTGTTACGTTTGAGGAAGAACATTCACATGCGACAAGCCATAGAATTTATACGGAGGAACCAGAATTTTTACTGCAAGCTAAGCGCATTGTGTTAATTGATGATGAGATTACGACGGGGAATACGGTCATTAATATTATTGAGACATTAAGACAGAAATTTCCTTTAGTGAGACAGTATGCGGTACTATCTATTTTAGATTGGCGTTCAAAACAGCAGCAATCCATCTTTAAGCAATTAGAAGTACAATGGGATATCTCTATAGAATTCATCTCCATTTTGAGTGGGAATTTTAGCTGTTCAGGTATGCCAAGCTTAACAAGCACGCAACCAAATTTACAAACACAGGCTACAGAGGATATAGAACTATGGCCAATTCAGGCGCCTGTTGATCGCAAATTCTATCAATCTGTTGCGGAGAATGGTTTAGTAAATAATCAGCCTTATCTAGTAGCGACAGGGAGGTTTTTGCTCACTTCAAAACAGCATGTTGCACAAAAGAAATCGTTACAAGCTATCGCTAAGCAATTACAAGAGCTAAGAACAATCGGGCCAGCGCTTGTTATTGGCACGGGTGAGTTCATGTATGTTCCTATGCAAATTGCCTCTTATTTAGGAAATGATGTTTACTTTCAATCAACTACTCGTAGTCCAATCTATTGTACGGATGATTTGGGATATACGATTAACGAAAAAATAGCCTTTGAAAGTCCAGAAAATAACGGGGTTACTAATTATTTATATAATCTTCAAAGCCAGTCTTACACGGAACTTTTCTTCATTGTGGAACGTATAGCAAGTAAAGCGGTAGTTGCTCGTGTGGTGAAGGCATTACAAGAAGCCACTAAAGCCAAAGTATACGTAATTAGTATGCATGAATTGGAGGGAGAACGATGATATCGACTTTGCAGCCAGATAAAATGGGGAGTTATGCACCAGAGGACGTTATTTTTTTATTGCGTGATATTGGAAGTGCATTCCTTGAAATGGATAATGAGAAACGTGAACAGCTCATTCAATCGGGCATACATTATTCGGAAATGCTGCCAGTAGAGCAGCAACCATCTGATACCTACATGAATCTTTTTTATAAAGCGCTAGATGCTTATGCAGAAAGAATAGCAATCGCAGTTGGCGTAGTGGCAGAGCAAATCATTGAAAATAGAGGGTTAGAAAATTTAATTCTTGTGAGTTTAGCTCGTGCAGGTACACCCATTGGTATTTTAATCAAACGGTATATAGCCATACGTTATCATGTGAATGTTCCACATTACTCCATTTCTATACTACGTGGTCGTGGTTTTGATGAAACGGCAATTCGTTATATTTTGACACAGCACCCTCTAGGAAGTCTTCAATTTATTGATGGTTGGACAGGAAAAGGGGCAATTACCAATGAATTAATTCAATCCTGCCAAAAGTTTAACTTACAATATCAAGCACAGTTAAGCGCCAATTTAGCTGTTTTGGCTGATCCTGGCCATTGTGCCGCTATTTATGGAACTCGTGAGGATTTTTTAATACCTTCTGCTTGTTTAAATTCAACTGTATCTGGTTTAGTGAGTAGAACGGTATTAAATTTGCAGTTTATGGATGCAAACGATTTTCATGGTGCAAAATACTACAAAGAATTAGAGGCCGTAGATGTCTCCAAGCTGTACATAGAACGTATCGTCACATGTTTTGAACAAGTACAGAGTAAAATTGTGCTACAAATTCAAGAGCAGGAATTCTCTCCGATTACTTGGGAGGGCATGAAGTCCGTGCAAACAATTCAACGAGATTTTGGTATTGATAATATTCATTTCATTAAGCCAGGTGTTGGGGAAACGACAAGAGTTTTGCTGCGAAGGATACCTTGGAAAATTTTAATTAACCCACATTACATGGATGAGCTAAAACATATTTTGTTATTAGCACAGGAAAAAAATGTATTGGTTGAAGAGTATTCGTATATGTCCTATGCATGTTGTGGTTTGATCAAAGAATTATAGAGGAGAATATGATGATATTATTTACATCTGATTTAGATAGAACCCTTATTTATTCTAAACGCATGATGGAGATGTTTCCGCCAGCTACAGAGACAATCGTCGTTGAACACAAGATTGAAACTGCAATGAGTATGATGACGCAGGCAACAGCACCCCTATTGCAACAGGTGCACCAACAAGCTCTATTTGTACCTGTTACAACAAGAGCATTACATCAATATAAAAGAATCCATTTTATTCATGATTTATGCCCTGCTTTTGCAATTACAAGCAATGGGGGTACAATAGTAGAAAAGGGTCAGCCATATGAAAAATGGACACAAACATTATCTAGACGCATTGAAGATTCTTCGATTCCTCGTATGGATATGCTAAAGCTTTTTCAGACGATTAAATCTGATACATGGCTACAACGTTCTTTGTATATTGATGAGCTTTTTTACGTACATCATGTAGATATCAACGTTTTACCATCCGATGAATTACAAGCGATGATTCGAGAGTTTGATGTGCATGGTTGGTATGTTCTATTACAAGGGAAAAAATTGTATTTTATGCCTAAGGCGCTGACAAAGGAAGCGGCTATAGAATATATAAAGGAATTCTGTACATACGATATGCATATCGCAGCAGGTGATTCTATTATGGATTATGGCATGCTTGCAATGGCTGATTTAGCTTTTACACCAAATCATGGAGATTTAAAGGATAAACAGCCAAAAGTTTTACAAAATACAACTTACTCGCCTCTCTATGGCGAAGCATTTACAAAAGATTTATTGGAAGCGGTTTTAAAGATGGCATCACAACATACGGTCATATAAAAGTTCAAATATTTTTTGTTGTCATTAGGTGAGGCGCCCTATGACAAATGAATGCTTCCACATAGGCTGAGGATGATTTTTAGGAGGTGCGTTTGTATGCAAACAATCACAATTAAATCAGTGTTGGAGCGTCATCCTGATGATTGGCTACAGGCGTTTCAAGATTCACCAAAGAATCGTGCATTTTATGAAAAAACAGAGCAACAAGTGAGTTTTAGTAGAATTGCTGTACGTGTATTGGGCGTACCAATCGAAGAAGATGATTACTTCAATTCATTATTTACATTGTCACAAAACGCTAACATCCATATTTTAAGTGAAGAATTAAATAAACATATTGAACCAAAAGACTTTCAGGCAATACAAGCAATCCTTTCACAGCATCAACAAACTCCACAAGGTCTATCTATTAATCGTTTAGTGGCAATGATGTATGGTTATCAATTAATTCCTAAACATGATGATAGTGTAATGAATCGCCATCTACAGTTAGCAACCATTAAAGTAGTAGAGCTCTTTCAAAAACAGCAATCGTTAGGTTTGCTAGCAAATGACTTTCGCCGTTTTTTAATTGATATGGTGAAATGGTTAAAAAATCATTGGATTCTATGGACAAAATCCATGAAACCAACAGATGATTTTCCTAAAGTAGTTTGGTACGGGGAAGCAACACTTAGTCAGCGCTATTTCTTATTATTATTAATGGAGCTAGGTTGTGACGTATTAATTTTTCATCCAGCTAAAACGGATGAATTTGCTGAGATTGATCCTAATGATTCTTTCTCCATCACATATGCATATTCAAATCAAACAGCTTTACAGCCATTTCCTGATAAGTTGCGTGATCGACAGGCAACGGTCGGATATCGATCGAGTCAGCATTTTGAACAATTAATGCATGATCAGCAATCAGGTGTCTATAAGCCTTGGCAGTTTAAAGATTTTATGCCACGCTCCTTAACATTACGGATGACATATGACGATATTTTTATTTATGCAAAAGAGAAAGCTTTGGTTCGACCGCAGTTTGAAGTGGTTGGAGATGAGGTTGTCATACCAGTCATATTTGCAAAAATTAGTGGGGTTTCGAGCCAACGTGAAGAATACTGGCATTATATGCATCAGTTATTAGCAAATCCGCAAACTGTTTTTGTCCAGAAATTCCCCTATGCATCAACGAGCAGAGCCAATTTCCACTTTCACTATAAGCATTGCCTAGTAAATGGAGAGCTGTCAGTAGAGCGTATTATGCAAAGTGATTGGTGGCAATATGGGGAATTAACATTGGAGCTACAGCGTGCAATTGCACATACGATAAAAACTTCCTGTGAGCAGCCCATGTTGAAACAACAGCTGAATGAGTCCTTATATGATTTACAGTTATTTTTATTTAAACAAATGACGATGATTCCTCCGGAGGTACTGCGATTACTACAAAGCTTTGATTATTCACAAGAGGTACCGAAGCTGGTATTATTCCAAGCACCTCAACAACCAGCTTTATCACGTGAGGACATGGCATTATTGGCCTTTTTAAATCGATTTGGTGTGGATATTGTTTTTTATAATCCGACAGGACAACTAGATTTAGAAAAACATTTACGAGAAGATAGTTACGATGTACATCGTTTAGAGCATATGCTATTTGACTTGCACTATGAAGAACCAAAGCCACAGAAAACTGCACCCGACAAAATCATAAAAAAACTCTTTAATCGTTTTTTCTGATGATAGGAAGGAGGCGGCACAAATGTCAAATAACTCGTTGACGCTGAAGCAGCTAACGCTGGAAACAGCAGAAGCCTTCAAAGAACAGTTACGGGATCATGCAGAGGTAAAGCAAATTGCCAATCAAATCGATATAAAAAATCAGTTAGAGCTATTAGCTTTGGGAAAAGAGCCGGCTACAAAATTAGCTACATTTGCAGATCAAATTTTAGCAATCATCACCCAGTCAACAACTTTCGAATCAAATGAATTATTTAAGCAGCTTGAAGCCCTGATGCAAACATTCGACAAACAAGATTTTACAGAACAAAAGGGCTTTTTTAAAAAGCTATTTGCACGTAAGACCAAAAATGATGGTGATTTATTTACGAAATACAATGGACTGGGGAGAGAGATTGAGAAAATCCATTATCAATTTGTGCTGATGGAAGAAGAATTAGCGAAGGATAATCGAGTACTTGCACGCTTATATCAAGAGGACCTCATGTACTATCTTGAGCTAGAAAAGTATATCGTAGCAACTGATATGAAACTTCATGAGGTCCAAACAACATTGATTCCAATGTATGAAAAACAGAGTGAAGCAGGTAATCAGCTGGCGAAAATGGAGCTAAATCGTTTGCAAGCTATTGCAGAGATGCTCCAGCAAAAAATAGATGATTTAGAAAAATCGCGTATGGTGGCTATTATCACAGCTCCCCAAATCGATATGCTACGTAATGGTAACAGTGAATTGATTGAACAAATTAATGGGGCTTTTGTTAAAACCATTCCTGTTTTTAAAATGGGTTTGATGAATGCAGTTAATGAAAGACGTCAACAATTACAAAGTCAATCAGCCTCTGCCTTTGAAGACCGTATGAAGCAATTTGGGGGAGCTAGCAAGGAAGCGGTGCAATTATGTACTGCCATGGCTCAACAATCCAGCACTACCCAGACTCTTGAAGAAATGTGGGATACTATTGTATCAGGCATTGCCAATTATCAGCAATTACGTGATGAACAAACGGTCAAACGCCAACAAGCAGAGCAACAACTGCTAACATTACGTTCTTAGCTCCTTTCCTCTAAGTAGATTACTACTTGGAGGTTTTTTGTATAGAAAAAGCAACAGACTTTTCTTCATTCAAAGGGTGATCAAAAGCCCCTAGAATCAAGGTAATCTGTTGCCATAAAATGCTAGCTAAATGAATTCTTCTTCAAATTCTACATTGATTTCATGTCCATGATAGCTTTGGTAGGACACAATGAGTGTATCAAGATGTTCTAGGTTTTCCTCATAATCTAAAATACGCGATAATATATAGAGTAGGTGATAGCTAGAAAACTCCGTATCGCCCTCTTCACGAGCAAAGTTGATTTGCTTGATGAAAATTTCCATCAGCTCATTGCGTTGGACATAGTCAATGCTTTTACTCCACTCCGAATGCTCAGGCTTTAGCTTTCCTGTATATTTTAAGAGCAATTGCTCATGGTATGTTAACAAGGAATCAAGTCTCTCCTGAATCATTAAATGAAATTGTGTAGGGAGCTGAGCTAATTCATTTTCGTGATTATGCAAACGCTGTAGCAATTCCAAGCTTTTCTTGGAAGTTAAAATCATTTGACGATAGACTACTAGTTTGCGTGCTTTCACATATTTTTTATTTTTTAAGTAATTACGCTCTTCCTTATAAAAATCATACAGCGTATCCACTCGTAGCATACGGTTTTTAAACTTACTTAATGCTGTTTTTGTGGATGTATGCTCAGAAGCTTGCCGTACAGCCAGTCGTGTCCAACGAATAATATCATCTTGTAAAATATAAATTTTGCGAAATAGTTTTACCTCGTATTTAGGTGGTAAGAACACAAGATTTACGACAAATGCTGCTAATACCCCAACTAATATCGTAACAAAGCGTATCAAACCAAACGTTAAAAAGTCATCCCCTTGAAATTCCATAATAGCTACAACTGATACCAACGCTAGCGAAAGTGATTTTTCGAGTTTAAACTTTAACATTAAACCAATAGCTATTATGACGGCTATACCAATGGCAACGACATGATGGCCAAAAAGTAAGCCGAAAATGACGGCAATTGTCGCACCTATAATATTCGCTTGTACTTGCTCCACAATGGTTTGGTAAGAACGATAAATAGAAGGCTGAATAGCAAAAATAGCTGCAATTCCAGCAAAAACAGGTGAAGGTAGTTTTAACAACTCTGCAATAAATAATGCAAATACGATAGCTACACCAGTTTTAAATACACGGGCACCTAATTTCATAAAGATGTCCTTTCTGTCTAATATTTTTTAGCTTCTTTACATTATAGAAGGAAGTGCTCATAAAATACATAGATTTGCATGGATGAATAAGAAAAAGGCGACTTCTACTTGCAAGTCGCCTTTTTCTTGTCAAGATTACAATTGAGAAAACGCAATATCTACTGCTTTAATTGTTTCCTGAATGTCTGCTTCTGTATGCTCAGTTGTTAAGAACCATGCTTCATATTTAGAAGGAGCTAGATTAATACCTTGCTCAAGCATGTGTTTAAAGAAGCGTCCAAATATTTCACCATCAGAGCTTTCAGCTTGTTCATAGTTTTCTACCTTCACATCTGTAAAGTAAATAGTAAGCGCTCCTTTAAGACGATTTAACGTGATGGTTACGCCATGTTTTTTAGCGGCAGCTAAAATACCTTCTTCTAAAATTGCGCCTAATCTATCCATTTCCTCATATATACCTGGTGTTTGTAGCACTTCTAGGCAAGCAATACCAGCTTGCATAGATGCAGGATTTCCAGCCATCGTACCCGCTTGGTATGCTGGGCCGAGTGGTGCAACAGTATCCATAATCTCTTTGCGTCCGCCATATGCACCGATTGGTAAACCACCACCAATAACTTTACCAAGTGCAGTTAGATCAGGTGTTAGGCCAAGTAAATTTTGAGCGCCACCATAGTGGAAGCGGAAGGCCGTGATGACTTCATCGTAAATCGTTAGGGCCCCTTTTTCCTTTGCTGTAGCATGTACTAATTCAAGGAAACCTGGCTTCGGTTCAACAATACCGAAGTTTCCTACTATTGGCTCGATTAAAATAGCTGCAATCTCCTCGCCCCATTTATCCATGGCTTCTGTAAAGGCTTCAGGGTTATTAAAAGGTACAGTAATAACTTCTTCAGCAGTCGAAGTTGTAACACCTGCTGAATCAGGTGTTCCTAATGTTGCTGGACCTGATCCAGCAGCCACTAATACTAAATCGAAGTGCCCGTGGTAGCAGCCAGCAAATTTCATGATTTTTGTACGGCCTGTATAGGCACGTGCCACACGAATCGTTGTCATAACAGCTTCTGTGCCAGAGTTGTTAAAGCGTACTTTATCCATCGAAGGGATGGCTTCCTTTAACATTTTTGCAAAAGTAACTTCATATTCAGTCGGTGTCCCAAACAGTGTACCATTTTCAGCTGCGTGCGCTATGGCCTTTGCAATATGTGGATGGCCATGACCAGTAACGATTGGACCATATGCTGCTAGGTAGTCGATATAGCGATTGCCATCTACATCCCAAAAATAGGCACCTTTTCCTCGCGCCATGGCTACAGGAGAACCGCCACCTACTGCTTTATATGAACGAGAAGGGCTGTTTACACCACCAACAATATGCTGTAAAGCCTCTGCATGTATTGCTTCAGATTTTGCATGATTCATAGAATTGCCTCCTAACTTTTTATACGTAATCTATTGTAGACCTATCACTGTAAGAAATCCAAAGAAATTAAGGGATATGACTTGATTTGTTACTTAGAGTAAAATAGAACCTACAGAGGAGGAGATTGTATGACTTTACTAGAAGGACAAAAGGCGCCAGATTTTTCTCTAATGAACGAAAAGGGCGAGATGGTGCATTTAGCTGATTTTAAAGGGAAGAATGTTATTTTATATTTTTACCCAAAGGATATGACACCAGGCTGTACGACAGAGGCATGTGATTTTCGCGATAAGTTTGAGGACTTCAGTCATTTAAATGCTGTTGTTCTTGGTGTTAGTCCAGATAACGAGAAAAAACATGCAAAATTTATTGATAAGCATGGCTTGCCATTTTCATTATTAGTGGATGAGGATCATGCTATTGCTGAAGCATATGATGTATGGACTTTAAAGAAAATGTATGGACGTGAATATATGGGCATAGAGCGTTCAACGTTTTTAATTGATACTGAGGGGAAGCTTGTAAAAGCTTGGCGCAAGGTTCGAGTAAAAAATCATATTGAAGAAGTTTACGCTTATTTAGCAGAACAGGAGGCAAAACAATGAGAATCTATTTTACATTTGAACCTAGACCAGATTTACGAGAGCCATTATTAGCAGAATTTCCACAGGTTGAATTTATCTTTGAAAAGAGCTTATCAAATGAAGAGCTTCAACAAGCGGATGTCTTAGTTACATATGGTGAAGATTTAACAGAAGAGAGTATTCAATATGCGACGAAGCTAAAATGGATTTTTGTTGCATCGGCAGGTATAGAAAAAATGCCGGCTCAGGCTATTATCGAACGCGGCATTCTAGTTTCAAATGTTCGGGGCATTCATAAAACGCCTATGGCTGAATCCATGCTTGCTCATATTTTAGCCATTAAACGAGCTTTGCCTTGGATGTATGAGCAGCAAAAGAAAAGTGAATGGTCGAAAAAAGCACAACAAACGGAATTACGAGATAGTACGGCACTTATTTTGGGACCGGGTGCCATTGGTTCGGAAGTTGGGCGTTTATTGCAAGCTTTTGGGGTTACGACGATTGGCTGTAACCGCTCTGGTAAAGAAGCGGCCTATATGAATACGATGATTAGCTTTGCTCAATTAAAAGAGGCTCTACCTCAAGCGGATATTGTTATTTCTGTATTACCAAAAACAACAGAAACGACCCATTTATTAGAAGAAGAGCATTTTGCTGCGATGAAAAATAATGCGATCTTCATGAATTTTGGTCGAGGTAATTTAGTGGATGAAAAGGTACTCATTCAAGCGATCGAAACAAAGCAAATAGGACACGCAGTTTTAGATGTATTCGAAGAAGAGCCTCTGACATCTGACAATCCATTATGGACATTACCAAATGTCATAGTATCACCCCATGTATCCAGTCATTCTTCTCGATATGTCGAGCGTAGCTTAGAAATCTTCAAGCCAAGCCTAACAAAATGGCTAAAAGGTGATACTGATTTAGAAAATGTTATGGATCTATCAAGAGGATATTAAGGAACAGCCATTGATTTATTGAGGATAAGCAATGTGTGATTGTTGACGAAGTAGTACGAATTGGATACACTATTTATAACAATTATAAATTAATAATACTTATGGAAGAGGTGCATGACGATGTCTACAACGCATTTACAAGATGCACTGGACACGTTGAAAACAACTGGTGTACGTATTACTCCTCAGCGTCATGCTATTTTGGAATATCTAATTCAATCAATGGCACATCCTACTGCCGATGAAATTTATAAAGCACTTGAGGGCAAGTTCCCTAATATGAGTGTAGCGACTGTTTATAACAACCTGCGTGTATTTCGTGAAGTAGGTCTTGTGAAAGAGCTAACTTACGGGGATGCTTCAAGTCGCTTTGATTTCGTGACAAACGATCATTACCATATGATTTGTGAATGCTGTGGTAAGATCGTCGATTTCCATTATCCTGGACTCGACGAAATAGAGCATTTTGCATCACAGGTAACAGGCTTTGATGTGCATTCGCATCGCTTAGAGATATACGGCACTTGTCCAACATGTAAAGTTGCTACTGCAAAAGTACAATAAAAATCCTAGCTCTTAGAAAGGGCTAGGATTTTTTTGTTTTATTATTATAGGATTGATCGAACTCTTTACCTTCTAGAGTAGGATCAAGTGTTAATGGCTCATTGCAGTACATGCACATATCTACTCGTCCTAAAACCTTTGTATGCTTATGGCAATTTGGACACTCAACTTGAACAGCTCTTGTTGACAGTAATCCGATCCAAGCGTATACAACTGTACTACCGATAATACAAAGAACACCTAGTGACATGAAAATTAAAACTAATATCGGGCTATTTTTAAAGAAAATGCCTCCGTACATGACAATAAAACCAAAAAAGATTAGTGCTAGTGCGAATGAACGAATTTTATTAATTTTACTTTTATAAGGTTTCATATTTCATCTTGCCTCCCAATCTAAAATCTACTATAACATATAAGGACAAAGTATTTTAGCTTTGAACTGAATGAAAGAAGGAATACTTTTAGAGTATGTCGAATTTTTAACGGAATAAAGAACCTATATGAATAAAGGAGGGCTGAACATGGAGCAAGTACTTCGTCCAATCTATCAAGAACGTGCGAGTCAGTCGAATACATTAGGCGTAATTTTAGTGGAAAAGCGTGAAGAACAAAGTAACGTTACAGATACATTTGATACGGTTTTACTTATTATCGTAAAAGAAGCAGAGCAACCAGTCTTTTCAAAACATTACTTATATGAAGGAAATAAAATCGCTCTACATACTGTTACGGAAAAATTAATTCGAAAATGGTTACTCATTGGTTCAAATCGGAAGGTCGTCGATTGGATATTCTTCGGTAGAGTATTATTTGATCGGAATGAATTTCTGCATAAATTAAAAATAGAATTGCAGGAATTTCCGTATAGCGGACGTAAAATTAAAACAGGTATTCAATTTTCAAAGTTAATTCGTCGCTATTTGGAAGGGAAAGAATACTTCGATAAAGGAAGTTACTTGGATGCTTATAATCACGTTGTGGATTCCCTACATCATTTAGGTCGTTTATCTATTATCGATAGTGGCCTGTATCCTGAAGTAACTGTTTGGGCTCAGGTGAAAAAAATTGAGCCAGCCATCTATAAGCTGTATGAAGAGCTAGTGACAAGTAATGAGCCAATAGAAAAGCGCTTAGAATTGTTGTTTTTAGCAAGTGAGTTTTTAATCCACTCTCGTACACGAGATGGGGCACAGCATATACTAGAAGTCATGCAAACAAAAGAAATGTGGACCATTCAGGAATTACATGATCATCATGAGCTCGTGAATTACTCAGTGGATTTAGAAGTGTTTGTGGAGTATTTAGTGGATAAAGGCTATATTCAAATTGAACCAATTGCAGCGAAAAATGAAAGGATATTTCATCGTCATTACAAGGTAAATAAAGATGCTCTAGAAATGGGGCAATGACTGTAGTATGCTTGTAATCGAGGTATCTAAAAATACCTCGATATTTTTTTAGAAAAGTTGTTGACGAATAATATCTTAGTATTGTATTATATTAATTGTCGCTAAGACATAACGATTAACTAAGAAAAAAGCATAAAAAACTTCTCTTAAAAAGTTGTTGACATGTTTTAAATAAGATGTTAATATAAAGAAGTCGCTGAAAAAACGACTTGAATAAAAATGAACCTTGAAAACTGAACAAGCAAAACGTAATCAATAAAG